>CAXXSY010000003.1:0-1446203 GCA_963665015.2 Cloacimonadales bacterium (SeqCode) | reverse complement strand
TCGCTGCGCGAAAGCCGAACATCCACTAACATAATCCCGATAAATCGGGATTACAACGTTCATGGGTATCGTTTTCGCTGCGCGAAAGCCGAACCTATTTTAGCATCATCATTTTCGACGACAGAATCGCGTTTCCGAAATCGACGGTGTAGAAATAGGCTCCGGTGGCACAGAGCTTCTTGTTCATATCGCGGCCGTCCCATACGATTTCGAATGTTCCCGGGCTATCGACATGAAGCGCCAACACGCGAACAAGCTGTCCCCTGACGTTGTAGATTTTGATCTTCACGATCTGGTCGATTGTTCCATTGATCTGGAAACGGATCGTGGTGCTCGGATTGAATGGATTCGGATAATTGCCCAACAGCTTGAATGCAGCAGAGGGCGCGTCTTCTCCGTATTCCTCTTCGTCGTCGATACCGTCGTTACCGTAGAAGCTGGTGAATGGGCTGATCACGCCGTATGCCATGCTGATTTCGATGATCTGCTCCTTGATCTCCTCCGCTTCCGCCGAGTCTTCGTCGTACATATAATATTGTACCATGAGGTACTCGATCTTCTGTTTCGCCCATATCTTGGGGAGGAACTGTCTGTCAGGATCGGCGAAATCAACCAGATTCAGCTCGTATTCATACTCCATCGGTTGATTGTACGCCGTGCCGCTGAAGGTTATCCCGATATTCGTCGGTTGCGAATATCTTCCGCTGGTGATCAATTGCCTTCCCTGATACAGGTTGGGAACCGGATCGGGGAAAGTCTCTTCCACGATCCCCGTTGGCGAATAGGTTATCACTGGGTCGATCAGGACAGGATTCTTGATCAACATGTAGAATTCGGTAATCATCTCCTCCAGGTCGTTGTCCTCGAGGAACTGCGCCATGCCCTGGTTGTCCTGCGCGAGCAGGGTCAGCAGTTGCTCGTTGGTACTGCTGCCGATCCCGAAGTTAAAGAGGTAGATGCTGGTCTCCGTCTGTGCCACGAGATCGTGGACATGCTGCACGAGCTGCTCGGTGTTGGTGATGCCGGTTGTCGCCTCGCCATCGGTAAAAAAGATAATGATATTCGCCGTATCGTCGGCGGCTGCATCGAACTCGGGTATGGCTGTGCTGAACGCGCCGGAGATGTTGGTGCTTCCGTTAGCGCCAAGATTGGAAATGTAATAAATCGCGTCACCTGCTGTTTCATCCGTGTATTCGACGTGCCCGTCCGCGAATTCTGTCACAGTGGTTGCGAAGGTGACGATATTGAACCTGTCGCCCTCGTTCAGGTGGTTGACGATATAGCTCGCGGCGCTCCTTGCCTGGACCATCTTGGTGCCGCTCATGCTTCCCGAGCGATCGACGATCAGCGTGAAGACTTTGTTGATCACGACGCTCTCGCTCGGGTCCGGCTCCGCGATGAAGGTGAAGAATCCGTTTCCGTGCGGATCGGGCACCGAATCGAGCATCGTGCTGAAGCCGAACAGACCCAGTTCGTCGGTACTGAGCGTGTACTCGACGTGGTAATCCTCATCGGCCGGCATGGCAGCCTCATTGACCTCGATAACCGCATGGTGACCGTCGTTGGTGCTTGTCGATGGTGTATGACTGAGTATCTGGATGTTATCGATAGGGCGCACCGAATCCAGCTCGAGATGCAGCGTCGCGGATTCGAGTGAAGTGCCCTGGATCAACGAGTAGTCGTTCGGATAATCGAAGGATACAACACCGAATTCGTACGGTAGCAGCATCACGTATGTCAGCTCGATCAGGATGTCGTCACCCGAATACACCGGAAACTCATCCATGTTGTAATACAGCGGGGTCGGCCCGAGGTAATTGACCAGGTTGTCCGCCCATTCCTCGCCTGGACCAGGTGGCGTGGAGTCCTGCACGACGGGCGCGATCAACGCCTCGTGCCATTCATCATCATAGAGCCAGCGAAGCTGCGTCGCACTGGCGCCCTCCGGCAAAGGGAATCCGTATTTCGGCGCGTAGGTCCATCCGACATGATTATAGAATCTCTGGGTCGAAGTCACGATCGCAATCTGGTTGTCGATCACAACGTCAACATGGCTTTCTCGAAGTTCGAAACACGTTCCATCCTCACCGTCAATAATGGTTACACCATTGGCGAAAAGATTACCCCACACTGCCAGTACAAGCATACCGATAAGCAGTACATAACGCATAATTCCTCCTCTCTTTATGCCCGAAACAAGAAGGATGTTCAAATTAGCGGTGCATTAAATATTCCAAATCAATAAAATAATTTCCCATCCATTGGATGACATCACCATTTTCGGTACAGGACGCGCTGTATATAATGTATGATCCTGTGCGCGTTATTTCTCCTCCAGCGTGAAATCGATGGTGCCTACGATCTTCCAGAAAATTCCGAACGAGATCAACTCGGAGATATTCATCTTGACCGTATAATCCTTGTTGCTGATCGATATTTTAGCGTCGTTCATTGATTGCACACCTTGCTCCGTCGTGATGTAGCCCGACTCGCAGCTATCGACCGAAAAAGGCTCGAAATCGAAGCAATTATGTCCGAACACAATCGTTTCATATGCCTCTTCCGCTTTATGTCGTTTCGAGTACATCTCCACGCCGATATTGGCGCGACCTTTCTCGATGGTGTCCGCGAACTCCTGCCGTTCGCTCTCCGTCATGGCTTGATACTGCTCTGTCTGGTGAAAACCCTCGACAACATAATCGAGCTTCTTCTGCATCTGCCGCTCGTTGACATACAGCGAATCGATGATGTTGAACCTCCCCTCGCTGAAGGATCGCGCGATCTCGGTTGCGATCTCCTCGATGGGAAAAGCGTAGCGGTAAACGGTGAACTCAGGAGCTTGCTCGAGAATATACCCGCCGTCGATCTCGAGGATTTCGGGGAAGTTGCACTCGATCATGTATTCTTCATTATTATAGGCGATGATAGCGTCCTCGTGCATGGTCACGCCATACACTTCATGGGGCGTCCTGAAATCGATCGAGTGGAATTTCATCCCCATGTAGTCGATATCCGGATTGTCGAAAAGCATCTTGGTGAAGCGTGTGCCCAGAAGCGTGACAGCGTTGATCAGGTTGTTTGTGTGTTCCTTCCGGTCGTTCTCGAAGTTCGCCTCCAATTGTTCGATGAACAGCTTCTGCTGCTCCTCGGGGGCGTTCATATATTGATCCGTTTGTTTTACCTGATCGATCATCTGCCGGGCGAAGACGTCGAAATGAACGTCGCCGGCAAACAAGTCCCCGATGTAACTCGAGCGCTCATGATTCAATGCGCGCTGCACGTTATCGGTAATCTCGTCGATGGTAAAGAATCCCTCCGGTATCGCGTGCAGGGATATCCCGAAAAGGATTAGGGCAATAAGGCACCACCAATGCTTCTTCATGTCGATCCTCCAGTTTACAAGTATGTTTTCGCAATTTCATCAATTTTTATTATGGATTCAGTGATTGTCAAAGTAATTTTATCTATCGGAATATGCAGACTTATCCGGAGAAGCAAGCGCTTCCGGAATTAGAGCGAAAACGGTTGATTTCGAATGTTGAGTTTTCCCGCCCAACTGATAAAGTAAACAAACATCCACCAGGCAAAATGTTTTACCATACGATATATTCACTACAGAGTAATCCGCATTGAGATTAAGACTGAGCAGTATTCAATACGCGATCATGATTACAAGGGGACCATACGCATGCCATTATATTAATGATCGTTAGCCGCCACGCCCCTGAATCGGCCTCACCGCACTTTTATTTGCCCCGAATCCCATTTCTACAGTGTTTTCGCGCAATTCAAGATTATATTGTTGTATACGAAAGTACAATCGGAGGCCGCTATGCGTTTCTTTCTCAATCTTAAAACAAGCGTGAAAGTATTTGTCGGACTGACATCCCTCTTTGCACTCATGCTCATCATTACTATTTTCAGTATCAGCGCGAACAACACGCTCAACAACAATGTCGGAAGCGCTGTGCAGAATATTTTGCCGTCGGTGCATCTGTTGTCCGAGATCGATCGCGATCTTCAGCAGGTACTGGTCGCGGAGCGCACGTTACTGGAAGCCGATCCCGGCTCATCCGCTTTCGATGATCTGATTGCGGACATGGAGGAGAACATCCAGCAGACAGACGATCGTTGGAAGCAGTTCAAGGAAGTACTCGATCTGACAAACCTGGACCAAATGATACGAGAGTACGAGATAAACCGCGAGAAATGGCTACCGCTCACACGGAGAATACCCACGATCTTGCGACAGCAGACCGAGACGAGTCATCAGGAAGCACTGGATATGAGCCAGGGCGATGCGGCTGTCGAATTCGAGAATATGCGCGACGTGATCGATGTCCTCGGGGAGAAAGTTTGGGCGCACGCCGAGGAAGTCCAGACAGAATCGCACGCGATATACAAAAGTAATCAGAGCCTCTTCATGTGGCTTCTCGCGATCGGCATTATCGCCTGGATCGGGTTATCGATTTTTATCCATATCACAGTATCGAAATCGATCAAAGATGTCCTCTCGGGAATCGGCTTCATCACCGACAACATCCAGAATGGAAGGCTCAAGGAGCGCGTCGATTCGTCCGCGATCGTGCCGGAATTCGAGCCGGTCACCAACGGTGTGAACGACATTATCGACGCCTTCCACAAACCGATTGAAATCATCCTCGAGAACGTGAACAAGATTGCCGAAGGAGACATCCCACCGAAGATCACCCTGGCGGCGCACGGCGACTTCGAGACCCTGAAGAACAGCCTCAACAACCTCATCGACATCGTCAATGGGCTCCTCAGCGAAACGGACAATCTGATCAACGCTGCGACCAACGGCGATCTGAAGGTGCGCGGCAACGACACGCGATTCGAAAATTCGTGGAAGGAGATGATTCAGGGGATCAACCATCTTGTCGATGCATTCGTGACGCCGATCAATAATACGACAAATCTCATTCAACGTATCTCGGTTGGGGATATCCCTCCTCTCATTACCGAGGAATACAAGGGCGACTTCAACACCATCAAGACCAGCGTGAACCTGTGTATCAACAATATCAACGGACTCCTCAACGAAACGGATGTGCTGATCGCCGGCATCAAGAATGGCAAGCTGGATGTCCGCGGTAACGCGGGGCAGTTCGAAAACTCCTGGAAGGGGCTGGTCGTTGGCATCAACGATCTGATCGAGGAATTCGTGAAGCCGATCACCATTCTCCTCGACTACATGGACAGAATCGCGAAGGGAGATATTCCGCCGGAGCTTACCTTGACGGTTCATGGCGACTTCAACACGCTGAAGAACAGCATCAACAACCTCATCAACATCATGAACACCCTGCTCGAAGAGACGGGAACCCTCATTCAGGCAGCAACTGACGGAAAGCTGAAAACAAGAGGTCAGGAGAAGAAGTTCAACAATTCGTGGCGCGAGATGGTCGCCGGCATCAACAAGCTGATGGACGCGATCGTCAATCCGATCGGCGAAACGATGGACGTGATGCGACAACTGGCGAACAAAGACCTCACCGAACGCGTACAAGGAGACTATAAGGGCGACCTGAGCGAGCTCAAGCTGAACATCAACAATGCGGGTGATAACCTGCAGGACGCGCTTCTCCAGGTCGAACGGGCGGTCCAGCAGATATCTTCCGCCGCGGGAGAGATTTCCAACGGCAGCCAGTCGCTGGCATCCGGTTCATCCCAGCAAGCGAGTTCGCTGGAGGAAATCGCCTCCAGCCTCGAGGAGATGAAATCGCGCACGTTGAACAACGCGGAGAATTCCAGGCAGGGCATGCAGCTCTCCGAACAGTCGTTGCGCCAAGTTCAGTCGGGCAACGACGCCATGGGGCGCATGAACGGCGCTATGGACGCGATTACGCGCTCAGCGCAGGAGACGAGCAACATCATCAAGACGATCAACGATATCGCCTTCCAGACGAACCTGCTGGCATTGAACGCCGCAGTGGAAGCGGCGCACGCGGGTGAGGCAGGAAAGGGATTCGCGGTTGTCGCGGAAGAGGTGAAGAACCTTGCGCTACGCAGCGCGGAAGCGGCGAAGAACACCGACGAACTGATCGAATCCTCACTGCACAACTCCGAAGAGGGTGTCCGGATCGTAACGGAAGTGAGTAAGGCGTTCGAGGACATCAAGGCCAGCTTCACGAAGGTGAACAACATCGTGCAGGAGGTCTCCGTGGCGTCCGACGAGCAGGCGGAGGGTATCCGCCAGGTGAACGTCGCGGTGGGAGAACTGAACAAGGTTACCCAGGGCAACGCGGCGAACGCGGAAGAATCTGCCAGCGCCGCCGAGGAGTTGAACTCGCAGGCCGCCGAGCTTCGTTCGATGGTCGGTGAATTCAAGCTGAGCCAGGGTCAAGCCCAATTCGGCCCCAGCAGACGCACGGATGACAGACCACAGCCGAAGAAAAAAGCGTTACCCGCGCCCGGGGCCGGATCGAGCAAATACGAAAGCGACGACCTCGAGATCATGCTCCCGATGGACGAAGGCTTCGACGATAACGGAAAGGATTTCTGAGAAGGATAAACGAAAATGATCAATCCGCTACTCGTTTGGGTGGCGGATTTTGTTTTGCGCTCGATCTTCCGATGAGTCTGCGGGGTAAATTTCCCGCTTGACATTCCCATCCGATTTCCCGTAATCTGACGAAGTCTTGCCAGACCGGGAGGATGTCGGAATACACATGCTTAAAACTATGAAAATCAGATATTCCAGTTGACAATTCCGCCACCGATAGTAAGGGGTGTCCTAATCACGATCATTTAGAAAGGAGTACGTCATGCCGCGAGTTACAATCGATCCGAACTATTGTAAGGGCTGTGGGTTATGCATCAGTGCGTGTCCCAAAAAGATCCTGCGATTTTCAGAGAATATTAACCAGAAGGGTTATCACTATGCGGAATGTTTTGACCCCGATTCCTGTATCGCGTGCAGATTCTGCTATACGATCTGCCCTGATGTCGCAATAACAATTGAGAAATAAACGGAGGCTCTCATGAAGGTTTTGATGAAAGGAAACGAAGCCGTAGCGGAAGCCGCCATTCGTGCCGGCTGTCGTCTTTATTTCGCGTATCCGATCACGCCCCAGAGCGAACTGATCGAGTACATGGCGAAGATGATGCCCAAGGTGGGCGGAACATTTTTACAGGCGGAGAGTGAAGTCGCCGCCATCAACATGGTCTATGGCGCTGCCGGATGCGGCAGAAGGGTCATGACCTCCTCATCCTCACCCGGAATCTCGCTGAAGATGGAAGGTATCTCGTATATCGCCGGTGCCAAGCTTCCGGCTGTAATCGTCAACGTACAGCGCGGCGGCCCGGGACTGGGTGACATCGCACCGGCGCAGGGCGACTACTTCCAGGCGACCAAGGGTGGCGGACACGGCGATTATCATTGCATCGTCGTCGCCCCGAGCACCGTGCAGGAATTCGCCGACATGGCGAGTCTGGCGTTCGATCTGGCGGACAAGTACAGAACCCCGGCGATGATCCTCTCGGACGGTCTGCTGGGCCAGATGATGGAGCCGGTGGAATTCGCCGAGCCGAAGACGCAGGCAGAGATCGACGAGCTGAACAAGCAGCATATCGAGTGGTGCATGCAGCCGAACGAAGATGAGCCAAACCGTCATCATCACGAGATCAACTCGCTCGAAATCGATCCGGAAGTGCTCGAGAAACACGTCGAGGGTCTGTTGAAGGTCTATAAAGAGATCGAGAAGAACGAGCAACGCTGGGAAGAGTACAACCTGTCGGAAGACAACGATATCCTCTGCGTGGCGTATGGAACCGCTTCCCGCATCGTGAAGTCGGCGGTCGATTCGCTCAAGGCGGAAGGCAAGAGCGTTGGACTGATCCGTCCGATCACGGTATGGCCTTACCCCTACGATGCGATTAAAAACGCGCTTCACGACGGCATCAAGAAGGTGATCGTGTTCGAATTCAATTCGGGACAAATGATCGAAGACGTGAAACTGGCTGTCAACGGAACGAAAGAAGTCGATTTTCTCGGCAAGGTCGGCGGAATCGTCTTCACCCCCGAAGAAGCCAAAGCGAAAATCGAAGAGAATTTGTAGGAGGAACACATGGAAGTTATAGCAAAACGACCAGAATCACTCACCGACCTGAATTTCACCTATTGCCCGGGTTGTACACACGGCGTGGCGCATCGTCTGATCGCGGAATCCATAGACGAACTGGGGCTGCGCAACAAGATGATGGGCGTCGCACCGGTCGGCTGCTCTGTGTTCGCGTATAAATTCTTCGATTTCGATATGGCGGAAGCCGCGCACGGGCGCGCTCCGGCTGTCGCGACCGGCATGAAGCGTGCCAGACCCGACATGCACGTCTTCACCTATCAGGGTGACGGCGACCTCGCGGCGATCGGTACGGCCGAGATCATCCACGCCGCCAACCGCGGCGAGAAGATTTCCGTCTTCTTCGTCAACAACGCGATTTACGGCATGACCGGCGGTCAGATGGCTCCCACCACGCTGCCCGGCATGAAGACCAGCACATCTCCCTACGGACGCGACGAGAAGGATATCGGTTATCCGATTCGCGCCTGCGAACTTCTGGATTCACTGGTAGCGCCCTACTACATCGAACGGGTGTCGCTGCTTTCCGCGCCGGATATCATGAAGGCGAAGAAAGCCGTCAAGAAAGCGCTGACCTACAATAACGAGAACCGCGGATTTACCTTCGTCGAATTCATTTCGACCTGTCCCACCAACTGGGGTGTGACGCCGGTTGACGCGCTGACGTGGGCGAAGGAGAACATGTTACCGTTCTTCAAGCTGGGTCTGTTCCGCGATAAGGGTGCAGAAGGAGGAGACAAATGAAATCGGATATCATCTGCTCAGGATTTGGTGGACAGGGCGCGCTGACATTCGGTAAGTTCCTCGCGCTGGCAGGCATGAAAGACGGCAAGAACGTCTCCTGGCTGCCTTCGTACGGACCCGAGATGCGCGGCGGAACCGCCAACGTGGCTGTCGTAATCTCCGACGATCCGGTCGCCTCACCGCTCATCACCAAGATGGACATCCTCGTCGCGCTGAACCAGCCCTCGCTGGACAAATTCGGCCCGAGCGTACGCCCAGGCGGACTGATCATCGCCAACGAAGACATGTGCCCGCGCGGTATCGAGAAAGACGACGTAAAGGTCGTCAGTGTTCCCATGTCGAAGATCGCCAACGAAATCGGAAGCCCGAAGGTGCTCAACATGGTCGCCATCGGTACACTGCTCGCGAACATCGACCTGGTGAAATACGAAACCGTGCTTCAAGAGCTCGCGGATACTCTCGGCAAGAAACGCCCCGATCTGCTCGAACTCAACGAGAAAGCCATCAAGAAAGGTATGGAATACAAGGCGTAAGCGCCCGTTCCAATAGATTCACGCTCCCGCCGGTCTGACGATCGGCGGGAGTTTTTTTCTTAAGGGGCCCTCACCCCAACCCTCTCCCGTCCCGATGTATCGGGAGAAGAGGGTGTAGAGAGGCGGTCAATCAACGATGGTCATCCAACCGCATCTTTGTCCGATCACTCCCCTTCGCCGTGGATATAATGCACCTTCGCACTACCGGACACGGGAATAAAGGTGCATAACACCACGGCTGCGGTCGCGCTCGAACCAATCTGCTGGCTGGAGGGTCGCGAGTGTCTTCGCCAGCATGGTACGCAGGCACCTTTGCCTGCATCTTTCTACTGGAGCGCGGACGTCCCCGTCCGCATCATTCTTCAATCTTCGATCTTCTTCATTCACCCCAGCACTCGCTGAACCATTATCGATCGACCTCCTCCATCATGACGATGGATCGAAATTCATTTGACAGAATTATCGAATCATCACAATGTTCGTAACCACATATAGCGGATAAAAGGATGCGGAATGTTCAGCATACGATGGAGCCCTGATTCATGAATGAGCAATTGAAAGAAGCGGTCAGAACCGGCGACATGCACAACCTTTGCCAGATGCTCGATTCGGGAGGGGACATCCAGTGGGTCGAGATCATGGAATACGCGATCGATCTGCGGCGCAAGGATATCGCGAACACGATCGCGAAAAGGCTTTTCGCCAAGTACCGACCGGACGACAGGATCATCCGAAAGCTGTTCCGACTTGCGCTTGCAAAGCATCTGGACAGCACGACCACCTACCTTTGGATGCAGATATCCGATCGTCAGAACAGCATGAATCCGGACGACTCGACCGCATTGCTGCTGGCGGTGGATACCGGACTGACGCGGATCGCGAAGGAGATGATCGAGTCTGGCATCTTCCTCAACGGCGTGAACGACAGCAGCGAAACGGCACTGCATCTGGCGATCAAGCACGACATGCAAGAAATCGCGGAGTTGCTCATCCAGAAGGGCGCGAACGTCAGTATGGCGAACAACGAAGGCGTGACGCCGCTGCATGTGGCATCGAGATTCGGTGATATCAGCCTAGCGAAAAAGCTGCTTGAAATGGGCGCCGATCGCAACGCGCATACGAACTCGGGCCGGACGCCGCTCCAGGACGCCGTGTTTGGCGATCAGGAAGCGATGGTCAAATATCTGCTCTCCTCCGGCACCGATCCCGACGTTCAGGACAACAAGGGTGAGACTGCCCTGCATCTGGCGTATTACCTCAACCGCAAGTCGATTATCAAACTCCTTCTGGACAACGGCGCGACGCCCAACATCAAAAACAATGATGGGAAAACTCCCTCACAGAACGTCTTCGAATCAAGGGTCCCGGGACTGCTCAAGGACTGCTTCGTCGCAACAGTCGCCTATGGCGATATCGATCATCCCGACCTGGATTTGCTTCGGCATTTCCGCGACCATGTCCTGATCCGGTCGGACATCGGCAGGCATTTCGTAGCGCTTTACTACCGGATCGGACCACATCTTGCACGATTCATCTCCGGTTATCCTGTTCTGCGCCGTATTACGAGGTTTGGAATACGAAGGACGATTCAATTTCTTCGCGCGCACTGACGTATCGTATGGAAAAAGCGCTTATCGGTTGACAGGACACAGTTGAAATTTATAGTTGTATCCATTCTTTACAAGGGGTGTATCTCTAATATTTCCAAGGAATTACAGCCTGTTTTCCAGGTTAGATAATACACGTACATATAATAAATCAAAGGAGTTGCCAATGCAGAAAATGATGTTGTTGGGCGACGAGGCTTTTGCGCAGGGAGCACTGGATGGTGGACTCTCCGGTTTCTACGGATACCCGGGAACACCCTCCACCGAGATCGGTGAATATATCCAGGCATCGCCTCAGGCAAAGCAGCGGGACGTCAAACGTCTCTGGCACGCCAACGAAAAAACGGCGATGGAAGCCGCTATCGGTATGTCGTATGCCGGGAAGCGCGCGATCGTCACCATGAAACACGTGGGACTCAACGTCGCAGCCGACCCGTTCATGAATTCAGCGCTGACCGGAGCCAGCGGCGGTTTGATCGTCGCGGTTGCGGACGACCCGTCCATGCATTCGTCGCAGAACGAGCAGGACTCGCGCTTTTACGCTAAGTTCGCCATGATTCCGGCGCTGGAGCCGTCGAATCAGCAGGAAGCCTACGATATGGCGAAGCACGGTTTCGAGCTTTCAGAAAAATTCCATCTTCCGGTTCTTTTCCGCGTCACGACCCGCCTCGCCCACTCGAGAGCTGGAGTCGAACGACACGAAGAGGTCGCGGAAAACCCGATGAGCAAACCGACCGATCCGAATCAGTTCATGCTGCTTCCGGCGTTTGCACGCAAGAAATACAAACACCACCTCGAAATGCAGGACGATATGAACAAGGCGTCCGAAGAATCGCCGTTCAACCACTACTTTGACGGTGAGGACAAATCGCTCGGTATCATCGCCTGCGGACTCGGCTATAATTACCTGATGGAAAACTATCCCGACGGCTGCCCGTATCCCGTCGTAAAGATCGGGCAGTATCCGCTTCCGAGAAACATGATCGAGAAGATTTCCGCTGAATGCGATGAACTGCTGCTGGTCGAAGAGGGAATGCCGGTTGTCGAGGAACAACTTCGCGGCTTCCTGAACAACGGCAAGAAGATCAAGGGACGCATGGACGGAACCCTGTCATGGGACGGCGAGCTCAATCCCGCGACGGTTCGCAAGGCGCTCGGAATGCCGGCGCTTCCGTCACAACCGATGCCCGAACTGATGGTCGGACGTCCGCCAGCGCTCTGCGTCGGATGCCCGCACACCGACAGCTACAAAGCGCTCAAGGCCGCGGTCGTCGAGAAATACGGACAGGGTCACATCTTCTCCGATATCGGCTGCTACACACTCGGCTTCATGCCGCCCTATCAGGCGATCAATTCCTGCGTCGATATGGGCGCATCGATCACCATGGCGATCGGCGCTGCCGATGCCGGATTGTTCCCCGCGTTTGCCGTGATCGGCGACTCGACCTTCGGTCATTCGGGGATCACCGGTCTGCTGGACGCGGTCTATAAGCAGGCGAATGTCGTGGTTGTCATCCTCGACAACGACACCACCGCGATGACCGGTATGCAGGATTCGTCCGTGACCGGTCGGCTCGAAAAGATATGCGAGGGAATCGGCGTCGAGAAGGAACACATCCGCGTGATCAATCCGCTGAGCCGCTTGCACGACGAGAACGTGAAGGTGATCGAGGAAGAGATCGCCTACGAAGGCGTGTCGGTGATCATCCCGCGCAGACCGTGTATCCATGTCTATAGCAAGAAGAAACGCTCGGGAGGCAAATAATGAAGAAAGATATTATCCTCGCCGGAGTCGGTGGACAGGGCATCCTCTCCATCGCCGCGATCATCGGTTACGCGGCAGTCGAAAACGGACTGTATCTGAAGCAGGCGGAAGTTCACGGCATGAGCCAGCGCGGCGGTGACGTGCAGTCGCACCTGCGCATTTCCAGCAAGCCGATCTATTCCGATCTGATCGCTCTTGGCAGCGCCGACATGATCCTCTCTGTCGAGCCGCTCGAAGCGCTTCGCTACGTGCCTTACCTCAGCGAAGGTGGCTGGCTTATCACCAGCTCGAACGCATTCAAGAACATCCCGAACTACCCGGATGTCAATGCGGTTCACCAGGAAGTGAAGAAGCAGAAGCATTTCAAGCTGATCGACGCGGAAGCCATCGCGAAGGAACTCGGCAACGCGCGCGCATCCAACATCGTGATGCTGGGCGCCGCCGCCGACTACCTCGAGATTCCGATCGAGAAGCTCGAAGACGGGATCCGCTATATATTCGGTCGCAAGGGTGACGAGGTCGTCGATCTCAACATCAAAGCGCTCCGAGCCGGTAAGGACGCGGTAAGTCAGTAAATAGCAATCAGCACATTATATATAGGCGGGTCGATATGGCTCGCCTTTTTTATTGAAGCAGGATTCACAGGATTGAAGAAATGAACAGGATGGAGAAAAGGACCCTCACCCCAACCCTCTCCCGCAAGCGGGAAGAGGGAGCAGAGAGGTGGTCGCTCGACGATGGGCATCCAGCCGCACCTTTGTCCGTTCGCGCCTCCACCGTGGATATAATGCACATTCCTGGCTACCGGACATGGATATTAATGTGCATAACACCACGGCTACGGCGCGAAGCGAACAAATCTGCTGGGTGGAAGGTTTTTGTTTGGTGCTCACATACCCGGCGCTTACGCACCTGTAGGATTTCAGCTTGCTGACAATCCTGAATCCCCAGTAGCTAAAATCTGTCGTTCCTGCGGAACTATAGAACGCGGACGTCCCCGTTCTCATGAACCAACTTCCGAATGTCCGAGCGGAGCGAGGTCTTCCGAATGTTGGTTGTCACAATCAATAGTCTTTATAATAAACCGCAAGTAATCAATTCTTGTGATTTTATAGATTAACCATAATCCCCTGATCAATCCACTGAATAATCACGCCAAACATTCAGAAGAGCGCTTCGCTATGCTGGCATTTGCTAGCAAATGCTACGCTTCGGCACATTCGGAAGTTTGGCGCTAAAATCCCAACCGCATCTGGCTCACGGGCGCGAACGACCGTCTGTGTATCGGGCAGATGCCGTGCTTTTCGATGGCGTCGAGGTGCTCGCGGGTCGGGTAGCCCTTGTTGGTGTCGAAATGGTAGTGCGGGTATTTTGCGTGAAACTCGATCATGATGCGGTCGCGTGTGACCTTGGCGAGGATAGACGCCGCTGCGATGGACGCGTACCGGCCGTCTCCCTTGATGGCGAAATCAGCGTCGAAGGGAAAGCCTTTCGGGATGCGGTTGCCATCGATCAGACAAAACTCCGGTTCGAGGTCGAGTCCGGTTGCGGCAAGCGTCATGCCGTGCATGGTGGCGCCGAGGATGTTCAACTGGTCAATGGTCTCGGGCGAGATTTCGACGATCCGATAGGCAAGCGCTTTCTGCTGAATCTTGTCGAACAGGGCTTCGCGCTTCTTCTCCGACAGCTTCTTCGAGTCGTTCAGACCCTTGATTTCAACCTTCGGATCGAGGATCGTCGCCGCAACGACCACCGGACCCGCCAGCGGACCGCGCCCCGCCTCGTCGATGCCCGCGATGTGGGTGTATTCGGGATATTCATCCCACTCGGCGAGATAGCGGATCACAATTTCTCCAGCACGAAGAACAGCCGGTCGTAGGATTCGTCCAGCTTGCGAGGCTGGGAGCGCAGGAGATTGCCCGGGTTGTCGATGGAATAGATACCGAGCAGGTTGAACGGCGTTTTCGCGATCTCGTCGAGCACGGTCGCGGCCGGGAAGATGTGCTGCCGGTGCACCTCGTCGTCGCGCCGGTAGAAATTTTGACGATTCTGGAAAAATGTCAGCCGCGTGATCTGCGTATCCTCTTTCTCGTTCAGCTCGCTGGTATGCACCATGTAGCACTTCCCGTCGTCCTCGATGTTGACGAATCCGTCAAAATTGTCGCGGCAGTTGCGCACGGTGGTGACGTCGAAGATCAGGATGCCCTCGGGCAGTAGCGCGTCGTGGATGTGGTTCAGTGTGGGCGCGATCTTCTCGGACGATTTCAGATAGTTGAGGCTGTCGAACATCATGAGCGCGAGGTCGTAGCCGGTGCGTCCCAGCGGTTCGGTCATGTCGTGCCGGAAGAGGTTTGGACTGAACGGCTTGCGCGAGGCGGCCTTGACCATGGATACCACCAGGTCGCAGGCATCGACCGAAATCCCCTTCTTCACCAGGCGACAGGCGATGTTCGCGGTTCCGCAGGCCAGCTCGATCACCTTTCGCGGTGAACGTTTACGCAATTTGTTGTATTGAAAGAGGATTAGTCGCACCCAGTCGTCGTAACGAACATGCGCCATGTACTGATCGTAGTAGGGCGCGAAGGCGTCGTAGATCGGCTCGAACCTCGTGTCCTTTTTCAGCAGCGTGCGCTCCGCCAGACGGATGGCGCATTCCAGGCTTCCTTCGTCCGCGATGCCCTTTCCCGCGATATCGAACGCGGTGCCGTGATCGACGGAGGTACGCACGAAGGGCAGCCCGAGTGTCATGTTCACACCGCGGTTGGGATGGATCATCTTGAACGGAATCAGCGCCTGATCGTGATACGCCGAAATGATCATGTCGTATTCGGATGCCTTGGTGGCGAAAAACGTGTCCGCCGGGAAGGGTCCGTCGATGGCAATGCCTTCGCTACTCAGTTGTTCGAGCGATTGCCGTAGCAGGCTTTCTTCCGATCCAAACGCGCCCGATTCACCCGCGTGCGGATTGACGCCGAGGATGGCGAGTCGCGGAGCCTCGATCATCCGACAGGCGCTCTGGTGGATCAGTCGTAGCTTGCGGACTACAATTTCCGGCTGAAGGTGCTTTCCCACCTCGCAGACGGGGATGTGCGTTGTCAGCAGCGCGATATTGAACTGGTCACCCCAGAAGGACATCACTACGTCGTCGGGATTATCCGCGAAAAACTCGGTGTGCCCGATGAACCCGGAATCGACTTTCCGAATCTCGTGTTTGGAGACCGGACAGGTGACGACGCCGTGCAGGTCGCCTTGTTTCAGCGCTTCGCGGCAACGCGTGAGGATTTGTAACGCTCCTTCGATGGGTATGTGATAGAGAACGCCCGGCTTCTGCGCTTCGTTCGGGTGCTCGATGCGGACGGGCCGGTTGCCGTCTTTGTACTCAGGTAGCGTGCCGTAAACGACGTAGTGGATTTCCTTGCGTAGCGGGTAGAACCGTAGCGCTTTGGCCGCGATCTCGGGTCCGATACCGGCGGGATCCCCGGTTGTGATGGCGAGCCGGATCATTTCTTGTCGCTCGATCCGGGCGTGGTGATCGGCTTGCCTTCGGCACAGAGCGGGCATTCGTCCGGTTCCCAGGATGGGATATCGAGTTGCAGAAGGGAGACAAGCGGCATGTCGAGCCGGAGCCGTCCGCAGGAGCGATCGACCAGCAGCCCCACCGCGACCACGTCGATGTCGCGGGCTTCGAGCGCCTTGATCACCTCGACGATGCTGCCGCCAGTGGTGGCGATATCCTCGATGACGATAGCTTTCTCGCCTTTCTGAAGCGGGAAACCGCTACGCACGGTCATCTCGCCGTCCTTGCGCTGCGCGAACACGAATCGCTTGCCCAAGACCTTTGCAACCTCGTACGCCAGCACGATGCCGCCCATGGCTGGGCCCACCACGATGTCGGGATCGTATTTTCGCAATCGCATCGCCATCTCCCGGCACAGTACGCTGACCTTGTCGGGGTGGTGGATCAGCCGGATCTTCTCGATGTAGCGGTCGCTGTGACGGCCGGATGTGAGCTTGAAGTGACCGGTCAGAAGCGCGCCGCTCTCTTCCAGCAGCCCGGTGATCGAATCTTCGTTCAAGAGCGTGGCGAACCCTTCCGCCTCGTCATCGTCGCATTCCTGATCCTTGCACTCCTCGAAACGCTTAAGGATGGCAAGCGCTTCCTGCTCGCGGTCGGGCGGGATTTTCAGGCTGATACCCATGCCCATGGTACTGAGCGAGGGATAGATGCCGAGGATGTGCTCGTCGGTGAGGATCGCCTCGATGCCGCTGTCCTTGAGCAGGTTCATTGCCAGGGTGGCTTCGATGTCGTTCTGAAACTTGCGTATGGTAACGAATTCCATGAATCGCTCCTTATCTTGCTTTGATTTCGAGATAAGAATTTATCGCTCGGACGGATTGTCAATTCGTTTCTGAAATGGCGACGTACGGGGGGTTTACCTAAGTCGCAAAATTCAATCATTGACAGATTACGATTGGAAATCATGTTTACTATTCCAGACATAAAAATCAAGCATAGAATAAAGGAGACATCATGGTAAGACGTATGGATTTGAAATCCTGCTTGTCTCAATTCAAGGATTACACCGAGCTGCGGATACAGGATAATCGCACCCGGAATCTGACGCTGGCAAACGGGAATATGATGGACAACAGCTTCAACTCGAAGAGCGGCCTCTCGGCGAGAGTCTATAAACGCGGCGCTTGGGGATTCGCTTCCGATCCGGTCATGAACGACGACACCGTGCGGACGGTAATCGCCAAGGCCACGGAAAACGCGAATTTCCTCGACTCGCGGAAGCACCTTGGGCTGTCGGAGCTTCCGTCCCGCCCAGGCACATCCGATAACGACCTGACCAGCAAGAAACAGCCGGTCAGCTATAAAGAGCAGGTCGAGTTCGCGCGCGAATTCGAAGCGTACATGCGTAAAAAGAAGGACGTCGTCTCGAGCGTGGTCGTACTCAACACCCTCGAGATGGAGAAGCAGCTCGTCACTTCGGAGGGATCGCACACCTTCTCCATGCTGCCGCGCGTGCTCATGTACTTCACGATGACGATCAAGAAGAACAACGAGACCATCGAGCTGATGGAATCGCTGGGCGGACTGGGGCAGTTCCAGGACTACTTCGGCGATATCGATAAACTCTATCCGCGCATCGACAAGCTCCACGAGGACCTGCTGATGAAGGCCGATGGCATCTTCCCGCAATCCGGCGTCCACGATGTGATCCTCGACGCGCGCCTGGCGGGTGTGCTGGCACACGAGGCGATCGGGCACACGGTCGAGGCCGACATGGTGCTAGGCGGATCGGTCGCGGCACACTATCTGGGAAAGGAAATCGCGTCTCCGATCGTCAACATGGTCGATTTCGCGCATACCGCGCAAGGCGTTCAATGCCCGGTGCCGGTATTCATCGACGACGAGGGTGTCGAGGCGAAAGACGCGGTCCTCATCGAGAACGGCGTTCTGAAGTCGTTCCTGCACAACAAAGCTTCCGCGATGCGCTTCGAGACGGAACCCACCGGCAACGCGCGCGCCTACAACTACGACGACGAGCCGCTCATCCGCATGCGAAACACCGCGTTCCTGCCCGGAAAGAGCAAGCTCGAAGACATGATCGCATCCATCGAGCACGGTTATTACTTCACCCGCTTCAGCAACGGACAGGCAGATTCGACCAGCGAATTCATGTTCGGCATCCCCTCCGGGTACGAAATCACGGGCGGCAAGCTCGGCCGGGCGATCCGCGATACGACCATTGCGGGTGTCGCGTTCGAGATGCTCAAGACGGTAACCATGATCTCGGACGACATGTCGTGGTCGAACGAAGGTATGTGCGGCAAGAAGCAAATGATCCCCGTCGGAATGGGCGGACCGGCGATCAAGTGTCAAATCAACATCGGAGGTCGATAATGGAACAGCTTGAAATTACCGGAAAATACGCCATCGATGCGATGATGAAAGCCGGCGCGGACAAGGCCGAGTGCTTCTTCTCGTTTGTGGAAAAGCAGGAGATCAATGTCGAGGTGGGCGAGATTACCCTGATCCGCACCAACTTCGAGCGCAACCTCCTCATGCGCGCCATCAAGGACCAGCGCAAGAGCAGCATCCGCATCAACAAGACCGAGCCCGAAGCGATCGACAAGGCGGTCGAATCGCTGATGCAGAGCGTAGAATCTTCCGCGCCCGATCCCGCCAACGATATCTCGGACAAGCAGGAACACGCCACCTTCAAGAACGGTCCGGAGAAGCCCAATATGGACGGCATGTACAACCGGCTGGTCTCTTTCCTTGCATACACGAGGGAGCGCTATCCGAAGCTCATCATCGAGATGGGATCGATCGACTACACGCGCGTACACACACTATATACCAACACCAACGATGTGAAACTGATATCCGAAAACAGCTACTACAGCTTTGGCCCCGCCTTCACGTCCAAGGACGACGAGGTCAGCTCGTCCTTCAACTTCACCGGCGTCAGCATGACCAATCTGGACAAGGAATTGCATGGCATGGGCTCCGTCGATACCCTGATGGAGCAGTCTGTCGAACACCTCAGACCCAAGCCGTTCCCCTCCAAGGTAAACGGTCAGATCATCATCGCGCCCGACTGTCTGGGATCGCTTCTCGGCTACGTCTTCGGCTACCTGAGCGATGTGCCGATCATGAGCGGATCGTCCATCTACGCGGACAAACTCGGAGAGCGGATCGCGACGCCAAACCTGACCATTCGATCCGTACCCAACTCGGACGAAATCGCGGTCGGGTACCACATCACAATGGACGGCTACGCGGCAAAGGACATGGACATCGTGGAAAACGGCGTGCTGAAGAACTTCCTGCTGTCGCAATACGGTGCGAAGAAGACCGGACATAAACGGGCAACATCCGGCGGTGGCGCGATTGTCATCGAGCGAGGCGACCAGTCGCTCCAGGAGATGATCGCGGGGATCGACGAAGGCATCCTGCTGTCGCGGTTCTCCGGCGGTCAGCCCAACGACAACGGCGACTTCTCCGGCGTGGCGAAGAACAGCTTCTATATCAAGGACGGAAAGCTCCTTTACCCGATCAGCGAGACCATGATCTCCGGCAACCTCGCCGAGCTTCTGATGGACATCACCGCGATCTCCGAGGAGCGCGTCGATTTCGGAAGCGGCATCCTGCCCTGGATCCGCGCGAAAGGCGTGGTAATATCGGGTAAATAGCCTTTTGTTGTAGGGGCAGGCCTCTATCGTCTGCCCTTCTCTATTGGTCCGCCGTCTCTCCGTGGTACGCAGGCACCTGTAGGTTTTGAAGAATGAAAAACCTGAACCTGCATCTCTCATGGAGAGGCTCGCCCGGAGGTCGAGCGCTACCGGTACGTAGGCACCTGTAGGTTTTGAAGAATGAAAAACCTGAACCTGCATCTTTCTCTGGTCCGCCAAGCTCCAGCTTGGCATTCCCCCGAAACCAACATTCGGAAGAGGCTGCGCCACATTCAGAAGTTGGTTTCTCTGTGACTGCATCCCATTCCGGTGAAAAATTGCTTGACCCGAAATCGACCGGAAGGTGGATAACGTGTTATGAAATTCGCAATCGAGCGTAGAGAGGAGATCGATTGAAGAGCAAAGCGCTGCGTATTGTATTGAGTGTGCTACTTGGCGCCGTCTGCCTGGGGCTGTGGTTCCATTTCGTGGACCCGGGCAAGATCATGCAATACGTCTCCCGCATACATCCCGGACTCGTCGCACTGTCGGCGCTATCCTATCTGGTCACCTATTTCCTCCGGTCGCTGCGCTGGAACCTGATCCTTTCGACGATCAAGGACATCCCGCCTTTCCACACCTTCGGCTACTACATGGCGAGCAACTTCCTCAACTACATCATCCCCATCCGAGCTGGTGAGGTGGCGAAGTGCCTCTTTCTGAAAAAGCGGTACGACATCCGCGTTTCGAGGTCGCTGCCGACGGTGTTCGTCGATAAGTTGTTCGATTCCATGGCGATCTTCCTCGTGCTCGTCCTGATCCCGTTCCTCCCCATCACGCTGAACAAATCGCTCTGGATTCTCATCTATCTGATCCTGGCGATCGTCGCGTTCGGACTCGCGATCATGGTCGCGGCGTCTATCGCACACGAGAAGACGACCCGATTCCTGATGAAGTTGTTGTTCTTCATACCGCAGAAGTACAACGAGAAGCTCAAGGACATGTCACAGCTATTCGTGGAGGGCATCGGGCTGTTTCGTCACCACATGAATCTCCTGCCCCGGATCGGACTGCTGACCATCATGCCGGTCGTAACCGAAAGCCTCTTCATCCTGCTGCTGTTCTGGGCGTTCGGAGTAAAAATCAACTTCTTCATCGTGCTCTTCGGCAATACGCTGATCTACTTGTCCTACATCCTGCCGCACCCTCCGGCGCAGATCGGTAGCAACGAACTCCTGATGGTATTGATCTTCAGCGTCGGGTTCGGATTCGACCGCAACCTGGTCAGTGCGGTGATGGCGTTCGGTCACCTGATGACCGGCATGCTGATCGTGATCATCGGTGTAAGCGTCCTGAGCTGGACCGGGGTATCGATTTTCGGATCGGGAAATGTCTTGAAGGATACGGAAAACTCTCAGACCTGATCGCTATCCCTTTTGCCGCGCATGGTCATCCCCCACACGAATCCCACGGCAGCACCGCCCAGGTGCGCGATGGCGTTCACGCCGCCGCCCCGGCTTCGAACCTGAGTAAACGCACTGATCAATTGCAGAATGATCCACAGGATAAGGAATCCGTATGCCCGCATCTTCATGCTGCTGAACCGGAGTACCAGAATCCGTATATACGAACGCGGGTACAGGATCACGTAGTAAACCAGAACCGCCGCAATCCCCGCGCTGGCTCCGATGGTCGGGATATTCTCCCCCATGCTGAGGAGCGCGTACAGCATCGTGCCGAAGAAGTTACCGGCGAACACCAGCAGCAGAAACCGCACCGCCCCGATCTCGTCCTCGACGTTGTCCCCGAACACGACAAGGTAGTACATGTTGGCGATAAGATGCCACCACCCGGCGTGCAGGAAAAACGACGTGAAAACCGTGATCATGGTGTGCCCGAGCGGACCACCGTTGACGAAGCCCCAGTTCTTGACGTAATAGCTCAGATCGCTACTGGTAATCAGGAAAACGATGACGCAGACCGCCGCGAGTATCCAGGTCGTGTAGGGCATACGGCTGACCTGCACTTTCTCGTCTTCCGCCGGGAGCCCGAGGATGACGGGGACAAGCTGCCATGTTCGCGGCATGTTGCTCTCCTTTGCCTCGCTCTCGTAGCGCTTCTCGATGAGCATAGCTCTGGCCATCTTCGCTCTCGTGTGCTCCGGCAATCCCTCATAGAGATCGTCGGGACTGTTGACGGGCACCTCCTGCACCGGCAGGGCCTCGTATTCGTTCATATCCAGCCAGATGTTCTGGCAGGGAAGACACAGGTCGATCCGGCAGCCGGTCTCTTCGACCGTGACGCGCGTCATTCCGCGATTGCAGATCGGGCAGGTCTTGCCTTCCTGCGTCTTCGTCTGAAGCGCGTCGCTCCATAGCTTTTTCACGCCGCTTCTCAAGGCGGGATCCTTGCGCAGAACTGCATAGCCGACCATCTCGCCGCCGCACTCCGGGCAGGAATAAACCCGACCGCGGTGCGAGGTCTTCGCCTCGAGTATCGTTCCGTCAACCGGACACCTGTAGTCCATATCAATACCTTATGTGCAATTCACCGGCTTCCCGGGCATCTTCGTCCTGCATGACGCGCGCGATGTAGCCCCAGACGAGACCGCAGATCAGACCGCCGACCATCGGCACGAGGCTGAAGTTCTTTATCAGCAGGTACCGCGCAATCGACCGTAGAAGGAGTTGGATGAATATCCACAGCAAGAGGCTCCAGTACGCGCTGAACCGGTACAGCGCCCGTCTGCCGAGAAGCCTTTCCTTGATCGTCGGGGTGCGTTTGTGGAACCGCGACCGCAGAATGAACCGGAATTTCTCCGTCGGGAACAGCATGACGTAGTACGCCATCATCGCCGTAACACCCGCGTCGATCCCGGTGCTGACGCCTCTCGCACCGAGATTGACCAGCGTGATGAGCAGAAGCCCCGCGAGATGCCCAACTCCGAGCAACAGAAGCACGCGCAGATGACCGAACTTCCGCTCCACCTTGTCGCCAAACAGTTTCAGGAAATAGGCGTTCGCGAAGAGGTAGAGGAAATTGCGTTGCAGGAAGAAGGACGTGAAGATGGTGAGTCCGTACATGCGGAAGGGATCGGCAGACTTGAAACCATACATCAGAACGTTTCTTCTCAGACCGCTCAGCGCGACGAGTATGACGATGACAAACACCCCGATCAGGCTCCAGGTCACCCACGGGACACGGTCCTCGCCGACGCCTTCGTTATCGGTCGGGAACATCGCGAATGCCTCGGGGATATGCTTCGGCATGGGCGGCGGCTCCTGATCGACAGTATCTTCGATCTCCCTGTGAATATTTCGTTCCGCGCGCAGCAAGGCTTCCACCGATTTTTTCGACAGATGCGCGTGCAGCGCCACCTGTTCTGACACAGGCTCGTGCCGCGGCAGCGAATCGTACTGGCCATTCGTCAGCCAGACCAGATGACAATGCCGGCACAGGTAAACCGTCTCGTTCGATTCCTTGTGATAGACCCGCTTCATCTTGCCATCGCACCCAGGGCATACGACGTCGGGCGAATCCATGGACTCTTTAGACAAGTCCCAAAACTCCTGCGCCGTCCGCTTCAGCTCCGGATTCTTCTTCAGCACGGATATATTGAGCATCTCGCCGCCGCAATGCGAACAGCCGTGCACCATGCCGTCATACTTCGTTTTCGCTTTGAGTTCCCTTCCATCGACGGGACAATTGAATTTCATCTACACCTCGCTCCTGTTTTCGTGGATAGCTGCTTCATCGTTCGTTTCGCTGTTTTCGATTAAAAATCAATCTCGAATATGCCATATCGTTCTTCAGGATGTCAATTCATTATTTCGGGTTAGCAAGAAAAAAAGATTGCCAGAATCGCGTTCTCAGGCATTTGTTGAGCCTAAATCAACGAAAAGGAGAAAACGATGAGTCGCGATTACGAACTTGGCAGTCGGAAATAAGGCTTCCGGTCTTGGTCTGGTACATTGACTGAAAAATTGCACGGACGGGATCGGTCTGTCGAAGAATCGATCTTGTAGCGTGCTCACGATAGAGTTTCTGGCTCGTGTTGAATCGATTCTTCACGAGCCTTTTTTTATGATCGGATGGATTATGGCGCTTGATTGGCGTCATGGAACGGTGGCGTTTACGCACTGATAATTAACACCTTAAGCAATATGGAGACACGAAATGAAATTGGAAGATTATCCATTCGAAATCGTCGAATACGAACCGAAATGGGCTGCCGGAGTCGCGGACATGTGGAATCGCAGCTCGGAAGGCTGGCTGGGTGAGACGTTCAACCAGACCGAGGAGCGCGTGCTCGACATGGAAGCCTCTTCGCCAACCCTCAACGTCTTTCTGGCGATTGCGGATGGCGAGGTGATCGGCTACTGCTCGCTGATGGAGTTCAGCGGCGACAAGGACACACTTTACATCGCAATGCTGAACTGCCGCCCGGACTGGTTTGGCAGGAAGGTCGGCAAGGTACTCGTCTTGCGCGCGGTGGAGCGATCCGTGGAACTGGGATGGAGCCGCCTCGACCTCTACACCTGGCCCGGCAACACCAAGGCGATGCCGCTATACAAGAGGTGCGGGTTCTTCTTCGAGAAAAAAGACGGTAGCACGCATCTGATGAACTTCATCCCGCACGTCATGAAGCAGGAGATTTTCGAGGACTTCTTCGCGGAAGCCGACTGGTATCAAGACAGTGTGCGCGAGATTGATATCGACACGGACGGCCGCAAGGAAGACACCTTCGAGCTGTACGATTACCACTGGAAGCACGGCGAGCGTTACCTGAATCTGTCGTACTCACGGTTCGGCAGGGGGCTCTGCGCCGTTGATAACGAGCGGTATTCGATAAAACTTCTGACGGACAAGTTCAAGCAACCGTTCGGCCGACAGTACGAGGCGAGATTCGTTATCGAGAACAAGACGGATACGCCGCTTCAGATAGAGATCGACAGCGCAAGCGACCGCAACATCGAATTCGACTTCCACTGGAAGGGCGAGGTTACGGACAAGGTCGAGCTGAAAACGAAATACAAGCTCGGACCGATCAAGTCGCCGCAGGATGAATCCAAGACGCACCCGAACATCCGCGCGAACGTCACAATCGACGGCAGGAAGGCGGATTTCCGGCTCGGAATTAGTCCGAAGTACCCGCTCGATCTGTGGTTCACATCTCAACAAAGGCTGTTCCACGCCGACGAGGAGATCACCCTGTATTGCAACGTCCGCAACGGCTACGACGAGAGAGCGAAGTTCCTCTGCAAGTTCGAAAGCGCTCCGGAAATCGAGATCGAGACACCGACGCTCGAACTCGCGCTCGATGCCGATGAGAAGTCAACCGTGCCAATCCGGGCTATCGTAAAGCACGCCTGCATGTATCGTCCGGAGGTACGCGTCACGGCGAAGCCAGAGAGCGGCAATTCGGTGGAATTCACGCGCGAGGCGGATGCGATCCTGCCGGTGGCGGGACAGATGTTCTATGGCGAGACCCGCTATGCGGCGTGCATCGGCGTCGATCGATGGCACTACATCGTGTATCGGAACAACGAAGGCAATATCTTCGACGCGACCGCCAAAGGCCAGGCGTTCTTTGTTCCGCCCATGCTGGGCAAGCCGTACAGCAAGGAGCTTCACAACAAGCGCTACGATCGCTGCGAATTCACGCAGGAAGCCGGTTTCGTGCAGATGACGCTCTCCTACAAGAGCGAGAAGATGCCCGGCATCGTGCTGAAACTCGTCTCGCAGTTCTCGACCAACGGCGAATACAAGCGCTGGTACGAGGTCGAGAACACCGGAGCCGTCGAGCCGGAGAACGATGTCCACGTTCTCGACGGAATCTGGACACCGCGCGGGAATTACGCCTACGAGTCCGGGGAGCACGTGGTTACGGCTGCCGACGATATCAACGTTGACGGCAATATCATGGACGCCCGCGCCATCACGGGGAAGTGGTTTCACGTGCGGAAACTCAACACCACCTTCGGCGTTCGCTGGCTCGGAGAGGATAACCCGAACGCGGACGACTGGAAGATGAACTTCGAGTATTGCGCGGGGAAACCCAAGCCCGGTGAAACAGTGCGACTCGATCCGGTGTGGATATCCATGAACCGGTTTGCCGACTGGCGATCGTATCGGGCGTACATCAAGCCGGAAGAAAAGAACCGGCAGCAGCCCATCGAGGTCGATTGCTTCCGGCTCGAGTGCGACAATCCGTTTGTGACGGGCGACGCGACGGTCGATATCGTGGAAGACCGCTCCTTTCCGCTGCATGGGAAGCTGCGGCTCGACAGCGTGCACGGCTCGTTCGAATCGCAATCAATCGAGCTTTCGAAGGACGACAGCCTGAACCGGAAATCGCTCCTGCTGAAGCGCAAAACACCGCGTTCCATCGAAATCCTGACACTGGACGCGGACGACGGAACCGAGCACAATAGGCGTCAACTCGCGCTATTCGATGTCGGCGGCACGGTACGCGAGACGGTCGGGAAGCGGGACGGCTTCGACGTGTGGTCTATTGACAACGGGATTCTGAGCTTCGAGGCGGCTCCGGGGTTCAACCTCGGCCTGGTATCGCTCCGGTGCAGGGGCGAGGAGTGGCTGAGCTGCTCCTTCCCGCAGGCGAAGCCGTTCAGTTGGTGGAACCCGTGGTACGGCGGCATGTACGCCCAGCCGAGGGGGATGACCCACAACACCGTCGTCGAGGAAACCAGCGATGCGGAGTTCGTGGAAATCGTGGACAGAAAGGGCAATCGCTGGAGAGGAATCCGGACCGACTGCCGGATCGAGAAGAACGAATCGTGGAAAGGGCAATCCTGGAGTCACTATTACCTGACGCTGCCCGGAACGCCGATCATGGCCGTGTTTACTGCCTTCTCGCAGAAGACCCTCGGGCATCTCTTCGAGCAGCACTCGGAGACCATCGCGTTCATCAATCCAGGGAAACAGCCGGGCGATGTCTGGACGGAATACGTCAACGACTTCGGCAAGACCAAGCGCTTCCACTGGGGCGGCGAGTACTGGGAAATCCACCCCAACCGCACGTTCCGCTACGTGCACAAGGATCGCGCGGAGTCGCTGCAAATCCTGTGGCAGCCGTTCGAGAAGCAGATCGAAGTCCTGGGCGATCCCATGCTACTCGGCGCCTGGTTCAGCGACTACCTCGACCTGCCCAAAGGCGAGAAGATATCCGGCAGACCGCGGTTCTTCATCTTCACGGAAAAGCTCATCGACGAGCGCGCGCTGGTTCCGCTGTTCAGCCTGTTCCCCGGTGAAGGATCGATCCTGAAATAGTATTCACGACCCGGTGGCTTCGGTTGCCGGGTTGTTTTCTCTACTGGAACGCGGACGTCCTCGTCCGCAATCTTTCTCTGTGGATTGCCCCTCCGCCCAGCAGATTTGTTCGATTCCGCACCTATTGGCGTGTTCATTCACGACGAAGGCGTGGTGTTACACGTCAATAGGTGCGGAATCGGGCGAAGATGCGTAAGGGAATTCTATTTGTCAGACTTCGTCTGAAAATCACAGTGGATGACCATCTATCATCGACCACCTCTCCATCCTGTAAATCTCCCAAATCCCGAACATCCTGCTTCAGACAGAAAAGGAGATACAGACGTGGACGTCTGTGTACCCAGGCAGAGAACGACCACCACCCTGCTCCCTCGCCCATGGAATGGGAGAGGGCTGGGGTGAGGGTTTCTCTATCCTGCTAATCGTGGAAGTCGTGTGAGTCGTGGTTCGGACAAGAGAAGAAATGCCAAGCTCTGGGGGATTCGATTTGTCAGACTGCGTCACAAAATCACAGGAGCTTGGGGGACCATGAGGAAAAATACAGACGTGGACGTCTGTGTACCCAGGCAAAAAATGGCACGCCAGCGGGGACTCGAACCCAGGACCTACGGCTTAGAAGGCCGTTGCTCTATCCAGCTGAGCTACTGGCGCGCAAACAAAAAAATGCTTACCATTTCTGATAAGCAATCTATATGGTAGCGGCACAGGGACTCGAACCCCGGACACTCGGATTATGATTCCGATGCTCTAACCAACTGAGCTATGCCGCCACGTCTATTTAAAAAATGGTAGCGAGGGGAGGATTTGAACCTCCGGCCTTCGGGTTATGAGCCCGACGAGCTACCTGACTGCTCCACCTCGCGTCATGTGCAGGGCATAAAATCAGAGCAGATTTTCGTGTCAAGGAAAAACACAAAAGAAATTGCTTGACGTTGGAAACGATATTCGCGGAGTATATTCAAGGAGATTGAGGATGTTCAATGAAATCATCGTAAATGTTCATCCCTATGAGACGCGGGTTGCAATCCTTGAAGATAATCGACTCGCAGAATTATTCGTAGAGAAAAAAGAACAGCAAAATATTGTAGGCAACATATACAAGGGCTATGTCCAGGATGTGCTTCCCGGCATGGGGGCCGCATTCATCAATATTGGTCTGGAGCGAACCGCGTTCCTGCACTACTCGGACATCGTGACCGACTTCTTCGATCTGGTCGATTCGGACAACAAGGCGCCCAGTCGTCTGGCAAGGGATTCGTCCAAGATCGGAAAATACCTGAAGGAAGGTCAGGAGATCGTCGTACAGGTGCAGAAGGGGCCGCTGGGCAAGAAAGGCGCAAGGCTGACCGGGCAGATATCACTGCCGGGAAAATTCCTGGTCTTCTTCCCCAACAAGAACCGCGTCGCCGTCTCGCGCAAGATCAACACCTACGCCGAGAAGAACCGCATCAAATCGATCATCAACCAGATCAAGCACAAGGACACCGGGCTGATCGTGCGCACGGACGCCGAGGGCAACAGCAAGGAAGAGTTCGAGACCGAATACAACGGACTCTACAAGACCTGGAAGTACCTCGAAAAACAAATCCAGTACGCCAAACCGCCCGTCTGTATCTTCAACCAGAGCGACCTGACCAACACCCTGATCCGCGACCTCTTCAACACGAAGATCGACCGGCTGGTGGTGGATGATCGTGCGTTCCGCGAAAAACTGATCCAGAACCTTCAGGTCGGCGCGCCGGAACTGGTTGAGCGCATCGAGCTGTACAAGGAAGACTCGCCCATATTCGACGCCTACGGAATCGAAAAGGAGATCGAGAAGATGTTCAACGCGCGGGTCGAGCTACCCAGCGGCGGAAACATCGTCATCGAGCAGACGGAGGCCATGGTCTCCATCGATATCAACACCGGCAGCTACACCGGAAGGCGTAACTACGAAGACACCATCCGGCTGACCAATGTCGAAGCCGCCGAGGAGATCGCACGGCAGATTCGTCTGCGCGACCTCAGCGGGATCATGGTCATCGACTTCATCGACATGGAAAGCGAGGCGAGCCGTAACCAGGTGCTGGACACATTGCGCCGGTGCCTGAAACGCGATCGCGCGCGCAACAAGGTCTTCCCGTTCGGTCCGCTGGGACTGGTCGAGATCACGCGCAAACGCACACGCCCCAACATCATCCTTGCCTATTCGGAACGATGCCCTTGCTGCCACGGCGCAGGACGCATCATCTCGCGCGATTCGGTCGCAATGAAAATCTTCCGCTGGATCAGCAGATCCGAGTATTTCCTCAAGGACAAGCACCTGCAAATCCTGGTCTCGCCGCCGGTGAAGGAATACCTGAACAAGAATCCCGAGTACCTGGACAACGTGAAGAACCAGATCGAGATCACCACCGATACCGAAATCGCGCTGGACGGATTCAGGGTTCTCGAGCTCCAGACGGGCAAGGAAATCACCACGCATTTCAAGGTGAAGTAGAATCTTGCGTGCAATCGCTGTCGCACGAAAAACTTCGTCTGAAATCTCTATTGTTCTTGACAATCAAACGCAAGGATAATTATTTGGCTATTCCGTTTATTATAAATGGATATAAGGAGTCTGAAATGTATGCGATCGTAGATTTTAAGGGTCAACAGCTTCGGATGGAAAAGGACAAGACCATAAAGGTTCCTTTCCTCGCCGATCTCGAGCCCGGAAACGAGTTGGAACTCGACGATGTGCTTCTTCTGAAGGATGATAAAGATAACGTGCTGGTCGGACAGCCCACTCTTGACAACGTAAAGATCGTGGCGGAAGTGGTCGATCACGGTAAAGATAAAAAGATCATCGTGTTCAAGAAGAAACGCAGAAAAGGTTACGCCAAGAAGCAGGGCCACAGGCAGAATTTCACCACCATCCTGGTCAAGGATATCACGCAATAACCCGAGGGAGATGAACCATGGCACATAAAAAAGGTGTTGGCAGTAGTAAAAACGGACGGGACAGTAATCCACAATACCTCGGCGTGAAACGCTATGACGGTCAATTCGTTCTGGCAGGCAACATTATCGTTCGCCAGCGCGGTACCAAGTTCCACAAGGGAAACAACGTCGGTCTCGGTAAAGACTACACGATCTTCAGCCTCGTCGATGGATACGTAAAGTTCCAGACGAAGGGCGGCGGAAAGAAATTCGTGAACGTCATCCCCGCCGAAGCCTGATCAATAGTTTTTCCAAAACTTTAGGGCAGTCAGAAATGGCTGCCTTTTCTTATTTCCGGTACGCAGGCACCCCTGCCTGCATCCTGCAATCTTCTAATCCACAAACGTCCACTCTCCAAATTCCGCAGGAACGACAGATTATAGCCCACCTGGGGGATTCGATTTTGCAAGCAAAATCACAGGCGTAAGCCGTGGGTATTGACACTCCAACCACAAGCCCTCCAGCCAGAAGATTCGCCCGACTCGCACCCTTGGCGTGTTCATTCACGACGAAGGCGTGGTGTTACACGTCAAGGGTGCGGGGCGGGTGAAGATGCGGATGGATGACCATCGTCGAACGAGCACCTCTCTATCCTAGGGATTCGAGCTATTACCTCCGGAAAACTCACAGATTCAGACAAAGGAGAGGCGGACGAGGACATCTGCGTACCCAAGTAAAGGGCACCATCTGTGAGCAACCTCCTCCCCATCCTGCTTCAGAAAGAATATCCCCACCACGGCGTACACGATATTGGCGATCCCGGAAACGGAAGCGGGACTGGCACCGGAATAGCGGGTTACAGCCAGAGACCCGCGCCAAACCGGGCGGTGTGTCTTACCTCGTCGAATGCGAATCGATACTCGTATTCGAGGTTGACTTCGAATCGCTTCCAGACATAGCCGACCGATACGGTGACAAGCTGAAACTGGTCGTCCTCGTCGTCATGAAAATAGAAGCGGTTCTCGGCCCCGAGCGTGCAAAAAAACGGTTTCTTGAAGTACCGGATTTTGTACGCCGTATCGACCGACGAGCCTTCCGCATCTTCCCCATACAGTGAATATCCCGCACAGATACGGAAATCGAGATACTCGTTGTGCGCGAAGATGAACGACGGCATGATCTGCACCTCACTCCCGGACAAATCCGCGTCGTCCAGTGTGAACATCCGGTATCGGGTCTCCATGACGAACCGCTTCCAGCTCGTTTCCAACCCAAATTGCAGATCGTTGTCCGGTGAATCTCCCAAAGAAAGGTAGAAATCCCAGTCCTTTCCCTGCGTCTTCTTGTAGCCGTCTTCTTCGGCGAAGGGGTAATCCTGATAACCGTAGCGATCGGAGAGCTCGTCGTCCAGCATCCATCCCGGGAAGAGGATCAGCACGATCGAGCCGGCAGCCGTAGCCAGGAGCACGTTGCTGACGGCTTTACCGTCCGCGTCCAGTCTGTGCTGCATGCCGAATACCGGAAAGGTAATCATCAGGATGAGAACAATGATGATGGTTTTATTCATGTTCGTCGGTCGAACCGAAGGAGCTTTCCAGATCGAGTATCTTGTTGCCTTCGACGTAATCCTGGGTCTCGTAGCGTGTTATATTCTGAAGTTTGTTGGTGATATCTCCCAGCCGATCGACCTGGCTCTTGATCTTCTCGAGGATTTTCATACCTTCTTCCGATTTCTCGGACATCAATCGAAGCTCGATCACGCTGCTCAGGTATTGCAACGGCTGGTTCATCTCGTGGCAGACGGCACCCGCCAACTCGAGGGTAACCTCGAGGCGTTCTTTTTGCAGCTTTTCGGCCTCCGCCATTTTGCGCCACGATTCGTCCGAAATGGTAACGATCAGGCGATTCGTGTCGTCGAGCAGATTGAGCTGGCTGATCTTGATGTGCGCGGGAAATTTCGTTCCGTCCATGCGCTGACAGTGGACATCCATCTCGACAGGGAGATTCTTCAGGAGCATCTCCTTCTGGAGCCGGGAGATTTTATCGTAGTCCTGGTTGGTAGCGAAGAGGGTCGGGAACAGAACACCCTTCATGGACTCCTCATCGGAGAGGAAGATCAGTTCCATCCCGCTGTTCGCCCAGCGGATTTTTCCCGAATCGATCATGGCGATCCCGATCGGGGACGAAGAGAGAATGGTTTCCAGGGTGTGATTGGATTCCTTCAGTGCCTCCTCGATCTGCATGCGTTCGTCGATCTCCTGTACGAGATTGTCCCGGGTCGTAGTGAGGTTGTTCAGCCGGTTGATCATGCGGTTGATCGTGGAAGCCAGAACGCCGATCTCGTCTGTGGATTTCACCTTCACCTGATAATCGAGATTCCCGTCCGAGATATAATCGATATCCTTCATCAGGCTGTCGGTGGATCGGATGATCCCGGCCGCGGTGAACTGGTTGACGATCGCAATCGTGACCACCAGCAGAAAGCTCAGGAACAGGATGATCAGATCGATGCGGTGTTGCCATGCGAAGGTTTTCTCTTGCACCAGGTTTTGTAAGATGAACGAATTAGAGACAAGTTCCTGCGAAGCAACCAGAATCTGTCCCGAGAGACTGGTGACCCGTTCACGGGTGATTTCAATGTCGTTCTTGCCGCGTTTCAGAATCTCGCTCTGCAATTTCCGGTACAGGCTGTGCAGCTTGCCGATATTCATCTGAATCTGCTGATAGACGCGGTTTTCGTCCTTCTCGACGAACGTGGTCGATTTGAGCTGCTGGATCAGCGAGCTATATTTCTGCTGCCACTGGTCTTTCTGTCTGGTTTCGGATATACCCTCCGATTGATCTTCGATATAGATGAGGTATTGATGGGTAAGGATTTCCAGATCGGTAACGGACTTGGCGATGTTGGAGCTCTCGATCGCAAGATGGCTCAACCGGCTTGCCTCGCCGTCGCCGATCAGGATCACGATGCCGGCGATAACGACGAACAGCAATGTCAGATAGATATTCAGGCGAAGCTTGTGCTTCAGTTTCATACTCGTTCCTATTGGATAATCGTGACTGCTTGCGGATTGATCCTGTTCAGAAACGCGGTGTCGATATACTTGCGATAGTCGGGAACGACCTTTGATTCGATCAGATCGTTGCGTATCTGCCAGCGCGAGATGTTCTCCAGCTCGAGAATCAGGTTCTGCTCCAGCGAGACATGCAATCGCGTATTGTGGTTGTCCCAATCACTTGCTTTCTGTTGATCCTGGGTCAAGAGGAAGCCTCTATATGCCGCTGATTTCGACAGAAAATCATCCTCGGCCATGATCAGAGACAGGATAAATCCCTCGACAACATCGGGATGTTTTTGGATGAAATCAACGCTGGTGACCACGTTGAGCGTATTGGACGGCAGATCGCTGCAACGAAACTCCGTGGCCATGTCGCCCACGCCCTTGATCGCCTGACCGATATACGGATCGCGCAGGCAGAGTGCATCGATGTTGCCCTTTTCGAACATCGAGACGAGTTCGGATGCCTTATCGAAGACGATCTCGACATCATCCTCGGCAATGCGGTTCTCCAGAAGGTAGTGATCTAGGAAAAAGTGTATGGACGACCCCCTCGTGGTTCCGATTCGATGCCCGTGGAGATCGGATGGTTCGATGATCCCGCGATCCTTTCTGGCAACGATCGAATAGAGGTCGTAAAACGTGGCAATAGATGCGACGATGCGCAGGCTGTCGTTACCCGAAGCCTCGAGAGCAAACGGACCAAGCCCCACAATGCAGATATCCACTTCGCTACCGATCAGACCGACAAGAGATTGCTTGCCGGTTCCGTATGGCGTCGTCTCGATATGAACACAGTTCTGTTCGAAAGAACCCATGTATTCAGCGAGCAAGGGCAGATAATTCAGTTTTTCGGAGCAGCCCAGCCGAACGAGATAAGGGACGCAACGTGTTCTGAACCGGTAGAAAAGGATAGTAAACACCGCGCCAGCGATGAGTATCAGAACAACGGGGATCATGATTTTCCTTTTCATGTTTGACCATCCTGTATAAAATGTATTTGAGTGTACGCATCATGTCAATTAAATTCATTAGATAAAAGTAAGGCGTTGAGAGAAGCGATCAAGACGAGGAACAGAAATTGCATCTATAAAAACCGCGAGGTACACCATGAAAACATTATTGATTTCGATCCTGCTATTAGCGATTCTTCAACCGGTATCTGCCGAACTGGTTAACCTGAACCCCAATCCGGACGGCGAGCCATGGTACGTGGGAGGACTCAGACCTCTCACCCACAGCGATTCGCTCTACCTGCAATCGCTGCCCAAACTGCGTCTGACAACGGAACAGGCGCGACGGAATCGCCCCGCCGAAATCGACAACACACAGCACCCCTATTTTCGTCCCATCTTCAGTCAGGACGGCGGAAGCTGCGGACAAGCGAGCGGGATCGGATACAATTTCACCTACGAGATCGACTGGGAGCGCGGCGTTTCCGCCGACACGCCGGAAAACCAATACCCCACGCATTACACGTGGAATTTCCTCAACCGCGGTAACGGCGGCGGATCCTGGTACTGGGATGGCTGGAATATTATCGACGCCGGAGGATGCCCCAATATCGAGACCTACGGCGGCGACATCGCAACGGGAGGACGTACCCGCTGGATGGACGGCTACAACCTGTACCGCGCCGGCATGGACAACCGAGTACTGGAGATGTCCTCCATCTACGTCGGCGATTCGCTCGGACTCGCAACCCTCAAGGCCTGGATGAACGACCATCTTGACGACTCCGAGATTGGGGGACTGGCAAACTTCGCCTGCGGCGTGTCGGGAATGGATATCGTCTATCTCAACGACGACAACCCCGATCCGGGCAAGCAATGCGTGACGCGGTGGGATCCGGACATGAACCACGCCATGACCTTCGTGGGCTACAACGACTCCATCCGCTACGACTACAATAACGACGGACAATACACCAACGATATCGACATCAACGGCGACGAGATCGTCGATATGCGCGACTGGGAAATGGGAGCGCTGATCGTCGCCAATAGCTGGGGTACCGACTGGGGCGACGGCGGTAAAATATACATGATGTACAAACTGCTGGCCGAAGATGGCTCCGACGGCGGAATCTGGCTCAACACCGTTCACGTCCTCCGCGCCAGGGAAACCTATTCGCCCCTGATGACCGCGAAGGCGACCATCACCCACTACTGCCGGAACAAGTTAAAAATCAGCGCCGGTATCGCTGCCGATCCGGACGCCGACGAACCGGAACAATCGATCGATTTCCCCATGTTCAACTTTCAGGGTGGAGAACATTACATGTCCGGCGGCCAAAGCGGAGCGGATATAACCATCGAAATCGGCCTGGACGTCACACCACTCCTCAGCTTTGTCGAACTGGGCGAGACATTCCAATTCTTCCTGATCGTGGAAGAAAACGATCCCGAAAACTCGAGCTTCGGATCGATCAATCACCTTGCCCTGATCGATGAAACGCAGGATGAACCGGTTGAATACGAGTGGTCACAGGATGCCGTCCTGATTAACAACAACGATGTCACCTATTGCCCCGTGAATGCGGCGATTGACTTCGACCGTGTCGAAATACCCGAGCAAAATATCCCCGCCGCAACGGTGGATGAGCCATACGAATACCCGTTCATCGCACAGAATGGCGAACCCCCTTATACGTGGAACCTGCTCATGGATTATAACGAGACCTCCGCAGTCTCGGAATTCCCCGATTTCGGCGGATCGCAAATCTACCCCAGTGACAACGACGATGGGTTTTCGAGGCAAGAGCTTCAATTTTACTTCCCATTCTACGGCGAGCTACACGACCATATTTTTATTGGCACAGACGGAAGTATCGGGTTTGAATACAATACCACGAGCGCTCGAAACGCAAGCGCGGTGATCAACAATCGCATCATCACGCCCTACGGCACCGACCTCATGCTGGTTCCCGAAGACGGGGACGGAATATGGATCGCCAGCGATTCGTTGCAGATGAAGATCAAATGGATATCCTCGCGCTTCGAAGAGCCGGACTTCGATCTGGAAATGATCGCCTGCCTGCACAAGAGTGGCGAAATCGATTTCTTTTACGGCGATGTCGATCCTTCCTCCAATTGGGTCGCGGGTATCTCTGCCGGCGACGGCGTGAACTACGAAATCCTGACCATTTCGGGAGAGAACCAGATCGAAGCGGAATACCACCATACCTTCGGCTATCCCAATCTGCCGGACAACATGGAGCTAACCGAAGACGGCATCCTGCAAGGCGCCCCGACCGAGGACGATCAGAGCTGGCAATTGTCCGTCCTGGTGGAAGATTTCAATCGCGTATCGGCACAACGGACTTTTACCTTCACGACCGGAGAAAGCGGCAGCGGCCAGAATCCGGCTCCCTTCGCGCTCGAATTGAGCCAGAACGTGCCCAATCCCTTCAACCCCACCACAACGATCTCCTACAGCATCCCACAGAAGGGCAAGGTCGAGATCGAGGTGTTCAACATCAAAGGTCAGAAGGTGACAACGCTGGTCAACGAATCGAAGGAAGCGGGAAGCCATTCGGCCATATGGGATGGAAGAGACTCTTCGGACAAGCCCTGCTCGTCGGGAATATACTTCTACAGGTTACAAAACGGGTCGCACACGCAAACGCGCAAGATGCTGCTGCTGCAATAGAAACAGGATACAGGAGGGATGCAGGCAAGGGTGCCTGCGTTCCTGCGCATCACTCGATCACGATCAGCGGGACAAACACCTCTTCTTCGGACAGTCCGCCGTGATATCCGATAAAATCGGGCGGCTCCTCTCCCAGCACGTGATCCTTCAGCACATAGTTTTCGTTCATGAGCAGCATGAAATCGCCGATGCGGTCGCGGAACTTCATGCCCGGGATGCCTTCGCCGAACACACCGCTCTTGATCGCCTCGTCCTGCGGGATGATCTTGCAGACATTTTTCAGGTTGTCTTCCATGTATTGCAGAAATTCGAACGTCTTGCCGTTGCGTACGTAGGCGTAGCAGACGCGCGGTTCACCGCACAGGGGCAGGACGAGATAATCCTTGAGCTTGGGGTAGTCATCGACGGATAGCGCGCGTGCCGGCGTGGTGTCGATCAGACCGTGGTCTGCGGTGATGATCACCATGGTGTCGTCGTCCTTCACGGTATCGACCAAACGCTCGATGCGGCGATCGAGGTCCTCGAAGTGCTCGGCGACCTCTTTGCTGGTCGTGCCGTGCTTGTGCATCAGGGCATCGACTCTCGACCAGTAGGCGTAGATGTATTTCTTATCACCCTCGCAGCGGATCGCCCGACGCAACTGCTGGAAGAACCCGTTCAGGCTCTTGTAGCCGAACTTGATGCTGTCCGCGCTTGCGTAGGAGGTGTAGGGCGTATCGATCAGGTGCGATGGCGTCACGTAGCATTTCTCGCGATAGATGTGGGAGAATACAGGATCGAAGTCGAGGATTTTCGAGATATCGATCCCCTCGTGCTCGAATCCGGTCTTTCCGTAGCGCGGCTTGAATGGAAGAATGACCGACGCGGTTCCCAGTTCGCGCAGGTACATATACCAGCCGGTGACGGCGTGCTCGATGGGCGTCTGGGCGCTCAGGAAACTGGTAATGGCGGACGCGGTCGTGGTCGGAAAGACTGAGGTCATGCGACGCACGCGGTGCCGGTTCAGGAAGGAATCCGGATGGCGTTCTTGCAAGAACTTGTCGCCCAATCCGTCCAGAACGATCAAGACGATGTTCTTGTAGTCGCCCCAGTGTGCCGCGTCGATGTCGCGCAATACGGCGTGCTCCGGATCGTGTCCGTCCGCCGCGATGATGGTGGAAACCAGATTGACGATGGAATTACCTTCATAATCGGGTATGATCATGGTCGCTCCCCCTCTAAAAAAACTCTTGTGTGGCGTTCGATCTCCGAATCTGTGTGAATACGCAAAGAATCATGAGAAAATACCCATGTATTCGTGAACAACCCACATTAACACTCGGACTCCGAACGGGCATCCGCGAAATTCACATCTTTCACATGTCATTTTCACAGCCTCTTCACGCTTGTCCAGTTCTATCGATTTTTATCAGCCTCGACAGCGGGACGTAGTACTTCGGCATGAGCTTCCTGCCCGATTTGTCCTGCACCGGTTCGCCCAGCACGGTCGCCCGTTTGCGGATTCCCCTGATCGTTCCCTCGACGACGGTTCCGCGGTAGAGGAATCGCACCCTGTCGCCCGGCTTGAATGTACCTTCCGGCACCGGCTCTCTCTTCGAGGTGGTCATCTCGTGCTTCGTCTCGGTGTGCCGGAAGAGCTTATAGACCATGTCCTTGAAGCGCGGCTGCGAGCAGTTCGAGTTTCCGCAGGCAATGTATTCGAAGACGTGCACGATCTCGTGCTCAAACACGCGCATCAGGCAATCCAGCCGTGTGTAGCACTTGATGCCGTTGACGACGTAGAATTGATCCGGATCGGAGAAATCGAGACGGAAGAGCAGGTACGTTGCGATGCGTATCTCGCAGATCGTGTCCCGTCGATTGTAGATGACCTTGCCGGCGGTCTTCGTCATACGCTTGGACATCGAGAAATGTACCTGCCAGTACGACCGTGTCTCTGGATCGAAAAACTCCTCGTAGTAGAGTTCGAAGAGAAGCCTGAGATCGGCCGTCGAGATCGCGGTGAAATTCTCCGCGTCGATTCCAACCGCCTTATCGAGAAGCTTTTGGCGGACACGCTCGATTTTTGCTTTGACAACATGGTCGTCGAACACTTGAAGTATCATGGGTTTCTTCATGGACTCGAAATAATTTTCACGGAACAAAAAGGTCAATCAAAATGAGATCGATCGAGACATTCGTTCGCAGGTTGAACAAGCAGAACGCGCATTTTCACTTCATGGCGGCTCGGGACGCGGAGTGGCGGAACTTCCCGGAAGCGCTCGATCCAAGGCTGAAATCGACGCTCGAACGACGCGGTATCCGGCGTCTCTATTCACATCAGCGGGAGGCGTTCGACAGCGTCCACAGAGGCATGAGCACCGTGGTCGTCACCGGCGTCGCCAGCGGAAAGACGCTCTGTTACAACCTGCCCGTGCTCAACGCCATGCTGCGGGATCGCGACGCCCGTGCGCTCTACCTCTTCCCCGCCAAAGCGCTCGCACAGGATCAGAAGAAGCAGTTCGAGGAGCTGATCCCGACCGGTACGGACACGAGCATCGGCATCTACGACGGCGACACTCCCAAGGATCACCGCAAACCGATCCGCGAAAACGCAAGCGTGATCCTGACCAATCCGGACATGCTGCACACCGGGATCCTGCCGCATCACACGCGCTGGCAAAGCCTCTTCCGCAACCTTCGGTACGTGGTCATCGACGAGGTTCACAGCTACCGCGGCATCTTCGGCAGCCACGTGGTCAACGTCCTGCGCAGGCTGAAGCGGATCGCGCGATTCTACGGCTCGAAGCCGGTATTCATCCTCACCTCCGCCACCATATCCAATCCCGAAGAGCACGCCGTCAACCTGATCGAAGAGCCGGTTCGTTCCATCACCGAGGACGGTGCCGGACGGGGCGCGAAGTACTTCATCCTCTACAATCCGCCCGTCGTGAACAAGCAGCTCGGTATCCGCAGGAGCAGCATGCAGGAGACGATCCGGCTGACGAAAGACGCCCTCAAAGAGGGATTGCAGAGCATTGTTTTCACCATCTCGCGCAAATCGGTGGAGCTGATCCTGCGCTATATGCGCGATGCGGGGATCGTAGCGCCGGAGCGAATACGCGGCTACCGGAGCGGCTACCTGCCAAAGCAGCGTCGTGAAATCGAAGTTGCGCTGCAAAATGGCTCCATCCGCACCGTGATCGCCACCAGCGCGCTCGAAGCGGGGATCGATATCGGACATCTCGACGTCGCGCTCATCAACGCCTACCCCGGATCGATCGCCTCCACCTGGCAGCAGGCGGGGCGCGCCGGAAGACGTGACCGCGCCTCAGCGGCCGTACTCGTTCTCGCCGCCCGACCGATCGATCAATTCCTCTCCACGCACCCGGAATACTTCTTCGGACGCTCGCCGGAGAACTGCCTGGTGAACCCGAACCACCTCTTCATCCTCTTTCAGCACATCCAGTGCGCCGCCTTTGAGCTGCCCTTCCGCAGTGGCGAGAACTTCGGATCGGTGCCGCACGACGAGGTGAGCGAAATCCTGCAAATCCAACAGGAGCAAGGCGTTCTGCATCAATCGGGCGAAAAGTGGTTCTGGATGGACGAGCGTTATCCCTCCGAGGCGGTCTCGCTCCGGAGTACGTCGCCGCAGACCTTCGCGCTTCAGCTCGATACGGAAGACGCCCCGTCCCGGGCCATCGGCAAGGTCGATTACAACAGTGCCTTCTGGATGACCCACCCGCAGGCGGTCTATTTCCACGAGGGACAGAGCTACCTGGTCGAGAGCCTTGATATCGACAACGCCGTCGTGCATCTGAAGGCGTGCGAGACGGACTATTACACCGACGTCATGAGCGAGACCGAGGTGCAGCCGAAGGGTACCGATCTCGAAGACGACGCCGGGCAATACCTTATCTACTACGGCAACCTCCAGGTCACACGCCGCGTGACCGGCTTCCGAAGGCTCAAGTTCCAGACCAATGAAATCCTGGGCTACGGCGAGGTCGATCTGCCGCCGACCGACCTGCACACCTGCGGATTCTGGATCGGCCTTCCCGACGAGACGGTCGATCATTTCCGCGAAATCGGAGTCTGGGGCAGCGACCCGAACCAGTATGGCCCGAACTGGGAAGAGATCAAGCAGACGATCCGCGCCCGGGACGAGTTCAAGTGCCGTCACTGCGGCAGGGAGGAATCCGGCAGAGCGCACGACGTGCATCACATCATCCCCTTCCGCGCCTGCGCGAATCCCGATATCGCCAACCTGCCCGAGAACCTCGTCACCCTGTGCCCCTCCTGCCACCGCATCGCAGAGTTCAACGTCTATATGCAAAGCGGCATGACCGGCCTGACCCACGTCCTGCGACACCTCGCGCCGCTCTATCTGATGTGCGACTACACCGATCTGGGCGTGCTCTCGCAGGTTCGTTCGCCCCTGACCAGCGGAAAGCCCGCGATCATTGTCTATGACGCGGCCGGTGGCGGCATCGGGCTTAGCCGCAAACTGTACGACATGCACCGAGAACTGCTCGCAAGCGCCCTCGATCTGATCGAGCACTGCGAATGCGACGAGGGATGCCCGTCGTGCGTCGGCCCGGCACCGCTGGATGGGTCGTCCGGCAAACAGGAGACAATCGAGATATTGCGGTATTTATTGAAGATGGATGGGTGATGGGGAAAAGAGATGCAGACGAGGACGTCTCAGGCTGTTGACCAAGCATGGTCTGCGGCAACGTGTGCACTTGTAATCATAATACAGCGGTTCTATTTTACGATTTTCAGGCTGAAATTGGGCATCGGAAGCCGTATATGCCCCCAGCGAAAAAAAGACGAAAAAGCCTGTTGACCAGCTTTTTCACGTTTTGGGCAATAGCGGTCATGTAGGCTTGTTCTTTCACTCTCTCCAATCCTCTGTATCTTGCGTATCGATATCCGTGTAGTTGCTTCGCGTTGGCGAAGCTCCGCTCAATCGTCTCTTTTCGTCCCTTGAAGATTTCTCTTCCACAGAACGATTTCCGATTTCTGTCTATCTCGTCTCGATAGTCTTGCCAGACATGACGATGCACGATTCTTTGACATTTCTTACTCGCAGTGCATTTATCTCGAAGTGGACACTTACGACAGTCTTCAGGGTTGGATATATACGCCTGACTGCCATCCCGATTAGTTCCTTGATAGCTTAAAATACACCCGTTTGGGCAGACATAGTAATCGTTTATGGGATCATAGTCGAACCGCCATTTTCTGAAAAGTCCTTTGTGACCCGAGTCTCGACGTGGGCTGATCACTCCCATTATCTTTCGTTCGTGCAGCTTCTTACAGATATAGTACGTATTGTATCCCGAATCAAGACCGACGGCTTTGACGTCGAATCCAAACCGTTCGATCTGCCGATCGAGCAGCGCTAGATAAGGGATACAATCATTGACATTGCCAGGGAATACATCCACATCCGTGATGAAGTTACATTTGGAATCAACCGTGCGCTGAGTCAGAAAGAAAAAGCCCTTGGGTTTGCCGTCTCGAACCATGTATCCGCTGTCCGGATCCGTCGTGCTGGACTTGATCTTTTTGGTGGGTGGATCATCTTCTTTTCGCGGCGGTAGAGGTTTTTTACCCCTTTTCTCACGGTCATCGTTGATGTCTTTATCCAGTTCTTTGAGATAGGTTTTCGGCTCTTCTTCCACCACAATCTTCTTAAACTTCTGCTTGTTAGCGTTTGCCTTCGTGTGGGTCGAATCCGTATAGAGTATCTTTCCCTCGACCAGACCTTTCGCAATCCCCTGCCGGACAATCTCAACAAAGATTTCCTCAAACACCTTGCTATCGGTGAACCTTCTGCGCCTGTTCTGGCTAAATACGGAATGGTGCGGTATCTTGTCCAGCAGCCCAAACCCCAAAAACCAGCGGTAAGCCACATTTACCTCGATCTCTTTAACAAGCTGGCGTTCGGAACGGATGCCAAATAGATACCCAATCAACAGCATTTTGAACAATCGGATCGGATGAACGGGGGGCCTGCCATTATCTTCGCAATAAAGATGAGCTGTATTCTTCAGGATAAAGGAAAAGTCGATGTGGCGTTGGATTTTTCGCAGAAGGTGATTCTTCGGAACCAAATCCTCGATGTTAACGAACTCCATCTCAGGTTGAAAATCGATTTCTTTTTTCAGCATTATTTACCTCAAATATGAGACAACAATAATGCGCATCCCTCTGATGGCAAGCGTTTTATGCTATATTTACAACCTTTTTCATGTGCTGTAAATCCCGCACGGAAAATGGACGGTCATCTTTGTCAACAGTCTGAGGCACCCCTGCCTGCATCTCCTCCGCTGGAACCCAGGCACCCCTGCTTGATTTATTACATCGAATACTGTGGACGGTTACGCCATTGAAAACCAACAGCCGGAAGAGTCACTGGCGTGCCACATTCAGAAGTTGGTTTTAGCCTGCATCTCTTCATCTAATCCCGATAGCAACAGCAGGTTGGGTCCTTTTTCGAGCATCTGCGGATACAACGTCTGCACTGGATGCAATTCGGGCTCTCGATGGTCTCCAGATAGCCAATATCGATCTGCATGGGACAGTAGTTCGCGCAAGTGAAGCAATTCAGACTCGTCTCGATATTGCGATAGATTTTCGGGCGTTTGATCCCGAAGAATTTCCCAAGGTATTGCATCAGATTCATCAGCGCCGCGAACGGGCACAGATACCGGCAGAAGAAGCGCTCGATCCAGAAACCGCCGATTATAAGCGAGATCAGCGTGAGGATACCCGGAATGGCGATCCGAAACGGCTGCGCGAACAGCAGCGCTGGACAGAAGCCCATGTAGAGTCGTTGCCAGCCGAAAAACGCCGCCACCACCGTAAAAAGCAGCACACCGTACTTGATCAGTGTCATCCAGCGGTTGATTTTGTATGGGATCGGGTGCTTGAATTTCTTCTTCGTCCTGCGGAGCTTGAACAGCCACTCCTGTATCGTACCAAACGGGCAGACGTAGCCGCAGAATACACGACTGAGGAAGATCGGCGCGATCGTCAGTATAATGCCCATTACAAGCGCCGCCGGAAAGAACAGAACGCGCACCTTCGGATTCAGCCCAAACAGCCCGAAGCACACCTCCGAATATGGGCAGAACTCGTGCGCCACCCCGTCGATTATCCCGAACGCCAGCATGCCGAACATGGTCATTGAAAGCACGAGGAAAACAATCTGCGTTATCTTGCGTAATCGAATCAAGTCCATAAAATCTCCTTCAGAATAATATACGGAAGAAGCGCAACCGTCAAGCTTTTTCCAAAATGAAAATCATTGCCAAACCTTCATCTTTGCGGAAGATTGACATCAATAAATTTTGTCGGGAGTATATCATGAAAAAGACGATAAGCCTGCTTGCGATTATATTTTGCATCGTAACCCTCGTTGCGATCGAAAAGAACTCGCTGCCCGAATCGATGCGCCTCATCCTGGACGACGGCACGTTCGACGCGGAAGCGCTCTACACGGGACTCACAGATTTCAACGATTTCCCGGCATGGGACAGCATCGGTAGCCTCGCCAGCTTTACCTATCCGGTTCACGATACCACGGACGCGCCGTTTCACGTAATCGTTCCCGAAAGCTACGATCCGTCGAGACCGACACCGGTGTATATGTTTCTGCACGGCGGCGTGGGCGTCCCCTATTTCTACGACGATTTCACGAAGGGATTGGCTACCTACCGATACATGGTGAACGAGTATTCGAAGGACTATATTCTCGTCTATCCGCAGAGCAAGAGCGACTGCATGTGGTGGGACGAACCGGGATACGAGATAGTTCACGGCATCCTGCGCTATTTGAAGACCCAGCTCAACATCGATGACGACCGTGTCTATGTGACCGGCGGATCGGACGGCGGAAGCGGATCGTACCACTTCGCGCTTACCCGCCCATCCGAGTTCGGCGCCTTCGTGCCGATCATCGGGATGATGTCGGTGGGCAGCTTCATGACCAACCAGGGCGCGTACGTGGTGAACCTCGCCAATCGCCCGATCTTCGCCGCCAACACCGACAAGGACAAACTGTATCCAGCAAAGGAGATGAGGAAGTACGTCAGCCTGGCACTGGACGCCGGTGCGGACATCATCTACAAGGAATTCAACGGCTTTGGGCATGACGAGGTCTGCATCGAGGGAGACCTCGAGTTCACCTACGATTTCCTGAAGCGACACCCGCGAGACCCCTTTGCGCCGCATATAACCTGGGAAGCGGAAAAATCGATCTACGGCGACTGCGACTGGCTTTCTATCGCGCGGATCGATACCACGATGGACGCAGAACCCTGGCACGTCACCTACCAGGACAGCATCATGAACACCCGACTGACCATCGGATTCTATAGCGACATGGAGCATAAGGCGCGGGGTGTTCGCATCTCGGCGCTTGCGGACGGCAAGACAGTCGCCAAAGCGATCGGACTGGCCCCCGGAGACATCATCCTCGAATTCGACGGCGAAGAGGTTAACACGCAGGAAGACATCGACCACGCGAAAAGCCTGACCGATCACGGCAAACCGATCGCGCTGAAGGTCGATCGCAACGGCGAGGAGCTCCTGCTCGAAGGACGTATTCCTGAGGCCGGGTATTTCAACGCCTTCTACTACCCATGCAAATCAGCGCGCGTCGATGCGAATTTTTACGGCAACACCTTCAACATCCGCACCTCGCGGGTCAGGGTGCTGAAGATTCGCATCCATCCGGACATGGTCGTAATGCAGGACCCGGTACGAGTCATCGTCAACGGCGAAGAGGTATTCAACGAGGTCGTGAGTTTCGACCGCGATTTCATCCGAAACCAGTTCCGAAACTACATCGACCGTAAAGCGCTGTGGGTAAACGAGCTGTACATACCGGTCAGATAAATCGCTTGCCTCGGGCGGATGAACGCTTAGTTTGTTGCGAAGGAGTTTAATAATGAAGAAGGACTTGATAATAGTAATCGGCGCGTATGGAAGCGGCAAGAGTGAGTACTCGGTGAATCTGGCATTCGAGAATCGTGATCAGGACGCGGCTCTGGTCGATCTGGACGTGGTAAATCCCTACTTCCGCAGTCGAGAGGTGCGGGACGAATTCGCGCAACACGGAATCGAGGTTGTCGCACCGGAGGGAAGCTTTTCCCATGCGGACCTGCCCATGATCTCGCCCCGTATCCGCGGCGCGATCCAGCAGGAGGACAAGCTGGTCATCCTCGACGTGGGCGGCGATCCCAACGGCAGCCGCGCCCTTGCCCGTTTCAAGCAGGAGATCCAGGAACGCGGGTATCAGATGAAGCTGGTTGTCAACACACGAAGACCGTTTACATCCAATGTTGACGAAATCCTGGATATGGCACGGATGCTCGAGACCACTTCAGGACTCGAGATCGACGAATTTGTATGCAACACCAATCTGATGGAATTCACGACCGGCGAGGTGATCACCGAGGGCGTGAACATCGTGCGCGAAGCCGCCGAGAAAAAGGGCGTCGCGTTTCATGAATATCTGGCGCTGGAACAGAACAGGGACATCGTGCCCGAGACCATCGGCAACCAGAAACGACACCTGCTGCACTACTATCTTCGGAAGCCTTGGGAACAGTACGAAACCCGGTAATCACACGGTAAAATAATACGGTCGTCGATCCTGGTGGTTGGCGACCGTTTTTTTGATATTCAGGCACTCCGGTCTGCTTCTCTTCCCCTGGTTCGCAGGCACCCCTGCCTGCATTTCTTCCCCTGGTACGCAGGCACCCTTGCCTTCATCTCCTCCCCTGGTACGCAGGCACCCTTGCCTTCATCTCCTCCCCTGGTACGCAGGCACCCTTGCCTTCATCTCCTCCCCTGGTACGCAGGCACCCCTGCCTGCATCCCTACTGCCTTTCCCCGTCTTCCGGTCTGTCCTTCGCTCATCAGAGAAAAGGGATGCAGGCAAGGGTGCCTGCGTACCATATGAAAAAACAGGGAATCTGCAAGCAGATTCCCTGTTCGTTGGAAATGATCAGGTATTATTTCAGAAGAAGCATCTTCTTCATGACGCTGTCGTCACCGGTTTCTACCTTGTACATGTAAACACCGCTCGACACCTTCTTGCCAGCGTTGTTGTCACCGCGCCAGGTTACGCTTTGCGGTCCCTGGGAGACAACATCGTTAACCAGCGTGCGGACAAGCTGACCCTTGGTGTTGAACACCTTGACGGTCACCTTGCCATCGGCAGGCATGTTGTAGGAGATGGTGGTTTCGGGATTGAACGGGTTCGGGTAGTTCGTCGCGCTCAGTTCAAACGCCGGAAGGAGCTCTTCGTCACCGGTTCCGGTAAATGTGTCAACGATCGCGCGGATCATGAAGTTTCCGTTGCTCCATGCGCCCCATGTGCCGGAGGCGTCAGCGGTATAGCTATAGCCTGAACCGCTGTCGTCCGAACCGTAGGACGGGCAGTTCGCCGAGCCCATGAAGCCCATGTAGAACGATCCGCCTTCGATATCGATATCGTTGGTGAGGTTGATGATGTTCCAGCCGACCGACATATCCGCGGTTGCGAGAACAAACGCAGCCAGCTCGGTGCCGGGCATACCGTCGTCACCGTCGCCGTCCCAAATCTTCACGACAGCGTTTGCTGCGCCAAGGTCCTCGACCCATACCTTCATGTTTTTAATGGTGATGTGGTCGGTGTTGGGGTGAATGTACGGTGTGAACTTTGTTGCCATCAGCGCACCCGGTGTCGGGGTGTAGTCGTCGTCGGCTTCGCCGTCGTCGTACAACAGTTCAGCACCGGTCGAGCTCATCATGTACAGTCCGGCTTCGTTGGAAGGCTGAGAATCTCCATCGTCATAGGTTGCCTGGACAATGTAGTAGTTCATGCTGAAAGTAGCCGGATCGTCATCGGTAAAGGTAGTGGTCTCGGGGTCCGTGATCACTGTAAGTGGTTCGTCCATGTTATAGTTACCCGGTTCGGTCGAGCGATAGACTTTATAACCGGTCATGTCGCGCGTGTTGAGCGGAACGGGATTGAAGACGAAGTCAACGGGTGTATCGACGTATGCCTGGATGTTCCAGTTGTAGTCCAGAGGATCCTCGCCGGCGTCGTACAGCTCGGTCCATCCGCCGTTGTTCTGGCGAATGTAGGAGGTGCCGCGGACAGCGGGACCTGCATCGCAACCGAGCGGGTGTCCACCCTCTGTATCGGCGCGGTAGCCGATCCAGAGTTCGTCACCGAGTGCAATTTCGAACGGAGTGTCGAGTGCGATTTCGTTCCAGGATTCGATATCCGGATTGGTTACATCCTGCGAGTAGAGTTCGGTTGCGCCGGTATCCCATATCTTGATACTGTAGTCGCAGTTGGCTTCTCTCGGGAAGAACTTGATCGTAGTGATATGGAATCCGTTGTAGGGAAGCAGGTCGTCCGCCGTGAAACGGGCAGCCGCATCGAGAATCGCAGCAGCGCTTACGCCGATACCGTCATCGTTTGAACCGCTATCCCAGTGAATCCAGCCGGGTTCACCCGGTTCCATCGGGTTTTCCCAGTTCAGTTCGACTTCATTCTCACCGTTGTCTTCCGCGGTAAGGTTGGTCGGAGCGGGCAGGAACACCGGTGCGTAGATGGTAACATCGTCGATGTAAATACCGTCGCCAACACCGCCGTCATCGTTGTCGTCGGTCTTGATCTCGAATTTGAACTGAACGCTCTCACCGGCGAAGTCGGTAATATCGCATGTCGGGTTGTTATCCTGCCAGGAGAGGTTCTCCAATACCCATGCCTGATTGACGTTGGTCCAGTCGGAGGTGAGTCCACCGGATGTCGGGCCATTGAACACGTAGTGCAGGCGGGTCCATGCGGTTTCGCCTTCGGGCTTCACGTAAACGAGATAGTAGTCCTCGAGGGAGTTGTCATCGTTACCGTCCGAGTCGATCATATCGCAGAATACGTAGTAGCTGAAATAGACTTCGGGCAGGTTCGGAACGGTGATAGCGGGAGAAACCAACACATCGAGCAGCTCGGGTTCAACCGGGCAATGTGCTGCCTGATCTCCGCTATGGGAGTTGGCCGTGCTGAGCTCCCAGAAGTCTCCGGAAGTTTCGTTCAGCGTTCCCGGGATAAGCTGGCTGTCGCCGGCCGCGCCGTCACCGTCGGAAACCAGGACGTCCGCGATGTTGATATCGTCGAGACGGACACCAAACCAGGATTCGTCGCCGTTACCGTCATCGGTACTGGCTGAGGGGTCCGATGCAAACGCGAAACGAATCGCGATGTCCTGACCGGCGTAAGCGGACAGATCGAAGGTGTATTCTTCCCATCCGTCGTTGGTTCCGCCGTAAGCCGGGACACCTTCGCCTTCACCGAATTCGAAGCCGAAGCTGTAGAAGCTGGTTTCGTCGTACCCGGGATCACCCGTGATAGTAGTCCAGGTCGAGCCATCGGTAGAGACGCGGACGTTGAATCCGTCCCAACCGTTGTAGGGTTCCGTTCCACCGAGTCCTTCCATGTTGTAGTGCATCATGAAGGTCATTTCGGGGCTGCCGGCCGGCATGGTGAGTGTCGGTGTATCGAGAACGATGTAGCGATGGTTGGTGTATCCACCAATCGCTTCGTCACCCATCCACCAGGAGTTGCCGTCGTAGGCTCCCTCGTCGGAGACGTGCCATTGCTCGGCGGGAGCGGTCGCATCGAGACCGGCCCAACCGTTCAGTCCATCTTCAAAGTCTTCCTGCCAGTAGATCACGTCATCGCGACTCATGCCAGGATTATGCGTAGTTACAGAACCTTTTACCGGGTTTGCGCCGGCAAAAAGAAAACTCGCAAAAAGTAGTGCGAATACAAGAACGTACGTTCTTTTCATAATTCCTCCTCTTTGATTGTAAGCATATACTTTGTACTCTCTTCTAATATACTGCCAGTTACGGCACATCAAATCCTTTTTGTCAAAGGATTTTCAATGAAAAATGCAATGTCTGTTCCAGAATCGGCAATAGTACGAAGATTTTCAAGCAGTTATCGGTATCCGCAAAGAATGCGAATGTTTCCTTGGTTACCATAAAAAAGGGACGGCGTCCATCCGTCCCTTCTATGTCTGCTTGATTTTTTACATCTTCATCATGGCTCGAAGCAGGTCAACGACTCTCATGGAGTAACCCCACTCGTTGTCGTACCAGCTCAGAATCTTTACCATATCATCGATCACCATGGTCGCACCGGCGTCGAAGATCGAGGAGTGCGAGTTTCCGACGATGTCGGACGAGACTATCGGGTCTTCGGTGTATTCGAGGATGCCCTTGAGCTCGTTCTCGGCCGCTTTCTTCATGGCGGCGTTGACCGCTTCCTTCGTGACCGGCTTCTCGACGATGACGTTCAGATCGACCAGCGAGCCGTCCGGCGTGGGAACGCGGATCGCCATACCGTCGATCTTGCCCTTGAGCGCGGGGATGACCTTGCCGGTCGCGGAAGCCGCGCCGGTGGTGGTCGGGATCATGTTCACGGCGGCTGCACGTGCGCGACGCAGGTCGGAGTGCGGCAGGTCCAGCACCTTCTGATCGTTGGTGTAGGAATGGATCGTCGTCATGAACGCTTTCTTGATGCCGAAGTTGTCGTTGAGCACCTTGGCGACGGGCGCCAGGCAGTTGGTGGTACAGGACGCGTTCGAGATGACCTTGTGCTCGGGCTTGAGTTCGTTTCCGTTCACGCCCAACACGATGGTCGCATCCACTTCGCCCTTAGCGGGAGCGGAAATGATGACCTTCTTCGCGCCTGCCTGGATGTGCAGCTCGGCCTTTTCCTGCGACCGGAAGATACCGGTCGATTCGACGACGTAATCCACTCCCAGCTCTTTCCAGGGCAGCTTGGAAGGATCGCGTTCCGCGAATATTTTGATGACTTTACCGTTGACTTTGATTCCACCTTCGACGATTTCCACGGGGTATTTGAATTTGCGATGAACCGAATCGTATTTGAGGAGGTGAACCAGCGTCGGGATATCGGTGATATCGTTGATGGCGACGATGTTGAGGTCTTTATCCTCGATCATGCCGCGGAAAACCAGGCGGCCAATTCTTCCAAATCCGTTAATGGCTACGTTTTTCATGAATTCCTCCTTTATTTATCGAGAAAAATACTGTTTCCAGCGCTTCCGGATATCTGCACCAGCGATTCGACGGCAGCCTGCACCAGGTTTTCGCCTTTGGATATCCATTTTCGCGGATCGAAGCGCTTCTTGTCCGGCATGTAGTCGTCATCCGACATGCCGTCCGGCTTCACGATGGCGTCCTTGTTCTTCTCCCAGTACGCCTGCACCGCTTCAGCGAAGTCCATCTGATACCGGGTGTCTTTGTTGATCTTGACCACGCCGTTGGCAATCGCCTTCCGCTGCTGGTCGGCGGTCAGCCCGGACGCGCCGTGCAGCACGATACCGGTCTCGACGCCCTTGCTGATCAGAAGCTCGTCGATCTCCTTGATCAGGTCGAGCTTGAGAACAACCTTCGCACCCTTGGTCACGCCGTGGTTGGTTCCCACCGACGCGGCGAAGAGATCGACGCCGGTCTTGGTCACGAATTCGAGCGCTTCGTCCGGATGGGTATAGAGCTCGGTGTCGGACACGATCTCATCCTCTTCACCCTTGATATAGCCGATCTCGCCTTCCACCAGCACATCGTGCTTGTGCGCAATATCGACGACTTCTTTCGTCACGCGGATGTTTTCCGCAAGCTCTTCCTTGGAAGCGTCGATCATCACCGAAGTGACCAATCCGTTCTCCACGCAATAGACGATGAAGTCGAAATAATTCGGCGTGGCGTGGTCGATGTGCAATCCGACGCCCGACTGTCTATACTGATTCGCGATTACCTTGATCATGCTGGAGATCATCTCGGCGCCAACCTTGATGTCCCCCGTCATACCGGCGGCATATTTGCACGCACCGCTGCTCATCTGAAGAAGACCGTCCGATTTCTGCGCCTCGTAACCCTGTACGACGCCGCGGATCACGCCATCGAACACCACATTCGACGCGATAATTCCGAAACGATCTTTCTTCGCTTTCAGAAAAACTTTCTTGAGTTCGGAACCCGTTAAAAACATCTCCTACCTCCTGTTGTGTTTTTGCAATCGAAACGCTAACCACTGGCTTGTCAAGCAAAATGAAAACGGGGCTGAAACTTTGTCAACCCCGTCCATTTATCGTGTGAAAATCTATTCCTTGAGATTCTCCATGAAATCCTCGTCTCCGTCGAGCGACTTCATCATGAATTCCGCCGATTCGTGCAAGTCGCCACTCGGGAAATCGTTGATGACGGACTGGAAAAGTTCCTTCGCCTTCTCGTTGTCCTTCAGCTCCTCCGAATAGAGGAACGCCTTCATGAAGGTGGCCTTGTAGTCGTCGTCACCATTCTTATATACCTTGATGATCTGGTCGTAGTAGGACACCGCGTCGTTGTAGCGTTTGCGCTTCTGGGCGTCCTCCGCCATGTTGAAAAGCTCCTCGGCGCTGAGGCTCATGTCGAGCTTGTCCTCGTGCTTGACAAGGTTATACTTCTCCTCGAGCTCCTTGGTGACCGCTTCGAATTTCTCACGCATCAGCTTCCGGTACAGGTTCGCCGAGATTGTCGATTTGACCGTCTCGAAATCCTTGTAGGTCAGCGGGGTCTCTTCGAGCACCTGGAAGAAGACGAATTCGCCCTTCGCCGATTCGAAAATCTCCGAGAACTCACCGACTTCGGTTGACCAGACAAGCTCGGAATAGTGGTTGTCCTTACCCACGTTCGGAATGATGTTGTTGTCCCGGATGTTGTCAATGACGCCGTCGTTGCGTGTAAACAAAGAAGACTCCTGTATCAACTCGACCAGGTCTTCCATCTTATCCTTTTTCGTGTACTTCTTCGCTTTCTTCATCGCCTTTTTCGCTTGCTTCTCCGTCTCGAAATGGAACGCGCGAATCTTGCGGTACGGCTTCTCGGCGTACTTTTCCTTGTCCTGCTCGTAGGTCTGCATCAAAATTTCGTCGTTGACCTCGACCTTCTGAACTACGATTTCGTCGTACGCGGCGCGCAGGATTCCGGCATAGCGAATCTGATCGAGTGTCTCCTTGACATCTTCCGATTCGAGGTACCCCTTCCGCTTCGCGTCAAAAAAGAACACTCTGTCTTCGATGTTCCTCTTTACGATAGCGATGCGGGACTCGGGGCTCTGGAACTGGGCGCGTTGCTCGGAGCTGATTTCATCCTTCATGTCGATGAGGTCTGCAACAGTAACCTCGAATTCCGGCTTGCTGCTGGTGACGACCTTTTTCTGGAGCTCTTCGGTCGAGAGTGAATCGTCATTGACGTTTACACCCTGAACCAGATCGTTGTCAATCACGATTTTGAACTCGGCGAACAGGTCTTCTGTCTCTTTCATGTACAGTTCGCTCTCTTTGATGGGGCGAAGACGGGCTTCGATTTGTTTCTCAACCTCTTCATATTCCTTATAATGCGCAGGCTCGAAGTCGGTAACCTTGAAGAAGTGAATTCCGGTCTCGGTGGAGTCGGGTCCCATCATCTGGTGCATGGGCGCGTTGGCGATCAGGCTGTCGAGAACCGCGTCGCGTCCGACCCCCTGAATGTATCCGTTATTCTTGATCTTGTCGATCTTGCCGGCGCGTTTGCGCGAGAACTCGTTGACCGAGTACTGGTTCATGACATCGACGAAGTCTTTGCCTTCCTCGAACATCTGATTCGCTGCCCTCGCCGCATCCCAGTCTTCCACCTGTATATAAAGGATACTGTAGTTCGGTTTTTCCTTGTACATCGTCTCACGATTTTCGTCGTAGAACTTCCGCTTGTCTTCATCGGTGACGACCAGGTCCTTTTTGAACTCGTTGTCACGGTATGAGCGGATCACGACGGGGCGGGTCTTTTTCTCGATCTGATCGAGCACACCCGGGTCCGTATCTTTACCGAGCGCGAGTCCTTCCTGATAGTACAACCGTTCGGTGCAGATGACATCGAGCACCTGCTTTTTCCCGTCGATGGTCTTGTAACGATCTCGTTGCATCGGAGGGATTTTGTCGAGTTTATCGTTCAGGTCCTGGGTAGTGATTTTCCCGCCTTCATACTCGGCGAGCACCTCGTCCGCTTTCAGCTCTTCGGCCTGTAGAACCGCGATACCTCCGAAGACAAGGTTGATCGCAAATAATATGCACAACATTTTGAATGAACACCTCATAGGTCACTCTCCTCTTTCTATGCTATAAGTATTTTCTATTACAAACGTCGATCAGAGGTGGAAGTTACAAAAATGTGGCATAATCCCGTCAAGGAATAAATTAACGGACGCGTGAGTTAGGGTCGTGCAAATTATCTTTACAAATTTGTTCAGGCGCGTAGGAAATGACCCATGGATTAAATCGTGTTGGAATACTATTTGCAAGTCAATAGACACGACATAGAAAACCAAATCCAAGGAGGAAAAATGTCAAAGTTCCTGAAAACCCAAAAAGGATTCACTCTTATCGAGATCCTTGTTGTCGTTATCATCGTGGCGATCCTTGCGGCGATCGCGGTACCTATCTACATGCGTTACGTGGAGCAAGCTCGCGCCACCGAACCGCAATCCGCAATCCGCTCGATCCGCAATGCTTATAACATCCAAAAGCAGAAATACGGAAACACCGATGACTACACGGTTGAAGAAGCGATGGAAGACTGTCAACTCGGAGAATCCACGACGAAGAACTGGGAATTTGAAGTAATCGGCAGCCCGCCAAAGAAATTCGTTGCGACATCGACAGCAGATCATCCGGCAGGAGAAGGACACCAGGTCACTTATGACACGGATGAAGCTTACTTCTACGGCTGGGGTGTTGACGAGTACTCGGACGAAAACGAAGACTAACCACAGGGGGATTTCTTGACAATACAGAGACTGCTCGAATTCACATCTGACGCGGGGGCATCCGACCTTCACATCAGTACGGATTCGATACCGATGGTGCGGGTTCACGGGCTCATGAAGCCTCTCAACCTGCCGAAACTGACGCAGAAAGAAGTCGAAGACCTGATCTTCGGAGTAATGAACGAATCCCAGCGAGCGATCTTCAAGGAAAAACTGGAGCTGGACTTCTCGACAAAGCTCGACAACGATGTGCGCTTTCGTGTAAACGCGTTTCATCAGATCAACGGGCTTGCCGCGGCATTCCGCGTGATTCCCAATGAAGTGAAATCCTTGGAGGAATTGTTCATCCCCGATATCCTCGGCAAGCTTGCCATGAAAGAAAAGGGGTTGATCCTGGTTACCGGTCCTACCGGTAGCGGCAAATCCACCACGCTTGCGTCCATGATCGATATCATCAACGAGAATCGCTATTGCCACATTATCACGATCGAAGACCCCATCGAGTTCGTACACAAGAGTAAGAACTCCCTGATCAACCAGCGCGAGTTGGGAAGGGACACCTGGTCGTTCGTGGCGGCATTGCGCTCGGCTCTTCGTGAAGACCCGGACGTAATCCTGGTTGGTGAGATGCGCGACCTCGAGACGGTTTCCCTCGCGCTTACCGCGGCGGAAACGGGTCACCTGGTCCTGGCCACACTGCATACCAGCAGCGCGACCAAGTCCATCGACCGTGTGATCGACATGTATCCGAAGGAGCAACAGGCACAGGTTCGTTCAATGCTTTCCGAATCTCTCGAAGCGGTCGTCGCGCAAACACTGCTTCAGAAAAAGGATGGTAAGGGACGCGTTCCTGCAGTTGAGATCATGATTGCCAATTCGGCGGTCCGCAACCTGATCCGTGAAGAGAAGACATATCAGATTCCTTCCGTGATTCAGTCGGGCACCAAAGAAGGTATGCAGTCGCGTGATCAATCCCTGTACAACCTGGTCATGAACGGGCTGCTGGACCGTTCCGTCGCGGAACGGGTAGCGGATAACGATAAAATGTTCGTAACCGGAGTTGGATTTTAATGCGTGAACCCATTCTACAATCGGATGGCGGTTTTACCCTGATATCGGTTCTGATGGAAGGCTTGATCATTGCGGTCGCTTTCATCGGGCTCTATATTGGAATTTTGTATGCGGAGGCGACCCTGGTGGAAAATTACCACAACAGGGTCGCTATCCTGCACGCTTCCGGCGAGCTCGACTACCAGATGCTGTATATCGAACGGACAGGTGAACCTACCAGGATACCAAGCCAGCAATCCGTAACCATCGACGATGAAGGATCTCCACGGCTGCGTGGTTCCGTGACCATGCATACTTGGGAGGATTCGGACACTTCGACCGGATTCGCTTCCATGGATTACACGGCCGTTGAGATCACTGTAACCTGGAAAAATCCAGTGGATAAGGAAACCAGAACCGTAACGTTGCGAGAAGATTACTTCCGGAAAATATAAGGATGTATAGTTTGAAATGTTCCAATGATCGTGGCTTCACGCTGATCGAACTGGTCATCACGCTGACCATCACGGGGATCATGATCTTCATGGCGGGTGTCGGAATGATGATTTTCTTCACCAAATTCAGTCAGTTGAACATGTACGCCGACCTCCAGAACGACGCCTTCGACATGATGCATACCTTCAAGCACGGTATGATTGTCGAGGGTTCGGACGGAGGCGAGTTCCTGGGAATCATGGTCGCAGACACACTCCATCCCGCCGATCAGATCTCACCAAACCAATTTCGTGTCTTGAAATGCGTTTTCAAGGGTACCGACGCGCTTCACCAGGGTGACTATGTGCAATTCGAGTACGAGCCTGTCGATAAGAATGTTGTCGCCCGCTACAAGTATGGAGTCGATTCTCCATCGGTGCCGACGATTCTGTTCCCGGTTGAGCACGCCGACGATATCCGCGTGATCGATCTGCGCTTCATCAATTCCGATCCGGCGATTTCTCAGGGCGGTCAAAGGCTGTGGGGCATACAAATGGACGCGGAAATGGATGTCGGAGACGACAAGGTCAAGAGAGTACACTTCGAAACGAGAATCAAAGTAAGATAAGTTGTAACATGATAACGAATAAATGCTCAAGTTCAATGAAAAAAGGCTGCAAAGTGGGTAGTCATCTTCCTGGAGGGGATATGTGGAAGAAAATACTCAAGAATCAGCGCGGCGACCTCGCGATTTCGATTCTAATCACGCTACTGGCGGTAATATCGGGGCTGACCCTGTCGCTGATCGCTTCCCGCGATTCAACATCGACCCTGATGTCGCTGGACGCGACACAGGAACTGCATTGGCTGCGGTCGGAGATTACCCGCGGCATTCGAACAAACCAGTCTTACACTGGCTCGACGGACCAATACCTTTTACCCATCAAGAAAGTCCAGGTGCATCACGGCTTCTCCTCGACGACATACGCCATGAAAACGCAGCTCGGAAGAAGCACGACTTCCACAGGCATGAACGCAGCCAACAAGCGTAGAATCCAGACCATGATCAAAGGATTCCGCACAACACCATCTTATACTCACTATTACGGTTACAAAGAAAAATCGCCGATCGAGAAATACGGCGAGCGGACACTCCAGCAGAACACCTTCGCAGGATACATGTACCTGACCAACACCGACGAATCGGTGAACGAAGACCCCGTCTATTTCTACGGTTACGACGAAATATGGGGACGCGTACACAGTAATACCGATATCTGGCTCAAAAACGTCGGCGGCTGGCCGACCTTCCACGACCACGTAAGTACCTCAGGCAACTTCGAATTCTACGGCGGCACGCCCGATATGGACGACGTATTCCTTGATGGTTACACCGAGGAAGCAGGCCAAATCGAATTCAACCCGACAGCCGCATCGATACGCCAGAACAGCCTCAAGCCATTCGGCGACGCGCCATCCCCCACGCAGGACATCGTTTACGTCGAGCTACACGGGTCCACCTACGAGGTCATGTTCGGCGATATCGCAGTGAAAAACATTCCGCATCAGCCCGAAACACTTTACGTCTATAACAGCTACCCGCCGCACGGGCCCGTCGGTGATTCGCTCGGATACAACGTCATCACATTCATGGACACAACATGGGCATACGGACAGTCCGGTAACGTTCCTACCGGCAACTCGGTTTTCTGCTTCAATGAACTCTGGATCAAAGGCGAAGTTTACGGCGCTCAGACCTGGGGCTGCGCGGAAGACATCTACCTCGTTGACGACCTCACATACGTAGGCACCGACCGCGGAGAACCCGCGGACGGAAGCGAGGGCGGACCCGTCAACATGACCGACTATCTGGGACTCGTATCCGAAGAAAGCGTCATTATTCAGTACGGGCTGCGCGACGTCATGGCGGACTCGCTTCGCCATCGCTACAACTGCCCCGACATCTATATATACGCCGCGATCTGCGCCCTGGGAGACGGTATGGGCGAACCGCACGAAGACGGCACCTTTACGTTCCAGTATCAATATCCACATTGGGCATCACCCAATGGTTTCGCCGGCGAAGAATATTTCCAATTCCCGGATCTTCATCTTTGCTGGTACGAGCCCAACAATCCACCCTACTGGCCATCGCCGCTAACACCGGGAGCCATCGGACCCGATCCAATGGGACCGGACTACCCCTGGTACAATCCGATTTGGCCGGAGCAAGCTCCTTACAAGGAACGAGGCTCCATCTACCTGTTCGGCTCAGTCGCACAGGTTCGCAGAGGTTTCGTGCACCGTAGCGGCTCCGACCCCCTTGATTCCGCAAACTACTGGAATATAGAGCAATATATATACGGTACGAACGCCTGGGGAGTCAACGCACCGACTTCCGACGGCTCGGGCGTAGGCTACGATAAGGCTTACCATTACGATTATCGGTTCATGGATAATCCACCACCGGATTTCCCCGAAGTCAATATCCGTGGAGGTGGCGGTCAGTTCCAGCACGTTTCGATGAAGATCAAACGACCGCCGCGAAACTTCTAACCGTCGATCCTGAGGGATTTGCAAGCAAGAGGAGCTATTATGCTGAAAAAAGAGAATGGAAATGTAGTGATCTCAATGGTGATTGTTGTGATGGCAGTCGTGTCCGGCCTCGTATTCAGTTCAATCGCTTCGCGTGATGCGACCGCGACCCTCTTGTCGCTGGACTCGACCCAGGAGCTGCACTGGCTGCGCTCCGAGGTCTCGCGCGGCGTCCGCACCAACCAGGAATACACCGGTTCAACGGATCAATACCTCCTCCCCATCAAGAAGGTGCAGGTGTCGCACGGGTATTCGGAGACGACCTACGCGATGAAGACACAGCTCTCGAAGTATGTGACCTCTTCCGGTATGAACGTCTCGAACAAGCGCCTCATCCGAACCAAGGTCAAGGGATTCAGAACCAGTCCCAGCCATACGAACTACTACGGTACGACTAACAAGTCGCCGATCGAGAAATACGGTGAACGCCTGCTTCAGCAGGAAACCTTCGCCGGATACATGTATCTGACCAATACCGACGAATCGGTCAACGGAGACCCCGTCTATTTCTACGGTCGCGACGAACTCTGGGGTCGCGTCCACAGTAACACGGACATCTGGATCGAACAAGTCAGCGGATGGCCGTTATTCCACGACCACGTCAGCACCGCGGGACATATTCAGTCTGAGGGAAACCCGCCCGAGGACGAAGTATTCCTCGATGGCTACACGGAAGAAGCGGCCTGGATCGAATTCAATCCCAGCGCCGACCTCATCCGCCGGAACGGACTGAAACCCTTCGGCGACGCGGAATCCGATTCGCACGAAATCGTCTATGTCCGGATCGACGGCATGGCATACAACGTCATGTACGGCGATATCCATGTGCGCGAATATCCCGTGCAGCCGGAGACATTATACGTTTACGATGCTTATCCTCCGATGGACGACGTGGGCGACTCGATCGGTTATAACGTAATCACGTTCGTTGATACGACATGGTCGCACGGCAACGCCGGAACCGTCCCTTCGGGAAACTCGGTATTCTGCTTCGATACGCTCTGGCTCAAGGGTACCATTTCAGGCGCTCAGACTTGGGGCTGCGCGAAGGACATCTACCTCGTTGACGATATTATATACGACGATACCTTTCCAGGAGAAGCGCCCGACGGCTACGACGACGATCCGGTCAACCAGTCGGACTACCTGGGAATCGTCTCCGAAAGAAGAATCTTCATACAGTACGGACTGCGAGATGTCATGGCGGACTCCCTTCGCCATCATTACAACTGCGACGATATCTATATCTACGCCGCACTCTGCGCGCTTGGCGAAGCCGACGACCCGCACGAAGACGGGCAATTCACCTTCGAATATCAGTATCCGCATTACAGCTCACCTTCGACATGGTACATGGGCGAGCTCTTCACCTACCCGGACCTGCATCTGTGCTGGTACCCGCCGAACAATCCACCATACTGGCCCGCTCCGGTCAATCAGGCGATCTACGCCAGCCAGACCGGCGACGCCATGGCACCCGACTACCCGTGGTACAATCCGCTGTGGCCGGAGAGAACGCCCATCCGACTGCGTGGAACCATCTACCTGTTCGGCGCTTTGTCGCAGAACCGTCGAGGACATGTCCGGCGCAGCGGAAGCGACCATCTCGATACCGCAGATCACTGGGACCTGGATAACTACATCTACGGCGTTAATGCCTACGGAAGAGAGACGATCAACAGCAGTTCAATCGGCGTCGGAGCTACGGGTTACGATAAGGCGTACCACTACGACCACCGATTCATCGATAATCCACCGCCGGACTTTCCGGAGGTCAGCATCAGGGGCAAGGGCGGTCAGTTCAGGCATATCACCATGAAGATCAAGCGACCGCCGACGAATTTTTAACCAGAGGTTTTACCGGAAACCGAAATGGCACCACAAGACCTGTAACACAATAAAATGAAGGTAAACGACATGCTGAAGAAGGAAAATGGAAATATCGTTCTGTCGATTACGATTATGATTTTTGCCGCTGTGTCTGGAATGATCTTCAGTTTGATAGCTGTTCGTGACAGTGTTTTCACGGATTACGCTCTCGACAAGGTACAACAGGTTCACCTGATACGCTCCGAAATGAATCGCGGCCTCGTCGCGACCGGCTACTTCGGAACATCGACCAACCACATGCTGCTGCCGATACGGGAAGTGCAGATCGACAGCGGATTGAATCGCTCGACACACGCGATCAAGACCTCGGTCTCCCGCAATATCGAAGGCACCGCTGCGACGCATCGCAACCGCAGAACGGTCATCTCCAAGGCAAAGACATTCAGGGGACGCTCAAGTACGGTATCGTACTACGGCGACCGAAACAAGACCCCGATCGAGACCGCCGCCTCCAGAACCTTCTCCAACCGTACGCTTGCCGGCTATATGTACTTCACCGACTGCGATCAGTCGATCTTCGGAACCGAAGTGTGGTTCTACGGATACGACGTGCTCTGGGGAAAGGTTCACAGCAACACCAAGATTCATTTTAAAAACGTCGGTGGCTGGCCGCGATTCCACGCTATGGTCACCGCTCCGGAAGGAGAGGGATTCGAGTTCTACCCCTATACGCCGAACTACGACGACCTGTTCCTCGGCGGCTGGGACGAACGGGCGGCGAGAGTCGTGTTCGAGCCAACAGCCGACCTGATTCGCCACAACGGACAGGCATTCCCTGCGAACTGGGCAACGACCGACATCCTGTACTGCGAAGTCAGCGGAATGAGCGTCACCTACTACACCGGTCAGATCGTAGCACAGCCATTACCGACCACGCTGCCGGTTTACGATAGCTACCCCCCCTACGGAGACGTCGGTGATCAGATCGACACAAACACGATCACGTTTGTCGATACCGTATGGACGGGACCCCATAGCTGGACGATGGCCGAAGGCTCGGTCATGACCTTCTCGGAACTCTGGCTCAAGGGCAGATTCCTCGGCGCACAGACCTGGGGCTGTTCGAAAGATATCTATCTGGTTGACGATATCACGCTCGCCGGTACGCCACCCGGAAACGCTCCGGACGGATCCGACGGCACATCGGTCAACACGCGGGACTACGTCGGGATCGTCTCCGAGAAGAGCATCTACGTCGGATACGGTTACAAGCATCCCTACTCAAACGAACGTCTTCAGCCCAACTGCGGAACGCTTGACATCGACAGCAGCTATCCCGGAATCATCATCTACGCAGCTATGTGCGCGATGGGCGACGGTGGAGACGACCACCATCAGGACGGCATCTTCACTTTCGAATACCAGTTCCCGCACCGCGCAACAGTCGATCAGGGTGGCTATACGTATATCGATCTCCACCTGTGCAAATACCCACCCGCAAATCCGCCGAACTGGCCCTGGCCCGCGAACACCCCGGACGGAATCGGCTTCGCCGACAACTTCCCGGACTATCCGTGGTACAACCCCATCTGGCCAGAAAGTCTTCCCTATCGAGAGAGAGGAAACATATTCATCTGGGGATCGGTCGCGCAGAGGAGAAGGGGATTCGTCCACCGCAGCGGTAATTCCGACAACGATACCGGCTGGTGGGATATTGAGAACTACCGGTTCGGGCCTCTGCCTGCCACGGGACAAAACGCGCCCGACTCTGACGGAAACGGTATTGGTTACGATAAAGATTATCGATACGATAATCGATTTATACAGGATCCACCTCCGGATTATCCAGAGGTTCATTTAGAAGGGGGTCAGTCCGATCTCGAAGAAGTGGCATTCCGCTACATGATGCCTCCGAGAAACTTCTGACCGAAAATGTAAAATTTCGAAGATTAACATAGAAAAGAGGTACTATGGCTAAGCAGAAGAAAACAAGGTTCAGGGAATCCATTGGCGTGGATATCGGCAGTCACAGCATCAAGCTCGTGCATCTGAGGAAGCTGCACGAAGGCTTCAAGCTGCTGAACTACGAGATTCGCCCTACGGTTCCTTCCGGAGTCGAGTATGTCCCATCCGATCTTCGCAGAGAGCGGTTCGCCCCGGTATTGATCGAGATCATGAAGTCGTTGAAGATCAATCCCAAACGCGTGAAACGCCTTGTGTCATCCATCGGTGGCGACAACACGAGTATCAAGCAAATCAAGACCATCTTCCTTCCGGAGGAAGAACTTGAATCGGCTCTGTTCTTCGAAGCGAAGAAGCACCTTCCCATCAGCGGCAGCGAAATGCTGCTCGATTTCCAGGTGCTCAGCGTGGAAGAGCAGACCAACAACATGAACATCCTTCTCGCAGCAGCAACCAAGACCTTGCTCAAAGAGCACACGGATATCCTTCAGGATGCCCAGTTATCACCGGGTATCGTCGATATCGAGGCGCTTGGTGTGGCAAATGCGTTTGCCCTGAATACCTTCGTGGAGGATGGTACGTACATTCTGTTGAACATCGGCGGGCACAAGACCAACATGGTTGTTTACGGGCCCAAGTCGAAGTTCTTCGCCCGTGACATCCCCTGGGGAGGTTACAACTTCACACGCGATATCATGCTCAAGCATGATATCAACTTCAGTGAAGCGGAGGATTACAAGATCGAGCATGGTCTGGAAGAAGAAGACAAGAAAACGGAAACCACCCTCAAGATGCTCGATATCTCCGAGAAATCCACGCAGGAACAGATCGCTCTCGAAGTTCGCAGATCGCTACGTTTCTACGTGAAGGAAGCGGGGAACAGCGACTTCAGAAAGGTCTTCCTGATTGGTGGTTCCGCAAAGTTGAAAGGACTTCCCGAATACCTGCAAGAAAACCTGAACATCGAAACGGAAGTGTACAGCCCGTACACGAACCTCGAAATGCCGGAGAAGTTCAAGGACAAAAAAGACCCTCAACTGGCACTGGCGCTTGGATTGGCCATGCGGCCGGAATAGGAGTGGAATATGACGCAAATGTATTTCAAAATCAACTTGAACCGCTTCGGGGAACTGAAGCTCAAAATGGCACAGGAAAAGAAAACATTCCGCAATTCGGTCATCAGTTTTGTGCTTATCTCGCTGGTCATGTACGGTTTCGTCTTCTACATCCAAAGACAGATGGACGACAAGATCAAAGCGCGTAAGGATTTCCTGGGAGAGATACAGGATCGCATCGAGGCGACCCAGTCCAGCGGCGACTACCTCTCCTCCGAAGACCTGACGACCATCGCGGATGTCAGCAAAAACCGTATCTTCTGGGCGAAGAAACTGGTCGCGCTGGCAGAAAGAACAAGTGACAAGATCGCAATTACGCATTTCCAGTTCAAGCGTGGCGTCCTGACACTCTACGGTATCACGCAGGTTGACAAGAAGGTGAAGGAATACAGCCTGATCGACGAATTCATCGAAGAATTGAAGCAGAACGATCAGATCAGCTCGGACTTCCCGGAAATCTACTACGAACAGTACCGTCGAGACAAAGAAAAAGACACGGACATCATCCGGTTCCAGGTCGATTGCTACTCGTCCGAATCGGGTAAGAAGTCACTGAAAAGGAGTCGGCAATGAAGATGAAAGAACGATACCTGTTGCTGTTATTCCTGATCGCCGCCTCGACCGTGTTCTTCTTCTACTACGCGAGCACGATGATCACCGCGAAAGCGAAGCAGATCAAACGCCTCGACCAGCGGATCGTCAAAGCGCAGGAACAGCTTAACAGCGCGGAAGTGCTGAACAAGGAACTTAGTGGCGTATCACGGGTTATCAGAAACGTGATGGTCAGCAACGATGTCGAAGAATTCGATTCCGACGAGATCAACCAGTTTGCAAAGAAACTTGCAGCCTATGCTGATTCATTGAAAATACCCATCCAATCCCTGACGCCGAAGGAAGTATTCTCCCCGAACAAGGTGATGCAGCACCAGTTCACCATTACCCTGGACTGCACATATGTTCAACTGGGACAGTACATTACGAGTCTTGAAAAATCCGATCGCATCATCAAGGTCAATACAATCGATGTGAAGCCCAAACGCGTGGACGAGAAAATGAAACGTCTCCAAGCCGAACTGGGTGAACCGGACGACGGTCTGGATGATGTGACTCGCTATATCGTGACACTTGATTTGAGTACGTTCAAAATCAGGAAGGAGGCGTGATGGAAGGCAGATATATCAAAGATTTCACCATCGCCCTGATCTTTTTGATGATGATTGCTTTCGGCATACGGGGTTATTTCCTGTATAATCAGTCACTCGAATTTCCGGAACAGCCTGATCGCAACAAAGGGATCAGCTCCGAGCTGAAGAAGGAAATCGAGGACATCGAGCAATCCATCCAGGATCGTAAGGATTTCGCGTTTACCGTTGTAAAGGATCCGCTGGAACAGAATCTGATTGTGAAAACAATCATCGACATCGAAAAACAGTGGAAAAAAGAAGTGGAATCGATGATTCGTCTGACAGGTACCTACGTGTTGGACAACGAAAGAATCGCAACCATTGAATACCACGGTGTTCGGACAGATTATCGCATCGGCGATAAGTTCGAAGGACGCACGATAGTCGATATCCAGCCAGGTAAAATCCTTTATAAGCACGGCAACTATGAAGGTTCTCTCGAACTGGCTCCGATACCGGAGAAACCGAAAGCCTTGAAAAAAGATGTGATTGTAACGGAACAGGAATGGTAAAAATGAAGAAATATAGAATTAAAGGAGTATCTATGCAAAGGTCAAAGTATTCTGCAAAATGGGTTTTGCTTGTCGCAATCCTGATGTTCGGCATAGTCAGCTCTTTTGCGATAACGCAAGATGACCTGCTGAACAGGAAAATCTCTCTCAACGTGGAAGATGGTTCGATCCCCCACACATTATCAACCATGGCACGTTTGAGTGACTGCAACATCGTCCTTTCGCTCGATGCTCTCGGCGGCAAAGAAGATCAGGAAGAACAACGGATAACCATCCACCTGAACGATGTGCCGATCGAGCAAGCTCTGGCGCTGGTTGTGAAGACTGTTGGACTCTCTTACCGCCTGATCGGTGAAAACACCTTCCTCGTAGGTGAAAAGAGCAGGATCGAGGAGGAAGTGGGTGAAAGAAGTTATGTAATTCCCGTCAACTATGTCGATATAAACAAGTTGATCAACGCCCTCGAAATGATGCCGGGTGAAGTATCCGGAGTCGATGGACAGAACGCTCTCCTGATTCGCGCGAATCCGGAATCCTATTCGGAAATCGCATCGAGAATCGCGGAGCTGGACGTCCCGCAAAAGCAGATCGAAATTCGCGCGAGAATCATCGAAATCTCGCTGACCGACACCAAGCAATACGGTATCGACTGGTCCAAGCTCAATCACTTCACACTGATCATGGCTGAAGACCCGGTCAGTGCCAACGGCGTGGGACTGCCCTACAACTACAGCGACGAAAGCGGACAGAGAATCTACGGCGATCCCGCCTCTTTCGAAGTGCTGCCGGATCAGCAGTATTTCATGAAGATGGACGACTGGGAAGATCAGTTCCACTTCAGCCGTCAGCTCACCGCATTCGACATCACGCTTGATTTCCTTCTGGAAAACAACGCAGCCAAGCTCCTCACCGACACACGCATCACCGCGCTCAACGGCGAGCAGGCTGACATCCTCATCGGCGAAGTCGTGAAATACGTCGCCGTCGATCGTGAAAACGAATATCAGACTGAAGAAGAAACCATCGGTATCAAGCTGTCGGTTCAACCCAAGGTTAACCGCGACGGACTGATCACCACGACCATCGCGCCGGAAGTAAGCTCCATCATCGAACTCGTCGATGGACGCCTTCCCCGTAAGAAAACCAGACAGGTCAATTCGACCGTGACGGTTCCCGACGGCAGCAAGATCATCGTCGGCGGTCTGCTTTCTTCAACACTCTCCAACACGGTTGACAAACTCCCGCTTCTCGGCGACATCCCATTCGTCGGCAAGCTGTTCCAGCACACCGTGCAAGAACTTAAAACAACCGACCTCATTATCGAAATCACACCTCGAATTGTTGATCTGCAAAACGAGCAAGTCGATTTTGAAGTTGACGAAAGACTCAACAAGAAGTTGATCAAGACCAAAGCTGCTTCTGACGAAGAGTAGGGGGACTATATGAAAAAGACTATACCCTTTATCCTGCTGATCGCTGCAATAGGATTTGTCCTTGTCTTCACCGGCTGCGATGATAGAAGTGTCGAGGTTCCGGATTACTACATCTCATACCTTGGAACCGACATCGACACGATCTACGCCGATGGTAACACCGAAACTTTCGCGACCATCACGGCCGTCGTTAAAGACAAAGACGAAGCTCCTGTTACCGACCAGGCAGTTACATTCACAAGTAATATCGGTCAGATAACCCGAAGCGTCACCACCAACGACGGCGGTATCGCGACCTCCGAATTCCATGATCTCAATATGAAGGGTAACGTTGTTATCACGGCGAAGATCGCCAATTCCGGCAGCGTACTTTATATGGGAATCAAGGAAGCACCGAACAAATACATCTCCCGGCTCGTTGCCAATGCTGAGAAACTCTATGCGGATAACAATACCGCTACAACCGCTGAAATCAGTGCAACGGTTCGTGACAGCGAAGGAAACCTCCTTCCGAACGAGACGGTAACCTTCAACTCGGACCTCGGTGAAATCACCGTGTCCACCGTCAGTAACGAATCCGGCGTTGCGATCGCCACGCTCGACGATACTGGCGAGATCGGTATCGCGACCATATCGGCAGCTATCGAATCTCAGAAGATGACGATCAACTTCCCGTTCGAAGAGACGCCGAGCTTCACCATCGTGAGCCTTACCGCGACACCCGACCAGATCTACGCGGACAACAACCTGACCTACTCGAATATTCGTGCGGTCGTTCGCGACGGGGAAAACTTCGCGGTCGGCGGCGAGACGGTTCGCTTCCGTATCGTTCCCGACAGCCTCGGATACTCGGTCGGCAACCTGATCTCCTCCGTTACCACGGATAGCTCCGGTGTCGCAGAAACCACATTCTGGGATCAGGGAGATGTCGGAACCGCGACCATCGAAGCCATCGTGGGAACCGCCCACGCGCAGGTGAATGTCGAGGTGCTGCCAGAGCCGATCATTTCCTCTGTTGTTCTGGACACGACGTTCATTTCCAATATCATGATCAACCAGGTCCGGATGGTCAGCGCCACTGCCAAAAACGAGTACGACGATTTCGTGGAAGACGGTACGCTGATAACCTTCACCACCGTGAACGGCTTCTTCCAGGAAGGCACCGATTCAGGTACAAGCCTGGGTAAACGCGTTTCCATCGAAACCTCCAACGGAACTGGAACCGTCTATCTCAACGCCGGTCAGACAAGTGGTTTAAATACCGTCACCGCTCTCATCGCGGAAGAAAATGATTCGGTTGATTATCCTGTTAACCCGGGTAATCCGACCTACCTTACCGTTTCGACTGAAGAAGATACCATCCAGGTCAACAGCAGCGAAGAAATCTGGGTAAGAGCATCCGTGACCGACCGTTACGGCAATTCTGTCCTCGCGAACAAGGCTGTGACCTTCGAATCGTCCATCGGTTCCGTCACCTCGCCGAACTTCACGAACGACGAAGGTATCGCCACGGCGTTCTTCTCGTCAGGTCTCCAGGCCGGTCTGGCGGAAATAACCGCCATCGCCGACTCCGCACAGGGATCGACGGTCGTAAACGTGGTTTCCGACGACGTTAGCCAATTGACCTACGCCTTCCCGGGACAGGTCGATATGGCCATCCGCGGTACGGGCGGCATATCGACCTACGAACTGAAAGTGAATCTCTGGGACATGAGCGGAAACGCCATTCTCGACAGCAAAGAAGTCAACTTCAAGTTCGTGAATATGCCTCCGGCCAACTGTAACTTCAACAACCTGGTCTATTCCGATCAGGATACCCTCACCGTGACCTCGGTCAACGGTTCCGCGATCGTGTCTGTGAACAGCGGTGACGAAGCCGGTGTTGTATGGATCAAGGCCTGGACAATCAACGATAACTTCCAGGAAGTCAGTGCGACCAAATCGAATATCGTGATCCATGCCGGACAGCCTGCTCACATCGACGGCGGTATCGGCGAATACGACACGGGTACGAACGTGGGAAGCGGTCTGTGGTCAGTGGGCACCAGCGCGATTATCACCGACGAGTGGGGTAATCCGGTGGATCGCGGTACAGCCGTATGGTTCTCGATCGCGGACAACACGATCGACTGGGCTACCGTTATCGCGGAAGCGTACATCGGTAACCTTAACGAGGATGGAGACTCCCTGCAGGGCGTGGCGTTCTCGACGATCATCTACGACGGTAGCCACACCTTCGAACTGCTGCCGATCAAGATTGAATGCGGAGACCTCTGGGAGATCATCTATTATCAGCTTCCGCTCAACTCACCGCAGCTCGACATGATCCCGCTGCCCGGTCACCTCGACTTCTTGAGCACCACGGACAATACAACTCTTGAAGGCGAGATTCAGTGCACGGTCACCGACGGTCAGGGCAGCCCGATTCACGACGCTCAAGTCACGCTCTACTCGACCCGCGGTACCTTCCTGCAACCGGATGACGAATTCCTCGTCCCGGGAGAAGCTTACTGGGTGATCAAGACCAATCAACAAGGTGTCGCCAGGGCCAAGATGCAATTCATCGAAGACGAATGTCCTGCCGTCGATCCGGCACCGAACGAGGTTCCCGTAGATGTTACAGGGACGATCATCGGAACGGAAGTCACAGACCAGACAACAGTCATCCTGCTGAACTACCGTTAGGGGTTCGGCTACATCTTCGGAGGGGAAACTCCGGTTTCCCTTCCGTATATTCTTAATTGCTATAAGGAGAATCAATGTCGTATAATCCTCAATTCGCCCGAATCGGAGAAATTCTGGTAAAAGAAGGATTCGTGACGGAAGATCACGTGAAAGAAGCCTTGATCAAGCAGAACAACTTCAATCTCAAACTCGGTGAAACGCTGATCAAGCTCGGTCATCTCGGAGAAGGAGACCTTCTGGTCGCCCTTCACAAACAGCTCGAAATCCCGATCATCAATGAGCACGAGCTCCTTGAGCTGGACCAGGCTGTTGTCAGGATGATCCCCGAACCCTTCGCGATCGAGAACCGCGTACTCGCGATTCGAGACGACGTGGACGGCGTGGTAGTCGCGATGACCGACCCGGATAATATCGTTATCCAGGACGGTCTCCAGAAGCTTCTGCACAAATCGGTCAAACCGATCCTGATCACGGAATCGCTCCTTTCGGACACACTGGAACGATACTATAAAAGTATTCGTACTACCACGCAGGTGGAAGACGCTGTCGGCTCATTCGATTTCGTTGCCGTCGATGAAGAAGAAAACGAAATCAACATCGAGAAATCCGACGATGCGGACGCTCCGGTGGTGAGGCTGATGAACCTGATCATCACCGAAGCGATCAAATCGAACACGACCGATATTCACATCGAGCCCCTCACCAAGCATACCCGCGTGCGGTTCCGTATCGACGGCGCCCTGCGCGAGGTGATGAATCCACCCATCGGTATGCACGCGGGACTCATCTCGCTGACCAAGGTTATGTCGAAGCTCAACATCGCCGAGCGACGTCTTCCGCAGGACGGTCACATCTCGCTCAAAACCTCGGTGAAGAGCGTTGACGTCCGTGTCTCGATCACCCCGACCGTGACCGGCGAGAAAGTCGTGATGCGTCTCCTCGACAAGGGCGAGTTCGGCTTTAAGCTGACCACACTTGGCTTCGACGAGGAGCACTTCCAGGTGTTCCGCAAATGGATTCACAGACCGTACGGTATCATCATCGTTTCCGGCCCCACCGGTAGCGGGAAATCGACGACGCTGCACGCCGCACTGAAAGAAATCCAGGACATCGAAAACAACATCGTGACGGTGGAAGACCCGGTAGAATACCGCCTCGACGGCATCACCCAGATCGAAGCATACGAGAAGATCGGCTTGACCTTCGCCTCGGCGCTTCGCTCCGTTCTGCGTCAGGACCCGGACATCGTGCTAATCGGTGAGATTCGAGACGAAGAAACCGCCGACATCGCGATCAAGTTCTCGCTGACCGGTCACCTGGTGTTCTCTACGCTTCACGCAAACGACGCGCCATCTACCGTGACTCGTCTGATCGACATCGGCGTGCCCAGCTATCTGGTGGGCTCATCACTGAACCTGGTTATGGCACAGCGTCTCGTGCGTAAGATATGCCCCAATTGTAAGACCGATTACACCCCGACGGACGATGAACTCGCCGAAGCGGGAATCAGCAAGGAAGATGCTGCGGATATCAACTTCAAATACGGCCCCGGCTGCGTACACTGTGACAACACAGGCTACTCGGGACGTACCGGTATCTTCGAGCTGCTTGAAGTCAAACCGAATATCCGTCAGCTCATCTTCAGCGGTTCCAATCAGGATCTCATCAGAAATCAGGCTCTGGCAAACGGGATGCAGTCGCTGCACGACAGCGCAATCTCGAAGATGAAGCGTGGTATGACCTCGATCAAAGAGGTTATCAAGCTGACGTTCTCCGATGAATAAACATCACGATCAAAAGGATTGATTATGGCAACATTTTCGTACATCATCAAGGATGCGAAAGGTGCCCGACTGGAAGGCAGGGTCAAAGCTGCATCGCTGGACGAAGCCATTGACAAATTGAGCAAGGAAGGCGGAACTATAATCTCCGTGAAGAGCGCCTCCGAAGGTGCTTTCTCCGGGAAGCTCTCCCTGTTCGACAAACTCATGCTTACGTTCTACAAGTGGAAAACCGGTGTCTCGCTGAAGGTCCTCGTGTTCTTCACGCGACAGCTTTCCACGATGTTTTCAGCCGGTTTGACCATCGAAAAGGCCTTGAGTGATCTTGAAAAAGAAGAAAAGAATAAAAAATTCCGCCGAGTCCTTCGGAAACTCACCGACGATATCAAGAAGGGATTCAGTATGTCGGAAGCGATGGAACAGCACCCCGGTGTGTTCAATCCATTGTACGTCTCGCTGGTGAAAGCCGGTGAGGTCTCCGGTACGCTGCATACGGTTCTCGACGAGCTCGCGGAATACCTCGAAAAAATCGAAGACACACGCAGAAAAGTCTATAGCGCACTGACCTACCCCATATTCATCATCATATTCCTCGCCTTCGTGGTATGGGGACTTTTCTACTACATCATCCCGATGTTCGCTGAGGTGTATGCCCGTTTCAAAGCCGATCTACCGGCTCCGACCCTGGTTGCAATCTCGATAAGCGATTTTATACGGACCAATATCGTGCTGACTTTCATCATGATATTCCTGTTCTTCCTCGCGCTGTTCCTGGTCTATCTGACCGACCGCGGAAGATTTATCATCGACTCGATCAAGCTGAAAATCCCGGTTATCGGAAAGCTGATCAACCAATCGATCATGAGTAAATTCGCCCGGACGTTCAGTATCCTCATGGCGGCCGGTGTGCCGATCATGGACACCCTGGAACTGGTGGAAAACGTGGTTCAGAACGCGGTCGTCGAAAACGCTGTTCGTAAAGCGCGCGTCATGGTCAAAGAAGGCTACAGCGTAGCAGGCGCTTTCCGTAAGACCGGCGCCTTCCCGCCCACGATGCTTCAGCTCACGGCGACTGGTGAAGAAACCGGCGACATGGACAGGCTGCTCGCGAAAGCCGCCGAATTCTACGAAAAACTCGTCGATGCCGTTATCGACAGATTGACATCCCTAATCGAGCCCATCCTGATTATCATCATGGCTGCGGTCGTGGGATCGATCATCGTGGTGATCTACCTGCCGATTTTCAACCTCGGTCTGGCGATCAGTCACGGTATGAAATAACGCATCCGAAGATTACATAAAAAACGCGGAGCCGAAAGGTTCCGCGTTTTTTATACCTTAGGTAAGCAAACATCCCCCGTCTGCGTACCCAACAACTTCAGCTCCCGATAATCGAACATCCTCTTCTCGACAATCACCTGTCCAATGAACCGCGCCAGCTTATGGTTTCCGAGAAGTCCCTCCAGTTCGCCGCTCTCGATCAGATACCGTAGCTTGCGTTCCAGTTCCAGCGATGTCGCCTTTCGTTTGCGGTAGAGGTATCGCTTCTCCTCGTCGAGCCACTGATCGTACCGCTTCACCGCCGGTTTCAGTCGATGCACAGCGACGCCTCGCATCCTGTACAGCTCGATCATGTGATGAAGCAGAACAAAGACCTCATCGTAAGTTGCCATCCAGTTGCGATAGAGCCGGTGCGGAATCATGGCCGGGAAATCGTACTCGTCGGAAAGCCTCGCGAATCGATCGTACACCTCCTGCGCATAGCCCTTGTCCATGCTGCCCGAGGTGCGGTTGTGACGGTAGATGCGCTCGTAATCCTTCTCCAGATGCGGATAGTGGGTTCGGATCACATGCATGTAGCAATCCTTCTGCACACCAGGCCGAAGCGTGAGTCCCGCGGACAGCACGAAATCGACGCCCATCTCCCCCATCTCTCGGTAGAACGCCGAAAGACTCTCCTCCGTATCGCTGATCATGGGCAAGAGCGGCATAGCGCTGATACCGACCGCGCAACCGGCTTCCTTGAACCGCCGGATCATCTCGATACGCTCTTCGACGCTCGACGCGCCCGGCTCGAAGATCCTGCGAACGCCGTCGTCCAGCGTGGTGAGCGAGACCATCAGCATGAACCCGCCACGCTCGTTCACCTTCTGCCAATTGTCGATATCGCGCAGTGCAAGATTCGACTTGGTCATGACCGCGACAGGATAGTCCATCCGCGAGAGCACCTCCGAGGCGTCCGCCATCAGTCGCTGCTCCTTCTCGATGGGCTGATAGGGATCGGTCACGCCGCTGCTGAGAAAGACGATCCCGCGTTCTTTCTGCTTCGGCAGTTCGATGGCAAGACGTGCCGCAAAATTGGAACGCACGACGATATCCTTCTCGAAATCGCCTTCGACGTAGTATTTCTCCGCCCTGCCGTCGCAGTACATGCATGCGTGCTGACAGGCTCGATACGGCGCGCAGGTGTATTTGATCAGGAAATACGTGTCCATCATCCGACTACGCCGAAGGAGCTTCTTCACCTCCTGAAAGCCTGGCGTAATCATTCGATTCCGAAGTACTCCAGTGCTTTGAAGAAGGACTCCCGATCGACCTGATGACCGCCGTCGAACGACTCCAGATGGTACGTCATGCCGTGCTTCTCGAAGACTTCCACCGCCTCGTTCGCGCTTTCGTACGGCACGACGTTGTCGCCTCTACCGTGGATGATGTAGATCGGAAGCTGTTTCGCCTCGTCGAGCTTGTCCTGAACGACATCGACGAACAACTCACCTCCCATGCCGATCAGCCCGTCGAAATTCTCATGCCGGGTGATGCCCGTGATGAAGGTCAGCATCGCGCCCTGCGAGAAGCCCATCAGGTAGCTCTTCCCCACCGGATATTCGCGCTTGACCTCCGCACAGATGTTCATCACGTAATCGATTGATACCGCGAACGAATCATTCGACAAATCCTCGTCATCGGTCATGCCCCACAGCGACCAGCTATAGCCGATGTCCCTGCCCACCATGAACGGGTACGGCGCTTCGGGCACAACGTAGATCACCTGTCGATCCTTCATGAGCCGCAGAAGCCTCGCAAAGCGCTTCAGATCGCCGCCATAGCCGTGCAGCCCGACGATCATCGGATAGGTCTTCGATTGGTCGTAGCCCCCCGGAAGATAAACCTCGTACTTCGTGTAAACGGTTGACTTGATAAAATGCTCATCACCGCTGAACGATGGCTTCTTGCCGTTCCAGACGACAAGCGAATCCATGGCCGCAGAGAATCTCTCGCTCGATCGGACCTTCTCGAAGTCGGGATCGCTCTTGATGTGCTCCAGATCGGTAAAACCCGCGCGATAGGCCTTTTCCAGAAAGATGGAAGCCAGTTTTTCCTGACCGAGCAAGCCGTAACAGCAGGCGAGATTGTAAAGCACAGAGTTGTTTTTCATGTCACGTTGGGCAACCGCGAGATACATTGCAGCAGATGACGCGAAATCTCCGCTCAGATACGCCTTGTGTGCTTCAAAGCCGAGACTGTCGATGTTCACGTCGAAGCTGGACCAGACCTCCGGATCGTACGGATCAGGAATATCCAGCGATGCGAGCGAAAAACATGTGAGTGATAGTACGGTTAGAAACAAAATGGCTTTGCGCATGAGGCCTCCCTTTTTTTATCATTCCGTTCATTACATTCTTCGATGTCAATGAAAAAGCGCGCTCGGAAATTGTTTTCCTCTCTCTGGACCGCCGAACTCCAACTCGGCATCTCTTCCCTCTTCGCGCGTGTCCTTCTGCATACTTATGAATGTTCTCGAGGTTCTTACGCATGGCATGTAATGAGACACGGGGCATGGAAATCAACATTCGGAAGAGATGCTGGCGCATCACATTCGGAAGTTGATTTCCCTCGTAGCGCTCGACCTCCGGGCGAGCCCCTCCCTCCGGACCGCCGAGCTCCAGCTCGGCATTCCCTCGCAAATCAACGCCTACAATGGATGAGATGCAGCTATCCGAATTAGTTACTTGACATGTACGAATAACTGATTGAGTATTCCGATGGAAGGAGGTCGATATGAGCTCTACAAGAAAGCCGGTCGTGGCCGGGATGTTCTACACATCGAACAAGGAAAGGCTGCATCGAGAGGTGCGGGACTTTGTCGATCGAGCCCAGGTCGATCGAATCGACGGAGACTTGCTGGGCGTGATCTCTCCACACGCGGGGTATGTCTATTCGGGATCGTGCGCGGGTCATTCGTTCAAGCTGCTGGAGGAAAGAGAAATTGACACAGCGGTGATCATCGCACCGAGCCATCGCGTGGGCGGCTTCACCTGCTCGGTGGGCGATTACGACGCTTACTCGACTCCGCTTGGCAAGGTGGAAACGGATCGCGACACCATCGAGCAACTGCTCGATTACGAAGAGCTGTCGTTCTTCCCCGTCGCGCACGAGATGGAGCATTCGCTGGAGGTGCAGCTACCGTTTTTGCAGGTCGTACAACCCGATGCGATGATCGTTCCCATCGTTCTCGGAACGCAGGATTACCGCAACTCGAAAAGGTTGTCGGAGATTCTCCTGGAGGTATTCGGGGATCGGCTGGATCGCACGACCTTCATCGTCAGCAGCGACCTTTCGCACTACCATGACAGCAAGGAAGCCGAATTGCTCGACAGGATCCTGATCGACTCGATCGAAAAGCTGGACGCGCTGGGACTTTGGGAGCATATTAGCCGGAACCACACCGAGGCATGCGGATTCGGCGGAATCCTTACGCTGATCGAAATGGCCAACGCCCTCGGATACGACCGGTCAAAGGTGCTCGACTACACCCATTCAGGGCACACCAGCGGTGATCACACGCAGGTGGTGGGCTACCTTTCCGCAGCGATCTATCGAGCATAATCATCTGTAATCTCGATCGTTACTGATTCGCATGAAGGATACCTGCGTAAAATCGCAGAAATTCATTGACAGACTGACGGGGGTAAATAGGTTTTGCTTTGCTTGCTCGGGCGGGAATAGCTCAGGTGGTAGAGCGCTACCTTGCCAAGGTAGTTGTCGCGGGTTCGAGTCCCGTTTCCCGCTCCATTTTTTTTACACGGCGACATCGCCAAGTGGTAAGGCAAGGGTCTGCAAAATCCTCACCCCCGGTTCGAATCCGGGTGTCGCCTCCATCTTATCTTTGCCGGAGTGGTGGAATTGGTAGACACAAGGGACTTAAAATCCCTCGCAGTTTTACTGCGTGCCGGTTCAAGTCCGGCCTCTGGTACCATTTTCTTTTTCAAATTCTGAGATTAATCCCAAAGAATTTACAACCATGCTCAATACACTGCAATCAATCTGTCCCTGCTGTAAACCGAGTCTTTCAAATCGAGTAGGTGAATGCTGTAATGATGATCCTGAAGTCCTGGAAGGACGTAAGATTTTAGCCCGACACGTAAGTGCCGGATACAAGGCTATGCGAGAAGCACAAAGTCCCGGAGGGACGACAGATTATCCCTTCAGCTAAGTGAAGAGATGCGGACGAGGACGTCCGCGTTCCCTGGAGAAGAGATGCGGACGAGGACGTCCGCGTTCCGCGGGATGCGCTCGGAAACCTGGCCCCATAAATGGATTCGCCGGCCTTGAACTGGTGTGGCCGGCGAAATCCGATCAGGTTAGGAGGACCTGAAACTAAAGCGCTACTTCCTCCGGCGTGGCATCGATATCGACGGTACCGATGCCGGTTGACATCTCGATCTCGATCTTGGTCACGTCTTCGTGGTAGAGATCGTTTTCGTAAACACCGTCTTCCGTCTGGTGCAAACCTTCAATACCGACTTCGCCCAGCCCGCGATCCACTTCGACGCGAAGCCCGACGTGGCTTGGAAGCTTGATATCCACTTCGCCGATGCCCGTGTTGATCTCCGCGACGATATCCTCATGATAGCTTCCATTCATATCGATCGATGTGTCTCCGATTCCGAGGTCCATGAACAGCGAGCGCAGGTTCGCGCGGGAGAGGTCGATTGTCGATTCACCGACGCCGCATTCGACGGTAAGATCAAGCGGAACATCTTCGTTCAGCAAGACTTCCCATTCGCTGTAAGCTTTTTTCATGGAAGAATTTCCGCCGACGTGCGAAAGCGTCATCCGATAGCCGTCGTCGCTCGTGGTCATGCTATATTCGGGTTTCAGCGAGTCGTTGTTCCAGGCGAATTTGGCTTCCGTGAGTTTGCCGGTACCGGTTTCGATCTCGAGCTTGCCGATGGCGAATTCGATATCCAGTTCGAGCGGCTTGATGCCCTCCAGATCGAACGTCACCGAATCCCGTTCCGCCTCGGACATATCGGTATCATAGCACCCGAAAACGGTCAACAGAACGATAAAAACAACCAGTATATAGCCTGTCTTTCTCATAGCATACTCCCTTGTTATTTAACTTCCTTGATTTTATAGAGGTAGCTGCCGATCACATACGTGGCTCCGGCAAACACGATTTTCCACATGTGTTCCCACCGGAAAAGGATGCTCCAGTTCATCGCTTCCTTGATTCCGAGGTTCTTTACGTCGAATTCGAAGAGAAACTTTCCCAGCTCGAAAATCGGTTGCGGGATTTTCCACTGGAACAACAGGTTGATGATCGCGATCAGCGCCGAGGCGATGATGATGATGCCAAGACCTTTGGCAAACGCCTTGTCCTTGAAGATCGCCGAACAGAGGTAGCCGAAGCTTCCCACCACCAGGATGATCAGCGCGAACTCGATGTAGCCCAGCATCATGCCCTTGAACGCAACCCAGATGTTGTACGATCCGATGACCATGAAACCCATGATGTTGAAGAAGATGAACAGCCCGAACGTCGCTACGAACAGCGTGGCCAGATTGCCGCCGATCGTGACGATGAAACGGGACGCGGTGACTTTCCAGAACGAAACCGGCTGTATGCGATAGAACACTTCACAATGTTTCTGCGAATCGTTGTTCAGCGCGCCACCGGCAAGCGAAGCTGCAAAAATCAGCGCCAGCAGTCCGGGGAAATTCGCCAGCATCACGTTGAACATGAAGACACCGACATTGAGCGGATCGCCGACGTCGTCCAGCATACCGTGCAGTTCAAAGATGTTGAATTCAAATCCGTGGTAGAAGTAAGCCGAAATCGTGAGTCCGAGGACCAGAACCAGCATGCCGGCCGTGATCCACAACGTCAGCAAAGCGGTTTTGCGTGACAGGATCCAGTCTTTCTTGATGAGTCCCATGAAGTTATTCATTGTTACCTCCCATCTCCGACATGAACAGGTCGGACAGCCCGGGGCGTTCGTACTCGGCGCCATCGATTTCGACGTGGTTATCCACGATGGCGGATATCTTGCCCAAAGTATAATTGACCTGTTTCGGGTTCGCCGCCATCAGTTCCGCCCTGCGATCCACTGGAACGCTGAGCAGTTTGTAGCGGTCTTTGAGCGCTTCTACATCTTCGTGCAGCAGAATCTGCCCTTTGTCAATGAAGATAATCTCCTGAAGAATCTGTTCCACCTCTTCCACCTGATGGGTCGAGATGATGATGGTTTTGTTCTCGTCGAAGAATTCGCCCAGAATGGTGTTGAAGAACTCCTTGCGGAAGACGATGTCGAGGCCCAGCGTCGGCTCGTCCAGAATCAGGAGATCGACGTCCAGCGAGAGGGTAACCAGCAGGTAGAGCTTGGTCTTCATACCCTTGGAAAGCTTGCCGATCTTGTGTTTGGGCGAGAGTCCGCTCTTGGCGAGCAGGTTGATCGCGGTCGATTCCTTCCAGCGCGGATTCTGCGAGGCGACGAATTTCAGCGTCTGCTCCACGGTCAGCCGATCGTCCAGTCCGTTGACATCGGGAATAAAGGCGACCCGCTCGAAGAACTTGTGCTTCAGCGACTGCATCGGCTCGTCCTCGAAGAGGATTTCTCCCTCGTATTTCAGCAGACCGAGCATCGAGCGCATGAGCGTCGTCTTGCCGGCGCCATTCTTGCCCAGCAGTCCGATGATCTTGCCGCGCGGCAGCTTCAGGTTCACGTCTTTCAACGCCTCGAACTTGCCGTAGCGCTTGGTCAGATTGCGTATCTCCATCAAGCTCATATCATTCCCCCTTTTTCGAATACACCGATTCGACGGCGTCGATGAACTCGCCTCGCGTGACGCCCAACTCTTTGCCCTTGCGAATCGTCTGTTCCATCTCGTTGTTGCGGAAATCGGTCACCTTCTTCTGCTGGAGAAGCAGTTGCGCTTCCTTCTCCACGAAGAAGCCGATCCCCCTCTTCTTATAAATCACGCCCTCATTCACCAGTTCACTGAGAGCATTCGATACGGTTTGCGGGTTCAGCCTGTATTGCTGTGCCAGCGTCCTGATCGATGGTATCATTTCATCCTCCTTAACCGATCCCAGGATAATCGCCTTCTCTATCTCCTCCCTGAGCTGGAGATAGATGGGTACGTTATCGTCGAACTTTTTCATCAGCACCCCCTTTGGTGTTTCGGTGACATAGAACACCAACAATGTAACACTGTCAAGCTCAATATGCAAATTTCTTTTCTTTTTTTTTCTGGAGGGCAGTGCCAAGGCGGATGTCAGTTTTCTGAGTGCCCGAACGACTATGCAACGGGCTGGAAGATATTTCTTGGTTGTTCTATGATTATAAGGATATCGACATCGAACAGGCTCGCTATCGGTTCAGAAGAGCCAGATCGTTTCGTTTATTGTTCGTCAGCCGGAAAACTTCCTTGCGATCAACTGCGTCACCAGCGTCTCCTCGAAGCCGAATTTTCTGTACAGTCTGGCTGCGTTTGGGGTATGGCTGAAGACGTTGAGCTGGAGATTTCTACCCGGATAGGTATTGATGAAACGCTTCAGCAGACTGGTGGCGATGCCTTTCTGCCGGTATTCGGACAGCGTTCCGATGTTGTAGAGATAGACGTAGTCGCCCTCATCGAGTGAAAGCAGGCATCCGGCGAGTGCGTCACCGTCGTAGCAGTTGATGCAGGACGGGCTGCTCTCGCTGGAAAGGAAATGGGGGATCAGATAATCCCAGGTCGGTTCCATATACTCCGGATCGTCCGAATAGATTTCCAGGTGGAATTTCAGAAGCGAATCTTCGTCGGGCATGACCCGGTTCCAGGTGAATCCGTCCGGCTTGATGGCAAGCTTCTGCTCCGGCGCCGTCATCTCGAATCGCGACGAACTATTCTCGATGTCGAAATTTCTGGCGAACAGGGGCAGCTGATGTCTGGTTGGCGAATCGTACCGGTACATGACCGTAATCCATTTATACTCGATATCCCGCAGATGATCCCGCAGATAGGATACGATTTCACTGACTTCGTTTGGCTGAAGTTCCCGCAGGAAGTAGTGCAGAAAGTAGATTTTGGAACCTCTCTGTGGAAGCATGAAGAATCCCGCGTCGCCAGTCAGGTAAAAGTCCGGTTTTCGGTCTCTATGCGCGAAGGTGGAAACGAGATGCTCGCGCACTGCTTCTGGTATCGTCAGAGAGTCGTCGGAGAGTTGGTCGAAAGTAATATGCTGAACGTTCATTGGCTTGCCCTGGTTAAAAAGATGGGGTGGCTGATGGGATTTGAACCCACGACGCCAGGAGCCACAATCCTGTGCTCTACCAACTGAACTACAGCCACCATATCTATTGCGTGAAACCACTAATTCCATCGCGTTATGCGTGTCAATGAATTTTCGATGAAAACCCGAAATCCCTGTCGCTTTTATCGCTGCATCAGCTCGTCGAGAAGAACGATCCGGCAATTGATCCGCTTCTCCATCTCTTCGAGCGTGAATCCGTCGAGTGTAAACCCGTCCGTATTGAGGATGCTGGAGGGTATCAGGATGGCGTCGTAGCCGGATCCATCAACCTGTGCGACGATGTCCGAACCGGTCAGCAGTCCCGCCACGGTGACGCTTTCGCCCAGAAAACGGTTCTTCACCGCGATCACCTCGGCAAAGACACCGAAATCGGTGATTTCCTGCGCGATGGACTCGATCAGTGGGTAGGCAAGCTCTCCCGTCACCAGCGCGATTCGTTGCCATCCCCCTTGCAGGAATTCCCCTAAAAACTCCTCTTTGTAGGCCTCCCAGTTCTCGATCAGCGTGCGGACCATGCCGATGCCGTTTTCGATCTGCTCGAAATCGAGGTAAAAGTCCTCGTCGGGGATATCGATACCGGCGACCAGATAGAGTTCGTCCGAGCAGAATATGCGGTTGAAATCCTGCGTGCGATTGAACGAATCCGCCGTCTCGATGATCTTGCATGCCTCATCCGGATTGACGCGCCGGAGGTCGGTCAGGTGTTTGCGGAATCGGGTAAGCCCGACGGGCACGACTCCGATTGTGGTGACGTTTTCGAGCGTGAGCAGATCGGAGAGCGATTTTTCGAGCACCTCGCCGTCGTTCCATCCCGGCACCACCACGATCTGGGTGTGCATCTCGATCCCGTGTTCGTTCAGGTAGCGCAGCCGCTGCATGATGTCAAAATCGAGCCTGTAGCGGAGCATTTTCTTGTGAAGAATCGGGTCGGTGGTGTGAACGGAGATGTACATCGGTGAGAGTCTCATTTCTACGTTGCGCTCGAGCTGCTGCATGGAGAGGTTGGTCAGGGTGACGAAGTTGCCGAATACGAAGGAGAAGGCGTAGTCGTCGTCCTTTACGTTGAGCGAGGGGCGCATATCGGGCGGCATCTGATCGACGAAGCAGAAAACGCAGTCGTTGACGCATTCACGGCAGTCGTGAGGCTCGAGCTCGATGCCCATATCGCCGTCCAGCATGTAATCGTAGTGGACGCGAATAATTTTATTTAGCCGATTCAGGTATTCGAGCGAGAGGATATCGTCATCGTTCGAGTGGAACTGAAAATCGAGGAAATCGCGGATCGGATTGCCGTTGATCCTGAGGATGAAGTCTCCGGAGCAGATTCCGGTGGATTCCGCCCAGTCGCTGACGGCGTGAACTCTGACACCCATGATATCAATCGTCGCTGAGGATGGCGGTGATAACCCGGAGCGAATCGAACTCGCGGATGATGATATGGATGGTGAGGACGAGCGGGACCGCCAGGATCATGCCCACTGCTCCCCATACCCAGCCCCAGAAGATCAGCGCGAAGAGGATCACGACCGGTGAGAGGTTGTACTGGTCGCCCAGGATTTTCGGCTCGAGAATGTTGCCGAAGACCATCTGAATGCCGGTGAGGGCGCCCAGGATAGCGAAGGTCTGCCATCCGAATCCATACTGGAAAATGCTGACCACGATTGGAAACAGAGAAGCCACGATGGAGCCGATGTTGGGAATGAAGTTAAGGATAAAGAGCAGCAGCCCGGTGATGATCACGAAGTCGATCCCGAAGATATAGACGAAGAACATACCCGCCAGCGCGGTGCCGAGGCTGATGAACGTTTTCACGACCAGATAGCGGATGATGTTTTTCTCCACTTCCTGGAAAATGCTGCTGGAGTGCTTCTGCTCCTCCTGGGTCAGGGCTCGCTCCAGCCGTCTGGCGAAGCGCTCCCTGCCGGCGACAATGAAGATCATGAAGATAATGGTCATCATGAGCTTGAAGAGGAAGTCGCCGAAGGTACCCATGGTGTTGGTGACCATCTTCTGGATCGAGAGCTGGCTCAGGATCATGGAGAGATCGACCTCCGAGAAGTACTCGCGAAATTGCGTCTTGATTGCTTTTTGTTCACCCGGTTTTTCCAGCGGTTTGCCGTCCTTGCCGTACTGCTCCGGATGTTTCTCGATATCCTCTCTTTCGAGCGCGTAGTCGGGTAACCTCAGCGCTTTCGCGGAGTCGTTGAGGAATCTTCCGATACGAGCCTTGTACCACGGCCAGTCGTCTGCAAAAGTGGCGACGCCGGTGTAAACGAGAGTTCCGGCCAATGTAAATGTAAAAAAGATGATCACGACCAGGATTGTCACCGTGAGCATTTTCGGGACACGTTTGGAAGTGAGATAGCGGTCGATAGGCGAGAAAATGAAGGACAGGTACATCGCGAAGGTCAACGGGATGAAAACGGTCTTAAGCTGTTTGAGAATCGTGACGATGATTGTCATGACAATGATCGCCAGACTTATGTTGATCCACCGGTTACTGTTCATGTCTCCCTCGATGCAATGCATATCCACAGTCGATTTCTATGTAACAGTTATAAAACGGCAAATGACGGAAAATGTCAAATGTTTCTTTACAAAATTTGTGACGCGATCCGTTCTGGGTAAATTATGGTGGAAACTGGCAAGGTAATTGCATTGTATTCGCAACACGAAGTGTATCGAGAATTTACAGAATAGGAATATAATAGACAACGGAGGAAACATGAGACTTCTACGGATTGTGTTGTTCATCGCAATGACAACAATGTTTTTCGCTCAATTAACTGCCTGGCAGACGAACGGAATCCCGATTCGCCAAGGTGAAAATATCGAGTGGTTCCGCTCGGCGGCGCCGCTTGAAGACGGATCGGTCGTATATGTATGGTCGGATACCAAGCTCGGTGATCGCGACCTTTGGGCACAGCGTGTTGACGCAAATGGTAACAATGTCTGGGGCGAAGACCCCATTCTCGTCGATAACAAGATCGACCGTCAGGAAGACCCTGTGATCATCGCCACGACCGATGGCGGCATGATCATCGCCTGGGTCGATTTCAGCCAGCAGCCGATCTACGGCGACGTATTCGCGCAAAAGCTCAACGCCAATGGCGAGCTTCAGTGGCAAGAGGGCGGTGTTCCGCTCTGTACCGCCGCGAATGTTCAGATCAGCCTGAACATCGTGCAAGACCTCGACGGCGGCGCTTACGTCATCTGGGTCGATTCACGCAATCCGGGCGGCAGCGACATCTATGGATCGCACGTCAACGCGAACGGCGAGGATATCTGGGGCACGAACGGAATGGCACTGGCAAATGAAGCGGGTGAGCAATATTCTCACACATTCTGGGAAGACGGACAGGGCGGCGCGATCCTGGCGTATGTCAGCGATACGGGCGCTAAGAATCTCAAGGCCCGTCGAATTCTCTCCGACGGCACCATGGATTGGATCATCGATCTCTGCGATGTCGATATGGACCAGACCGGCGTCAAGATGTGCAAGTCCGGCGATAGCACGTTCGGATTCGCATGGCGCGATCTGCGAAACGAAAACGACGGCGATATCTATGCCCAGAGCGTCGATATTGACGGTAACTTTTTGTGGGATGAGGATGTCGTGGTCTATCAGGGCACCGGCGTTCAGGAGAATCCCCGCGTAACCTCCTCCGAAGACGGCAACTTCTTTGTAACTTGGGAAGACAAACGCACCGGCACGTTCTTCGCCGATATCTTCGCGCAGAAGATCGACGCAGACGGCAACCTGCTCTGGGATAGCGACGGTATTCAGCTCAGTGACGGCGAATACGACGAACTCAACCCGCGCCTGCGCGCCGACAATAACGGCGGCTGCTACATCGTCTGGGACGACGGCAGAGAGGGCGGACACAATTACGAAGACATTTATATGCAACACCTGACCAGCACCGGTGGGATCAGTTGGGAACAAAACGGCCGCGTCGTTTGTAACGCGCAGCTCGAGCAGTTCAGTCCGCTGATCAATTCCGCCGGCGACAACACCTTCATCTGCTGGGGCGACCGTCGCGACGGTTCCATCGGCATGTATTACCAGGTGATGGACGCAAACGACGATTTCCTGCTGGCTGACAACGGTGTTGAATTCTACTGGGGTATGGAAGGCGACGCGCAGTTCCCGCAGGTGTTCAACCAGGGCGAGAATGCCGTGCTCGTATGGAACGATACCCGATACGGCCATATCGGTAACCGCGCCTTCATGCAGATTATCCGTCCGAACGGAGAGACTGTATTCCCGTACAACGGTCTCAACATGACCGAAAACCTCGATACCGAGAACGCCAACCAGCTCAACATCGACGCCTACGATTGTCACGTCGGCGGTGCTGCTGCTACATGGGAGCAGGAAGGCGAAGCTTACCCGCGTGTGTATGCGCAGGCGGTGGATGATGAAGGAAACCGGCTCTGGGGTCCCGACGGCGTTGCAGTCAGCAGCGCGAGCCGCTCGCAGGAAGAACCCAAGATCAGCCGTGTCGGAAGCGACTATTACGTAAGCTGGGCAAACCTCGTATGGTTCGGTGGATTCGACTATACTTTCGGCGTCTTCATTCAGAAGATCGTCGATGGCGCGCTCCAATGGGGTGACGAAGGTATCGCGCTGATTTCGAACAACGCGATGGACTACTTCGTGAAAGATATGGTCGACGACTACATCCTGTTCCAGGATATCGAAGACGTTTATGTGATTCGAATCGACGGCGACGGAAATGTGGCGCCGAACTGGCCCGAAACGGGTCTGGTTCTCTGCAACGCGGATCGTGTACAGAAAGACCCGAAGGGTGTCATGACCGATGACGGCCTGCTGATTACCTGGCAAGACAACCGCGATTCGACCGCTGCGGTCTATGGACAGCTGATCGATGCGGACGGTAACATCCAGTGGCAGGAAAACGGCGTTCCGATCGCCAGCTACGCCAACGACCAGTACGAGTCGCAGATGTCGGTGTATGGCGATAATTATTACTTCATCTGGTCCGATTTCCGTACCGGTAACGACGAAGACGTCTGTATGCAGAAACTCGACTCGGATGGACTCTATCAGTGGGACGACGAGGGACTGTGGATCGTACAGCAAGACTCCTCACAAGCCAAACCCGCCCTGCTCGCCGGCGACGGATTCGTACTCGCCGCCTGGGAAGACAGCAACGTGCTGGACTCCGATATCCGCATCAAGAGGATCAACGACGATGCCGATCATACCTCACCGTGGGGACCGTATCAAGTTGTCTGCTCAGCGATCAAAGCCCAGGAAGACCCGATTATTGTGCCGGCCGATCCTGATTATTCGACCATGATCTGGACCGACCTCCGCTCAAGCGGCAAGGACTCCGTCTATGGGCTCTACGCACACCGGATACATAACGAAATGGGTGTCGGCAACAAAGAAGAATCCGTTCCGGCCGTAACCGCGACCCTGGAACAGAACTTCCCCAACCCGTTCAACCCGGAAACCAATATCGTGTTCTCCATTCCCAGCAAAAGCAACGTGGAGATCAATATCTATAACATCAAAGGCCAGAAGGTCAAATCCCTGGTTAATGAGCAGTATGCACCCGGCAGACACAAAGTCGTCTGGAACGGACGCGACCAGAATAACAACTCGGTTTCGAGCGGTATCTATTTCTATCGGCTGAATGCAGCTGGGAAGAACCTGACTCGTAAGATGGTTTTGATCAAATAATCGAGCTTACCTCAACGACGACCGGCGGAATGTATCGTTCCGCCGGTGCGTCACACAAAAGGAGGAATTTTGAAACGCATACTGACACTGATAATCGTACTTTTTGCTATGCAGCTTGCGGCGCAAACTTCCATGCCCAGTTTCTGGCATACCAACGAAGAAATCGGCGCCGAGCTTCAAGCCTGGGCGGATGCATTTCCCGAGATAGCCCATTTCGAGATCATCGGTTATTCCCATGAAGAACCATACATTGAGGCGATGCCGATTTACGCGCTGAAGATTTCCGACAATGCGAATGTCGATGAGGACGAACCCGCGGTTTTCTTCGTGGGTCAGTGCCACGCGGAAGAGGTGACCGGCGTCGAGATCGTGATGTTCTACATCCAGAGAATGCTGGAAGGACATTCCATGCACCCCTACAATCTGTTTATCCCGAATCTCGAAGTGTGGTTCGTGCCGTCGATCAATCCCAGCGGCCTCCATGTCGTGATGGACATGAACGACGTCTCGTTCCGCAAGACGATGCGCGACAACAACGGCAACGGCATTTTCGATTACTCCAATAGCACGGGTAACGACGTCGATGGTGTCGATCCGAATCGTAACTACGACTTCTGCTGGGTTCACGGCGACACCCTGTACAGCCAGAACGGCGATGAACTCTACGACTATTACCGCGGTCCCTATCCCTTCTCTGAAGGTGGAACGACCGCCATCAAGAATCTTGCCAACCGGCAGCACTTCATCTACGGCATCAATTTCCACGACTCCCGCACCGGGCACTTTTCGCAAAAAGTGTTTTATCCGTGGGAGTTCAAGGGACAGAGCAACCGTAGAAATCCGGACTACCTGATCTGCAAGCAGATCGGCGACAACGTTGCCGGAGAGATCGTCACCGATACGGGTGGAAACACGTACGAACCATCCGCTTCACAGGGCAGGATCGGGAAATCGACTCAGTGGTTCTACGCCGAATACGGAACGATCCAGTTGACCATCGAGGTCGCGGGTAATCAACCCGATTCGACCCACATGATCGATACCGTGATCAAGAACCACGAGGGCATGAGGTGGATGCTGATGCGTACGCTGGACGGCTACGCGGATATCAGCTCGATGCTCACCGGACACGTTTATGACGCCGTTACGGGCGATCCGCTGGTGGCGGAGATACTTATCGAAGAGCGGCAATCGAAGTATTTCACACCCCGCAAGAGCGACGAGCTGTACGGCCGCTTCTGGAGACCGCTTACGCAGGGGACCTATACGCTCACCGTGAAGAAAAATGGATACGAGACGTACAGCCAGCCGGTGGTCGTGAATCCGACGAACTGGACGGTTCGCAACGTCTATCTGCAACCGCTCGAACCATCCTGGTACAACGGAACGCTGACCTGCGACGGTCTGCCGATCGACGGCGAAGTCGTCGTTTTCGACACCGTGATCGACACCATCGAGGTGGTGGACGGCAACTTCAGCATCCATTCATGGGAAGGCGAACGCAAAGTGATTTTCCGCTCGGATGGCTGCGCGACCTGTATTCAGGATATCTTCGCCTTCGAACCCGGTATCCACGGCCTCTACATCGAGCTCTCCCCGGCGAATGTTCTCTACCGGGAGGATTTCGACGACGCGGACAACCTGAGCGTTGATATCGATGGCCCGTGGCGAGTGATCGACGAACTCGCCTGGATGGGTAGCGCCATCACGGATAGCTGGGGTGGTTATGGATTCTACGCGCCCAATTGCGACGTGAATATCACCACGCAGAACCCCGTGCTGCTCGACGGTAACGAGCACTACAAGCTTGAATTCATGCAGCACTTATATACGGAAACGGATTTCGATTTCGTGCATGTCGAGGTCTCGACCGATGGCGAAGCCTGGGACGAAATCTGGAACGACACCGGCAAGAAAGACTGGTGGAACCGCGTGATCATTCCTCTGGACGATTACGCCGGCGAAAGCATTTACTTACGTTTCCGCCTCACCGCCGATTCACCCGATCTCGATCTGGTCGATCCGGGCTGGACGATCGACAATGTGCTGGTCACAGGTGGCGGATACGATATCACCGAAACGAGTGGCGACGTGGTACCCAAAGTGACCCGAGCGCAACTCAATCCCAACTTCCCCAACCCATTCAACCCGGTGACGGTCTTCTCCTATTCGATTCCGTCTTCCGCCAAGACCGCGGAGATCAGCGTCTATAACACGCGTGGACAGCGCGTCGAAAAGATCGATCTCAGCCCGCAGGATATGAAGCGTGGGAAAGTGGCTTGGGACGCGGCCGGACAAGCAAGCGGTATATATTTCTACCGCCTGAAGGTGGATGGTAAGAAGTCCATGACTCGGAAAGCATGTTTAATCAAATAGGATAAATGGAGGAACAATGAAGAAATTACCGATCCTGCTGCTGTTGATGATGAGTGCAGCGGTCGCATTTGCCGCTCCCACGATGGACATCGTGGAAAACGCCGGCAGCGTCCAGGTCTCGTGCAGCTACCGGCAGGAAACCGAAGTAAGTCCCTACACGCAACAGACCTTCGCGATTCCCGCGCAGAGCGTTTCCGTGGATATCCAGTCGATGCAGATAGGAATCTACGACGGGCAGGGACAGCGAATCGACGAATACGAGCAGATTGAGCCCGAACGCGTTCAGGTCGTGAGTCAGTTCACCATGCGCGAGATGCGCGGCTTCACCGTCCGGATCGAGACATCGAGAGACGAAGACGGACTCGAGAGCCGTATCGACAATCTCAGCTACTCGCTGCGCTCGAATGGCAGCTTCACACCCGCTGAAACGAAATCGGAAGCATTCGAGCCGGTCTATAAGAAGATGGCGGTAAATTACGAAACGTCGTATCTGCGCCACTTGCCCTACCAGAAACCTTCCATGCTCATCATCTCGCACAACACGCTTGGCGATATGATAGAACCCTATGTGGTCTGGAAGAAACAACTCGGTTTCGATGTTACTGTCGAGACGGTCGAGAATATCTCCAACGATACCATTCAGCTACAGAATTGGATCCGAAATTTCTTTGTTAGTGCCGAGAACAGACCGGAGTATCTGTTGCTGATCGGCGACGTCGTGGGATACTACGGGATTCCGTCATTCTACATCAGCTCGGAGAGCGATGTGACCGATCTGCCGTTTACCCTTGTGTGGGGGAACGACTTCTTGCCCGAGATGTTGGCGGGTCGTATCTCCTTCCAGGATCCCGAGGACATGCTGACAATTCTTGCCAAGACATTGTCGTACGAATCGAATCCCTATATGGACAACACGGCATGGATGAATCGAGCGCTGGTCGTCGCCGGTAACTACGGAGAAGGCGAAGTCGTTCCGGTAACACCGGTTCTGATGTCCAAATGGCTCGTCGATAAATTCTACGCGCACGGATATACCGAGGTCGATACCCTTTGGTATCCTCCGCATTCGGATGGTGTCCAATTCATAACCAGCAGCGTCAATGAAGGCGTCCAATATACGAGCTATCGTGGTTGGGGAGCATCCGACGGATGGCATTACCCTCGATTCCACATCGGCGATCTGGGTGGATTGTCGAACGGCAGAATGATGAATATCGTCACCTCGATCGTTTGTAACACGGGTGATTTCGCCAATGTCGCAAACGGCAACACCTGCTTCGGCGAAGCATGGATGCGTCTTGGCGAAACCACAGCCCCCAATGGCTGCGTCGCCTTTGTCGGTCCTTCCGACGCGCACACCAGCACCGAGAACAACAACGCGATCTCCTCCGGATTCTACCAGGGCATACTGGACGAAAACATTCGTTCGTTCGGATCGGCCGTACTCCGCGGCAAGTGGGAGCTGTACAACAACTATCCGCTCGATCTGGATTCGGGTGGCGTGGTCGAGTTCTACTACCATGTATATAACATCCTTTCCGATCCGTCCCTCAAAATGTGGGTCGGTGTTCCCGACGTGCCGGTCGCGAATCTTCCTTCGCAGATCGATCAGGGAACCAACTACCTTTCGCTGGAATTGCCCGATTGGGATGGCGGTATCGTCACCGCTTCACGCGATAACCAAAATTACGGCTTCGCACGCATCGAGGAAGGATACGCATTCCTGAACATCGATACCGCAGAAACCGGAACGCTGACCGTTACCGTATCCCGTGATAACGCCAAGCCGTTCGTAGCCAATATACCGATCGTCGATTCGGACAACGTCGGTGTCATCGATTACACCTTCGGCGAAGTATATTCCGGTATGGACAACGATCTGTCGATTACGGTGACGAATTTCGGCGATAGCGAGGTTACGGACCTGTCCGCGACCGTTTCGTCGAACTCGCCCTACTTCATCGACAACGGCTCCACCTGGAACTTCGGGAATCTTACGGCGGGCTCATCCGCCACGACGAGCAGTACCTTCGGTATCAGCGCCGATTGCCCGTACCAGGAATTCATCGAGATGACGGTCAACTTCTCCAACGGCGACACTTCGAAACTCGTCGCGATTACCGGCGGACTGCTCTTCGATGTCGTCTCCACGACACCGGCCGGCGACGGATTCATCAACCCGGGCGAGCAGACCGACGTAACCATCCAACTGACGAATATCTGTTCGATAGACGCGATCGACGTGACGGCTGAAGTCGTTTCCTCGACCAATGCCGTGACGGTCAACTCCGGTAGTGTCACCTTCGGCGATATCGCGTCAGGCGCGAGTGCCACGGCTGTGATCAACGTGGAGGCGCACGAAGACGTCTATTACGGACGTCGTGTGCGGTTCCTGCTGAATCTCACGGATGCGAGCGGACGCACCAGCCACGCGTATGCGCGTACCGAGATCGGCCCCGTCGATCAATCGGCTCCGACAGGACCGGACGCGTACGGCTACTACGCCTACGATATCTACGATACCGGTTACGACGTGACCGCGCCGACCTACCAGTGGCACAACATCGATCCGCTCGAGGGTGGAAACGGTACCGTGTTCCTCTGGAAAGACGACGCATCCGAAACGGTCGATCTTCCCTTCACGTTCCGATTCTACGGACAGGACTTCAATGAAGTGACCATCTGCTCGAACGGTTGGCTCTCGATGGGCGAAACCTGGATGGCGAACTTCCGTAACTGGAACATCCCCGCCGCCCTCGGACCTCGCAACCTCATCGCCCCCTACTGGGACGACCTCAAGGGTTACGTTCACGACGTTGAACGCGTTATCGACGACATGCGGATCGTCTATTATCACGATACCGAAAACGATCAGTTCATCGTGCAGTGGAACGACGCCTACAACCAGGAAAACAACAGCTCCATCGAGAAATTCGAAGTTGTGCTGATCCCGCGCGAGGGAGACGACGGAAACATTGTCTTCAACTACCAGTTGGCGGACAACCCCGACCTGGACGGTAACTACTGTACGGTCGGTATCGAAAGCGACGACCACGAATCGGGTATCTGCTACACCTACGCGAATCAGTATCCCGCGACGGCGGCTCCTCTGGCGAACGAACTCTCGATTCTGTTCACCACCGTACCGCCGGACCCGTACGTCTCCGCAGGCGAACCAACCGTGTCATACAAGCAGGTGATGCTCCACCAGAACCACCCGAACCCCTTCAACCCGGAGACGACCATCTCGTTCTCACTGCCGCAGGATGCGCCGGTGAGACTCGATGTCTATAATATCCGCGGTCAGAAGGTGAAGACGCTCGTGGCCAATCCGATGGAAGCAGGCGACCACAAGGTGACCTGGCAGGGTAAAGACGACAACGATCGCGAGGTCGGTTCGGGTCTGTACCTGTACAAACTATCGGTGGCGGAACACGTCAGCGTGAAGAAAATGCTACTTCTGAAATAGTGACAGGAGTCAGAATAGAATAAGTGAACGCCGCCCGGAGGTCTGCGCCTACAGAAAGGCGCTGGTCTCCGGGCGGTCGTTTATAGTGGTACGCAGGCACCCTTGCCTCAGGCTGTTGACCAAGCATGGTCTGCGGCAACGTGTGCACTTGTAATCATAATACAGCGGTTCTATTTTACGATTTTCAGGCTGAAATTGGGCATCGGAAGCCGTATATGCCCCCAGCGAAAAAAAGACGAAAAAGCCTGTTGACCAGCTTTTTCACGTTTTGGGCAATAGCGGTCATGTAGGCTTGTTCTTTCACTCTCTCCAATCCTCTGTATCTTGCGTATCGATATCCGTGTAGTTGCTTCGCGTTGGCGAAGCTCCGCTCAATCGTCTCTTTTCGTCCCTTGAAGATTTCTCTTCCACAGAACGATTTCCGATTTCTGTCTATCTCGTCTCGATAGTCTTGCCAGACATGACGATGCACGATTCTTTGACATTTCTTACTCGCAGTGCATTTATCTCGAAGTGGACACTTACGACAGTCTTCAGGGTTGGATATATACGCCTGACTGCCATCCCGATTAGTTCCTTGATAGCTTAAAATACACCCGTTTGGGCAGACATAGTAATCGTTTATGGGATCATAGTCGAACCGCCATTTTCTGAAAAGTCCTTTGTGACCCGAGTCTCGACGTGGGCTGATCACTCCCATTATCTTTCGTTCGTGCAGCTTCTTACAGATATAGTACGTATTGTATCCCGAATCAAGACCGACGGCTTTGACGTCGAATCCAAACCGTTCGATCTGCCGATCGAGCAGCGCTAGATAAGGGATACAATCATTGACATTGCCAGGGAATACATCCACATCCGTGATGAAGTTACATTTGGAATCAACCGTGCGCTGAGTCAGAAAGAAAAAGCCCTTGGGTTTGCCGTCTCGAACCATGTATCCGCTGTCCGGATCCGTCGTGCTGGACTTGATCTTTTTGGTGGGTGGATCATCTTCTTTTCGCGGCGGTAGAGGTTTTTTACCCCTTTTCTCACGGTCATCGTTGATGTCTTTATCCAGTTCTTTGAGATAGGTTTTCGGCTCTTCTTCCACCACAATCTTCTTAAACTTCTGCTTGTTAGCGTTTGCCTTCGTGTGGGTCGAATCCGTATAGAGTATCTTTCCCTCGACCAGACCTTTCGCAATCCCCTGCCGGACAATCTCAACAAAGATTTCCTCAAACACCTTGCTATCGGTGAACCTTCTGCGCCTGTTCTGGCTAAATACGGAATGGTGCGGTATCTTGTCCAGCAGCCCAAACCCCAAAAACCAGCGGTAAGCCACATTTACCTCGATCTCTTTAACAAGCTGGCGTTCGGAACGGATGCCAAATAGATACCCAATCAACAGCATTTTGAACAATCGGATCGGATGAACGGGGGGCCTGCCATTATCTTCGCAATAAAGATGAGCTGTATTCTTCAGGATAAAGGAAAAGTCGATGTGGCGTTGGATTTTTCGCAGAAGGTGATTCTTCGGAACCAAATCCTCGATGTTAACGAACTCCATCTCAGGTTGAAAATCGATTTCTTTTTTCAGCATTATTTACCTCAAATATGAGACAACAATAATGCGCAACCCTCTGATGGCAAGCGTTTTATGCTATATTTACAACCTTTTTCATGTGCTGTAAATCCCGCACGGAAAATGGACGGTCATCTTTGTCAACAGTCTGAGACGAGGACGTCTCCGCCTCCTTTCCGAGTTCCGCAGGAACGACAGATTTTAGCCCAGGTCGTAAGCCCTGGGTATCGCGCCACCCACGCCCACCCCAAACCTTCCACGCAGCAAATTCGTTCGATCCGACACCGCAGCCGTGGTGTTCCGCGACTTTATTCTCGTGTCCGGTAGTCAGGAAGTCGCGGTATATTCACGGTGGAGGTGGAGGATCGGACGAAGGTGCGCGTGGATGAGAAATGTGAACAACCACCTCCCCATCCCATTCATTTCTTCATTCTCGCTCTGCCAGTGTCGAACAACCTCTCCTGTCTCCTGTCTCCTGTCTCCTCCCCTATAGCACCCACTCTTCGCCCAGGTCTCGCAGGGTCTCCTGCGCGAATTTGTTTCCGAGGCGAGCCGCCTTGCGGAAGTAGTGGATCATCTGGGAGCGTTCGTCTTTCATGTAATAGACGGTGCCGATCACGGTATAGCACTGTTCGAGTTCCGGGTCGATTTCGAGCGCTTTCTCGCACGCCTCGATGGCTTTGTCCAGGTCGCCGCTGCTCAGGTATGCCGTGCCGAGGTTGGCGTATGCCTCCGCGTATTGCGGGTTGTATTCGATCGCGTGCAGGCAGCTCTCGATCGCCTCATCGATCTTGTTCTCTTTCAGATAGACGTCGGAGATGTATTTGTAGGGTTCGGGAAGGTTGGCTTTGAGCTGTATCGCGCGTTGACAGTATTTCAGGCAACTGGCGTCGTTTTCGTTGATCAGGAGCGCTTTGCCCATGATGCTGTACGCGATGGCCAGCGTCGGCTTGAGCGAGATGGCTTTGCGGGTATTGGCGATGGCTTCCTTGAGCATCCCTTTGCGGATATACGCCATACCGAGATTGCAATAGGCTTCCGCAAGCTGAGGGTTCAGGCTGATGGCGCGTTTACAGTTCTCGATCCCGTTATCCAGATCGTGCTTGAGGATGTGCGCCCAGCCGATCACGCTATACGTTTCCGCATGGTGCGAATCCATCTGCATGGCGTGGCGGCAGTATTCGATCCCGCGATCAAGGTCGTTTTGCATGACATACGCGACCGCGATACTGGTGTAAGCCTGCGCAGCCAGTTCGCGGCAGGGAACCACCCGTTTACAGTACTCGATTCCTTTCTTGTAGTCCCCGCGCCGGATATGCTGCATCCCGATATCGAGGAACTCCTGTGCTTGTTTCCTTTCGATAGGACAAACCTCCGATGCTTTGCGAGAATCTAACCTGAGCGAGATGAAATGTCAAACTATTTTAAGAATCGCGTCCCGCTCGGATCGTTTCAGCGACTTGGAAACCAGATCGTATGAGTGGTCGATCATCTCTCTCAAGCGCTCGACCGGAATCGTGCCATCGACGCGCACCGTGTTCCAGTGTCGCTTGTTCAAGTGGTACCCTGGTTGAACGGCCTCGAACTCCTCCCGCAGTTGCATCGCCAACATGGGATCGCATTTCAAGGCAATTTTCGGAACGCCGTCCATCTCCGACAGGATCGCGAAAATCTTCGACATCACCTTGACGACAAGCACATCGTCGCCGAAGGGAAAGCCGTCGTTCGCGCCCGGCTTTTGCATGCAATACGCGCGCAATTCATCGGAATTCATAAAAATTACTCCTTTACGCCGCCCAGTTTTCGCAGGTGCGCCAGTTTTTCCTTGTCGTTCTGCTGAAGCCAGGGATCGTTCTTCAAAACCTCGTACGCGGATTTGAAGTACGACTCCGCCTTGCCCTTGTCGCCCGACTCTGCGTAGAGCTCACCCAACTCCTCGAACACGTAACCGTCCCTCGGCAAGTCGTTGTCCTCGATCTCCTTCTCGATCCGGTGCTGGAGCATCATTGCTTCCTCGTTCCTGCCCAGCGCGCGATACATCCTCGCGGTGGACCACTGCGCGATGCGACTTCCGTTCTCATCGCCGATCTCACCTCGGAAATTGACATCCTTGAGGAAGTACATCAGCCCCGTCTCTGGATCACCCTGATCGAAATAGGTCCAGCCGATGTTGTTGTAGAGCGGCCCTTTCCAGCCCACCAACGTGGAGTCTGCCGACTTCTCGACGAGGTCCAGAGCTTTCAGATTCCATTCGAGTTGCCCTTCCGGCGGCATGACAATCGCCAGCATGTGGGCGGCATCGATGGCGAGGTTGTCGTTGCTGGTTTCTTTCGCGAGCTTCCACGCCTCTTCGAAGAGCGGAACCGCGTTCTTCGGGTCTCTCGCGCTGTTAAACAGCCTGCCGCGCTCCAGCAGGGAACGAATCCTGGCGACGTTGATCTCGCTTCCCAGATCGGCATCCACCGAATCGAGCAGTGCGTGAGCATTCTCGAACATCCCGCGCAGACCCATCGTACGCGCGATCTGCGTCTTGATCTCAAGCGTGAACTCGCCGTCGTCCTCGAACTGCGGCAGCAGCTCCATGAACCGTGCCTCCGTGCCGGCGGGATCGTTGAAATCCCACATCTTGCGCAGGTCGATCCGCTGGACTTCCTTCTTGCCGGTGCATCCGGAAAACAAAACGATTGCGAGAATAGTAACAATCAATAGCCTCATGGCGTCTCCTCAGATATTTTCTATTGCTTGAATAATCATTTGCTTGATGCGTTCCACGATGCGCTGGCCTTTCTCCGCCGTAGCTTTCGACGGGTATCCCTGACAGCCCGGAGAACCCTCGATCGGCGTCCGCTTTCGATTGAAAAGGAACGGTTCGAACTCCTCGAACGGCGTCGAGAAATCCTGGATGTGACTCACTCTGACATGCTCGGGAAACAGCGCCATCATCACCGAGGTCTCGGCCTCACCGGCATGACGTGCACAAGTCTGGCTTTCCAGCATATCCTCCAGCGGAATATCGAACAGCTCGATGAGCGTGCACTGCTCGACCGGGAAGTCTTTTAGGGCATTCAGGTGATCGGGAACGCCATGTGCGGTCATCAGAATGAACTCCCGAAAGCCCTGCCGCTCCCAAAGCTGCAAGGCCGATCCCAGATACCGGTAGAGCGACTCCGGTGAGCAGGAGGTCGTTCCCGAGAATCCTTTATCGCAATGCAAGCCGACTCCGAACGGCGTTTCAGGCGCAACGACAATCCCGAACCGCTCCGACGCCCATCGCGCGAACCACACCGCGATCATCGTATCGGTGCCAAGTGGGAGATGCGTCGAATGCTGTTCCGTCATTCCGACAGGGATGATGATCGACTGCCGATCACGCAGGTAATCCGTAACATCCTGCCACGTCATTTCGTTTAGTATATGAGAATGTTCCATGCGCCTATTCCACAATATGGACGCGGGATGTAAAACATTTTCTGTAAAAAGATAGACCCAAACTTCTGAATGTATCGCGTCAGCGATTCTTCCGAATGTTTGGCGCGTGTTGACATGGCTCGCCCGGAGGTCGAGCGCTACATCCCTCTGGAACGCGGACGTCCCCGTCCGCATCTCTTCCTATGGACTTTCGGGAGGATTCGAATCTTCACAGGATTCTATTTGACAAAAAACGGCGGACGTTAGAAACTATATTTGAGAAACATTGCGGGAGATCATGATGAAACGAGCGATCATCGCCACAGCGCTTTTGACGATAGTGCTTTCACTGAGCGCGCAATACAGCGAAACGGGATTCAATCCCCACTTCAAGCTGCCGTCGCTGGGAAGCGAGCACAGCTATTCCCTGTTCAATCCCAATCAGCTCAGCATGAGCCATTCCATGGGATTTTCCAGCGGATTCATGGGCGACCAGAGCTATTACCAGTCCCGCTACACGACGCACCTGGGATACGCGCTGTCCAAGAACCTCGATTTCAAGCTCGATCTGAACTTCGTCAACGACGGCACCGCCACCATGAACGGCGGATTCGATATCGAGGGTAACGACGACAACGACAGCCAGATTCTGCCCAACATGTCGCTCGAATACCGACCTTTCAAAAACACCGTGATTCGTCTCGACTACCGCTCGTACAACGAGAACTCCTCCTTCGGGCGGTACGGCTACTGGCGACGTTATTAAGTGATCGCGCTTTTACCCATCTATTTCCTGATCTTCTTCCTCGGCGCCGCGTTCGGCAGCTTCTTCAACGTGTGCATCTACCGCATCCCGCGCAAGGAATCGATCGTCTCGCCGCCATCCCACTGCCCAGGCTGCAAGACGCCCATCCATCCCTGGAACAACGTCCCCATCCTCAGCTACATCGCGCTACGCGGCAAGTGCCGTGTCTGCGGCATGAAGATTCACTGGCACTACTTCATGGTCGAACTGCTTACCGCGATTCTGTTTCTCGGGCTGTTCATCTTCAACGGCAACCGCGTCGATATCTTCTTCGTAAAATACCTGGTGCTCTTCTCGTTCGGCGTCATCATCTTCTTCATCGACGCCTTCCACATGATCATCCCCGATCCGCTCTCCCTGCCGCTGATACCGCTGGGGCTGATTTTTGCGCTGTTTCCCTTCAGTGACGTGACCATCGTCTCCTCGCTGCTCGGTGGCGCGACCGGATTCGTGCTCTTCTACGGCATCGGCTGGCTCTACCTCAAGATGAAGAACATCGAGGCCATGGGCGGCGGAGACGTAAAGCTCATCGCCGGACTCGGTACCTTCCTCGGTCTCAAGGGCGTCCTAATGTCCATCTTCTTCAGCTCCGTCATCGCCATTATCGGCTTTCTCATCCTGCGACTCCAGAAGGACAAGCACTTCCCGTTCGGCCCGTTTCTCATCCTCGGCTCGATGGCGTATGTGCTGCTGGGGGATTGGTTGATCGACGCGTATCTGGGGTTATTTGGGGTGTAGTTTTTTTACTTGACACTATTTTCTGATCCATCAATGCTTGCATAAGTATCTTATCATTCATGATATTGAGGTCAAGCATGAGACAAACCATATTGTTTCTTGCATTCTGTATTATTCTATTGGCCAATACGATGATTTTTGCTTCGAGTGAAGATGATTCAGTAAAAACCGAAGAAACTATTATCACTTTCCAAAACACAATGCCGAATCTGTTAAGTGGTAGTGTCGGAGCTGTTGTTGTGCTGTTTCTAACGCAATTCATTGCTTATAGTAGGAGAAGGAGAGAAGACAGAAAGAAATACATTACTACCCTAATGATCATTAATGCAGAATTGAAGTTCTATAGGAATAAACTTTCCCAACTCGAAAGTTTTAATACTCAAATACTTGAGGACTTAGAAACGGGGAAAATACCTGTTGTTCCAACGTATAGTTTTTTCCCTGAGCACCTTAGTCAGATGAAAGCCCTGCTTTGTCAGCACCAACGAAATCCTGAGCTTATAAGAGAAGTTACTGAATGTCATTTTGAAATATGCCACATAACTGAAAGGCTAGACCACACTAAATCTGTATTGAGAGATAATATCAATAATGATATCGAGATTTTGAACATTAGAGGATTCAACAAGCTCATCAGTAAAACTGCTTCATTATTTGAGTGCACTGAAAAATTAATCAGCCAAGCTATAAGGGAGAATATATGAATCTATTACATGAGATAGAGCAGGAACTACAGCAGTCTAATATCCATCTCACGGACTTACTAAGAAAAGCATTACAACTCGGAACCAATCTTAAATATATGAAGCTAAAGGAATGGGCATTAAAAGAACTCCAGGGATATAAAGCAGACGACGAGATTCCTGAGTATAGAATCGTAAATACCGATAGTTTCGGTGATTTTTCCGGACCTATGGGATTCGTTGGCAATAAACTACCAATACCTACATTCAACCTTCCAGAAACTGTGAAAGAATTCGCTGAATACACCCCTATTTTCGAAGGTATTAGCTCATTACTGTATCTTATTGAAAGAAATAGTTCAGGACAGATGCAAATACAATGGCCAGCTAACGCTATTGCTGCTTGCAGAACTAAAATATATCCACGCATGAGTCTTGTTACTGCGTATAAACTATTGCCCGCGTCCGTATTTCCCCAAATTATTGATGAAGTAAAAACAAGACTACTTAGTTTTTTGCTCGAAATAGAAGAAAGGCTTCCTAATGTAAATATCAGTGAAGGATTAACAACGACTGAAACAAAAACCGCTGACAGTGCTTACCGAAGCTGCATTTCTGGTAGTATACCTAGCAGAAATCCCTCCTCCGAGATTGAGAAACAGTGAATCATATGCAAATCGCCCTCCGGGATCGAATAACGATTCGTATATCACACATTCAACAACAAGAGTACGATCCTGTCTATCAATCGAGGTCCCAAGCTTAAGTCCACATTATTGAGAGAATAGCGATGCGGACGGGGACGTCCGCGGTCCGGGGCTCAGAACAGCACGTCCTTCAGCACCTTCGGTTCGAGGCGGAACTTGGAGCCTTTGCCCTGGAAGAAATGGTGCTCGCGGATCAGGTGGATGTTGAGCGGGGTCCACTGGACTTGCGTATTGCTCTTCAAATTGGTGAAATAGACGATCCCCTTCCGATACATGCCGCTGTGCATAAAGGGACAGACCAGCTTGCCGCGAAAGGTCTTGTACTCGACCTGAAAAATCTCGTCGATGACGGTCGAGCCGTCGTAGAAATCCATGGCTTTGTCGGTAAAATACTGCATGCGGTCGGCGATATCCTCGGCGGTTACGCCCAGCGCTTGTAGATCATGCTCGTCGGTCTCGATGATCTCGTGCAGATGACGCTCGTCGTATCCGAGGAAGCCGTCGCGGGTGAGGATGCCGGGCTGCATGCGCTCGACGATCTGTATCTCTTTCGGTGTCTGTTTCATGGATATCCCCCTGTTATGCGAAGCTGTCGTAGAAGGTTCGGTCTTCGGTGATGCCAAGGTTTTTGAGCTCTTTGGTAACCGCGCCGATCATGCCCGGGCTGCCGCAGAGGTAAGCTTCGGTGGTCTTCGAGTCGCGCAGGAATTCCTTGAGATAGGGTATCACGTAGCCGGTTCTGCCGTCCCAATTCGCACCTTCCTCCGGCTGTGAGAGCACGGGCACGTAGGTGAAGTCGGGTAGCTTCTTCTCGAATTCTCGGAAATGCTCGGTCAGGTAGAGGTCTTTGGTAGTGCGGGCGCCGAAGAAATAGACCATCCTGCGCTTGCTGCCGTGCTTGTGCAGGTATTCCACCATCGATTTGATGGGCGCCTTGCCCGAGCCGCCGGCGATAAAGAACATGTCCGCTTCGGTGTCTTGAATGAGGAAATCGCCGAACGGGCCGGTGAAGCTTATATTGTCGCCTTCCTTTAGGTAGTCGTGCACGTAGGTGGTACAGATGCCGTCCGGGACGCGCCGGATGATGAGCTGAACGATGTTTTCCTCGTCCGGATTGCTGGAGATGGAGTAGGCGCGCGAGACCGATTTCTTGCTTTTCTCGTAGGGCGGCGTTTCGAGCTGCACGTATTGCCCTGCCTTGAAATCGATCTGATTCGGCTCGATCAGCTTCATGGTCAGGCCCTTGATGTCGTAGGTGTAGTCCTCGATCTTCTCGACCTTCGCCTTGAAACGTTTGATGGCGAACAGCTCCGGCGGAACCCATATCTTGATGTCCTCTTTGACCTTGACCTGGCAGGATAGCCGGATGTTGTCTTTCAGCTCCTGCAGACTGAGGTAGGGCTTCTCGGTAGGCAACAGTGGCCCGCCGCCTTCGAGCACCTTCACCTTGCAGAAGCCGCAGCTTCCGCGTCCACCGCAAGCGGAAGGGATGAAGAGGTTGTTGTCACCGAGCAGCGACAGCAGCGAACTACCGCCCTCGACCTTGAGCTTCTTCTTACCGTCGTTGATATCGATCTCGCATTCGCCGTAGTTGGCGATAAGCCAGTCCGCCAGCACCAGAAGCAGCGCAAGCACGCCGCTGATGCCCGAGACGATCACGATGTTCCAGAGTATGAACGCCATACGTCAATTCCTTTATTGGATGACCACCACGCCGGAGAACCCGATGAAGGCCAGCGCCATGATCCCGGTGATGATCAGCGTGATACCCGCGCCCTGAAGTCCGGCGGGGATAAATTTGTCTTTCAGCTTCGCGCGGATTCCCGCCAGCGCGAGGATGGCGAGCATCCAACCGATCCCGCTTCCCGCCGCGTAGCCGACGGTTTGCAGGAAGGTGTATTGCCGGATGACCATGAAGAGCGAGACGCCGAGGATGGCGCAGTTGACCGTGATCAGCGGCAGGAAGATACCCAGCGTGTAGTAGAGCACCGGCGAGACGCGCTCGATCACCATCTCGGTGAGCTGCACGAAGGCCGCAATCACGATGATGAAGATGATGTATTGCAGATAGACGATGTCCAGCGGAACCAGGATGTAGTGGTAAACCATGTAGTTCAGCACCGTGGTCAGCGTGGTGACGAACACCACCGCCATGCCCAGCCCGAACGACGACTCGATCTCTTTGGATACCGAGAGGTAGGAGCACATCCCGAGGAAGTTGGTGAGCAGAATGTTGCTGGTGAAGATCGCCGCGACGAAGATGATGAATGGACTGAGTACCATGTTATTTACCTCCCGCTCTGCGAGCCGCGATGGGGCCGTTGATGATCCAGATCAGGATCGCCAGCATGAAGAACGCGCTTGGTGCCATCACCATGATCGACCAGTTTGTCCACCAGTCGCCCATGATTTGCTTTCCGAAGATAGAGCCGAAGCCGGTGATCTCGCGTACGAACGAGATCAGGAGCAGCACGAACGTGTAGCCAACGCCGGCGCCGATGCCGTCAACGAACGAATCGACCGGCGTGTTCTTGGCGGCGAACGCCTCCGCGCGACCCATGATGATGCAGTTGGTGATGATCAGACCGACGTAGGGGCCGAGTTGCTTGCTCATCTCGGGCATGAAAGCCTTGAGGAAGATATCCACGATGATCACGAACGAGGCGATGATGAGCGTCTGCGCCATCATGCGGACGTTCTTGGGCGTGTACTTGCGGATCATGGAGATGGTGAAGTTGGAAAACGCGAGCACGAAGGTCACGCCGAGTCCCATCACCAGGCTGTTCTCCATCAGATTGGTCACCGCGAGGGTCGAGCAGATGCCCAATATCTGCCGCCAGACGGAGTTTTCGGTGAAAGCTGCGGTTACGAAGATGTTTTTCTTATTCATAGGTACGCCCCAAGGCCTGCGTCTTTTTCAGATACTGGTCGTGCAGGATTTTCACGATCGCGCCGCTGGACGCCGTCGCGCCGGTGATCTGGTTGACCTGATCGGGCGCGGTTGTCTCTTCCTCCGGCACGAGCTGGAATCGCACGACGGCGTTGCCCTGCACGATCGGTTTGCCGATGAACTGGTCCTTGAACCACTTTTCGTCGATGCGTCCGCCCAGTCCGGGGGTCTCGTTCTGCGTGATGATCTCGAAGTGCCGGATCGTCGTGAAATCGGGCGATACGGATATCATCGCCTCGATCGTTCCCCACAGTCCACTACCCACCATCGGGAAGGCGTAGCCGAGGATTTTTGTACCATCGACCAGCTTGTAGTACTTCTCGTAGTGAACGTAGGTCGGGTCCTCGTCGGTGGATACATTGAGCGAATCGACCGCGATATGCTTTGCGAAGAGCTCTTCCACCTCATTCTGCGGCAGATTGAACGGATCGCCATTTTCCGGGATGTCGAACAACTTCAGGATCGTCGCGTGGAGCTTGAACATCCGGTAGCTCTGCACCCGCCCAGAGGTGGTGTGGTAGAAAGTCGCCAGGATACCGACGAAGATCACGGTAATGATAATCATGAACAGCACGGGATAAAATCGTCTGTCGGAGAAGGTCTTGCGTTCTTTCATTTCTTGCCGCTCCCCAGCTTGCCCAGGCCGTACTCGATGATGGGCATCATGGTGTTGGCGAGTAACAGCGCGAACATGAAGCCCTCGGGGAAGAGCGAGAATTTCCGGATAAACACGGTCAGGAAGCCGACCAGGATGCCGTATATCCAGATCGCGTCCTTGCGCTTGGGCATGGATACGGGATCGGTCACCATGAACACCGCGCCGAACATCAGTCCACCGGAGAGCATCATGGGTAGTGGATTACCGCCGTAGAACAGGAGGCTGAACACGGCGAAACTGGCCAGCGTCGCGAGGATCGGCTGCCACTTGGCGGTCTTCGAGGTGATCAGGTAGAGTCCCGCGAAGACGATCAGCAGCGCTGAGGTCTCGCCGATGCTGCCAGGAATAAAGCCCAGAAACAGCTTGATCCAGCAGGGAGCGATATCAGGCTGTGCAAGTGTGGCGATTGGCGTCGCGGAGGTGATATGGCCGGTGTTCATCCAGGACGCGAAGCCGCCGGGGAAGTTGATCCAGGGCTCGAGCCAGGTGGTCTGCATCGCCTTCGGGAAGGAGATGTAGATGAACGTTCTGCCCACGATGGCGGGGTTGAAGATGTTCATGCCGAATCCCCCAAAAACCATCTTGCCGAACGCTACAGCCACCACCGAACCCACGATGGCGATCCAGAAGGGGATCGTCGGCGGGAGTGTCAATGCCAGCAGCGTACCAGTCACAAACACCGCCATGGAGACTTTTCCGCTCTTGCGCTGTCGGATGAAAAGGTATTCGGTGACAAACGCCGCGATATTGGCGATCGCCACCACCGCAAGCACCCGCCAGCCGAACAGGAATATGGACAGGATCACAATCGGCGCCAGCGCGATCAGCACGCGGTTCATCATGACCTGCTTCATCAGGATTTTATTCATGGATACCTCGTTTGAAACGATGATTATACGGTTTTCCGAATGAAACGCCAAAGTGTGTTTGGATACTCAATCGGAAAAACCTCTCCAATGGCCATTTCCGCATCCTCATCTTCTCTGATTCATGATTCATCAAATCGGAAATGGTATTGTCTATAAGATCGCAAATGTGCTTCACACCGTCAACCTTTTTCGGGGAAAATCCAACTTCGTATCGATATCGAAGTGGATGCTCTGCCCACCGCAATGTGAATAGCTGAGAGTTTATCCGATGTTCAGGATCAACGCTTTTTCCAAAAACTTTGACGACACTTTCCCGCAGATTATCTCCGCCTATGCACTTCCCCAACCCATTGACAATAAGCTTGATACGATAGTGCATTCCTCAATCCCATCACCCCGTCGCGGCAAGATCATCAATCGAAACATTGGAAATTTCCTTGACAGAAATCATATTGTCGTGACTTGTCGTGACAAATGGAGGATCGAATGAAAATCACACAGCAAGAGTTGATTGAGTTTGCCGACCAGCAAGGCCTGAAGATTTTCGGTAGCGGAAAGGTCATAACATCGAAGATCAGGGCAATGCAACGCCTGATGGACAAGGGGCTGCTTCCCAAGCCCGTCTGGAAGGGTGGACAGTCGATTGCCTTCTGGGCAGACGATACCGAAATCAAGGACCGTGTGTTGTGGCTGGACGAACAGAGGGAGAAGGGTCTGTCCTACAAGCAAATCAAGTCTCTCCAGAAAACGTCGTCCATGCAAACGAAAGCCTTGCGCGAACTGGACCCAATATTCCATACAGTCGATTTCCTGATTGAAATCCACCCGGAAGCGTCGGATAACTACTTCATAAAGGCTGTTCTTTACGAAAAAGCAGAGGAACTGGGAAAGGCTCTGGAGCTGTACAAGTATATTCTTCCGAAGTACGAGAAAGACGAGAAACTCATTCCCGAGGTGTTCGAATCAATCATCAAGATATGCTATCTCGAACACCGAAAGGAAGACGAAGGAGAATACTGCGAGCGATTTTTGGCTTATGCGATGGACAAAGACAGCAATATCCAGGGAACGGCTCACATGTACATGGCGAGATACTTGCAGGACATCGATCCAAAGGCTTCGCTTCAGCATTTCGACAAGGCGGAACAATTGATTACCGATAGAGCCAGACTAGCGCTGTTGTGTGCCAGTCGGTCCTATATCGAGAAAAACCTCAAGGATACCGTGAAAGCCAGGCAACACATGGCAAAGGCAATCGAGCTATTCCCCGAAAACTCGATCTCGCAGGCCAATGCGAAAGCCAACTATGGCGAATTCTATCTGGATGAAGAGAACTACGAGGCGGCTGTGAATTGCCTGCTGGAAGCAAGAGATATCCTGAGCCAGTACAAAGATATTCGGGATGAATTGATCGTCACCTACAATCTTGGCTGCGCCTATCGCATGATGGGCAACTACAACGAAGCGATCAAATGGTTGCGCTACACGATCGACAATCTCGATCCGGCCCTGCATCCGACTTCATTCAAGTATTCCTACAAGCAACTCAGCCTGATTTATGAGGCGATGGGTAACAAGAAAAAATCCGAATTCTACCAGAAAGCATACGAGAAGATCGATACTCAAATTCAGAATACAAAACCAACAAAGGAGTCCTGAAATGAAACTTGCAAAGATGGTTTTAGCAGTCATCGCAATTGGTCTCATGATGAACACAGCTCTTGTGGCGAACACGTCTAATGGAAGCGGCTTCGCACATATCATCACGACAGGCGACGGCAACCGCTACTATGAAACCAATATGGAGTTATCGGAAAACAGCACCGGAAATCTCAAAAAAATGTCTGAATTGAACTGGAACGCCGGTAACACATTGAACCGTACCGAATATACCCTCAGCCTGGAGTTCGAAAATCACCCGTCATCGTTCTATATTTACAATAATCAGCAACTCTACTCCTCGTCGGATATTGAGTGGGACGAAACAGGAACCGAGGGCGAGATCACGGTTGCCGAGGGCACCTATGACATTTTCACGTATATCTTTTTAGCAGAAGAGGTTAATCATTATCGAGGTATCATCAGGGAAAACGTTGCTATCGAGGGTGATACGTCCCTCTCTTTCGAGGAAAGCGACGCGAATTGTCGTATCGACCTCGAAACTCTCGATGAAGAAGGGAGCGTGATATCCACCGAAGATTTCTTCATGGGAGACCTGGTTATCGAGATACAGACCCCCATGGTAACCATGCCGAACTTCTCCCTGGTCTTTTCGGACTTTCCTCAGTTCTGCAATTTCGACACGATCGACCAGTCAACGTTCAGCGAAAACTACAGTCTCAGGATTATCGAGACCAGGTTGACCGAAGGCAACGTCTATAATGTCATCTTCGATGAAATAACCGAGTTGACGGATGATTGCGAGCTGTCAAACCTGCCTTCGACCTATCGCCGCTCGGAAGCCGTGATGAACCACGGAATGGAAGAAGGCTATCTGAGCCTCGTTTCAGGCTGGGTCAATAGCGAAGGTTCCTCGGGATTTCTTACAAACGACAACAGCTATCCCATTGGCGACGGAGAGGCAATCGGCGTGTATCTTGCCGATGTCGAAGATATCCCTGTAACTAATTACGCCTTCGGATTGACCGTCTATAACGATAGCGATTTCTATCCCGTGATCTATACTCCGTTCTACTTCATTACCGAAGACGAACACCGAATCGCCTGTGCAAGCCACCGTCCGCCGGCGAACTACGAACCTCTTATCGATGACGACGAAGCCTTCGACTTCAACCTCACGCTTCCGTACGTCTTCACGAACTACAGTCGCAACAACTACACGGGTAGCAACTGCATAAAATTCAGTCCACGGATTTTCGGCTGGCAGAATCAGTGGCTCGCAGCCTACCAAGTCTATAGCAGTTACGAGGTTCTGCAAGGGGAAGAAATTGTGGACTCGGGGCAGTACATGTACTGGGCGGAACTGGGCGACCTGTCTCCAGACGTATATTCCTACGTATTGTATTACAGCAGCTTCATTATCGAAGAGACGGAAGGCTATGCGAAATACACCTTTACGTTCGATCTTGGAGCCGACGATCCGGATTCACCCTGGTTGACTTCGCTGAAGATTCTGAACAGCGACGGCGTACCTGCGACAACGATTCCCCAGCACGACGTGGCTACGATCCACCTCACCACCGGAGATTTCCTCTACGGCGAAGAAGAATACACCTATTCCGACATCGCCTCGATCGAAGTCTATTGCAGCCAACTGGGAGAGGAAGAGTGGATTCAGATTCCTCTGCAAGAGCAAGGTGACCTGTTCGATGAGATCGGCGGACAGTATTACATCGGGAACCTCTCCGCGATCACATCGGAATTTCCGGAAGAAACGTATATTGACCTGAAAATACTGATAACCGACGAGACGGGGAACAGCAACGAGCAACTCATACAACCGGCGTTCTACATCACGGAACCGGATGCGGCCTGTGAAGATATCCAGCAACCGGTTGCCTGGAACATCTATCCGAATCCGTTCAATCCGGAAACGACGATATCGTTCTCGATTCCGGAATCCGGCGACGTTGAGCTGTCTGTCTATAATGTTAAGGGACAGAAGGTTACAACGCTGGTTGATTCACGACTCGATTCCGGTAACCATAGCGTGAGCTGGCAGGGGAAAGACTCGAACGGCGATTCTGTTTCCTCCGGAATCTATCTCTATCGCCTGCGAATCGATAACCAGAACCGGGCGGTACAAAAAGGTCTTCTTCTGAAATAGTAGTAGATTCCTCCTCTCTTCAAAACCAAGGCAGGACTTCTTGAGCAATCTTGAAGTCCTCGCTTTTTATCCGAACAAGGGCTGTCTTATGATTTGATTTTTGTGTGATGTGTCTGTCGTCCCTCCGGGACTTATTGGGGGGGGCAAGACGTTATCCGGCACTTACGTACCGGGCTAAAATCTTTCATCCCTCCGGGATTCTCAGGAAAGTTCCGTAGGAACGATAGATATTAGCCCGCATGGGGGTTCGATTTTGCAAGCAAAATCACAGGCGTAAGCCTCGGGGATGGATGACACCAAGAGCATGGTACAATCCCGCAGTCCCGCAGGGACGATAGATGTTAGCCCGCATGGGGATTCGATTTTTCAAGCAAAATCACAGGCGTAAGCCTCGGGGATGGATGGCACCAAGAGCATGGTACAATCCCGCAGTCCCGCAGGGACGATAGATGTTAGCCCGCATGGGGATTCGATTTTTCAAGCAAAATCACAGGCGTAAGCCTCGGGGATGGATAGCCTTGAGGATCGAAAAGCCCCGCAGGGACGACAGAATCAAGCAACAAAGTAATTTTCTTGACAAACAAAGGTAGCGTTTTCTCCAATTCTAACACAACAGAGGAGATGCTAATGTCTGATTCACATAGCTGCATCATACTACATTTTACATTCTCAGTCAAGGATCGATACCGACTGATACCTAAGGAAATCCAGGGAGATTTGAATCGTTATATTGCTGGAATTATTAAAAATATCGATTGTGTTCCACTAGTTGTGAACGGAGTGGAAGATCATGTACATGTTCTTTCGATCCTTTCAAGGAAGAGAAGCACCAGCGAGTTTGCTCGAATCGTAAAAACGAATTCAAGCAAATGGTTAAGTGAGAAGCACAAGGCGAAGTTTGAATGGCAGAAAGGATATGCTTGTTTCAGTGTGAGCAAATCGAATGTTGAGAGTGTGAAAAGGTATATCGAGAATCAGCAGGAACACCATCGAAAGCACACGTTTAAAGAAGAATACGATCGATTCATCGAGTTGCATCAAGACTTGATTTCATAAAATGGTTCTGTCGTCCCTCCGGGATTTTGGAGGGGGACGAGACGTTATCCGGCACTTACGTACCGGGCTAAAATCTTTCATCCCTCCGGGATTCCCAGAAAAGTTCCGTAGGAACGATAGAAATTATCCCGCATGGGGATTCGATTTTGCAAGCAAAATCACAGGAGTAAGCCTCGGGGATGGATGACGGCAAGAGCATGGCACAATCCCGTAGTCCCGCAGGGACGATAGATGTTAGCCCGCATGGGGATTCGATTTTGCAAGCAAAATCACAGGCGTAAGCCTCGGGGATGGATGACGGCAAGAGCATGGCACAATCCCGTAGTCCCGCAGGGACGATAGATGTTAGCCCGCATGGGGATTCGATTTTGCAAGCAAAATCACAGGCGTAAGCCTCGGGGATGGATGGCACCAAGAGCATGGTACAATCCCGCAGTCCCGCAGGGACGATAGATGTTAGCCCGTGGCGTAAGCCTCGGGGATGGACGATGTAAGAGATAAAAAGCCCCGGAGGGGCGACAGATCACAGCTTCGTATCGATACCGAAATGGATGAATCCGTTCTGCGGTTCGGTCCAGGTGCCTTGCGAATAGCTGAGCGCGTAATCGAGCTGCAACTGCCCGATAGCGGTCTCGACGCGCAGCCCGAAGCCGTAGCCGAAGAGGTCGTCCAGCCGGTAGGTCTCCGCGCCTTCCATGTACTCGACATACCCGTAATCGACAAACACGAACAGCCTCGAAAGCCGCGACATGAGCTGCCGCACCTCGAAATTGATCCACCCCATGCGATGCCCGTGGAACTGATTCTCCCTGAAACCGCGCAAGTTCTGACTGCCGCCCAACTCGAAGCTTTCGTAGTCTTCGAGGTCGGTCTTCTCCTTTTCGCGCGCGTTGATAGTGGTGGCGAGCACGAGCCGCTTGTAGAGCTTCTGGTAGTGGCTCCAGCCCAGCTCGGTGGTGTAGTAGTCGCTGTACTCGCCTTCGAGCTGCTGGAAGGTGTGGTAGTAGCGGATGCTGAAGTCGTCGCCGGTGCTCGGATTGCGCTGGTAATCGACGTCGTCGTAGTTCCAGAACACACCCGCCTTGCGGTAGGAGGTCTTCTCGATGCGGTTGAGAACCCGTGAACCGGGATAGACGTCCTCGATGCCGGTGTAGATGCCGAATTCGTTGTATAGCGTGTAGTAATAGACCTCGAGTTCCGCCGCGGACTGGATGTAGGTGGAATCGACCTCCTCGCGGAAGAGGTCCAGGTCGGCGGCGATGGGGATGTCACCGAAGCCTGATTCGTGGTAGCCCAGCTTGACATAGCTGCGGTCGGCGGAGAACTGCTGCCACTTGAGCGACAGCGCGCGATCGGTGCCGAAGAGGTTGAGGAAATCGAGGTTAACGTAGCCGGTAAATTCGTCGCCGGAATCCTTGTTGTTGTTGTAGCCCATGATGCCGGTGAGGTTGATCATCTTGTCCTCGGTGACGCGGAACAGCACCGTACCGGCGTCGAGTGGGATCAACTCGCACTCGCGGATGTAGTCCTTTTGCCCGATGTTCTCGCCGATGCGATTGAGGATGGGCAGAGTCAGGACATCCACCTGCCGGATACGCGACATGCGCAGCAGCGTCTCCTCGGTAGTAACTTTGTTGCCGTCGAAACGGTAGGCACGCGGCAGGCAGCGCGGGCCTTCGAAAATGGTGAGGTACGCGGTGTAACTGCCGTCGTGATCGACCAGCGAATCGAGCCGTGTGTCCGCGAAGAGGAATCCCTGGCCGGCGTAGATGTCGGAAATCTGATAGATCGCGGAGGAGAGTTCCTTGAGCGATGCCGGCTGATCCACGCCAAATCCGGTGAACTCGCGCAGCTTGTAGTCCGAGAGCATTCTATTGCCGTGAAACATCAGCGAATCGACCGTGATTTTCTCGTTTTCGTGGATGGTAAAGATGAGATCGATTCTGCCCGGATCGAGAATCTCGATGCGCGGATACTCGACCACGATGTTGTATCGTCCGTAGCGCTGGTAGTACAGCATGATGTGCTGGCTGTCGGTGTTCGCCCGGTCCTGATCGAACGGCTCTTCCTCTTCCGACGAGATCACGGTCAGAAGCTGCCGGTCGGTGAATGTCTCGTTGCCATCGAAGTGGATCGAACGGATGGTAAGCTGGTGTTCCTGCGCGAGCAGGATCGAGACGGTCAGCAGAAAAAAGAGGATCGAGCGGATGCTCATTGGATTTTCATATCCTCCCGGATGGTGCGGTTCAGGGTGTCGATGAGCCGGTCTTCGGGTACCTTGGCGATGATCTCGCCTTTGCGGAAGACCAGTCCCTCGCCGATGCCGCCGGCGATACCGTAATCTGCTTCCCGCGCTTCCCCGGGGCCATTGACCACGCAACCCATCACTGCGACGGTCAGGGGCAGATCGCGCAGATCGTCGAGGCGTCTTTCCACCTCTTCGGCGAGGCTTACAAGATCGATGCGGGTCCTGCCGCAGGTCGGGCAGGATACGATGTGCAAACCTTTGCGGAGGTTGAGCGACTTGAGTATCTCGAAGCCGACATAGACCTCTTTGACGGGATCGGCGGTCAGTGAGACGCGGATCGTGTCGCCGATACCCTCGGAGAGCAGTGTCCCGATCCCGACCGACGACCGTATCGTGCCGGTGAACTGCGTTCCCGCCTCGGTCACACCCAGGTGTAGCGGGTACTCGACCCGATCGCTCAGGATGCGGTATGCCTTGATCATCATGGGAACCGAGGACGCCTTGACCGATATCTTCATCTCGTAGTAGCCGCATCTCTCGAGGATCGCCACATGCTGGAGCGCGCTTTCGACCAGCGCGATGGGCGTCACGCCGTACTTCTTCAGAATATCTTTGTCGATGGAGCCGCTGTTGACGCCGATGCGGATTGGAATTTTCTTCTCACGAGCCGCATCGACCACCTTTCGAACATTTTCTTCGGAACCGATGTTACCCGGATTGAGCCGCAACCCGTCGATGCCATGCTTCAGCGTTTCCAAAGCAAGCTTGTAGTTGAAATGGATATCTGCGATGAGCGGCGCCGAGGTCGATTTGCGAATCTCTTCCAGCGCGTTTGCCGATTCCATGTCCGGTACGGCCAGTCGAATCACCTGACAACCGGCGGATTCCAGTTCGCGTATCTGACGGACGGTCTTGTCGATATCCTGCGTGGGGGTGTTGGTCATCGACTGCACGGAGATTGGTTGGCCGCCACCGATGAGAAGGTCGCGCAACCCAATCGTTCTTGTCTTTTTCCTGTTGTATGCGGGATTCATGACTATACTCCCTCTCGATCCGGCTCCCAGATGATGCGATGGAGCTGAAGCTGCATCCGGACCGGCGGTCTGTCATCCATGATCCACCCGGCGAGTTCTTCCGGTTCGAGCTCTCCCAGCACAGGTGAGAGCAGGTTCGTGTAGTTTACCAGGCTGTAACGATGGATGAATTCGAGCGCGAATTCGTAGTCGAACCGGTCGGTCAGCACGTATTTCAGTTCGTCTCGATCCGGCTTGAGCCATAAAATGTTGTCTTGCAGCAGCGAATCCTGTTCCCAGCTACCCGGGCATTTCACGTCCATGATAATGTGAACGTCGTCCGGGACGTCCTTGAATAAAATCGAGCCGTTGGTCTCCAGCAGCACGCGATAGCCTCCGGCGAGAAGTCGTTCCATCAGCGGGATCGTCTCCTCCTGGAGAAGCGGTTCGCCGCCGGTGATCTCGACGAGTTTGATCGGCGCGTACTGCCTGACGCGATTGACGATTTCGTCGATCTCCATCGCGAATTTCGGGTCGAAGGCGTATTCGGTATCGCAATAGCGGCAGCGAAGGTTGCAACCCGCCGTGCGAATGAAGACGCAGGGAAGCCCGGCATAGGTGGATTCACCCTGGATGCTGGCAAAGATTTCGTAGAGCTGGATCATTGAAGCGGCAGGTAGGGGAAGGTTTTACGGTAGCCGAGATACTCCTGGATGGTGTCCAGAAGAGCGGACGGATTGCCGAAGACGAATTTCTCGCGGCTTCCGGTCTTGAAGGTGGAATACTGTGTTTCGTCGAGACCGAAGAGCGCCATGTACTCGATATCGCCGTAGAGGATGTGGTTGTTCGTGGCAAAAATCCGGATATTTTCCGTGTTGCAGCGCAGGATGTTCTCGAAGGGGTCCTCGTGCTTCCGGTCGAGCAGCAGCAGGTTGCCGGAGAGGTCGTTCAGCTTGCCGTATGTTAGCGGCTTGAGCAGTGCGTAGGCTGCGTTGACGGTCACCATGCGATAGAGTTCCTTCGCGGGGATGGACGGCTTGAGTTCGTGACCCTTGCGAATTTCGTCGAAGAGGTTCGGGGTTCCGGACATAGTGGAGTCAGTACCGATCACCACGTTGACACCGCGCTCGAGGCACTCCTCGATGTCGGCGGTCTGGCCGAGCAGGAATTCGTTGGAGCCCGGGCACCAGCAAATGGTCGCACCCGCTTCGCCGGTCTGCGCGATTTCTTCCTTCGTGAACGACACGCAATGGATCATCATGGTGTTGCGCATCAGGAGACCGCGCTTTTGCATCTGCTGAAATTCACCGCGCGTCCGCTCGTCGAGTCCTTCGCCCACGTGAATGATGAAAGGAACTTTCCCCCCGGTGGCGGCCATTTCCTCTTCGGCTTTCAAGCCTCCCCACCAGTTGCCCAGCGTAATCGAGTGGCACTGGTAGTACTCTTTCAGCACTTCGATGGGCCGGTTCTCGTAGTATTTCGGTTTCTGACGCGGGGCGTGGTCCTGAACCAGCCCCACGCCGGAAAAGAGGTTTTTATAGATACCGAGATTGACCAGGATTCGCGCGTTGCCCTCGATCAGGTCGAAGGAGCCGTCGTTGAGCCAGACCTTGTCCCGCTCACGGTACGATTCGGCGTCCTTCATGTCCTCGACCCATATATGCGAATTGATATAGGGTCGATTCTGTCCCGCCGGTGGGAACCAGTTGCCCACCAGGTGATCGTGCGAATTGATCAGCGGCGGATAGGCAATACTATCTCGTATCTCTTTGATATTTGTATTGGTAAAATCTCCCAGCCGCACTTCCGTGTTGGTGAGAATCCTGTCGGGACTTTCTACGGCGCAGGGGAGATAGAAGATCATGCCCGGTCCTTGAATTTCTTGTTCAGCAGCGGAACGATCTCGAAGAGGTCACCCACGATGCCCAGGTCGGCAACGTTGAAGATCGGCGCATCGGAATCCCTGTTGATCGCGATGATGTAGTCGGAAGACGACATTCCCGCCAGGTGTTGGATCGCTCCGGAGATTCCGCAGGCGATGTAGATTTTCGGCTTGATGGTCTTGCCTGTCTGTCCCACCTGATGCGGGTAGGGTATCCATTCGGCATCGACTGCCGCTCTGGATGCTCCCACGGCCCCGCCGAGGTTCTTCGCCAGTTCGTGCAACATCTCGAAGTTCTTCGGGTCTTTCAAGCCACGTCCGCCGGACACGACGAAATTCGCTTCGGCGATGTTGACCGCCTGGCCTTCGTCCTTGACGCGTTCGAGCAGACAGGTCTCCATATCGTCGAAATCGATGGTCTCGCTGACGACGGTTCCGGAGCGCTCGGCATCCTTCTCCAGCGGCGTCATCACCTTGTGGCGGACCGTCGCCATCTGCGGGCGGTGATCCGGCGTCAGGATGGTCGCCATGATATTGCCGCCGAACGCGGGGCGCGTCTGCATCAGGTTACCGCTGTCGGCATCGATCTCGAGACCGGTGCAGTCGGCGGTAAGCCCTGTGTGAAGCTCGACCGCGACACGCGGGATGAACGAACGTCCGATATTGGTGGCACCCGCGAGGATGATCTCGGGCTGATACTGCTTCGCGAGCTGCGTCATGGCGTGGCTGAAGGGGATGTCGTCGAATTGTTCGAGCAGCGGATGATCCACGATGATGACCTTGTCCGCGCCGTAGGCGATCAATTCTTCAGACAGCGGTTCGACTTCGTTTCCGAAGAGGATGGCGGTCAGTTCGCTTTCGCGCTGGTCGGCGAGTTCACGCCCCTTGCCCAGCAGTTCGAGCGAGACTGGCGCGAGCTCCTTGCCGTCGTGGAGTTCGGCGAACACCCACACGCCTTTGTATGCGGATTTGTCGATATCGACGGTTCCGCGCTTGCGGATGATGATCGCGTCGAATTTGCATTCACTGACGCATGCGCCGCAGAGGGTGCATTTCTCCGTATCGATTTCCGCGAGTTTATCTTTGATGATGATCGCGTCGTACGCGCATGCCTTCAGGCATAGTCCGCAACCGACACATTTTTCAACGATTACCTCAATCATTCAGACTCCTGTGACTTATTTTGATAAGTAAAGAATTTCTTCTGAAAAGGGATGCTCTGTCAAGAATTTTTGTGCGATTCGGTAATTTTCGATGGCATTCAACGGTTCGAACAACGCCATTTGGTAGTGATCTACAGCATGATTTCCGCGCACGAAAAAAAGGCGACATTATGCCGCCTTCTTTTGAAACCGTTTATCGTACAGGTTATTTGAGAATGATAATCTTTTTCACGGAAGTGAATTTCTGGAAGTCCGTAACCTCACAGGTATATTTACCGGACGAGACAAATCCACCTTCGTTATTCGATCCGTTCCAGCCAAACTGGTGATAACCGCTGCTTGCTTCGCCGGAGAAGATCGTTTTCACAAGATCTTTATGATCATTGTAAATCGCTACGAACATAGGGGTTGGGGTGCTCACATATACCGTTATCGTTGTCTGAAACTCGAATGGGTTCGGTGAGATTGTCAGTCCAAACAGGCCTTTCTCAGCTCGAAATTCTACTGCATTGAGAAACGAGCCAATGAGTAGAACGAATGTTAACATCAACAGTGTACGTCTCATCGTAACCTCCTGATACTTATTTTGGTTTACTAAAAAATCTATGCAATTACTGTTCCATCTTTACAGGGCCGATTGCTTTCGGCTTGCGATGATCGCACAAGTGCAGGCTCCCAAGCAACGCTGCCTGATTGCCATACCTTGCCTTGGCAATTTGAACATGATGTCGGATTTCTGGCAAGAGAAATTTTAAAATACTTTCTCGCAGTGTTTCCAGCGGATATTCCGTGATGTCGGCGACCCCGCCCCCAATCAACACGATATCGCAGTCCAGAAGCGTGATCGCGTTGGCTACGGATTGGGCAAGTAATTGCACCGCGTCATCCACGATTTTTCGTATCACCGGTTCGGTATCCGCAAGCTCGAGTGCTTCTTTCACGCTCAAGGTGTAACCTTTGTTTACATCTCCGCCGTGGACATCCATGCTTTGTTCGACAATCGCCGTTGCCGAAGCGTATGCCTCCACGCATCCGTGTTTGCCGCATTTGCACAATCGCCCGTCCGGCACGACGACGGTATGCCCCAGTTCCATCGACAGGTAGTTCGCGCCACGGTAGATTTGATCGTCGATCACCAGTCCACTGCCGATGCCCGTTCCGATGGTGATGCCGAGCACCGATTTCTCGAAGCCGTAGCTCGACGCCTCGCCGTATGCCATCAGGTTGGCGTCGTTCTCGATGAACGCAGGTATCCCGAACGCCTGCTCCAACATCTCGACGGGGTTTGCGCCCTTCCACTCGGGAAGGTTCGGCGAATAACCGAGCACGACGCCCCGATCCGAGTCGATGGTGCCGGGCGACCCCATGGCGATGGCGTCAACAGGCTGTCCGGCGTGGTCCATGATCTTTTGTACCGCGGCACGCAGCAGACGATAAAGCCCTTCCCGCGATCGATCCTCGACAGCGAGCTTATCGTGCATAACGATCCCCGCTTCGGGATTCCCAAATCCGTATTTCAAAAATGATCCGCCGATATCGAGACCGGCATAGAGTGGTTTTTTCAATCGAACCTCCGGCGAAATTATGCAGATGGATTCGGTTTCGTCAATGGAATTCTTGCAAAACGGGACACGGGTGTTCTGGAACCGGATGAAAAACCTTGACAGAAAGCATTTCGGGGTTGGGATAGAGCTATGGAGAAAGTTATAATACTGACCGGAGGATTCTCGGAAGAACGCGAGGTGTCGCTGGTATCGTCCAGGGAGATCGAGAAAGCGCTTCAAGCGGAGGGCTTTCACACGCGCCAGATCGATCCTTCGGACTTCGCGGAATGCTGCGAAATGATCAGCGCTATCCGGGCTTTCGATACGGATGTGGTCTTCATCGGACTGCATGGCGGCGACGGCGAGGACGGACGCGTACAGGGCATGCTCTCGCTCGCGGGAATACCCTATACCGGCTCGGACTGGAAAGCCTCCGCCATCGCGATGGACAAAAACGTGTCCATGCAGCTCGCGCAGGCGATTGACATTGAGGTGCCGGAATACATCTGCATAAGCTCCGAGGACGATTTCAACGGCTGGGATGTCGAGATATTCGGCTACCCCTTCGTGGTCAAGCCGAACCAGTCGGGCTCGTCGGTCGGCGTAACCATCGTCGAAGACGAGTCGCAGATCGAGGACGCGTTACGGCTCGCGTTCCGCTATGGCCGCGAGGTCATCGTACAGCGCTATATCAAGGGCGATGAGATCACCGCCACCATTCTGGGCGACGAAGCGCTCCCGCTGGTCAGAATCCTTCCGAACAAAGGCTTTTACGATTACACGAACAAATATACGAAAGGCAACACGCTCTACGAAGTCCCCGCGAAGATACCGGAAGAGACACGGGCGCGAATCCAGGCGGACGCGCTTCGCATCTACCAGCTCATGGGATGCTCCGGCTACGCGCGGGTCGATTTTCGCTACGACGGTGAAACGAGCTTCTTCCTGGAGGTGAACACGCTGCCCGGCATGACACCGCTCAGCCTGACGCCCATGGCGGCGAAAGAGGCGGGGTATTCGTTCGGCGGCCTGCTGAAGAAAATCATTGACATTGCTGTAGTTAGATTATAGAAATCGGTTTTTTACAGGGAGTCAACGTCATGAGGTAATGAACTGAAATCCAATACATCACTTTTTATAACGAGGAGACACTATGAAAAAGCTGCTTCTACTTTTTATCACACTGGCGATATCATCGCTCTGCATGGGCTATGATGTCGAGATTAACCTCAATCTCGCCAACCCTTCGCCATTCAACCTCTTCTACGCATCGTCGGTCGATCCGGATAATCCGCTCTTACAGCCGATCCTTTTCCGGGGCGACATCTCGATTACGAACGATGGCCCCGATCAACTCGATGACTACTACCTGGAAGTGGAGCTGAGATGGGAAGACCGCACCCTGATCAATGACAGCAAGGTCACTGCGATCCAACCGCTGATCAAGGGAATTCCAAAAACCTTCACATCAAGGGATGTCATTTCCAACATTCCGACCAACGGATTCGAGGGAGAACTGACAATGGACGGCGTCCTGGATGAGAATCCCGACTTCAAAGACGTTATCATGGAAACGGGGCGATTCCCGGATGGTCATTATCACGTGCTTGTCGAGGTGTTCAACGCGGACGGTGTCTCGGTTTCCAATATTGCACCGCTGGACTTCACCATCGTCAATCCGTTGAACATTCAGTTGCTCTACCCGGGCGGTCCGGCAGGACAGTCGATCGTTTCCTACCCGACGCAGCGCCCGACCTTCATGTGGATATCGAACCTCCAGAACTTCGAAATCAAGATTGTCGAAGTTGACAACCCCTCCACATTCAGCGCGGAGATGATCGACGGAAGCACACCGGTGTGCGAAGAGACCACGCGCTCGACCGCGTTCCGCTACCCCACATCCGCACCGATGCTGGAAATCGGACGGGCGTACGCCTGGCAGGTTAAAGGTGAGGTTCTGACTGCCGGTGGCGCGAACAACCACTGGCTCGAGAGTCCGGTCTTCACATTCCGCATCGAGAACCCGAACAACGATCCCGTGCAGTTGGAAATCCTCTACACGCTTCTCAACAATATCCTGGATGTGCCGGGCATGGAAGATTTCCTCGATCTGCTGAATCTGGGCTATTCGCCGACGGGCAACGTTCTGTACCACGGCGAGATTGTACCGTTCTCACAACTGAACGACCTTATCTCGGATATCCTCTCGGGCGAGATAACCGTCAAGAGCATTATCGTCGAATAGGAGTGCACTATGACAAGAAGAAACTATCAATCGATTATCCTGATAACCCTGCTGCTCGTCGCGTCTTCGATCGCGCTCTGGGCAGAGGACCCCGTCGCGCTGACCATCAAGGTCAAGGGCGAAGTGGGTCTGAACCGCGGGGAAGAAAACAGCATACTCGGCAAGGGCGATATGCTGATGAACAACGATGAGCTGAACAGCGGCGACGACTCGTATGCCGCCGCGAAATTCGTCGATGGAAGCTCCCTGATCAAACTGTTCCCGAACAGCACGCTGAGAATTCGTGCCGAGGTAAACGGCGACAACCAGCTCGACAAGAAATCCTATATCGAGCGCGGTAATATCTACTCGAAGATCATGAAGAAGGCCGGCGTCTATGAGATCGAAACCCCGACAACGGTGGCGAGCGTCAAGGGAACCGAGTTCCTGCTGTCCGTGAGCGATACGGGTATCACCGAGGTGATCACCTTCACCGGAACCGTTCGCCTGGAAAACAAGATGGATGGTGAATCCGTCGATGTAGGCCCCGGAATGAAGGCCTCCAGCAGCGGCGTTGGTCCCATTGAAGTGGAAAGCTTCATGGAAGATGAGATCGACAAAGAAGTCATAGACGAAATCAAAGAACTCGACGGTGCTGCCGACCTGGAAATCGAGATGAAGGGTCCGGACGGCGAAATTCGTAAAGTAATCATCGACCTGGAGTAAGCTTATGAAGAAAATAATCCATATCATCATACTCATCAGCCTTTGTTCCCTGCTGGCCGCGACCGTGACGCTCAAGCACAATCCGCCGCTCTCGCTATCGCCCGGCTCGGAGCAGATTCTCACTCTCGAAGTGATCGAGGGAATCGACGACGTCGATGAGGTTAACCTCTTCTACCGTCAGTTCGGCTCGCAATCCTTCATCAGCGTTCTGATGACCCGCGATACCGGAATCCAGCCGCTCTTTACGGCGCAGATTCCAGATATCATCGAACAGGGCATCGAATACTACTTCGAGGTCAAGCAGCTCAACGGCTCGATCGAAACCCTGCCGGCATCGCAGCCCGACCTGAACCCCTACCGGCTTCAAGCGGCTGCCGCCGAAGCGCCCTCGGACGACTTCATCCTGCTTTCGCCCGATTCACCCTCGGTGCCGGAGAACACCGACTTCATCATCGCGGTCTCCTACTTCGCCATGATGGACGAGATCGACGTCTCGACGATCCAGGTGCTCTTCGACGGAAACGATATAACAGAACGGGCTACCATCACCGGAAACATGCTCAGCCTGCGCATGGAGAAAGTACCCGCCGGACGTCACAGTTTCCAGATCAAGGCAGAGACCATGAGCGGAAAGCCGATCGTCTCGCGGAGCTGGCAGACCAAGGTCAGCGGTCGGGAAGCGGTCAGACTCCCCATGAACATGACCGGGCACGTTCGCTTCACCGGCACCTACGACAACACCGATTACGATAAAGAATCCGACGACAACAAGCGCGGCGACTGGGACATCAAGGTCAAGTCGCAGCAGCGCTGGTTCAACATGTTCACCAAACTCTATCTCACATCGGAAGAGAACAGCGATCGCCAGCCATTGAACCGCTACACGTTCGGCATCCAGGTTCCGCACTTCGAGCTGTTGCTCGGTGACGACTCGCCTTACTTCGACTCCTTCACCATGAACAACAAGAACGTTCGCGGTATCCACGGAGATTTGAATCTCGACGGACTGCGGTTGAAGGTGCTCTACGGTGAATCGAAGCGCCAGATCGACGGCGAATATGTCGAAAACACCGACGGTACCCACACCATCAGAGAAACCGGTACCTTCAAGCGCAACACGTTCGGTTTCCGCACCGAAGCCGGTACCAGATCAACGTTCCTCTGGGGTCTGAGCGTCGTGAAGAACAAGGACGAACGCTTCTCGCTGGACGAGAAGGAAGTCATCAACAGCGACGGCGTCCATGTCAACACCCCCAAGGACAACCTGGTCATCGGTACCGATATGCAGCTCGCCACCTTCCGCAGAGCATTCGTGCTGGGCGCGGAAGCAGCGGTAAGCTTCTACAACCGTGACACATACGATGGCGCGATGACCAAGGATGAGCTGAACGACTATCTGTACGGCGAAGAATCGACCGACGAGTTCCCGCTCGATCCCGAGTCCGTGGAAGACCTGATCGTCATCAACAAGAACATGGAGCCGATCGAGCCAGGGAAATCGAGCCTCGCATTGAGACTCTACTCGCAACTTCGTGTGTATCGAAACTTCCTGTCTATCTCCTATTCCGAGATCGGCTCAGCGTACAACTCGCTCTCCGCCAGCTACCTGCAGAACGACGCTTCCGTCCTTTCGGTCACGGACAACGTCACCTTCTGGGACAACCAGATTCAACTGGCTCTGGGTGTGAACTGGCAGGAAGACAACCTCGCCGAACAGAAAGAGAGCACGAACGAATCGTTGAACTGGTTCACGCAGTTGACCGTCGGCCCGCGCGGACTTCCAGCGCTGCGGCTCGGTTACAGCATCTCGACCAACGAGAACGACGCCGAAGAAATCGAATCGAAGCTCGATCAGACCGTCACCCAGATGAACTTCGGGCTGTCGTACGACGCGATCGGTCTTTCGGCTGTTCCGACCCTTTTCTCCGTCGGTTACGATGTAAGCAACGGCGAGAGCGACATGTACAACAACTACGAAGACAATATGAGCACCATTTCCCTCTCGGCAGTCTCGCGCTTCCGAGACCTGCCGGTGAAGACTGTCTTGCAGTTCAGCACCACCAGTCAGGATTTCGATCAGGAATACAACAATCCGATCGATGATCCGAACAACGCGAGCGCAACGCAGCTCGTAACTGAGGAGTCCAACACCGCGTACAACACGCTCTATGGCAGGATGGACTGGAAATTTATCGAGGACCGCCTGAAACCGTTCTGGAGCATAAGCTGGACAACCGTCTCCGGCGACAGCGACAGCAAGACCAACAACGTCTCCCTCGATAAAACCGATACCTCTCAGGATGTATTCAACACGAGTATCGGCACATCCTACATGGTGATCGAAGACCTCGACACCATGCTCAGCTTCGGATTGCGAAACTTCACAGACAACGAACTCAGCGATAACGACTACTCGCGCTACGATGTAAAATTCAAGGCGAGTTATCGATTCTGATTCATAACGACTGGCGGTGAGCAATCACCGCCAGTTTTTTTACAACACCGGATGGGTCATGAGATTCGATATTATCACCAAAAATCTTAAATTTTTCGCGTTCCTGCTTCTGCTGTTCATCCTTCTGCAAATCTTTTTTCTCACCGATTTCTGGGTCCATTTCGACTACAAAGTCTATGACACCTTCGTCCAGTATCGGGGCCCCGAGGAGGTGTCCGAAGACATCCTTATCGTCAACATCGACCAGGACACCTTCGACTCCATCGAGACCTACAGTTGGCCCTATCCAAGGACGATCTACGCCAAGCTGATCGAGAACATCTTCGAGGCCGGCGCGAAACTGCTGGTGGTCGATATCGAATTCACCGAGCCCAGGAACGCTGTCGAGGACAGCATCCTCGCCGCGACCTGCGCGAAGTACCGCGACCGGCTGGTGATGGCGGGGTCCGTCCTCCGCGAACAGCACGCGGGCTATTTGCACGAACGAATCATTCCGCCCATCGAGCCGCTTCAGGACGCCGGCGTCCTCTGGGGCGTCGTCAACATCCACACCGACGCGGACGGCTTCGTGCGACACTATTCGCTCTTCCAGAAGTACCGGGAGAGCAACTACTACTCGCTGGGCGTCCTCGGCCTGGCGTTACTCAACGACGGGCTCGGTCAGATGTTGACCAATATCGAGGACGGCAACCCATTCCGTATCGACGGAGACAATCCGATCGAGATACCGAAATTCGGCACCAACACCGCCATGAACCGGTTCTACGGACCGTCCGGCACATTCCAGTGGGTCCCGCTCTACCAGATCGTCGATGATATGGCGTTCGACATCTCCGACTTCGATCTCGACTCCTACGAAAACCATATCCTCGCCGACAGCGTCCTGACAGGCAAGATCGTCCTGCTCGGTTCCACCCTGAAAGAGCACCACGACTACTTCAGCACGCCGTTCTACTCGGGTCTGACACCGGGTGTGGAAATCCACGCCAACTTCATGGAGATGTGCCTGAACCACGACACGATCAACCGGTTCCCGTTCATCTGGTGGCTGCTGATCCAGTTTATCCTTTTCGTCGTGCTCAGCTACTTCTTTGTCCGCATCCCGCCCAATATTTCCCTGATCGCGACCGTCGTGCTGATCGTCCTCGGCATGATCGGAACGTACCAGCTTATCACGAGGTTGGACACCTATGCACCGAACCTCGAAATCCCGGTGCTGATCCTGCTGCTCTACTTCGTCAGCCTGGTTCGGCACTACATCCGCACCTCGAGAGAGAAACGGCAGATACGTAACGCCTTCCGGCAGTATATGGCGCCGGAACTGGTCAACGAACTGCTGCGACATCCCGACAAGCTCAAGTACGGCGGCGAGGAAAAGGTGATTACGGTGCTGTTCTCCGATATCCGGTCGTTCACCACCTACACGGAGAGTCATTCGCCGGAGAAGACCGTGGCGATGCTGCGGGAATACCTCACCGCGATGGTCGATTGCATCATCCGTCACAAGGGAACGCTGGACAAATTCGTGGGCGATGAAATCATGGCGCTGTTCGGAGTGCCGGTCGAACTGAAGAACCATGCGCTGGTCGCGTGCCGGGTCGCGCTGGAGATGCGCGTCGAGCTGGAGAAGCTCCAGGAGAAATGGCGCTCGGAAGGGAACGAGATTTTCGAGATCGGCATCGGCTTGAACAGCGGCCCCGCCACAGTGGGAAACCTCGGTTCCGAGCAGATATTCGACTATACCGCGATCGGCGACAACATCAACCTTGGCGCTCGCCTGGAAGCGCTCAACAAGGAGTACGACGCCGAGCACAAGATCATCCTCAGCGAACGGACGCTGAAGTTTGTAAAGGATGAGGTCGATGTACGTTATCTTGGTGAAGTGAAGGTGAAGGGAAAGGAGGAAGCTGTGAAAATCTATTCCCTGATCGGACTCAAAGAAACATGAAAACGGAGTGTAAACCATGCATGAGAAGATAAAGAAAACCGTCGAGCTACAGTCCCTTCTGGAGCTGCACAAGAACAAAAAAGTCGTTTTTACGAACGGGTGCTTCGACATCCTGCACGTGGGGCACGTCGTGTATCTGAACGATGCGAAATCGCTGGGCGACATCCTCGTGGTGGGCTTGAACAGCGATTCCTCGGTGCGAAGGCTCAAGGGCGACGGCAGACCGGTCAACAACCAGCGTGACCGTGCGACCGTCCTCTCTGCTCTCGAGTCGGTGGACTACGTCGTGATCTTCGACGAAGACACTCCTTACGAACTGATCGACGCACTGAAGCCCAACGTACTGGTCAAAGGCGGCGACTGGGAACCGGACCAGATCGTCGGTGCGGATATCGTGATGAAGAACGGCGGGATCGTCAAGAGCCTGCGCTTCATCGAGGGCCGATCGACCACGGAAATGATCCGGCGAATCCGGGAAAAGGAAGGCGATTGACATGAAGATGGACGACGGCATCGAAAAAGGGATCGTGAAATCATATGAAAATGGCGTGGCGACCGTCGTCGTAGGCAGAACCGATGCCTGCGACAGTTGCATGATCAGCGGCATGTGCATGGGCAAAGACAAGACGGTCGAGCACCGGATCAAGACGGATATGTCGCTCAAGCCGGGCGACTGCGTTCGGATCGAGATATCGGCGGTGGCGAGGGTGTTTTCCTCGTTCGTCGTGTTCATCGTGCCGATCCTGATGATGGTACTCTTCTTCTCCGTGGCACGCTATTTCCTGAATGTCGCGGAGGTTTACAGCATCCTCATATCCATCGGCGGCCTGATCTTCAGCGGATTGATCATCTACGGGGTCGATCAGATGATGGCAGGCAAGATCAGGGTGGAAATCCTTGAAATACTGGAGGAATCATGAAAATCCATCTGAACAATATGATCTTTTACGGCTACCACGGCGTGCATCCGGAAGAACGCAAACTGGGGCAGCGCTTCATCGTGACGCTCACGGTGGAAACCGACCCGAAACTCGACCAGGGCATCCACTCGCTGGAGCAGACGGTTGACTATACGAAAGTTTTCGACGAAGTGAAAAACATCATGGAGACGCACCAGTTCTACGTTCTGGAGAAATGCGCCAACGAGATTCTTGACAAGCTCTTCATGGACTTCCAAGAGATCGTCTGTGCGAACATCCGCATCAAGAAACCTTTCGTTGCGATCAACGCCTCGCTGGATGGCGTCGAAGTCGAGATGGAGCGAAGGCGCTGAATGATCGTGTGGCTCTCGCTGGGCTCCAACCTCGGTGAACGCGATGCCAATCTGAGGACGGCGCTTCACATGCTGGAGGCGCTTCCGGAAACGCTTCTGGAGAAGACCAGCAGCATTATCGAAACCAAGCCGTGGGGCTATACACGGCAACCGCAATTCCTCAACTGCGCGGCCCGAATCGAGACGACCCTCACGCCCGATGACCTACTGAAGGCGTGCCAGGATATCGAGCGCCGGATCGGGCGTGAACGCAATATCCGGTGGGGTCCGCGCACCATCGACATCGATATCGTCTTCTACGGCGACCGGGTGATCCAGCAAGAGCACCTCAAGATTCCACACATCCACGCGCACGAGCGCAGATTCGTGCTCGAACCACTGGTGGAAATCGATCCCGACCTGGTGCACCCCATCCTGAACATGACGGTCTCGCAACTGTTTGAAAGGCTCGAATCGTAAGGGGATATGATATGTTACAAATGCTCGTAATTCTTCGCTACCTTATCGTCTTTTTCTCCGTCTTTTTCGGATTCTATTACCTGACACAACCCGAACTCGCGTTGAAGATCGTGACATTCGGGATGGTCGGACTGGTCGGCATTATCAGCTTCGTCACGCATGTTCCGTTTCACAAGAAGGATGCCGAGCGGTTGGGCTGGAAAACGGATCGCCCCGACTGGCAATTCGAAGTGGGTTTCGCAAATCTGGCGTTCGGACTGTCCGCAATCATGGCGACTTTGTGCCCATTGGGAACCGCCGGAATGGTGGTGGTGCTAATTGGATACGCTGTCTATCTCTTGCAGGCCGCGATTCTGCACGGATATAGAACGTTGACGACAAAGCCGATCCAGACCAGGCGGTTTCTGCGCAGTAGCTTGCTGACGGTTGTTTACGTTATTCTGATGTTCTACTTCGCCATAGCTCTGAAGTAAGGATCGCTCGGAGGTCGAGCGCTACAGCGGGGAATCAACTTCTGAATGTACCGGAGGTTCTTCCGAATGTTGATTTCAGCTACACGACTTAGAAGAGGCTCGCCCGGAGATCGAGCGCTACAGCGGGGAATCAACTTCTGAATGTACCGGAGGTTCTTCCGAATGTTGATTTCAGCTACACGGCTCAGAAGAGGCTCGCTCGGAGATCGAGCGCTACAGCGGGGAATCAACTTCTGAATGTACCGGAGGTTCTTCCGAATGTTGATTTCAGCTACACGACTCAGAAGAGGCTCGCCCGGAGGTCGAGCGCTACGAGGGAACCAGTCACACCCCGAGGTCGAGCGCTACGAAGAAAAATATGCAGACGAAACATCTGCGTACCCAGGCAGAAAATGCGGACGGGGACGTCCGCGTTCCAATTGAGAGCAACCACCTCTTCATCCTGTAAATCGTGCAAATCCTGTAAATCCTGCTTCAGACAATAGGAAATGCGCCCCTTCAGGGATGAGAAGGAGCGCATCTTTATGTGGTGCAGTTGCCGGGTCTATTTCGGAACTTCCCCGATATGCTCGATGTAGTTTTCTCGCAATGCTTTAACCTTATCGAGCGTAACCTGGAAGTTGGATTGGTCGTAATAGTAGATGATGTTTTTGATCCTCGAATTCGAGGTGGTTACCGTGAACCCGATGGATCCTTTCTTCAGATCGGTCCGGTAGTGTGTGATCTGAATCTTTCCGATTTCGATAGCATCTACCATCATCGTGACCTCCGTCAATATTAATTGCATATTATGTGCCAAACGCGGAATTTGTTCCGAAAACATCGCAATGTCTTGTGGGGTATATGGATAGCGTGACAACTTATCTAATGCCGCGGATCACGATAACGTGATTGATCCCGTTTGCGTGATGGTGGAGATGGCGATAACGTGATTATCGGCTACTTCAAATCGTACTTCTTCATCTTGCGGTAGATCGCGTTTTGAGAGATTCCCAGCAGGGTCGCGGCCTGTTTCTGGTTCCAGTCGGCGCGCTTGAGTGCCATGAGGACGATCTGCTTTTCATTCTCTTCCAGATTCAGGGTGCGGATCGATTCCGTGTGGACGACGGGCTTGGACTCTTCTTTCGTCGTGAGGATTTTCCGGGCGATGGATTCGTTCAGCACGCGGTCGTCGGCCAGGATGATGGCGCGCTCGATGAGGTTCTTGAGTTCGCGGACGTTTCCGGGGAAATGGTAGGATCGGAAGCGATCGATGAAACCCTCGGTGATGTTGACCGGCTCGCGGTTCATCCGCTTTCCGATGAGTTCGATGAAGTGCCACATCAGGACGATGATATCCTCCTGGCGTTCCCGTAGCGGCGGGATATATATCTCGATCGTGTTGAGTCTGTGCAGCAGGTCGTAGCGAAAGAGGTCGTCTTTCACCATTTTATGAACGTCGCGGTTGGTGGAGGCGATCACGCGGAAATCGACCTCGATGGTCTTTTCATCGCCGACGGGGATGATCTTCTTTTCTTCGATGGCGCGGAGTAGCTTGGTCTGGAAATCGAGTGGCATTTCGGTGATCTCGTCCAGGAATAGCGTGCCCTGATTCGCCTGTTGGATGTATCCTTTGCGGGAGTATTCGGCGTTGGTGAATGCGCCTTTGAGGTGTCCGAAGAACTCGCTTTCGAACAGCGTGTCGCTGATCGCGCTGCTGTTGATGGCACAGAAGTAAGCATTTTTCCGGATGCTGGCGTGGTGGATGATACGGGCGATGATTTCCTTGCCCACGCCGCTTTCTCCATAGATGAGCACGTTGACGTTGGGGTGCATCGCCGCCTTCATGGCCAGGCTGTGCACCTCTCGAATCTGGCGGCTTTTACCGATCAGTTGGTGTCCGACCTGCTTCTCGAGATCCTGATTCAGAAGTTCGTATTTTTCCTGGAGGTTTTCGTATTCGGTATTGAGGATGTCGTATTGCTTCTTGATCTTGTCGATGTCCTCGCGGGAGGTGAAGTCATAAACCCGCTCGTAGTAACGCACGCATTCGAGGAGGTAGTCGTAGGCTTCCTCATAATCGTCCTTTTCTGCGGAGTTATATGCCAGGTTGCGGTACGCCTCGCCGAGGTGCGATTTCAGGTTGTGTTCCTTGAGTAGTTCGATCCCGCGCTTGATGTGCTCTTCCGCAGTCGAAAAATTGCCGTTGATCCGCTCGCAGCTCCCGACATTGATCGTCAGGAGAGCGTACAGCTCCGGATTTTCATCCCTTTGGGTCGATTCCAGCGCTTTCTGGTAATATTTCATCGCCTTTTTGGTATTGTTCAGGGCGAAATAGATATTGGCGATGTTGTTGTAGAGCGAGTTCCTCTGCCAGATGATGTTCAGCTCGGTGTGGAGTTTGAGTGCTTTGAAGTAGGTCTTGAGTGCGTTGGCGGCATCGCCCGTTTTGTGATAGATAATGCCGAGATTCAGGTAGAGCGTGGCAAGCATCTGCTTGTCGTCGCGTTTTTCCAGCTCGTCCTGACTGCGGGTGTAGTAGTCGAATGCCTTGTCGTAATCCAGCAGCATCCGGTAGCAGGTGCCGATGTTGAGTAAAAGTCGTCCCTTCAATTCGTCCTGCTTGTGTTCGTTGCACATGCGCCAGGCGATGAAGAAGAATTCAAGGGCCTTCTTGTATTTCTCCTGCTTCGTGAAGTTGGATGCCATCTTGTTGTATGTTTGAACCAGCGCGTAGTGATTACGGAGCTTGCGGTTGAGCGCGATGGATCGTTCGAAGTATGCCTGTGCACGATCATAATCGCCCATCTCCATGTAGGCGAATCCGATATTCTGATAGCGTCCTGGACTCAGGCTCTCATCGCCGATCCGGGCGACGATCTCGTCGATTATCAGGCAATGGCGCAACAGACCTTTGATATCGTTGTTTTTCCAGCAGGAATTCGAAATCATGGTATGGCAGTTGATGAGGGCCTTCGAGAGGTTCCTCTGTTCGAGCTGCGGCATCACCTCTTCCAGAATAGACATTCCATTTTGCGTTTGCCCCTGGTTGAGCCTGGCGATCCCGAGAAGCGACCGTAATTCAAGCAGTTCATCCGATTCCGGAAGTTCGGGATTCTCCTCGACAAACTTCTCGATGAGACGCATCGCGCTTTCCGGTGATTCCAGCATCTTTTCGCGTATGGTTTTCAGGAGAGTCGTAAGTTCATTCATGAACACCCCTCGATACATTCATGCGTTGATCATCGGTTAATGCTGCTATTTTGTCAAACGAATGTGCAAGAAAATCACAGCAACGAACAAAATCACTCCCACCGCCTGCACGGCGTAATCCATAGCGGTCAGCTTGTTACGGAAGTAGTCGGTTCGGGTATTGCGATAGCGGAATCCCCGCATTTCCAGCGAGATCGCGCGGTATTTCACGTCGTTGAGAACGCCGGCGACGATGGGCAGTGCAAGACTCGCCAGCGCTTTTCCGCGTCGGGACAGTGGGATCGAGCGCAGCCGTATGCCGCGAATGTGGAGCGCTTCCGTCATCTGCATCGCCTGCCGCCGGAACATGGGTATGAAATGGATGGTGTTGGCGATCAGGAAGGATATCTCGTAGGGAATCTTCCAGGCGCGGAAGGCTCGCAGGTAATCCGTGAACGGATAATCGAACAGCAGCCCCGCGACCAGCGCGATCAGGATCAACCGCATCGAGACGACCAGCGCGTAGTTGAGCCCGACATCGGTGATCATCACGAAGTGCCATTGCAGGATCGGCTCACCGCTTCGGCGCAGCAGTAGCTGAACCACGAACAGCACCGCGATTACCTTGAAAATCCTGGACATGCGATGCCGCAATCGGGCGAGGTTGTCGCGCTGCATGATCAAGAGAAGAATGAACGTCACCGTCAGCGTCCCGAGCTGAATCGGGATTCGTTGCGAGATGATGCTCAACGAGGTGATCAGGCACACCGTCACGAGCATGGTTCGCAGGTTCGGGTGTGCCGTATGTGTTGAATCTGTATCCATTTACGCTATGGTTATCCTCTTTTCGAGATAGACGTCCTGAATGGCATTGAGAATCGCCACGCCATCCTTCATCGGTTTCTGGAATGCCTTCCTGCCTGAGATAAGCCCCATGCCGCCGGCGCGCTTGTTGATCACCGCGGTGCGAATCGCCTGCGCGAGATCGTTCGTGCCGGACGCGCCACCGGAATTGATGAGTCCCGATCTGCCGTTGTAGCAGTTCAGGAGCTGATAGCGGGTCAGATCGATGGGATTGTCGCTGGTCAGTTCGGAATAGACCTTCTCGTGGGTCTTGCCGAACTTCAGCGCGTTGTACCCGCCGTTGTTGACCGGCTGCTTCTGCTTGACGATATCCGCTTCGATGGTGACGCTGAGGTGGTTCGCCTGCCCGGTCAGGTCGGCTGCGAGATGGTAGTCCTTGTCCATCTTGAATGCCGGATTGCGCAGGTATGCCCAGAGGATGGTGACCAGTCCCAGGCTGTGCGCGTAGCGGAACGCCTCGGAGACCTCCATGATCTGCCGATTGCTCTCCTCCGATCCGAAGTAAATCGTCGCGCCCACGGCGACAGCGCCCATGTCGAACGCCTGATCGACCTCCGCGAACATGATCTGGTCGTGCGTCTCCGGATAGGTCAGCAGCTCGTTGTGGTTGAGCTTGAGAATGAAGGGAATCCTGTGTGCGTAGTTCCGGCATACGGAGCCCAGTACGCCCAGCGTCGAGGCGACCGCGTTGCATCCGCCCTCGATCGCCAGCTTGACGATGTTCTCCGGATCGAAGTAGATCGGATTGGGCGCGAAAGAAGCGCCGCCGCTGTGCTCGATTCCCTGATCGACGGGCAATATCGACATGTAGCCGGTATCGGCCAGCCTTCCATGTCCCAAAAGCGTTTGCATATTGCGCAGAACCGGCGCTGGACGATCCGACGGGATCAGGCACTCGTCGATCCAATTCGCCGAAGGCAGATGCAGCACATCTTTCGGAACGCCGGTGCATTGATGTTCGAGGAGTGAAGCCGCATCATTCCCCAGATATTCCACGATTTTCTCATAAGTGATCATAAGACCTCCCGCATGTTTTCATGCCTTCTAACCTCATAATAATCTGAAATTTAGAGCGTTTATCCTATTTTCCACTCGACAATCACTGTTCAGTGAACATATTATTATATGGATGTAAAGAAAAAAATGAAATACGCCAGAAATTGCCGGACACGACCAGGATGAAGAAGCAAGAGCAACCGAGTACGTTCAAAGGATATTTGATCAGCGCGCTGATCATTGTTTTGCTGCTTACGGCAGGAGTGGGGTACATCTTATACCGCAATCTGAACCGAATATTTATGGAGCAGAACAAATTCTTCGAGCGTAACGTCTCCTATCAGAAGGATATCTTCGAGAAGCGATTCGATTCGATGTCGCAGAAGATCGAGCGCAAGATGATTCAGCAAAACCGCACGATGCTCAAGGAGACCGCCAATCTCGAAATCGAAAACATAAGTAAGGCACAGACGCAGATTGAACACCTCATCAAAACCGATATCCAGAATACCCTGCAAATGCTCAGCGGCTCGTTTTCGAGATATGCCTCCTCTATCGGCGACAACCGCCAAGTCGAAGAGGAAATCCTCAAGCTGAAATGCCCTGAAGACCGCTTCTTTCTCGTATTGGACGAAAAAGGCGAGATCAGGCATTTCTGCGGTGGCGAAGATCAATCATCCGAATTGAACCGCGAGATTTTATACGAGAAATACAATGTTCCGGGAATCGTCGGTGCGATGCTACGAAATCCGGAATCGTGGATACAGTATTCTGAAGACGGAAAGTATGGGAACAGACCCTCCCAGCCAGCGCTGGCTCAGGCCAGAAAACTGGAGCAAAGCGGCTGGATTCTTTGTTTCGGTTCGTATGAGCAGACATTGTACGGTGAACTGACCAGCAGCATGAAGAGTCATCTGAGCACATCGGCCATAACCGGGCAGCTTCAGACGAACACGCGCATCATCGAGCTCCTCGACATCGAGGGCGGAAACGCTTTTGCGAAAATCATCATTGATCAGCATGCGCCAAAGAATAACGGCAAGCTGATATCCTCCGATGAGATCGATATCCACGAGTTTCCGTATTACAGCGAGATGCTGAAGGAAATTCGTATGAACGGCGAAGCGTATATCCGCTCCGTTGAACAGCGTACGGAAGACCAGAAGCCCGAAGAGCTTCTTACATATTACAAAATTCTGCCTGGAAACAATTGGATCATTGCCAGAAGTATCTCGTTCAATCATTTCATGGAGCGGACAGCACAGGATGAAAATAATTTTCGGCAAATCGTTTTCGGCTCCAACGCACAGCAGAAGCTCTTGTACAACAAAGATACGATCTACAACATGCTCAAGAGAGACTTCTATAAACTGCTTCTCTTCCTGATAGGCTACACATTGATCTCGATTCTACTTTTCTACCGGATATCGAGAAAAATACAGCGAGCCTATTCACTATACCAAAAAGAAGCTGTTGAACAACATGAAAAGCTGACCATCGTCAATCAGGATATGCAGCAGGAATTCCGGCAGCGTGTCAAAGCCGAACGCGAAAAGGCGGTACTCGAGCGAAAGACGTCCGCGCTGGCGATGGCGGTCACCGCAAGCCACGAAATCAACCAACCCCTGATGATCCTGAATGGAAACCTCGAGCTGTTCATGATGACCATCGACCTCGAATCCCTGAAGCCGGACCAGATCAAACGCCTCAACAATATCGGCAGTTCGCTTGAACGGATTCAGGAGATACTGAAGAAATTCCACAGCGCCGACGCGATCCGCTTCGAGGAATACAGCGAAGGAACGCAGATGGTGGTTTTCGACCAGGAGAATCCAGATACGGAGAAGGGGAAGGCGAAGTAGGGCGTAATTTAAAGGCAATCCTCCGTAACTGCCAGCAGAAGCCAATGCTACCCACCACTTTCATCCCGCAAAATATTTTCTTGCAGCAAGTTGCAAAACTCTTGAAATCCAACAACACACCATGGGTGTAAGTCTGTCAGCGATTTTTGTATCTGATGGTTTCTGCGTAGTGTGAAGAACAGGTTGTTTTGTTGCCTTGCCATGAAATTGATATGGTATGCTACCTGCGACCTTCAAGCACTTCAATTGCGGCATTGGCTGCTACATCTTTTAGGCAAACCACATTCCTCGGAAGACTGAATTTATCCTGTGCATCATCATCCCAACAAATCAGTACGTCAATATCATCCCTATTGTGATTCGCAATAAACATAGATGATTGCAGTTTGAATTCTGCAATCAAGTAATTTCCCGAAATACGATCAATCAAGATAGCGTCTGGTTTTGTAGTTATCCACGAAGGAATGAGTCTTCTGACTACATCTATACTTGCGCCACAGCAGTATTCAAACTGAGTTAGATCTTGTAGATCCCCGAAAATCATATACAGGTCTGTTTCTGTCTCAGGAGTCCAAGTTTTGAGATTCAAAGGCCTGTACGGTTCAATGTAGATGTGATTTGCCTGTTTATTGTCCAGAACAGTTTCTGCTCCAGGGAGTATTTCTTGTTGTGATTTATTACGGAAAGAATCCACTATTTGGGGTGCCTTAATTGTAATGTGATTTTTGCTCGTAACATTAAATTGAATTGCGGAAGGGATGTCCTGAAAAAGTCGAAATAACTTAACCAATCCAGATATGGTTGCATTTCTATTTACGTTAGCATCTAAGGAAAAGGTTTCTTCAGGTATCCCCGAAAGAGTTATTTTACATGGGCCAACTTCAAGCTCTCCATTTTTCAGTAATCCTTGTCCTATATTTATTGAATTGATATAAGGATATACGGTGGCATCCATCATTTTCCTCCAATTATACATTCCCTGCACTAACTTATACTCTCTCCAAAAGCAACCCCGTATCAGCTATTTGCATGTCAGGAGATTCTGTGTTGATTCGTTAAGGGTCATTTTATAACCCAATAGCCCTTTTTGTTTGACCCTATACGTATAATATGTCCTTGCCTTTTCAGCTTAGCGATTTTTCTCTTAATGGTTGTCTCGCTTACCCTTAAGACTTCCGCCATTTCTTTGTAGGTGATTTCCGGGGTCTTCTCAATTACTTTTATAAGGTCATTTATTAGGTCACCCTGACCCTTTAAATCACTTTTGTGATCCTTTACCGCAAAACTCTGATCCCTTTTCACCGTTGCCGTAAAGGTCATCTTCTCGGCATCATCGGTGAACTCAATGTGTGGCCATGTTTTCCTTGCTCTTTCAATACCCGTTCCCAGACCGCTATAAGGCAGTATTTTCTTGGCAGCGTAGGAACATAGGATCGGATTCCGCTGTATGGATGTTCCGGTGAGTATCTTCTCAACGGTCAGATTGTTCGGCAGATGTCCCGGACTGATGATTTCGATCCTGTTGTCAAACACGAACAACCGGATTGGCGCGTCGATCATGTAATCACGGTGGAGGAGCGCGTTCACCATGAGTTCTTCCAGCGCTTCCTCTGGAATTTCAAGTTTTCCCGGTGCATTCGCGCCCTTGCCTTGCTGCACACGGTGTAAGTTTCTGTTGATGAAGCCAATGGAATCATCATACACCTTTCGCAGCGGACCTTCTATTTCCTGCGTATCAAGGTAATCGGTCGCGTGAATATCATTCCCGGGATAGCGGATGGCTTTGACGATGAACTGCGGATAGGTGCGTTCCGGTTGTTCGGAAAAGATCAGGAGCCCTGCGAGGGTCAACCGCTTGTCTTCGCATACCAGATTCATGTTCTGCAGAAGCTTGTGAAGCGCACTATCGTCAGTAGGAAGTTTCTCACGATAATGGCCCTCGAAGAACGTTCTGAAGCGTAACATATCGAGCTGTTCCATCGTCGCTTTAACCGGCAGTTCGTCGGCGTGAAACTGTTTACCAGCCTGAAACATCCGTCGCAGCTCTTCGTTCGAATTGATCCTGCGTTTATCGGAGCCTGATTTCAACCATGTTACTCCATCAACCAGATATGGCTTGTTGATCCCTTCCGAAATCGTTACGGCAATGACCAATTTACCGTCCCCAATCGGGATATTCTCTGTTTCCACCGTAATGGGGCTTTTCACAAGCTGACTGGCAGCGTTGCCGATGAGCTGATTGATCTGGCCTACTTCTTTCTGCGATAATCCAACGATCTCGCAGGTGTCATTTACACCGATATAGATGACCCCGCCCTTAGAATTGGTGAAGGACGCCATTTCGACTGCCAGTTGCTTCGCGCTTGCGACGGTATGCTTGAATTGCCGTCGGCTATCTTCTCCCAAAGCGATCTGGGCTTCTAGTTCCTTGAATGTCTCGTTCTCACCTCTGAACCCTGCATTGGCATTTCTGCCGATACGAAAATCGTACTACAGCTCCATTTTGACAAGTTTCTCATAAAATTCTTGGAAATGCTCCGTTTCACCCCAAATACTATACTTTGGCAAGAATGTTCGAATGCCTTTATTGGTAAGGATTGTAGCCGATCAGAGATTATAGTCGGGACACATTACCTCTCTGGTATTAATGAAAGGACAACCACGCAGCATTACCCCTTATATAAAGCCATATCCGATCAGTCCGCGGTCAGAACAGCCAGTTGACGATTCTGCTCAGGATACCGACCTTCGCGGTTTCGTTGATCGCGCCCTTGCCGTCGTACTTGATCTTCGCGTCGGCGATACTGTACGAATAGACGGAGTTGTCCGCCTTGACATCCTCGGGTCGGATCACGCCTTCCAGCTCGGTGATCTCCTTCTCTCCATTGATCTCGACCGTTCGGCTGCCCTTGATCACCAGGTTCCCCATCTCGTCGATGGCGACGATCTTGGCGGTCATTTTGCTCTGGATCTTTCCGGTGCGACTGGTCTTGCCGTCACCGCCGGAGGTGTTCCCGAGCGACGCGCCGTATCCGCCCGGATTGAGCTGATTCATGAATCCAGTGCCAGCGACGGAGAAATCGAGCCCGACATTCACGTCGGTGTCGGTACCTGCCGCTGCCTCGGCAGAGGTGCTCTCCTCGATCAGGATCGTGATCACATCGCCCACATTGAAGCTCTTGTGGTCGGAATAGAGCGACGGAGTCTGCCTCGCACCGAGCAAAGAAAGCGTTACGACGATCGCGAGCAGTACTAAAAACCTTTTCATGTCATTCTCCAATATTGATGATTGCCTGTCGTTTGCCGGATGTCATCGCCAGGTACCGGCGTCCGGTGGAGGGGTCTTCGCACAGGATGGACTCGCCGAGATACGATGTGTCCTTCGCGATGGCTACGGTTTCGAGCCGTATCGTGCCGCTGTTGACCAGCACGGTGACCCTGTCTCCGCGGTGGATGTCCGGGATGGGGCTCGTGTTCGAGCGGGTCAGGATGGTTCCGGCGGGGATGTAGCGGGAGGCAATACGGGTGTGCAATTCCAGGCTGTCCGTGATGGCGTTCCCTTCTTCGGCAATGTTCAGGTCAACCCGAACGAAATCGCCTTTGTAAAAACCCTCGCCGCGACGCTTGATCGCCGTCAGCCGGTATCCCTCGCGGAACACGCCGATATAGACCGGAAACGTGAAGCGGCTCAACTCGGTGCTGTCGTGCAGGATCGTCCCGACCATCCGGACGTTGCCCATCTTGCGGATGCCGTCCGGGAATTCGACCCGGATCGAGTACCCGTCGGGCGGGGTGTCCATCTGGGGAAGCTCGCCCATCTCGATCTTCAGGCTGTCCGCGTCTGGATAGCTTTGGGAGATGTATTCGCGCGCCGCTTTATAGACCCGATTCTGGTCAAGCGTCTGCTTTTTCCATCGGACAACGCAGAATGCGCCGTCGATGACAATGTCCCGTCGATGCTGCTCTGGAACCAGTTTTCGGATATCCGCTTCGTAGAGGTTGCGGAAGCGCTCGCGGTAAGGTAGATTGCACACGGTAATACACCGAATCTGCCGGTAAAGCGAATCGGAACCCGCGTAATGGGTGACGATCTGATCCAGCGTAACCACGGGACTGTCGATCCAGATGCGGTTTTCCAGCTCGATCGTCAGCGCAGCGCCGAGGATTAACCCAGGAAGGATCAGGATGAGCGCGAGAAATCCGAATTTCATGCATTACCTCTTGAGATTGTTCGCGGTTTCCATCATGGTGTCCGAGGTGCGCACCATCTTCGAGTTGAGATCGAACGCCCGTTGCGCCACGATCATGGAGACCATTTCCTCGACGATCACCACGTTGCTCGCCTCGACGTAGCCCTGCTCCAGAACGCCCAGGTTTTCGCTGCCTGGTTCGCCCACGATGGGATCGCCGGAAGCCTCGGTGGAAGTGTAGTAGTTGCCGCCGTTGGTCTTGAGTCCGGCAGGATTGATAAAGCGTGCCAGCTCGATCTGTCCGATCTCTTCCTGCTCGGTCTGCCCGTAAATCTGCGCATAGACGTGACCGTCGCCGGTGATGTTGACCGACTGCGTGTCCGCGGGGATGACGATCTCGGGCTCGATCTTCAAACCCTGCGCGTTGACGATCTCGCCGTCGCCGTTGAGCTTGAAGCTGCCGTCGCGGGAATAGACCAGGTCTCCGTCGCCGTTGACAAGCTGGAAGAACCCTTCGCCCACGATGGCGATATCGAGCGCGTTGCCGGTCTGCGTCGGTGTGCCCTGTATGTGCTCTTTCTGCGTGGCGACCGGACGGACGCCGACACCGACGGAGAGTTCCGTGGGACGCTGGGTGCTCTCGGAGGTGGGCGCGCCGGCTTCCTTGAAGGTCTGGTAGATCAGGTCCTGAAACTGGATACGGGTCTTCTTGTAGCCGGTCGTGTTCACGTTTGCCATGTTGTTCGCGATGCTGTCGATGTTCAACTGCTGGGCATACATGCCGCTCGCGCCGCTATAGAGGGATCGTATCATGCGTAACTCCTTTATTTTCCTATATCATTTGCGGTTTTTCGGAGGGTGGTGTCCATGGCGTTAATCACCTTTTCGTTGGCCTGGAAATGCCGTTGCGTGGAGATCATATCGACCATCTCCTTGACCACCACGACGTTCGACGATTCAAGATAGCCCTGGAGCACGTTGACGTCCGCTTCCTGAGCGGAAACATTTTCCCCTTGTGGGTACATGACGCCTCTCGATATATTCATCAGCGTGTCCTCGGGGAAATCGCGGATCATGAGCTTGTTGACGATCACGCCGTCCTGCCCCAGTTCGCCTTTTGCGTTGATGTTGACCATGTCGCCGGTGATCTGGATCGGACCTGCTTCACCCTGAACGAGGTAGCCCTCGCTGGTGACGAGATTGCCGTCCTGATCGATCTTGAACTGCCCGTCCCGCGTGTAGCCGGTGCCTTCCGGGGTTTGCACAACGAAGAAGCCCTTGCCGTTTATGGCGATATCCAGCGGATTCCCGGTCTCCTTGACCGGGCCATCGGCGTAGTCGGTGTAGGTGGAGATGTCGCCTTGAAGCTGCCGGACCTGTCCGCGCCGCGTGCAGCAGTCGCTGTTCTGCCAGGTGAAGGGATGCTCGCGCAACTGCTTGAGCGTTATCTGGTTGCGGTCCAGCGCTTGCTCGGCGCCGATTAACTGCCGGTAGAAGACGCCCTGCCGCTTGTAGCCGTTGGTGCTGACGTTCGCCATGTTGTTGGCGATCACATCCATGCGATCTTGCAGCAGTTGCATGGACGACGAATTCTGATACAAGCCTCTGACCATATTCCTATTCCTCCGCGTGCTTATTTTGCATACCCGGTGCCAAAGAGGAATGAGTGGGCGTAATTAGCTGTCTTTGCAATGAGATATGACACCCCAGATGGGAATGCGTTCTTAATGTTATATGGAATAATTTTCCGCTGCTCCCTCATGGTACGCAGGCACCCCTGCCTGCATCTCTTCTCCCAAGTGGTACGCAGGCACCCCTGCCTGCATCTTCATCCTTATCCCTATCTCTATCCCGTCCCGTTGTTAATCGTGGAAATCGTTCGAGAGATTCAAAGAGATAGAGATAGAGATGCAGGCAGGGGTGCCTGCATACCATTTGGGGAGTGTGCCTGCGTACCAGGGGAGGGTCTTAACCGTAAAAAAACGAAAAAGAGGTTGACCGAAAAATCGCGCTGGAAAATCTGCCATTCTTGATTGTAAGATAAAGATTTATCGGAGGTAAAACATGATAAAGCTTCGGCTGTTTCGCAGCATCGTCCAGTATGCCGGGATCATCATGGGTAGCGCGCTGTTCGCGATGGGCTATTCGTGGTTTCTGGTACCGTACAAGCTGGTACCGGGCGGCGTGGGCGGTCTTGGCCAGATATTCTATCACCTGATGGGAATCCCCATGGGTATCAGCATGATGGCGATCAACATCCCGCTCTTCATCATCAGCGTGATTATGTTGGGCAAACACTTCGGAATCCGTTCGTTCTACGGAATGATGGTATCCTCGGCGCTGACCGACCTTCTGGCGCTGAACAACCTGTATAAATTCGGTATCGTCAAGGATATCGCGAAATACACCTTCACCGTCGATGGAGAGCAGGTCATCGCCATGCTCGGGCCGAACGACATCTACCTCTCCGCGATTGCCGGATCGGTGCTGCTGGGCGTGGGACTGGGCATCATCTTCCGTTTCCGTGGTTCCACGGGCGGAACCGACATCCCCGTCGCCATCCTCAAGCAAAAGACGGGAATCTCCATCGGTACGGGATACTGGATGGTCGAGACCCTCATCATCCTGACCGTCGGACTCGTCTTCCAGGATCTCAAGCTGATCATCTGGGGATACGTCAACCTCTTCATCTCCACCAAGATCACCGACATCGCCAGCGAGGGTATGCCTTACGTCAAGGGCGTCTATGTCATCTCCGACTACGAGGAGAGCATCAAGGACGCCATCTACGAGCGACTCAACCGCGGCGTCACCTTCATCAAGGCCCGTGGCGGTTACACGGAAAAGGATAAGGAAATTCTCTTCTGCTGCATGAACCGTCGCCAGGTCCCCATGATCCGCGATATCGTGCAGGACATCGACCCTAAAGCCTTCATGATCGTCACCGACGTGCACGACGTGATGGGCTACGGCTTCAAGACCCGCAACCTCGACCTACAACAGACAGAATAAACCTCAATGTAGTAATATCGAATCGCCCTTCGATCCCGGAGGGCGATTTGCTTTCTGTTGGTCCGCCAAGCTCCAGGTTGGCATCTCTTTTTCCCTCTCTTCGCCGATCAATCTTGACAGCACGGCGCCCACACGGGATCATCGCCAAAAGGATACCAACGATGCGCAAAACGATACTCGTTCTCATCTCGCTGCTGCTGACCGCGACGATCCATTCGGTAACACGGGTCGATTCGCTCGTGACTGTTCTCGACTCGATCCAGGTCTCGATCCAGTCTGCGGACTCCATCGCCATACCCGTTCTCATGCAACAACGCGGCGCCATCGCCAATCACCTGTCGTTCATGCAGCTCGAAGTCCAACCGCAGAGGAGCGTTTCCTACGGCGATATCGCGCTCGAATCGGCGATTCAGTCCGGCGACACCCTCCTGGCGGCGCAGGCGCACCTGAACATCGGCTCCGGCTACCTGAAGATGGAAGACTACCGTAACGCCGCCGAGCACTTTCACGACGCGCTGGGCATCTATGTCCGGCAAGAGGATCGCTACGGACAATGCCTAAGCCTGAATTTCCTGGGCGTGATCTTCCGCGACCTGGAAAACTACTCCCGTTCGGAGGACTACTTTCGACGCTCGCTGGAAGCCGCCGGCGAAGACAAGCGCATCCGCATCCGGATTTTTACCAATCTCGGCAATCTGAAGCTGAGAGAAACGTTTTATACCGACGCCGTGAGCTATTACGAAGAAGCCTATTACCTCTCCGAAGAACTGGGTCTGAAAGACGAAGCGGTGAACAGCCGGATTCGCATCGCCTCCGTCTATGAGGAGTCGGGCGAATTGAACCGCGCCTATTCGGCTTATCGCCTGATCCTGCAACAGGACGATCTACCGCAAAAGGCCGACGTCCTGAACCGTATCGGAAAAATCCTGATGAAACGAAAGGACTACGAGGACGCGCTGGACTACCTTCTGCAATCGGAGAAAGAGTATGCCGAACAAAGCGATACCCTGCGGATGCTACCGGTCTTGCAGAATCTCGCCGAAACCAGACTCGAACTGGGCAGCTACGATAACGCGATCGAAGGATACACAACGCTGATGAACTATGCGCAGCAGCACGCGCTGGATGTCCTGCAAGCCGAAGTGATGCTCGGGATGGTGAGGGTCTATCGGGCGAAAGGCGATGCGGTCGATGCGGAAAAAGTGATCGAGCTCTTCTTCGAGCGGTACGGAGACCGGCATTATCTTCCGGCGACGCTCGAAATGCTGGAAGAGATTTCTCAGCTTTACCGCGATCGAAACGACCTGCGAAAAGCACTGGAGATGCAGGATCGCCACATCGACTATCTTGTGCAGACGCAGCAACATGAGATCGATAGCCGGATCGAGGAACTCATGGTGCGATACGAGACCGAGTTGATCGATTCCGAGCAGGAACTCGAGCACCAGAGGCAACAGAAACAGCAGCTCGTGGAACGATGGGACGATCGGGAAAAGAAGGTTCATCAGCTACTGATCCGGATCGAGAATCTGGAGAATGAGCTGAAGGATAAGAAACTGGCAATAACACTGATGGAAGAAAAATCGCGGATGGATCATGCGGTCTGGAAAAGGCACCTTTTGTTCGTGATCGCGATTGCGGCAATCGGCTTTCTGTTTGCGGGATTCCTGTTCTTTCTGTGGAGAGCCGGGAAGAAATAACGCTATTCGTCGGGCGAGTAGTTCATGCAGTTCTGGAGCGCTTGATGACCGCATTCCACCCAGTTTCTGCACGATCTGCACTGCGATGTTTCCCACGCACTCCTGAACAAGCGCGCGTTCTTGCGAATCCACTCGACCACGTACGGACGATCCGGGTCCTGTTCGATCCGGCACCCTTCGCACCATTTGTCGATCTCGATCTTCCTGATCTGGACATGCATGAACCTTTGCATAATCTCCTCATCCGGTTCACCGCCGGTAAATACCTGACGATGAAAGAATTGGTGTCTGTATATGCAAGAATTGTTCCCAGTTCGAGCGAAACGAGGTAAAAGAGATGCGGACGGGGACGTCCGCGCTCCAGAGGAAGAGTGCCGAGCTGGAGTTCGGCGGTCCGAGAGGAATACCCGTGTTACGATAGAATCCGAACGTGGCAGTGGAGCGCAGGCATCCCTCCTGACTCCCGTCTCCTGTATTCCATCTCCTACCCCACCATCCTCTTCAAGAAATTCACGAAATCACCGGTCAGCAAGAGGAAAAATCTCTTCCATCCGATCTTGGTATATCCGCAAACCAGTTCCCGCACAAAGTTGATCAGTTCCAGCACTTTGGAGATTTTGGCAGCGAAATCCGCGGCGTCGCTCGAACGGTAGATGCACGGCAGCAGCAGTCCGGGCTTGAAGCGGTCGTTGTGGATCAGCGTCTGGATCATCTTCAGGTAGCTTTCGAGGTCGATCAGCTCGCGCTGATGGCAGTCTTCCCATATCTGCTCGCCGATTGGCGTTCCGAGTAGCGGGGCGTAGAGCCGGAAATGTACCGACAGATTGCGATGCCGGATCAGCAGCGGAATCGTCCGTTTCAGCTCGCTCTTCACGTAGTCGCGATCCAGCGGACGGTCATGGGAGCATGTCAGACCCAGCATGACGTTCCCCGCGAACATGATATTGTACTTCTTGCCGTACGCGACCATCGCCTCGAGGTGCTCCATCGAGTAGTCCTTGTGGATGCGTTTGCGTTCCTCGGCGTCAAGCGCTTCGAGGCCGAAGAAAATCCGCTTCACACCCGCCTTCGCCAGCAATTCGATATGCTCCTCGCTCATGTCGCGCACCATCACGTCGATGAAATTCGCCAAACGCAGGTCGGTACGGTTCGCCATCATATCGAGGATGCTCTTGCCATATTCCTCATCGACGAAGATGTTGTGGTCCTTGGGCAGAATCACCTCGACGCCCAGCTCGTTCACCAGGAAATCGAGCTCCTTTTCGACCCGACCCAGCGTCTTGATCATGCCGCCGCCGTACTTTGCCCAACAGTGGTTGAAGCAAAACCGGCACTTGTTGTTGCAGTGGTACGAGAAATAGTAGGTGGTGATGACCACGCCCTTGAGATCGACCTCGTACATGGTGGAGCGATCCCTAACGAACCGCATCCCGCGCTGGAGCGAGAGGTTTTCCGGCAATACATCCGGGTGGTGCGCGGTGATTACGCGATCGTGCTCGCCCAGATTCTTCCAGCCGTCGAACGCCCACGGGTAGCCGATCAGGATGTGGTCGAACTTTCCGTTCGGCTCGAAGAGCTGCGGCGAGAGCGTGGGAAGATAGCCGCCCACCACGACGCGCATCTTCGGACGCACGCGCTTGAGCACATCCGCGCACTTCAGCAGCAGAAAGGTGTTCTCCGGTCTGATCCACTCCTGCTGCCACAGAATGGCGATCGTGCTGTCGTCGATGTCCTCGAAGCCCTCCAGCACGAAATCATGAAAGTGCTTCTTCTCCGAAATCTTGACGATTCGGATGTTGTCCGAACCGAGGTAGTCGGCGGTGTAGAGCATGGTTTCCGGCAGGATAGACATGCCGGTCAGGTCGATCAGCAGATAGTCAAGCATGGTTCAACTCCGATGCAAATCGCTCGTAAAGCTCCTTGCCCTTGTGCGTGACGGGAGAAAAATCCCACGCCGGATTCATTTTGATCCCGATATTGTGCTTTTCGTTTAGCGACCTCAAGACACTGGGCATATCCCGGTTGATCTGATCGTAGTGGACGGTGTAGATACGCGACGCGAGCTCGGGATTCTTCAGCCAGCCCTCGAAGATGTCATGCCCCGTCTTCACCTGACGCACAATCTGCCCGACCGGATCGAGCTTCCTGACCTCATGGTAATCGGGCGTCTTGTACGACCACCACTTGCGCGCGTCGCCGTAGCGTTTCATGCGCGTGTTGTGGATCGAAACCGCCACGTCCGCCAGATCGCGCCGGCAATAGATGAACACCGCGTTCCTCTCGACCTGCGCGAATTTCTCCAGATGCAGCGCGTAGAGCATGTTCTTGAAAACGATCGGCTTGCGCGCCTCGTTGCGCATCGCCCGAGAAATTTCCCCGAACGCGTCCCAGTCGATCGAGTCCTCGTGACCGCGATCCTGAATCGTCACATTGGTGTAGTTCAGCCACTTCATCCAGAAATAGCCGAACTCGTGCGGTTCCTGCACGCCCTTGGTCACGCCGAACGCCGACTTGTAGCTCACGTCCACGTCGTACAGCCCCAGCATGCGCGATAGCTTGATCCCGACGATGGGCGCTTCCCAGAACCGCGCCATGAGGTTCGTGGGCCAGATGGCGTCCAGACTATTGATCAGCGCTTGATAGACCAGCGTCGTGCCCGAGCGCGGAAGCCCGAAGACGTACACGTTCGGGATGCGGTTCTCGTCGGGATTGCGCACCCAGTAGTCGTACCCCGAAAGCAGATCGTTCAGTTCGGCGAGGAACCTTTCGTCCTCGATATTCTTCATGTAATCCGGCGTCCTGAGTTTGTTCTCTTCAGCAATAAACTTGGTCAATGTGCTCATGCGTCTTCTCCGTTTCCGGTCTGGTAAATCCCGGCTTCGCGGTTGATGGTGTCCTTGTCCCAGAATCCGAGTTCGCCCGTCTTCACCGCGTGCCAGGGCGCCAGAAAGTGTCCTCTGTAAATTTCCAATAAATCATCCAGTGTATAATCGTTTCGCATCTTTTTAAAAGCCTTCTCATCCAGTATGCGGGTCATGTATTTGTATGGCAACAGGTGACTTCCCCATCCCTGCTTGAACTGGAAGATTCCGCCGCTGGGCGGGTTGGATGACTGCCAGTTGTAGATGCGGATGTCGTTGTCCCGACACCACTTGAGCGTCTCGTGTACCAGAAAATAGTTGAGCCGTCTGTCCATCGCGTCCAGGCTCGAGGACATCATGAAATTATCCATCAAGCCCTGCTCGTTGTGGATGCAGAAATCGCCGCTCACCATCTCGTCGCCGTCGTAAACCGCGAAAAACTTCCAGTAGTTGGCGAATCGCTCCGACCGGATCGCGTTTTCGAAGATTTCCCACGGCAACGGCTCGCCCTCCAGCTCGCGGATACGTTTTACATGCAACGTGTCGTACCAGTGTCGCACGATCATCTTGTCCCGCACCACCTCGAACCGGAAGTCCTCCGAAAGCCCCTTCTTCAGATTGCGCCGGAAGTTGCGCGACTTGTCGTCCGTGATCGCCTCACCGTCGTGACCGAAGAATCGCTTCACCGGGATCACCATGATGAAGGTGTCCATGCCGGTCTGCGGCTCGAGCCCGACGCGAATGGGATCGTCATCCACCTCGAAGGGATTGGTGGTGAGAGTCATCGCCACGCAGTCCAACGACTTCGCGTAGTCCCGCAGCGCTTTCAGGAATCCGTCATACGCCGTCATGCGGTCGGACACCTTGCCCTGATAGACGATCGTGCCCAGCGATCCCGCCTGCACGTTCGACACCAGGATATTCCCCGCCTCGTTCTTATATAGATACATACTCGCGCCGATGAACCACCTGCCGTTGCGCTGATAGCAGAACTTCGGCTCGTCTCCCGCGATAGGCGCAACGATATCCGCCCAGAGAGTCGTCTGCTGAATGAAGCACGCCGGGCAATCCAGCACCTTCAGGTCGAACAACTCTCGCTCGGTAACACTCGTTAAATCAACTACTTGCAAATCCACGCTTCAATCCTTCAATCAGAATTTCACAAATCCTATCGATGTCTTCCATCGTCAATGACGGATAGATCGGCAACGAAACCGTCCTCTCGTACATCCGCTCCGCCACCGGAAATTTTCCGGACTGTTCCATCCAGTGCAGCAGGTAATCCACACCCTTCCTGACCTGCACGCCACCCCGTTCTATCCACAATCTAATCTCTTCAAAATCATGTTCGATCCACACCGGATAACGGAAATATATGCTGTCGGCAAGCTCCGGTAGCGTGACGCCATCCACACCGGAAAGCCTCTCGCGATATCGCACGGCAAGCTCTCTGCGAATCGAGGTAAATTCCTCCAGCCTCGACAATTGACTCAGCGCCAGAGACGCCGCGAGATCGGAGAAATTCGCCCCTGCGTCGAGCGATAGCGATTGTTTGTCCCACGTTGCTGCCAGTCCCTCTGTTCTCAGTCCGAGGAAACCGCCCTCGCCGCTCGCCAGCATCTTGGTGGCGTGAAACGATCCGAAGACCATGTCCGCCGCGACGCCTGTCGGAGGTCTTCCATCGACGACCGCGATCGACTGCGCGATGTCTTCGATCATCGTGATATCGTGCTTGCGGCATATCGCGCCGATCCGCTTCACATCCGCCCTGATCCCGAACGGATGCACCACGATCGCCGCTCGGGTGTCAGATGTGATCGATTTCTCGACCAACATCGGATCGATGCAGTAATCCTCTCCGATATCGACCAATTCCGGTTTCGCGCCCACGTACCGGATCGCATCATAGACGGTGCGGCAAACGTAGGTCGGAAGGATCACCTCGTCGCCCTCGGCAATTCCGAGCAGCTTTAGCCCGGCGATCAACGCCGCCTTGCCGGACGAGAAGCATACCGCTTTCTCCCAGCCGAAAAGTTGCTCCAACACGCTCTCCACGGTGCTGCACTTCTCGCCATGCGCGATCATGCCCGATGCGAGCTGCTCCATCACCGTGACGATGTCGGTTTTCGTGATCGTGGGTCTGGAATGCGGAATCATACCCAACCAACTTCCGAATGTCCGAGCGGAGCCGTAGCATTTGCTTGCAAATGCCAGCTTAGCGGAGCGAGGTCTTCTGAAAGTTGGTTGAAGACCCTCACCCCGACCCTCTCCCATTTCATGGGCGAGGGAGATATAAGGATGCTCGCTCTCTCCTGGACCGCCAAGCTCCAGCTTGGCAACTTCGCTTTCCCATGGTCCGCCAAGCTCCAGCTTGGCAACTTTCCCTCAGAATTTTGAGAGATGCGGACGGGGACGTCCGCGTTCCAGGGGAGAAATGCCGAGCTGGAGCTCGGCGGTCCGAGAGGAATACCCGCGTTCCGATAGAGATCGAGAGCGGCCGTGGAGCGCAGGCATCCCTGCCTGCATCCCTCCTGTCTCCTGACTCCTGACTCCTGTTTCCTTCCCATCCTCTCTCCTACGGTATAAAGTGTTTCAGCCAGGTCTCGAAGCTAATCAGCGACCAGATCAGGAGCCGGCGATTTTTTGTATCGTTGAAATGCTCTTCGATCAGTTCGCGCACGGTGGCGGGACGCAGGTAGTCGTAGATACGCGCTTTCCTGCGGAAGAACATATCTTCGATATACTTGCGCGATTCGCGCCGGAACCATGTCGCGTCCGGTGCGGAGAATCCCTGCTTGATGCCGCCGGTGAACTCGCCCGGGATGTACTGGGACAGCATGTTGCGCAGTACGATCTTGCCGTCGCGCGTCTTCTGAAAATACTTCTCCGCTTTCCTGCCCGGCTCGTTCTCGTCCTGCCGCACGACCTCCCGCAGATTCATCAGCTTGTACTTGATGGGGATGGTCATGGCGAAATCGACAAGCTCGTTGTCCAGGAAGGGCACGCGCGTCTCCAGTCCGTGCGCCATGCTGAGCTTGTCATCGACCATCAGGAGCCCATGCAGAAAAGTCTTGCTCTCGAAGTAGAGTGAGTAGTTCACGTAATCTTCCGGCGTAATTTTCCCGGAGTCATCCCGCATTATACCGCCGAGTACGTCACGGAAGACGTCGCGCGTCTGGTAGTTCCACACTTCGGGGAATACATCCGGCTGGAAGAACCTCGGCTTGTAGCTGTCGGGGATCAGGCGCTGCCAGTAGCGATAGTATTTGTCGGCGTAATCGTCGAAATTGTCGTTGGTTACAGCCCGATAGTATCGCCACGGATAGCCCGCGAAAATCTCGTCGCCGCCTGCGCCCGAGAGCGCAACCTTGACGAACTTCCCCGCCAGCCGCGAGACGTAGTAATTTGGGTAACACTGGCCCACGCGCAGGTCTTCGATATGCCACACCAGATCGTCCATCACCCGCTCCATGTCGCCAGCCTTGAGCACCACCTCGTAGTGCTCGGTCTTGACCAGATTGGAGAGAAATTCCGCCTTGCGGCGCTCGTCGAAAGAGGACTCCTGCATGGAGACGTCGGAGAGGTCGAAACCACAGGTGAAGGTCTTGAGATCGGGAAAGTTGCGTGCCGCGATGCTGGTGATGGCACCGGAATCCATGCCGCCGCTGAGGAAGCTGCCGATCTCGACGTCGCTGACGAGCTGCCGCGTGGTAGCCTCCTCGAACAGCCGACGCACCTCGTTCACGTAGATTTTCTCCTGCGAGAAGTGCTCGACGTCCCGATAGCGGAAATCCCAGTATTGATGAATGTCCAGCGCCGGTTTGTCTCGGCGGTCGAGAATGGCGTAGTGACCGGGCTGGAGGATATGGATGTGCTCGAACAGGGTCAGATCGGAAAAGACGTTCTGGAAGGAGAAATACTCGTTCAGGGCGCGGATATCGACGCGCGGATTGACCTCCGGATGCTGGATGATCGCCTTGATCTCGGACGCGAAAACGAGCAGACCGCCGCGATTGTAGTAATAGAGCGGCTTGACGCCGTAGCGATCGCGCGCCATGAAGAGTTTTTGCTTGTGCTGATCCCAGATGGCGAACGCGAACATGCCGTTGAACTTCTCGATGCAACCGGCGCCCCAATGCTGAAAGGCTTTGAGCACCACCTCGGTGTCGGAATCGGAGAAGAAGCTGTAGCCGTGCCGTTGCAGCTCCAGCCGAAGGTTCTGAAAATTGTAGATTTCGCCGTTATAGACCAGAATGAAGTTGCCGTCCTCGCTCTGCATGGGCTGCGAAGCGCGTTCGGAGAGGTCGATGATCGAAAGACGGGTGTGTCCGAAGCCGACCGGTCCCTTGATCCACCAGTTTTCCGCGTCGGGTCCGCGATGCCGGATGGTATGCGTCATCTTTTTCAGGAGAGGCATTGCAACCGGCTTCCGATCGAGGATTCCGACGATTCCGCACATATTATACCTTCTTTTGTTTCAAGCTGTTGAAGAGCGTATTGATCTCATCTCCGGTAATACCAGGGAAGAACGGCAGCGCCACGCTAAGCCTGTCCGCTGCGTAGGAGGCGATGAAATCGGACGGCTTCAGGTCGTATTTTTCACGATAAAGCTTCTGAATGTGCACCGCATGCGTTCCCTGCCGGGTCGCGATGCCCTCCGCCTCCAGCTCGTACATGATCCGGTTTCGCTCGTCGTTCAGACGGTCGATCGCTTCGATATCGCCCTTTCGAATCGCGTCGAACGATTCTTCGGGCTTGAACCACGTCACATACGCCTGATAGCCGTGAAAACAGTTTTCGGGAACATGCGGGGCCATCAGCCACGGGATATCCTCGAGTCTCTCGCGGTACTCGACCGCGAGCCGCTGCTTGATGGACATGATCCTATCGAGCTTTGCCGCCTGCGCGACGCCCAACGCGCCCTGGAAATCGGTCATGCGGTAGTTATAGCCCAGTTCGGCGTACTCGGTCAGGAGGAAGCTGCCTTTGGAGTGGTGGCGGTCGTAATCGGTTCTGACCGCGCCGTGATCGCGCAGACTGGCGGAGCGTGTCGCGACCTGCTCACGCGTCGTGATGATCATGCCCCCTTCGCCCGTGGTGATCGACTTTCGCGGGTGAAACGACAGCACGCCGCCCTCGCCGAAGGTGCCGCAGTGTTTTCCGTCGATCCTGCCTCCCAGACCGCACGCGCAGTCTTCCACGACCTTGAGACCGTGCTTTTCGGCAAGCTCCATGATCCGGGGCATGTCGGCGCAAAGTCCGAACAGATGCACGGGGTAGATGGCCCGGGTACGTGGCGTGATGAGCGCTTCGATCTTGTCGGGATCGAGGTTGAAGGTTTTAGGGGCGATGTCGCAGAAGACGGCCTTCGCGCCGAGGAATTCCACCGAATTGGCGGTCGAGACCCAGGTGAACGCGGGAATAATGACCTCGTCGCCGGGCTTCAGATCGATCACGCGGGACAGGATGAACTGCCCGGATGTGCAGGAGTTGACCGCGACGCCGTACTTCGCGCCGGTGAATGCGGTTATCAGCCCTTCGAACTCTTTGACGTAGGGCCCTTGCACCACCCAGCCGGTTTCAAGCGGCTTTGTGATGAGTTCTTTTTCGGTCTCGTCGAAATAGGGTCTGGTAATCGGTATCATTTTCCTTCCATGGACTTCTGACGCATGAGCACCTGTTCCTGGTGCAGGCTGCGCCATTCTATAAGCTTTTTCAATCCTTCTGTCAAGCCCGTTTTTGCCGAGAAACCGGTTTCCTCGGTCAGCTTCTTCGTGGAGCCGATTCGGTTGGTCACGAAGGTCTGCCCCTCCGGTTCGTAGTGGATTTCCATGTCCGAGCCGGTGAGGTCGAGCAGCATTTGGCAGATTTCCTTGATCGAGGTGCCGATGCCGGTGCCGACGTTGAAGCAGGTGTTGTTCGCTTCCGACTTGAGTGCCGCGATGTTGGCTCTCGCGATGTCGCGTACGTAGATAAAGTCATACGACTGCGAACCGTCTCCATAGACGACCGGCGGCTGGCCCTTGTCCAGGCGATCCAGAATCTTCATCATCACCGCGATATATTTTCCCCGATAATCCTGCCGTGGGCCATAGACGTTCATGTAGCGCAGTCCCACCTGGTTCAAGCCGTAGCGGTGGTGATACGCGATGGCGAGATGCTCGTCGGCGATCTTGTTAGCGCCGTAGAACGTCGTGTTGTTGTAGGGGTGATCCTCGGTCATGGGAATCTCGAGCGCGTTGCCATAGACCGACGCCGAAGAAGACCACACAAGCTTCTTGACGTCGTGCTTCTTGCAGGCCTCCAGCACGTTGAAGAACCCGCGCACGTTCACCTCGAACGCCGATTCCGGAAACTCGTAGCAGTGCAGCAACCACAGCGCAGCGGTGTGGATCACGTAATCGACGCCCTCCATGGCGCGGTCGAGGATGTCCCGATCCCGAATGTCGCCGCCAAACTGGTAGATGTGGCAACGCTCGTCCATGAGGCTTTCTTCGATGTTCTCCCGCGTTCCTCGGGTGAAATTGTCGTAGATTACGACTTCCCGAACCGGCTCCTTCAAGAGCTCTTCCACGATGTGCGATCCGATGAATCCGGCGCCGCCGATCACCATCACTTTCGCGTCCTTCAAATCAAACATTTTTTACTCCTTTATTACCCTCACCCCCTCAGGTTATTACCTACGGCAAAACCTACGCCATCTCCCGCAAACGGGCGAGGGAGTTATAAGGATGCTCGCCCGGAGGTCGAGCGCTACAATCCTCTTTCACCCCTCCCGGGAACCAAACTTCTGAATGTGCTGCTTGCAGCTCTTCCGAATGTTTGGTTACGCTCGGTTTCAACATTCAGATGAGTCTCGCTCCGCTAAGCTGGCATTTGCAAGCAAATGCTACGGCTCCGCTCGACACAATCGGAAGTTGATGCTACACAACCTTCTTCACCAGCACCAGATAGTACGGTGCTATCATATATCGTAACACGCCCGGAAACCTTCGGATCATCCGGTTCCACACGGGCGCGAGCTTGATCATCAAAAACCGCATCCAGGGATAGATCATGGACACGATCCTGTCGTCGGACGCGTTGTCGTACTGGCTGTACTGGCCACCGGATTCGGGATAGAAACCCGGCTCCACGCGCACCACGTCGAATTCCTCGCGCAGCTTTCCCGCCAGCCGGAAGAAATTCACCGAGTGCTCGCCCCAGTTGCCCGTCTCCGGATCGCAGGTGTCCGTCCAGAACGGTGGTTTTGGAGCAATACCCGTCTTCAGGAAAAATTTCACCGCGCGCTCGATGTCGTCCCTTCTCATGCCGCGCGTCTTTCTGGTCATCAGTTCGAGTACTTCCCGCTCAATGTCCGGAAAACGTGTGTGGATAATCTTCCTGCGCACATCTCTGCGCGGGATCATGTTGGGCGTTCCCTTCTTCTCCCAGAGCAGTTGACGGCGCGTGTTGAAAAACATTATTACCGGATTGAGCCAGTTCGCGCCGGACGCCATGAGGATGGTTCCGCCCGGGTTCAGCACGCCGCCCAGCGCGCGGAACGCCTCGATTGGTCTGTAGAGATGCTCGAGCACGTCGTAGTTGATGATCACGTCGTACTTCTTGCGCCCATCGATGTCCTCGTATCCACCGGTGATCGTCTCCTTCAGCGGCAACCCCAGCGCCCTGGCCACGGTCTCCGCGCCACGGCACATCTCGGGATTGATATCCAGATAGGTGACGCTTCCCACGCCGGAAAGTAGCGACAGAAACGACAGGATGCCGGTCCCACCGCCGAAATCGAGCAACGAGGTACCTTCCGCGTCGCGCAGCCTGATCGCCTTCTGTAGGATGTACTTGTAGCGCACGATCACCGAGTCGTACTCGCGCAGATAGACCTGCAAGTACTTACGATAGACCGGATATTGGTCGAGCAGCGTCATGTCGAGCTTCTCGAGTCTCATTTTCAATTCCTTCGCGGCGTTATCCATCATCGGATACTCCCATCCAAAATCTTGCAAAACACGTTCGTATATTCCTCCGCCGCACGACGGATTCCGTAGCGATTTTCGATCAGACGGCGGCAATTTCCGCCCAATTCGACCGATTTCTTTTTATCGCCGCAAAGCGATTCGAGCAGAGCCACGATACTGTCGAGATCGTCGGTATCTACCTGAAAACCGGTCTCGCCGTCGATCACGAAATCCGCCATCCCAGGCGACTTCGATCCGATGATCGGTAATCCGTTCGAATACGCCTCCAGACCCGACATCGACATCCCCTCCACCTTGGAGAACAACAGAAGATAGTGCGCCCTCTTCATCCAGGATCGGACATACGCGCGATCCCGCCAGCCGTGGAACCGCACCCGGCCGGTTATATCGAGCTCCGACGCCAGCCGGTGCAGCTCTTCCGACAGCGGTCCGTCGCCGATGATCTCCAGCCGGAAATCTCCGTTGACCCGAGACAACGCCCGCATCGCCAGCGGCAGATTCTTCTCGAACGAAAGCCTGCCACAGAAAAGGAAAGTCGTGATCCCGGTCTTCTCGTCGAACGCCTCCGGTTGCAACGCTACCGCGTTTTCGATCACCCGCACGCCGAACGTCGGAAAGACCTCCTGCGCCATGTCCGCGAGGTCCTTGCTCACCGCCACCCGCGCCGCTGCCTTCAAACCGACCATGCGCGCGATGGGACGTAAAAATCTGAACCACCCGGCGAGCTCCTCCACCAGGAAGGAGTGGATATCGCCACCGCGGAAAGACAGCACGTAGGGCGTCCGGCGAAAAAAACTTCCGAACCACGAGAGCAGTCCCGTCGGCAGCAGAAAGAAGGTCAGCACGACGTCCGGTTTCCAGCCGAACAGAAGCCAGAAATACGGTATCCACGCCATCTTCAGGAACAGGAACATCTGCACCATGCCGCTGCGGTCTTTGTGCCTGCGGAACGACGGCACCCGAAAGACCTCGAAGCCATCGATGCGCTCGTAGATGGGCAGTCCCCTGTAGTGCGCGGTCAGAACCCGGACACGGTGGCCCATACGACTGAATTCTCTCGCCAGCAGCCGTGTCTGCTCCGCCGCGCCGCCACCCAGGGGCGGGTACTCGTAGTTCAATAGCAGTATTTTCATGTAGTCCTCATTCCGACCAAACTTCTTAATGTCCTATTGTCTCAACATTCAGAAGAGCCTGCGGCACATTCGGAAGTTGAGACCAAAATTTTCTCTCCATTATAGCCAAACTTCTGAATGTCCGACCAACGGGAGGTCTTCCGAATGTTTGGTTATTTCCGGCACCGTCTCAACATTCAGAAGAGCCTGCGGCACATTCGGAAGTTGAGACTCTTTCCAGCCGATACAAATTCTCACGATATTCGTTCTGCGCGGGATCGAGCCGGATCGCCTTCGTGATAAAGACTTTCGCGCGATCCACATCACCCTGTTTCCACCAGCAGACGCCAAGGTTGTTCATCACCTCCGCGCTGTCGGGATGCAGCTTCGCCATCTGTTCAAACACCTCGATCGCCATCTTGACATCGCCATCGACAAAGAAACCCTGCCCCTGTTGCATCCGTTCTTCAAACGGCATCGCAGGCTTTTCTTCATGATCCAGCAACGACGCGAACTCGGTTCCTTTCAACGACACAACAAGCTCGTCGTAGTTGGTCACGATATCCTCGATGCGGCTGGGATTGGTCTTGCGGATCGGGCTCGCAAGGTCGAACACCTGCTGCGTCTCGCCGAGGAAATCGAAGATCGAGCGCAGGATTTCCGGCTTCATGGTCTGCGCCTCTTCGCTCCTGTCGAAGAAATCCTCGTAGAAGAGGGTCATCGTATCGAAATGCTTCGGCAGGAATTCGGAGAAATACTCGATCTCCCGTTTGCGACTGGCAAGCTCCCTGTGCAGCCGTTCGTCGGTGTTGATGCGCACCTTGATCGGGTCGTACTTCTTCAGGTCGTGCGCCTTGCGACCGCGCTTCTGCTTTTCGATGTTGACCAGCAGCGAGAGGTAGGTCTTCAGGTAGTTCCGACGGATCAGGTGTACGATCTTCACGTCGAATTCGTTCAAAAGCTCGGTCAGGTTCGCAATCGTGTTCATCTGGTCGTACTTGATGTCGAACCCGACGTGCTTCTCGCCGTGCGACGCGAAGAATTTTCCGAAATAGTCCCGGAACAGTTTCGAGGCGTACTTGTACAGGATGTACCTGTCCTCTTTGCGCATCGCCTCCAGCCAGATTTTGGGGAACGAATCCCCACGATCCAATAGCAGCAGTTCGCCCGTGCAGAATATGTTCGGATGCGTGTTGAGCAGCGTCTCCAGGAAACCGGTTCCCGATCGCTGCTTCGATATGACGATGAATCTACTCATCGATTACTCCTTGCCCTCACCCCGACCCTCTCCCCGATACATCGGGGCGGGGGAGTCATTGGTTCGCAGGCACCCCTGCCTGCATCTCCGGGTTATCCAAAATTCTCTCTCCCTCATAACCAAAACTTCTGAATGTCCGACCGAAGGGAGGTCTTCCGAATGTTTGGTTCACTGCCACCACTTTCAACATTCAGAAGAGCCTGCGGCACATTCGGAAGTTGAAACCATCGTTATCCAAAATTTTCTCTCCACTTTTCAAACACATATAACGCCCACAGGGGCTTGCGATTATCTTTCTTTCCGTCCAAATGCTCTTTCAGCATTGTCTGGATCGCATCCGGTCTAAAGATACCGGCTTCCTCGATCCGTCGCGACTGGAAGACCGCTTCCATCCCGTCGCGAAGGTCGTGCTTGATCCACTTCGCCAGCGGAATCCCGAAGCCCTTCTTCCTGCGATAGAGCACGTCGCGCGGCAGACGGCTTTCCAGCGCCTTCTTGAGCAGGTACTTCCGCACCGTGCCCTTCATCTTCATGCCGGACGGCAGAGAATTGGCAAACTCGGCGAATTCCACGTCCAGGAACGGCGTCCGAGCCTCCAGCGATACCATCATGCTGGCGCGATCCACCTTGACCAGGATGTCATTCGCCAGGTAGAATTTCTGATAATTCCAGCCGATTTCGTCCAGCCAGTCCCGGAACCGCATCCGACGCTGTTCCTCGACGATCTGATCGTACGGATTCATGCCGGCGATCTCGTGCAAAACATCGTCGGTCAGGACGCTGCGCTGCTGCTCGGGCGTGAACGCGCCCAGCCAAATCTGATTGCGGATGCCGCGCTTGTGATAAACGCCCTTGAGGAAGTGCTTGACCTTGAAATCGAGGCTCATGTTACGCGTCGAGACGGGCAGCTTCATCGCCAGCGGTTTGACGATGGCTTTGTGCAGGAATTCTGGCAATATCTCGTATCGATCCGCCCAGTAGTGCGCCAGGAAAGGATCGTAGCCCGCGAAAAGTTCGTCTCCCCCATCGCCGCCCAGCGCGACCGTTACGTGCTGCCGGGTGAAGCGCGAGAGAAGGTAGGTCGGGATGATCGACGCGTCGGCAAAGGGTTCGTCCAGACGCGACCATATCTCCGGCTGGATGTCGAGCATAGTCTTCGCGGTGAGAATCTCCTCTCGGTGGTTGGTGCCGAACTTTTCGGCGACCTTCCGCGCCCAGCTCGATTCGTCGAAGCTCTGCTCCCGGAATCCTATGGAGAAAGTCTCGATCCTGTCCGCAGGCATCATCTCGGAGAGTAGCGCAATCATGCTGCTGGAGTCGATCCCGCCGCTGAGAAACACGCCCAGCGGCACGTCACTCATCAGCCTGCGCGAAACGGCGCGTTTGAGCTTCTCGATCAACTCTTCGCCCATCTCGCGCTCGTCCATCTTCTTCGGGAGATCGGTAAATCGCGGCTGCCAGTAGGGTTTGATGGTCGCGGTAAAATCCTTCCAAACCATCATGCAACCCTGTGGCAACTTCTTGACGTCCTTATAGATGGAATAAGGCGCGGGGAGGTATTCGTAGGCGAGGTAGCGGCTGAGCGATCGGTAGTCGATCCCACGCTCGATGTACGGGTGTTCGAGCAGCGCTTTGATCTCGGACGCGAAAGCGATGCCACCGGAATTTTCCCAATAGTACAGCGGTTTCTGACCGAACCGGTCGCGGCATAGAACCAGCGTTTCGTTTCGCGCGTCCCAGATGCCCAGGGCGAACATGCCGTTCATCCGCCTGAAGAAATCGACGCCGTACTCCCGGTAGCCGTAGATGATTACCTCGGTATCGGTTGCGGAACGAAATACGTAGCCTTTTGCGATCAGATCGGCTTTCAGCTCTTGATAGTTGTAGATTTCGCCGTTGAAAGTTATCCAGATATCTTCGGAAACATCGCACATCGGCTGATGCCCGGCGTCGGAAAGATCGATGATGCTCAGCCTCCGGTGACCCAGCCCGACGTGCAGCTTCGCAGTCTGTTTCAGCCACAGACCACCCGCGTCCGGACCACGATGCACGAGCGCATCGGTCATCCGCTGGAGGTGCTTTTCGGCAATCTCGCGCCGATCGACAAATCCGACAATTCCACACATGCTTTCTAACCTATGACGTAAGCTTCTTCGTGATGATCTTCTCGACGATGTAGTAGTCTTTCTTCTGTCCTTCGAAGTAGATACGCATCATGATCTCGCCCAGGAGGCCCATGATCACGATCTGGAAACACGATATGCCCAGGATGCCGAACAGCAACAGCAGCACATCGAAGGATACCGGTATGGGCAGGAAGATTTTCGCCAGCGCGACAACGGCGATCCCGATCGTGCCGGCGGTGAAAATTTTACGTGCCAGCTTGCCGAAGAACTGGATGGGGCGCGTCATGTAGTCGGAGAAGAATCGCACGACCAAAAGGTCGAAGATGACGCGCGAGACCCTCGAAAGGTTGTACTTGGCGCGACCGTGGATTCTCGGATGGTGGTTGACCGGAATCTCCGCCACACGAACGCCCAGCCAGGCGGCGAACACCGGGATGAACCTGTGCATCTCGCCGTAGAGGTGGATGTTCTTGATGATCCCGCGCTTGTACGCCTTGAGCGTGCAGCCGAAATCGTGTAGCGCGATGCCGGTGCCCGAGATCAGCTTGTTGATCAGCGCGTTGGCGATCTGTGAGGGTATCTTGCGGGTGATCATCTTGTCCTTGCGATCCTTGCGCCAGCCGTTGACCAGGTCGTAACCCTCCGCCATCTTCTCCAGCAGCTTCGGGATGTCCGCGGGATCGTTCTGGAGGTCGCCGTCGAGGGTGATGATCACCTTGCCGTGTGCGTACTTGAACCCGGCGCTGAGCGCGGCGGTCTGTCCGTAGTTGCGCCGGAACTGGATTACCTTGATGTGCTCGTCTTCGCGTGCCATTTTCTTCATCAGCGGCAGGCTGCCGTCGGTGCTGCCGTCGTCGATGAAGATAATCTCGTAGTTCTGTCTGAGCGGTTCGAGCGCTTTGGTGATCTTCTCGTGCAGGATGGGCAGGTTATCGACCTCGTCCATGATGGGAACGATGACCGAGAGATCGATCTCTTTCTCCGCCGGGTCGATGTCGAACTCGGCGAGCATTTTGAGCGGCGCGATGTTGTACGTGCGATCGGAAAACTCCAGTCGCAGGGAGTCGCCGGGAAGCTCGTCCGGATTCTTTTCGAAGACCTCGAGCTGCCGCTGGAACTCCATCACCTCCACCTGCGAGACGTTGTCCGCCAGCAGTTGGTTGAGCAGCTTGCGGGCACCGTCGATATTCCCGCTCGAAAGGTGCACGTAGCCCAGATTGAGCTTGGCAAAGTAATAGCGCGGGTTGATCTCGATCGCCTCTTGAAGGACATTGGCTGCCTTGCCGTAGCGGTGAAGGTTGTAGAGCATCACGCCGATGTCGTTGAGAAGTTCCGCGTTGTCCGGCTCCAGCTCACGAGCGCGGCTCAGCACCTGAAGCGCATCGTCAAATTTACCCTGTTCATAGAGGATCAGGCCGTAGTTGTAGAGGTACTTGAAATTGTTCGGTTCCAGACTGACCGCGCGGTGGAGCAGTTCGCTGCTGCGCTCGAAATCGTTCAGCATCTTGTAGGCGTTGCCCAGCACGGAGTGAATCTCCGACTGGCTTTTATCCCGTTCCAGCGCTAATTCCCAGTATTTGACGGCCTGTGGCAAATCGTTCTCGCGAAAGTACTTCAGGCCGATCTGGAAGTAGTTTTGATCGTCGGTGGGCGTCATACCCTCGCCCAGCGGAAAGTTTACCGGATTCATGAAGACCTCCGAATCGATGTCATACGGAAAAAATGGCACGTACGCGTCAGTGGACCGGAATTGTCCACCCAATCGATTCTTCGCGGGCCACGTCCCTGTGACATTGTCATAACTCATTCCCTTGATTTATGTTATAGCATTCCAAATTCACGTTGCCGGTCATAATTGAGCCGAATCACGCGATCATCACATTATTTCTCACATCATTCTAATGAAAGGATCGTGCCAAACGGACAGTCGGAGAAGAATAAGGGAAACGAGTGGTCTTACTTGTTGATAATCAAGCAATTAGAGAATGCGAACGCTTTTCGTGGATCGCGGGGTAGATCCATGCGAGTGTTTTCACGGGAAAATATTTCCGTCAGGTTTCTTCGGCATCAATCCGGGATACCGGGGCAAACACCTCTTCGATCTTGGCGACCAGGTCCCGCAATGAAAGCGGCTTGGTTATCACCGTGCGGATACCGTTTTTCCCGATGTCGAGGTCTTCGCCCCGCTCATGGAAGCCGGTGCAGATCATAATAGGGAGGTCCGGTCTGAGCTCGTGTGCCTTGCGGGCGATATCGAGCCCGGTGACCTCGGGCATGGAGAGGTCCGAGATGACGAGGTCGAATTGGTCCGGGTTTTCGATGATTGCCTGTAGCGCTTTCTTGCTGTTGGAATAGCCTGACACGATGTACCCGAATGTCGCGAGCGCTTTCTTGATCATCATGACAATCGCGTTTTCGTCATCAACATACATGATGCGAAGCGGCGCTTCGGAAAGCTTCTCCTCTTCGACATACCGTCCCTCGAGCGCGCCTTCCTTTTTCACCACGGGCAGATAGACGGTAAATTTCGTTCCGGTGCCGACTTCACTTGTCACTTCGATCGCGCCGTTGAGGGTCGAAACGATTCCCTGAACGATAGCCAGACCGAGTCCCGAACCCTGATCCTTGGGTTTCGTCGAGAAATAGGGATCGAATATCCGGTTCAGGATTTCGGGCGGAATACCATGCCCGGTATCCTCCACCTCGATTCGTATGTGGTCTCCGACATCGAGTTTTTCCCGCACCACACCCGGGATATCGTCATAGCCGATTTCGTGGAGTCGGATCGTCAGAAACCCGCCGCTTTTTTCCATCGCGAAGGCTGCGTTCAGGCACAGGTTCAGCATGATCTGATGGATGTTGGAGGTGTCGGCCAGTACCGGGCTCTTCGTTTCGAGATCGACTACGACCCGAACGTTCTCCGGGATCAGCGACTTGATCAGGCTCATGGCGTCCGTCACGACATCATACACGCAGACAGGCTTGAATTCGCGATCGGATCGCCGCGTAAAGGAGATGATCTGGTTAACGAGGTCTCTCGCCTTGGTCGCGGCATTGATGATCTCTTTCAGGCTCTCCAGGTTTTCGGGATCGTGCCCGATCTCCATCTTGAGCAGGTCCGCGTACCCGAGAATGACGGAAAGGATGTTGTTGAAATCGTGCGCGATGCCGCCGGCGAGCGTACCGATCGCCTCCATCTTCTGCTTCTGCCGGTTTTGCTGTTCGGAGATATTGCGCTGGGTGACATCGCGCAGAATCGCCTGAACCGCAACACCCTCTCCCGTATCCAGATACGTAGCCGACACATCGAAATCGATCTCGCGCCCATCCTTGCTTAAGGCCGTCATGGGATATGTCCTGGACACCGGCATCCCCAGAAGTACGCGCTTTCTCCTCTCTTCCATAACCTTCAGGCTCGAGGGCGCGATCATCTTCATGAAGTTGAAATTCGGATCACAGGCTTCCTCTTTCGTATAACCAGTGACCTCCGTAAACTTCTTGTTCACGATCTCGAACTTGTTATTCTCCATGAGATAAATGACGTCGTTGCTGGTTTCGATCAACTGCCGGTATTTCTCCTGGCTACCTTTCAGCGCTTTCTCGGCATTGTCACGGGCGAGGGTCCTTTCTCGAAGCGATTCCGCCATGGCGTTGATCCCATGCTGGAGCTTCAGAATCTCGGGAGCGGTATCGAAATTCTCGATCCGTGGGCTGAAATCTCCTTCCTCGATCTTATGCACCGACGACAGCATCTCATCGAACCGCCGAACGAGCTGCCCGATCAGGAAAGCGCCGATCGTCAGCGTAATCATCATGACGGAAGCCGCGATCAGGGTAACCAGCAGAAAGAAACTGCTCCTGTAGGCAAACATCTCCTCGCGGCCGATCGAGAGAACGACGACCCAGTCCCAAGGTTCGTAAATTTTATACGCGACGTAATGTCTATCTCCACCGGATTCCAGCCACATGTAACCACTCTTCCGATTTCGCATCTGCTTGATGACGGTGTCGTGTATATCGAGCAGGTTCACCCTCGATACGTCAATCGCGGGATCGGACGGAACAAAGTTCATTCCACCCGTTTCACCGTACCGGTATTCGGCGTAGTGCCCGACATACTCCTGCTGCCTTCTGTTCAGAAAATCCCGATCCTCGATCCCCCACTTGTCCAGTGTCGTTGTGACCCGCTGCGCCCGCAGGACGATACGATTCAGCTCCTGGATCATCTCGCGTTCGTACTGGCTCTTGATGACATGCTGAATTCCGAACCATCCAACGATGATCAATGCGATGGTCATGATAACGAGCGATATGGCATGGAAAACAAGCAGTCGATTACGCAGTTTCATTCACCGTCCTCTCGATCACTCCAATAAATAATTTCATTATATACATTGTCGGACATCTCCAATACGCTGGTGGGAACGTCGAACCCTATGCGTCGCGCTGTCTCCAGATTTATCGATAGACGCGGTGGCGAATAGAAACGATTCTCCTGTTCACCCGGAATCGCGCCGTTTAGAATTCGTCCCAACGCCTCAGCGATGAAACGTCCGACAAAGGTAAAATCCTCGATACCGATACTCATCAACACACCGTACGGCACGCATTCGACTCCGGATTGTGAAAAGGTCGGGATTTTGTGTTCGAAAAAAGGCGCCAGCAGTACATCCATATTGGCTGGCTCCACCGTTTCGAACTCCGATAGATACATCGCGTCGATGCGCGGCGCCAGGCGTTTATGGCATTCGATCAAATCCCTCAAGGTCTGGTCTCGATCCGGTCGATCCTGTACGCAATGTTCCTCGATCAAGTCGAACCCGAACTCATTCTCCATTTCATAAATCGTGTCCAGTGCCGCATAGCTTCTTCCCGTTTCCGTGTCCTCATAGACAACGCCCAAACGCTTGAAACCTACGATTTCGTGAAATACCTGAAGTTGCATCCGGTAACGGTACGGAAAGCTGACGACAAATGTATGGTCGTAACGATTGCTGTCGTGAGAAGGAATAATACCGGATTGGACAGGATCGGAAGTGCTGAAAACGACGACCGGCGTTTCATGCCGGTCACTGACGAGGTCCTGACCCGCCCAGGTTCCGGCAGCAAACATGAGATCGATCTCGCGTTCTTCGCTGTTCAGTCGTTCCAGAATTTCTTCAAGCAGTTTTTCTCTCTTGTCCTGCTCCCAATTCGCATCCCAGAAAGCACCTTCAGAGAAAACAAGATAATCGCTATGCACCGCATTGCCCACCCATAACCAGATTGTTTTCATATCTTCATTCTGAAGATTCTCGGGTATCGTATCGTAATCAATCCAGCCAAGATTCTTCAAGCCTGCCAGAATCCCAAGGAAGTTCATACGGTAATCGGTATAATCTCCACCTTCGTACAAACCGATTCTCATGCGTTTTCCCGATTTCCCGGTATCGGGCTTACTCGATGCTTCGCTGAACAGGCACGCCGTCATGATGAGGATCACAGCAAGTAAAATCGACCTTCTCATTGTCTCTCCCCCTGGTTGGAATATAGCACTGCTTTAACGTTATTTCCCTTAAAATTCGAAAATGTACATAGCATTCAGAAAATTGCAAGAAAAACTTTACCGCAGAAAAAACGAACGCGCCCTCACCTGACGATTTTCGATGATTGGTTCGAGACAAGCCGATAATTTACTTTCTTGTTGACGCGAAACCTTATCGATAGTAATTTTTAAAAGAGTTTTGAGAATCAAAGGTTCATGGATTCTGCGATTATTGAGTAACAAGGTAGCAATCAACAGGTGATTCAGCATACTCAAATCCGCAGACAACCCGGACCCGACTCAAAGAGGATTTTTTCGCATTGATCTTTTTCCGACCAACAATGGAGGCAACCGCTTTAATGGAGTATTTCATGAAAGAACGAATTCTTTTAGTGGATGATGACCAAAACCTTCTCGACTCCCTCTCAAGGCAACTACGGCGCAATTTCGAGGTCGAAACCGCCCTGAGCGCTTCTCAGGGACTGACTGCTCTGAAGGAGAATCCGGGGTTCTCCGTAGTTGTCGCCGACCTGAATATGCCGGGTATGGACGGTATCGACTTCCTCATTGAAGCCAAAGCCATCACGCCCGACACCGTACGAATCATGCTCTCCGGAAGTTCCGACTTCTCGCAATCCGTTCGGGCGGTGAACGAGGGTAGTGTATTCCGATTCCTGTCCAAGCCCTTCCCCGCCAAGAAGCTGATCGAGGTTCTCGATCTGGCGGCGGAGCAGTATCACCTGAATAGCGAAATCTCAGCCGAATCGAAGCTCCGCGAAGATTTAGGACAGACGATCTCGACATGCTCCTACTGCAATCGGATCAAGGATGTCGGAGAGAGCAAAGAAGGCGAAGTTCAATGGGAACGATTCGAGCTCTATCTCTCCCGGAAATTCGGATTCCGGTTCTCACACTGCGTTTGTCCCGATTGCGTCAAGAAGCTTTATGAAGAGCTTGAACAGATGCGCGACTATGTGCATTGAATGAGGAAGCAGATATGAATGAATACGTGTTGTTTGTTGATGATGAACAGAATATTCTCGATTCGTTCCGCCGAACGCTCAGGAAGAAACTGGCGTTCGATTGCGTCAACAGCGGTCAGGCAGCTCTGGAAGCGATCTCGGAAAAGGAATACGCCGTCATTGTTGCCGACCAGATGATGCCGGGCATGAACGGAATCCAGCTCCTTGCCGAAGTGAAGAAGCGCTCTCCGGATACTGTGCGGATGATGCTAACCGGGCAGGCGGATATCTCGATCGCCATGAACGCGGTCAACGAGGGTCACATCTTCCGGTTTCTCACCAAGCCCTGTCCTCCGGCAGTGCTCTTCAACGCAGTGAAAGCCGCCATCGAGCAATACGGCCTGATCACCGCAGAGAAGGAGCTCCTCGGCAAGACGCTTCGCGGCAGCGTGAAGGTGCTGACGGAAATTCTGTCGCTCGTCAGTCCGGTGGCCTCGGGAAAGACAACACGAATTCAGCGCTACGTTCGGGAGTTGACATCGGCGATGAAACTGGAAGACGAATGGAAATACGACCTCGCCGCGATGTTGTCTCAGGTCGGTTGCATCACTCTTCCGCCCGAGATCGTGGATAAATATTACTCCGGCGAGAGGTTGACCGAAGCGGAATGCGAGCTCTTTGGCCAGCATCCGAAAGTCGCCAAGAAAATGATCGCGAACATCCCCCGACTCGAAGCGGTCGCCTACATGATATCGGGACAACTGCGCAAACACAGCGAGTTTCCCGACAACACACGAACGACTCCCTTTGTGGTCGGAGCACAGTTACTGAAGGTCGCCATCGATTTCGACTCGTTGATATATCAAGGGCTGCATCAGTCGGAAGCGATTCATTTCATGGAAAGAAAAGCGGACACATATAATCCCGACATTCTTCAAGCGCTGAAAACGATTCATGTCGAGAAAACCAATACACGCTTGAGAATGGTCAAAATTACCGAACTCCACACGCACATGGTCTTCGATCAGAACGTAACGGCCGCGAACGGTCTCGTTCTGGTCAGGAAAGGCAAGGAGGTTACGTTTACCGTCATCGAGCTCCTGAAGTCCTTTGCCGAAGGAATTGGTGTCAAGCAGCCTATTCGAGTCATCGAATCCCTGTAGGAGAGCAACATGAAAGCACTCATTGCCGACGATGATGTCATAATACAACAAGTACTGAAATCCGTAATGCAAATGCTTGATCTTGAACCGATCATCGTGCAGAACGGACTCGAAGTACTTCGAGAGCTCAATAAGCCCAATCCCCCAATGCTTGTAACGCTGGACTGGAACATGCCGGGCATGAATGGGATCGATGCGTGCAAAGCAATCAGGATACAACATCCGACCATTCCGTTTTACCTGATCATCGTCACGGCCAAAGGCGATAAAGACAGCCTTGTCAAAGCGCTCGAGGCAGGAGCCAGCGATTTCATTCGCAAGCCGTTTGACGTTTCGGAACTGAGGGGCAGGCTCATCAGCGGCATGCGCCTCATCGAAATGCAACATAGGATAGAAAATCAGTTCAAGGCGAACGAACAACTGATCGCATCGATCAACTCGATTCTGATCAGCGTGAACGAGGACAATCTCGTCATGCACTGGAATCATGTCGCAGCCGAGATTTTCGGAATCCCCGAAGACGATGCGCTGAACCAGAATTTTTCGTCGTTGCATATTGATTGGGACTGGATTAAAATCAGCGAGAATGTGGAGCGCTGTATTCTTACGGATGAAGTAGTGCAGATGAAAGATTTCGAGTATATCGATCCAGAGGAACGAGAGCATTTCCTGAATATCTCCATCAACCCATATGTCGGAAGCTCTATCAATAAAAGGGGATTCCTCATCATTGCCAGCGATGTGACCGAGCAGAAATTCATCGAGTCGCAGCTCATGCATTCACAGAAGCTCGAGTCAATCGGTCAGCTCGCTGCCGGTATCGCTCATGAGATCAACACGCCGGTGCAGTTCGTGACGGACAACACGGAATTTCTCAAAGAATCGATCGAGACAATCTCGAAAATACTGATTACCTGCGAGAAAGCACTGTCCTCGTGTTCCGAAAAGAATGAAAGCAATGAGCAGTATGAGGAGTTGCAAGCCATGAAGGAAGAAGCCGATTCCGAATTTCTGCTCGAGGAGATACCCTACGCGCTCGAACAGAACCTCGAAGGATTGCAGAAGATATCCACGATCGTTAAAGCCATGAAAGAATTTTCCTTTCCGACTCAAGCCAATATGGTTCCGGTCGATTTGGCCGAAGCGATCAGAAACACATCAATCGTGGCCCGTAACGAATGGAAGTACGTTTCCGAGCTCGAACTGGATTTCGATGAGAACTTACCCGCAGTTTACTGCCATCCAGGCGAGCTGAATCAAGTTTTCCTCAACCTGATCATCAATTCCGCCCATTCGATTCAGGAAAAACTGGGCGATAACCGACAAGAAATGGGACGTATAACAATCAGCACGAGAAAAGATGGGGATATCGCCGAAATCAGGTTTTCCGATACCGGAAACGGCATACCACTGAAAGTTCAGAACAGGATTTTCGATCCGTTCTTCACGACAAAGGACGTTGGCAAAGGTACCGGGCAGGGGCTTTTTATCAGCCACTCGGTCATCGTCGATAAACATAAGGGTTCGATCTCTTTCGAAACCAGGCAAGGTGAAGGTACGACGTTTACGATAAGAATTCCCATAGCTCCAGACAGCCTGAAAAGGATATAAGCAATGGACACGAATGACAATAATTTAAAAATACTCTTTGTCGATGACGAACGCAAGATTCTGGACGGCATCCGCCGCAAGCTTCACACCATGCGCAAAGAATGGGACATGGCTTTTGCGATCGGAGGCTACGAGGCGAAAAAGATGATGATGGAAACGAAATTCGACGTGATCGTGACCGACATGCGCATGCCGGGAACCAGCGGTCAGGACCTGCTGAATATCGTCCGGGACAAGTATCCCGAGATGATCCGACTCGTCCTCTCCGGCTACAGCGATCAGGAAGTCATCATGCAGACGACCAAGACCGCGCACCAGTACCTCAGCAAGCCCTGCAACGTCGATGATATCAAGGCGGCCATCCAGCGCAGTCTTTCCCTCCGAAAGCTCTTGAGAGAACCACGCCTCACGCGTCTGGCGACGCAGCTCAAGACCATCCCGAGCCTGCCGGTCATCTACAACGAAATCATGACAAGGCTTCAGAATCCGGACGTGTCGTTGAAAGAGATCGGAGAAATCATCTCGAAGGACATCGGCATGAGCGCGAAGATTCTACAAATCGTCAATTCGTCTTTCTTCGGCGTGGCGAAGCATATCGAGTCGGTCGAACGCGCGGTGGCGCTGCTGGGGCTCGATATCATCCGCAGCCTTGTCCTTTCAGTACACCTGTTCGAGAAATTCAAAGAGAGCAAAGTGAGTATCCTGATCCTGAACCGGATGTGGAACCATAGCATGGATGTGGCCAACAATGCGAAGATACTGGGCGACATCCTCGGTCTCGATTCCAAGCTGCTCGACTATACATACATGGCGGGGATGATGCACGATATCGGGAAACTGATCCTGATCGCGGAAGTGCCCGAAACCTACCAGAACATTATGAAAGACTCGATCGAAGAGGATGTCCCCTTGCGTGTAAAAGAGCGTGAGGTGTTCCATGCAAGTCACGCGGAATTAGGCGCTTATCTGCTGGGAATCTGGGGGCTGCAACAGCCCGTGATCGAGGCGATCGCCTACCACCACGTCCCGTCCGCCTCTCACACCGACACGATAACGCCCCTGACGGCGGTGCATCTCGCCAACGCGTTCGATTACGAACTCAATCCATCCCGAGGAGACGGCAACGAGAGCATGCTTGACGAAGAGTATCTCGAACGGCTCAAGCTGGATAAAAGAAAGGTTGAGAAGCTCAAGAAAAAGCTTCTAAAGCTAATTTCTTAGGGAGAAAACGATGAACAACACGTATAGAATTCTCATGATCGAAGACCTGGAGGAATTTCATAGCCTGATCAGTAGAATGCTGGAACAACATGTTGGTCTTTCCTTTAAGGTGGACTGGTTCGAGAACCTCACCTCCGGTATCGAGAAGCTGAAACAGAGCGCTTCACAATACGATGTGATCCTGCTGGACCTGGACCTCCCCGACAGCCGGGGAATCAATACGCTTAAAACCATGGTCGAGAAAAACTTCGAGCTACCGATCATCGTCATCAGCGGTTCCTATGAAGAAAATGTGTTGTTGCAGACAATCAAGATCGGTGCACAGGATTTCCTGCCCAAGGGTCAGTTCAACAAGACGCTGCTGATCAAGTCGATCCTCTATGCAATCGAGAAATACAAGCTTCAAAAGGAGATCGAGTTCCGGCACGATCAGCTCGAAGACCGAGAGAAGAAATTCCGTACCCTGGCAGAGTCCAGTAGCGACGGCATCGTCGTGATGGACCGAAACGGTATCGTGCTGTTCGTGAACTCCTCCGCGACAAAACTCCTTTCGAAAAAGCAGTCCGAGTTGATCGGGCATCCGATCGAATTCCCGTTTGGCGATAACGAGCATTATGAGAGCGATATTCAGCGTAATGAGCTCGAATCCACCATCGCGGAGATCAAGACGGTACGGACATTCTGGAACTCCTCAGACGATTATTTACTCTCGATCCGCGATATCACGTCGAGAAAAAAGGCCGAGTTAGCGCTCGAGGAAAGCCTCGATTTCATGAACGTGTTGATGGAGAGCATACCGAATCCCGTGTTCTTCAAGGATGTAAGCGGTGTTTTCCTCGGATGCAACAGCCAATACCTGAAGTTTATGGGGTTGAAACGCGAGGATATTATCGGAAAGACTCTTGCGGATTTCATGCCGCCTGGAAAACGCGCCCACTTCGAACACAAAGATATCGAACTACTCCATAATCCCGGAACACAAATTTACGAAATGACGCACATCGATCCAACAGGGAAAGAGACACACACGTTGATCACCAAAGCGACTTTCAGCCACAAGAATGAAACCACACGCGGCATCATCGGACTGATCATTGACATTTCCGAAAGCAAAGCAGTCGAACTCAAGCTGAAGCAGAGCGAAAAGAAGTTCAGCTCGATCTTCCACAGCAATCCCGACCCGATCGCGATCTGCCGTTACGCCTGCGGCGAGATCATCGAGGTGAACGAGGCATTCGAAGATATGTCTGGCTACTCGAGAGACGAGCTGCTCGGAAACGGTCTGGATAAGACCGGATTCTGGATGGACTGCGAGGAGAAGAACCAGATTTTTGCAGACCTCGAGAAGACGGAGAAGATACGCGCCCGGCTGCTTCATATCCAGAACAAGAGCAAGAAAATCCTGCATGTCCTGTGTTCGTTCGATACCCTGACGATCGAATCCGAGAAACTCTTCATGGTTATCTGCAAGGATATCACCGAACAGAAAAAGCTCGAAGACCAGCTCTACCACGCACAGAAGATGGAATCGATCGGACGCCTCGCAGCGGGTATCGCGCACGAAATCAATACACCGATTCAATACGTGCACGACAACGTGGATTTCCTGAACGACTCGTTTCGGGACTTCATCGAACTGGTCAACCTCCTGAATGAATGCATCGAAGGCACACCCACCGACAAACGCTCGGAAGTGATGATAAAATTATACAATCTGGAGCAGGAGAAAGACTTCGAATTCCTTATCGAAGAGATACCCTCATCGATCTCACAGTCAATCGAGGGAATCGAACGGGTCACCAAGATTGTCAAGGCGATGAAGAGCTTCGCCCATCCCGGTATCGAGGAGAAGGCTCCGCTGAACCTGAACGAAGCGATCGAATCGACGATTACCGTAGCGAAAAACGAATGGAAGTATGTCGCGGACATAACAACAGACTACAACGAGGATCTCCCCTTCGTTCACTGCTACGCCGGTGATTTCAAGCAGATCATCCTGAACCTGATCGTTAACGCCGCTCACGCGATTGACGAAAAACAGAGGAAAGAGAAATCCAGAGATAAAAAAGGACGGATCAATATTAAAACCGATTTCAATGATCAGTGCGCGATCATAGAGGTCACCGATAGCGGCACCGGAATACCCGAGAACGTGAAACATAATGTATTCGAACCATTCTTTACGACCAAGCCTGTCGGAATTGGTACTGGACAAGGGCTTGCAATTGTTTATAATATCGTAGTAAAGAAACATAATGGAAGAATTGAGTTTGATACGGCTGAAGGAGAGGGTACCCGATTCCATATCGAGATACCAATCTCTGTATCAGAATAAGACCGGGTGAATCCATGAGAAAAGATATTCGAATTCTTATCGTCGAAGATCGTACGCTTGATGTTCCCATGGCAAAGGAGATGCTCCAGCAGATCGAGGACTTCGCCTACAATCTCACAACCGCGGGAACGCTGGCTGAAGCCTTGCACGAGCTTTCCACTAAGGAATTCGACGTAATCCTGCTTGATCTCGACCTCCCTGACTGCAGGGGGATCGAGACCTTCCGGGCCATATCGTCGCAATGTTCCAGGATTCCGATCATCGTTCTCGCGCAGGAACTGGAGGAGTCAACCGCCATCGAAGCCCTGCGGTACGGCGCGCAGAACTACCATGTCAAGAGCGAAATCGATGGCGCGGATATCGTCAAATCGATCATCTACGCAATCGAGCGTAACGCGCTACGCATCGAGCTGGAGATGAAAACCATCGCGCTCCAGAAGAGTGAAGAGCGCTTCCGCATGATCGTGGAGAAAAACAAGGACGCGTTCCTGATCCTGAACGAAGAGGGGCGAATCCAGTTCACGAATCCGGCTGCCGTCGCGTTCTTCGGACAAACGGAAGCAGAGCTGATCGGACAGAAATTCACGCCACCCGAAGCCAACCACATCAACATCGAGCATCCCAACAGCAGGATTCATCAGGGCAACATTTCTCATTTCAAGGTCGAGTGGAACAATCGCCCGGTTACGATCGTGGCGATCCACGACATCACCGAGAGCAAGGAATCCGCGCGGAAACTGGCAGAAAGCCAGAAACGGTACCAGGAACTCGTCGAGCAACTCCAGGAGGGAATCTGGCTGCTGAACGACAAATTCGAGACCGTGTTTGCCAATCCCAGCCTGTGCAGGATGTTCGGCAGGACCATCAACGAATTGGCCGGCAAGACCTTGGAATCTCTCGTCACGGAATCCGCGAAACAGGCGAGCAACGGGCTTCGCGCGAATATCCAGAGCGGCAAGCAGGACAAACGGGAAATGACTTTCCGAAAAGCGGACGGCACGGAAATATGCACGATGATCACCACATCACCCGTCCTGGACGAAAAAGGCATGAGCAAAGGCGCGCTGGCAGCGGTTCAGGATATCACCCGCGAGAAAGAATTTTACAACCACCAGCGCTTGATATTGAATATCCTTTCCATCCTGAATCGCCACAACGAGTGGAAATACCTGATCCGCGACATCCTGAAAGAAATACTTCGGGAAACGGGATTCAGCACCGTCGGTATCAGGCTGGAAAACAAGGCGGACAATCCCTATACCGAGGTTTCCTGGAAGGATGATCCCGCGTACGACCACTCTTCGGAATATATTGATATCATCAGCCAGGAATTGCAGAAACATTCCCCTGTATTTCTCTACGATCTGGTCTTGAACCAGAGAACGAACCTGTACCCGGACAACGCGACATCGTTCGGCAGCTTCTGGACCAACAATCTCGACAAGTTCATGCAGAAAACAGATAAAGACCACCAAGATAGATACCATATGCTCAAGGACACATTAATCCTGGATCAGACCATGGCATTGATACCGGTGATCGTCGAGGGCGATGTCATCGGCTTGCTGCACCTCAGCGACCGCAAGGTCAACGGTCTGAACAGAGAGCGGCTACGATTCTTCGAGGAGATAGCCTCGACGGTCAGTATCGCGTTCAAGCGTATGCAGGCGGAACAGGATCTGGTTATCGAGCGGAACCGCGCCACCGATTATTTCAACCTTGCTCCTGTTCTCATGCTGGTTCTGGGGCGTGACCAGTGCGTCAAGCAGATCAATCGAATGGGGTGTATCATCCTGGAGGGCAACGAGAAGGATATCGTTGGCAAGAACTGGTTCGACCATTTCATTCCGGGAGATATCCGGGAAGATTTGCGAACCCAATACATTGATTTAGTGGACTCCGCCGACAATTTCACAAATATCATGGATTTTTTTCCAGAGGGTTACAACCACGAGCTGTTGACCATGAACGGAAAAAAGCGGACACTCTCATGGCACAACACGCTTCTGCTCGATCAGAAAGGCAATGTGACCGGTACCCTGAGTTCGGCAGAAGACCTTACGGAGAAGCTCGAAGCCGAAGAAGCCCGGAAGCAGAGCGAGGACAAGTTCTTTAAAATCTTCCGGTACAATCCTGATGCGATCGGTATCGTGAATCTTGCCGATTCCTCGCTCAAAGACGCGAACGAAGCCCTGCTGGATATGTTTGGCTATTCACGTGAAGAGCTTTTCGATCCCTCGTTCGATTCCAGCCAGTTATGGATCAATCGCAAAGACCGGGATGCCGTTCTTGCACTCGTGCTGAAGGAGGGACAAGCCTCAGCCCAGGAAATTCGCTTCCGCAACAAGGCGGGAAGAGAACTCATATCGCTCAGCTCGTTCCAGATTATCCAGTTGGAAGGAGAGCAGCATATACTCTGTATATTCCGCGATATCACCGAGCGACGGAATCTTGAAGATCACCTCAGGCAGGCGCAGAAAATGGAGGCCATCGGTACCCTCGCGGGTGGCATCGCGCACGATTTCAACAACATCCTCTCCGTCATCATGGGCTACGCGGAGCTCGCCATGTCGTCGATACCCGAGAACAGCCGTGCACTCCGCGACATGAAAGAGGTGATCAGCGGCAGCGCGAGAGCGAAAGAACTGGTGCAGCAGATACTCACCTTCAGCCGGGAAACCGAGCAGAAAAAAGCTCCGCTGAAACCCAGCACAATCATAAAAGAAGCGATGAAAATGCTCCGGGCATCCATCCCGTCAACCATCGCAATCCATAGCAGCCTGAACAGCAAGCAGATCGTCCTCGCCGATCCGACCCAGATGCACCAGATCATCATGAACCTCTGTACAAACGCCTTCCACGCCATGGAAGACACCGGCGGAAACATCAATATCCAGCTCTCCGATGTGCCTTACGAGTTCATGCAGGACACGCTCAAACCCAAGCTCAAGCCCGGATGCTACGTGAAACTGACCATCTCCGACACGGGACCGGGGATTCCGGAAGACCTCAGGGAACGAATCTTCGAGCCCTATTTCACGACCAAGAAGAAGGGCAAAGGCACCGGACTGGGACTCGCGATCGTCGCGGGAATCGTGAAAAACCACGGCGGCGGTATCCATCTCGAGAGTAAAAAGGGCGAAGGAACCATCTTCGATATCTACTTCCCCGCCTACGAGGGTGAAGCAGAAATCGATAGCGGCCAGATCGTCCAGAATGATATTGAGACTACCCCCGCGAAAATCCTCTTCGTCGATGACGAGATAGCAATCGTCAAGCTGCACGAGAAACACCTGCGCAAGAAAGGCTATCAAGTCGAATCGACCTCATCGAGTATCGAAGCGCTCGAGTGGATTCAGAAGGAGCCTGATCGATTCGACCTTGTCATAACCGACCTGACCATGCCTAAAATGACTGGAATCGAGCTGGCAAAGCGAACCCTTCAAGTCCAGCCGAAATTACCGATTATCATGTGTACCGGCTACACGGAGAAGCTCACGCCTGACGACATAAAATACGCTGGCATAAAAGAACTTATGTTCAAGCCCGTGATCATGAGCGACTTGATCAAAACAATCGAGAAATGCCTGAATCGCAATTCGATGCGTCAAGAAAACTGACTGCGATTCTGAAATTCCTGTTTCCGGAACCCTTTTAGTTTACAAATGCGTGAAACGGGTTATCATGTATTTGGTGGAAAGATATGAAAAGGAAAGCACGCAACCTGTCTTCAACGTTCATAGTGTCTTTGTACGATTCAGCCGGAAAGTTCGACTTCGAGTGGGATTCGCTTCTTTCAATCCCGACGGGGCAGATTCATCGAGTAGAGAGCCCCGAGCAGTCGCTGGAAGCCTGGACAGATACACTTCCGCAATTGATCATCACCCATCGGGACGATATCGACGGGGTAAACAATGTCCTTTCCGAAATTTCAGGGATCGATCACGACACGAAGCCCGGCATCTTCGTCCTTGCCGATCGGATCGACGATGAGGTATGGGAAGAGATGCACCGGAAAGGCGCAATCGAGACCGTCGCAACCGACACCAGCAAGATACGGCTGAGGCAAATGCTTCACTGCTGCATTACACAGATTCAGCTCGAACATCACAATCAGAAGCTGAACCAGTTGCTCGAACGCTCGCACTACCACCAGCATACCATATCACACATCGCCATCGCCCTGAACGGCATCGAGAGTTTCATGCGTGAGATCGAAAACCTGATGGACGTCCTGCTCTTTTCCCTCGATCTGGACACAGTACTCATCTATCGTATCCGCGAAGACAAGACTGTATTCAACGACTCGGATTTCATCCTCCGCACCCGGAATCCGGAAGTCGCATCCTTCAAGAATGTTGATCTGACCAGCATCCGGCGAATGCTGGAGTCCATCGAACCGGACAACCAGATCGTAATCCAGCGCGACGCGACCGAATCGGAGGAAATGGCTCGTGCAATGGATTCTCTGGACATCAGCCTCGTCAACATCTGTCCGCTGCAAACCAGGAAATGCCTCATCGGTTCCATCCTCTTCGCCACAAAGAACGAACGGGACCGCGACATCGAGATGAACGACCTGCTGCTCACGATATCGAGCCTGATCGCCAACGCCTGGGAAAAGGACATGAGCATGTCCCAGAAGATCGAGGCGCAGGGCAAGCTGACCGAGTCCGTTCGCATGGTGGAACAGGCATCGAAGATGGCGTCTCTCGGCATCATGTCCGCCGGCATCACGCATGAAATCAATCAACCACTCAGCGCGATCAAAGTGACCGCGGAGAGCGTCGAACTGTGGGCGAACAACCACCCGGACGAGTTGCCGGAGAAATTCATCAAGAGAATCAAGATCATCCACCAGAACGCCAACCGGATCGACGACATCATCCGGCACATGCGCATGAACTGGATATCCGCCACGCCGACGGCAACGGTCAAGATCAACGTGAACCAGGCAATCCGCGAGGGCTTGACCCTGCTCGAAAGACAGATGAAGTCCCACGGTATCGATCTGTATCTTCAGTTCTCGCAAGAGGAAATGCAGATCGAGGGTGTTAAAATTCAGTTCGAGCAGATCATTGTGAATCTTATCGTTAACGCGATTCACGCACTCGACGACGTGGATCGCGAAAAGAAGATATTGACAATATCAACACGGAAAGATGGATTTATAGTTATCATCACTGTCGAAGATAATGGTACCGGTTTTTCATCGGATGTACTGGAACATATGTTCGAAGCCTTTTTCACAACAAAGAAAGCCGGCAAAGGCAGCGGCTTGGGACTGGCGATCGTTAAGAATTTCGTCGCCAAATTCAACGGCAGAATCCACGCCGGGAATGTTCCCAACGGCGGAGCGAAATTCACCATCGAGCTGCCATGCAAGCAATGATCGGCAAAGCGGAGACCCTATGAACAATTTACGAATCATGATTATTGACGACGATCAGGGACACCTCGAAAGCCTGAAGGAAGCTCTCACACTAAACGATCTCCAGGTTACGGATTTCCTCAACCCCGTCGAGGCGATCGAGGAATACCGAAGGGAAACCTACGATGTCGTGATTACCGACTACAAGATGCCCGAGATGAGTGGCATCGACGTACTCAGGGCAATCCGGCAAATCAATCCCGAGGCCTATGTCCTGATCATGACGGGATACGCGAATAAAGACAATGCGATTGAGGCGGTCAACAACGGCGCATACTTCTTCTTCCGCAAACCGCTCGACCTACAGAAGGTCTTCGAAACCATCGAGCAAATTGCCGGGGAACTACACAAGCGTCGTGAGGAGCTCGACATGATCGCATTCGCCCAAGAATATAAAAAACTAAAGGGGCTGCTAAAATCTTTCGATAATTTAAAGAAAGACATTTCGTCCCTGCACGGAGAAACGCATGAGAAATGAAGACCAAGAGATGCTGCAATCCTTTGTCATCGAAGCAACGGAGATGCTTGACGAGGTCGAGCCATATCTGATAAACTTGCAAGAGGCGATCCAGTCGAACGGTCGTCTCGACAGCGAAATTCTGAACTCCATCTTCCGCCTTTTCCACACCATCAAGGGTACCTCCGGCTTCTTCAACCTCCACAACATGCAGGGAATCACGCACGAAGCGGAAACACTCCTCGACCTCTACAGGAAGGAGAAGATGAACCTCAACGCCCAGCAGGCGACCTTGTTCTTCAAGACTATCGACCTGCTGCGCAAGATTCTTGCCGGTGTCGAGACCTCGTTCCACGACAAGGGATTCGAGCCGGAAGCGGAAGAACTCGTCCAGCTTTTCACCGAGGCCAGCTCGACAGAGTCCAAAGCTCCGGCAGCGTCTCCGGTACCCGAAGACGACGACGATGACCCCAAGCCTGTAGAGTCAAGCAAGAGATCGCTCGCGATCGACCTGAAGGACGAGCTTCTCGAGCCGTTCATCCAAGAGGCGATCGAGATTCTCGACGAGGCGGAGCAGAACCTGATGCTGCTGGAAGAAAACCCGGACGACGAGGAGGTTATCCAGAAAATATTCCGCGGCATCCACACATTCAAGGGCAATTGCGGTATCTTCGGCATGGACGACCTCGAACGGCTCAGCCACCGAACCGAAACCGTGCTCGATTTCATGCGCAACGGAGCCAGGAAAGACTACGGCGCCAACGTCCGCATGATCCTGAAGCTTATCAGCGTGTTCCAGGACGCGATCGTCCGGATACAGCAGGGCGAAGAGGGTGATATCCAGGGTCTTGACGGTATGCTGTTCCTGCTGGACGAGACGATCAACGAGTTGCAGGAAGAAGTACCGGAGCGCTCGCTCCAGCCCAAGATGAAAAAAGAAGCGATCCCTGCCGAAGAACCGCCGCAGGAGGCGAAAAAACCGGAGCCAGCCGAAGAAAAACCCGAACCGAAGAAAGAAGCTCCCGCTCCCAAGCCGGAGAAGATAGAGCCGAAGAAACCGGAACCCGTGCCCAAACCGAAACCCAACAAGGCGAACGAGATCGAAAACATATCGCGAACGTCGGCAAACCGCAAGCCCGTCGATCCGATGAAGGCGTCCGTCGTTCAGCAATCGATACGAATCGACATCGACAAGGTCGATAAGCTGGTCGATTGGGTCGGGGAACTTTCCATCGCGGAGCTGATGGTAACGCAGAATCCGATTCTGGACAACCTCGAGAAAAAATACCTGCGCATCTTCGATCAATCGGCATTGAATCTCCGGCGCATCATCACCGAGATACAGAGCCTGTCCCTGTCGCTCCGCATGCTGCCCATCGCCGGGACATTCAAGAAGATGCTGCGACTGGTGCACGACCTTTCCCACAAAGCCGGGAAGCGCATACGCCTGGTGATCGTTGGGGAGGAGACAGAGGTCGATAAAGGTGTCATCGATCTGATCGGAGACCCGCTGGTCCACATTATCCGCAATTCGATCGATCACGGTGTCGAGACACCGGAAGACCGCGCCAGGGGCGGAAAAGACCCGATGGGAACCATCCGACTCGAAGCACGGCACGAAAGCGGGGAGGTCTGGATTGTGGTCAAGGACGACGGTCGGGGACTGGATCGCGACAAGATATTAAGCAAGGCGATCGAGAAGGGTCTTGTCCCGGAAGAACTGTCCGAGGAGCTGTCCGATCAGGAAGTTTACAAGCTGATTTTCCAGCCCGGTTTTTCCACGGCGGACAAGGTCACCGAGATATCGGGCCGCGGTGTGGGCATGGACGTGGTGAAGAAGAACATCGAGAAGATCAAAGGACGCATCGACGTCGAATCCGTGCCGGGCAAGAGCACGACGATCCTGCTCCGCATCCCGCTTACGATGGCCCTCATCGAGGGAATGCAGGTGTTGGTCGGCGAGAAGCGCTACATTATACCGCTGTTGTCGATCCGCGAATTCTTCCAGCCGATTGCGGACAACATCACAATGATGCCCGACGGCGAGGAGGTCTGCAATGTTCGCGGCGAGCTGATTCCGATCACGCGTCTTCACAGGAAGTACCATATCGAGTCGAAATTCGAGAAGATCGAGGACGGCGTTCTGATTGTCATCAATTTCCATGGCAAAGCGTTCTGCCTGTTCGTGGATAATATTATCGGACAGATGCAGGCGGTAATCAAGGCGATCCCGAATTACTTCGGTCGGACAGAAGGAATATCCGGATTCACGATCCTGGGTGACGGAACGGTATGCCCAATACTCGATCTGGCATCCCTGACAAAATAATAAATTCAGTGAGGTCAAGGAGGTCTTCATGAGAGAAGATGAGATGATGAATGAGGAGCTGATGGATGAGGACATCCAAAAGAACCGCTATTTGACTTTCCACATGGGGAAAGAAGATTACGGAATCCCGATTTACAACGTCGTAGAAATTATCGGAGGAATGCAGCCGATCACCGAGATCCCGGAACGCGCCGTCTTCGAGAAAGGTGTAATCAATCTTCGCGGAAAAATAGTACCCGTGATTGACGTGCGCTTGCGCTTTGGTCTTCCGGCGCAGGAATACACTGATCGGACCTGTATCATCGTCACGAACATCGATGATATCGTGACGGGGCTGATCGTCGATGAGGTATCCGAAGTCATGGATATCCCGGAGGAATCGATCGATCCCCCACCCACGAGCCTGACCGACACGAAGAGCCAGTTCATCAAAGGAATGGGCATCATCGGCAAGAAGGTCAAGATTATCCTCGATGTCGATAGAATGGTCAGATCCGCTGGAAAGAAGCACCTGCAAGAGATGATCCAGGAGGCAACCGATAATTGACAATTAATCCATCCCCTTAACACTCAGGAGGTTACTATGTTGCGCAAACTTGCAATCACACTCATCCTGTTGGCGCTCTTTGCCGGATTAGCTGCAATGACACTGGAAGAGAAAAGAGATGCTGCGAAAGAACTTGTAGAAAAAGGTGCCAAATTCCTTCAGGAAAATGGACGAAAGAAAGCATTCGAAGCCTTTTCCAATAAGGAAGGAGAATACATTTACGACGAGTTCTACATTTTTGTTGAAGACTATCAAGGAGTCATGGTCCTCCACCCTATCTCAGGAAAACTGAACGGGCAGAAAGTACTCGACGTGCAGGATCCGAACGGGGTTTTCCTGTTCAGAGAAATGATCAAAACAACTGCCAAAGAACCCTATCACGGGTGGGTCAACTATATGTGGTTGCAACCCGTATCGGGTACTGTCGAGCCTAAGGAAACCTATGTCATGCAAGTTAAGGGAACCGACGAGGACGGGGATTACCAACTGATACTCGGAACCGGTTTCTACAAATGACCAAACCAACGTTCTTTTTTAAGAATTGAAAGAGAGGTTAACAATGAAACTTCAGTACAAAACTTTCCTCTTCGTCGGGGCAGCTCTTCTGATTCTGATACTGGTACTCTTTTTCGTAGGACTGAATCGGATCAACAAGATCACGCATGACCTCAACTACGAGGTAATGACTTCGGAACTAGGAGACTTGATGGAACGGATTGAGTCGAGCTTCCAGGTTCTGGAGGACACAGGTCTTACGGAAATGGCAGGATACGTGCAATCTGCCCAGAATGAAGTGTTGAATGTATTGAAAGATTACAAGTTCAGAGAAACGGGGTATGTTTTCATCACAGACACAAACCAGAAAGTCGTCTATCATCCAATCGTGAAACCCGGGGAAGATTACCGGTACGACTTCATTACAGAGATGATGCAGCAAAAAGAAGGATTCCTGAAATACACCTACCAGGACATGACCAAATACGCCCGATTCAGCACATTCGAACCTTGGGGCTGGCTCGTCGTTATCGGAATTTCCGAGAATGAACTCTTCGCGCAGAAATACAGCTATATCAAGCTTGTACTGATTATCTCACTCGGTATCCTGGTACTGAGCCTGATCGCATTCTATTTCATCATCCAGATGATCGTTCTCAAGCCGATCAATCAAGTCGTGAATATCGCAACGAATATCAGCCATGATATTTCGATGGGCAACTTGAAAACACGGGGATCCCCGATGGATGTCGCGATCGATTTCCGCGAGATCATCGAACAGATCAACAACCTGATCGATTCGTTCGTCAAACCGATCAAGTTCATGGTTGACAATATCGATGGCATTGCGACAGGGAAAATCCCCCCGAAAATTACCGATGAATATCACGGCGATTTCAACGAAGTAAAGAACAATCTCAACGGCGCTATCGACGTGATGAACGGACTGATCAAAGAAACTTCGGATATTAACGCATCATGCCTGACGGGCAGGTTCACCTACCGTGCCGATACAAAGGGTTATAACAACAGCTGGAAGGAAGTAATCCAGGGGTTGAATGGAATGATCAGCACCTTCGAAACCATCATTGATTCCGTCCCATTCCCGATCGCCATCATGGACATGGAGAAACGTACCAGCATCATCAACTCCGGAATGGAGAAGCTGGGTGACCTCAGCCGGTATGATGTCATCGGTGTCTATAACACACAAATCGATTCACCGCTCGCGCATGCGGCAGTGAAATTCTTCGACACCGTGCCCAAGGGAGACAAACGTCAGTTCTTCGAATTCAACAATCTGTACATCCAGGCCGACGCGGAATTCATCAAGGACGAGAAAGGCAACAACGTCGCCCTGATGGAAGTCCTGCAGAATATAACCGAAGCAGAAACCATCAAGAAGGCGATCGAGGAAAAAGCCGCCTACACGCAGGTCGAGATCGACCGACTGGCAAACAACCTCAACAATATCGCCGCCGGTAACCTGGACATCGATAAAAACATCGCCGCCGCCGATACCAACACGCAGGATGTGCGCGACAATTTCCTGAAAATCGCCAACAACCTGAATAGCATGGTCGCGACGATCAACGAACTGGTCGATGGCGTCGCGGACTACGCCGACGCGATCAAGGACGGCGAGATCGATCGGGTCAACTTCGACCTGATGAAATACTCCGGGTCCTACCGCGAAATATTCAATGGCTTGAACCAGGCAGCGCATGCCAACCTCGAACCCATCGAAGAGATTCTCGAAGTGATGCAGCGCATGGCGGCCGGTGATCTGACCGATTCCATCGACGGAGAATACGCCGGTAGCTTCAAAGCGCTGAAGATCGCGGTAAACAAGTCTCTTGAATCGATCAACGAAATCCTCGAACAGGTAAACGTCGCGGTCGATCAGGTCGCCTCCGGCTCGAAGCAGGTATCCGACGCGAGCACATCCCTTTCGCAGGGCGCCACCGAACAGGCATCCTCGCTGGAAGAGATCACCGCGTCGTTACACGAAGTCGGCTCCCAGACCCGCCTGAACGCCGACAACGCCAACCAGGCGAACAACCTCTCCATCGATTCGCAGAAAGCGGCGAAAGCCGGTAACGAACAGATGCAGAACCTGATGGAGGCGATGAACGAAATCAACGAATCGAGCAATAATATCAAGAAGATCATCAAGACGATCGACGAAATCGCCTTCCAGACCAACATCCTGTCGCTGAACGCGGCCGTGGAAGCGGCACGTGCGGGTAAACACGGCAAGGGATTCGCGGTCGTGGCGGAGGAAGTGCGCAACCTGGCTGCCCGTAGCGCTGAAGCCGCGCAGGAGACCTCCGAGATGATCGAGGACTCCATCAGAAAGATAGACAACGGCACGCAAATCGCGAATCAGACTGCTAAATCGCTCGACGAGATCGTTTCCGGCGCCACAAAGACCACCGACATCGTCGGCGAGATCGCAGCCGCCTCAAGCGAGCAGGCGAAGGCGGTCGAGCAGGTGAATATCGGCTTGCGTCAGGTGGAACAGGTTACGCAGCAGAATACCTCGACAGCCGAGGAAAGCGCTTCGGCGTCTGAGGAACTCAGCGGACAATCCGAGCAACTTCGCCAGATGATCAATCAGTTCAAGCTCAAGGAAAACGCTCATAACTTCGGAAATCAACGAAAGATACCGGAACGACGTCAGGAATCGAAGATGTTGCCGGGATCGAAAAAAGGCAAGGTAAAGGAATACTCACCGGACGATATCATCTCTCTCGATGATGGCGATTTCGGCAAGTATTGAAATATATGGGGATGCGGGATTCGAATTGCCTGCATCCCCCAATTGGATTGAATTATGGGATTCCTGGTTGATATAACCGACAAAGAATTTGAGAAGATGCGGCATTTGATCTACGATCAGTTCGGCATCAAGCTGACCGAGCAGAAGAAAACTCTGCTCGTCTCTCGACTGCAAAAGCTATTCCGCACGCGCGGTTACCAGTCATTCTCGGAATACTACGACTTCGTCACGTCCGACAAGACGCGCGAGTCCCTGACCGAACTGGTCAACTACATCTCGACCAATCACACGTTCTTCTACCGGGAACACGACCACTTCGATTTCTTCACCCAGTACGCGTTCCCCGAGCTGATCCAGAAGCTGAAAGCCAGAAATTCCAGGGACATCCGCATCTGGAGCGCGGGATGCTCCAGCGGTGAGGAACCCTACCTGCTGGTGATCCTCATGATGGAAGCATTGGGAAAAGATTATGCCAACTGGGACGCGGGAATACTGGCAACCGATATCTCGATGAAGGTGCTGGAAATCGCGCGCAAGGGCGTGTATGAAAAGGAGCGCCTCGACCTTCTGCCCGACCAGTACAAGAAGAAGTATTTCACCAGGATCAACGAGAACCAATACGAAATCAAACCCATAGTCAAGCGCGAAGTCACACTCGGCAGATTCAACCTCATGAACGAAACCTACCCCTTCAAGAAGCCGTTCCACATGATTTTCTGCCGCAACGTGATGATCTATTTCGACGAACAGACGAGGGAGAAAGTCGTCAATCGTTTCTGCAACGTCCTGGAAAAAGACGGATATTTCTATATCGGTCACTCGGAAACGATCCGACGATTCAACCAGTTCGAATACATCAAACCAGCTTTGTACAGAAGGAAGTACTGACCCATGGGAGCACCCTATAAACTTCTGATCATCGATGACTCGGCGCTTGTTCGAAACATCCTCGAGAAAGGTCTTTCACAGGACCCCGATATCAACGTAGTGGGAACCGCGAAGGACCCCTACGACGCCCGGGACAAGATACTGCAATTGCGACCCGATGTCCTTACGCTGGACGTCGAAATGCCTCGCATGGACGGTGTCGAGTTCCTCCGAAGACTCCTGCCGCAGTATCCGCTACCGGTGGTGATGGTCAGCGCGCTGACCGAGCGAGGGAAGGCAATCACCCTCGACGCGCTCGACGCAGGCGCGATCGATTTCGTGACCAAGCCTTCCTACGGCGTCGCCAGCGGGTTGAACAGCATGCTCAACGAGCTGGCCGGCAAGGTCAAGATGGCGGCGAAAATCGACGTTTCGCACCTCAAGAAGGCCAAGCGCCACGAAGAGAAGAAAACGCCTATCCAGCAAACGGCGCTGGCGGTATCGACCGACAAGGTGATCGCGATCGGTGCTTCGACCGGCGGAACCGAGGCGATTCGATCGATCATCACGCAGTTCCCGCGGAACATCAGCGGTGTCGTGATCGTACAGCACATGCCTGCGGGGTTTACCAGTATGTTCTCCAAGCGGCTGAACGAGATATCGCAGGTGGAGGTCAAGGAAGCACAGAGCGGAGACCGCGTCATGAATGGCCGCGTCCTGATCGCTCCCGGCGGTCACCACATGGAGCTCGTTCGTTCGGGCGGTCTGTACAAGGTTATCTGTCGCGAGCAGGGCGAAAACGTCTGCGGGCACAAGCCATCGGTCGAGGTGTTGTTCCGCTCCGTGGCAAAGCACGCAGGCTCGAACGCGCTGGGCGTGATGCTGACGGGCATGGGACACGACGGTGCTGACGGAATGGTGGTAATGCGCGAAGCCGGCGCACGCACCATGGCGCAGGACGAGGAATCGTGCGTCGTCTTCGGAATGCCCAAGGAAGCTTACGTACGTGGCGGCGCCGAGAAGCTGATTCCACTTGACGATATGCCGCGGGAGATTATCAGGGTTCTTTCATCCATGAAATAGCTGCTGCATACAGCAAAGGATTTCTATATGAGGGAATTATCTGCCGACAATGTAGAGGGATCGCACATTCTGATCGTTGACGACGAAGCGCACAACACGCTCCTGCTGAAGACGATCCTGAAGAAAGAGAATTACCGGTGCTCGATCGCGCAGAACGCGGAAGAGGCTTTTCTATCGATCAGCCAGGAAGCGCCGGACATGATTCTGCTGGACATCATGATGCCGGACATCGACGGCTTCGAGGTCTGTCAGCGACTCAAGGATGACCCGGACACGCAGAACATCCCCGTCATTTTCGTCTCGGTCAGCAACGAATCCGAGCAGGTCATCAAGGGTTTCGAGATCGGCGCCGTGGATTACATCACCAAGCCGTTCCACCCCAAGGAAGTGCTGGCAAGAGTCAAGACCCACCTGCAACTCAAGCACTCGCGCGACATCATCGACCAATACAACAGGCAACTCGAACAGATGCTCGCCCGTCGCACGGAAGACCTGATCCGAACCGAGCGCCAGGCGGCCTTTGGGCAGATGATTCAGGGAATCGTCCACAACCTGCGCTCTCCGCTGTCCGTGATGTCCATGGGCGTGGAATTCATGGAACTGATCTGCGAGAAGGTCTATAAGATTCTCAAGGAAACGCCCTACAATATCCAGCCGGTTTTCAAGCAACTCGACGAGGGACACGAAACCCTCGCGGGTGTCGCGCAATCGCTGAGCAAGATGAACCAGATCGTCGCGCAGCTCATGTCCAAGAGCCGAAGCGACCAGGCTGAGAAGATCGAGCTGATCGATTGCAACACGATCCTCAAGCGCGAGATGGAGTTCTTCAGGGCGGATAAATTCTTCAATTCGGTATTGCAATCGATTGACTACAGCAATCACTCGCTATGGATCAAGGTCATACCGGCAGAGCTGTCGCAGGTGATCGGCAATCTGGTGCGGAACGCGCTCGATGTGCTGCACGATGTGGAAAAACCCGAGATAGCCATCGAGTCCGGGTGGTCCATGGAAACAGTGTGGGTATCCATCAAGGACAACGGCCCCGGCATTCCAGAAGGCGATATCGAGCACATCTTCGATCCTTTCTTCACGACCAAGCCACCGGCAAGCGAACAGAAGGATAACGAACCTGTGGGCACGGGGCTCGGACTCTACTATTGCAAGAAAACGATTGAGATGTACAATGGAAGCATCAAGGTGAAGACGTCGAGCGAAACCGGAACTGTCTTTACGATCGAGCTGCCCTATCAGATGACAGAGTACAACTAATCCTGCATGCGATTCTTATAGTTTGAAAGCACCTGAACGAGCCGGTCGTTTTCGAGTTGTAGATCCTTGATTCGCACCTCATAACGCGATTTGATCTGCGCGATTTCCTTTTTGCACTGCTCGTTCAGCCCCTTCTGCGTAATCTTTGAAAACACCCGGTGCGACGACAGCGCCCTGGGATAATCGCCCAGCTCCACATATATTTCCGACAGCATCCTCATGCCCGTTGCCACATCGGGATCGTTCTTCATCGCGTGCGCGGATATGACTGCCTGCCGGGTATGCTCGAGCGCTTGCTCGGTCTCCCCCATCTGTATCTCGTTGTCGGCCTGATTCAGATAAACAGTCGATAACAGAACGGGCATGTTCAGGGTCTTTGCCATCTCACCCGCTTTACGATAGTACTGCGCAGCCTCTTCGTGGTTCCCCTCGGTGCAGTTCCAAAGCCCGAGGTTGATCAGGAGATTCACATACAGACGCGGATTGGATGAGTGGTCTTTGATGACGTGCATCGCGCGACCGAAGAACCGATAACCGAGTTCGCGATTGTCCAGTTCGTGGAATTGACGCACCAGCTCCGCGATCGGATCGTCAACCTTGATCTCGGAACCAATCGCCTTTTTGAATTCCACCAGCGCGTCGATGCGGCTCACATCGAATTTGATACTGTCCGCCTGCCAGAACGCACCGCCGAGATTGCACATCGAAACGGCGATTTGATTCGGGTTGTCGTTCCGAACAGCGTAGTACAGCGATTTCAGGTAGTGGTTCAGACACTCCTCCATCCGTTCCTGACGGAAGAAGACCATCCCGATGTTGTTGTGAATCGAGGGCGTCAATGTGGGATCGCAGATATTCCGAATGCAATCGAGCGCTTTTTCGCCATATGTCAGCGCCTGTTCGTAGTCACCGATATAAAAATACGCGACCGAAAGGATATTGTACGCGCTGGCGATCAACTTGACCGAGCCGAGCTCTTCCGCCTTCTTCAGTGCGCGAAGGGCATACGAACGACTGCTCTCGAACGACTGCTCCCAATTCGCACGGGCCAGCTCGAATAACTGCTCGATCTCCTTTTCCCTATTCATCGCTAATCCTTCGGTTCTTGTTCTAAGTTAAATAAACCTTAAGAGCACAAATCTGTCAATGTTTTCAGTTGAAACGATTGTCTCGGGAAGCCATTCCGCATATCGATTATGAAAATCGTCCTTTTTGCTTGACGAAAACAATTTCGGCAACTAAATTGAATCTATACGATTACGATGCTCAGTGTATTCTGAAATCAACGACATTTTGGAGGATAAATGCAGAAATTCTCACTCAACGAAGTGATCGAAATGGCTGTTCAGATCGAGAAGAGCGGCTATACCTACTACAACAAAGCCATCGAGCGCAAAGACCTCGATGAGGAATCCAAGAGCCTTTTGACTTTCCTGCGAGACGAAGAGATCCAGCACGAGAAGATTTTTACCGCCCTGCGCGATCATCTCGACGATGTGGAACTCGATCAATCGCAGGACTGGGATGTCGTCAGCTCCTACTTGCAGGCCATCGTCGATTCCCGCATCTTCTCCTCTCCGTCCACCGCGATCCAGAGTGCCACGAAGGCAGAGAATATCACCGAAATTCTTTTGAACGCAATCTCTTTCGAGAAGGACACCCTGCTCTATTTCCATGCCATCAACGATCAGGTTCACGAGGGCAAGGCGAAAAGCGCGATCCGCAAAATCATCAACGAAGAGATCAGCCACGTCCGCAAACTGAGCGAATTCAGAGATCAATTGCTGAACTCGTGATCCGCGCAAGCCTGAAACTTTCTGGCAATCGATTCATCCATCCATTCACAGGAGTAGCGCTATGTTCTTCAATGATATCTTGAGCAAGAATCTGAAATCGGAAAAGAATCCGATTAATCGAATGTACCTCAACACAATCACGATCAAATGGAAAAAGGTCGATAAAGCGGCGGAAGACCTCGCGCAACGGAAAGCCGGAATGCGCGAATTCGTCGAAGCGCTCAACGAGTTCTCCCTCGAATTGCAGAACCCGAAATACCGCTTCGACCGCAACACGAAGAGCGGCTTCAAGACGAACCACGAAATCTTCACGGTCGCCTACCTGGACGACCTGCTCACCATTCTGCTGAATCGTCATCCCGTGCTCGAGGACAACGGAATTCGTTGGGGATACCAGCGATTCTGCATGAACCTGCGGTTCTACCAGAATAACCTCTTCACCGACAAACAGCCTAACATGCAGTTCCGCGAATCGCCGAAAATCCTGCTGCTATCCCAGCAACTGGACCTGCAATTCCGGCTCAAGGGACGACGCAATTTCAACAAATACCAGATCACCATCCCCATCCTGCTGTTCCACACCTTCCGGAACTTCATGGAAGACCACTTCATCCGCGTCGATTACTACTCCCGTCTCGCGAAGATAAGCCACGACCGATGCAAGAGCATCGTCGTCGCCGAGACCATCGACGAAAACTTCTACCCCGAGCTCGAAGACTCGAACATCGATAACATCTACCTGCTGCGCGGTCAGTCCAAGAACGGGCTAACCAAGTCGTTCTCGCTGGAGATCGTCAAAATGTTGGACGAGAAGATCGAGGAATATCTGGTGGAAGGGAACCAGGACAAGAAGCAGATCATCAAGAGCGGTGTGATCGAATAAAGGAGGAAGAATGCCCAAGGCGCCACTACAAATCACATTACCCGACGTACTACCGGAAAAACAAACTTTCGAACCAGGCATCCGAAGAGCGCCATCCAGAGGATTCAACCTCAACAAACGCGAAGCCGCGCTGGCGCTGAAAAACGCCCTCAGATACATCCCCGAATCGCTGCACGAAACCCTCGCCCCCGAATTCATGGAAGAGCTCAAGACCATGGGACGCATCTACGGCTACCGCTATCGTCCCACCGGAAAGCTCAGCGGAAGACCCATCGACCATTACAAGGGCTCCGTCGAGGGACGCGCGCTGCAAGTCATGATAGACAACAATCTCGATTTCAACGTCGCGCTCTACCCCTACGAACTGGTCACCTACGGCGAAACGGGACAGGTCTGCCAGAACTGGATGCAGTATCAGCTCATCAAGCGATATCTGGAAATCATCAACGAGGACCAGACGCTCGTCGTCGCCTCCGGTCACCCGGTGGGGCTGTTCCCATCCAAGCCGGACGCGCCACGCGTCGTTTCCACCAACGGCTTGATGGTGGGTCAGTGGGACGATCCCGAGAACTTCCGCAAGCTCACCGCGCTGGGTTGCACCAATTACGGTCAGATGACCGCCGGCGGATGGATGTACATCGGTCCGCAGGGCATCGTCCACGGCACCTACATCACGGTGCTGAACGCGGCTCGTAAATACCTCGGTCTGTCCAGCGACAAGAACCTCTCCGGCATCTGCTACGCGACCAGCGGTCTGGGTGGAATGTCCGGCGCTCAGGCGAAAGCCATCGAGATCGCCGGCGGCATCGGCATCATCGCCGAGGTCGAGTACAGCCGCATCGAGACGCGCCACTCGCAGGGCTGGGTCGGCAAAGTCTCCGACAACCTTCAGCAAATCTTCCAGTGGGTCGATGAATATAAAAAGAGCGGCGAGAGCGTGTCCATCGCCTACCACGGCAACGTGGTCGATCTGCTCGAATACATCGACGAACACGACATCGATATCCCGCTCATCTCCGACCAGACCTCCTGCCACGCCGTTTATGAGGGCGGCTACACACCGGCAGGCGTCACCTTCGACGAGGGTCGCCGGATCATGAACGACGACCCGGAGAAGTTCAAGGAACTGGTCGATGAATCGCTGCTGCGCCACTTCCAGGTGATCAAGCGACTGACGAAAAAAGGTTCGCATTTCTGGGATTACGGCAACAGCTTCATGGCGTCCATCTTCGAAGCCGGCGAGAGATCGATTTCGAAAAACGGCGTCGATACCAGCGAAGGCTTCATCTGGCCCTCCTACGTCGAGGACATCATGGGTCCGATCTGCTTCGACAACGGCTACGGTCCATTCCGTTGGGTATGCCTCAGCGGAAAGGACGAAGACCTCAAGCTGACCGACAATCTCGCCATGGACTGCATCGACCCGAACCGCAGCCCGCAAGACTTTGACAACTACCACTGGATCCGCACCGCCGAGCAGAACAAGCTCGTGGTCGGAACCAAGGCCCGCATCCTCTATGCCGACGAGGAAGGTCGCGTTCGCATCGCGCTGAAATTCAACGAGATGATCCGCCGTGGGAAACTGGGCCCGGTCATGTTGGGGCGCGATCACCACGACGTCTCCGGCACGGACTCCCCCTTCCGCGAGACAGCCAACATCTACGACGGCAGCAACGTCACCGCCGATATGTCGGTGCAGTGCTTCGGCGGAAACATCGCCCGTGGCATGACGCTGGTCGTGCTCTCCAACGGTGGCGGTGTCGGAATCGGCAGAGCCAGCAACGGCGGCAACGGTATCGTGCTCGACGGCAGCAAGAAAGCCGACAACATCATCAAGCTCGGGCTCTCCTGGGATGTGATGGGCGGCGTGGCGCGTCGTAACTGGGCACGCAACGAAAACGCCATCAAGACCGCACGCGACTGGAACGAGAAACACCACGGCGAAGGACATATCACCGTGCCGTACCTCGCCGACGACAATCTCGTCCAAAACCTTGTCGATAAGACGTTTGGCGAATAGAGCCCGGTTTGACTGAACTCGGGAAATCGTTCGCGCTCACCGGCGCACGCATCGATACCGCTGTCGATGACAGACCGCTCGAAAACGGCACGATCCTGGTCGCCGACGGCACCATCGTGGCGGTCGGAACGGATATCGAAATACCGGACGGTTACACGCGATACGACCTGACAGGGAAGTACGTCACGCCCGGATTCATCGACGCGCACAGTCATACGGGGCTGATCCAGGTCGGTGAAGGAAATATCGGGCGGGACAACAACAATCCCGGAGACCCGGTGCAACCGTTGCTTCGCGCGCTGGACGGAATCAAGCCCGACGACGCAGGATTCGAGGACGCGCTACGGCACGGCGTTACCGCGCAATGCGTTTCGCCCGGATCGACCAACGTGATCGCGGGACAGATGACGCTAGTGAAAAACGGAAGCCTGATCCTGGAAGAGACGCTGATCGACGACTTTTCGGGACTGAAATGCGCGCTCGGTGAAAACCCCAAGGTACATTATTCCTCGCTGCAAACGACACCCTCATCGCGAATGGGAATCGTGAAGCTGATCCGCGAGGCATTCCTGAGCGCAATCCAGTACGACCTGCGCAAGAAGTCCGGGCAATTCTTCACACGAGACGAATCGCTCGAAGTCCTCTGCCGCGTCCTGAACCGCGAAAAACCCATCCGCATCCACGCGCACCGCATCGACGACATCCAGACGGCGATCCGCATCGCGGAGGAGTTCGATCTCGATCTGGTGATCGAGCACGCGACCCAGGGCTGGATGATCGTGGACTGGCTGGCATCGAAAAAGGTGCACGTCGTGCTGGGCCCGATCAACTCGGCGGGGATCAAGCAGGAACTGCGCGGTCGCAGACTGGACACGGCACGCATCTTTGAGGAGGCGGGGATCGAATTCGCCGTCATGACGGACGCGCCCTACGAACGGGCCGGCGCGCTCTTCGACGACGTTCGTCTGGCGGTTCGAAACGGGCTTTCCAGAGAAACCGCACTCAAGTCCATTACGAGCGTCCCCGCGAAAATCCTGGGCCAGTCCCATCGTATCGGTGGCATCTTCCCGGGTGCCGATGCCGATCTCAACATCTTCTCCGACGACCCCTTCGTTTACGAAAATCGAATCGACGCCGTTATCATCGACGGCAAAATAAAGTATGGAGCTATTCAATGAGTAAATTAATGACCAGCGTATCCGGTGTCCGCGGCGTCTATGGCGAAACCCTGACACCCGACATCGCGCTTCGCTACGCCGCACATTTCGGAATCATGCAGGAACGCGGCAAAATCATTATCGGACGAGATTCCCGCCGCACCGGACCGGCCATGTTGCACGCGGTGGTATCCGGCTTGATGAGCGTGGGCTGCGAGGTGATCGACCTCGGTATCGTTCCCACACCGACCGTACTCCTGGCGGTGGAAGAGAGCGACGCGACCGGTGGCATCTGCATCACCGCGTCCCACAATCCGGCACAGTGGAACGCCATGAAATTCGTCGATTCCAACGGGCTGTTCCTCTACCCCGAAAAGGCGCAAAAATTCCTCGCCATGATCGACACCCCCATCTACTATGCCGAGTGGGATCACATGGGCTCCTTCGCGCACGACGATCAGGCGATCCGGCGGCATATCGATAAAATTCTCGCAGTACCCTACATCGATATCGACGCAATCCGGGAGCGAAATTTCTCCGTCGCAATCGATTGCGTAAACGGCGCCGGCGGCGTGATGGCAAACGAGCTGCTGAAGCAACTGAACTGTAGGATCATGGAAATCAACTGCGAGCAGACCGGTATCTTTGCGCATCCGCCCGAGCCGCTCAACGAGAACCTCGCGCAGATCGAGGACGCTGTACGTCTCGGAATCTGCGATATCGGCTTCGCGACCGATCCGGACGCAGACCGGCTATCGATCATCAACGAGGACGGCCAGGCAATCGGCGAGGAATTCTCGCTTCTGCTGGCGGAGTCGTTCATCCTCTCGCACAAGAAGGGCGACATCGTGACCAACCTCTCCTCATCGATGGCTTCCGAGGACATCGCAGAAAAGCACGGCGTCAAGGTTCACAGGACGAAGGTCGGCGAGATCAACGTCGGCAAGCTGATGAAGGAAATCCAGAGTCCCGTCGGCGGCGAGGGCAACGGTGGCATCATCTGCCCGGACGTACACTACACCCGTGACGCGTTCATCGGCATGGCGCTGATCCTCTCGTACATGGCGCAGACGGACAGGAAAATCTCCGAGCTGGCAAACGAGATTCCGCGCTACTACTTCGGCAAGATGAAGATCGAGGTCGCGCCGGACATGCTCGACCCGGTCATGCAGAAGGCCGAACGCATCTACGCGGAGATGAAGCTCGACCACACCGACGGACTGAAGATCATCGGCGACGACTACTGGGTTCACATCCGCAAGTCCGGTACCGAGCCGATCATTCGCGTCTATGCGGAATCCGAATCGCCCGAGCGATCTATCGAATTGTGCAAATCGACGATCAAGGAATTGACGGAATAGAGTCGGTGTATATTGCTTTCAGCGACCCATCGAATCGGTGGGTCGTTTTTCTTACGGTCCGCCAAGCTCCGGCTTGGCATCCCCTGGGAACGCGGACGTCCCCGTCCGCATCTCTCTCCTCTCTATATGAGCAACCACAGAGGGATTCTCCCTACGACTCACCGACGATAGCTCCACAAATTGCCTCATATCCAAGTCTTCACAAATCAACATTCAAAAAAAGCCGCAAGCGGCACATTCGGAAGTTGATTTTACTCCATAAACCGATAGAACGGTATCACATTGCAAATAAGCGCGATGCGGTTCTCGCGTGTCGTTTTTCCTTCAAGATTTTCATCGCGATCATCGACCTGTTTGAACTCGTATTCGTTCAGCGCAATGGTACCACGCAATGTGAATTCGAGCGACATGATCCACGACGAACTGGTCGGGATATTCCATCCCAGTGACATCCCGAGGCTGAGTCCGGTCGTATGAGCAGTATAGTCGTACTGTTTGAGATCAGACCAGACTGTCTCGCCGGTCCACGCCCGACCGGAAGCGTACCCGTGCTCGACACCGAAATTGAAGCCCGCCCAGAAGCGATAATGCTCTCCGTGCGCAACGTGATAACCAAGCGTCGTATCGAGCGAAAGCATGTCGAAATTGACCCGCTCCAGAACGAAGTATTCGAAGATATTGCTGTCGCCCGAGTAGTTACTGGTCCGTTTGCCAGAACAGATTCTCACGCGGAAGTTCCGCTTGTCGTTCTGCATCAGGTTCGAATCCCATACGAGATTCGCGTTCCAGGACGAGCCTTTCATGCTCCGCGTAATCAGATTGCCATACAAGCCATAATCCATACCGGCATTGCCGCCGATTCCGATTCCGGCCGCCGCGAGACAGCCGAACATGGAAGCGATAAGCAGAACCATCAGACATTTTCGCATAAATACCTCAATCGATATACAAGCATAGCGTTCAGATTAAACTACGTTTCAGTTTGCGCCACGACTCAGACGTTACCAGTATTCGCCTTCCAGTAGGATCGGGAATGCCTTGAACGTGATCATATAGCAATTTGACATGATATCCATATGGTCATCGGCTAACGTGATATCGCCGATCTCGAACTTGTACTTGAACCCAAGCTCCATTCCAACCGCAAATTCCTCAGAGGTTCTCAGGTTAAAACCCACTGTCGGACCAAGACCTACTCCAAAAACGGAAGATTCGTTCAGATTTTCATAATCCTGATCATCCGTTTCACTGTCTTCCATGGACATCATTTCCAATTGGATGGAAGGCCCCAGCCACAACCTCATATTCTTCTTACGGATCAGGCCGATTCCAACGGAGTGCTCTGTCGAAAACACGTCATACAGCAAGTCCCAATCAAGTGAATCGTACGTCCTGTGTATCTGCCCATATCCGACCCTGCAACGATAGTTCACACGAACGTATTTACACACACCCGTATCAACCATAATGTTCAAGCGCCATTGGGTCGATCCAAAGTCATCGCTACTTCTGTTGTTATTGTAAACGTCAATATCGGAAGTCCCGAAATCAAAACCGAACTCCGGACCAATTGAGAGACCAACAGCAGACAACCCAATTGACAATGTCAGCATTAGAAGGAATATCCGAAATTTCATCACAGCTCCTTTTTGCCATTTGAGGCACTCAAACACAATAGTATCTCGAGAATCGCAAGGATGAAAAGAAGCCCCGCCAGCGACGACAGGGCTTGTAATATCTTTCTTATGGATCAATACTCACCGGCCAGGAGCATCGGGAATACCTTGAAAGTGAACATGTACGTGTCGGACATGATATCCGAGCTTTCATCATAGGTTTCCGAATAACCGTAGTAACTCTCGGTTTCATATTCCCAGTTGATCGATCCCACTTCAAATTTATACTTGAAAGCCAGTTCGATCCCGATCGCGAATCTCGACGTCGGCACGAAGTTGATTCCGAACGTTGGTCCTACGCCGAATCCGAAGACAAAGGAATCCGTACTCTCGGTGCCATAATAATCATCATTCTCTTCCTCGTCGAAGAACATGAAATCCAGCAGAATGGAAGGTCCGAGCCACATTCTCATCTTATCGCGGCGAACCATTCCGAATCCGACGGTGTGCTCCGTGCAGATAACGTCGTAGGTATAGTCCCAGGGCATCGTGTCGTAGTTCCTCTCGATCTGACCGTACCCGATCCTGCCGCGGTAATTCACCAGGTTGTACTTCTTCACATTGGAATCGATCATGAAGTAAAGACGCCACTGACTTGAAGCAAACTCGTCACTGTCTTCAACGTTATCATCCTCGTCCTCGGTGTCGAAAGCATCGATCTGTGTGAGACCGAAATCGAAGCCGAACTCCGGCCCGAACGAGAATCCGACTGCCGATAATCCCATAGCAACGATAAACATAAGAAGCAACATCCAGATTTTCATATATCCTCCTTATCGCATTTCTTCAAAACTGACCCCGATATCTGCATTATGTCAAGCTAATTGTTTGTCCGAAGGGCGTTGCTCCCGGGCTGCGACTTTATAAAACGGAAAAAGCCCCACCGGCTTGCGGCAGGGCCATGAAAAAGCATGATCCGATTAAAATTCGCCAGCTAGCAGCATCGGAAATGCCTTGAAAGTAAGCATGAAGCTTGTCGATTCGATGTCGGCATACAAATCGTCATCGTAGTATCCGTCGTGATCCTCATAATAATAATCGATATACCCGAACTGGAACCCAACCTTCACCCCGACTTCCATAGCCAGTGCAAACCTCTGGGTTGGGACAATATTGACGCCGAACGTCGGTCCAAATCCGAACCCGAAAAGGAATGAATCTTCTTCTATCGAATAAGTATCATAGTCGTGCTCATCTTCGTAAAACATAAAGTCGAGTTCGAAAGACGGACCAATCCACATCCTGAGATTATCCTTTCGGACGATCCCGAACCCGATGGAATGTTCGGTCGAAATCACGTTATACGTTTGATCCCAGTCAGTCGAATCGTAGGTTCTGTCAAGCTGCCCGTATCCAACCCGAGCACGGTAGTTAATCAGATTGTATTTACTGATATTCGAGTCAATTACGAAACTTAGCCGCCAACTGCTTGATTCAAAAGAGTCATCCCATGTATCGTCGTAGTCGTAGTCGTAATCATCATCCCAGTCATAGTCATACGTATAGGTCGCATCGCCGAACTCGTAACCAAACTCCGGCCCGAACGAGAAACCGACTGCCGACAATCCAATAGAAACAGCAAACAAAAGAAATAGAATCCAGATTTTCATAGAACCTCCTGTGTTTTTTATTCCCCGGTACAACCAGAAACAGAGGCTCTTTGCAATTATGTCAAGCGAATTGCCCTTCAACCATATCGAAATCGAAGCACATTCACCGATTTACTGTTTTACCGCCGTCATCCGGTTTCCCATTACCGTAATCGACATCTGCGTAATCGCGCCCTCCTCCCGCTCGAAATCCACCAGAAACGTATAGGGCACTCTCACGAAGAAATGGTCCCTCGATTCGGCCAATAGCACGATGGACTGCCCGCGGTCAAACAACCGGAGCTCGCTATCGACAATCTTGATCTCCATGCAATCGTCTGCGGAAATAGCGTATTCGCCGGCGTATTCCAGAAGTTCGTTCTCAGCAAGGGTGATAAACGACTTCTCGGGAAAGACAGGCTGGTTTTCTCGCGCTTCCCGGGCAGTCCTGTACTGGGTTCTCAGCGCGTCTTTCTGCCCGATACCGATCTCGTTCCACGGAATCGCGTTATCGTACTGCCCGTCCGAATCGTCGAGGACGAAATTGCTCCACACGCACAGGCTACCGTTCAGCACGATTCCCTCGCACAGCGCACCGATTTCGTCCCGATTCATCGCAGAACGATAGACACCTACGCTGGCGTATCGTATGCCTTCTCCCGCGCGCAACGTGAACGCCAGCGGCTCGGTACGCGCCCTAATCGTCCTGACCTTTCGGCCGTTCATATAAACCTCGATCCTCTCGTCGAGATAGTATTGGGAAATGGTGATGCGCAACGGCCCCGAGCTAATGGATTCGGTGTATCGTTCGTCGTTCCATTGAATATTCAGTACGCTCCGATCAAACGTAAGCAGCATAAAGCCCTGAACGCCCTCGATGAGCGCCTCATGGACACCGCTCTCCACCGCGCAATCGAACGTGAACGTAAAGCTGTGCATCATGCGACCCGGAGTATAGCTGAAATCAGTCTGCACGTTCATGTACTCCTTCCCCATCGCGGGATTCAGCGCTCTCTTGTTCCACGCCGGGCTTACCCGGAACATCCTCGGTTCGATGGCGTAGGACATCTCCTCGTGCCCGACGTCGTCCGGGTGATCCCCCTCGAACGTCGTGCCCTCCGGGAAATGCCCCTGGCCGTCGTCCAGCGCGCCGAGGAAGTTGATGGTCGGGACGTCCCACTGCGCGATCTCGATATTCATGGCGCGTACGGCTGCGTAGTCGTCCTCGTCGAAGCCGTCGTTAGGATAGCACAGACCGACGATCGGCTCGATGCCGTTCTCACGGCACAGCCCGATGATCTTTCGGAGCCCCTCCCGGTAGTGCGCGGTCACCGAATCGACCGGCGCCCGGCCCAGTCCTTCGTTTGCCATGGCGAGTCCGATCAGCGCGTAGTCCGGCTTCAGGTCGAGCAGGTCCTGCTGGATTCGGCGTAGCGAAGAGCGCGTGTTATCGCCTGGTACGCAGTTGACGATCACATCGCAGTCATTGAGATAGCGCCGGAGCCGGTATGCGTAGCCGTTTTGCATGTCGTATTGTTCGTGGCGGCTTGTCACCCAGCCGGCGGCCACGGACGACCCGAACACGACGATCCTTCTTTTCACGTCGGCGTGCAGGGTAATCGACCAGGTAATCAGCAGAATCGAGATGGCTACGAGCCTAAAAATCCCCTTGTTTTTCATGTGCATATCCCCTCAAACTTTTTTCCCGGAACATTTGCAAGAGCGATGCCAATCGAATCCATGTCCGCCGCGAAGAAATCCCTTCTTTCAGATATCGATATGATATATCACGCCCGAAAAGGATATGGAAAACGGGCGTTGGTTCGCCGGATTGCACCCATCAGTGAAATATCCTTGACCATTATCGGCGCGCGAACAGAAATAGCGCAAATCACCATAAACTGGAGGCACCATGAAAGTATTAGTGGCAACCGAAAAACCCTTCGCCCCGGCGGCAGTAAAAGGGATTCGTGAAATCATCGAGAAGGCGGGGTGCGAATTGGCGCTGCTCGAAAAATATTCCGACAAATCCGAGCTTCTCGAAGCGGTCAAGGACGCCGATGCGCTGATCATCCGTAGTGACAAGGTCACCGCCGAAGTGATCGCCGCGGCGAACAACCTGAAGATCGTGGTTCGCGCCGGCGCAGGTTACGACAACGTCGATCTCGCGGCAGCGACCGCGAAGGGCATCACCGTCATGAATACTCCCGGTCAGAACTCCAACGCCGTCGCCGAACTCGCCTTGGGCATGATGGTCTATATGGCGCGTGGACAGTTCAACGGAAAAGCGGGGACCGAGCTCAAGGGCAAGAAGATGGGAATCCACGCCTACGGCCACGTCGGCGTCAACATCGCGCGTATCGCACAAGGCTTCGGCATGGAAGTCTGCGCGCTCGATCCGTTCATCTCCGCCGAAAAGATGGAGAAGGACAACGTCACCCCGATGAAAACCGTCGAAGAGATGTACTCCTCTTGCGACTACATCTCGCTTAATCTGCCGCTCATAGAAGCCACTCGCGGAATGGTCAACTACCAGCTCATGAGCATGATGAAGGAAGGCGCATGCATCGTCAATACCGCCCGCAAGGAAGTGGTCGATGAAGATGCCCTCAAGGAGATCATGGAGAAACGCGCCGATCTCAAATACGTCTCCGATATCGCACCCACCATCGCGGACGAACTGGTCGAGAAATACCCCGATCGCTGCTACTTCACACCCAAGAAAATGGGTGCCCAAACCAAGGAAGCGAACATCAACGCAGGTCTCGCAGCGGCAAACCAGATCGTCGGTTTCATCAAAAACGGCGACACCACGTTCAAAGTAAACAAATAATTATATCGCACGAAATTTCACGGGCAGCCCGTCGCGGTTGCCCATTTTTTTTCACACAGCCCGGGAAACCTGTCCCTACATAAGACAATCCCTCTCCAACCGAAGATCGGAGAGGGAATCGTATTATCGGTTCAACGGGGATCAGTCTTCCTCATCCCATCCTTTTTCCATCGCTTCTTCCATCGCCTGCTCGAAGCTGATATGCGTTTTGAAGCGTGTTGCGCCAATGCAGCCAAAGCATGAATCGACGAAGGAGTAGAACACCGGGATCACCAGCAGGGTCAGCATGGTGGCGAAGCCGAGGCCGAAAATCATGCTCACCGCGATCGGCTTCCATTCCTGGGCGGACTGCGAAGTGGAAAGCACCATCGGCAGTACGCCGAAGATGGTCGTCACCGTCGTAAGAATGATGGGCCTGAGTCTGGTTCTGCCGGCGTTGATGAGCGATTGCCATCGGTTGATTCCGCGTTCGCGTTCCCGGTTGACGAAATCGACCAGAACCAGCGAGTCGTTGACCACAACCCCCGCCAGCGCGACAACTGCGACCAGCGTTCCCAGCGAGAATGGAAGGCGCGTCACGAACAAGCCGAACACCACGCCAACGAAGCTGAACGGGATCGTCAGCATCACGATAAAGGGCTGTACATAGGAGCGGAATTGCGCTGCCAGGATCGTGAAGATCAACAGGATCGCCACGATGAAGGCTTTCCCAAGCGACGTGTATGATTTCGCCTGCTCTTCTGCGACACCACCGGTTTCGATCTCATAGCCCGGGAAGCGATCCGCGAAATTACCCAGCGTTCCTTTCGTACCACGGATTTTATCGCCAAACAGGACGCCCATCACCTCGGAGGTTGTCCTCTTCTTCATCTGTCCATTAACCTCGTAGGTGCTGTTTTCACCCGTGATGGTGACAATGCGCTTTTGGTCACGGTGCGAAATCTGCGCCAGGCTTGTCTCGTTTCTCAAATCAGCGACGTCTTTCAGTGCGACGAGATTTCCCATCATGGTGCGAATCTTGAGATTCTCCAGATGGTTCAGCTTCTCGACCTGATCTTCTTTTGCTCGTACAATGATATCGAATTCGTCAATACCGCTTCCGCGATACTCCGAAACATCGCTTCCGTAGATCGCAGTGCGAACGGTTCCGGCGATCTGGGCGACACTCAGCCCGTACATTGCCAGTTTGTCGTGGTACGGCTCGATGATGATCTCTTCCTTACCGGGCTGGAAAGAGTCACGTATGTCGGCAACGCCCGGTATCTTCTTCAGTTCGTTCTGGACAACATTCGAAAGGTACTCCAGCCGATCCAGATTATCTCCTTTGACGCGAATTTCGATATCGGCTCCAGTCGGCGGACCATCGTTCGGTTCGGTGAAGTTATAGCTGTAAACGCCGGGCAATTCATCGAGATATCCGCGGATTGAATTCTTGATCTCCTCGTGCGTGAACTGCATGTCGTCGCGCTCGACAAGATCGATTCGCAGCTCGGAATTGGATGTCGTGATCTCCATCCGGTGGTTGTCTTCCATCATTCCGACCGTTGTCACGATCGCTTCGATATCGGCCTTCTCTTTCATGGACATGATGTAGCTCTCGACTTTCGTGACAACGCCGTCGGTTGTGTCGAGGTTCGTTCCGACCGGTGTCTTGAGCTGGAGCACGATCGTCTTGGATTTCTGTTTGGGGAAGAACTCGAACTGGATGCTCATCAGCATCATGCCCATCAGAACCAGGGAGAGGAGAACCAATCCAAGCGTAACCCAGCGATGTTTCAACGCAGCCTTGAGTACCCGCGTGTATCGACGTAGCAGGAACCTCATAACCTTGTTCTTCTGCTTCTTCTGGCGGGGCTGATCCGCTTCATCCGGCTGGTCTCCTCCGACCTTTTTCTTCCGGCGGAACAGACCATCCCATTCCGCGATATGCGAAGGCAGGATGATAAGGCTTTCGAACAGCGACGCCAGAAGTGCCAGCGAAACCACGATGGGGAAAACGCGCATGAATTTGCCCATCATTCCTTCCATCAGAACCATCGGCATGAAGGCGGCAGCGGTTGTGGTAACGGCCGCTATGACAGGCCACATGATTTCTTTCGTGCCGATGATCGCGGCCTCCCTGGCCGGATAGCCCATCTCGATATGTCGATAGACATTCTCCAGCACAATAATCGCGTCATCCACGATCATACCGAGTACCAGCACCAGACCAAACAGCGATAAGGAGTTCATCGTTATATCCAGATAGCGCATCATGATGAATGTAAGAAGGAAACTGAATGGAATGCCGATGCTCGCGTACAACGCGTTACGGACACCGATGAAGATCAGAAGCAACACGAACACAAGCGCAACGCCGAAAAGCGCGTTATTGCCAAGTGTCGAGATGGAATTCTTCACTTCGATCGATCCGTCGTTTCGCATCGTGGCACGCAATCCAGGCACGGTCTCCTTGAACTCGTCGATCTTCTTCTGGATGTCCTGGTTGATCGTAATGATGTTACCGTCGGCCTTTTTATAGACATAGATACTTACAGCCTGCTTCATATCGAGTTTGGATATCAACGTGCGTTCTTCGAGCGTGTCCGCCACGGTGGCCACGTCTTTTACGCGAATTCCTCTTCCGCTGGAATCCATATTGACCAGCAGTTCGCCGATCTGGTGCGTCGATTCGAATTCACCCACGGTTCGCACGATGAACTCGACTTTTCCGAATTCGATCGTTCCGCCCGGGACGTTCATGTTGCGCATCTGAATCGCGGAGGCGAGGTCGTCCAGAGTCAGTCCGTACTGATCGAGCTTGTTCAAGTCGGCTTCAATCCATATCTCGCGCTCACGCGTTCCATAGATGTCCGCTTTGGATATGTAATCCATATCGAGGATTTTATCACGGAGGTCTTCCGCGATCTCGCGGATACCGTTGCCCGTGAAATCACCTCCGAGTACAATCGAACATATTGGATTCACTTCACGCATATTCAGCTTGATAACAATCGGATCCTGCGCGTCTTCCGGCAGATCGTTGATCTTGTCCAGCTCCGTGTTGAGATCGTCCCACGCCTTGTCGATATCAGCATCCGGAAGGAACTCGACCATGAGTACGGCCCTGCCTTCCGATGCGGTCGATTGCATGATGTCGATGTCGTCAACATCCGCGATCTCTTCTTCAATTTTATTCAGCACCAGTTGTTCCATTTCGGATGGAGATACGCCCGGATAGGTGACAATGATGATAAACGATCCAAAATCAACCGCCGGCATCTCCTCTTTGGGAATCTGCTGCATTGTTCCGATACCAACAATGAACACGAGAATCATGATCATGTTGACCAGTACCGGGTTGTTTACAGAAAATTTTACGACTGACATTCTATCTCCTTCGGTTGAGGGCCACTATTCTACCGGTTTACGAACATCTACAAGCGTGCCGTTTTCAAGATTATCCACTCCGTCAACGACCAGAGATTCGCCCGAATTCAATCCTGCCGTGATGATGATGTTCTCTTCGATTGTTGTGCCGAGTACGACCTTTCGATGCTCGGCACGATTGTCTTTATCGATCACGAAGACGTATGGTTCGTCGTATTGTACCTTCACATTGTTGAGCGAGGTATAGAACACGTCCTTGTATGTCTTGCTGCGAATCCTCGCGTCGATCACCATCCCCGGAAAGAGCTGCCGGTCGCCGTTGTCGATCTCGATCTCGACCGGGTAGCTGGCGGTTCCCTGCACGGGACTGATTCCGACGCCGGTGATGGTTCCTTCGTACTCCGTTCCGTTGCCGGTGTGGCGTATCCGTGCCTTCTGTCCCTTCCGGATGAAGAAGATATCGCTCTCGTTGACGCCCGTCTTCACGATCAGGCGCTTCGAATTGACGATGTTGCAGACCGTCTGACCCATCGAGATGTATTGCCCCTTCTCGATCGGCAGGTAGGTGATGTAGCCCGATACCGGAGCCAGGAAGCGCGAGTTGTCGTAGGCTTTCTGCGCGCTCTCCGCACCGGCCTTCGCACCCTCGAGCTGCGCCAGCACGCCCTTGAGACTCGACTTGGCGGTCACGTATTCCACGCGTGAGACCTTCTCCTGATTGTACAGGTTCTCCGTCGCCTGGAAGCTCGCTTCCGCGGCTTCAAACTGGCTCTCCGCGGAGAGCAATGCCGCCTTCGCCTGATCCAGCATGATCCGGTAATCGCGGTTATCGACGCTGCCGATCGGCTCGTCTTTCGTAACCCAGTCGCCCAGGCTCTTCTCGATGGATACGACCTTGCCGGCGGTCTCTGAGACCATGGTGATATCGACAATCCCTTCCAGCTTGCCCGAAACGCGGACAAACCGATCCAGTTCGCGCGGCTGAACCGTCTCGACCAGCACCGGAACCCGTGCTTCATCATTTTGTGCTTGCTGCTGCTCTTCTCCGGCGCTCTTCTTCGGGCAGCCGGTAATCAGTGCGATCATGACGATCGCAATGGAAATGTATATCGCATTCTTCACGTTTTCCTCCAAAATATATTACTTCAAAATATTCATCAGTTCGGCTTCATCGTCCGTGCCCATCAGCACCAGCAGCGATGAACGATACCGGAGATAGTTGTACAGGCTCGTAGCGTAGTTCGAGCGTGCCGATGTCAGCATCACTTCGCTGTCGAGCAGGTCGGATGTGGTGATAAGCTCGCTGCGGAATCGCTCCTGCATTTGCTGATAGGTCTCCTCCGCGAATTCGAGCGCCAGCTTCGATGCCCGTACCGACTTGGCGGCTGTCACCAGATTGTAGATGCCGCTGCGCAGCGCGGTCTTGATACCGTCCTCGGTGGACCGGTAGGTGTATTCGGCGTTGCGGTTGTTGTGCCTGGCGGCCAGCACGCCGGAGCCGTTGTCGATCAGCGGGAAGATCGGCACGGATGCCGTCAGCATGATCTGACCTTTGCCCTCGAAATCCTCGTCCTCGAGCGCTTGCCACTGCTTCTGGTATTGAAGGTTGATCGACGGCAGGAAGTTCCCCTCCGACATCAAGAGCGATTTCTCGCTCATCGAGACTTGACGTTTCGCCATCTCGATCGACTTGTTTTCCGCAAGCCCCTTCTCGATCACGCGGTCGATGATCGTCTCGAAATTACCGCTCAGCACGCCCTGAACCTCTTCCATCTCCGCCTGGTACACTTCGAAATCGATCGGCTCCACCGTATCGACCTTGTCGAGTTGCAGGTAGTTCGCCAGATCGATGCGACTGAGCGACAGGACGTTCTCCATCTGGATGAACTGAAGCTCCTTCGACGCCAGCTCCGACTGCATGTTCAGGATGTCCGCCCTCGACAGCGTACCCGTCTCGTAGCGAACCTCCGCCCGTTCCAGATTCTGCCGCGCCGATTCCAGGCTTTTTGCGGCGATCTCCACCAGCTCCTGATTTTCGAGCACGGTGTAGAACTTCGATTCGGTCTCGCGAAGCACGCTCAGACGCTTGCTCTCGTACGCGCTTTCGCCGATCTTTGCTGCGTCGCGGTTGATGCGCGATCCCAGCCATATCTTGCCGCCGTTGAAGATCGGCTGCGTGACGGTCACCGAGTAGCTTTTCGCCTCGTCGTATTCGTATGTCATCGGCTGGCCTGTTTGCTGGTTCGTGCCCATATTCATGGATTGCTCATCGTCATACCGTAAATAGCTGCCGCTCAGGCTCGCGCTTGGGAACAGCGACAGGAACGACTTGCGGTAGTCCCACTGCGACGACTTCATCGCGTGGTATTCGGCCTTCAGTTCCGGATTGTTTTCCATCGCCAGGTCACGCGCTTCTTGCAGCGTCAGCGCGAAACCGCAGACGGCTAAAATTCCGGCTATCAGTGTTATAATTGTCTTTTTCATGCTATACCTCGTTGATAAAGAAACTCTGGTTCTCGGGATTCTGTATCCCGTCGATCAGTTCGTTCAGCCACTTCTTGTGCACTTCGTGTATGCTTCTGCCCAGACCGACTAAAACGCGAACATTGAATGGCAAATCTTCAATCGGAGGTGCCTTCTCCTCGTCCTCGAAGATATCGTGCAATTTTTTCGTCCGATCGAGTTGCTTGCGAACCGCATGCAGCGCAGTTTCGGGGTCGATGCTTTCCAGCATGAACGCGACCGCCACCCAGAAATCGTGCTTGTGCTTGGGCTTCTCCAGATTGGTTCTGACCAGCTTCTTTAGATAGTTTCTACCGGCTTCGGTCATTTCGTACACGATGCGGGGAGGATTGTTGCCCTCGACTTCGCGCCGACCCTGGATATATCCTTTCGCCTCGAGCGATTGCAGTGCTTTGTAAACCGCCGGAAGATAAACGTTCGCCCATTGATTCAGATTGCGCTCGGCGATATAGCGCTTGAACTCGTAACCGTACATGGGCTTTTCGTTTAGCATACCCAGGACAGCCATGTGTACTCTCGACATCTATAAACCTCCTCATCCCGTCCGATACGCGAACGGAAATCACGATATTTTCGCATATAATATTTTCCACTATTATATTTTCGAATACCCTTTCTCGGGGTGGTGGAATCTGTCAAACTAATTTTTCTGAATGTCGGTTTTCACACAAAGCTAACATGAGAATATTCAATCGATTACATTCATTATTGGTTTGCAATGTCTTTCGCGGCGCAGGTTTGGATGCATTGGAATTCCCGGTGTGAATTCGTTTCGCGAGTGAATATTTCGCGGAATTTTCTTTTGAAACGGGTGGGTGGGAATGCCAACGCTTCCTCATGTTTTGTACTACTTGACCTTGATCTCATCGATTGAAGTCCTCATCCCCCGCCTTCTCGACCACAGAACGATTATTACCCTCATCCCCCGCCTTCTCCCACTACGCGGGAGAAGGAGCTATAAGGAACAATCATCTGAAGCACGATGTTCCCTCGCCCACGAAGTGGGAGAGGGTCAGGGTGAGGGTCTCAATTTCCTTCTGTCCGGGCATGGTCTATGGGGTTGTAATCGCCATAATACGAATATATTTCGACAGCCCACCGTGTTAGGATTGTGTTAACGTCCGCTTTATACTGAATTTATCCTGCGAGCGTATCAATGTGTAAATCTTTGCATCGAAGCAGAAATTCGGAGGTAAGAATGTATAAGAAAGCATTGATGATTGCAATCCTTGCCGCACTGGCAATTGTTTCTCTGAGCGCGAAAGAAAGCATCAAGCTTGACGGATCGACCACGGTGGGTCCGATTGCGAAGGCGTTTGCGGAATATTACATGAAGATGTATCCCGAAGTGAATGTCGAAGTTAGCGAATCCGGCAGCGGTAACGGCGCCAAGAGTCTGCTGAACAGCACCTGCGACATCGCGAACATGTCCCGTTTCATGAAGGACAAGGAATTCAAGGCTTGCGTCGATAACGGCGTAACACCGGTCGCGCACGTTGTGGCGCTCGACGGTATCGCAATGGTTGTCCATCCCAGCAACCCCGTCAAGAACCTGACCACCGATCAGATTCGCGACATCTACATGGGTAAGATCAAGAACTGGAAAGACCTCGGCGGCGCGAACGAGAAGATCGTCGTGATCAGCCGCGACACCAACAGCGGTACCTACGAAACATTCGAAGGTCTGGTGATGAAGAAAGAGAAGATCGTGGACGGCGCGGAATACGTCGGAAGCAACGGACAGGCACGTCAGCGCGTACAGAGCACCAAGGGCGCGATCGGATACGTCGGACTCGGCTTCGTCGATCGCACTGTCAAGGCATTGACCGTCAACGGAATCGAAGTCTCCGCCAAGACCATCGCACTCGGCGATTACCCCATCGCACGACCCCTGTTCATGTTCACCAACGGCTATCCCAAGATGGGTTCCTGGGTCTATAAGTTTATAACCATCTATCTGACCGAAGAGGGACAGAAGATGATCGAATCGATCGGTTACATCCCGGTCACATCCTATTAATACCGAAGAGAGTCATGGAAAGAAACACCGTTGATTCACCAAACGGAAAATCACTTTTGATGAGCGAGAGGGCCAGTCTGCTACGCAGGCTGGCCTCCAACCTCGCGCACGGTTTTCTGTTTATGATCGCGTCCGTGACGATGCTCACGCTTTTTTTCATTATATACGTCATCGCTAAGGACGCCATACCGTTCTTCCGGATCGAGGGTTTTACGGAGTTCTTCACCAGTACCGCGTGGTATCCTTCGCACGATCCGGCGAAGTTCGGCGCACTGTCGATCTTCTTCGGTTCCGCGATCGTGACGCTCGGCGCGGTGCTCGTATGCGTTCCGCTCGGCGTGGCGGCAGCGGTATCGCTGAGCGACGTCATGCCGTTCAAGGTGCGTCAGATGGTCAAGCCGGTGATCGAAATCCTGGCGGCGATTCCGTCGGTGGTTTATGGATTCTTCGCGCTGGTGATCTTCGCGCCGCTCCTGCAGAATCACGGCGGCAATTTCCTCGTCGTGGCGATATGGGTTGTCGGGCTACCGACCCTGACCATCCTCGCGTTCATGCTGTCGGACATGATCCATACGAAGTTCAAGCTCGGCTGGTCGCTCTATTTTACCGTACTCGCATTATTTGAAATCGTTATAATCGGCATATTGTATTACATCAGCGCCAAAGCCAGTGGTATCGCGATATCCAGCGGAACCAATGCGTTGAACGTGTCCGTGATCCTCGGGATCATGGCGCTTCCAACGGTGGTGAGTGTCTCGGAAGACGCGCTCCAGGCGGTCGGCCGCGAGCTCCGGGAAGGCAGTTACGCACTCGGAGCGACTCGAGCGGAGACCCTCTTGAAAGTGGTGATTCCCGCCGCCAGCAGCGGCATCATCGCCGCGGTCATCCTGGGAACGATGCGCGCGCTCGGTGAGACGATGGTTGTGTGGATGGCATCCGGAAACGCGGCACAGATTCCCGAGCCGTGGTACAACTTCTTCGAGCCGATCCGCACCCTCACCGCGACCATCGCCGGCGATATGGGCGAGGCGGATCAGTCAACCGGTTCCGCCAGATATCACGTCCTCTTCGCGATGGGCTTGTGCCTGCTGGTCTTCTCGTTCATCAGCAACCTGGTCAGCGAATGGATCGTCGTTCGCGCACGCAAGAAACTGAAGGGGAGCTGACATGGCACAACTGAGAACAAGAAAGATACTCGACCGATCTTTCACCGGTTTTGGCTTCATCTCCATCATTTTCATGGCACTAACGCTTCTGGTGCTGCTGGGGCCCATCACCTACAAGGGCGCCGGCGCGTTCTTCTTCCAGGGCACGGTGGAGTTCCGCAGATTCCAGCTCGATACATTCGGCAGGGGAAACGCGGGCCGGATCGCGGACGAAGTCGATCGAAGCCACGAACTTGCCAAACCGATCTACGAGAAGATTGAATTCTTCCGCGAGAATGAACTGCCCGAGTTCTCCTACGCGGAGCGCAGAGACTTCAACAACGACCTTGAAGAGATTGAGGAATACATATACAAATTACTCGGCCCGCAGCCCGGTACCGACCCACGCTCCGTCCTGCCCAGCGATAACTACGGCAGGACACGTTGGGACGACCGCACGAAGATGCTGGTCGATCTGGTCATGAACCGCGAAGAATGGTACTATGGCGAAAGCGGTAACGAGGAAGGGCGTCTGCGTCAGGTAGCGCGCGTCGATGACTTCAAGGGCACCTCGATGGAGGAATTCTTTCCCTGGTTCGAGGAGCACATAAAGGAAATCCTCAATCCGCATTTCACCTTCTACTGGCGTTTCCTCTTCGACGAATCGCACGACTCCCACTTCTTCGGCGGTATCTGGCCCGAGGTGCTCGGTACGTTCTACCTGACGCTGGGCTCGATGCTCTTCGCCGTTCCGTTGGGTATCATCGTGGCGATCTTCCTGGCGGAGTTCGCACGGGAAGGAAAATTCGTCAGTCTGCTAAGGACGTGTATCAGCACGCTCGCCGGTGTACCCAGCATCGTGTTCGGTCTGTTCGGTCTGGCGTTCTTCATCAACACGATGCACGTCTCCTCGAACAAGAGCGTTCTCGCCGGATCGATGACGCTTGCAATCCTGATTCTGCCGACCATCATCCGCGCGGCGGAAGAGGCGATCCGGGCGGTACCGCACACCTACAAGGAAGCCGCGCTCAGCCTGGGCGCCACCAAGTGGGGAACCGTGCTCAAGGTTATCCTGCCGGCCGCGCTTCCCGGAATCCTTACCGGAATCGTGATCAGCATGGGACGTGCGGCGGGAGAGACCGCGCCCATCATCTTCACCGCGGCGGTCAGCGTAGGGAAACCCCTGAAAATTCTCGAAACGTTCAACAACGGTACCCCTGCGCTATCATGGAATATTTACAATCTTGCGACAGAACACGAAGCCGTTGACGAAATCCGTCACGTGCAATACGGAATGGTTCTCACCCTGATTCTTCTGGTACTCGCGCTGAACCTCTTCGCGATTATCCTCAGGGCGCGCATCTCAAAGAAACTGCGAGGTTAACGGAATGACCGACATCGAAAACGCAAAGCAATATCCCGAAATCGAGGGTACCCTGATCCCACGTGAACAGGCCCATATCTATTCGGAAGATTTCTCCATCTTCTACGGAAACCACGAGGCGGTGAAAAAGGTCTCGATGAACGTTCCGGAGAAGAAAGTCACCGCGATCATCGGCCCGAGCGGATGCGGCAAGAGCACCTACCTGCGTGCGCTGAACCGCATGAACGACCTGATCCCCGTCTGCCACAACAAGGGCAGGATGATCTTCGAGGGGCAGGACATCCATGATCCGCGCATCGACGTGGTGACGCTCAGGAAACGGATCGGCATGGTTTTCCAGAAGCCGAATCCGTTCCCGAAATCGATCTACGAGAACATCATCTTCAGTCAGCGATTGCAAGGCATAAGGAGCAAGAAGAAGCTCGACGAGGTTGTGGAGACCTGTCTGCGCAAAGCCGCGATCTGGGACGAAGTCAAAGACCGGCTCGACAAGAACGCACTGGGGCTTTCCGGCGGTCAGCAGCAGCGACTCTGCATCGCACGGGCGCTCGCGGCGAATCCCGATATCCTGCTCATGGACGAACCGACCTCGGCGCTGGACCCGCAGGCGACCTTGAAAATCGAAGATTTGATTGACGAACTGGTACATAATTACACGATTCTCATCGTGACGCACAATATGCAGCAGGCCGCCAGGGTCTCCGATTACACCGCCTTCTTCTACGAGGGCGACCTGATCGAATTCTCCGAGACGCCGCTGCTCTTCAAGAAACCGAGAAAACAGAAAACGGAAGACTATATCACGGGTCGTTTCGGATAAGGAAGGGAGAAACGATGATTCATCTTTGGAGAGAAATCGAAGACCTCAAGAAAAATATCATGTCTCTGGCCATGTCGGTCGAGTCGATGCTCAAGGAAGCGACGAAAGCGATCGAGGATCACGACACCGAGCTCGCGCGCGAGATTATCCTCAAGGACAACGAGATAGATCGCCGCGAAGTGGAGATCGAGGAAGACTGCCTGAAAATGTTCGCGCTCTATCAACCGGTGGCGAACGACCTGCGCCTCATCGTCGGCATGCTCAAGATCAACAACGATCTCGAGCGCATGGGCGATATGGCGGTCAATCTGTCCAAGAACGCCATCTACATGAGCGAGTATTCCAGACCGGAGCTCAATCCGCACTTCACCTTCGAGGAGATATCGAGCAAGTCGCTGGAGATGGTACGGATGAGCCTCGACGCGATGTTCAACCAGGACGACAAGCTCGCAGCCGATGTCTGCAAGATGGACGACGATCTGGACGACATGGTTCGCAACATGATCTCGTACCTGAAGAACGAGATGACCAAAGCGCCGTCAAACATCGGCGTCCTGCTACGCTACATCAACATCTTCCGATACTTCGAGCGCATCGGAGACCTGGCGACGAATATCGCCGAGGACACCATCTACATGGTCGATGGCAAGATCGTCCGGCACGGAGCGTTCTAAAAGCTCTCCGCGTTGACGGTCAGGCGCAGTCTCCGCATCGCTTTCTGCTTGATCTGACGAATTCGCTCCCGGCGGATTCCCATAAGATTGGAAATCTCGGTCAACGACCGATTTTCCTCGAACACCTGTCGGATGATATTCTGCTCGATGAAAGGCATGTCGTCCGGCAGGTTTATTGCGTTCTCCTCGGGCTCCGGTTCGACCGCGTCGTCTCTGACAACTCCCTCGTTGAGCTCGACGGTGCGCGATCGGAACTTGATCTCGTTATCCAGAAATTGCAGGATCATTTTCTTCACCCAGTAAGGCGCGTAGGTGGAAAGCTCGGCTCCCTTACCGGGATCGTATCGCTTCACGGCTTCCATGTAGCCGATCAATCCTTCCTGAACCAGGTCGTCGAACGCGGCGCCATATCTGGAGTATTGTGCCGCAATAGCTTTCACCATTTTCATGGCTTTCGGATCAATCATTGAATTACACTTCCTGAATGGATTTGGGTTCATACGTGGTTATTCTTGTTCATTGCGGGAAAATGGATCGTGACCGTCGTTCCCTTGCCGACGGAACTCTCGATCCCGATTTCTCCCGAATGTTGGGATACGATCTGCTTGACGATGCTCAGCCCCAGACCGGTGCCACCGTACTTTCTGGAGCGTGATTTATCGACGACATAAAAGCGATCGAACAGGAACGGCAGGTGTTTTCCCGGAATCCCGATCCCGGTGTCCTGGACGATAGCTTCGACTGAATTATTCTTTCGGATGCAGCCGAGGTGAATCATCCCCTTTTCGGTGTGCTGCATCGAGTTACGGATCAGATTGATGAACACCTGTTCGAGCTTGAACATATCGCCCTGCACCGTGAAATCGCAATCGTCAATATCGATGGTGAGTTCGAGTCCTTTTCCGTCGATTTCGTCCTGTAATCCGGTGCCAATCTGGCGGATGAGCTTCCCGAGGTTCAACGGCTTGAACTTGCTGACCGCGTCGCTTTCGTTGCGCGTGAGCACGAATAGGTCCTGAATGATGCGGATCAAGCGGTTGGTGTTGCGCTCGATGATGGAGATATAGCCGAGGCTGTCTTCGTCCTCGATGTCCTCGCGAAGGGTCTCCAGGAAGCCCTTGATCGAGGTGAGCGGTGTCTTCAGCTCGTGGGAGACATTCTGGATAAACTCGCTCTGCATCGTCTGCGTGTGCCGGATTTCGGTGATGTTGTACAGCAGGATCACAACGCAGTTCTCTTCCGATATCCAGGAGGAGCTTGCGGCGTAGTATTCGCGGTTCCAGGCGATCTCCATCTCCTGATTCGATTTCTCCGCAAAGGTTTTCTCGATCAGGTGATTGAAGGTGTCGTCCCGGATGACTTCCCGAAGCTTTCTGCCCGTGATATCGCGGTTGGAGAACATCTGGTTGAATTTGCGGCTGCGATACAGAATCCTGCCTGACGCATCGACGACGCAGATTTTGGCTTTCAGGGAGTTGAACAGGGTATCCTGTATGCCCTTCAGGTACTGCAATTCCGAGTTGTCGTGCAGGACGCGTTGCCCGAGGACTTCGATTTCATCCATGATATCCCGGAAGTTGCCCAAGTCTTTGGCGCCGTCCGGCAGCCCGTGTCCCTTCACCAGCTCCTGAATCGATCGGACAACATGCTCCATCGCCACCTTTTCCCGATACGCCTGGTAGAAGAACACGCCCAGCGTGATCGCGAGGAGCAGCCCAGAGAAACCGAGGATCACCGGCAGATAAGGTCTTACAATCGTGTCCGTATCGAGGAATTGCAGGTAGAGCAGCGTCTTCAGCCTGGTCATATCGGGATCGGAGAATTTCAGCGGCGCGACGTAATAATATTCGTATTTACCGGAGTTCTTTCGCATCCGGATATCGGGATATCCGCTCAGGCCCCGCACGATTTCGGGGCGCTTGTAGAGGTAAGGGATATCGCTGGACTCCGGGTGGGTGTCCGCGATGACGTCGCCGTGCCGGTCGATGATCGAGATGCGGTAGTTGCCGGACCTGTATTGGGTGAGGTCGATCATGGTCGAGTCCGGCTCGATCTGTTCGAGATTGTCCTTGAGTATCCCGGCAATACCGTTCAGGTGGCGGAACACGATCCGCTTGCGATGGTGGTGCAGCGTTGACAGGCTGATCACGACGAAAACGAGGATACCGAAGAGAACGAGGGTTATCCTGCGTTCGACGGACCTGGAAATGAAATCCCGGTTCATATCAGATTTCGATCTTGTAGCCGACACCCCGGACGTTTTTGATGTAGTCTCCGGCGTCCAGCAGCTTCTCGCGCAGGTTCTTGATGTGGACATCCACCGTGCGGTCGATCACGATCTTCTCCTTGCCCCACAGGTAGTCGAGAATCTGCTCGCGACTGAACACCCAGCCCTTACGCTCCACCAGGAGTTTCAGCAGGCGAAACTCGGTCGATGTGAGGCCGACCTTCTCGTCCTTGACCCACACCTCGTAGGTGTTGAAATCCATGGTCAGGATACCGGCGGACAGCTTGCGGGTCGTCTTGGTCGCCGGCGTCGATCTGCGGAGCACCGCCTTGACGCGCGCGACCAGTTCCCGCGGCGAGAACGGCTTGGTAATGTAATCGTCAGCGCCGAGCTCGAGGCCGAGGACGCGATCCATCTCGTCTTCGCGTGCGGTCAGCATGATGATCGGGATGCCGGAGAGTCGCTCGTCCTTGCGCAGTGACTTGCATATCTCCATGCCGTCCGTGTTCGGCAGCATCAGATCGAGGATGATCAGGGCAGGGACGTTGCCCTGCAGCGCCTTGTGAAAGTCCCGTGCATTGTCGAACGCGACCGGATGAAATCCTGATTTCTTCAGATTCAGCGAAACAAGCGATAAAATGTCTTCTTCGTCATCGAGAATGTAGATCGTGTTTTCCACAAGACTCCTCCGTTTTCTTCTCTATTGGTCCGCCAAGCTCCAGCTTGGCACTCTCTTTCTCTGTGGGTGCGCTAAGCTCCAGCTTGGCACTCTCTTCTCTTAAGGTCCGCCAAGCTCCAGCTTGGCTCTCTCTTGATTTCTGTGTGTGTCGTACTACCTATCTCGAATTAATGCCAAGCTGGAGCTTGGCGGACCATCGGGAGGCACCTTATGCCAAGCTGGAGCTTGGCGGTCCCGGAGAACAGTCTTTGCCAAGCCGGAGCTTGGCGGTCCCGGAGAGTCATGAATCCACACATTCATCAAGAGGATATCGGCACTTATGATTTACTGGTACGAATTTTCAGATAAGGTACTTTGTCAAACAAAAAAGGCGAATAAATCGTCTGTTAGCGATGTGTTAATTTGCTGTTAAATCAGGCAGATAGAAAACACTGGACACGAAAGGCGCTATCGTGATCGTTAACATGGAGGCAACATGCTGATTCGTAATAATGATAAAATTTACCGTTTGAGATTCTCGGAACCGATCGAGACCGGCGCCGTCATTCTCAAACCGTGGGAGCCGTGCGATACGCACCCCTTCGGTTCGCGCATTCGAATCGAACAAATCGAGAATGGCTACCGTCTCAGGCTCACGATGAATGACGACGAAATCGTGCTCGGACTGGGCGAGCAACTCGGCCCGTTGAACAAACGCGGTCGCCGATACCGCGCATGGTGCGTCGATGAACCGCACCACAATCCGGACAAGGACGCGCTCTACAGCTCGCATCCCGTCCTCTACATCTGCGGCGGGAGTTGCCTCGGATTGTTCGTCGATTACCCCGCGAAAATCGATTTCGATATCGGCTTCACCCGGCGCGACGAATTGACCATCGCTATCCCGTCCGACACGTTCGATCTCTACCTGTGGCACGCCGACACCATCCGCGAGTGCGCATCCGAATACCTGCGCCTGACCGGATCGTCCTATGTCCCACCCGAGTGGGCGTTCGGCTACCACCAGAGTCGATGGAGCTACCCGGACGAGAAGACCGTGCGCGCGCTCGCCGACAAATTCCGGGAGCACGATATCCCGTGCAGCGCTATCCACCTCGACATCGACTACATGAAGGGCTACCGTGTGTTCACCGTCGATGAGGAGCGCTTTCCGAACCTTCCGAAGCTCGCCGAAGACCTGAAGAAACAGGGCATCCGGCTGGTCGCGATCCTCGATCCGGGCGTGAAGATTGATCCCGGGTACGAAATCTGCCGGGAGGGTCTCGAAGGCGGGTATTTCTGCACCGACAAAGATGGGAAACCCTATCGCGCGATGGTCTGGCCCGGCTGGACACACCTGCCGGATTTCCACAACGAGAAAACCCGCGACTGGTGGGCTTCCCATGTCCGTCATCTGCTCGAGAGCGGGATCGAAGGCATCTGGTGCGACATGAACGAACCGGCCATGTTCTGCACCGACAGCAGCCTCGAACGCATCCGCCGGTCGGTTTCGAAGCTGGATAGTCCCGACGACCTTCAGCCGCAGGGCATCTTCGACATGCGCTGGAGTTGCGAGGATATCCAGAATTTCCCCGAAAATTTTTGCGCGATGTTCCAGCGAGACGACGACGGCAAACGAATCAAACACACGGACATCCACAACCTCTACGGTTACGGGATGGTCAGGGCGTCGCGTGACGCAAAATTCCTCTTCTCACGTTCGAGCTACAGCGGCACGCACCGGATCAGCGGACTCTGGACGGGTGACAACGCCAGTCGTTGGGAACACCTTCTTCTGCACATCCGCATGATCCAGAGTCTGAATCTGTGCGGCTTCCTCTTCTGCGGTGCCGACGTGGGCGGCTTCAACGACAATGTCAGCCCGGAGCTGCTCGTTCGCTGGACCCAACTCGGCGCGCTGACCCCGTTCTTCCGCAACCACAGCGCCGTCGGAACCCGCCCGCAGGAGCCATGGCAGTTCGACGACGAGACGCGCGATATCCTGCGCGATACCATCCGGCTGCGTTACGCGCTCTTGCCGTACCTCTATTCCGAATTCCTGAAAGCGGCGCACGAGGGTGAACCGCTCATTCGTCCGCTGGCGTATCACTACGACGATCCGGCCCTGGCGACGTTCGAGGATCAGTTTTTCATCGGTGAATCGCTGATGGCGGCGCCGGTTCACGGGCAAAATTCGCGTGGACGGTATGTCTATCTACCGGAGGGAACCTGGCTGATGCTGACGGTGCGGAAATGGGACGACTTCGACGCGGAGATTCTCGCCGAGGGACACCACTACGTCGATGCAGAGTTGGACGAGATGCTGCTGTTCATCCCGCAGGACCGTCTGATCGCGCTGAAAACTCCGGATGCCGATAGCATGCAGGTGATCGGATTGTTGAAAGACTCCGCGACGCTGGAACTCTGGCGCGATAATGAAAGAGGTAGCGTTACGCTCGATAGCGAGGCGCATGTGGAAGGATTCTTGCAGGAATGGGAGGTGGAATTCTTTATCTACGAAGAGGATAGCGAATAGAGCAGCGCGATTTCCTTGTCCCAGATGGTTTCGTCGGGCGTTTCGAGGATCATTGGAATCTCGTCCAGGCGCGGGTCGTTCATGATTAGCCGGAAGGTTTTTTCGCCAAGTTCGCCCTCGCCGATGGAGGCGTGTCGATCGATCCGACTGCCCAGCGCTTTCTGCGTGTCGTTCAGGTGCATGCCTTTCAGGTAGCGGATTCCGATCACGTCGTCAAAATCCTTCATCGTCTTTTCGTAGGCTTCGGGTGTGCGGAAATCGTAGCCTGCGGTGTAAGCGTGACAGGTGTCGATGCAGACGCCGACGCGGTCCTTCGGCTCGACAAGCTCGATGATGCGCGCGAGGTACTCGAACCGGTATCCGACGTGGTTGCCCATGCCGGAGGTGTTCTCGATCACCGCGATCGCCGACTTTGTTCTGCTCAGCGCTTCCGAGACACCGTCCGCGATGATTTGAAGGCATTCGTCCTCCGAAACCTTACCCAGGTGACTACCCGGATGGAAGTTCAGATACATCAGACCGAGTTGTTCGCAGCGCCGGAGCTCGTCGATGAAGGCGTCCAGCGATTTGGCGCGTTTCTCGCTGTCCGGATTGCCGAGGTTGATCAGATACGAATCGTGCGGCAGGATGTGCTCCGGACTGTAACCTGCTGTCTTGCAGTTGGATAAAAACTTCTCGACGATGTCTTCGGTCAGCGGTTTAGCCTTCCACTGCTTCTGGTTTTTAGTGAAGAGCGCGAAGGCTTTGGCGCCGATTTTCTGCGCGTTCAAGGGCGCATTGAACACGCCTCCCGCGGCGCTGACGTGGGCACCGATCCGCTTCATGATTGCTCCAGTTCGTCCCACAGTTCCATCGCCCTGCGGATATGCGGGATCACGATCGAGCCGCCGACGATCAGCGCGACGGAGACAGCTTCGTTGAATTCCTCGCTTGTGACGCCGCAATCGTGGCACTGGATGGTGTGGTATTTGATGCAGTCGTCGCAGCGCAGCACCATAGACGCGACCAGACCCAGCATCTCCTTGGTCTTTGCCAGTAGCGCGCCTTCGCGATAGACCTGCCCGTCCAGGCTGAAGAACCGCTTCAGCTCCTTCCCGGCGTACTTCATGGTGGTTTCGTTCAAGCGCTCGCGCTCAGCTTCAAATGTCTCTCTTTTGCTCATCATGACTCCCCATATGGTTCTATATGCACCACCACATCCGCGATGCCCGGGCCCTCGTCGATCAGCCGACGCTTGACCCTCGTGGCGATCTCGTGCCCATCATACACGCTTATATCCGCATCGACCTCGATATGCATATCCACGTGCAGCGTTTGCCCGACACGCCTCGACCGCACGGCGTGCGCGGTGCGGACGCCCTCGACGCTCATGGCGATGCGGACGATGGTTTCGTGTTCTTTCTTGCATGCACCGGCGTCGGTCAGTTCCTTCAGCGCGGGCCAGGCAATATCCCAGGCGACCTTCAGGATAAACACCGCCACCACGATCGCGCCTACGTGGTCGAGCACCGCGAGCCTCGGATCGATAATCGCCGCGACGACCGCCAGCAGCGCCGGGATCGAGCTGAAGGCGTCCGAACGGTGGTGCCAGGCGTTGGCGATCAGGGCGGGAGATTTCTGCTTGTGACCGATGCGCACGGTGACGCGGTAGAGGATTTCCTTGCTGACGATAGACGCACCTGCGCCGATGAGCGCGATCCAGCGCGGGATGTGCTCTTCCGCCGACTGGATTCCGCGGATGGCGTCACGCGCCAGCTCCACCGCCACCACTGCCAGCACCACGCCGATGAAGACCGTGATCAGCGTCTCGATCCTGCGATGTCCGTACGGGTGATCCTCGTCCGGCGGCGCGTTCCAGAACTTGACGCCGAAGATTACCGCCAGGTCGGTCACCGTGTCCGATACGCTGTGTACCGCGTCCGCGACCACCGCCTGGCTATTGCCCAGGATACCGGTGACGAATTTCAGGGCGGATAGCAGCAGGTTGACGACCAGTCCCGCCCAGGTGACCCGTCTGGTTGCCGCGATTGCTTCGTTGTCGGTGCTTCTCATCGATTCGTTCTCCGGGTCAAACGATAACCGGTTCGCTTCGGATGTCCAGAAAAACCGCCGACGTGTGGAGAGGATGGATCATGGAGATTTTCCTTTACAGCTTCAACCGTGAATTACAGTATTGCAATACAAACCGACATGTGTGGAGAGGTTATGAGATACGGATTATTCATTGTATGCGCTATTGCAGGTATTTTGCTGCTCTCGTGTGGAGAGCATGATTCCACCAATCCGACCGGTTCCGGCATCGCGATGGCACCGGTCGATTCGCTTCGGATTGAAATGTTGTCTTTGTCCAGCGTCCGGCTTTCATGGGTGCATGACGGACTAACCGCGCATTATCGTATCGACCGCAAGCTCAACGATTCTTCATGGCAGGAGAGCTACATTTTGCTGGAAAATACCGAGAGAGCCTTCACCGACTCGGGATTTGACTACGGGGACGTTCTCGAATACCGCGTGTATGCCGCTGACTACAGGAATGCGTCGGATTACGCTCAAATCTCTATCGCGATTACCTTGCCTCACCCGCACAATCTTCAGATCGAGCAAATCAGTGTATGCAGTTGCGAATTGACATGGGAATACACCTCACTGTGTCCTACCGTTGGCTTCAGAATCGATAGAAGGACGAATTCGGGAGACTGGAACTGGCTCGTGGATGTTACCTCCGACACCTTCGTTTACCTTGATGAGTGTCTGGAAACGGGAGCGGATTATTCGTATCGAGTGTATGCCTTCTCGTACTACTATACCGGCAATATTACCGAAGCAGGCATTACATTGAATGATGAATCGAGCAACATGATCTTCGTACCTGCCGGTTCGTTCGTGATGGGGGATACCCGTGGAGACATCGAAGATAACGCTCTGCCGGTGCATGAAGTATCCCTGGACGCATTCAATATCGGGATTCATGAAGTGACGCACCGGGAAGTGATCGATGTATTTAACTGGGCATACCGGCAGGGGTTGGTTACCTGTACGGAAACCGCGGTGATGAATGCCCAAGGTGATTGCCGGGTACTGCTGAATCTGGAAGACAGCAGTTGTTCCATAGACTGGAACGGCGATCGGCTTGCGTTCAGCGGTAGTTACTATGCGGAAAGTCATCGATGCCCCTGTACCGAGATCGCCTGGTATGGCGCTGTTGCGTACTGTAATTACCTGAGTATTCATCAAGGTCTGACGCCCTGTTACGACCTCTCGAACTGGTCTTGCGACTGGGATGCCGGGGGCTACAGGCTTCCCACGGAAGCGGAATGGGAATACGCGGCACGGGGCTCGACCAATGATCCCGATTATCAATATGCCGGCAGTGATTCCATTGACGCTGTCGGCTGGTATCGAAGTAATTCGGACACCGGCTCGGGATTCAAGCCCCAACCGGTTTGCCGGAAGCAGGCTAATAACATCGGAATCCATGACATGAGCGGGAATGTGAGTGAATGGTGCTGGGACTGGTATGACGATTATCGCGATGTAGCGCAGATCAATCCCAAGGGTCCCGAGTCCAGCCCGTTATCCTGGCGGGTTCTGCGAGGCGGTTGCTGGATCGGCAATGCCAGTAGTTGCAGTGTGTTCAGTCGCGGTCATCGCGTTCCGGGCTCCTCAAGCGATATTAACGGCTTTCGTCTTGCAAGGATCGCGGAGTAGTAGCGTTTCGGCATCGTAATTGCATAAAAGGTTTCGTGGTCTCGATACATGGAGGTGCAATGCGACGAGCGATAAACGTATTCCTGTTAATATCTTTTGGATTCATCCTCTTCGCCGGCTCGGTTCGAGAGACCTATCAGATCAATCCCGGCATCTGCGACGGCTGCGCGGAGTGTACCTTTATCTGTCCCAATGGTGCGATATCGTACGATATGGAACTGCACTGCATGCGCATCGACCAGAATCTTTGCGACGGTTGCGGCGACTGTGTGGAAATTTGTCCGCGTAGCGCGATCTATCCGAATGACGCGAGGTCGTTCATCATGGGTACGGTACGGGACAGCAGCACGCAGTTCGGAATGCGTGGCGCGGTGGTCCATGCCGATACCTGCGTGGCGATGAGCGGTCTGTTCGGCGATTACTGCCTGGTGTTGTACGAAGGCACGTACGACGTGACGTGTTCGGCCGATGGTTTCGAAGACCTGCTCGTCGAGGATGTCGTCGTGCAGCCGGATACAGTGATCAAGATGGACTTTACGCTGGTTCGCGAAAACGATATCGACGATGATCCTATCGACGAACATCCACTCGCGATACAATGCTTCCCGAATCCCGTCCGCGCCGGAAACACGGTACGGTTTTCGCTGCCCGACGATCGATCCTGCACCATCGAAATCTACAACGTCGTCGGTCAGAAGCTGCGTTCACTCACGAAGGCTTCTCGTACATCCTCGATCTCCTGGGACGCGCGCGACCGACACGGGAAACCACTTCCTTCCGGAATTTACCTCTATCGTGTGCGGTCCGGTGGCAGGAAGGATTCGGGAAAGATATTGCTGATTGAGTGAGAACCCCTCCCTGACTCTCCCCTAATTAGGGGAGGGAAACCGTTGGTACGAAATGCGTTAGGTGTCTTGCTATAACGATTGAACTTGGTATTTCCACGTAAGACTCGAGTATTCTCAATCACATCTCTACTTCCTGCCTTGGTTAGTAGATGGAATCAGTTGGTACGTAAAGCATTAGAATATCATGTCGTGCCCGACCACCTCCCTACTCCTTTCCCCTATTTAGGGGAAAGGTCGGGATAGGGGTTCTTATCAATCTCTCAACTACACGATCAATCTCACGCAACACAGAAGTCAGATCATTCCGGATTTGCTCGTTTCGAAAACGCAGTATCGTATATCCTTTATCCCGAAAGAATTCGTCACGTCCTTGATCCCTCATTTGCTGCTGGCCATGAATTTGTCCATCAACTTCGATGATTATTTTCGGGTCACTGCACATAAAATCAAGTACGAATCGGTCGAAAGGCACCTGCTTTCGGAATTTCACGCCTCGAATCTGTTTTCTGCGAATCATCTGCCATAGCTGTTTCTCGGAATGCGTCATCTCGGCACGTAGTTGCTTTGCTGCGTAAAAAAGTTTTCTTGAGTATGTGCGGTACATGGGAACCCCTCCCTGACCCTCCCCTAATTATGGGAGGGAAACCGTTGGTGCGTAAAGCTTTAGATATCATATCGTGCCCGACCACCTCTCCACTCCTTTCCCCTATTTAGGGGAAAGGTTGGGATAGGGGTTCCTAATACCCCTCCGGATTCATCGACTGCCAGCGCCACGAATCGGCGCACATATCGATCAGGTCGTGTTTGGCTTTCCAGTGCAGTTCGTTCAGCGCCTTGGAGCAATCGGAGTAGCTTGTCGCCACGTCGCCGGGTCTGCGATCGACGATGCGATAGGGTATCGTCTTACCGGTGACATTCTCGAAAGCGTGCAGAGTCTCCAGTACGCTGCAACCCTTTCCGGTGCCGAGATTGTAGGTGTAGAGTCCTGGGTTGTCATGCAGCTTTTCGAGTGCGACGAGATGCCCGTCAACCAGGTCCATCACGTGGATGTAGTCGCGCACGCCGGTGCCGTCCGGGGTCGGGTAGTCATTGCCGAAGATGCGCAGCTCGGGCCTTCGTCCGATCATGACCTGCGAGATGAAGGGAAATAGGTTGTTCGGCATGCCGTTGGGGTCTTCGCCGATTCTTCCGGACGGATGCGCGCCCACCGGGTTGAAGTAGCGCAGCATCACGATGCTCATATCGTCGTTTGCATGGTATTGATCGCGCAGCATCTGCTCGATGGTAAACTTGGTCCAGCCGTAGGGGCTGTAGGGCTTGAGCGGGAAATCCTCGGTGATGGGAACCCGGTCCGACTCGCCATAGACCGTTGCCGAGGAGCTGAAAACGAGCACCTTGACGTCGTGACGCCGCATGCTCCGCAGCAGGTTGATGGTGCCGGTGATGTTGTTGTCCCAGTACATGAGCGGCTTTTCGACCGATTCGCCCACCGCTTTGTACCCCGCGAAGTGGATGACCGCGTCCGGTTTGCTCTCTTCGACGACGCGATCCAGCGCTTCTGCGTCGAGCAGGTCGATCTCGTGGAATTTCAATGATTTGCCCGTGATATCCTGCATGCGCCGAAGCGATTCTTCCTTGCTGTTCGAAAGGTTATCGACAACAACGACCTCATGTCCCGCTTCGAGTAGTGCGAGGCAAGCGTGGCTGCCGATGTATCCGGCACCGCCGGTTACGAATACGATCATTCATCTTCTCCTGTATCGGTGATTGCGTCAATGTCCGTGAGCGGCACATCGACCGGTTTTACGTTCCATATCTGCGTCGCGTATTCGTGGATGGTGCGATCGGAGGAGAACTTGCCGCTGTTGGCGACGTTCATGATCGACATCCTCGTCCAGCGCTCCCTGTCTCGGTACGCCTCTTCCACCTTCTTCTGCGCGTTGACGTACGAATCGAAGTCCGCCAGAAGCAGGTATTCGTCGCGGTCCAGCAACGAGTTGACCAGCGGACGGAAGAGCTCGGGATTGTCCGGCGAGAAATATCCGTCGTGGATCATGTCGAGGACCCGCTTCAGGTTGGGATTGGTCTCATAGTACATCTTCGGATTGTAGCCGGTGCGCTTGACTTCCTCGACCTCGCCGGCGTTCAGCCCGAAGATGAAGATGTTGTCGTCGCCGACCTCTTCCTTGATCTCCACATTCGCGCCGTCCAGCGTACCGATGGTCAGAGCGCCGTTGAGGGCGAACTTCATGTTGCCGGTGCCGGAGGCTTCTCGACCCGCCGTGGAAATCTGCTCGGAAAGCTCCGACGCGGGGAAGATTCGTTGCGCCATGGAGACGTTGTAGTTGACCAGGAAGACCAGCCGCAGTTTCCCTCTAACGCGCGGGTCGTTATTAACTATGTGCGCCACGGAGTTGATCAGCTTGATGACCATCTTTGCTCGCTGATAGCCCGGGGCAGCCTTTCCACCGATGAATACCGTACGCGGAAGGTGGTCTTCCCTTGGACTGAGCCGTATGCGGTTGTAGAGGTCGATCACGTGCAGCACGTTGAGCAGTTGTCGCTTGTACTCGTGAATGCGCTTGACCTGGAAATCGAACATCGATTCCGGGTTGACGCGGATGCCGTGGGTCTCTTCCACCCACTTGGCAAAATCGTTCTTGTTCTCCTTCTTGACCTTTTCCCAGCGATCGCGGAAGAAGTCGTCATCCACGAACGGCTCGAGTTTCTTCAGCTTGTAAAGGTCCTTTGTCCACTCCTTGCCGATGACCGAATCGATCAGTTCGGAGAGGCGGGGATTGGAGAGCTTCAGCCAGCGTCGTTGCGTGATACCGTTGGTCTTGTTGTTGAATTTCTCCGGCATCATGTCGTAGAAGGGCTTGAAAATATTGTTCTTCAGGATTTCGGAGTGCAGCGCCGAGACACCGTTGACCGAGTGCGATCCCACGATGGCGAGCTTTGCCATCTGCACCGCCTTGACCGGCTCCTCGCGGATGATGGACATGTTGCGCATGCGAACCATGTCCCCCGGATAGGTTGACCACACCTGGTCCATGAAGCGACGGTTGATCTCGTAGATGATCTGGAGGTGGCGCGGCAGGACGCGCTCCATCAGCTCGACTCGCCACTGTTCGAGTGCTTCGGGCAGCACGGTGTGGTTGGTGTAGGCGAAGGTTCTTCGGGTGATATCCCAGGCGGTATCCCACGGAACAGCGCGTTCATCGACCAGCAACCGCATCAGCTCGGGGATCGCCAGCGCGGGGTGCGTATCATTGAGCTGGATGGCGACCTTGTCGGGCAGATGTTTAAGGTCGTGGTGTATCTTCTCGAACCGGCGCAGGATGTCCTGGAGCGTCGCGCAGACGAAGAGGTATTCCTGCTTCAGGCGTAGCTCCTTGCCCTGCATGTTGTTGTCGTTGGGATAAAGGACCTTGGTGATGGTCTCGGAGTGGTTTTTCTCGTCCACCGCGCGGATGTAGTCGCCGCTGTTGAAGTATTGCAGGTTGAATTCGCGGGTCGATTTGGACGACCACAGCCGCAGGGTGTTGACCGTGTTGTTGCGGTAGCCTGGGACGGGCGTGTCGTACGCCATCGCCATCACGTTCTGCGTATCGACCCAATCGACCTTCCACTTTCCGTGCGGATCAAGATACTGGTGCAGCCTGCCGTAGAATTTCACCGGATAGATAGACTCGGGGCGCTCGATCTCCCACGGGTTGGCGTAACGGAGCCAGTTGTCCGGGGTTTCGACCTGATAGCCGTCCCACAGTTTTTGGGAGAAGATGCCGTATTCGTAGCGGATTCCGTACCCGTAGCCGGGCAATTGAAGACTCGCCATCGAGTCGAGGAAACACGCCGCCAGCCTTCCCAGACCGCCGTTGCCGAGTCCCGCGTCCCACTCCATTTCGCGCATGTCCTCGAGGGTAAGCCCCAGTCGGCTCAACGCCTCGATACCCTCGTTCCAGATGCCGAGGTTGATCATCGCGTTGCCCAGCGTCCTGCCGGTCAGGAATTCCATGGAGAGGTAATAGACCCGCTTGGCGTCCTTGTTGTAGTATTCCTGTTGCGTCCGAATCCAGCGTGCGGTAAGGCAGTCCCGGACCGCCAGCGCGAAGCTGATGAAACAGTCGTACGCGGAAGCCGAGTAGCGGTCGGCGCAGAGACTGTAGCGCAGCCGGTCGGCGAAATCGCGCACCAGCGATTCGGCGTCCATCACGTCGCCGTAGTTTTTGACCAGGTGAAAGAGCCGCAGTTTATCGCGGTCAAGCTCCACATCGTGTAAACGTTCCATAATTTTATCTCCGTTATTATTATCGTTACTTTATCAATGCCGTGCGCGTCACGCTGGTCTTACCCGCGTGGCTCGTGCGCACAAAATATATCCCGGAAGAGACCGCCGTTCCACGGCTGTTCGTTCCGTCCCACGTACGATTATGGATTCCCGCGTCCAGCATTTCCGGCTCGAACGACCGCACCATCTCGCCACGGACGTTGTAGATGCGGATTTCTGTTCTGCCCGGTCGATCCAGCATCAGCCGAATGTTCAAGTCCGGGTTGAACGGATTCGGGTAGAGCGAAACCTCCACCCCGCAGACGGGTGCGGACTGTTCGTCAACAGCCGGCTGGAGTTCACCGAAATCGTCCATGAGATAATCCATGAACGCGCGCGCTTCGTCCGCCATCATGAAGTAGAGCGGAAACCCGAGCAGCACCAGATCGCAGTCACGCAGTCGGATGCCGCACGGCTCGTTCTCCCATTCCGGATCGTCGGAGACCGAGTCGTAGGTGTAGATCACGTCCGCCTTGTCCGTATCCACGCTGTAACGGGAGACGAAGCCCAGCCCGTCGGTCCAGTTGGGCAGCGGCAGTCGATCCGGATCGATCGGGATGTCCATGAATGCACCGGAGCCGATCGCGCCGGCGAAATCGGGGCTGTTGCTGAAGTTCACGCTCTCGATCCCGAAGAAGTCGTCGAGCGTTGCCGGCTGAACGGTGGAAGTCTTCTTGCATTGCGATATCAGGAGATTTCCACCCGCGAGGACATAGTTTCTGAGTCGATACATGTCGTCAACAAGTGGAAGCTGCTGAATGTCGTCCGCGTGCCATATGATCGTCGAATACTTCCCCATCTCGGTCAGCGGTGGCATCCCCTGCTCGCTCACATCCCAGTCGTGGTGCGGATAGTGAAGCAGGATGTCGTCGTAGAAGGCGTCCATCTCCTCGTCGGTGGGTAGCGCTCCGGTGTTGTAGTTCATCGAGTTATCCACCACGAGTATCCCTGTGTCAAACGAGTAATCGACCGGTTGCGTTACAATCGTATTGGAATATCGGGACACCCAGGGCATGTGTGCAGCCTGGATTTTGTATGCGTATTGCGATTCGGGGTTGAGGTCTTCGTCCAGATACGATGTGCCCTGGACTGGATCGTCCGTGATGCGCACGAACGCGCTGTCGTTCTCGCTACGGTAGATCAGGTAGCCGTCGATGTTTTGGTCGAAATACGGTTCCCACACCAGTCCGACCTTTCCGTCGCGTCTCGGCACCTCGCCCAGCACGGGAAGTTTTTCGGTGAATCCACCGTCCAGTACGTAGCCGTCGGGGTCCCATTCGATATCCCAGCCGAAGTCCGGCAAGTGTGTCTGGTAGTAGTTGAATCCCGGTTCGACGAGATAGGAGCCGGAAACGCTGCCGTAGTCGAAAGGTACCTGCATGGTGAATTCGTCGCCGGACGTTCCTTCGGACCGGATGATAAACAGCGGAAACTGCAGCTCGGGAAACCAGGAAAGGGAGGTCATCACGGCGTATTCGTAGCGCGGCCTGCCCTCGTTCAGGTACCAGCATTCGAAGAACCAGTCCAGTTCCATGCCGGAGACCTCCTCGGCGTAGTCGCGGAACTGGTTGGTGTTGTAGTTTCCGTAGCGGAAATCGGGGTCGTTGAGGATGCCGTACAGGGTATCGAAGAAGGCTTCGTCTCCGATCACGCCGCGTAGCATGTGCATGGTCCACGCGCCTTTGGCGTAGATGGTCCAGTCGAAGATGTCGTTGGAGGATCCGAACGGATCGCGGTATAGCGTGGGATCGAGATCGCTGCCGGAATCGAGGTCTTCCATGTATTGAAGCAGCCCTTCGGTGCCGTAGAGGTGTTCCGCCCAGAGCGCTTCGGAGTAGGTGGCGAATCCCTCTTTGAGCCATACGTCGTACCATCCTTCGATGGAGAGGCAGTCGCCGCCCCACTGGTGGGAGAGTTCGTGCGCCACGGTGTAGGGTGCAGCCTCATCGCTCATATAGCCCGCTCTGAAGGAGGTGCAGGTCTGGTGTTCCATGGCTTGCGCGCCGAGGTCGGTGCAGACGGCGTGACCGTATTTTTCGTCCAGGAAGGGGTACTCTCCGTAGATGGAGGAGTAGAAAGTGAGCATTTCGCCGCACTGGTTGAAGAGCTCGACAGCGCTGTCGAAGTGCTCTGGATAGACGTAGTTATCGACCGGCATGGTCTGTCCTTCCCACACGAAGTTGAAGGAGCTGACCTGGTAGTTGGTCACGGCGAGGGAGATCAGGTAGGAGGTGATGGGGTGCGACTCGTGCCAGTGGTCGGTTTTGGTGCCGTCGCCGTTGTCGATCGTTTCTTGCAGGAGACCGTTGGCCGCGGAGAGGTATTCCGACGGGTAGGTTATGAAGAGATCGACGGTATCGATCTTGTCGGCGGGTGTGTCGTTGCAGGGAATCCATTTTCTGGCGCCGAAGGGCGAGCACATGGTGAAGGCGACGGGGGTTCCGGCGTGGTATTCGAATTTCAGTCCGTCGCTCAAGCGGTCGTCAAGAAAGCTGTGGTATTCGACTTCGATTGTGAATGTCTCGCCAGCTTGCGCGGGTTCGTTGAGTGTCGCGATGATGACGTCTGGCCAGGTTGTCGACCAGAGGTTGACTCCGTTCTGTTCTATCGAATGAATGGCGTAGCTATGGTCATAGTCGAAGCTGAAGGACTCCAGGCTATCGACAAGCGACTCGATCTCGAGCGTGCAGACGGCTTCGAAGGTCTCGTTTTCGAAGTCGAGGGCGATTTCGATCGTCATTCCCCGGGTGTCGTAAACTTCCGTGGGGCGGTTTTGTTCGCGGTTTAGTTCCGTGATCTGCTCCCAGCGCTGTGTTTCGCTTTCCCGCCTATTCCGGATGATATTTTTAAAATCCGGCATACTTTCTGCTGCAACGAGAGTGGATGCGAGGAGAAAGAAAATCCAGAAATACCTGAAGCCTTTCATGTTCAACCTCCTTGACACAATGCAGATATACCGGACGTGGGTGCGATCAGGCAAGAAATTCTTTTGAAAAGGTGGGGTGATTTTTTCTGTGCCGGATATTTTTTGCTTGCTCAAATGAGGGATATTCGTGAAATGTACTGAAATTCTTGCTGTTCGAGGATCATGCCATGACAGATATACCAATGAAAAATACGGTTGATTTATCGACACTCGAGTTGTTCTGCTCGATTTCGAATGTTCCGCATGTCGTTCTATCGAATAACGCTGCAATCCGTTCGATGAATCAGGCAGCCCTTGAGTGGATTCACACCGGCGAGGAGAATCTGATTGGGAAAAAGGTGGAGAACGTCTTTCCGACCGATATCGCCGAGATGATGAAAAATATGCTTCCACGACTCGAAGCTGAAAAAACAAGCCAGATCGTCCGTAGCGTCGCACGTCATGATCAAAACGTGATTCCCCTGCGCATGATCGGTATCCATCCGCCCGATCAGGATGTCCTGCATTTTTTCATCGTTCCCGTCACCGGCAAAGATGAAGTCGCGGAGATACAGAATGAAGAGGAAATGCGGTATCGTCAGATCTACGAGAACACGGGAACCGCTATCTGCATGTTCGGAAACGACGGCGTCATAACGCGCTGTAATAAAACATTCGAAGAACTGGTCGGCTTCTCTCGGGAGGGAATCGAAGGATTCAAACACCTCTCGGATTTCATCGTACCCGAAGACTATTTGCGGCTTTCCGGATATCATCGTCAGCGTACCGATATGAAGGGGAATCCGCCGAAGGAGTACGAGTTCAAAATCTACAATCGTAGCGGAGAAATCCGGCACCTTCACATGAAGATCAATTTCGATCCCGAGACCATGATGCGCGTCGCGTCGCTGGTCGATATCACGAAATGGGTTCTGGCGGAGCAGGAGCTGAGGGCGCAGAAAGATATCTATGAGCAGATCATTCAGCAATTGCCGGTTGGCGTGCTCGTCAAGGATGTCGAGGACGATTTCCGGTTTGTTGTCTGGAACAGGCCTATGGAGAAGATAACCGGTCTTACCGCCGACGAAACGCTTGGGAAACGGGATTACGATATTGTGGCGCAAGCTGATCTGGCAGAATCGTTTCATCAAGACGATATGGAAGTGATCGAAAAACGCAGTTTCCTGGAAATTGACGAGGAGTATGTCGATACCGGCAGAAGAAAATGCTGGGTGCATACAAAGAAAATCCCGATGTTCGATGAAACCGGGAAGACGCGATACATCATGGGTATTCTGGAAGATATCACGCTGAAGAAAATCTCGGAAGAGATGATGCGGGTCAAAGATGCCGCCATCGCGTCATCGCCGATTGGCGTGGTGATATCGGACATGAATGGGACAGTCACCTATGCCAATGATGCCGCAGTCGCTCAATATGGTCTGGAAAGTCCGATGAAACTGATTGGACGGAATATTGGTGATGTTCTCGGGAAAGAGAACAACAGCGAGGTAATCCAGAACAAAATCATACAGGATGGTTTATGGAACGGTGAGATCGTGCTTCGAAATGCTTCACGGGAAAAGAAGATCATCTCGCTCAGTGCGTCTCTGGTGAGGAATCGAGAAGGCAAACCAATCAGTATGATCGGAATTGGAAACGATATCACTGAACGGAAAAACGAGGTCGATGAGCAGCTTCGGATGCAGAAGCTCGAATCACTGGGCGTTCTTGCGGGCGGTATTGCACACGATTTCAACAATCTGTTGCTGATCATGCAGGGCAACATAGAACTGGCCATGATAAATCTTGCGGAGACGAGCCCGGAATTCGAGAATCTGGATGAAACGATTCAGGCGATTCGTCGCGCGAAGTCGTTAACGACTCAGCTTCTGACATTTTCAAAGGGTGGCAGTCCGAAGCTCGAATCGATATCGCTGGACAGCCTGGTCAAGGAATCGGCTTATTCTGTCTTGCAGGGGTCGAAGTCGGTCTGCGAGTTCGAGCATTCTCAGAACCTCCGCAATGTGGTCGTCGATAAGGATCAGCTTGGTCAGGTTATTCGGAATATCGTTCAGAACGCCAGCCAGGCGATGCCGGACGGTGGAACGGTGCAGATAAAGGCCGACAACGTTACCAGAAACCGTCGTGAAATCGAGGGCCCGGATGCGCCCGAAGGAGTGAGGGATTACGTCCATCTTGCCATCACCGACCATGGCAAGGGGATTCTGGCGGAGAATTTCAATCGTATATTCGATCCGTATTTCACTACGCGTGAGGCCGGACACGGGCTCGGGCTGGCGATCGCACATTCGATTATACGTAAGCATAAGGGTAAAATTTTGGTGCAATCCGAAGAGGGGAAATCTACAACGTTCGACGTCTATCTGCCGGCATCGGAAGCGGAAGTGAAGGACAATGCCTCAACGATGTTTGCCGAGATACACAGGGTCAGAAGAATTCTTGCTGTGGACGACCAAAAAGAAATCTGCGACATGCTCAAGAGACTCGGCAAGCATCTTGGTTGCCAGATTGATACAGCGTTGTCCGGCAGCGAAGCGATCGGGCTCTTCAAGACCGCGCAAGGTAACGAAAAACCATACGATATTCTGATGCTCGACCTGATCATTCCGGGGGAGAAGGGTGGCGTGGAAATTTTGCAGGAATTGCGCCGGATCGATCCGGAGATCAAGGCGATCGCCACGACCGGCTATTCGGAAATCCGCATGGTCGGCGACCTCAAGAAGGCCGGGTTCGCCGATGTCGTGATGAAACCCTACAATGTCGAGAAACTAAACCGTGTTCTCGAAAAGCTCATGAATCCGTCTTTCGAGGATAACCAGTCTTGAAGCCATCCAGTTGGATCGCAACCCGTTACCCGATCAACCTGACCGGCATCCTGGCGATGCTCGGGATATCGCTGGGTGTCTTCGCCCTCCTGATCGTGTCATCTGTCATGAACGGCTTCGAGCAGTACATGCGCTCGAAGGTGATCGGCTTCAAATCGGACATCCGCATCAGCGACGCCGATTACCGCCCGATCGGGAACTGGCAGTCGCTAATAAAGGAAGTCGAATCGATCGAGGGTGTTATGGACGTCTCGCCGGTGTGCCGGAATGAACTCCTGATCCAGCACCGGGACAAGGTCGGCGCGATCCGTTGCATCGGCATCGATTTCGAGAGACACATGCGCGTCACGGAGCTGCGGGATCAAATTCTGATCGGCGATCCGGACGAATCTGATCTCGAAGAGGACGGCATCCTTCTCGGGATGGATCTTTCGCTCGACCTTCGTGTGACCGTAGGCGAGTCGGTACGGCTCTCGACCCCCTTGGGCGTGGAGCCCGGCCCGTTCGGTCTGCTTCCGCGCTCGCGCAATTTTCGTGTGGTGGGCCTGCTGCGTACCGGTATGCCCGATTACGACAAGCTCTACGGCATGGTTTCGCTCAAGAACGCACAATATTTTCTGGGCTACGGCAACGAGATCGACCGCCTGGAGATTCGGAGCCAGAATCCCGACCGCGCCATGCGGACCGCCGAACACATATCCCATCTGATCGGCGATAGTTATGTCGTGGAAGATTGGAGCGGATTCGAGAAGAACCTGTTTACAGCGATCCGCATCGAGAAGATTGTCATGTTTACGGTGCTGAGCCTGATGTTTGTGATCGTAGCGCTGAATATCACGGGGAGCTTTTTGAAGACCGTGGTCGAGAAACGCAAGGAGCTGGGTATCCTGAAGGCGCTGGGCATGAGCAATCGCGATGTGGTCGGAATCTTCACCCGAAGCAGCATGCTGATCAGCCTATGCGGGATCGTCATCGGATACATCGGTGCGATCGGTCTGCTGGTTTCGCAGAAGGTGTGGCACTGGGCGCAGATACCGGTTCCAGGCTTTCCACTTCACTCTGTCCCTGTCGAGTTCCGGTTGTCCGATCTGATCCTTGTTCCGTCGATCGCGTTTCTCATGGCAGTCTTCGCCAGTATCTATCCCGCATCGCGTACCACCAGGTACAAGCCCGTCGATCTGATCCAGGACAGGAAGCCTCTTTCTACCCATAAATCACATCATTAGAAACTTTCGGATGCGGACGAGGACGTCCACGTTCCAGAAAATGCCGAGTTCGGGGGATTCGAAATTGCAAGCAAATTCACTTGGGGGATTGCAACCGGGGATAGTGATCAACTTCCGAATGTGCTGAGCGAAGCGAAGCTCTTCTGAATGTTGATCGCCATGTCCATCGCATCATTGCATGACATTCGTAAGAACCCCCCGTACATTCAGAAGGTATGCAATGAAAAGGAGACCGCCCGAATCCCCGCGCCTTATGTAGGCGCCGACCTCCGGGCGGCGTTCTCTATTCTGTCTGTTATCCGCTAACATAATCCCGATAAATCGGGATTACAACGCTCATGGGTATCGTTTCCGCTGCGCGAAAGCCGAACATCCACTAACATAATCCCGATAAATCGGGATTACAACGTTCATGGGTATCGTTTCCGCTGCGCGAAAGCCGAACCTATTTCAGAAGGAGCATCTTTCGCACGCTTTCCCTTCCGTCCGCACGCATCCGACTGAAGTAAATCCCGCTAGCGATCGGCTGTCCAGCATCGTTTCGGGCGTCCCATACGATCTGGTGCTCACCGGCGGCGTAGCGTTCATTCGTCAGCGACTTCACGCACTGTCCGCGGATGTTGTAGATATCGATGGTGACACGGGCGTCGTTCTTGAGCGAGAAGGGGATGATCGTCTCGGGATTGAAGGGATTCGGATAATTCTGTCCGAGCGCGGTCACATATACGGGGACATCGTTCTGCTGCTGATCGAGAGATCCGCAGTATGCTTGCGTGGCGTTGCTGTAAGGGCTTTCTCCAGTAGCGGATGCCCGTGTGACGACGTAGTAGTTGTAAACGCTCTGAACGGCGCTGTCATCGGTGAATGTCGTATCCGTGACCGATGTGATCAACTGGTAGGGCTGATCGAGCTGAACACGCCGGTAGATGTTGTAGTGCGTCCCTTCGGTCTGCGAGGGCTGCCAGGATATCTCGATCTGCTGATTGCCGAGGTACTCAGCCACGAGGTCCTCCGGCGGCAGCATGACGGCGTCCATTTCGGTTATGGCGATATCGTCGATGTACCATCCTTCCCCGGTGGTGCCGACGTCGCTGCCGAATACGAACCGAAACCTGACCGTCTCGTCGAATCCGCTCAGATCGAAATAGGCGATCTCCCAGTCGATATCGCCGGAATAGATCGGCGTATCGAGATCAAACTGGCAAGATGGCCCGCGCGCGAGGAACGGATAGCCGCCCACCGGCTCGATCTGCTGCCATTGATCGCCGGACCATATCTCCACCAGACCGCCGTCGTACCCATATCCCGGGTAACTGCTGCTGTCCTCGGCCTCCATCCAGTGGTGGAAGGTCAGGCAACTGGTACTCGTGATATCGATCATGGGCGACTCAAGCGCACACATGGAATCGTCATAATAGTTGTTCGGCCCGGCGCCGCCGCATTTCCAGGATGTCTCCGGCGAGAACGAACGGTACGTGTCCAGGTCCCACATATCGTAATTTTCGTTCAGAACATAGTGGTTCCAGTCGCCCTCACCCAACTCGACCGTGTCCAGGAATCCCACGCTGAAATCGAATTGTCGCAGCCAGTACATCTTACCCTGATCAGACAGCATCACATTGACACGGAAGTGGTTGATCCCGGGACTGGTCTCGCTGACGGTGAAGGAGAAGCAGGATTCCAGGCTGTTCGAATGGTACGGAATAATCGTCTCGATTTCGAACTCGTCGTCGCTGAATTCGATGTATGGATCGTCGCAACTGATCAATCCAAAGACATTGTTCGCCGGGAAGGATCCGTCGTTCATGATCGTAATGCTGTAGGTCGCGCTCTCGCCCGGCACGAGCATCCCGTCGTCGGACTCGTCCTGCATGGTAAACGCCTCGATCGACAATGCCGGCGCACGACAGGTGAAGCCCAGTTCGCGTTCGAAAACGTTTTCTCCGCTGGTGATCTCGAAGTCGAATCGCACATACTCGCCGTCCGGACAAAAGGGATCGACCTTGATCACGAACGGCTGCTGGCACTCCTCTGAAGTGCCGCTGGCGATGGAGGGATAGTCGGATGTCGCCTGGATAATGGTCACGTGAGGATTGTCCGTCGAGAGGACGGTTGTCACGTTGTTCGCGGTACCGGTTCCCGTGTTTTCGACCGACACGTTGAACTCGATCTGGCTTCCGTAATCGAACGTGTCGTCGTAGTTGGAATCGATGATATCCACGCCGATAATGCGCAGGTAGGTCTCCTGGGCTCCGGCGAAAAGCGTTGTGAAGAGGATAGCGTTGTTGTCGCTGAGCGTGTGCGCACCGGACGTGTAGTTATTGTTGAAGGAGTATTCGATGCCGTCGTCGGAGTCGTGGTTTTCCAGTCCGATGGTGCAGTAGTTACCGTGCTCGGGCCAGTAGGAGCTCGAAGTACCCTGGTCGGTGTTGTTGAAATCGTCGTACTGGATTTTGATCATCCCATCGCCGGTTGAGGTAGGGTAGAATACCGGATCGTACAGGATTATTTCGAAGGTTTCCTGGGAGCTGTCGTAGTAGTTGCGCATGTCCGACCACTCGATGACGAAGTAGTGTTCCTGGGCGTTGTGCCATGTATAGACACCGCTTCCGTACTGTGTTGTGAGGTCGTCCCAGAACGCCGCGATCATGGCGCGCGGTCCCATAGGACCGGGCAGATGCCAGTTTCGGAAAGATGATATATTCGATTCCGTGAAGGTGATATAGCCGTTGGTGCTGATCCATATCCGATTGTAATCCTGTCCGTAGAAACGAAAAGTGAACGGCAACAGAACGTCGTCGATCTTGTCCTGATTCTCGCCGGCATCGCTCATACCGGTGTTTGTCCCCGATCCGCCTTCGCTGGGATCGATCTCGATCCAATCGTATTCGGGCACCTCGTCGTATCCGGTATCGTACTGGTCGAAGCAGAAATAGCCGTACTGATCGGGTCCTGCGGGATCGGTCACCTGCTTGAAGCCGATAGGGATGGTCAGAACCTCGTTTTCGGAGTAGCCATCATCGTTCCACAGATCGAGACGGAACTTGGCGGTCATTCCCGGGATGCATACCGAGGAAGCGCTGACCCTGAAGTTATCCGCCTGGCAGGTTACTTCCTGTCCGATTGGTATATCTCCGAAGATCGCCACGGAATCCGGGACGCCGACGTATGAGGCCAGAGGTGTTAGGCGTCCCTGAACGGACGACAGATCGGCAAAACCGTTGTTGGTCAAATCGATGGTCAGCACGGCGCTTTCGGCCGGATCGAGCACGCCGTCGCCGGCGATCGAGTAACCCGTGATGTCCAGATCGCTTCCCTTGATCGTGAGCGGAACATGGCACTCCCAGGTTCCGGAGGAGGTCGTGACCTCCAGCACCAGATCGGCTTCGTGACGATCCGGGCAATCCAGCGAGATGGAGATTTCAAAGTCGTCCCGACAGGTACCCGAAGCGCCGCTCTCGATATCGTCGAAATCTTCCGAATTGTCGATAACCGTGATGTACGGATCGCTGCTTCTGAGGATCGCGCTGATGTTCCCGACCGTTTCGCCCCGGTAGTTCATGAGCACCGGAAGCAGCTCGATCGTTTCGCCCGAATTCGGGTCGCCGTTGTCGTTGCCGGAGGACTCGCCATCGTTGTCGTCATCGATAAAGACGTCGAGAACGCCGACAATCCCGCCGTCACTGATGGAAACGGTTTTCAGCTCCGGAACATGCTGCGGCTTGGTCACGGTCAGATCGACATACCCTTCGGTGTCCGACGGGAAATAGAGCCTGATATAGCCGCTTTGGTCCGTGTAGCCTGTGGCAAAGAGCAGTTCGTTGCCGAATTCGTCGGTTTGATAGATGGTTGCCCACGCATCCTCAACGCCATTGCCGGACGAGTCAACAACCCGCACCTGCATGGATGAGCTGCCGACCGGGAGCGTCTCTTCGTATTCTACCACAAATTCCTTCGGCGTCGCTTTCCAGACGTCCAGTGACGGATCGCCCATCAGGTTGCACCAGTGAGAGAAGCTTTTCACGAAGGTCACGAAGCTGCCGGAGTATGATTTATGCAGGTGGAGCTTTCCCCTGACCAGCGCTTCGCCCATCGTGTTCATACCCTGCATGTAGAGCCCGTACCACATGCCGCCGTGCAGCGCGTTGTTGAACGGCGTGTGCGTACCGTTGGTCGCCATGCCAATCGCGCCGATCGCGCCTTTGGGGGCCGACGATGTACCGGCACGCAGAAGGGCCTCGGTACGGCTCACTTCATAGTCGTCGAAGGTTCCCGTGTTACAGGTGATGATGGAGAGGTTGCAAAGCATAAGACCGTTATCGAGATTGGCGATATCGGTGGTGTCCCAACCGTTCAACTGGCCGATACCGCGGTAGCTGAACACCAGGCTCCCCGCGTCGATCGCGTTGCTTAGTGACGAAGGTGGCGGGCTGTTTTGCTTCACGACGGTAAAAGTATGGTCGGGGTCGTACCAGAGGATCGATTCGCGAACGAATTCGTTGGTGAAGTAGGTCGAGATTCCAGACTGTCCCGTGTCGCTGATCATGGCGGAGTGGTTGTACCAGTTCAAATTGTCTCGATACGGATCGATCTCGTAGTTGACGATCTTGCTCCAGACAGTCAGAAGATCGCCAGCCGAGCCGACGGAAATCCTGCCGACGAACGCGTCCGGGATCAGATCGCTGCCGTCGAGCGTTGTGTATGGATTGTCGCCGCAGCCCTGATAACCGGAGTAGTTTTCCGTCCAGGTGGGGATATCGAGAGAGCCGCTGGTATCGCCGACGAGGATCAGGTACTCGGGCGGATTGTCCCACGAGTCGTATGCGTCCTGAATGTAGTTCTTTATATTGGTGCTCGAATCGTAACTGAGGTCGCCCGTGTTGAGGTAGTTGACCTCGAAACCCTTCATCCGCTTCCATCTGCCCAGATCACGCACAAAATCCTCCGCGGTGACCAGATCCGGATAGATGATCAGGATGGATCGCGCCTGATATTCGGCTTCGTCGTCACGATGGTAGTTCAGGAACAGGGAGCTGTAGAGCGTCTCGAAGCTGCGGGAGCGTTTTCGGTTGCTGATTATCTCGTTGATACCCGGAGACGAATCGGTAACCACATCGAGATCGATGTTGCTGCGGGTGACCAGTTCACGAGTCTCGGGATTGTACGCGTAGGGATAGACGGTCAGAATCACGAATCTCTCGTCGCGAAGCACCTTGGGCTCACTGATTTCAGCGACAACCAACGGATACAGATCGTCGATCTTATAGGCAAACCCGGGATTGCGGGTCTCGTTGCCCGAGATATCGACGCCCGTCGCTGCCGGGATACGGATATCCGTCGTCGTCCTGGCATCGTAGCCGTTGACGCGCAACGTGACGCTGCCCCTCGCCGGAACCGACACAACCGTCGAGTAGTACGGAAGCGCCGGCATCCCTTCTTTCTCGATCAGGCTAACGTTCTCGCCCGTCAGAAGTTGAGCCGATTCGCCCCGAACCGATATCTCGTTTATTTCGCACTGCGGCTGCTCGAAGCGCAGCGAAAGATTGCTTTTATCATGTTGCGTGACTTCGAAAAGTTGACTCTCCGGTGGTCGGATTTCCTGCTGCAATGAGAATAACAAGCTGAACAACGATAAGAGTAGTAGCATACCGGAACGGGTTTTCATAATATCTCCCTCTAAAGACTTTTTGCTCGATTAAGATAAACAGGTGCCAAGAATGCAATAAACGAACCAAATATGTTCAAAAATACAGACTATCGCTGCCAATATGCAACGACCTTGACAAACTTTTCATAAACATGAAAATCCTGCATAGATGTTTTATCAATTTGGGAGGGCATCATGCGATACCTTTATATACTGATTCTACTCACAGCCTGCGTACTGCTATATGCCGACAACGAACTCGAAGTGGTATGGCAACAACACGGCGAGCAAGCCAACGATAACTTCGGTATGAGTGTAATTTCGCTCGATTTTAACGGTGACAACATTGACGATCTGGCTGTGAATGCATATAGATATTACATTGACGAAGAACATACGAATCAAAAGGGAAGACTTTATATTTATTTCGGTTCAGATAACGGCTTATCTGATACTCCAGATATGACAGTTTCTACACTTACCGACTCAACAAAAACGTACATTGATAACTGGTGGTTACCGCAAAAACTTGGTGATATGAACGGAGATGGATTTGAGGATATCGGTTACCGTTATAGCTATGGAATGTATGACGGTGAGTATTCATTCCATCATTACTGCAGAATCCTTCTGGGAAGCACAGTCAAGGACACTATTCCCGATTACGAATACGAGGTGAATTCTTCCAGCACAGAAATCCACCCCCTGGGCGACATTAACGGCGACGGGTACGACGATGCAGGGGTAACGGAATATGATTACCCCGGTTGGCTCACCTACTCGATCATCTACGGCGGCAGCTTCGAGAAGGTGGTGTTCGTTGATAGCATCTATACGCGCAACGGACGTGGCTTTTGCGGACTGGGCGATGTGAACAACGACGGCTACGACGACTTCAGCTATTATTACGAGGGGGATCCGATTCAGAATCCCGATGAAACCTGGACATTCTATCATTACAGCCGCTTCTTCTGGGGAGGTGCGATACAAGACACGATTCCTGATTCGTCATTAGATTATCAGACTCCCATAAATGGATGGTATGATATTGTTCCTGCAGGAGATTGGGATGGAGATGGGTACGCCGATTTTGCTTATACATATTACGATGTGAATGAAGAATTTTACGCTCTTGGTTGTCGGCTATGGCGTGGCGGTGAAACCATCGACTGGAATCGGTTTACGTATATCTCCAGTTTCAACGGTCTTTTCCCTGATGTAGGCGATATCAACGGCGATCAGAAACTCGACATTGTCGATACCAATCCTACGGAGTACGGAGGTTTTCTCTATTTCTACATTGGCAACCAGAACGGAACCAAGGATTACAATGATTTCGACGGACATTATGGTTATGGCAGTTGTGCAGTCGGTGATTTCGATAATGATGGCTTCGACGATATTGCTGTCGGCGCTTATGGAGAAAGTTCAACCTATCCGTCCAACTGGGGTGATGTCTATGTATATGGTGGTCATGCGGGGCTTATCGAGCAAGACCTCGATCCGGTCGATGACGAGACCGTACCCCAAGCGGATATCACGTTCAATGCCTATCCCAATCCATTCAATCCGGAGATATCGTTCGAGATCAAGACGGATAAAGAATATCATGACTTGAAAATAGAGATATATAATATACGAGGGCAAAAGGTTGAAACGATTGCGGTCGATCATGCCGGTGAAACCGTCGTCTGGAAACCACAAAACAAAGCGAGCGGGGTCTATACCTGCAAGCTGTCGGCGGAGGGCAAAGAGCTGAGCGTAAGGAAGGTGACGCTATTGAAGTGACACCTTGCCAGTGAAGGATTCAGACAGGAGAGAGATGCCAAGCTGGAGCTTGGCGGACCATGGAGACTCCCTCGCCCATGAAATGGGAGAGGGTTGGGGCGAGGGTGTTAATGAAAGGCCGGGACAGGGGTTCCTACTCGTACTTGAAATCCATCGCTTTAACCGAGATACCTTCGAGTGCGTCGAGTTCCTTCTCGAGTGCGTCCCAGATCGATTTGTCACCGACCAGTTCAAGGATCAGAAGGCCGGTCCGGCTGCAGTACTTCTCGCTGGTTTCGTGCAGACCGAGGCGAGTCTTGATGTTACATCCGTATTTCGTGAGGATTTCCTGTGCCTTGGTGGCTTCGGTCAGTCGGTCGGTTACCAGAACGCCCATGATACGTATTTCTTCCATGTTGTACTCCTTCGATTGATATGTCATAATGTTACCACGCTATTTAACTGTGTCAACCATTATTTCACAGCAGCGGCGAGAGCAATTTCGACGCGGATTCCGCGAGCTTGTGCAGGACGTTCCGCTGCTGGAATTTTTCGGGACCCAGCTCGTTCGAGTGCTCGAAATCGGTCTCGAACTGCTTACGAATACCTTTTGCGAAGTCCTCGTCATAGACGATGGAGTTGATCTCGAAGTTGAGCCGCAGACTGCGCATGTCGAAGTTGGCGGTGCCCACCGAAGCGATCCTGTCGTCGGTAAGGACGACCTTGGCGTGCGTGTAACCGCCCATGTAGAGGAAGATGCGGACTCCGGCGCTCATGAGCTGGTCGAAATAGGAGCGGTTGCCGAACCACACGATCCAGTGCTCGGGTTTGCCCGGCACGACAATGCGGACATCGACACCGCTGAGCGAGGCGGTGCAGAGCGCGGTCAGGAGGCTTTCGTCGATGATCAGGTAGGGCGTGGTGATCCAGATGAAGTGCTCCGCGCCGGTGATCAACATGAAATACGCCTGCAAGATGTTCTCCCACGGGGTGTCCGGCCCGGAGGTAACGTTCTGGATATCCATGTGCTCTTCGACCGTGTGCGCCGGGAAATATTTGTCCAGTTTGAAGCGCTTCCCGCTGGCGAAGAACCAATCCAGCAGAAACACCTTTTGCAGCGCATAGACCAGATCGCCCCGCGCCACGATCACGGTGTCGCGCCAGTGTCCGAAATAACGGTCCAGGTCGTAGTATTTGTCGCCGAGGTTCACACCGCCGAGGAACGCCAGCTTCCCGTCGATGATCACGATCTTGCGGTGGTTGCGGTAGTTGACACGGTGCGCGAATACCCTGAGCCGAACCGGGAAGAACGGCACGATTTCGATTCCGGCGCGTTTGAGTTTTCGCACCCGCCACGACCACAGCGTCCAGCTTCCCACCGCGTCATAAACGACCCGCACCTGCACACCTTCCGCCGCTTTGTCCTGCAAAAGCTTCAGAACGCGCTTGCCGATGCTGTCCCACACGATGGAGAACATCTCGATATGGATGTGGTGCTTCGCACGGGCAATCTCCTCGATCATGCGGTCAATCGCCTCTTTCCCACTGAAAATGGTCTCGACCTGGTTCCGGACGGCGACTCCGGCGTTGCTCTGGTAAAAAAGCAATCGAGACAACTTGTTGTGATCGAGCAGGTTGATCTGCGTCTGGAGAGAACCTTTAGCTTCCTCGATGGGCTTGATCGTTCGATTGATCCGATCCTCGTCGTCCTTCATCTTGCGCGCGAAAAGTCGGCGCTTGCGGAAATTCACGCCGAACACGAAGTACAGGATCACGCCAACGACCGGCAGAAACACCAGCACCTGTATCCACGCCAGGCTGCTGCGCGGATCACGGTTCTCCCGCACCAGCGTGTAGATGATCGTGACGATAGTGACCAGGATGACCGAGTTGTAGATATACAGGACCACCCTCGCCGTAACGCTTTGTGCCGGCGCCGTATAGCGGTAATAGAAGAACCAGGCGAACGCGCCAATCAGTATGATGACGATCGACAGCCAGATCACTCTTCTCATCGTTCCACCTTGACAAAGCCAGTGTTACATTTCAAAAGGGCAACAATAGAACTTATTCGTAATGTTCTGAAACGAGGTGAATCATGGCAACAAAAAAATCGGCGATTGTTGTGCTGGGCGGAGGCGCGGCGAGAGGATACGCCCATATCGGCGTTCTCGAAATACTCGAAGAAGAGTACCGGATCGAAGGAATCGTCGCCACCAGCATGGGGTCGATCATCGGCGGACTCTACGCCTGCGGTTACCGTACCGGCGAAATCCACGAACTCGCATGCGAAATCGACGCGCTGGACTTTCTCGCCTACCTTAAAATGGACGTCGTACGCGGCGGACTGGTGCGAAGCAACAAGCTGCACAAATACCTCTCCGATCTTACACGGAACATCAAGATCGAGAACCTGCGGATTCCCTTCCGCACCGTCGCTTTCGACCTCGTCAGTCGCAAATCGATCCTCTTCGACCAGGGCGACCTCGCCGCCGCGATGATATCCTCCAGCTCGTTGCCCTTCATCTTCAAGCCCTACGAATACGGAAAATACCGTTTCGCCGACGGCGGCATCCAGTATCCGCTGCCCATCGAGTTCACGCACCTCTTCGACAGGAAAAATACCGTCATCGCCGTCAGCGTCCTGCCTCCCATCGAACTGCAAACCTCCCTGATCGACATCGACGCAACCGACTCCGATGCGAACGATTCCTCGACATCGTTCTACCTGGGCATCCAGTCCATGGAATACATGCAGGCCTACCTCTCCCGACGCACGCTGGAATCCACAAAACCCGATATCCTGATCTCCGCGTACGACGAATCGATGGAGGGCTGGGACTTCACCAAAGCCGACGATTTCTACCGGCTCGGACTCGCCTGCGCCCGCGAGCAGCTCGACAGTTCGCAGGACACCATCGCCCAGTATCTCAAAAAACCGGACCAGATGATCGACTACATCAAGAACCTGCTACGCTGAGAAATGCGTTCGGCAACACGGGAGGGTGGGCTGCCGATAAGGCTTTGGAAACGGATTTGCCAATAATGTCCGCGAAGCGCTACCTTATCACCCTCTCTTTGGCAAAGAGAGGGTGGCATCGACTCCTGCTTGCCCCATAGACCTACCATCGATATGACATTGTTACAGAATGCATTAAATCAAACGAACCACGTCGATGCCGGGTGAGTTTGTTCCCCTGCAAATCCGGTTACAAAACCTAATCGGCGGGACCGCTGCTCCCGAACGCATTTCCGACCCCGAACCATCTGCATGAAAAAGAATTGCTTGACCTTGTCGGCTATTCGCAAATGGTTGCGCTCACGAAGGGACAGGGAGCATCGAGAATGGTAATGGTAACCCTTGAGAAGCTGGCGAAAAGATTTCCGGGCAAAACGCTATTCGAGGAAGCCAGTCTCGGCATCGAAAAGGGAGACAGGATCGGCCTGATCGGCGAGAACGGCTGCGGCAAGACGACGTTTCTCAAGATTCTCATGGGCGTCGAGCCTGCCGACTCCGGCTCCATCGTGTTCCGCTCCGGCACCAAGAAAGGTTATCTACCGCAGGTTCCCCAGCTCGATCCGTACAAAACCGTCTTCGAGCAAATCTACTACAGCGACCACGAACACTTCCGCGTCCTCCGGGAATACCACGAGATATCCTCCCACCTCGCGCAACGTCCCGACAAAACCCTGATGAAGCGCCAGCAGGAACTGATCCAGGACATGGAAGCGCGCGATATCTGGTCCATCGAGGTGAAGGCGCGCAGCCTCCTGACCCGCTTCGGATTCGACGACCTCGACCGCGGCACCGAAAACCTCTCCGGCGGCGAGAAACGACGCATCGACATGGCGCGCGTGCTGCTCGACGAACCCGACTTCCTCGCGCTCGACGAACCCACCAACCACCTCGACATCGACACCATCGAATGGCTTCAGGGCTATCTCGAATCCTACCAGGGCACCATGATCTTCGTCACCCACGACCGCTATTTCCTCGACGCCGTGTGCAACCGCATCTTCGAGATCGACAAGGGCCAGTTGCGCGTTTATCCCGATAACTACTCGGGATACCTTAAGCGCAAAGAGCTGGAGATGATCGACATTGAACGCAAGGAGACTCGACGCAAGGCGCAGCTCCAGAAGGAGATGAAATGGCTCTCGCGCGGCGCAAAGGCCCGAACCTCCAAGCCCAAGGACCACATCGACCGCGTGAAGGAACTCATCGACAAATCCTATCTCAGCGAAGACCGCGAGCTGGATATCTCCTTCCGCGAACACCGCCTGGGCAAGACCATCCTCGAAGCCGGCGCCGTCTCCAAGGCATACGACAAGCAGCTCTTTCACGAGTTTTCACACATCTTCCAGAAAAAGGAGCGCATCGGCATCATCGGCCCCAACGGCAGCGGCAAGACGACCCTCCTGCGCATCCTGCTGGGCACCGAGGAACCGGATGAAGGCAAGGTCAAGCTGGGCGTCAACACGAAGTTCGCTTTACTCGGCCAGGAATCCGGCGACTTCGAGAAGGACATGACCGTGCTGGACTACATCCGCGAAGACGCGGACCGAATTCGGACCGCCGACGGAACGCTCCTCTCCGCATCCGAGATGCTCGAGAAATTCCGCTTTGACGGCAAGATGCAGCAGTCGAAGCTGTTCTCGCTTTCGGGCGGCGAGCGCAAGCGACTGGCCCTGATGAAGTCGCTCATGTTCGGTGCAAACTTCATCGTGCTGGACGAGCCCACCAACGACCTCGACATCCAGACGCTCGAAGTGCTCGAAGACTACCTCGACGCCTTCCGTGGCTGCCTGCTGACCGTCTCCCACGACCGCTATTTCCTTGATCGCGTGGTCGATTACCTCTTCGTGTTCACGGACGACCCGGACAACGGAAGCACCATCCGGAAGTTCCCGGGCAACTACTCCGATTACTACCTCGTGAAGCGATTCCAGGACGAGGAGAAGCAGGAGATCGAGCGGCGCGAAAAATCGGCTCAAACCCGCAGGCACGAGGAGAACAAGGGACGCCTGAGCTATCGGGACGAACGAAGACTTTCGGAAATAGAAAAAAGCATTGACGAATTGGAAAGAAAGAAAAAAGAGTTGGATTTCAAACTCGGCAGCGGCTCATCCGAGCTTAAGCCTCAGGATTATATAGAGATAAATGATCAGATGAAGGAGATCGGGGTGAATCTCGAGACTCTGATGGAAGAATGGATGGAAATCGAAAATAAAAGGAACTAAGCAGAGGGAGTTATTTATGGATCAAAAAAGACCGGAACTCGATGCGATCATCGACCGCTATCACGGGAAGAAAGGTGTGCTGATTCCGTTGCTGCAAGACGTCCAGAAGCTGGAGGGATACCTCTCGCGCGACTCGATGCAGTACGTTTCGAAGCACACGGGTGTTCATCTCGCCGATATCTTCGGTGTCGCCACCTTCTACACCATGTTTCGCCTGAAGCCGCAGGGGAAACACGTGGTTCGCGTGTGCAAGGGTACTGCATGTCACGTATCCGGCGCCAACCTGATCGCCGAGGCGATTCGGAGCGAACTGGGGCTGAAAAAGGATCAGGACACAACGGATGACGGAAACTTCACGCTGATGGAAGTGGCGTGCCTGGGATGTTGCAGCCTGGCACCCGTAATCATGGTTGACGACACCACCCACGGAAAGCTGACGCCCGACAAGGTCGGCGGCGTCCTGGCGAAGTACAAGTAGAGGAGGCTATGTTGAGTCAGTTAATGATCAAAGTCGGAATGGCGAGCTGCGGAGTCGCGGCTGGCGCCGGTGATGTCTGGAAGGCGATCGAGGAATATATCGAGAATCGTCCGGAGATCACGCTGGAAAAGACCGGTTGTATCGGTATGTGTTCGTTCGAACCACTGGTCGAGATGAAGACAGCCGATAGCGAAATGATTACGTATGGTAACATTACCCCGAAAGAGGTGATCACGGCGATCGAAGCCCACCTCGAAAACGATAGCGAGAAGCTCGAATCAGTCGCGAAACGTATTATCCCGCGCGTCGAGACTCTCGACAAGCAAACCCGCATCGTTCTGCGCAACACCGGTATCATCGATCCCACATCGATCGACGAATACATCGAGAACGACGGATATAAAGCTCTTGAGAAGGCCCTCAAATCCATGACCCGTGAAAAGGTGATCGACGAAATCAAGGCGTCGGGCCTGCGCGGTCGCGGCGGCGCCGGTTTCCCCACCGGTCTTAAATGGCAGTTTGCCTACCAGGCGAAAGACGACAAGAAGTACATCGTCTGTAACGCGGACGAGGGCGACCCGGGCGCGTTCATGGACCGCAGCGTCCTCGAAGGCGATCCCCACAGCGTGATCGAAGGCATGATCATCGGCGCGTACGCAATCGGAGCAGACGAAGGCTACATCTACTGCCGCGCCGAATACCCCATGGCGATCCGCCACCTGCTCAAGGCGCTCGAAGACGCCGAGGCGCGCGGGTACATGGGTAAAAACATCATGGGCACCGATTTCAGCTTCGAGCTGCACATCAAGGAAGGCGCCGGCGCGTTCGTGTGCGGTGAGGAAACAGCCCTCATGGCATCCATCGAAGGCAAACGCGGTATGCCGCGCATCCGTCCTCCGTTCCCGGCACAGTCCGGTCTCTGGGGACATCCCACCAACATCAACAACGTCGAGACCTTCGCCAACATCGCCTGGATTATCAACAACGGCGCCGACAAATACGCCAGCCTCGGAACCGAGAAGAGCAAGGGCACCAAGGTGTTCGCGCTCGCCGGCAAGATCAAGCACGCCGGTCTGGTCGAAGTCCCGATGGGAACCCCGCTCCGCGACGTGATCTACGAAGTGGGCGGCGGTATGCTCACCGAGAAGCCGTTCAAGGCCGTTCAGCTCGGCGGACCCTCCGGCGGCTGCGTCCCGAAAGAGCTGCTCGACACCATCGTCGATTACGACTCCATCACCAAGACGGGCGCCATCATGGGCTCCGGCGGTATGGTCGTCATGGACGAAAGCACCTGTATGGTCGATATTGCGAAATTCTTCCTCAACTTCACGCAGAACGAATCCTGCGGAAAATGTACCTTCTGCCGCGTGGGAACCAAGCGCATGCTCGAAATCCTCGACCGCATTACCAGAGGCGAAGGCGTGATGGAAGACATCGACAAGCTGTACGAGCTTTCCGAGAACATCCGCAAGACCTCGCTTTGCGGTCTGGGTCAGACAGCGCCCAATCCGGTGTTGACCACCCTGCGCTATTTCAAACACGAATACATCGCCCATATCCAGGACAAGAAATGCCCCGCCGGCGCGTGCCAGGCGCTGATCAAATTCGAAATCGACCCGGACAAGTGCGTCGGCTGTACGCTCTGCGCACGCAGATGCCCGGTGAACGCCATTACCGGAACCGTCAAGCAACCGCACGTGATCGATCAGGAAACCTGTATCGGCTGCGGCGCATGCGAAGCGGCATGTAAATTCGGCGCAGTGATCAAATCATAGGAGCGTGGATCATGATAAAAATCAAACTCAACAACCGAGAAATCATCACCGAAGCCGGAAAAACCATCCTGGAAGTCGCGCAGGAAAACGGGATTCGCATCCCCACCCTGTGCCATGATCCGGAACTCCAACCCTACGGCTCGTGCTGGGTCTGCGCTGTCGAGGTCAAAGGCGCGCGCGGATTCGTGACCGCCTGCGGTACCAGAGTCCACGACGGCATGGAAGTCATGACAGACACCAAGGAAGTTCACGCAGCGCGCAAGATGGCGCTCGAACTGCTGGCGTCCGACCACTACGCGGACTGCGAAGCCCCCTGCTCGGTCGCATGCCCGGATCACGTGGATATTCAATCATACATCGCGCATATCGCCAACGGCGACTACCATGAAGCGGTCAAGGTCATCAAGGAAAAGCTGCCCCTGCCGCTCTCCATCGGGCGCGTCTGCCCGGCGTTCTGCGAAGCCGAATGCCGCCGCAAGATCGTCGATGAGGCCATCGCCATCCGTCAGCTCAAACGCCACGCTGCGGACTTCGATCTGAACGACTACTGGACATGGATTCCCGAAAGGATGCCCGAGACCGGTAAGAGAGTCGCCATCATCGGTGCCGGACCTTCCGGACTGACCTGCGGCTATTACCTCAGCAACGAGGGCCACGACGTAACCGTATTCGAAGCCTCGCCCAAAGGTGGCGGCTGGCTCCGTTACGGAATCCCGGAATACAGACTGCCCAAGGCGATCCTCGACAAGGAAATCGAGATCATGTGCGCCAACGGCATGGAAATCAAATACAACGTCAAGATCGGCGAAGAGGTCACCATGCAAGAGCTCTGCCGTGAATACGACGCCGTCTATATGGCGCTGGGCGCGCAGAACGCCGTTCCCATGCGCGTGACCGGAGCCGACCTCGAGGGCGTCCTGCTGGGTGTCGATTTCCTCAAGGATTTCGTACTCGGCAAGGAGACCAATGTCGGCAAAAAAGTCGCCATCATCGGTGGCGGAAACACCGCCGTTGACTGTGCCCGTACCAGCCGTCGTCTCGGCGCGGACGTCACCATCGTCTATCGACGTACCCGCAAGGAAATGCCGGCGGAAGAATACGAAGTCGATGCAGCGGACGAAGAAGGAATCAAGTTCTACATGCTCACCAACCCCGTGGAATTCATGGGCGAGAACGGCGAGCTGAAGAAAGTCAAATTCGAGAAAATGGAGCTGGGCGAACCGGACAGCAGCGGAAGACGCCGCCCGATGCCGACCGGCGAATTCTTCGAGGAAGCGTTCGACACCGTGATCGCCGCGATCTCGCAAGCGCCGGACGTCGATTTCCTCGCCAAGGAAGACAACTACATCGATGGCAAGCAGTTGCCGCTTTCGCGCTGGCAGACGGCTGAAGTCGATGAAAACACCATGTATCTCGGCTACGGCAACGTCTTTGCCGGCGGCGATTTCCGTCGTGGTCCCGCGACCGCGATCGAAGCGATTGCCGACGGACGCATCGCCTACGAGCAGATCGACCGTTATCTGATGGGGCTGCCCATCGAAGCCGACAAACCGCTCTTCGATTCCAAGAAAGAGAAGAAGCTGGCGGACGTCTCGCCGGAAGAATACGAGCAATTCGAGAAGAAACCGCGCGCCAAGATGCCTGAACTGAATGCCGAACTCCGCGCAACCAACTTCGACGAGGTCGAGACGGGCTTCGAAGACGAAGACGCACGCGCGGAAGCCGAGCGCTGCCTCGAATGCGGCTGCCAGGTCAATTCGAGCTGCGTGCTGCGCCAGTACTGCACCGAGTACGAAGTCGATGTCGATCTGTTCGCCGGATCGAAGAACAAGCATCCGATCGATCGCAGCCATCCGTTCATCCTTCGCGACGCAAACAAGTGCGTCAACTGCGGTCGCTGTATCCGCACCTGCTCCGAGATTCAAGGCGCGGGCGTTCTGGGATATATCTTCCGTGGATTCTCCAGCCTGGTGGCTCCGGAATTCGGCGAGAGCCTGACCTACACCACCTGCGAATCGTGCGGTAAGTGTATCGCGGTCTGTCCGGTGGGCGCGCTCACCGAGCGTCAGGTCCACTACAAGCTGCATCCGCACCCGGGCGAGAAGATCGTCCAGAACTGCGGTAACTGCGGCGTGGGCTGCAAGATCGAGGTCAACACGCAAGCCGATCGCGTCGCCTTCATCCAGACCCCGGAGGAAGAGGGCTTCAACGGACGCAACCTCTGCTTCAAGGGTCGCTTCGGATGGCAGATATTCGAGGACGCCGACAAGCTCGTCGAGCCTCTCCTGCGCAAGGACGGCAAGTACGAGCCCATCTCCTGGATCGATGCGATGGATATCCTTCGCGAGAAACTCGAGAAAGCTCCGAACAAGTCGATCTACGTCAGCGCGGATGCGACCAACGAAGAGATGATGCTGATGCAGGAAGTCGCGATGAGCATCGAGGCCGAGATCGGCTCTCTGTCTCTGATTCCCGACTTCACCGACGACATCGCGATCTACCACCAGTACCGCAAGCCTTTCAGCGAGATGGACAACGCCGAGGCGATCGTGATCGTCGGCGAGATCAGTCACACCCTGCGCACGCTGGCACGTACCCAGCAACGTAAAGGCAAGAAGCTGATCCTGATCAACGACACAAACGCCGACTTCAACAATTTCGCCGATGCACACATCAAGAGCGCCGACTTCACCAAGGTGCTGGACGGCCTCTGCCAGAACGCGTGCTGCTGCTCGGACAAGGACTGCCATTGCGGCGGAAGCGACAAGATCAACGTCGATCTTCCAAACCGCACGCTGTTCCTCTACGACCGCACCGAACTGGGCGAAGACGTGATCCAGAAAATCTGGAGCGTCGCAACCGCGACCTGCGACTTCGGTAAAGGCTCCGGTGTTATCCCGACCTCGAAATGGATGAACCTCAACGGGCTCGTCATGCTCGGATTCCAGCCCATGCCGGCGGTCCAGGCCGATTTCGTCATGCTCTACGGCGAATCGCCCGACGCCCAGCAGATCAAGGCGCTCGAAGGCAGCGGATTCACCGTGTCGGTGCACACGCATCACGTCTATGACGCCGACCTCATCCTGCCGCAGGCATCCTACCTGGAGACTGAAGGCTCCGTCTTCGCGGACGACCACAGCCTGAACTACTTCCGCAACCCGAAGGAGTCGAGCCTGTTCGACGAGATGGTGGAGCTGTTCGCAGACCTGCAAGTCATCCCGGAAGCGCACAGCGAGAAGAGCTACTGGCTCGGACGCGCACGCTACCTTCAGGACGCGCAACCGTCGATTCCCATCGTGCCGATGGAACTGCACCAGTGGCTTGCATCGCTGACCGATCTATCGACCAGCCCGATGCCGGTCAATACAGGAAAACTGTCGCGCATCATGAAGATGAAAGAATCTACCGAGCAGGAACGTTAAATCGTTGCTGTATAAACATAAAAGGCGCTCGAAAGAGCGCCTTTTTTTAACGTATTCCAACTTCCGAATGTGTTACGAAGTAACTCTTCCGAATGTTGGAATATTAATTTCACGAGAAACAATATGAAAGAGGAGTATCCGTCTTGGGTTGACCCTCTCCGTGGCACGCAGGCACCCCTGCCTGCTCTCTCTTCGAGCGCGTGAGCTCCTGTGATTCTCAGACGGAGCCTGACCAATCGAATGCCCATAGGCACGCCAAATATTCTTGACACATATTTGTATTTTGTCCGCAAGTTAACAAGGAGGTAATCTATGAGCAAAACGTACTTTGGTGTATTCATGCTACTGGCGGTCGGCACGATTTTCGCCTTCGATTACGGTCCTGTTCTCGGTTCTGGAGCGACCTGGCTTGAAGGCGGAGAACTGCACGGCCATCATATCCGGGAGGGGCTCTCCGGCGGTGTGACGACGCGGTTCGATTTGGGGTACGGTCTTCGACTGCGTCAAGAGCTGATCTATATCCAGAAAGGCGCGAGAAACTTCAAGAAATGGAGTTATGTATATGAAACAAATTACGAGGGAACAGACGGAGAATGGACAAATACACGCACATATTCAAAGGGATTCCGTCAGGAATACCTTTCTTTGCCCATTGTTCTCGAGATCGATACATACAAGGGTTTCTTCACCGGTCTGGGCGTTTTCGGAGACATTAACGTGTCGCCAAGTTGGATGAACAACACGATGGAGGATGGCCCAAAATATCGAACAATTTTCGAGCAGGATTGGGCAGCGTTCGAGTGGGGCGCGCTCATTGAGGTAGGATACAGGATCGACCAGATCCTGTTTATGAAGGATTTCGATCTCAGTCTTCGTTATCAGCATAATTTCTCGAGAAACAATATGAAAGAGAAGTATCCTTCATGGGTTGATAATGGGTACGATCATTCCTATCCACATACGCAATACATATATACTGCACATGAGCATGAGAAGTCTGTCAATCATGGTAATATCTATCTGACGATTCAATACTGGCTGTGATGATTCTCTATCGGGTACGCGGGTTCCGTATCTGCCCGTCTCTCCGTGGTACGCAGGCACCCCTGCCTGCTCTCTCAATCCTTCGCCAACATGGTATTGACGCCGTAAACACTTGATACACAAATGATTAATAGATTTATAAGGGCAGGCACAGGGACCTGCCCCTACGACAGGAAAACATCAGGCATCGAACGAAGCAACCGTGTCGATTATATTATCACACAGTCTGTCCGTCTCTCCGTGGTACGCAGGCACCCCTGCCTCAGACTGTTGACAAAGATGACCGTCCATTTTCCGTGCGGGATTTACAGCACATGAAAAAGGTTGTAAATATAGCATAAAACGCTTGCCATCAGAGGGTTGCGCATTATTGTTGTCTCATATTTGAGGTAAATAATGCTGAAAAAAGAAATCGATTTTCAACCTGAGATGGAGTTCGTTAACATCGAGGATTTGGTTCCGAAGAATCACCTTCTGCGAAAAATCCAACGCCACATCGACTTTTCCTTTATCCTGAAGAATACAGCTCATCTTTATTGCGAAGATAATGGCAGGCCCCCCGTTCATCCGATCCGATTGTTCAAAATGCTGTTGATTGGGTATCTATTTGGCATCCGTTCCGAACGCCAGCTTGTTAAAGAGATCGAGGTAAATGTGGCTTACCGCTGGTTTTTGGGGTTTGGGCTGCTGGACAAGATACCGCACCATTCCGTATTTAGCCAGAACAGGCGCAGAAGGTTCACCGATAGCAAGGTGTTTGAGGAAATCTTTGTTGAGATTGTCCGGCAGGGGATTGCGAAAGGTCTGGTCGAGGGAAAGATACTCTATACGGATTCGACCCACACGAAGGCAAACGCTAACAAGCAGAAGTTTAAGAAGATTGTGGTGGAAGAAGAGCCGAAAACCTATCTCAAAGAACTGGATAAAGACATCAACGATGACCGTGAGAAAAGGGGTAAAAAACCTCTACCGCCGCGAAAAGAAGATGATCCACCCACCAAAAAGATCAAGTCCAGCACGACGGATCCGGACAGCGGATACATGGTTCGAGACGGCAAACCCAAGGGCTTTTTCTTTCTGACTCAGCGCACGGTTGATTCCAAATGTAACTTCATCACGGATGTGGATGTATTCCCTGGCAATGTCAATGATTGTATCCCTTATCTAGCGCTGCTCGATCGGCAGATCGAACGGTTTGGATTCGACGTCAAAGCCGTCGGTCTTGATTCGGGATACAATACGTACTATATCTGTAAGAAGCTGCACGAACGAAAGATAATGGGAGTGATCAGCCCACGTCGAGACTCGGGTCACAAAGGACTTTTCAGAAAATGGCGGTTCGACTATGATCCCATAAACGATTACTATGTCTGCCCAAACGGGTGTATTTTAAGCTATCAAGGAACTAATCGGGATGGCAGTCAGGCGTATATATCCAACCCTGAAGACTGTCGTAAGTGTCCACTTCGAGATAAATGCACTGCGAGTAAGAAATGTCAAAGAATCGTGCATCGTCATGTCTGGCAAGACTATCGAGACGAGATAGACAGAAATCGGAAATCGTTCTGTGGAAGAGAAATCTTCAAGGGACGAAAAGAGACGATTGAGCGGAGCTTCGCCAACGCGAAGCAACTACACGGATATCGATACGCAAGATACAGAGGATTGGAGAGAGTGAAAGAACAAGCCTACATGACCGCTATTGCCCAAAACGTGAAAAAGCTGGTCAACAGGCTTTTTCGTCTTTTTTTCGCTGGGGGCATATACGGCTTCCGATGCCCAATTTCAGCCTGAAAATCGTAAAATAGAACCGCTGTATTATGATTACAAGTGCACACGTTGCCGCAGACCATGCTTGGTCAACAGCCTGAGGCACCCCTGCCTGCTCTCTCTTCGAGCGCGTGAGCTCCTGTGATTCTCAGACGGAGCCTGACCAATCGAATGCCCATAGGCACGCCTGCACTGGTCAGGATCAGGGAACGCCGCTCGGAGATCGGCGACTACAAGGGATAGAGAGGTCTTCATTCTTCAAAACCTACAGGTGCCTGCGTACCAGATAGAAAGAAGGGCAACCGCAACGGGCTGCCCTATGATATTCCACTAACATAATCTCGATAAATCGGGATTACAACGTTCACGATTTCGTTTCAGCTTCGCTGAAGCCGAAATTATTTCAGAAGCACCATCTTCTTCACGGACACATATCTGTCGCCGCTGAAGGCACACACGAACACCCCCGAGCCGACTTCACTACCCGAGTCGCTTTTTCCGTCCCACGTGACATGATGGATACCCGGCTCCATGACCGACGATACAAGCTGGCGGATTCGTTGACCGCGCGCGTTGTAGATCGTCATCTCCACATGCTGACTGCTTGCCAACTCAAAGCTGATCACGGTGCTGGGATTGAACGGATTGGGTGACGCGCCGATGAGCCGGGTCGTGAATTCCGGCGCCGTCGGGTTGTCGTTGGCAACGATGTTGACTTCCTGCTCGTTGGAAGGATCCGACTCGGTGCCGCGATACAAGGCGGTCACGTAATAAGTGTATTCGCCGCCGTCCAGGCCTTCGTCGGTATAGGTAAGCTGCGTCTCATCGTCGATCTCCGCGATAGCCTCTTCGTTGCGATAGACCTTGAAGCCGGTCAACTGGTCACGCGTGGTGACTTCCTTCTCGCCCTTGTTGTTGCGCACGGTGCGCTCGATGGGCGTTGTCCAGGTTAGCACGACGTCGTTATCGTTCTCGACTTCGGCGAGGAGATTCGTTGGCGGATTGGCGATCCAGATGGTCACCTCCTCCTCGTTCGATTCCGTCGATTCGCCCCCGGTATAGACCGCGGTGACGGTATAGATATAGGTTCCGTTGGGCACGTCGTCCTGTCCCCACGTGAGGACATCCGGTTCGTCGAGTTCCGCGACCAGCTCTTCATCGCGATAGACATTGTAGCCCTGAAGACCTTCTGTGTTACTCGGAATCTGCCAACTCAGCACAACGTCGTTGCCGTCTTCGATTGTCGCGGTAAGCTCTGTCGGCGGGAACAGCGACGGCGGCAGGATGATGTAGTCGATCCATACGCAGTCTTCGCCACCGGTTTCGTTGTTGAGCTTCACGTAGCTCCACGTGAGCGTGTGTTCGCCTTCGGTGACGGGGAAGGATGAGTACGACCAGTCGATCTCGCCGTCCCAGACACCCACTTCCTCGTCGTCGATGCTGAATTTGAGCCGATCGGCCTCGTCGTTCTCGTCGTCCTCGCAACTGACTTTCTTGAAGAAGGATACTTCGCTGTCGTTGGGTACGCAGATATCGATGCAAAGCTCCGTAAAGTAGTAAGGCGGGATATCGCCACTGCGTGCCGAATAGGTGCCGTCCATTGCCTCGGACTCGCAAATCTCCCACGGTACGACCGATTCGTAGTACCAGTCGAAGGATTCCATGTCGCCGCTCTCGAAGCTCTCTGTCGGCTCGCCGAGAGTGGTGAAGGTCCAGGTATTGCCTTCGGTGGAGCCGAATTCGTTCACGGCGTCGATCCGCCAGTAGTACTGGGTATTGTAATCGAGCATGTCGGCGAGTTCGTAGCTGGTATCGCTGGTCTCAACGCCGTTGACAATATCATTGGGCGGATAATCGGTACCGACATACACGACATAGTGTTCGGTCGGGGTTCCGCCGCCGTCTTCCCATTGAATCGCAGTTCCATTATACGCATAGACGCATTCGTTCTCGGGAATCGGGTGCGCCGGAGCGTAGGGAGGCATGTTGGGCGAGCTTGTCGCTTCGATCGCCAGCAAGGCATCGACTCTTCCCGAGCCGTAGGTGTTGCTCTTCTCGTCCTCGATCTCGTAGCGGTTGTTCTCGAGAATCTCGTCTATTTCCGCTGGAGAGAGAAATTCGTTCTTTTGCAGCATCAGCGCGATGACGCCTGCTACACAAGGGGTCGCCATCGAGGTTCCGTCCCAGCCGTCTTCGTAGCCGTTGTTGTTGCTGTAGTCAAGCGACTTGATATTTGCGCCCGGTGCAACAATATCGGGTCGGATCAGGCCCATTTCGGGATTGTGCGGATAGTCTTCGTAGTTGTTGACGTCCTCCCAGGTGCAGGGTCCACGGCTGGAGAAACTGGCGATGGTGTTGCCGCTGTTGGTCGCGCCCACGCAGATCACGCAAGAGGTTCCGCCCTCGAGTTCCTGATCGGGATGGAGCCACGGAGGAGGGCAGCATCCCGGAACGCGCACGTTGTGCGGAATCGGATACCATGATAGATAATCGCCTTCGTTTCCTGCCGCGACGGCTCCCGCGACACCTGCGGCCTGCGAAGCGACCATCGCATCGCGGAAAGATTCGTAGTCGGGATTGTTCGAGTCCGTCCAGCCCAGAGACATGCTAAACGCGTCCGCGCCTTGCTCAACGGCGAATTCGACCGCTTCCCAGACGGCGGATTCCTGACCGCTACCGGAAGCAGTAAGCACTTTCAGGCACATGATCGTCGCGTCCGGCGCCATACCGGTCTGCGAACCGGCGGTACCATCTCCGGCAACGGTTCCCGAGCAGTGGGTTCCGTGTCCGTGGTCGTCCATAGGGTTGTTGTCGTCGTTGATAAAATCGTATCCGTGGTAAGGATAGTCGTCGCTTTCCCAGACGTGATCGGCGAGATCGGCGTGGTTGTAGTTCACACCCGTGTCAATCACGGCAATGGTAACGCCTTCGCCGGTGTATCCGAGGTCCCAGACATCGTCGGCGTTGACAATGGTCACGTTCCAGGTTATCTCGCGCTGACCCTCGACGTCACGGGCGTTTTGCCACTCGCGCGGATCGAGAAGATTCTGCATATCGTCCCAGTCGATGCGACGGATATCGGATCGACCGGAGAGTTCCCGGATCGCCTGCGGTGTGGCGTCGCACAGGATCACGTTGGCGATCCAGAGTGAACGGACGTTGTCGATACCGGAGCTTCTGGTCTGCATGAATTGCCGGAGTTCATGCTGCGTGTCTTGCGAAAACCTTTTCAGTTCGTTGACAGTGTATTGTCTCCGCTGTTGGGGTGGAAGACTGTTCGAAGCCTGCATCAGCTCCTTCGAGTCGTATCGTTCCGAAAGCGCAATAATAATGGGAATGCGTTCATCCGGCTCAGCCGTCCGAATTCGTTCTTGCAGCTCCGGCGTCGCCGGAGAGTACGGTAATCCGGACAATGCCGAAAACACGGTTATCATGATCAGGACCACATAGATCATCTTGTTCATAGAATCTGTCTCCTTACGTTGTTTACTATCTTCCGGTATAATGTATGCATGTTTCATTCCGTTCTTAGGAATTCGATCGGCCTGATGTGATGCAGCTTCCTATAGTGTATCATCACCGCGATGAGAACGATTAGAATCGTCCCTACCAGACCAAGCTTGAAATCGAATCGCCCCGGTTGGATACCCTGGAGACCTGTCGAACATCTGGAAATCTGGTTTTTAACATGAACCATTACCAATTGCGACAAAATATCTTGACGTGTTTTCCCGCATAATGATTCTGGCATACAGTAGAAAAAAGAAGCGTCTGCTTCTACCTTGCGGTTCGTTATTACCGGCTGAGAAAGCTGGGAGATACCGGCAAGGTCGATAGGTATTCAGCGTGATATATCATGAGGTATATCCGTAGCAGGCGTATTGTGTATGCCTGCTTTTTTTGTATGTGTGCGATTTTCTATCCTGTTTAGAAGGACAATAATGTGGAAAATCGCTGAAATCAGCAATTTCCGAGAAGAATTTCGGAAATTGTGCTAACGACAACCTGGAGGTGCCCAATAATACGCATACGAAGAGGTAAAGCCAAGACAAAGGCTATTGTCCCGAAAGAGCGGATCAATCGTCAGATTACCGCCAGAGAAGTACGTCTGATTGACCAGAACGGCAATCAGGTCGGCGTCGTGAACACTCGCGATGCTTTGCGCAAAGCCGAGGAAGCCGGACTGGACCTGGTGGAAGTTTCTCCCAAGGCCGAGCCGCCCGTCTGCCGGATTCTCGAATTCAGCAAGTATTACTACCAGAAAGAACGTCGTGCCCGTGAGGCGAAGAAGAAACAGCACACCGTGCAGATCAAGGAGATCAAATTCGGGCCCAACACCGAAGAGCACGACTACAACTTCAAGAAGAAGAACACGGTCAAGTTCCTCAAGGGACACGACAAGGTGAAGCTGACCGTGCGTTTCCGCGGCAGACAGCTCGCTCACAAGGAGTTGGGATACGATCTGCTGAACACACTCAAAGAAGACCTGAAAGAAATTGTCGATCTCGATCGCGATATCAACGCCGAAGGCCGCACGATCTTCATGATCGTCTCGCCCAAGAAGGATATCGATGCGATCATCGAGGAATGGGAAGAAAAGAACCTCGAAGATTGATTATCGACAGGAATTTCGATAGATATACCGGAACAGGAGGATAGAATGCCGAAAATGAAAACAAGAAGTGGCGCGAGGAAGCGCTTCAAGCTGACCGCAACCGGCAAAGTGAAGAGAAACCACGCGAACCACGGTCACATCCTGACCAAGAAAACCCGCAAGCTGAAAAGGGAACTGAAAGGCTCGACCATCGTCTCGAAGGTCGATACGCCGAGAATAAAGAAGATGATGGGCGTATAGGAGGATAACATGCCACGTTCAGTAAACAATGTAGCAGGAAAAAGAAGAAAGAAAAAAATCCTGAAAGCCGCGAAAGGATATTTCGGCGGCCGCAGTAAACTCTACCGCACAGCCCGTCAGGCAGTCGAGAAGGGCTGGCAATACGCTTATCGCGATCGCAAGGCTCGCAAGAGAGACTTCCGTCGCCTCTGGATCATCCGCATCAACGCAGCCGCCCGTCTCAACGGACTCTCCTACAGCAAGTTCATAAACGGACTGCACAACGCCGAGATATCCATCGACCGTAAGGCGCTGGCACACCTCGCCGTGCACGAACCGGACGCATTTGCAAAGCTTTGCGATGTCGTCAAGGGCGAAGCAACCGAATAATCACGCTGAGACCAAACCGAACCAAGACAGGATTGGACCTTGAAAGATAAACTCGATGCCATACTGAGTCTGGCGCGCGAGGAGATCGCTCAAACGACTTCCCAGCACGATTTGAACATGCTCAAGTCGAAGTTCACGGGAAAGAAGAGCGAGCTCTCCGGGATGCTCAAGCAGTTGGGTAGCCTCCCAAAAGAAGAGAAACCTATCGTCGGACAGGTCATCAATCGAATAAAGAAAGAGCTGGAGAACCTCCTGAAGGAGCGCGAAGTCGCCATTCAGGAACTCCAGTATCGTAAATCGCTGGAAGAATCCAGGATCGATATAACCATGCCCGGACGCCATCGAGGAAGGGGTGCGCTGCATCCCGTCAAGATGGCGACCCGGCTGATCGAGGATGTCTCGATGTCACTCGGTTTCGAGGTGGCGGAGGGGTACGACATCGAAGACGAATACCACAACTTCGACGCCCTCAACACCCCGCAGGACCACCCCGCACGGGAGCTGTCGGACACCTTCTACATCGAAGGCGACGTGCTGCTGCGCACCCAGACATCAACCGTGCAGATTCGCACCATGCAGAGCCACAAGCCACCCATCCGCATCATTTCCCCCGGGCGCTGCTACCGCAACGACAACGACGCCAGCCACTCGCCGGCGTTCAGTCAGGTGGAGGCACTGGTGGTCGATAAGGGCGTGACGTTTGTCGATCTGCGCGACATGCTGAACATGTTCGTCAAGCGCATCTTCAGCGAGAAGATCAGCTCGCGGTTCCGCCCACACTTCTTCCCGTTCACCGAGCCCAGCGCGGAGATGGACATCGTCTGCGTCGCCTGCGAAGGCAAGGGCTGTCCGCTCTGCAAGGGCACCGGATGGCTCGAAATGGGCGGTGCGGGAATGGTCGATCCGGACGTCCTGAAGATGTGCGACATCGATCCCGAGGTCTATTCAGGATACGCGTTCGGTCTGGGCATCGAGCGCATCGCCATGCTCAAGTACAAGATTCCCGATATGCGGATGCTGTTCGAGAACGACCTTCGTTTTCTCCGGCAGTTCCGGTAACCTTTCCAGCAAACGGAATTTTTATGAAAATCAGCTATAACTGGTTGAAGCAATACATCGATCTGACGCTGAGTCCCGAAGAGCTGAAGGACAAGTTGACCTTCGCGGGGATCGAAGTAGAAGACATGGTCTTTCTCGGCGACGAACTCAAGGATGTCGTGGTCGGCAAAATCGTGACGCGCGGAAAGCACCCCAACGCGGACAAGCTCTCGCTCTGCACCGTGAACGACGGCACAGCGGATTTCCAGGTAATCTGTGGCGCGCCCAACACGCGCGAAGGACAGATTATCGCGTTCGCGCCCGTCGGGACCACGCTCGGCGAAATCAAGCTCAAAAAGGCAAAAATCCGCGGCGTGGAATCGTTCGGCATGATCTGCTCCGAACGCGAGATGGGGCTCTCCGACAACCATGACGGCATCATGGAACTGCCCGAGGACGCACCACTCGGCATGAGCCTTCCGGAATACCTGGGCCTGCGCGACATCGTTTACGATGTCGAGATCACGCCCAATCGATCCGACCTTCTGGGCATGATCGGCGTCGCGCGTGATCTGGCAGCAATCCTGAACCTGCCGGTGAAGCTACCCGAAATGCCGCTCAGCGCGTCGAAGGTCTATCACCACGACTACGTGCCGAAGTTCGACCTGCGCACCGTCACCCGCGACGAGCTGCTGACCATCTCCGACATCGGGCCCAAGCGCGCCGACACCATCCTCGAATACCGCGAGAAATACGGCTTCGACACGCTCAAGAGCCTGCTCAAGGTCAACAAGATCGGGAAGCACATCCTCGAAAAACTGATGCTCGAATTCAAGCCCTTCGGCTCTGTGCAGGAGGTCTGGCAGAGCATCCAGGAAGTCCTGGAGCTTCAGAACAAAGCACCGAAGAAGTGTCCGCGCTACACGGCGAGATTCATCAAGGGCATCACCGTGAAGGAATCGCCCGACTGGCTCAGGAAGCACCTCGTCTCCGTGGGATTGCGCCCGATCAACAACATCGTCGATGTCACCAACTACGTCATGATGGAGTTCGGCCACCCGCTGCACGCGTTCGACTACCGGCAGATCGAGGGTCACAAGATTATCGTACGCACCGCGAAGGAAGGCGAACCTTTCCAGGCACTGGACGAAGAAAAGCACACGCTGACATCCGACGACCTGGTCATCTGCGACGCGAAGAAACCCATCGCGCTCGCGGGCGTCATCGGCGGCATGAATTCGCAGATCGACGACACCACCACCGACATCGTGATCGAGGCGGCGAACTTCCTCTACTCGTCCGTGCGCAAGACTTCGACCCGGCTCAAGATCAACACCGACTCGTCCTATCGCTTCGAACGCGATATCTCCGACGAGAACGCCATTCTCGCCAGCGACCGCGCCGTGCAACTGATTCTTCAAACCGCCGGCGGTACGCTCTACGACGGCGTGCTGGATTCCTATCCGCATCCGCTAATGCCGACCGTGGTCGCATTACGTCCCCAAAGGACGCGCGAATTCCTCGATGTCGAGATCCCGACCAACAAGATCGTCGATATCCTGGAATCGCTCAACATTTTGAAAGTACGCGAAGAGGGCGACACCCTCTATTTCCGCATCCCGCACTACCGTAAAGACATTACACGCGAGGCGGACCTGATCGAAGAGATCATCCGCATCTGGGGATACAACAATGTCGGCACACGCGCCGTCCTGCAGAACATCCAGAACCGCGACCTCTTCTACCTGCGTCGCCGGATCGAGGATTTTCTGGTCGATCGCGGATTCTTCGAAGCGGTCAACTGGCCCTTCGCCGACCCCGAGGACCTCGACAGACTCGATATCGCCGAAGACGACAAGCGACGCGAAACAGCCGTCATCATGAATCCCATCGGCGTGCGCTTCTCGAACATGCAGACGACGCTGCTGCCCAACCTGCTCCAGAACGCGCTGCACAACATCAACCACGGACAGCACGACCTGAAGCTCTTCGAGCTGAACAAAGTCTATTTCCGCAAGGACGAGAAACTGGCACGCGAAGAGACCTGGGTGTGCGGCCTGATGACCGGCGTCCGCGAACCGGGCTACTGGAAAACCAAGCCCGAAAACCTCGATTTCTTCGACGTCAAGGGCGTCATCGAGGAACTCGTTTTCGCTGCCGGACTGGGCACCCCAAACGTCCGTGAGTCCGGACAGCCCTACATGATGAAGGGACAATCCGCCGACATCCTGATCGGAAAGGAAGAAGCCGGGTGGTTCGGAAAGCTCGACCCCATGATCGCGAAGAAGTACGATCTCGACGCCGAGATATACGTTTTCGAGATACGAATCGACACACTACTGAAACACTGGGACGAACACCGCATCGAGTTTACCGAAATCTCGCGCTTCCCAGCGACCTACCGCGACCTCTCCATCCTGATTCACGGAAAATTCTCCGTGGAGGAGATTGTCGATGAGATTCAGCAGGTGAACAGACAGATCATCCGCGAAGTGAGCTTGTTCGATATGTTTACCGGAAAACAGGTTAAGGAAGGTTATCGCAGCCTGGCGTTCAAGCTGAGCTTCCAATCGCCCACAAAAACCTTGACGGACGATACGGTAAATAAAATATTCTCGAAGATTGTATCCAGACTCGAACAGAAATTCAATATTGAAATGAGGTAATCCATGAATCAGCCGATCAATCAGCTTGAGGGAAAAATTCAGGCACTGATCAATAAATATCAGGAATTGAAAGAAAAAAACGCAAAGGTCGCGGAACAAAACCGCGAGCTGGAGAATACACTGGCAGACAGAAACAAGGTCATTCAGGGGTTTGAAACACAGCTCCGAGAACTGACCCAGGTGTGCAACGACCGCGAGGAAGAGAACCTTCGCCTTCAGATCGAGATCGAAACGATGAAGGAGAAACTCGATTCCTACGAAACGACGACGAAGGACGCCGCCGGGCGCATCGACAGCATTCTGAGCCAGATCGAAGATTTGTAATGCCATGCAGCCTATCGACATAGAGTTATTCGGACGAAAGCTTCGCATCCGGGGCGACAACCCGGCGAAAGTGCAGGAATACGCAGACTTCCTGAACGCGCAGCTCGAAGAACTCCAATCGAAAGTCGAATTCACCGACCACACGAATCTGATCCTCTTCGCAGCCTTGATCATCACCGAAAAGTACTTCCAGGAGCGTGACATGAACAGCGCGCTCGCGGAAGAAATGAACCGTCTGAACGACATGATCAAGGCGTTCGTATCCGAGGATCCGCTGTCGTAGTGCCTTGAAAAGTAATTTGCCTGCGGTATTCGTGATGGGATCTTGCTAAAAGAACCTAAGAACGTTGAGGGAATCGAGCCCCGTGCGGCGCGCAAGCCGGACACGATCCGGATTCGTAAAGTACGAAAGGTAGATACCCACCTTGTGTGGGGTTCAGCGTGCAATATTTCACACGGTATCGCGGGTTTTATAGATAGCGTGCAGCTTACCCGAAGGTAAACGCACAACACACCAACTATCGTTCTTCACTCGTGAAGACGTCAATAGATCAAAGCGAGGTAATCAATGAACCTGGTAACAATCGGCGTATCTTTCGCCGTCGGTCTTGTCGCAGCACTATTCATCGTATTCCTGTTATACATCACCAAACGCAATAAAATCCGTCGCGAACTGGTCGATTCGCAAGCCGAAGCCGATCACATCATCTCCGACGCGAGAAAAGAAGCCGAAACCATCAAGAAAACGACCATTCTCGAAGCCAAAGACGAATGGTACAAGATCAAGAAAAAAGAAGAAGACGCGATCAACGAACGCCACAAAGAGCTTCGCGAGATGGAGAGACGCTACAACGAAAGGCTCTCCAGCCTCGACAAGCGTCTGGACGCTCTGGACAAGAAAGAGCAGAACCTCGAAAAGCTCGATCAGCGGATCAAGGATAAAGAGGATCGTCTGAACGATCGCGCCAAAGAGCTCGACAAACTTGTTGAAAAAGAAGAAGAAAAGCTGATGGAAATCGCGCAACTCACGCGCGAGCAGGCAATCGAGCGACTCGAAAACGGGTTGATCGATCAGGCACGCAACCACGCCGCGAACAAGGTCAAGCAGATTCTCGAAGAAGCGCAGCTCAACGCCAGCAAGGAAGCCGCCGGCTACATCGCCAACGCGATTCAACGGATCGCGGTCGATTATGTCTCCGAATCCACAGTGGCGGTCGTTTCGCTTCCGGGCGACGAGATGAAGGGTCGGATCATCGGTCGTGAAGGCCGCAACATCCGCGCCTTCGAGCAGGCATCCGGTGTCGATGTCATCATTGACGACACCCCGGAAGCAGTGGTGCTCTCGTGCTTCGATCCGGTTCGTCGGGAAGTCTCCCGCATCGCGCTGGAGAAGCTGATCCTCGACGGCAGGATCCATCCCGGACGCATCGAGGAAGTGCTCGAAAAGACGCGCAAAGAGATGGACGAGAACATCGTCAAGATCGGCGAGCAGGCCTGCATCGAAGTCAACGTACACAATATATCGCCCAACATCATCAAGCTGCTCGGACGCATGCAATACCGCACCAGCTACGGTCAGAACGTGCTGCAACACAGCATCGAAGCCGCCTGGGTCGCCGGTATCCTGGCTGCCGAACTGGATCTGGATCAAGACATTGCGCGTCGTGCCGGATTCCTGCACGACATCGGTAAGGCGGTCGATCACGAGGTGGAAGGCTCCCACGCCTCCATCGGCGCGACCATCGCCCGCAAGAACGGCGAGAGCAAGCTGATCGTCAACGCCATCGAGGCACATCACGAAGAAGTCGAACCCACCAGTATCTACGCCGCGCTGGTTCAGGCCGCCGACGCGATATCCGGAGCAAGACCGGGCGCGCGCCGCGAGATGCTCGAATCTTACATGCAACGCCTGGACAAGCTCGAGGAAATCGCCAGCACGGTCGAAGGCGTGAACAAGTCCTTCGCCATCCAGGCTGGACGCGAGCTTCGCATAATCGTGGATCCGGTGTCTGTCGATGACAACAAGACTCTTTACATCGCGTCCGATATCGCGGACAAGATCGAGAAAGAGATGCAGTACCCTGGTCAGATCAAGGTGGTCGTGATACGGGAAACGCGTCAAACGGCGGTGGCGAAATAGGATGAGATTCCTCTTTTTCGGCGACGTTTTCGGAAAACCGGGCAGGCAAATCATCATGGAAAATCTGCAAAAGCTCCGGGACGAATTCCGTATCGACGTCAGCCTTATGAACTGCGAGAATCTCGCGTCCGGCAGAGGCGTCACGCAGAAGACCGCCTCTCCCCTCTTCATGATCGGTATCGACGCCTTCACCAGCGGGAACCACCTCTGGGATCGCAAGCAGTCGATCGAATACATCCAGTCGGAACCGCGCATCGTCAAACCGCTCAACTTTCCGCATGACGCGGCAGGTAGTTCCCATTATATTATCGATAAGGGGGGAATTCGTATCTGCGTCCTGACGCTTGTTGGACAGGCGTTCATGGCGGGCGCGGACCTACCAATTCAGTCGCTCGGCAAGGCATTACCGGGCTTTCAACGAGAATCGGATATTATCGTGGTCGATTTCCACGCCGAATCTACGGCCGAGAAACGCGCGATGGGACTGTGCTACGACGGGGAGATTCAAGCTCTGGTCGGCACCCACACGCATATCCAGACGGCGGACGAAGAGATTCTGCCCGGCGGAACCGCCTACATCACCGATGTGGGCATGACGGGGCCGCACGACTCGGTCATCGGCGTCAAGAAGGAGATCATCCTCGAAAAGATGCGCACGGGCATGCCTGTGCAGTACGAGGTTGCGGAATCGGGACTGATGATCAACGCGGTCGTCTTCGAGATCGACGAAGCAACCGGCAGGGCGGTCTCGATCGAGCGCGTCCGAAGGAGTGTGCATTAGAATGGAGATTCTGAAGGGATTTCCGGTAGCGAAACGGATTTATGCCGAAGCAAAGGCGAAGATCGAGAACCATCGGTTGAAGCCTCGCCTGACGGTTGTAATCCTCGGCGACGATCCTGCCGCGCTTTACTACGTGCAGAACATCGAGCAGAAGGGCGCGAAAACGGGCGTCGAGGTGAACGTCTTGCGCAAGGACGCGAGCATGACCCAAAACGAGCTGCTTTCGATCATCGACGGTCTGAACCACGATCCCGATGTCCACGGCATCATGGTGCAGAAACCGCTGCCGGATCACATCGACGACATGGCGATATCGATCGCGATCGCGCCGGAGAAAGATGTCGATGCGTTCCACCCGCTTAACCTGGGCAATCTGCTGCTGGACCGCGAGGGTTTTATCCCGTGCACGCCGGCCGCGGTGATGGACATGCTGAAGTTCTACGAAATCCCGGTTCGGGGAAAGCACGTCGTGGTTCTGGGCAGAAGCGATATCGTCGGGAAACCGCTTGCGCTTCTGCTGCTTCGCAAACGTGATTTCGCCAACGCGACGGTGACGGTCTGTCATAGCCGGACGAACGATCTGACAAAGATCACCCGTGAGGCGGACATCCTGATCGCGGCGATTGGCGTTGCGGAGTTCGTGAAGCCGGGGATGGTCAAAAAGGGCGCTGTCGTCATTGATGTGGGTGTGAACGAGGTGACGGATGCAGAGGGCAATACACGCTATACCGGAGATGTCGATTTCACTGGCACAAGCGAGGTTGCGTCCATGATAACACCGGTTCCAAAGGGTGTTGGCACGGTCACGACCGCACGTTTGATCGCGAACGTTGTCGATGCCGCATTCGTGAAGGCGTAAAGGTTTTCGAAGCGTGGATTGAAGAATGGATAAAGAAAAAATGTGGGGAAACACGGATTTTTTGTTGACGGATAACCGTCGGCAGAGGATATTAGACAAACATTACAAGGGGATTGGAGGAAATATGCGTGGTATAACCAGCAAGCTGTTTGTTCTGGCACTGATCACGATTGCAGGTCTTATTATACTAACCTCATGCGAGCACTCGAAAGGCTCGCTCAAGAATAACCAACCGCCGACCATTGTACTGACTTCGTATAACGAGTCTGTTGTCGATACGGCGGGAGAGTATTCCGATATGTTGCTCTATCAACAAACCATCCGCTGGCAGGCTTCTGACCCGGACGGCGTTGTCGATGGTTATGCATTCCGCATTACGGATAACACCGGTGCGCCGGTCGTAACTTACGGATACGAGTATCTGAATGAAGAAGGATGGGTTTACCACTTCAAGGATGGCGCGAATGAGAACGATCCGATGCATCCTTTGGGCGACGAATCCGTCAGCACAATATGGGCAAACGCTCCCGTGGCTACCGTTCGCTTCCCCGCCAGCATCTCGCAGCAGATCATCCGTGACACTGTCGCGGTCGAGGACAGCAACGGAGTCATCGTTGATTCGACCGTTTACATCACCTATATCAACGAACCCGCCACGGATGTCCCGTACAAGTTCGAAGTGAAATGTATCGACAATCGCGGCGCGCAAAGCCAGATTGTGAGCAAGCACTTCTTCACATATTCCGTCAAACCCACGATCGGTATCTCCACCAACAAGGGTGAGCTTTCCTCGATCGATGAAGATACCGGGGAAATCGTTTATAAGGACGTTGGTCTCGGTATCCGGTTCGTCTTTACAATGATCGACGACGACCCGTATGTTGCCAATGGGCCGATCAATTTTAAATACAAACTGTACAAAGTCGATATGGACGGCAACTACGTGGAGGATCCGGTAAACTACCCGGATACGACACGTTGGTATTATGCCTACGACGGCGGCAATATCTCGCGTCAGATTCTGACCAGCGCGGACACGACATACTATGGACAGGAAGTACCAAGACTCGTCGATTTTGAATCGGACAACTACCTGACACGCATCATGGCGATTGGTATGGACGAAGCGCAACTCGAATCCGCGATAACCTACCGTGACTTCCGCGTGAAAAAGGGCTTCTACCCGGGAACGCTGGTTTATAATTACGACATCTTCGCGCTGGGCGATAATCACTTTGTGGATTACCGCGAACAAAGCCTCGAGATCGAAATCCCGTACCGCGAAACGCTCTACGGAACAGATTACTCGACCCCGCTGTTTATCGATCAGCACAATCGCCTGGTGGCATTGCACAGCGAAGACCTCCAGATTCACATGTACTGGGGCTATCGCGGTGAGTTCGCAGGCAACAATCCTCGCGATCCCAACAAAACTGCGCTGGTTCTCGATGAGGAAACCGGCATCAACTACCTCAGTGAAATCAGGTTCTTTGACATTCAGTTGAACGGCAGACCATATACCAGCCCGTTGTTTGGAAACCCTCAGAACTATGTCTATTGGGATAAAGAAACCAATGAATACTGGACCCGCTTCTACGTAAACAACCCTTATGCTCAGAAAGTGATCCTCGTCAATCTGGCAGCAACGGATCCGTTTAATTACGAGGACGTCCATCGTTTCAAAGTTCGAGCGGTTGACCTTCAGAACGTTCCCGACCCGACTCCTGCCGAGTTCACGTTCAAACTTGACGAGCCACTCGACTATAGAGAAAAAGAAGGCATTCTCATCATCGACAATGAAGTCAATAACGTTCAAAGTCCCGATGATGTCATTGCCTCCTACTACGAGGACTACCTCGAAGGTATCAATCCTACCGAGACACTTGACTATCAGTGGCTTGTCGATAACGTATGGGACAGCCAGCTCCACTTCAGTAAAGACGTCCTCTCACCGACCGATCTCCAGAAATACAAACTGGTTATCTGGCACACGGAGAATCCGACAGCTCAGCACAAATTCTGGAAAGAATACGATGTCATGAACCTCTACCTTCGTAGCGGCGGTAACCTCATCGTTATCGGTGGTCGGAACCTTCTGGATGTCCACGATAACATCAAGTCGGAAGGATATGACATCCTCTCGGATTACTTCGGAATCTCCGTCAGCACCATTGACGACGTCGATGGCAGTATCCGTACGATCCCCGGCAACTTGATCCAGTATCCGTATTTCATCGGAGCCAAAGCACTCAAGACCGATTGGCCCGATGTGATGATCAACCCGGAAGGTAACTGGGATTCCATCGCTCCGCTCATTGCGCCTCGCGCAGGTATCGGCGCTATCGCGTTTTTCAACAACGGCTATTTCCAACCCGGTGTTGAAGTACTCTACAACACGGTCATCAAGGAAGTGGGAACTGACAACTTCAGCCCGGTTGACGAAACAGAATACAACAAGTATAACAATCACGCGAACGTTCTCCGGTTCAGACGTAGCGTCGAGAACCAGGTCGGCGTTCAGCAGACATGCTACCTGGTTGGTTTCCCGCTGATTTACATGCATCAGGATCAGGCGAAAGAAATGATGATCAAGATGATTGACGACATCATGACCCAAAACGACTAATCTACACACGATCATACAATACGCCGGATTGATATCCGGCGTTTTTTTGTTTCAGAACGAATCTGCTCGATCTTCACAGAAAATATTCTTGACAAACAACTTGCGGGAAAAAGTCTGAAATAAATCAAAACATGAAGAGGCACGCATGGCAAAGGTTACGGTAAACAACGTTGATAAAATCTATGATAACGGTTTTCACGCCGTGAAAAAAGCCAATTTCGTGGCGGAAGACAAGGAGTTTGTGATCCTGGTCGGACCCTCCGGCTGCGGCAAAACAACCACCCTTCGCATGATCGCCGGTCTGGAAGACATATCGAGCGGCGACATCAATATCGGCGACCATCGCGTCAACGACGTTCCGCCCAAAGACCGCGATATCGCGATGGTGTTCCAGAACTACGCGCTCTATCCGCACATGACCGTCTATCAGAACATGGCGTTCGCATTGAAGCTGCGCGGATGGACCAAGGCCGAGATAGACAAGCAGGTCAATGAGTCCGCCGAACTGCTGGGCATCAAAGAGCTTCTCGATCGCAAGCCCAAGCAGCTCTCCGGTGGACAGAGACAACGCGTCGCGCTGGGCCGCGCCATCGTGCGCAACCCGAAGGTCTTCCTGTTCGACGAACCGCTCTCCAACCTCGACGCCAAGCTGCGCGTCCAGATGCGCACCGAGATCACCAAGCTGCACCGCAAGCTCGCCACCACCATCATCTACGTGACCCACGACCAGGTGGAAGCAATGACCATGGGGGACAAGATCGTCGTCATGGACAAGGGCATCATCCAGCAGATCGCATCGCCGCTCGAAATCTACAACCACCCCGTGAACCTTTTCGTTGCCGGTTTCATTGGAAGCCCCGCCATCAATCTCTCGCGCGGTAAAATGGTCGAGAAGGACGGCAAGCTCCAATACGTAAGCGAATCGATAACGCTGGAACCGACACCCGAGCAACTCGACATACTTAAAACGTACAAGGATAAAGAGGTAATCATGGGCGTGCGGCCGGAAGACGTTTACGACGCCGAGTTCGACTCCATGGCGGAAGTTCCGCGCCCGGTCGATACGATCTGCGAAGTTGTCGAACCGATGGGCAACGAGTTTATCGTCTATCTCAAAGCCGGAAACGACAAATTCACCGCGCGGATCGATCCCAAGAAGATGCCGCAGATCGACGCCAGATTCCGCGTCACCATCGACATGAAAAAAGTGCACTTCTTCGACGCACAGTCGGAAATTTGCCTGTACTGATATCAGCTCAACGTAATTATTATGGGCTGTTGAAATAATATCAACAGCCCTGTATTGGTAACCTATGGGAAATTCTTGGATTTCACTACTTCCTTATCAGACCATTGATATTGTCAGCGAGTACTATTATAAGCGACACCAAAGAGAATTAAACTCTTATGATTCAAGAAGCATTATTTCCCATTTTCGACAAGCCCGAGCTTTCCATGATAATGTTAAGCACTCTGATTTGTCAGTGAAACCACTTCTTCAATACTATTGCATTAACTCTTTGAGTAAAGGAATGATTTATCTTTTAGATTGTACCAAGAAAGAAGAAAGTCTATGTCCATCTCATGGACTTAAAATATCCAACTGGAACGAGTGTATAAAGACTAAGAATTTTGGAGACATGCAGTTTAAAATCCAAGACGGTGCATTCAAATCATTGATTGATGCAACAAACAATTGTAACTATATCTGGCATAATAGTGATTCAGTGAATCATAGTGAAATAATGCCCAAGCCTTCAGATGACTCGGATTTCTTGTTATCCGACATCCTGAAAACCATCCCTAATCTGCATGACGAGTACTATCAGTGGTTCAAAGAGGATCCTATCTATGTTTTTATAAACGAGATGAACCCAATAGGATACGAATTCAAGATTGAACCATATTATGCAAATGCTGATACAAATGAAGGTGTTGAACCGTACCTACATGAACACTATGAAATTTTGAAGGTGAATGGCAGTACAACATTCAAGCCAAAACTACTAACATACCGTCCTGTATTCCAATATTGGAATTGGGGATCAACAAATTGTGGAAGAGCCTGCATTGTTCCGCATATTTGTACCAAGTTCTCATTAAATATGATATCAAGTATGTTTGCCTTATCGTTTTTCATGGGCATGTTATCCCGATACTATCCAACAACATGGATATCAATATTGCACGGTGGAAAAGGAGATAAATGCTTCCCTTACCTATATTCGGCTATTGAGTATATTGAGGAATACTTCCCTATTTGTGTTTTGGATTTTCTAAATTCACCCTATTTGTTTGAAGAAATAGACCATTAGAATCTCGTATCGTCCCTTTAGTAATATCAGGGTCTAGCAACGTAATCAACCAGAGGTTTTCCGCCACTACTACTTGACTATAACAACATAGCGCACTAATCGGTCGTCAACAACTTTACAGCCAGCTCCCTGCACTCTCTGAGTTTCTCCGGCATTTCCGCCGCGGGGACATGCTCGTTGTCCTTGATTGTGTGGCAGGTAACGATGTGCAGCTCCAGCTTGATCTCTCTTCGGATCGCCAAACTCCAGCTTGGCATTCTCTTCTGCTCTATTCTGATTCCCTCCGAAACTCATGGCATTCTTTGCCAAGCTGGAGCTTGGCGGTCCAGTCAGAATGCCATGAATGATTCCTTGACAACCGGCGGCACAATGTGGATTCAATGAACAATCTTGGATAATCAACCAACGGAGCGCTTTATGAAACTACTCGTAATCGGAGGAACGCACTTCCTCGGAAGAAGCATCACCGAATTCGCCATCGAAAACGGCCACGACATCACCCTGTTCAACCGCGGGAAATCGCGTCCCAATCTCTTCACCGACGTCCGGCAGATTCACGGAGACCGCGACAGCGACCTCCACCTCCTGCCCGATGAAAAGTGGGACGCCGTCATCGACACCTGCGGCTATTTTCCCGAACAGGCCGACCTCTCCGCCGGCATGCTGAAAGACCGCGCCGGATGCTACATCTTCATCTCGTCCGTCTCCGCCTACAGCGACATGAGCAAGATCGGAATCGTCGAGGAGGACGCGATCGACGTCTTCGAGGGGGAACGACCGGAGCAGATCGACGGCACCAACTACGGTCCGCTCAAGGGCGCATGCGAAATTGCGGTGCAGAAACATTTCGGCGATCGCGCGATCATCATCCGACCGGGTCTGATCGTGGGGCCGTGGGACTACTCTTACCGCTTCGGCTATCTGCCGATCAAGTACTCACTGGGCGGCGAGATGGTGCTGCCGTCGAATCCCGACGCGCCATTCCAGTTCATCGACGTGCGCGACCTCGCCCGCTGGTGCTTCCATCTTATCGAAAACAGTATCACCGGCACGTTCAACGGCGTCGGACCGGAAAAGAGGATCACGCTCGGCGGCATCATGGAGCACTGCAAGAAGACTTTCGACACGAATACGATCATTCACTACGTCGATAACGAGATCATCCGCAAGCACGAATACCCGCTCTGGAACATGTTCGAACCGGGAAGCGGTTACGAAGGGCTGGACGAGGTTAGCGGACGGAAGGCGCTGGATGCCGGATTGATCCTGCGATCGATTGGCGAGACGATGAAAGATACCGTCGCGTGGTATCACGAGAGCGGAAAAAACTATTTCGAGAAGCGGTTCACGAAAGAGAGCGAAGAGGCGATTCTAAAGGAGTGGAAGGCTCAGACGAACAAGAGCGAATAGAGGTCGGCGATGTGCGCGACACGCTGGAGCCTGGCGCCCTTGATCCCGTGGCGCGCGTTCTTGGCGATGAAAATCTGCTCGTAGCCGTGCTTGACCGCCTCGTTGATGCGCTTCTCGTACTGCGAGACCGGCCGGATCTCGCCGCTGAGACCCACCTCGCCCAAGAAGAGCGCTTTGGGCGGTAAGACGACGTCCTTCGCGCTGGAGAGTACCGACGCGACCACCGCGAGATCGAGACAGGTGTCGCCGGAGCGAATGCCACCGATCAAGTTAACGAAGATGTCGTTTTGCCGCAGGCTGACGGATAGAAACTTTTCCAGCACCGCGAGCATCACCGAAAGCTTTTTGCTGTCATAGCCGATACTGACACGCTGCGAGGTTCCGTAATTCGCGGGTGTGACCAGTGTCTGCGCCTCGACCAGGAACGGTCTGGAACCCTCCAGCACGCATCCCACCGCGATGCCCGGATTGGGCTGGAAATGCTCGACGAACAGCACCGACGGATTCTTCACCTCCGCCAGACCGTCAGCGCGCATCTCGAAGATACCGATCTCGTTGGTCGAGCCGAAGCGATTCTTCACCGCACGCAGTATCCGGTACGGCATGTCGCCCTCGAAATAAAGTACCGTATCGACCATGTGCTCGATGATCTTGGGCCCTGCCACCGATCCGTCCTTGGTGACGTGACCGATCAGCATGACCGCGGTTCCGGTGGTCTTGGCGAGCCGCACCAGCAGCCCGGTCACCTCGCGCACCTGCGAAACGCTCCCTGCCGAGGGTCCCTCGAGCGCACCGCCAATCGACTGGATCGAGTCGATCACCACCAAAGGCGGCTTCAGACGCAGGATTTCCTCGGTGATCTGACTGGCGTTGGTCGAGCACAGGAGATGCAGCGAGCCCGACTTCACGTTCAGTCGCCCGGCACGCAGCTTGATCTGCTGAATGCTCTCCTCGCCTGAGACATAGAGCGTTCCGTCAATGCGATCCGCCACCTGCATCATCAGGGTCGATTTGCCGATGCCCGGATCGCCTCCGATGAGCGCGACCATCCCCGAAACGATTCCGCCGCCCAGCACAACGTCGAATTCCCCGACGCCGGTACGGATGCGCGGCAAGACCTCGTCGTCGATCTGGTCGAGCTTGATGGCTTTCGCGTTCTCACTGGGCAATGCGACGGCTTTGGCGGATTTCTTACCTACGATGCGCGCGGTCTCTTTCAGCGAGTTCCATGCGCCGCACGACGGGCAGCGTCCCTCCCACTTGGAGGTTTCAGCGCCGCATTCATTGCAGACAAATCGTTCCATCGGTCTCGTCCTTCATCGGTTGTTCTTTCTTCATGCGAAAGAGCGGGAAATCGATCATCCTGTCCAGGATAACCTTGTGCAGGATGTACGGCGGTAGGAAAAACGGTATTCCCACGATCAGGCTGAAGAGCAAGAATCCGGTCATGATGCCGTTGTTCAGCATCGCTTCCCTGAGACCCTCGACGCTGAGCAGCTCGATCAGCGGATTGAAATAATACTCGGGAAATATCTTCACCATCAGCATGAAGAGCACGTAGCGGAAAAAGAGAATGTAGATTACCGTGGAGATCACCACGGAGAAGATTCGGATCGAATAGATCACCAGAAATTCGTAGGAACTCGACCGTAGAAGCCGCACCGTGCGTAGAAACGACTTGCTGTAGGGTTGCCCGTTCATCATCAATGGAATCACCAGATCGGTCACGATCGTCATGAAATACATGGAGAATAGCAACGCGACCGCCCCCAGATATATTGCCCAGCGCCACAGGGAAATGTCCTGATAGAAACCCATCGAAAGCGCGATCCGATAGCCGATGTAGATGCCGTTCCAGATAATGCCGGCGAGGAAGAAGAAAAACAGGATGGTCATCAGACCCGGGATCGCAAAGTTGATCGAGACCCGCAGCATCTGCCCGTAGGTCATCTTCCTGCGCATCAGGACGGCGTTCAGATACACCTCGCCGATGCAGTGCAGAAACCAGAACAGCAGGAGAACCGTGATCAGGTGATAGATGCTGACCGGAATCAGGTGCGGGACACCGTACGACAACTGCAATATCCAGCGAAAAAAGCTGATCCGGTTAATGAATACGAACGCAAAGCTGCCGAGGAAGAGGAATTGGAAGCCGTTCCAGCCGTTGAACATACCGCTCAGGGTGAGCAGCAGTGCCGACTTGAGCCGTTGTCCGCGCGCGAACTTGTAGAAATCGCGTGTCGAGGTGAACAGCGCGCCAAACATCGCTCTCAAGATTCCCCCCGCCCGAAGAACGACTGCGCGGTCTCTACGTCACCGCGAATGGCGCGGACAAGTTCTTCTCTGGTCTCGAACCGCACCTCATCCCGTATCCGGTATAAAAATTCGATGCCGACCTTCTTGCCATAGAGGTTGCCCTCGAAATCGAGCAGATGTGTCTCGATCACAAGGTGGTCGTCCGTCTTGACCGACGGATTGGTGCCGATGTTGGTCAGCGAATTCCAGGTCTGTCCATGCAGCGTGGTACGGGTGATATAGACGCCGGTTCCGGGAATGAGCTTGTGTTCGTCCAGCGGCATGATGTTGATGGTGGGGAATCCGAGTTCGCGCCCTATGCGCTTGCCGGAAGTCACGATCCCGAGCAACGTATAGCTTCTGCCGAGGAATCTCTTCGCGAGCTCGACATCGCCGCCGCGGATTCTATCCCGAATTCCGCTGCTGCTGACCACCTCGCCGTCGATTGTCAGCGGCTCGACCAGGTGCGTCCGGTAGCCGTACTCTGCCTGATGATCCATCAGAAAGCGATAGTCACCCTGACGACCTCTTCCGAAATGGGTGTCGTAGCCCACCACAATCTCTTTCATCTTCACGGTCTCGATCAGCACCTTCTGCAAGAATTGCATGGGCGTCATTTCCGCCATCCTGCGGCTGAAGTTAAGGTAGCCGACGCAGTCGATACCGATCTCGCGCAGCAGGTTTTCCTTACGCGATTTCTCGGTCAGCAGGTAGGGAAACGTCTTGTCGTGCAGGATTTCGAGCGGGTGGTGAAAGTAGGTGATGACGACCGATTCGCCGCCCTTTTCGCGTGCGATTCGGATGCACTCGTCGAGCAGCTTCCGATGCCCAAGGTGGATACCATCGAATGTGCCGGTGGTGACGACCGGATAGTTGAGAAGCTTGTAGTCTCCACGAAAATCAATCATATCAGAACGGTCTTGGGATGAATCCTGTTGTCAATCATTTTCGCAATACCCCAGATTTTTTCACGGTACGCGACGATCACCTGCTCGTGGTCTTCGCCACATCCGTCAATCGGATTACCGTGCATGAAACGTTCCCGATCATCCGGATTCGGTTCGACGACGGGGATACCTTCGATCATCACGAATGGTGATCCGAGATAGTCCCGCCAGTTCTCCGGTGTGAGATCGTCCAGCCACACAGATCGATCGATAGTCGTCCTGCCGATCGACAGCCTCCGCAGCTCGCGGCTCATGCCGACGGTGCCCAGCATAACGGCAATCGTCTCGCTCAGGACGCGGATGTAGGTGCCTGCGCTGACCTCGGCGCGGTACGTGATCAACGGCAATTCGACCTTCTCGATGGCGAAATCGAATATCTCGATGGGGCGCGGCTCGAGCTTTACGTCCTTCTTCTCTCGCGCAAGCTTGTACGCACGCTGCCCGTCGATCTTGACCGCGGAATACGCCGGCGGCGTCTGGCTGGTGATTGCGAGCATTTTTCCGGAGATCAATTCGAGTTGCGCCTGTGCGTCATCCGGTATCGGTTTCCGCTCGACAATCTCGCCTTCGGGATCGCCGGTATCGGTTCGAACACCCAGTTCCAGCACGGCGCGGTAAGATTTTCGTTTGTGGGTGATCAGGTTGCTGAGGCGGGTCATCTTGCCGGTCAGGATGGGCAGGAGTCCAGACGCAAAAGGGTCCAGCGTGCCGGTGTGCCCCATCTTGCGTGTACCGGTGATCTTGCGCAGCTTGCGAATGACGTCGAACGATGTGATTCCGGTTGGCTTGTCGATCAAGAGAAGGCCGTCTGTTATCGGTTCATCCATTGATGTGAGACCTCACAGTTGCTTTTCGATTTCTGCCTGTAAAATGTCCTTTGTCTGTGCAAGGGAGCCGTTCACTTCGCATCCCGCCGCGCGGACATGCCCACCGCCGTTGTGCTTGCGCGCGATGATCGAGACATCGACGTGTTCCGCACGCAGACTGAGTCGCCAACTCTCGTGCGCTACCTCGCGGAAATAGACGATCACCTTCGCGCCCTTGGTGCCTTTGACCCAGCGCGTCATCTTCGAGGTCGACTCGCCGGTGAGTCCATTGCGCTTCAGCATCTCCATCGTGCTGTGCATGAAGACGATATCGCCTCCGTGACGAAGCTCGATGGTGGAGAGGACTTCTCCGACAAGCTTCATCTCGGCGGGTGTCTTCGACCAGATGAACAGCCTTGCGATCTCGCCGGCATGGAGGCCCATTCCGGCCAGTCCGGCGCAGATTTCGAAGGTCTCGGCGTTGGTGTTCGAGTTCTGGAAATTATCGGTGTCGTTCAAGACGGTGGTGTAGATGGCATCGACGATTCGCTGGCGGTGCTTGCAGGAAGCAATTTCATCCTCGAACATGCGATAGATGATCGCGCCTGCGCTGACGATTTCGGTCTCGATGCAGGTGTGCGCGCCTTCGATCAGTTCGCCCTGCGTGTGGTGATCGATGGCGACGATCGACTTCGCGCGATCGACCAGCGGTGCGCAGCGGCCGATCCGCTTCTGCTCATGGCAGTCGATCAGGATCACCAGGTCGTAGCGCATGGAGTCATCGAAAAAGGTGGTGCGGTCCCTGCCGTTCAGAAAGTCGTAGAGCTCCGGAGCAGGGTATTCGAGAACGATGTCGGCATGGATGCCTCGATCTTCCAGGATGTCCTGATACGCCAGACACGCCGCCAGACCATCTCCGTCGGGATTGGTGTGTGTGACCATGCAGATCGATGAGTTTTTTGTCGTTACTTCTCGCAGGTGCTCTTTCAGTGCGGAAAATTTCTCATTCATCGTCCGACTCTTGATGCTCCCGATGGATATGCTCGAAGATTTTATCGAGGTTGGAGATACGATCCGTGGTATCGTCGTAGTAGAAATGGATATCGGGGATTGTGCGCATGATGTGCGCGTCGGCGATAACGCTCTTCACGAAACCGGCACTGCGGTTCAGGGTTCGTTTGACCTCTTCCCTGTCGATGCTTTCTTCATCGAAGCAGGAGAAGAATACTTTGAGGAACTGCATGTCCGGGCTAAGCACGACTTCGGTAAAGCTGACCGTGTCCAGTTTCGGATCGTGCAGGCCCCCGATGACGGTCGTGTTCATCAAACGGTATAGTTCACTTTGCAAGCGTTGAATTCTTATTTTCGGCATTTTACAATAACTCTTTCGGCACTTCCACCATAATGCTGGCTTCGATGATATCGCCTTCCTTGATGTCGTTGTAATTCTCGATCCCGATCCCACACTCAGTTCCGGCGCGGATTTCTTCAACATCCTTGTCGTAGTGCTTCAGCGAAGAAATCTTGCCCTCGTGGATCATGGTGTCGTTTCGATAGAGACGCACAATCGCGTTCTTGCGGATAACACCCTTCTCTACGGCACAACCCGCGATGGTTCCAAGCTTGCGAATTTTGAAGGCTTCTTTCACGCGCGCGTTTCCGAGGGTCTCTTCCTTGAATTCCGGCTTGAGCATACCCTGGATCGCGAGCTTGAGATCGTTGATCGCGTCGTAGATTACCTGATACTGCTTGATCTCGACGCCGTTATCTTCGGCGAGCTTTCTCGCCTGGTTGTTCGGACGTACGTGGAAACCGATGATCACCGCGTCTGAACTCGTGGCGAGGTTGACGTCCGCTTCGACGATTCCGCCCACGCCGCGACGGATGATGTTGACTATGATCTCATCGTTGGAGAGCTTCTCGAACGAGTCGCAGAGCGCTTCCACCGAGCCGTCGAAGTCAGCCTTGACGATCAGGTTCAGCTCGGTCATGTGGTGTTCCTTGATCTTCTGGAAGAGGTTGTTCAGGTTGGTCTGCGCCTGGTATTTCTCGCGCTCGTGGCGAATCATCTGACGTTCCATACTGATCGACTTCGCCAGCTTTTCATCCTGCACCACATTGAGGATATCACCCGCCTTGGGGACGTCGTTCAGACCGAAGATCACGCCGACATCGGACGGATTGAGCTTCTTGATCTCCTTGCCGCGCTCGTTCTCGATCTTGCGGATACGTCCGTAGGTCGCGCCACAGACAACGCTTTCGGACTTCTTCAGCGTTCCTTCCTGCATGAGGACGGTAACCACGGTACCGATGCGCGAATCCTTCTGCGATTCGATCACGATACCCTTGCCGGGGACGTCGTAACCCGCCTGGATTTCCTTCATCTCGGACGCGAGGACGATCAGATCCATCAATTCGTCGATACCTTCACCGGTAATCGCGGAGGTCTTGGTCCAGAGAACTTCACCGCCGTATCCTTCGAGGAAGATGTTTTGTTTCCCGAGGTCGGCGATCACGCGATCGACGTTCGCGTCGCGCACATCGATCTTGTTGATGGCGACGATCATGGTGACCTCCGCTGCCTTGACGTGGTCGATGGCCTCGACGGTCTGCGGCATCACGCTGTCGTCCGCCGCCACCACGATGATACCGATATCGGTGATGTTGGCTCCGCGCGAACGCATCGCGCTGAAAGCTTCGTGGCCGGGTGTATCGATAAAGGTAATCTTGTTGTCGTTATGCGTGACCTGATATGCTCCGATGTGCTGGGTGATACCACCAGCCTCACCCGCGATCACGTTCGCTTCGCGGATGTAGTCGAGGATCGAGGTCTTGCCGTGATCGACATGACCCATGATGGTCACGACCGGCGGACGCGTCTTCATCTCCACGTCGCTGAGGTTATCCTTCTTCTGCTCGAGTATCTCGGTGCCGTATTCCTCCTGGAATTCGACGTCGAAGTTGAATTCGTCGCAGATCATCTCGAGCGATTCCTTGTCCAGGCGCTGGTTGATGGTCACGAGCTGACCGAGGTTGAAGAACTGCGCGATGATGTCGGTCGGCGCCAGGTCCATGATCTTTGCCAGTTCGCTCACGGACGTGAACTCACTGATGGTGATCGTCTTGGGCTCGTCCGAGGCATCCTGCCGCTTGTCGTCCTTGCGGTACTTCTTCGGCTTCTTGCTCTGCGCGAGGGTCTGGCGGATGTTTTTCGAGATTTCGGCTTCTTCGACTTCCGTCGGAGCGAAGGTTTTTCGCTTCTTGCCTTTGCGCGTATGTTTGAGCTTGGCGGCCAGATGCTTGCTCTTCTTGCCGAGATCGCTAAAATCTTTCACATCTTTGCCTGAAGCCTTCTTCTGAGCCTTTGCGTCTTCGGTCTCGGGGGGCTTCGTCTCGGTCGGTGCCACTTTCGGTTTTTCCCTGTTGAAAGACGGTTGGGGGCGCGACTTGTCAATCGGTTTCGGTCGATCGCTCCGCGGTGGGAACGGCTTGTTCGAAGGGGTTTTCTTAATGGGACGCTCGGTGAAGGTCGGTATCTCTTTCTTCGCGGCTGCGACCTTATCGACAGAATCCTTTTCCTCCGTCGGCTTCTCGTGCTGACGGGAAGGAGTATGTGTCTCCTGTCTCTTCTTCGCTTTTTCCTGCTCCAGCTTCTGGGCATGATGATAGCGCTTGCGGACAGACTCCTGCTGCTTGATCGCGGCAATCTGATCCTGGAATTTCTTCCTGATTTTATCCACAATCTCATCTTCGATAAAACTCATGTGGCTCTTGACATTGACCCCAAGGTCCTTCAGATGCACCCGCAGCGCTGCGGTTGATATTTTCAATTCTTTCGCAAGTTCATGTACTCGTAAAGCCACGTTTCCTCCAACCTATTCGTCCAAATATTTGCGTATCCCAGCGGCAAGGTTCCGGTCTTCGATCGCCAGGATTCCAACATCCCGGGTGTTCAGCGACGTTCCGATAGTCTCTTTCTGCGCGAAATCGTACATCGAAACCTTCGTCTGCTCGCACAGAAATCGCACGCTACGCCTTCTGCCCTTTTCCAGGTCGCTCGCGATCAATACCAGAAAAGCATGACCCGATTCGACCGAGCGACGCACCGCGTCGTAGCCGATTACAAGCTTCCTCGCCTTGCGCGCGAAGTGTACCAGCGTCATGACCTTTTCTTCGATCTTGCCTTGATCCACGTATTATCCTTTATGTTCATGCCAAGCTGAGTAAGATTCCAGGTTGTTACCTTCGGCAAAACTTACAGGAGCCTGACGGTCCGGTTACCTGATTGACCGGAGCTTCTTTCTGACGGACTTTCGCACCCTTTTTTGATGCCACTTGTCCAAGCGCTCCAGGCACATATTGTCGTCACACACATAGAGACCGCGTCGCTGCAATGTACCGGACATGTCGATGAAATATTCACCATCCAGCACGACCAGCCGCAGCAGCCTTTCCTTTTCCGCCTTCTTCCTGCAAATCACACAGGTTCTTTGCGGAACATGTCCCGCGTGCGACGATCGATTCGGCATCAGAAGAGCGCTGCGGATTCCTTCAACCGGATCGCGGTCTTCTCGCCGATTCCTTCCAGGTTACACAGCTCTTCCACCGACGCTTCGTGAATATCCTGCACCGAAGTATAGCCGTGATCCTTGAGAATGTCCGCAATCTTCGTCGTGATTCCGTCCAGCTCGATCACATGACTGGTGATCCGTCTCTCTTCCGAAATCTTCTCTTCGAATTCTTCTTCTGTATAGATATCAAGCTTGAACTCGGTCAGTTTCGCCGCAAGCTTGACGTTCTTTCCTTTTTTACCGATGGCGAGGTTCTTGTTGTGTCCCTGCACGATCACGCGGGCGAACTTGCCGCGATCCGCCAGATACACACGCTCCACCAGGTCGTTTCCGATGGCGTTGGCGATAAATTGCTCCGGCGATTCGTCCCACACCACGATGTCGATCTGCTCGCTGTGGAGTTCCTTACGAATCTGCTCGATACGGATGCCTTTGGGACCCAGGCAGCTTCCCGCCGGATCGATGTTCTTGTCCGTTGAAGAGACACACACCTTCGTTCGCAGACCGGGCTCGCGCACGATCTTGCGTAGCTCGATCTCGCCGGAAAAAACCTCCGGAATCTCGCTCTCGAACAGCTTTTTAACAAACTCGGGATGGGTACGCGAGAGGATCACCTTCACGTCCGCTTTCAGCTTGCGGATGTTCAGCACATAGGCACGAACCAGGTCGCCAACCTTGTAATACTCGTCATCCACCTGCTCTTCGACAGGCAGAAGCGCGTCCGCGTAGCCGATATCGACCGTGTAGCCGTTGTAATCAACCTTGCGAATCTTGCCGGTCACGATCTGCTTGTGCTGCTTCTCGTAGTCGAACATGATGCGCTCTTCCTCGAGCAGCTTGATCTTTTCCTGAATCGCCTTGCGCGCGTTCTTGATCACCTTGGGTTCGAACTCGTGTATCTGCATCTCGACATCGATCCAGTCATCGACTTCAGCGTCCGGATCGAAATTATCGCGAGCATCTTCCAGCGAGATCTCGCCGAGCTGAAAATCCTGCTCCACCACGTGGCGCTTGAATCTCGCCACAACAGCGCTTCTCTCGTAGTTGGTGACGATCTCGAGTTCATTCTCCGGCTCGAGCTTCTTGGATATGGCTATGAACAGCCCTTCCTTGATAATCTCCGCCACCTTGCTTTTGTCGAGCTGCTTGATTGCCGCCAGCTCATTTACGATTGCCATCAGGTTTGCTGCCATGTCTGCGACTCCCTCATTGCCTGTTCTTGCTGTTCTTCATTACGAAAACCGTCTTTGCCTTGCGGATTTCCTTATAGGGTACGGTCATCTCTTCGTCATCTACGTTGATCACGATGTCGTCCTCACGAACTTCCTGAAGGATTCCATCGTGCGAGAAGGTCTTTTCGCCCTCTTTCCAGGTGACGCGAACCAGTTCGTTGATCGCGCTGACAAAGTGCTTTTTCAGCTTCAGCGGACGCTCCAGTCCGGCCGAAGAGACTTCCAGAAAATAGCTTCCAGGGAAGAGGTCTTTGCTATCGAGTTCCTGCTCCATCTCCCGGCTAATCCGCGCGCAGTCATCAACGGTCACCCCGCCGATCTTGGTCAGGAACACCGCGACAATCTTGCCTTTGCGTGTGTCCTTCACCTCCAGATCATACAGCGCGACACCCTGCTTCTGGCAGAGTTCCTTCGCGATCGATTCGAGCTCCTGAAATCGCTTGTCCATTTATCCGACCTCTTTCGAAAATTTACGCCCGATGTTTTTAATGAAATGCACTTTGCATCATAAAAAAAACTGACTACGACAGTCAGTTTCTCAACCGAACATCTGGCTTTTTTTGTCTGTCGAAACAAACACGGTACGAAAAAATACCGAAGGCGATATTTGTCAAGCCATTATTTCGCGCTTCAGCAAAATCCATTTTATTGTTTTTCAAATGGTTATACTGATCACGACAAACAACTTCCAAATGAAGAGGTTATGCCTTGCAAACGGATTCGATTCACGTTCCGGTCGATTCATTTCGTTTTTCCTTTACAAGGTTACGCGAGTCTTTTTATTCGCATAAACGAGGATACAATGAAAAATAAAAAAGTCCTACTCGGAATCACAGGCGGCATCGCGGCGTACAAAGCGCTCGATCTGGCAAGCAGGCTGGTCAAGTCCGGCGCGAAGGTGCGGACGATCATGACCGGAAACAGCCAGAAGTTCGTCACGCCCGACGCCATCAGGGCCATCACGCGTGACCAGGTGGAAACCCACGCGTTCAACCCGGACGCACCCATCGCGCACATCGATCTGGCGGACTGGGCCGATATCGCGGTTATCGCACCCGCCACCGCCAACATCATCGGCAAGCTCGCATCCGGCATCGCGGACGACCTGCTCTCCACCACCGCGGTGGCAGTGCACGGGCCAAAGCTGATCGTTCCCGCCATGAACGTCCACATGTACGAAAACACCATCGTGCAGGAGAACATCCAGAAGCTCGAACGCCACGGCTGGATGATCCTCGAACCGGAAAAAGGCAGACTCGCATGCGGTTACGTGGGCAAGGGACGATTCCCCGCCACCGAAGAGATTCTCTACGCCATCCGCACGTATGTCGCGTACAAACGAGACCTCGCCGGACGACGCATCATGATCACCGCCGGGGCCTGCCGTGAGCATCTGGACGATATGCGATTCCTGACCAACCACTCCTCCGGTAAGACCGGCCTCGCGCTCGCACGCGCGGCATATCTTCGCGGAGCGGACGTTACGCTGATCCGCGCGCACCTGGACGAGCCTCTCCCCTACTACCTCGACGCAATCCGCGCCGAGACCGCCCAGGAGATGCACAACGCCTGCGTCGAGCATTTCCCGAATTGCGACTACCTTTTCATGACCGCCGCCGTGACCGACTACACCTTCACCGAGCCCGTCTCCGGCAAGATGAAAAAGTCGGGCGACCTGAACCTTCCCATGAAACGCACGCAGGACATTCTGAAAGCGCTCGGGGAGAGCAGGAGACCGGATCAGATACTCGTCGGATTCGCCGCCGAGAGCGACAACATCGTCGAAAACGCCCGCAAGAAGCTGGAGAGTAAAAATCTCGACCTGATCTGCGGCAACAAGATATCCGTGTCGGGGCAGGACGATTCGCACCTGTATGTCGTCGGCAAAACATGCATTAACGAGCTTTCCGGCGACAAGTTCGAGATCGCGCACAAGCTGCTGGACATCGCCACCGGAGACGATCGATGACCATCCTGATCACCGGCGCAAACGGCAATATCGGATCGTATCTGGCACAAAAATTCCTTGATGACGGACACGCGCTGATCCTGTTCCACCGCTGGAAATCGGATCGCATCGAGCAGCTCATCGAGCATGACAGCGTCGAGGCGCATTCGGTCGAACTCGGCAATTGGCAGCAGGTTCAAAGCGCAATCGATTCGCTACGATCCAAACCGCAAGCCCTGATCCACACGGCTTCTGTTCGCAGCACCGATTTCATGAACCTCGCGAGCACCGATCCCGAGCACTGGAAAGCGACGCTCGACAGCAACGTGCTGGGCTGCTACCATATCCTGAAGGCGACCATCCCGATCCTGCGCCATGCGAAGCCCGGCCGGATCGTTCTCTTCGGCTCGGACGTCAGCCGGATCGGGCTGATGAACGGCAGCGCCTACGCCGCGTCCAAAGCCGCGATCGGAAACATCTGCCGCACCGTCGCCCTCGAAGAGAAAGACGTGCTGTGTAACGTTCTGTCGCCCGGACCCGTTGAGATTGACGACACCCACTTCCCCGAGATGTACCGGCTGTTCCGCGAGGAATACTATCGTAAGCAGCTCGCCCGCATCCCGCAGGGAAGGCTGGCGAAACCGAACGACATCTACGGACTGTGCCGGTTCCTGGTGTCGAACGAAAACAGCTACCTGACCGGTGAAGAGTTTTACCTGACCGGCGGGAAGATTTAGATGCATGAATAAACATGTCGCCTACATTATCTTGCTCTCATGTTTTGTGGCGTTGAGTGCCGTCAATCCCGGCGAAAAGCTCACCTTCAACGTCAAATACGCCGGTGTCAGCGCCGGGAAGGCCGATATCACGTTCAATCCGACCACCTTGCGCGACACGATTCCCTGTTTCGAGATCGTGTCCAAGGCTCGGACCAACTCGTTTTTCGATAATTTCTACAAGGTACGCGACGAAATCACGTCCCTCTGGGACGCCCGTCGGCACATAACCCACAAATTCAGCAAGAACCTGCACGAAGGCTCCTACCGGCAGTTGCGCATCCATTTCTACTACCCGGAGCAGGGCTTCACGATCTACAATCGATACGATTTCAAGAAGCAGAAGATGAAGGAACAGCGCATGGATATCCCGGAGGACACGCAGGACATCCTCAGCTCGCTCTACCGGGTGCGCATCAGCGATTTCGCTCCCGGCGACACACTCTACGTCAACGTCGTCGCCGATGGACGCGACTACCGCGCCACCGTGCTCATCCACAAATTCGAGACACTCGACACCATCTTCGGCCAGAAACGGTGCATCCTGATCGAACCGCTCTTGCAGGGTGACGCGATCTTCAAGCAATCGGGACGCATCGAAATCTGGCTCACCGACGACCAATACAAGATACCCGTGCAGGTAAAAAGCAAAATCGGACTCTGGAATTTTTATGCCATCCTCGAAAAAGCCGAAAACACCGGATACTGACATCCCGTTTCAATACAGACGCACCAGCTACGAGTACGATCTGCCCAAGGAGTTGATCGCGCAGTACCCGCTGGATAACCGCTCGGAATCGCGCCTGCTCAAGCTCGACCGAAGTAGCGGCGCGATCGATCACACACGTTTTACACGATTACCGGAGCTACTGCGGAAAGGCGATCTGCTGATCATCAACCGCACCCGCGTGATTCCCGCGCGCATCTTCGGCAGGAAGACGACCGGCGGACAGGTCGAGATTTTCCTGCTCAACCACCTCGAAGAGAGCCGCTGGGAGTGCATGGTACGTCCATCCGCCCGCACCAGGAGCGGCATTCGCGTCCACATCGGCGAGGGTTTCGAGGCGATCGTCCACGGACGCACCGAAGAACACAACCGCGTCGTCGAGTTCATCCACCAAGGCGATTTCTGGCAAACGCTGGATCGGTACGGAAAGATGCCCCTACCGCCCTACATCGAGCGCGAAGCCGAAGAGAAAGACCGCCAGACCTACCAAACCGTCTATGCCGGGCAGCGCGGGTCGGTGGCGGCGCCCACGGCGGGACTCCATTTCACGCCCGCCCTGATGGATGTCCTGCGCGACAAGGGTATCGAATTCGCCGAGGTGATCCTGCATGTCGGGCTGGGCACGTTCCGCCCCGTGCGGACAGACGACATTCGCGAGCACGCCATGCATTCTGAATTCTGCATCGTCCCGCCGCAAACCGCGGACGCGGTTCGTCGCGCGAAGCGCGAAGGGCGCCGCACCGTGGCAGTCGGCACCACCAGTATGCGCACCATCGAGTCTTTCTCATCGGCGGGCGAACTACAATCGGGCGAGAAATGGACCGACCTGTTCGTTTATCCGGGTAGAAAAATCACCATAGCGGACGGACTCGTCACCAACTTCCACATGCCGGGCTCCACGCTCTTGATGCTGGTCTCGGCGTTCTCCGGCTTCGAGAACATCATGGAAGCGTACCGGCAGGCGGTCGAGATGCGCTATCGATTCTTCAGCTACGGCGACGCGATGCTGATCATATGAGGTAAATCATGAGCGACTTCGAGCACCCCTTCTTCGACGAAATCATCCACCTCAAGCGCGTCGGCAGCACCACGTCGAAAGCCGATTCCATGATTCGCAACCGCAGGGTACAGGGCAATTTCCTGATCTACGCCGACGAGCAATCCGCCGGGAAGGGCAGACGCGGCGCATCCTGGCACTCGCCCGAAGGCGGTATCTGGATGACCATCGGACTCTTCGGACTGGAGGTATCGTCCAACTTCACGCTGTTCACCGGAGTGTGCCTGCATCAAGCGCTGAATAAATTCATCGGAGAGGGCGATTGCAGAATCAAATGGCCCAACGATATCATGCTGAACGACAAGAAGATATGCGGTATCCACACCGAGCACATCCAATTCCATCGCTACCACCTGATCGGCATCGGAATCAACGTCAACAATCGCGAGTTTCCGCAGGACATCGAGAGCATCGCCTCGTCAATCTCGATCCTGACCGGTACCGAGCACGACCGATTCGAGATCATGCAAACCTTTTTCGACACCTTTGCCTCGAAGCTCCCCGAGTTTATCGAGTTTGGCTGGGAACATTTTCACGAGTATTATCGCCGGAATTGTTTTCTGAAAGGTAAATCCATCGCTATCGAGACGCCGTTCAAGCGATTCGAAGGCACGGCGGTCGGCATCAACAAGGAAGGCGCTCTGCTTCTAAAGCTCGATAATGGCATGATCCAGCCATTCTACAGCGGTACGGTGGTGCTGTAACCAACTTGTGAATGTGACAAGCAAAGCCGTAGTATTTGCTTGCAAATACCAGATTAGCAAAGCGAGTCTCTTACGAAATGTTGGTTACGGTTGGCAATACCCTCATCACCCCGCCTTCTCCCGTCCCGATGCATCGGGAGGAGAAGGAGCAATAAGGAATGATCATCTGAAGCGCGATGTTCCCTCGCCCACGAAGTGGGAGAGGGTCAGGGTGAGGGTCTCAAAAAACACCCCGAGCGAATAATCACCCGGGGTGCAAACATCATTTCACCCCCTTGATAAGGGGGGATTAAGGGGGGTTATCCCAGAATACCGAGCAGCACACCCGCGGCGACGGCAGAGCCGATCACACCGGCAACGTTCGGCGCCATGGCATGCATCAGGAGGTAATTCGACTTGTCGTAGGTCCTGCCCACGTTGTGAACCACCCGCGCGCTGTCCGGCACCGCTGAGACACCGGAAGCCCCGATCATGGGATTGAGTTTCTCTTTTAAAAACAGGTTCATGAACTTCGCGAAGAGCAATCCGCCTGCTGTCGCGGCGCAGAACGAGAACGCGCCCAGTGCGAATATCATCACCGAATCGACCTTCAGAAACACGTCCGCCTGCGTACTGGCGCCAACGCTGAAACCGAGCACGATGGTCACGATATCGATCAGCGCGTTGCGTGCCGTGTTGGCGAGGCGCTCGGTCACGCCGCTCTCCTTGAGCAGGTTACCGAAGAACAGCATACCCAAGAGCGCGGAGGCGCCAGGAGCGATACAGATGGTGACGATGCCGGCGATCAGCGGGAAGAAAATCTTCTCACGCTTGCTGACCAGTCGCGGGGTCTTCATCTTGATCAGGCGTTCGCGCTTGGTGGTCAGCAGCCGGATAATGGGCGGCTGAATCACCGGTACCAGCGCCATGTACGAGTACGCGGCGATGGCGATGGGACCGACCAGATGCGGAGCCAGCTTGGACGAAAGGAAGATCGAGGTCGGGCCGTCGGCGCCGCCGATAATTCCGATCGCGCCGGCTTCACCGATCGTGAACCCGAGCATGATCGCGCCGAAGAACGTCGCGAAGATACCCACCTGCGCGGCAGCACCGAGCAGGATCAGTTTCGGATTGGCTATCAGGGTCGAAAAGTCGGTCATCGCGCCGATTCCGAGGAAGATCAGCGGAGGATAGATACCGCCGGTCACCCCGAAGTACATCTGATTGAACACCGATCCGAGGTCGTAAACGCCGAGGCTGCCCGGGATGTTGCCCAGTACGATACCGAATCCGATCGGCACCAGCAGCAGCGGCTCGTAGTCCTTGGCGATCCCCAGATAGATGAAGATCAGACCGACGACGATCATCACACCGTATTGCCAGGTAAATTGCGCGAAAGCCGTCGTGCTGAGAAAATTAAGAAGTTCCGCCATATCAGTCTCCCAGTTCGACCAATACGTCGTGTTCCTGAACCGTGTCGCCCTTCTTCACGCGGATCGATTTCACCCTGCCGGCAAACGGTGTCGGAACCTCGGACTCCATCTTCATGGCCTCGAGAATCACCACGGTGTCCTCGGGCTGAACCATGTCGCCTTCCTTCACCCTGACGTCCAGAATGACGCCAGGCATCGGCGAGGTAACGTTTTTCGCGCCAGCGGGTTGCTGCGGCCGTGGTTGGGGTTGGGGTTTCGCGCGTCCGGAGATACCCTCGCCGACGGGTTTCGCCGGTTTCGGGGGTTCGGGTTGCTTCTCGAAGCCTTCCATCAGAATGAGCGTCTGGTCTTCCTGCACCGTTTCACCCTTGGCGCACTGGATCTTCGAAATCGTTCCGTCAAACGGCGCGGCAATCTCCGATTCCATCTTCATCGCCTCAAGGATCACCAGCACATCGCCGGCCTTGACCACATCCTTTTCCTTCACCGGAATCGAAAGGATCACGCCCGGCAACGGCGCCGAGATTTCTCCGTTGGCTCGCGCGCCCGAAGACAGTTTCGGAACGCTTCCCGCCGCGGGACCGGAACGGACCAGCTTGGGCGAGTGACTCGTCTCGGTGTCTTCCAGCTCGACGAAGTACTCGATATCGTTCACGGTTACTTTGGCGGTCAGTCCGTCGTACGTGCGAACGCGCGCATTGTAGGTCTGTCCGTTTATCTTCATTCGATATGTTTTCATGATCTCCCCTTCACCTGAAAGTAGGTTTGATTGGGCATGGCATTTCTGGACGATCCGCGCCAGAGTGAAAGCGGCGCACGCTTCCATGTCAGGATCAGCTTTTGCCTCTCCTCCGCTTCGGCGATATGCATGTGCAGTGCCGTGATCACGGCGACGATGGCGTTCGTGCTGATATCGGGCTGCGGACCGGTGATCTTGCCGATCGAGGTCTCGACCGTCTTCGTTTGCGCGGTCTTTTTCTTCGATCGGTTCAGGTGCTTCATCTGAGAAATGATCAAGCCCGTGACGATCAGGCTGAGAAACACGACCATCATTCCGATGACCGTCATCGACGTACAGAATCCCATCAGATTGGTGTGGAATTCCTCGTGAATCTCTTCAAGCTGCGCTTGCTGGATTTCCAGTTCGGCGATCGTATCCGTAGCCTGTGCATCTTCCGGGATATCGAGGCGCTGCATGAGCTTCTTGACCGGCATTTTCAGCTCGGTCGCGGCATCTCGGAGCGTCATATCGCCGGTGACGTTGAAGGATTCCTCCGCCCACAGCATTCCCGCCAGAAGCAGAATCAGGAGCAATGACAGGATGTTTCGCATGTCATCTCCTTCCCGCTACAGAGGCATGTTGCCGTGCTTTTTGGGTGGATTGGTATCCTTCTTGGTCGCGAGCATCTCGAGCGCTCTGATCAAGCGGAACCGCGTGACCGAAGGCTCGATCACATCGTCCACATAGCCCTTTTCGGCCGCGGCGTATGGATTGGCGAACTTGTCGCGGTATTCCTGTTCTTTCTCGACTAAAACCTTCTCCGGATTGTCCGATTCCTTGGCTTCCTTGCGGAAGATGATCTCCACCGCGCCCTTGGGACCCATCACGGCGATCTCGGCCGACGGCCACGCATAGACCATGTCCGCACGCATATGCCGGCTGTTCATCACGCAGTAGGCTCCGCCGTACGCCTTGCGAAGGATCACGGTGATCTTCGGCACCGTGGCTTCGGCAAACGCGAACAGCAGCTTGGCGCCGTTGCGGATGATTCCGTTGTGCTCCTGGTTGGAGCCGGGCAGGAATCCGGGGACGTCTTCCAGAACGATGATGGGAATGTTGAACGAATCGCAGAACCGGATGAACCGCGCCGCTTTGATCGACGCGTCGATATCCAGAACACCCGCCAGAAACTTGGGCTGGTTGGCGATGAAGCCGACCGAATACCCGTTCATGCGCCCGAATCCCGTCACGATGTTCTGCGCGTAGTTCCTCGCCACTTCAAGGAATTCGCCGTCGTCAACCAGCAGGCTGATCACATCGAGGATATTGTAGGGCTTGTTGGGGTTGTCCGGAATAATCGCGTTGAGCTCGTCGTTCTTGCGATCGATGGGATCGGTGGTCGGAACGTAGGGCGGGTCCTCGAGGTTGTTCGAGGGCAGGAAGCTGAGCAGTTTCTGGATCAGCAGGATCGTCTCCTGCTCGTTGTCCGTGATGAACTGCGCCACACCGCTCTTGCTGGCGTGGATTCTCGCGCCGCCCAGCGCTTCGGTGGAAATATCTTCGTTCAGCACCGTCTTGACCACTTTGGGCCCGGTGACGAACATATAGCTCGACTCGCGATCCATGATGATGAAATCGGTGATCGCGGGCGAATAAACCGCGCCGCCGGCACAGGGACCGAGGATCGCCGAAATCTGCGGGATCACACCCGATGCCTGCACGTTGCGCCAGAAAATCTCCGCGTAACCCGCGAGGGCATCGACACCTTCCTGGATGCGCGCGCCACCGGAATCGTTGAGTCCGATGACCGGCGCACCAACCTTCATCGCCATGTCCATGATCTTGCAAATCTTGTCGGCATACGCCTTGGAGAGCGATCCGCCGAAGACAGTGAAGTCCTGTGCGAAGATATAGACAACGCGCTTGTTGATTGTCGCGCAACCCGTGATAACGCCATCGCCGGGAATCCGGTTCTTTTCGAGACCGAAGTTGTGGCTCTGGTGCTTGACGAACATGTCGAATTCTTCGAAACTCTCCGGATCGACCAGCGCTTTGATTCGCTCGCGAGCCGTTAGCTTGCCCTTGGCATGCTGTGCGTCGATTCGCTTCTGTCCGCCGCCCAGTTCGGCTTCCTGACGTTTTTCTCGAAGCTGGATAATCTGGTTGTTAATCTCCATGATTCTCCCCGTGTTCCTTGTCCTTGCAAAGTTCCAGGAGGACGCCGTTGGTGGATTTCGGATGCAGGAAAGCGATATCCGCGCCGTGAGCGCCCGGTCGAGGCGCTTTATCGATCAACCGGATACCCTTTTCTTCCGCTTTTTCCAGTTCTTCTGGCAGATCGTCAACCGAAAGCGCCAGGTGTTGAATACCTTCCCCGCGCTTCTCGATATATTTTGCAATGGGGCTGTCTTCCGATGTCGCGGCGAGCAGCTCGATACGCACATCTCCAACGGAGATGAAGGCGACCTTCACCTTCTGCGATTCGACCACTTCCGTGCTCTCGACCTCGAGTCCCAGTTTCTGGTAGAACTTCGCGGCCTCGTCCAAATCCTTGACCGCGATACCGATATGACTGATTTTTTTGATCATACTATTTTCTCGCGTTGTCCGCCAGTTCGAAACCAAGCTTCATAGCCTTGACGTTGATATCCACGTAATGCGATTTGACGCTTTCACGAATTCCGCGCTCCAGCGATTCGGCCGACACGATACCGGTGATTCTGACCAGGAACGCCAGAGACAGGATGTTGGTCGAGAGCGGCGAACCGAGTTTCTCGATCGAAATCTCGGTAAAGGGGAGTTCGTACGTCTGAGAATTGAGAACGGAGATATTCTTCACGTAGGTCGTATCCGCGATCAGGACACCGTCGTCCTTGAGATCGAAGAGATACTTGTCGCACGCTTCCTGGGTGAGCGCCATGAGGATATCGAAGTTGGTCGCTTCAGGGTAGAACACCTCATCGTTGCTGATGATAACGTCCGCACGACTGGCGCCACCACGTGACTCGGGGCCGTAGCTCTGGGTTTGGGTAACGCGATATTTTTCGTACATCGCGGCCTTGGCGAGGACGATCCCCGCGAGGATCAGACCCTGACCGCCGCTACCGCTCAGGCGTACTTCATGACGGAAGTATTGTGGTTTACTATTTTTCATTCTTCGCCTCCTTGCCAGCGATTTTGGCTACGAGGTTTGCATAACGCTGCGTATATTCAAGAGACTCTTTCTGCCGGAATATTCCGCGGAGTATCTTGCCTTCGCGTTCTTCTTCGGGAATCTTCTCGGCGGCTTTCAGGGTCAGCGAATTCTCTTGCAGGTACTTGAGCATCTGCGGCGCGCTTCCCTTCTTGTTCAGGCGTCCGAAGATCACCGGGCATGTGCTGGCGATTTCGATCAGGGAAAATCCTTTATGCTGGATCGCTTTCTTCATGTAATCCTGCGTCTCGTTCGTATGGAACGCGGTCGTACGCGCCACGAAGGTCGCGCCGGCGCCCATCGCCAGATCGCAGATATCGAAGTTGGGATCGATGTTTCCGTAAGGCGTCGTTGTTGAAATCGACTCTTCCGGCGTGGTGGGCGAGTATTGCCCGCCGGTCATGCCATAGATATTGTTGTTGATGAGGATGACGGTCAGGTCGATGTTCCTGCGCGCGGCGTGGATGAAATGGTTACCGCCGATCGCGGTCGCGTCGCCGTCACCGGTCACCACGATCACATGGAGTTCCGGACGGTGCATCTTGATGCCTGTCGCGTAGGCGATTGCGCGTCCATGCACCGAGTGCAGGGTGTTGAAATCGACATAGACCGGCATGCGGCTCGAGCAGCCGATTCCCGACACCATCACGACATCGTCGCGATCCAGACCGAGCTCGGATATCGAGCGGATGATATCGCCAAGGACGATACCGTTGCTGCATCCGGAGCACCAGACATGCGGAAATTTCTTGTTATGTCTCAGATAGCTGTGTATGGTTTTTTGCGGAATGGCGGCCATCAGATCACCTCCTTGATCTTGCTGAGGATACGGCGAGGAGGAATCATCTCTCCATCGAAGCGCTGCATCGGAATGATATCGCTATCTTCTTTGTCCTTTGCCAGCCTTTCGATCTCGTGGATGAACTGTCCCTGATTGAGTTCGGGGACGATCACGGTGTGCACGTTCTTGAGCATCTTGCGCACGGCGTCGTCCGGGAAGGGCCATATCGTGAGGGGTCGCAGAAGCCCGACTTTGAGCTTCTCGGCGCGCGCCATGTTGACCGCGGCCTTCGCCGATCTCGATGCGATACCCGCTGCGAAAATCGCCACTTTCGCGTCATCCATCATGTAGCTCTCGATCTGAACGAGGTCGCGGATGTTGCGGGTGATCTTCTTCTTGAGCCGGTTCATCATGTCGTCAACCTCGTTGGGACGGTTGGTCGGGAATCCCTGCGAGTCGTGCGCGAGACCGGTCACGTGGAAACGGTAGCCATCGCCGAAGCTTGCCAGCGGCGAGAGGTATTTCTGATTTTCGTCGTAGTGCTTGTACCACTCCGGCGGAACGGTAGGCTTGATCCGGTTGATGATGCGATAGCGATTCACATCCGGCAGCTTCACGGCTTCGCGAAGGTGCGCGATCACCTCGTCCAGCAGCAGTACAACACATGTGCGGTACTTCTCGGAGAGGTTGAAGGCTCGGATCGTCAGTTCGTAGATTTCCTTGACGGAATCGGGATAGAGAACAATCGCCGGTGCATCGCCGTGGCTTCCCCAGCGCGATTGCATGATCTCGCCCTGAGAAGGACGGGTCGGCAATCCGGTACTTGGACCGCCGCGCTGCACGTTGACGACCACGCAGGGGGTCTCGGTGATCTTGGCAAATCCGATGCTTTCCTGCATTAGGGAGAAACCCGGGCCGCTGGTCGCCGTCATCGATTTCGCGCCCGCAAGCGACGCGCCGATGATCGCGCCAATACTGGCGATCTCATCTTCCATCTGGATAAAGGCGTGTCCGCGCTTGGGCAGTTCTCTTGAAAGGATTTCAGCGATCTCGGTCGAGGGGGTAATCGGGTAGCCGGCAAAGAAATTCACCCCGGCTGCAAGTGCACCATTGGCAACCGCTTCGTTACCCTGCATCAGGACATATCGGTCGTCTGACTCCGGTTGATCTATGGGCTTCTGAATTGGTTTTTCGGTTTTGACGGTTTTGGGCATGCTTTCCTCCTATGTACGCTTTGCGCCTGTGATTGCAAAGTCTGGGCAAAGTCGGTCACAAGTACCGCAATGAATACATTTCTCGGGATGTTCGACATAGGGAGCGCCATCCGGTTTGCGACTCAGGACGCCGGTGGGACAGAAGGCAACGCATATTCCGCATTTTTTGCACCACTGATAATAAATATAAACAGGCGACTTACGATAGTCGCCAGCTGTATTTACTTCAGTAATTTCCACTTCCATCTTTTCCGGAGAGTCTTCCTCCAGGATGATCGTTCCTTCGCGATGTTTCTCCAGTTTTTCCTTCATCTGAAGCTCCTCCGCTCTTGAATTGTGCCAAACCTATGAGTGTTGTTTTTTTGTACAAGATATTTCTGAAAAAAGTCGTCTGCCGCAAGAAAGCATAACTGAAACAGCTTCAATAAAGTATATTCTTCGCCCAAAATCCGCTTCAGATATCGTGCCCATGAAAGCATCCGTCGAGATCAGAACAGCAGACACAGATCGTCCTTGTGCAAGAGAAAAAGAAATGCCAAGCTGGAGCTTGGCGGTCCGATGTAGGGGCAATCCTTCTCAGACTGTGTGAAAATGCAACATCTCAGGAGAACCCATCCCTGCACCTTTCCTAAAGAGGGGCGAGTATTCGTTGGTGAGCAGCGCAGTAGCTCCTTTCCCATGCTTAGGGGAAAGATTGGGATAGGGATTCCCTACAGCATTTTCACTCACGAGAAAGGCTCGCTCAAAGGCTATGCGCTTTCACGGAAAAAGGGCGCCTCCAAAGAAGCGCCCCATTTGTATAAGCAGTGATGCAGCCGAATTATTTCAGCATGAGCATCTTTTTCGTTTCGGTCTTGTTGCCGGCTTCCAGTTTGTAGAAGTAGATACCACTGGAAACGGTCTGGTTTGCGTTGTTGTCGCCCTTCCAAGTGAACGCCTGAGGACCCTGGTCGAGCTTGCGATCGACGATGGTCTTGACCAGCTGACCCTTGATGTTGTAAACAGACAGCTTGACATTGGACTTCGCCGGAAGGTCGAAGCTGATGTTCGTGGTCGGGTTGAACGGGTTCGGGTAGTTGGTGAGGTTGAAGTCAACAACTTCGGGAGCTGACGATTCGTTTGTTCCATTGAGCACCGGCAGGCCGCTAAAGTCGATATCGATCGACATGTAACGGAGCATACCGCCGTCGTTGGAGCCCTGTCCCTGGATGAACGAGCCGAAGCTGTTGTCATCGAAGAACATAAGGTGAAGAAGGCCATGGTTGTCGCCAACGTTTTCTACGATGCCGGCAGGATAGACGTACGTCGGGATCATGCCCTCGAGTTCCGGGGTGTCGATCGCGTTCATGAAGATCGGCTCTGCCCAGTGAAGTCCGTTGTCGGCTGAGAGAGAGATCGCGATCTCGGGAACGTTTGCCCAATCGACGTAGTCCTCGTCGCCACCGTCGTTATAGAGGCGGGAGTTGATACCGTCGTGCCATACGGCGACGAGCCAGTTCATGTCTTCGTTCTTCGCGAGCTTGAAGGTGTTTTCGTGGAATGCTTCATCCCAGCCATACCACCAGATGGGCCAGCCGAGGTTCGACATGACGTTGCCTTCTTCGGAGTATTCATCGATTTCGCCATTCTGATCTTCGTCCCACGGCAGATACGGGAATGTTGCATCTTCGCTGGTGCTCTGCGGGTAGAGGTCGGAGAATTTCAGTGTCATGCTTGCGGGATCGAAGGTAACTTCCTTCACGTAGCTGAAGTATGCCCACAGCATGTGTTCGCCATCGGAATTTTCGTGACCGAGCACGTAGTTACCGACAAAGTGCAGCTTGCCCTGGGAATCGAACATCGCTTCCGGATGGCTGCTGTTGGTCCAGTCGAAGAAGATTTCTTCTCCAGCATCAACCTCGAAGTAATCCGAGCCGTCCTGATTCAGAGGCATATCGACGACGGAGTGTGCATCGACCTGCACGACATCCCAATCGCCTTCAGCCCATGTATCGTTGTAGAACACAACCATATCGGAGCCTTCGTGCTCGAGATCGTCAGCGCTGAGGTAACCGATCATCGCGATCTGACCTTCGTCGTTACATGCGATACCCTTGTTGTAACGGCCCCAGACATCGTTGTCTGCGTTGTAGTAGTCAAGCAGCGGGAATGTCTGGAACTGCCAGTCCAGAGAACTTATTGTACTGGAACTAAGATCGGAGGTGGTGAAATCGGCGTATCCGAGGACCATGTTTTCCGACGGGTCCGTCATGTGCGAAGTATAGTTACTTGCCCAGACATAGATACGGCGAGACTGGTCTTGATCGTAGTTAGGACCTTTCACGACCCAGACATACGGCCAGATGAATTCGTCGTCTTCGTAAGGCGGCTCGAAATCGTATCCGGACCAGTCGTTGTTGTCGATCAGGTCGAACGGGGTGCTGATGAGTCCCGGTGAGTTGAGCAGGTGCCACGAGTCGTATCCGAACGCGTCTTCGTAGATTGTGTCGTCATCGAGGTCGATGTGCCAGATTGCCAGCGGGTCCATCGTTTCGAGGTCGATATCCATTGACACGTAGCCTTCTTTGATATCTTCCTGGTTGAGGTAGTTCACGGAGTTGAGCGTGCCGTCTGCATTGATGTAGCAGATATAGCAGCGGCGTTCGGCGGAAGCGGTCTCGGTCGAATGGAACACCATGTAGAGTCCGTTCGCTCCGGCTGTCGTTTCGTCATATTGAACGCGAAGCGGGTTCGAGATGTAGCTACCGGGCATGTAGTCGTAGTAGCTGGTTTGAATGTCGATGGGTTCGGTAATGAATGAGTAAGCGGGTGGGTCACGGTCGATGGAGCGAACCTTATGTTCGATCTTCTCCATCTTGACTTCCTCTTTCGGGATAGCCTGTTGCGTATAAGCGAACATGCTGCATACGAGTGCAGCGATCATGATCGCCAGTACTAATTTCTTCATAATTCCTCCTCGATTTTTGTTTCCTTTCAATGCATACCAGAAATCTTTGTTTATCAGTAAATGGGAATCCGGAGCCGGCTCAATGGCCCCGGATTCGCACTACATTTTAAAACATCAGTTTGAGTGACATTCGATGAGCGCTCTCGATGAAGCTCTCTTCGAGATATCCCATGTTGGTGTATGCGTAATCTACATGCACCACAGCGATTCGTGTCGGGATCAGCACACCGAAACCGAAGGTCGGGCGTGGGTCGCCGTCGCTGGTATCGTAGTTGAACTGGACACCCGCGCGAAGCAACAGGACGGAGTATCTTCCTTCGAATCCGAGGTTGAAGGTCTCTTCGCGGTCCACGACGTTGTCGATCTGGAACGAAGCAAGGAGGTAGGTTTCATCCTTGCGATACAGATCGCCGCTGATACCGAACGAGAACTGCATCGGAATCTTGAATTCCATCTCTTCGCGGTCTTCATCGACTCTGCCGTCGCCGTCGTTGTCGAGAAGATCGAACGGGTCTTCGTCGGTCTGACCGTCGTTGTCGTTATCCACTTCGTATTTCAGGTCGGGACCGAAGTTCCGCATCGCCATACCGATGGTCACGTTCCGCCAGAGCGTGTTCAGGCGTGTTCCCACGTCGAACGCGAATCCATCGACCGAGTAATCGTCCAGTTCTTCGCGCAGATATTTGGCGGTCAAACCGAACGAGAACTTGTCGGTAAACATACTGGAATAGGTCAACCCGACTGCGAGATCGCTACATGTGAACTTCTCACCGTTCGGACCGAAATTCTCTTCCGTGGTAACGTCCATATCGTCCATGTGGAGATACGATGCGCTGATGCCGAACGTCGCGAAATCGAAGTACTTCGAGTACGCAAGGTATTCGTGCTTGATATCGGCGGGCCACTCGGTGTGCGACAACATAACCTGGTCTTCTTCCTTGATTGCCAATCCAGCAGGATTCCAATACATGGAAGATATATCGTCCGAAACCGGCGTATAGGCCTCGCCCATACCAATCGCACGAGCGTCCACACCAAGTTTCAGGAACTGAAGCCCTGCCGTACCCACCTTAGCGAATACCGCTGCATTCAACGCTGCCGGAAGCAAGGCGACTGTAATAAGTGCTAAGATTAACTTTTTCATCGTTGCCTCCCTATCGTATAATCACAAACTTGCCGACTTTTACTTCACCGTTTTTTCTGTTCTCCACCGAGAACAGATAAACACCACTAACTACGATCTGATGGTTCTTCGAGAGGATATCCCAACTGTGGATACCCGTCTCGGTTTTTCCGTTGTATGATGCCTTACTTGTCGTAATTACGTCTTCTTCGTAACTGCCGTAGTGCTCGATCTTTTCGACCAGGTCGCCGGCGAGGGTGAAGATGCGGATCGTACAGCGCTCAGGAAGGTTTGCGAACCAGATACGACGGCTCTTATCGCCCTTGGGGTCGTTTTCACGACGACCGTCGTAATCGCTGAGTCCGATATAGGGGTTCGGGACAACATAGATATTGTCCATCGATTCCCTGGCTACGGTTCCGGGGAACCAGACCTGCATATTGGCAGCCTTACTCGATTCGAGTGCCAGCAGGTTGTTCGAGGGCATACCGCGGTCGAAGGCTGTCACGGTCACATAACGCTCGATACCCTTGTATCCCGGGTTGCCGGGTATGTAACTGTAGTATCGCCTTGCCATCCTTTCTTGATACTTTTCCGTGAAATCCGGCTCATCAATATAAGACTGACCGGCGTGTCCGGAGATCGGTATCAGGCGGTCATCGACCAATGCCAGATAAACATCCACATCGACATCCGGGTTTTTGAAGATCAGCTGTTCGTTCTGCTTGATCGAATATCCCGGATGGTATTTCGGATTAATACTGATATCGGTCAAACCATTTACCATCATTTGAATCTGACTCAGGTTATTGATTGCCGGATCGTAGAGTGGTAATCCGTAAAGGGGATCGCCCCGTTCATATTGAACCAGTTCGTATAAGTCGTTCAGACGATAGAACTGGTGATGGTAATCATAGTTCAGGCTATCGACAACGGGAGGATTGCCTGGATATTTCTCTTCGTTTTCGTACGGTAACCCACGATCAACACCCAGCTCGCCACCGAAGTTCCAGTAGTTTGCCTGAGGCTTGTCGATTGTAATATCGTAGTCGAAACGATCCTGATCGGTATCAATTTTGTCCCATCTACGGTGCATCATCCAGTCTTCTTCGAGTCCCGATCCCGATCTTGTCCAGACGGAATAACCCTGGAAGTCGTGACGAAGGCGGTCCGCGGTAATGGGATCGACGATCGCGTTCGGATTATAGTCCGGCATGCCTTCGACGATATCCGGATCGTAGCATTCAACGAGTTCCGGATCGGAGTTCTGGTAGCCGATTTTGCCTTTGCTAACGGCTTTCACGTCATAGGTAAATTCCGAGCGGTTATCCCAGAAGACGTGCAATTGTCCATTGGCAACGTTAACATGGACTTTCGGTGCCTCCGGCGGCTCCGGCGGATTGTAATGCGGGAAGGTATCCGGCAGGACCGCAGTTGTGAGGGACTGCGCTTCGCCGTAAATTTCTTTCGCCCATTCCGCGGTTTGCTTGAGTTCCGGAACGGATTCACCGGGGAACACCGCGACCACGATCTTCATCGTCTTCTTGGGCTCCAGGTTCCACGATTCGTCGCTCGGATCGGTAAGTCCCTGTCCGTCGCCTGAGAAAGCAAACAGGTAACGCGTATCGTCCGGATCGGACATCTGGTGTTCCGGGAAGTCTCTCAAGGAGACATAGTCGTCAGGATCGGGGTTTTGTCCGACCAGCAGCCAGTACTTTTCGTTGGAGGTCGGCGATCCTGTAGGCGTCAGGTCACGCGGATCAAGATCATCGGGGCCATCTCCGCGGTTCCAGTACCAGCAGGAGTAGTTCAACGAATCCGGATGCGGGATCGGCGTACAAACGCGCGAACCCATGTAACCGGTTGTCAGCCCTTGATCCTGGTCGGCATCGTATGTATAGGCGAATTCATACCCTTCACCGGCCACGTAGCTACTGATGTCGTCCTTGGATCGTTCATCGTCGCCCCAAGACTGGGGTCCGACGTCCGAGTCCATATAGACGCCCATCGCGCAGTCGTACAGGGTGCTTTCTTCGTTCATATTCGTAATGTCAAATTCGATATAAACGAGGTTTTTAATATAGTCATAGCTCCACTGATAGCTCATCTGACGGATCATCACACCAAGCGGGATGTGATTATTCGAAGTGGTTCCGTCACCATAGTGGCGATCTACGCCAGTTTTTTCCGGAAAGGGGCAAAAGTCGTAGTAATAGCTGATGTAGTCCTGCTCGGACATGGGATATCCGTCTTCGTCGTACAGTCCATCGAGATCATCGTCCCACTGTTTGGTAAATGCCATTCCCAGCCCGGGAATATCAGCGACTAAACCATCCGTGGCGACACTCAGATCGACAAAACCAAGCGGAAACCAGATTTCTTCATCGACAGCTTCCAGGATATGCTCGGCTGAATCCTCGCCGAGGTATTGACCTCCTACGGGCCAAAGCATCTCGGGCAGCTCGTTAGCAGACCGCATCGGGAAAGCGTATCCGGCCGGGTCTTCATCGATCATTCCGTCACCGTCGTCATCGACACCGGCGCGCGAATTCCATATCGAAGCGGTCATAACCGTATCAATGAGGTCATATATGTCGTGATCCTCTAAGGCATTTTCTTCGGCAGGATTGTATGCAGGCAGAAACTCCATGATATCTCGATCTCCATCGAAGCCAACCGATACGAGCGTATCGATGATCATGTGCATGCCTTCTTCGTAGATTAACGTATCTTTTTCCGTACAGTAATCTGTTTCATCTTCAGGGGGCCAATGTATCCAGTAAAGTACATCACCTTCCTGGCTCTTTCTGATTTTTTTCGCCCCAAACCACAGAGCGCCCTGGAAAAGGTAATCGATACCGCTTCCGCCCGGATATTCGAGCGAGGGCCACTGTGGAGTTACATCATCGCCGGAACCAAAGAAACCATAATTACTCACGCGCAGCCAGATGTTACCAACTTTGTGTATTCTCTCTTTTAGGTCCAGCATCTTCGTGTGCTCGACATCCGAATTGGACCGTCCCATCAACGTCACTGCCGTCAATGTGAAGACGAATATCAAGATGATCGCTGCTGTTTTTCGTGATCTCATGCAAACTCCTCCAACACTCCTTGATTGATTTATCACATTTCCGAACGCTAATCGAGTCCGAAACCAACCGGGAATTGCACCCAAACCGCGACCGGCTTGCCGCCGCTCTGCGCGGGCTTGAATTCCCACTGTTTAACCGCTTTCACCGCTGCTTCGTCCAGCCCATCGGGGCCAGGCATCAATGATCTTATGACATTGATTGCGCCAACCGAACCATCGATAAGAACCTCAACCTCCAGCACGACATCGCCGGTAATATTCATACGCTTGGCGAAATCCGAATAGGCGGGTTTGACCTGCTTGACCGGTACGGGTGGGTCTTCGTAGAGGACGAACTTCGGAGTCTTGCCGATCTCCTCCGTCGTCGTCACGGCAACCTCCTCCCACGGATCGAGGTCTGTCTTTTCGATCGTATCGATGATCTCGATATCTTCGTCGTCTTCACTCAGATCGTCTTCGATAACGATATCGATCACGGGTTTGACCTGCTGCTCAGGCGGTTTGATTTCGTCTTTGATTTCCGGGATTTCTTCCAGTTTGGTTACTTCCATGATCTTCCGCTCATAGGGCTTCACTTCGATCTTCGGTGAGACCATGAACGAAAACAGCAGGAGCAATATGGCAAGCGCCATGGCCTTGTCATAGTAGCTGCCTGCAACGTCTTTCCAATCTCGTGTAACATGTTGTTTCATGGCGTCCTACCTTCTCAATTTCGCCTCGAACGAGACGCGCAGTGCTTCGACCTGCCGAAGCTGCTGCATGATGTCGTGCATCGTACGATACTGTGTGTTTTCGTCTGCCCTGAAACAGGTAATCAGATTCGGGTCTTCCAGTCGTTTGTTGCCCATGATACCGGCAACTTTGTAGAGTTCCGAATATTCGATCGGATAATCGTCGATCGAGATGAGATTGTTTTTGTCAACGTAGATCGTAGCGGCATGCTTTCTGGGGATTTTTCCCTTTTCCAGAATCTCTTTGCTCGCATTGGGCATCGTTATGTATTTGAGCCCTCTTTCCTTGACGAACACAGTCGAGACCATAAAGAATATAAGGAGAAGAAACGCGATATCCGACATGGATGAATTGGGAATCTGGGACGACGGTTTTTTTGTTTTTACAATCTTTGCCATGTCCGCCTCCTTAATTCAACGCGTTCGTCGAAAGCGAAATCTTCTCGGCGCCGGAGAGCTTGACCTCTTCGAGCACTCGAACCATGTATTTGTATCTCGACAAACGATCCGTACGTAGCGAAATCACCATGTCCGGGTTCGTCCGGATTGCTTCTTCCACATACGTGCGGATATTCGATATCGGGGTTTCAACTTCATTGATCGTGACAACGCCATCCTGTCTGACAAAGATTTTCGTGATGTTCTCGTCTTTGAGCTTCACACGCTTGTCCGCAGTTTCGGACGCGGCGGGCAGGACAAGTCCGAGCCCCTTCTTGATGTCAAACTTGGTGGTCGTCAGGAAGAAAACGAGCAGAAGGAAAGCGATGTCCGACATGGATGACGTGGGTATCGCGTCAAGTGACCGTTCCTTCTTTCTCCGAATCATTTATTCCCCCCGGGTCTTTTCAACAACGGTTTCGATGAGTTTCTCGGAACCTTTCTGCATATCCATGACAAGGCCATCGACCATGCTCAGGAAAATATTGTTGAAAAACTGGATCGGGATCGCCACCGCAAGACCGGCAGCAGTCGTGATCAGCGCGATCTGAATACCGGATGCAACGATCGTCGGTTCCACTTCACCGGCAGCCGCGATATCTTTGAAAGCGCGGATCATACCGACAACGGTTCCGAAGAAACCGAACATCGGTGCCAGGTTGATCGTGGTTGACAGCGGGATAAATCCTTTTTCAAGGAACGCCATCTCGAGTACACTCGCGTTCTCGATAGCCTTCTCGACAGCTACGACGCCTTTGTCCGCTTTCAGGAGACCCATGTGCATCACAGCAGCGACAGGACCTTTCGTACTGCCGCAAATCTCGGCAGCTTCTTCATACTTGCCCTCTTCGACCAGCGGGATAACCCTATCCAGAAGGTTGTTCACGTTGATCTTCGCATAGCTGAGAGATACAAGTTTCCAGATCACGGTAGCCAGTGCCCAGATCAGAAGAACGAGCATGGGCCACATAACGAATCCACCTTCCTTGAACAGGGTTACGAAGCCGCTACCGAGCAAAAGGGTTGCAATGTCTTCGAGTGCGGAGGTTTCTCCGGCACCTTCCTCTGTAAAAGGAATTTCTTCCGTCGTTTCGGCTGCCGGCGTCTCTTCAACGACCGCCTCGGTTTCGGTTGCGACTGCTTCGTCTGCGACCTCCTGGGCGATCAGTGTCGTGACACTGAGCATCAGCAACAAGCCAAGTAACACGATGGCTGCTATCTTGTTCCTTTTCATTGGTTTTATCCTCCTAAATCATATATTTCTTTAGAAATTAAACGATATACCGAACTGGATCTCTCGCCCCGTGCCGTAGTTGCTCGGATTATCATCGGAGATGTCGTTCATCCAGTCTTGCTCGCTGAAATCCGTATCGCCGTTCAAACCGTCGTTATCCGGTTCGCCCGTTACATTATATACGGAAACCACGTTTCTGTGATCGAAGATATTGTCGATATCAAGGTACAGCTTGAAGCCGAGTCCGTTGTCGTTCAGGTCGATCTTCTTCGCCAGACGTACATCGAAGCTGTGGTTCCATTCGGTACGTCCATTGTTGGGATCGAGATCGGACGTATCGACACTGGAGTTGTCGGTCGATTCATACATCGTATAGGGCGCAGGGGAGCTCGTGTTGAACACGAGGGTGTAGTTGAAATCGCCGAACGCCGAGAGCGGAACGAGCTTGTCGAGCAGCACCCAGCCCGGGAACAGGATGATGTTCAGCGGCGTGATATAGGATTCTTCGTCCTTTGCCAGGCGGAACTGAGTATTGATGCTGAAGCTGTGGCGGATATCCCAGTCGAGCGGGAACTCGCGCAGGGACTTATTTTCGTCCTGCGTCACTTCTTCCGAGTGATTACCCGTCGCCCAGCCCAATCCGTACGAGACGGAACCGGAGACGAATTCGGAGAGCGTCTTCTGCAGGCTGATATCGATACCGCGAGATGTACCGTAGTCAACGGAAACATAACGATAATACTTCACCGCCTGATTATCGGGATTCGAATACAGCTCCGTATTCACATAGTTGTACATGTTTTTATAGTAGGCCTGAATCTCGACGACATAATCCTCGGAGAATTGATGTTGCACGCCGGCCTCATAGGTGATGGTGACCTGCGGTTCGAGACGGGGATTACCGATCGTGATTGTTTCACCGCTTTCCGCCGCGTCGCTCGGGTCTTTACTTGTAAAGATGTACTGGAACTGCGGCAACTGGTACTGGTAGTTATAGACGAAGTGGAACACATCGCGTTCCGAGATCGGGAATGTCACACCGAGTCGAGGCGAGACCATATGCTGCATTCGATCAGAAGAATCGAACTCCCTCGTCTCATAGGAGCCGTCAGCCTTGCGAACCTTATAATCCTTGCCCAGATACCACATGTCGTATCGCAGTCCGAGGTTCACGTGCATACCTTCCCAGCGCATCTGATCCTGAAGGTAGAGCGCGACCTGCATAGGCTCGGCCTGGTATCCGTCGCGGACACCGGCGGAAGCTTCCGCCGCTTCGAGATAGGCTGCGGGCGAGTAGAATCTGACACCGGTCGAGTCGCCGTCCGGCGTGTAGCGGATACTGTCTATATCACTGTTAACATATACCTCCACCCACTCCGTGATGTTGCCGTCGATGTCGGTATGGACGATGGTCGTATCCAGGGAGGCTGTCTCAAGATGCTGATCGTACAGGTCATTGAGATAGGTCGTGAAACTTCCCGATTGAATTGCCCACGGCTCGTACACACGGTCCTTTTCCAGCCAGTGCTGTTGTATCTCGAGACCGGTCTTGAAGCCGTGAATGTCGTTGTATTGGTATTCGAAGTCGGTTCTGAACTGAAGGTTCTCGGTCTTGTCGTTAAAAATCTCGGAATACATCGATCCGGGTGCCTGGAAAGTCGGCACAGTGATTTCATCCGTTGCGCCCTGTACGGTATAGACCCATTCGGAGCTGTCGTACATTCTAACCCATGCTTGCTGATCTTCATCCCAGTACTCGTCAACAACATTGTCCTTATCGTTATCGATGGGAACGAAGCCGAACAAATTGTATGTGATCAGGGTGCCCAGATCATCGTAAGCGTATTGGGGGGCGTAATCTCCGCCGGTGCGGAAGTAATCGGACTCGCTGATACCGGCGGGTCCTTTCTCATATGTTTTCCTGTAGTAGCCCAGCTTGAGCTTGAGGTTCGCAGGTCTCGCCGACGCGAAGGTCTGGTCGAAGGTCGCGAGTGCTTGCTGCTGCGATTGTTTGACTTCCACGTAGTGTTCCATGGCATAGCGCCAGGCAAAGCTCCAGGGACGATATTCGCTGTGGTCGCCACGATACGCCAGCGTGAAGTTGGAGGTCGGGCTGAACTTGAACATTGTCTTGATGTTGTAATTGTAGGATTCGTAGTTACGATCGAAGAAGTCCCTGTCTTCATACGGATCGTATTTAGGATACTCTCCGGCGTGTTTCAGGATATTCCGGCTGCGAGTATTTACCGATCCGTCCTCGGCCGTCTCACTATAAGTGTAGATGAAGGCGTCGTTCGGGTCGTCGTTGTAGTAGTTCCTGTAACGGCCATCGTAAATGTCGTAGCCACCATTGGCAAACCACGTCCACTTATTCTTGATAATCGGACCGCCGATCATCGCCTTGAAAATATCGTTGTTGATATCGGGATTGCGGCTGTATTCAACCTTTCCGTCGTAGTCGGTAGGGCTTCCGGAGTGGGTCACGATGTTGACCGCACCGGACTGCGCGTTACCGTATTCCGCGGTAAGACCGCCAGTCATGACCTTCATGTCGGCGACCGCGTCGAGATCGATTGTCAGAGCGCGCCCGCCATCCACCGGGTCCGAAACCGCCATACCGTCAACCGACCAGGTCTGTTCGTTGGAACGACCGCCGCGGATATGCAGCTCGCCACCGGTCTGAACCGCGCCGGCCTGCATGGCGACGATACCGTCGATATCGTCAACCGGCAGTCCCTCGATCGATTCTGCGGTAATGGTCAGGCCGGAACCAGCTTTATCGGCACTGACAAGCTCTTTTTTACTTTCACGAACGTCGATACCCTCGATCTTAACGCTGGTGCGCTCGATCTGGAAATTCACCGTGGAAACTTCATCCACGCGAATCTGGACACCCGTGATCTTCTGGGGGCGGAAACCGACCATTTGGCAAACAACATCGTACTCTCCCGGAGGAAGGTTGATAAGCGTGTAAGCACCCTTATCGTTCGTGTTCATTCCATGATCAGTATTCGCGTCACCCTGCATCAGGAATACGCTAGCATACGGTACCGGTTTCCCGTCCTGGTCTTTAACCCGCCCCATCAAGGTTCCGGTCGTACCAGCAAATAGCGACATACTGAGACCAAGCATTACAAGCAGTGAGATAATTGCCTTTCGCATCGAAGATCCTCCCTTTTATCTTCTCACAAATCCTTTTTTTTCATTCGACAAAAACATTCCGCTGAAACCAGAATGTCAATTATTTTTTTAACTCTATCTTTATTGATTACGGCTATATCCTTCTATTCCACTCGATTTTTCCGTACTTCGATTTCTCGATATCGAGCGCTAACGTCCTTTCCTCCGGTGTCATAGAAGAAACCTCGTAAAAATCGGTCTCCCGCCAATTGCCGCGAAAACCCTCCACAAGGTTTTTAATAGCCTTCTCGTCAGAAATCCGTAATCCAATCGCTTTGTCAATCGATATTGTGTGTTTATCGAGAAACTTTCTTACACGGGCTCGAACCCCGTCCGAAAGATCCGGCAGTAAATCCGCCATTTCCGATTGATCGTGGTGCAGAAGAATCGATCCGTGCTGAAGAAACGCGCCTTCCTTGCGTACCTGTGCACTGCCCACGATCTTCTTACCTTCGCAGGCGAGCTCGTATCTCGAAGTGCTGGCAAAACAAGGATTAGCCGCTTTCCGTTGCTCGTCCGAAGAGAGTTTTCCCCGCTCCAGCTCCGCGTTGACGCCCATAAGCCGCAAACCGTCGCGCAGGGCTTCGCTGATCCGCATATAGATGTCCGTCACGTTTCCGCTCAGCTCTCCGCCAATGGGCGCGATCACCGAATAGGTGACCTCGTCCTTGTGTAGTACAGCTCTCCCACCGGTCGGACGACGAACGAATCCGTATCCTCTCTTCTCCAGCTCGACAAAATCGACTTCGCTCTCGCACTTCTGGTGATATCCGATCGACAGTGTCGGAGGTTCCCACCCGTAGAATCGGACGGTCGGAACGGATTCACCGCAACGGACGAGCGTGAAGATCGCATCGTCGATCGCCATGTTCTCCGCGGGACCGTGATTCCCGTCGATCAGAATCCTCCATTTCGAGGTCATAGCAGAATTACCTTCTTCTCCGGTTCGTTTGTTGAAACGATCTGTCCGATGTCGAATCCATCGGTCGCGGCGAGGATTTTTCCAGACGTCTCCGCATCCGCTACCACGATGTACCCGACGCCCATGTTGAACGCGCGGAACATCTCGCCCTTTTCGATTTCACCATACCGGCCCAGTGTCTTGAACAGCGCCGGAGCCTCCCAGTTTTCCGTATATATCTCGGCAGCGACGCCGTCCGGTATCACCCGCTTGAGGTTGCCCGGGATTCCGCCGCCTGTAATGTGCGCCATGCCGTGAATCTTCTCCGGCATCGCCCAGTTCTTCAAATCACGATAGTATGACCGGTGCACCGCCAGCAGCGCGTCCGCGACGGTAACGTCCATACCCGGCATCTGATCGTCGATGGTGAGGCCCATCTTCTCGAAGACGATCTTGCGTGCCAGCGAATAGCCGTTGGTGTGAAGCCCGGTTGATGGGAATCCGATCACGCGGTCGCCCGCGGTGATTTTCTCGCCGGTGATCAGGTTATCCTTCTCGACGATCCCCACGATCGTGCCCACCAGATCGAAGTCGTCCGTCTGGTAGATCCCCGGCATCTCCGCCATCTCCCCGCCGATCAGTGCCATACCGTTTTCCTTGCAGGCTCTGGTCAGTCCGAGGATGATCTGCTCCGCGATCTCCGGCACCATGCGACCGATGCCGATGTAGTCGAGGAAGAAGAGCGGCTTTGCGCCCTGAACGAAGATGTCGTTTACGCAGTGGTTGATCAGGCATTGCCCGACCGTGTCGTAGCGTTTCGCCATATTCGCGACCATCAGCTTGGTGCCGACGCCGTCCGCGCTGGAGACCAGAACCGGCGCTTTCCACTCGGAAGGATCGATCGAGTAGAGTCCGCCGAAGCTACCGATATCGGTCAGAACATTCTTGTTGAAGGTTTCGCGCACGAGGGGCTTGATCCGGTTCACGGCGTTTTCGCCGGCCTCGATATCGACACCCGCCTTACGGTAATCCAGCTTATCCATTATAGCACTCCTGTAACGCCTGCCGCATAATACGACATCATCGATTCTCTTCGCATGAAGCCCGACGACTCGTAATGTGGAAGACACATGGTAGTTGTATGACAGAGGGAGGATAGAGGCATTTTATGTTTCGTTTACGCACTGATTCATAGATAAGATATCCCGATTCGATCATAACGCAATGATTTTTATCAGTTCCATTCTCCTGGCTTCGATCTCGTCACGCGTTGATCCCTGGAGAATCCGGATGCTGAAGTCCTCAATGTTCAGCGAAGCGCATACAGTACCGTAGATCATCGCCTGCTTGATGTCACGCGGGGTGAATTCGCCCTTCTCCGCCAGATAGCCGAGGAAGCCGCCCGCGAAGGAATCACCCGCGCCGGTCGGATCGACGACCTTCTCCACCGGATAGACCGGCATGGAAAACAGGAGGTCTTCGCCCACGACCATCGCGCCGTATTCGCCACGCTTGACCACGACGTATTTCAGTCCGTATTCGAGCGCTTTTTTCGACGCCTTGTAGATGTTGCCTATTCCGGTCAGCATCTTGAGCTCATCCTCGTTGATGAACAGGATATCGACGCGGCGGATCACTTCTTCGAGTTGTTCACGCGCGCCTTCGATCCAGAAATTCATCGTGTCGCACGCGACAAGTTTCGGGCTGTCGATCTGATCCAGAACCGAGAGCTGCAATCCGGGCTGGATGTTCCCGAGGAGCACGATTTCGCTGTCCCGGAAACTCTCAGGCAGCACCGGATCGAATCCGGCGAAGACATTCAACCTCGTATCGAGCGTTTGCGCCACGTTCAGATCGTCATAAGCACCCGCCCAGCGAAAGGTCTCCCCTTCCACGATCTCTATTCCGCAGGTATCGACCCCGCGACTGGAAAGCAGATCGAGGTGCGCCTGCTCGAAATCTTTCCCAACGACACCGACGATTCGCACCGGACAGAAATTCGACGCGGACATCGATGCATAGACGGTGGAACCACCGAGGATATCTTCCACTTCCCCGAATGGCGTGCGAATGGTGTCCATCGCTACCGATCCGATTATCATTAAATTCATGGTTCCCTCACTTCCGTAGTGGTTTTGGGAGACTCTCCCCAGAAGAATGTCCGCAGTCCTTTGCCGAGACCCAGGTATTTGAACAGCGTCAAAACCAGAACCAGGAGCAGAATCTTTTTAATCCAGCTCCCCCACACTTCCGTGCGGCTCCGCCTACGCTTGTTGTGGCGTTCGAATACCCGGTTCTTGAACTCCTGCATGACGCGATCAAATCAGGCTCAGGAGGCCCTTTTCGAAACGATCGAGACCTTCCTCGATATTCTCCAGACTGTTCGCGTACGAGAAACGGACATATCGATCGGCTCCGAATGCCGAACCGGGTACCAGCGCGACATGGAATTTGTCGATCAGGTACTCGCAAAGCTCGACGGAATTGGTAATGCCCTTTTTATTATTGAAAAGGTAGTACGACACATTGGGCATGGCGTAGAACGCGCCCCTGGGCATGGCACAGGTAACGTTTTTCATCGTGTTCAGCCGCTCGACGAGGTAGTTTCTCCTCTTCTCGAAGACCTTGCGCATCTCTTCCATCGAGCCGTCGTCGTTGGTCATGGCCGCAAGAGCCGCGCGCTGGGCGACGGAATTCACGCAGGAGGTCATGTGTCCCTGGATTCTCGCCGCGCGTTTGATGATCTCTTCGCTGGCGGCAGCGTAACCCAGTCGCCAACCGGTCATCGCGTACGCCTTGGAGACGCCGTTGATCACGATGGTGTTTTCCTTGACCTCATCCGAAAGCGAGGCGATGGATACATGCTCTTCGCCGTCGTAGATGAGCTTTTCGTAAATCTCGTCCGAGATGATCACGATGTTGTGCTTGAGGCATATCTCGGCGATCTTCTCCAACTCGCTGCGATTATAGACTATTCCGGTGGGGTTGTTGGGCGAATTGATGATCACCGCCTTGGGCGTGCTGTGTGAACGGATCGATTCGTCAAGCTGTTCCGGCGTGATCTTGAACCCGGTCGTCCGGCTGGTGGGCAGCAGGATCGGGAAGGCATCGACCAATTCGACCTGCGAGATGTAGCTTACCCAGTACGGTGCGGGAATGAGCACCTCGTCCCTGGGATCGCAGATCGTCATCAGGATTTCCATGATCGCGCTCTTTGCACCCGGGGTAACCAGAATCTCGGAGGGCTTGTAATCGAGATGATTGTCCTTCTTCAGCTTCTGGCAGATCGCTTCGCGCAGGTCCGGGAAACCGGCCGCGGAAGTGTAGCGGGTGTAGTTTTCGTCGATCGCTTTCTTACCGGCTTCCTTGATGTAGCCGGGCGTATCGAAATCCGGCTCTCCCACGCCGAAATTGATCACGTTGATGCCCTGGCTTTTCAGTTCGGTGGCCTTGTTGGATACAGATAGAGTGGGAGATGGTTTGATCGCTTTCGCTCGATTGGCAATCTTGATCGCCATAATCAACCTCTTTTCAAAATTTTGGTTACGAAAATCAGGCAGGGAAATTTGTCAATGTATCTTTTCCGTGTTGCCAATCCGCAACGCAATACCGATAAAACGAAAGACGCTGCCATTTTCGGCAGCGTCCATCGTTTTCCAGTATGCAGGGACTCTATGTTATGCAGGTGGATCCAGCTTCAGAACATCCTTGATGATCTCGTGGAACGTCTTTTTCGGTAAGGCGCCCATCGCCATCTGCGGCTGCCCGTCCTTCGGGATGAACAGCAAAGATGGAATGCTCTGAATACCGAACATACCCGCAAGCTGTTGCTGGTCTTCCGTATTGATCTTGTATATCGCCAGATCGTCGCCATACTCCGTCGAAAGTTCTTCCAGTACCGGCGCTACCATCTTACAGGGCGCGCACCAGTCCGCGTAGAAATCGATGATCGCGGGCTTGTCGCCGACATAGTTCCACTCTTTGTTGTTTTCGAAATCAAAAACCTTTTCCTTGAATGTATCCAGTGTAAGGTGTTCCATTGTTGTCTCCTCAAATTTTTCTGATATGATACCCCATTATTTCATAATGTCAAATATTTTGTGAAGGAAAAAGTTTTGAAACCGGAATTATTTCACGGGCAATGAGTTACAGCCCGACCTGATTGCTTCCGTATCGCTCAGCGGACCACGATTCCAATTCGCCGTTCTCATACCGGAACACCCCGGAATGGAATCCGGGCTTGCCGAGCCACTTCAGGAAGATACGGTCGCCCTCCCACAGGTTCAGGTCCAGCCGCTCGTCGTCAGGAATCCACGCGAGCTCGCCCTCCGGAGAATCGATCAGCTCCCCGGAGAATTCGCGCATCTCGAAGAGAAACACGTACCAGTCGTTTTCGCCGTCGAACAAAGGAAAGGTCAGAACACCGCGCATGAAGGGATTGGTCACCGTCAGACCCGACTCCTCGAAGACCTCGCGGATCGCGCACTGCTCCGGTGTCTCCCCCGCTTCGAATTTGCCGCCGAGACCGTTCCACTTCTGCTTGTGGATGTCGTTCTTCTTGCGGTTGCGGAACAGCATCAGCGTGCGCTGTCCGTCCATGACGTAGCACAGTGTGGCGAGGATCGCTCTACGCGGCATCTTCCCGCAGCGGCATCACCAACCACATGATCAGGTAAAGTACCAAACCCAGACCCGACATCAACGTCAGCAGGATAAAACCGAGCCGGATCAGACTCACGTCCCAACCGGTATATTCCGCCACACCGCCGCACACACCCGCGGCGATCCTGTCCCGCGAACTGCGGTAGAGCCGTTCTTTCTCCGGTTCGTCCGCCTCGCTATCCGGAATCGGTTCCACGTCGATGATCTGTGGATCGCCTTCCTTCGGCAGAATCAACATCAGCGCGATATAGACGACTATTCCGACTCCGCCGAATACCGTCGCCAGCACGAACGCGATCCGAACGATATCCGAACCGATCCCGAGCGATTCGCCCATCCCGCCGCAGACGCCGGCGATCTTCTTGTCTCTGTCACTAAGATGTAGCCTTCTCATGGCAATGCCTCCTTGATGATTCTTACTAACGAGATTAACGACTTGGCAATCCTCCGTCAATGGAAAAATCCTGAATAGTCTTGACGGGTTGAAACGAAAATCTTATGGGGGGTCAGGAGGTACTGATGAAAAATTATAAACTCGTCTCTCTTTTCGTCTTATCAATAGCATTTCTTATTCTGTTTAGCGGATGTAAATCGACTCGCGCCTATGTTCAACCCTATCACCCCGGCAAAATCTTATTGTTACCGCCGCGGGATGTGGTTCAGAGAGGCCAGGCACACGAAGCCGGAGCCGGCAGCGGAAGCATGCTTGCCGTAAATATCAAGATGGCTTTCATGAACATGCCTTTCGAGATTATCGAGACTACCAATGAAGCCTTCAACAATACCGAGAAGCCGGATATGAACGAGGCAAAAGCCGAAGCGGAAAAGCTGGGTGCAGATTACTACCTTGTCGTCACGCTGGGCGAGTTCCTCGACGCGGCTCCGATGACATTCCGTGCAGACTATGTTTACATGGAGTCGGCGGAAATGTACGATACGAAGACCGGCAAGAAAGTATGGCAACTGGTTTCACCAATGGAAATCACAAAAACGAACGTCGGCGACTACCGCGGAATGCTGGCGATGTTCGGAAGATACATCGCAAGAAGTATCTACGAATACATGGCGAGATAATTGCATCGCCCGATAATCATGATTATGCCCCGGTCGCAGGATCGGGGTTTATTATATGCCGAAGAAACGATGTTTCCCGATCACGAAATCCACTCGACACCCGAGGACATCTCAAAAAGATTCGACCGGGTACTGCAATTCGCCCTCGACTACATACCATAGCCGAAAATTCTCCTTGACACATTTCATCACCATTCACACATTAGTAGTGAATCGCTACTATCATTGGAGAAAGCATGAACGAGCATGAGACGCTGACCGGGCTTCTCAGGGAAACGGGGCTCAGCGAGCTGGAGGCGAAAGCCTACATCTGGCTGCTGGAGAACAAGCGCAACACCGGCTACAAGATATCCGCCGAGATCGGCAAACCGGTCGCCAACACCTACAAGGCGCTCAAAAGCCTGGAAGGCAAGGGCGCGGTGATCAGCGACAACTCCACCAGCAAGACGATCTTCGAGGCGGTCCCGGCGCAGGAATTCCTGAGCAAGATCGAAAGCGAATTCAACCGTCAGCGCGAGCGAATCATCAGCGAAGTCGGCAAGCTGAAAGTGACAGAATCCAGCACCGGCATCTACGAACTCCAGTCACTGGAACTGACCTACGAGAAGGCGATCTCGATGATCGAGGGCGCGAAACATCAACTCCTGATCGACTGCTTTCCAATCCCGCTCGAAGTGCTGGAGCCACACCTGCGCAAGAAGAGCGAAGAAGATATCATGATTACACTGAAGAACTACTGCGACAAGCGTTTCGAGAACGTCCGGCAGATAAACGCCATCTACGCGGAACGAATATTGAATGAACTCCACGGGCACTGGATGATCATGGTCAGAGATGCCTCGGAAGCCCTGATCGCGCTGATCGATCATAACGGCAGAGACCTGCTGCACAGCATATGGATCAAAGACCCGTACATATCGATCGTGCTCTATAGCGGCATGCTGAACGAGATGAACCTCAGCGAAATCAATCAATGCATCTTCAGCGAAAAAGCGCCGGAGGATATCATCGCGGATGTACGCAGATCGACCGACAGTTTCCAGACCAACCTCGAGTATTTTGTCAAAATAGAAAAGAATCTCTTAAGGAGGAAACCATGAACAACATGCGAAGATTTTTATTCATTACCGTTTTTCTGATGCTGACGGTACTCGTCGGCGCGGAGAACATGCTCTACGAGACACAGGATACGCCGAACAAGGTTTACCTGCTTGGATCAATCCATCTGATGCCGGAAGATGCCTATCCGCTGGATTCCGCGCTCGATACCGCGTTCGACGAATCGGACGTGCTGGTTGTCGAGCTGGACGCCTCTCAGATCGATCAGGCAGAATTGCAGACGTTTCTCGCTCAAAAAGCGTTCCTGCCGATCGAGACACAACTAAGCGACCTGCTGGCGCCGAAGGTGTTTCGCTCGCTGACGGAAAAGCTCGAAGCGATTGGCATACCGCAAGCGCAGATGAACAGATTCCGTCCGTGGTTCGCAAGCATGAGCCTCAGCGCGGGTATTTTGGTTAAGCTTGGATTGAAACCCGAACTGGGTATCGATATGCACTTCCTGAATAAGGCGCACCAGAAGAACATGGAGATTCTCGAACTCGAGACCATGATGCTGCAAATGGAAAAACTGTCCTCTCTCCCCGACAGCGTGCAGGTCGATTACCTCAACTACTCGATCGACGACTTCGACAAGATAGAGGATGTCTTCAAAGAGCTGATCCAGGCGTGGGAAATCGGTGACGCAAAGAAGCTCGACGAACTCTCTCGCGGCAAGATGAAGGAAGAAGCCGAAGAGCTGCCCGGCATCATGCTGTACTACGACAAGCTTTTCACCGAACGGGAAGGCGGCATGGTCGATCAAATCATGCAGTACGCCAACGGCGACGAGAAGCATACCTATTTCGTGATCGTGGGATCGTTCCACCTCGTGGGTGACGACGGCATTATCCAGCGCTTGAAGGACAACGGTATTAATACCATCCAGCGATAGGAAAACGCTATGAAAAAGAAGAGTATCGGTTACTTCATCATCGCCAGCGCCATCATCTGGGGCGCGGTGATCATCGCGGCAGCCATCATCTTACGCGATTCACCGGTCAAACACAGCATGAACATGCTTCTGAGCGCCGGCGCAGGACTCCACCTGCTCTTCATTTGGGGACCGATGGGCGCAATGTTCAAGAAAATGAAGGATCGGATCAGAGAAGAAAATTGAGTATTGTTTAAGAAGGAAAACGCCGCTCGGATATCGGCGCCTACAGCGGGAAGGAAACGTTCTCTCGTAGCGCTCGACCTCCGGGCGAGCCTTCCTTTCATGATGATCAGCCACTCCTACAGAGAGTTTTTTCTTTCCAACGTCTCCAGAATATACCGCGCCGTCTTTTCGCCGATACCGGGCACCTGCTGAAGCTGCTCGACTGACGCCTTCCGAAGGTTCTCCACCGAGCCGAAAATCTTTAGTAGCAAAAACTTCTTCTCGCTGCCCACGCCTTTGATATTGTCCAGCTCGCTAACCAGTGTTCGCATCGAGCGCTTCTTGCGATGAAAGGTGATGGCGAACCGATGGGCTTCGTCTCTGACCTTGATCAACAGGCGTAGCGCCGAGGACGACCGCGGCAGAATCACCGACTCGCTGTTTTCCGGTCGGAATACCTCCTCGATCCGCTTCGCCAGCGAGATCATCTCGATCCCCTCGACACCGGACTTCTGCAAGACACCCCACGCGCGTCCGAGCTGTCCCTTACCACCATCGATAACGATCAGATCGGGCTTTTCCTGCTCGTCGATCTTGGCGAGGTATCGGGTGAGCGTCTCCTCCATGCTTGCGAAGTCGTCCTGACCCTCGACCGTCTTCATAGTGTAGTGCCGGTAGTTTCGCTTCTTCATCCTTCCGTTTTCGGAAAAGACCATCGACGAGACTGTCTCCGAACCCTGGATGGTCGAGATATCGAAGCAGGCGATCTTGCGCGGAAGTTCGGGCAACCCGAGCTTGTCCTTGAGTTCCTGGATGGGAAAAATGGTGCGGTGCTTCTTCCGCAAGTGCTTGAGCTTGAGCTCCTCGACGTAGTTGAAGGCGTTCTCGCGCGCCATGAGCATGAGTTTGCGGTTGTCGCCACGCTGCGGGACGATCAGCCGGTTTTTCAGCCAGCCGTTGAGCGTCTCGTAGTCTTCCGGCTCGTTTTGCACATAGATACGGTAGGGAAGTTTGTCCATCACCTGCGAATAGTATTGCTGCACAAACGCCGCCAGAAGCTGCGCCTCGGCCTGATCCTTCGCGTTTTCGAGCTCGTGGATTTCCCGGTTGAGCAGCTTCCCCGAGAGCACCTTCAGCACCGAGATCACGGCACGCTCGCCCTCGATGTAGAGTCCGATGACATCGCGGTCCTTGCCATCGGTGAAATAGACGTTCTGGCTTGCCATCAGCTTTTCGATGTGCGCCAGCCGGTCGCGCATCTTCGCGGCCTTTTCGAACTCGAGATTCTCCGAGTGCTGCTGCATCTTCTGTCTCAGACTATCCGCTACTTCGTGATCCTTCCCTTGCAGGAAGCGCACGATCTGCGCGACAGTCTGCCGGTATTCGTCCTTCGTGACGTAGCCGACGCAGGGCGCCGGGCACTTGCCCATCTGGTAGTTCATGCAAGGACGTTCGTAGAGGATTTCGTTCTCGGGAATCTCGCGCGTACAGGTTCGGATCGGGAATATCCACTCGATCATCCGGAGCGTTCGGCACACGGCACGGGCATCGGTGTAGGGTCCGAAATACTGCGACCCGTCCTTGACCTGCTCCCGCGTGACGAAGATACGCGGAAACGGTTCGTTGGATATGCGGATGAAGGGGTATTGCTTGTCGTCCTTGAGCCGGACGTTGTAGTGGGGCCGGTGCTTCTTGATGAGGTTGGCTTCGAGCACCAGTGCTTCGTATTCGCTGACGGTGATGATGTAGTCGAAATCGTCGATATTCTCGACCAGGCTGCGGGTCTTCTCGTCCGCAGGCGTGCCGGAGAAGTAGGATTTGAGTCGGTTCTTGAGGTTCAGCGCCTTGCCGACGTAGATGATCTCGCCGTCCTTGTCCCGCATGCGATAGACGCCCGGTTTGTCCGGTGCCAGTTGCAGTTTCTTCAGGAACTTCTTTTCCATGTCAGCTTCCGTCTCTTCAGGTCGAAACGCAGACCCATCAAGCGCAGTCCGGGCAGGATGATCAGTATGGTCAGCGCGATGTGCAAGGCAAGCCGGATCGCGCCGTGCAGCCAGTCGTTACCCGATATGATCAGCGCCACGGGGATTTTGGCGGCATAGACCAGTACGCCCAGCACGAGGATGTTGAGCGTCTCCTTCACGATGGGGCGGCAGTGGATGTGCGGGTACATCCTGCCAATGACCGCCATCAGAACGATCATCTGCAACAGTGCGGATATCGATGTGGCGAGCGCTAGTCCCACATGCGCGAGGAACTGCATCAGGATGAGGTTGAGGACAATGTTGGACGCGGTGGCGATTGCCGAGACGATGACCGGGGTCCTGGTGTTGCCGTGCGCGTGGAAGACCGGTACCAGGATGCGGTTGACGCTGAAGAAGACCAGTCCGGCGCTGTACATGACGAGAGCCGGCGTGGTCATATCCAACGCGCGAATGTCGAAGGCTCCACGCATGAAGATCACGCGGATGAGGTCCTGCGCCGATGCCGCGATGAATGCTGTCACCGGGATCATCAGGAAGACCATCGATAGCAAGGCGAACCGGATTTTATCGGAGAGCTCGTGCCAGTCTTTCTTCACGATCAGGCGCGAGAATTCGGGGATCGCCGCGGTACCGGCAGCCACGCCGAACATGCCCAGCGGCAGTTGCATCAAGCGATAGGCGTAGGTCAGCGACGAGATGCTTCCCTCGGGCAGATAGGATGCCAGCATGCGGTCGATGACGAGGTTGATCTGAAGGATCGCGATGCCGACCACACCCGGCAGGAAACGGTTCCAGAGTTGCCCCATCGCCTCCCGGTTGCCTTTGATGTACAATCGCAGCCGGTAGCCGTGCCTTCTGAGCTGTGGGAAGTTGACCACCGTTTGAAGCACGCCGCCCAGCAGCACGCCGTAGGACAGCACGATTGCATAAACGTTCATGTCGGAGGGCTTCAGCAGCGCGTAGATGCCCAGCACGGCGATCATGCCGAGGTTGAAAAAGGCCGAGGATAGTCCCGGGATAAAGAAGTGCCCGTGGGAGTTCAGGATCGAGATCAGGGTCGATGAAACGCCCACCAGAAATAGATAGGGGAACATGATGCGCGCCAGCTTGACGGTGAGCTCTGCGGTCTGCTCGTCGAATCCAGGCGCGAAGACGCGCACGATCAGCGGTGCCAGCAGGGTACCGAGCAAGCTCAGCAGCACCAGGAAGATACTCAGGACGCTGACGACCTGGATACCGTAGCGTATCTGGCTCTCCTTGCCGCGCTCGATACCGATCTCGTTGTAGAGCGGGACAAACGCCGCTGAGAGCGCGCCCTCGCCAAAGAGCCTGCGCAGGAGATTGGGCAGGATAAACGCGAGGTTGAAGGCGTCCGCGACGTAGGATGTGCCGAAGAAGCCGGCGAAAATGAGGTCTCGAACGAGCCCCAGGATACGGCTCAGGAATACGGCGATGGACATGAAGATCGTATTTCGGGCAAGCTCCCGATGGCTCATTTCCACTCCGGCACTTGCGTGCTCATCTTGTTGAACTGCCTGATTTGCCTGATCACGAAGAGCGAAGTAAGGATCGTCGTGAGAAAATCAGAGATCGGGAAGGAAGCGAAAACGCCGGTCAGACCTATAAAGCGGGGTAGGACGAGAAGCAGCGGGATCAGCATCAGAACCTGCCTCGAAAGGGCGAGGATCAGCGCGGTGGAAGCCTTGCCGGTAGCCTGGAAATTAACGGTGCCGGTGATCTGATAGGCAACGACAGGCAGACCGAGGATGATCACGCGCATGTATCTCGACGCCTCGGCGAGCAGCTCCGGATCGCTGGTAAACGCACGAATCAGAAGCGTCGGGAACGCCATCATGACGATGACCCCGAATACGATGATCGCGGTACCGGCATTGCTTGCCAGAAGATAGGCGCGCTTGATCTGTCCATAGCGTCTGGCTCCGAAGTTGAATCCGATGATGGGCTGCAATGCCTGCGAGATACCGAAGATAGGCATCATGAACATCATGATGATGCTGTTGATAATCCCGTAGGCGGCGAGATGAACCTCGGAGCCGTAGTGCCGCAGGGATTGGTTGACCAGTAGCGCGCTTCCGCTCATGGCGATCTGCCGCGCGAACGACGAGCTGCCGATGGCGAGCATTTCCTTGATGATATCCCAATGGGGCTTCAGGTTGGCGAACTTGAAGGTCAGGTGGCTCTTGCCGAAGATGAAATAATGCGTCACCCAGCAAGCCATGAGGAACTGCGCCAGAACCGTCGCGATCGCCGCGCCCCGGACGCCCATATCGAACACGAAAATGAAGATCGGGTCCATGATGATGTTGCTGACTGCGGAGACCAGCATCGAGATCATGGCGACGTGCGCACTGCCTTCCGATCGAATGATGTTGTTGCCGGCGATGGAATAGGCGAAGAACACGTTTCCGATCAGGATCGTGCTCAGATAATCGTAGGCAGGTCTGTAGATAAGCGGCGTCGAACCGAACGCGTTGAGCAACCATTCGATGTTGGCGAGGCCGAAGATTGCGATGGCCGCACTGAACAGCACCGATAGCAGAACGGCGTTCCCGAAAGCACGGTCGGCACGGTCGATGTTGCCGGAGCCGAGTCCGCGCGAGATGATGGAAGCAGACCCGATCCCGACCGTCATGCCCACGGCCATGACGATCATCTGGATGGGAAAACATATTGTGATGCCGGCGATTGCTTCCTTCCCGACACCCTGCCCGACGTATATACGATCCACGACGTTGTACAGTGCCTGGATCATCATCCCGAGCATGGCGGGAAGCGACAACTTGATCAGAAGCTTCTTGATGTTTGTGTCGTCGAGTACTTGTTTCCGGGGAGACGATGTTTTATTTGTCAATTTCGACTTCATAGAATTCCTTGATAATAGAATATTCCGAACGGGGAAACATGTCCTTCAATACATAACGGTGCTCCGCGCCGACCAGCAGCGCGCAACGTTTTCCCTGTACATGTGATAGAACTTGTTTGATGTGTTCAACCATTCTGGAATTTCGGTAGTACCAGAACTCGTAATAATTCATCCAGTAGCTGCGCAGCTTCTCGAACCGCGCGAACTTTCTGAGAATCTCGGGAAGCAGCTCGCTCCAGATGTTGTGGCGCAACCGGACGATGCGGTCGAATCCGCTGGAATTGATGATATAGGGATCGGCGTTGACGAAATGGAAATTCTGGATTTCGCGCAGCTCGAGCGCAAGAGAGAGCATTTGCAGATACATGGCGTTGGATTCGTTGCGCTCCAGCTCCGACTGCCACTGGTGGAGCAGTTCGCCGGCCTCGTCGCGCCTGGAATTGATGCGCTCGATGCGGTCGATCAGGTCGGGGATGTCGAACGGCACGACGTCGAGATTCTCCTTGCTGACGATCTCGCGCAAGGCCTCCAGTTCGGGCAGGTCGCCTTCATTGACGATGCGCCTCGGGATGGTGCCGCGCCTGCTTGCCAGGCTGGTGGGCAGATCGAGGAAAAGGACGTCCGGCTGGATGCGACGCAGAATCTTGTGCAGATCATACACTGAATAATTCGCATTCCTGCGATGCCCCTCGTGCAACGTGCCGATCAGGACGATTTCCGTTCGATCCATAGTACCTCCGATCTTCCCGTATTCCAATATATTACATTGCAGGCTCAATTTATCCAAACAATATTGAGAATGTCAATTTATACCCATCCATGCACACCGAATTCACATTTTATCCACACTCGCCGATAACAAGAAACCCCGCAGTTGACCGAGTTTTAGCATCGTTATCCACATATCCACAGCCCTTATTACTATTACTATCTCTACTCTTACAGTGGATAATAGTAATAATCGATGGATGTGGATGCCTTTTTGGAACCCCCGCGGGAAGGTTGACATTGCACTCAAAATGTCAACTTTTCCGCGACAGAAACGAGCGAGGTACCGCATGTCAACTGTACAGCCATTGAGAGAGCGTCGTCAGATCGACGCCGTGAAACTGTATCTTCGAAACCACCCAGTCAATACCACGCACGACAATCCTCTGAAGTATTACATGCTCTGGATATTCGGCATTCACACCGGCCTCCGGATCAGTGATATCGTTCCGCTGCGCGTGAGCGATGTCATGTTCCGAAATCACGTCGTAATCCGGGAACGCAAGACCGGCAAGCATCGAATGTTCAGACTGTCCTCGAGCCTTCAACTCGAGTTGGAAGACTACTGCCAGGGCATGGAACCCGACGCCTACCTGTTCGGCAACAACCAGGGTGGCCACCTCTCAAGACAGGTGGTCTATCGGGTGCTGAACAAGGTGTGCAACGCCGTCGGGATCCGCGAGAAGATCGGCACCCATACCATGAGGAAAACCTTCGGATATCATCTATACCAGGCTACGAAGGACGTAGCTTTATTGCAGATGATACTCAACCACTCACACCCTTCTGTAACGCTTAGGTACATCGGGATCCAACAGGATCGCATCGATGCCGCAATCATGGAGTTAGCTTTATGAAAGACAATACTGCTCAATCCCTCATCAATCCAGTTCCAACCTGTAAAACCTGCCGCAGATATACACCTGTCAGCAGCTTCTCCGGCACATGTAGCCGGTACCCATCGACGAAACGAGATCACATCTGTATCCTGAACTACTGCGAACATTGGATCGATGCGAAAACCGGTCTCGATCGATACGGGTTGAAGAAATGAGAACACTATCGACACTTGAATTACGCTGCTGCCGCACCTGCGCCAACTGGTCACGTCATATTGATCCGGACAATCGATACTGGTGTCAGGTCATGAAGGCACTCACCTACGGGGATTCGTATTGCCCTTCCTGGAAGAAGCGTGAAACGCCCGGATTCGATCCGATCTGTGGATACTGCGAACACTGGGACAGATCGAGCTCACAGGTGAACAGGAACTGTTCGCACCATGATGCTTTTACCAACGTCGGAGACACCTGCCCATCCTGGCTACTCATATCCACACTCAGACAACCGGAGAACAACCAATGATCGTCAAAATCTGGCAGACAGACCGCAACCGTAACCCATACGCTACCAATTACCCGGACTACGAAGGCTTCGTTGAGATCGAGGATTCGAAAATCAGAGTCGTCGGCTGGATTCGATCTGGACCCACCGGCCAACATATCCACCTGACCGATAAGTCCGGCAACTGATAACCCCCGCGCGATCGCGGCGGGTAACTTCCTTGACAACCTTCCGCCGCGATCGCTCATCTTGTATCTATCAAGGGGGTTACCATGTTCATCAACATTTGGCCAACAACTAAAAATCGATATGCAACTGACTGTTTTCCTGACTTCGAAGGATACGCCGCTGTTCAAGATCAAAATGGGAATGAGCAACGAATTCGCGTCATTGGATGGAACCGTGAACGAAAAGAAGGAAAACACATCCATCTCGAATGCAAGCCTGATTCCGTCGTCGAAATCCGCATTAGGAAGCGCGATCTACCTGAATGGGAATAATCACACTGTCGCGATCGAGACGCGCATAATGAACATGATATCTGGCGCCTCGATCGCTTAATCTCTCCGGCTTGTACTCTGATCGTTACTCGTTCGATCGTGATCGATGGCGGTCCCTCCACACCCGCCCGTTCGAAAATCGAAGGATCGAACGATCCTGGACACTCCTGGGAGAAACCGGCATTCGCTCAGGGACCATGAGAAACGAGGACACACAGGATCACCCCGTATCGATTAAAAGACGCGTGTCCCCTGAAACCCCTTACTGCTGCCCCAAGTACTACATACCCAACGAATTCGGCCCGATGGTAGTCTGGTCCCCATGCGCTCCAGGGTGTTCCGCTCCCTTCGGTCGCTCTTGGTCGCTCCGCTCCTCCCTTCCGCGCGATGCGGTAGGGCGATGTTGCGCCCGGCGTCGGGCTGCGCCGTCCTTGCCCTCCGCTCGGCCGCGCATTGAAAGGACAAATGAGCAGGGGACACGCTTATGGCGGCATCGTCTCGCTTCGTCTCTTCGTTCCTCGCTCTCCGGCCGCACTCCGGGGTTTCACTCGTGCGCCTTGCGCCGGCGCACTGCCTTTGTGTCCTCGTTTCTCTTGGTCCGTCGCTCATGCCGTGCGCTTGCCGTCCATGTCTGCGCGCAGAGAGACGCGCGGCGGGCATCGCCGCGCGGGGAATCCGCCGACCCTCCGGGCGGCGGAGAGACCGCGCCCGACGATGTCGGCGTGTTGCTGTCCGGCGGGCCCGACGTGCCCGGGCGCGTGACCGTTCCTTCCGCCGGCCAGTCCTGCCGGCGGCGCTGGCTGACGCGGCGCGCCGGCGGCAGGTCGATCTTCACCCCCCTGATAAGGGGGGATTAAGGGGGGTTCTTTCTTCCTGACGGCGCGGATCACGCCCGAGCTCGTACCTCGCAGCGGGACGAAAGCCGCGCCGCCGATCGACACCGGCCAGACGCACATCTTTTTCGTAAATCGTTGCAAAAGCCCACCTTTACGATTTTCAAAAGTGCCGTTTTTTGACACTTTTTGAATGACCAATGTACCAGGCATCTTTCCTCGATCTCGATCCGCCTCGGTGAGGCCGATCTGGTTTTCCCTGGCATCGATGCCGGCAGATGCGTACCCAATTCCCGAAACCCGCTTATAACGCGATTCATGCCTTCTGAGAACCCGGATTTCGTCACTTTTTCCTGTCCCATTTATCCATTCTTGCCTATATTCGTCCCTGGAGGTACTCAAATGGACCATCGAAGACAATCCCTTCCGAACATCCTCGTCGAAAGACGTGACATGCGCGTAGGCACGTATCCGGCATCGACACGCGAGAGGATCGGCGAACTGATTCAACGACTTCACAGCGATGACTACCCTCATCGTGAAATCTGCGATGTTCTCAATGACGCCGACACGACCACTTCTACCGGACTGTCCTGGACACCGAATCGGCTGAAGTACTACGTCCGGGGTCTCAGGAATCTTGACAATCTCGATCCGATGTCCACCTAATTGACACCGGAGGTTAAATCAATGCCAGAACCCGCATCAATCCCGAACGTCTCTCATCCAGTCACCGAGATCATCGAACGAATCGACCAGGTCAGTCTGTCCATCCGGGAATATGGAATCCTTCTCGCCGACCAGAATTTCTTCAGTTCGTGCGGCTCGATCCCGGACCAGCTGAGTGACTCCCTTGATCGAATCTCATCTGACTTGTCGGCCGTGGACTTATCCACACCGATAACCAACGTCGTAGAAAGCTGTTGAGGTCAATCTTGCGCCGTTTGTGGATAACTACTGTGGATTGGTTGTGTATAGTGGTGCATAAACGTTGTCATTCTATTGAAATTGACAACTTTTCTGTTTCACTATTTTTCTTGGAAGGTACGAAGGAACAGGAGGTTTCAATGAAATACGTTATCTGTGCGCTTGCACTGCTCATGAATTTAAATATTTACGCTACAATGAATTCCGAGTTTGAATCATTTCGAAGGGATCTATCGGTACAGACAGCGCAGTGGAAGGACTCCGCGCACCACATGTCGATTCGTGACAGCCGCGATACGAGAGATTATCAGGTCGGCGACACGCGAACCTTCTGGCGCTGGAACCTAAGCGTCATGCCGCCATCTTGGATTCAGTCGGACGCCACCTGCCGCGCAGTGGGCGAGCACTGCTACCTCTTCGTCGCGGATGACCAGTGGGACGTCCACATGGATCAGGAAGACGTCGATACTGTCATGCCTTATCTGGAGGAGCAGACGATGAACTCGGAGCTCTACGGAGCCATCGAGATGGACATCAACCTCTTCGGCCCCATTCCCGACGAGCTGGACAACGACCCGAAGCTGATCGTGTTCTACTCGGCGCTGGGGCAGTTCAACGGCAGCCAGTTCGACGGCTATTTCAGTCCGTACAACCAGGTCACCGAAGCGGAGGCGCAGCAGATGAACCCCTCCGGCCACAGCAACGAATGCGAGATGATCTACATGACCTGCTATCCGCTCGACCCAGTCGATCCCATCCGCATCTCGGTACTTTCACACGAGCTCCAGCACCTGATTCACTGGGGTGGCGATCCAAACGAGGAAACATGGATCGATGAAGGCTGCGCCGAACTGGCGATGGTGTGGTTCGGCATGCCCGATCCCATCACCGGTTTCAACACCAACCCCGACAACTCGCTCATCGCGTGGGACCAGCAGTTCGCAGACTACGTCAAGGTGATGCTCTTCTTCACCTACTTCGCGGAGCACTACGACGACGGCTCCATCGTCCCGGACATCGTCGCCAATCCAGCCAACGGCATCAGCGGAATATCCGATGAACTCGAAGCGCATGAAACGGGCATCTCCTTCAACGAGCTTTTCATCGACTGGACAATTGCCAATTTCCTGAACGATCCCGTGCCCTACGAAGGGCTCTATGGCTACGAGTTGCTCGATCTGCCCTATTTCCACACGCAGAATCTGCATTCGACATTCCCGGACGACGGCTCCGGAACGGTCAGCGGATGGGCGGCTGAATACACCAAGGTAATCACGACCGAGCAACCGCTATCCTTCGAAATCGAGACGTCGGATTACCTCGCCATCGCCGAGATACGAATCGGCATCGAACCGGAGGATACGCTGATCCTCATGCACTACTGCGAGGACGAGATTTCCTTCACCTCGCAGGCGATCAGCGACGATTTTTCCAGCGTCATCCTAGTGTTCTCCAACGCGGGTAACGCCTCCGTCTCCTACGAATACACCGTCGAGGCACAGACCTCCGTCGATGAACCTCAGACCGCCAGACCGATCATCTTCAATCTCGCTCCCAATCCCTATCGCGACGGCAACCTCAACCTCTCGATCCCGAGCACCAAGCCGGTGCCCGTGTCGATCTACAACGTCCGCGGTCAGGTCGTCAGGCAGCTTCGCACCACTGATCAGGGTGTCGCGCAATGGGACGGCAGAGACATCGACGGCAAGAAGGTCGCGGAAGGAATCTACCTCTTCAAAGCCGAAACGCAAACCGGCCCCATCGTGAAAAAGGTGACCGTGATTCGATGAGATGGTTGGTTCTTGCGCTGACACTGCTTCTGCTGCCGATCCTGATGCTTTGTGCGGACACGGCCCAGATAAGGGGGGACAAAGGGGGGGCATTCACGATCGAGCAACTCGCCGACGAACTCACGCAATACGACGTCATCTTCTTCGGAGAGTACCACGACAACGCGATCCTGCACCGGATGGAAATCGACCTGCTGAAGGCGCTCTACAAAAAGAATCCGAACCTCGCCGTGTCCATGGAGATGTTTGAGCGCGACGTGCAGCCGACACTCGATCGATACCTCGCCGGGGACATTGCGGAGACACAGTTTCTGGAAACGGCGCGACCCTGGGGAAATTACCCGACCGACTACCGCCCGTTGATCGAATTCGCGAAGGAGAAACGTCTCCACGTCATCGCCGCGAATGTCCCCAGGAGGTTGGCGGCGGAAGTAAGCAGAGGCGGCATGGAAGCTTTCGAGGCATTCCCGGAAAAGGATAAACGCTATGCCGCCCGTAAACTGAACGCTCCGGATGACGATTACAAAAAGCGCTTCATGAATACCATGTCCGGCGGTATGCATCCCATGGGTAAGTCGAACAAGGAGTTCCTCTACATGGCACAGTGTCTCAAGGACGACACCATGGCCGAGAGTATCGCCAACCACCGCGAACAATTTCCCGAGCAGAAAATCATCCACTTCTGCGGCGACTTCCACAGCAACAGTTATCTGGGAACAGTTTCGAGACTCGCGACACTGATGCCGGAGCTGAAGATCGCGGTGATCACGCCCGTGCCGAAATTGCTCCAAGATGTGAAATTCAAGATGGGCGATTATCTGATCATGCTGGAGGCAGACGAGTAGGGCTATTTCATCATCATCATTTTGCGGTGCAACGTCTTTCCGGAGTAGCTCATCCGACAGATATAGACACCGCTACTGACCGTCGATTGCCGATTATTGCGTCCATCCCACACGATTTCATGGTCGCCAGCTTGATAGGTGATGCCGCCTAAGTCACGTATCTTCTGACCGCGCATGTTGTAGATGGCGATCCTGACCGTGGATGTGCTCGGTATCGTGAAGCGGATGGTGGTGCTGGGATTGAACGGATTCGGGTAGTTGGTAAGTCCCGACTCGTAGCGTGGGATATCTTCTTCAACGACGGGATACGGATCGTGCTCGTAGCAACCCATGTCGATACGGGCAGTGCCGTCCTGGTTGCCGTCGATGACGCGGTCATGGTAGATCAGGTCGTAGATGGGCAAGTACATGCCGGTGGTGTCCGCCCTGCCTGCATCGATGCCGAGATCGTCGTCCGGCAAGCGGTAGGGGAATAAATTATCGGGATCGTATTCGTCCCAGTCCGGCGGTGCGTCGATGTTGCCCTCGAGCCAGTTGAGAGTGTATATTTCGAGATTGGGGACATACACAGCGGATTCGCCGCCCTTGATGTTGCAGTGGTCGATGTTGATGGTGGTTTCCACGGGGTCGCTGGTCCAATCGTGGAAGGTGATCTCGAAGGGCGTATCGTTATCGAAGATGCAGTTGGCGATGTTGACCTCGTAGCCTTCCACCTGCAAGGCCGCCACATCCGCCTCGTTGTTCACGAACGTGCAGTTGTAGATATCCGCGCCGCCGCGGCTTTCCAGCCGGACCGTCGCAGCCGTTGGTACGCTGTTGTTGTAGATCAGGTTGTTGCGGAAGGTGAGGTGCGGTTCGAGGTCTTCCCAGCTTCCGATTGATACAGATGTACTCCCATATGTCGCCAGGCTGGATCCATTTCCGAATGTGCAGTTTTCTACCACTGCATCGCCGTGCATACCTATTGAAAGGTGGGATGTACCAATATCGTATTGAGCTGTTCCGGTTGAGTGATTATCCAGGAATTGGCAATTATTAATATCAGAGTATTCCGCCGAAATATAAGCTCCGGCACAATAAACAGAGTTGTTGTTTGTAATCTTGGTTTTCGTAAGCGTGATACTCTCTGTGTCTGTAACAACAAAACCACCACAATACTCACCATTAGCGTTATTAAGTATAAGATCATCATGATATGCGTTTGTACAGTAGGTTGTTAAATGCATTGTCTCAGTATATTGAGTATTAATCAATCTGAAACCTGATACGCAAATTTCATTTGAGTAAAATTCATTCCCAAAGAAGTACAATCCAAAATCATTGGTAAGTGTCACGGTTTCGCTACTTTCACCCTTTAAACAACATAAGTCTTTGACCGATACAGGAAGAATCAGATTGGTTTGCTCCCGACTGTAATGGCCAGCAGAAACATGCACTGTTTTAGGATTAAGACTATCGGATGCGATCATCCGCATTGCCAGAGAGATATTCTGTAGCGGATCGTCTTCCGTAAGTCCGCTGTTTGTATCATCGCCATCAGGAGCTACGTAAAGATCATGATTGATCTCTTCCATCCACCCATGTAAAACATCGTGCGTCAAAACACCATCATCTCCAAACTGCTGGAAAAAGTAAGAAAAGTACTTCGTAGGAGGATTTACTGTGAAAGTGTCCACAATGACATGGACATCATTTCCAGCATCCGCTATCCTGATATCACACTGGACTGCGGCATTATTATTGTATATATTACATCGATTCTCGTTACTAAATGTAAGGAATGTGTGGTAATGAGCCTGCAAACCCCCACCGAAATTTGCTTGATTATCATGGATCGACACCCCAGAAAGTAATACACAAGCCTGAGAAACAAATACACCGCCCCCTGCATATGCAATGTTGTGATGAATTCTGCAATTTGTTATTTCGGCACTAATTATTAGTTCCGTATAGGAAATTGTGCATATCGTGATGCCTCCACCATGCCTATAATCGCCTAAATAGTGTCCGATCCCGCTTGTAATAGTGAAACCTCGAATCCGCGCGTTTTGCTCATGCTCCAATATCCTGAAACATGAGCCATTTTGATTACCATTGACGATAGTAGAACCAATATAGCTTTCATCCCCTGTCGTCAGTTCCAGGCTGGCAATGGTAATACCGTGCCCGTTGAAGTTAACGTTCTCGTAGTAGGTTCCGGGCCAAACAAGAACTGTATCGCCCTCAGCGGATGCGTTCACAGCAGATTGAATGGTTGTCCAGTCACCGGTTCCGTCCTGTTTGACGGTGATAGTGGTTGCAGAGAGAGTTATCGCAGCTGTGAGAAGGATCAAGGTTATCAGGTTTCTCATGGTGGCTCCAACTCCCCCAAACCCCCTCTTTGCATAATAAAGAGGGGGCTTAAGGAAGTCCCTCTCTTCTGTAGGTTTTGCCGCAGGCAATAACCTGGAATCCCCTATCGAAGAGAGGGAGTTAGGGTGAGTTTCTCTTCAAGTCAATGTAATACAGGCGTTTATACGGATGATTATCGACAAACGGGGTCTGCAATGCATGTTTTACGGATTCACGATCTTGATAGAACAGCTCGATATCGAGGTCGCTAAGGGTCGTATCCTCGAGGACGTACGCGTTTATTTGCACCAGCGTATCCTGCACGACCGACGCGCCGCGACACACGCCATCGAGGAACAGCGCGATCTCCCGCGGCATGGGGTCTTCGTGTTGCAGCTCGACGAACATCGACGCATACTCCTCTTCCCGCACAAAGCTGTAAAATTTCGGCGCGCAGTAGCCGTCCTTGCAGGGCAGGATATCGCCATCACCCCAGATGAAATCGCAGTCGTGCTCGCAGACGACCTTCACCATCTCGCCGTAGTGCAGCGTCTTGGGGCTTCCCGCTTGCAACCAGCCGCCGCTGGGATTTCTGAAGAGCGACCAGCGTTCGGTGCGGATAACGGATATACTGTCCAGCACCGGCCCGAAGGCGTGCAGAACCTCCATCTCGTCGCGCAGAAAGTAACCGATCCAATTCTCCTTCGGTTTGCCGCTGGATTCCGTACGCAGCTCGATCCGGGTGTCCGTGGGCGCGAGATAGCCGCTCGTGGTGAATTCGAACGGGTAATAGATGTCGATAACGTAGCCCTGCGTGTAGTGGATGGTGTGATCGAGGTTGACCCATGAGCAGTTCATGTTGTAGATGCTGTCCCAATGCCCCTGCGACCACTTGATCAGCTTGATGTAATCGCCAATAATGCTGTCGCGCAGGATGAAGGCTGCCGTCTGATCGGCTTCCGGTCTCGTATCGATGACAGGAAAACACATCCACTGAAAGTGATCCAGCGGCGAGCAATCGATTGAGCGGGTTTCGGTAATCCATATCTTCTCATCGACAAGCTGAAATCCCGAGGAGTCGATCGATAATATGCTAACGCATAGCAGAAACACAAGCACTGACAATACAATTTTAATCACGGATTCAACCTCTAATATATTAGTCGTACCAGAGTGTTGTCTGGAACGCAAATGCGTCAAGCGCTTTTCGGCACCAAATTCACCGATTTTCATTGACATATTGACCGAAAACACGGATACGTCACCAGAGTGAAATCGTAATGATTTCAATGGATTACTCGATAGACGTGTTACGTTAAAGACAAACATTCGATGGAGAAACACCATGGAGCAAAATTCAGAATGGAAGGATATGTTTCCCAAGGCGACGCGGGAAGCATGGAGAGAAGCAGCCGACAAGCTGCTCAAAGGCGCGCCTTTCGACAAGGTGCTGAAAACGAAAACGTCGGAGGGGCTGACGCTCGATCCGATCTACGATAGTCTGGACACGGACAAAATCGAAGTGATCGGCTCAATGCCCGGATTCCCGGCATATGTTCGCGGAATGAGACCCGAGGGATTCCACAAGAAACGCTGGCAGATCGCGCAGGAGATCGACGAGCACGACGCCGAAAAGTTCAACCAGGCGCTAAAGCACGACCTCGCTCGCGGCATGACCGCCGTCTGTATCCCGACTTGCATGCTGACCCCCGATCATATCGAGAAGGCGCTCGACGGCGTCGATTTGACGAAAATTCCGCTCAGATTCAACAGCTACGCATCCGGTAAAGCGATGCTGGAAGCGATCAATAAAGAGTTCACCGGCTCGCTGAGCATGGACCCGATCGGCGAACTGGCGACCCGCGGCGAAATCCCCACCGCCAGGATTGACGAGACGATCGAAACCGCTAAGTGGGTATTCGAGAATCAGCCGGGCATGCGTCCGATCACAGTCCACACAGAAGTGTGTCACGAAGCCGGCGGAAGCGCTGTGGAAGAGCTGGCGTTCTTCCTCTCGACCGCCGTGGAATATATCGACAAGCTGACCGAAGCAGGCGTCGTGCTCGAGACCATTCTGAACAAGATGGAAGTCTCGTTCGCACTTGGCGCGAAATTTTTCATGGAGATCGCCAAGCTCCGCGCGGCACGTATCCTGTGGAAGAGCCTCTGCGACGCCTACGGCAAGCCGGAATGCGCGCCGAGTCTGCATATCCATGTACGCACCGCCTTCATGAACAAGACCATGTACGATCCGTATGTGAACATGCTGCGCACCACCACCGAAGCGCTTTCGGGCGTGCTGGGCATGGCGGATTCGGTTGCCGTCGCGCCGTTCAACGCCTCCTACGATGTCCCGAACGATTTCGCACGCCGCATCGCACGCAACACGCAGATCATCCTCAGCGAGGAAGCACACCTGGACGACGTGATCGACCCCGCCGGCGGCTCCTACCTGATCGAGACGCTGACCAATTTCCTCACGGGCGAGGCGTGGAGCTTCTTCCGCGAAATTGAAGAAGTCGGTGGCGTCATCAAAGCGCTCCAATCCGGCGTTTTGCAGAATCGCATCGCCGAGATCAGGAAAGGCCGCGAAGCCAACCTGAACAAACGCAAGGACGTGCTGGTCGGCATCAACATGTACACCAACCCCGACGAAAAGCCGATGCGCGACAATCGCGAGCAACCCGAACCGGCATCGAAGATCACCGGCGAGAAGATTACTGTCGAGCCGCTTTCGAGCTACCGTCTGGCAAAGGCTTTCGAAGACCTGCGCACGAAGGTGATGAAGTTCGAGGGCGACAAACGCGTCTTCCTGATGACCATGGGCAGCGTCAAGCAGCACAAGGCACGCGCCGATTTCTCGCGCGGATTCTTCCAGGTCGCGGGATTCGAGGTAATCGACAACAAGGGATTTTCGACCGTCGAAGACGCGGTGAAGGCCGCCGCCGAGAACGGAGCACCCGTCGTGGTCATCTGCTCCACCGACGACACCTATCCCGAGCTCGTACCACCGATCCTCAAAGGACTGAAAAAGAACAATCCAGATATCGTCACGGTTCTGGCGGGTTATCCCAAAGACCAGATCGATCAGCATAAAGCATCCGGCATCGACGAATTCATACACGTCCGCGCGAACGCCATGCAGATTCTCGGCACGATCGCATCGCGCACAGGAGTGGAACAATGAAACCAGATTTTTCAAAACACAAAATCGAGATGAAGCCGTCGGGCAGCTTCCAGGAGTGGGAAGAAGCCTTCAAGAAAGCCACGGGCCAAACCCCGGGCGAGGTCATCTGGAACACCAACGAACAGATTCCGGTCAAGCCGCTCTACACCGCCGAAGACCTCAATGGCTACGACCACCTCGGTTTCACCGCCGGAATCCCGCCGTTCCTCAGGGGACCCTACGCCACCATGTACGCCATGCGCCCATGGACGGTGCGGCAGTACGCCGGATTCTCCACCGCGGAAGAATCCAACGCGTTCTACAAGCGTAACCTGGCACAGGGACAGCGCGGTCTCTCCATCGCGTTCGACCTTGCAACCCATCGCGGCTACGACTCGGATCATCCGCGCGTGGTGGGCGACGTCGGCAAGGCAGGTGTGGCGGTCGATTCGATCCTCGACATGAAGATACTCTTCGACGGCATCCCGCTGGACAAGATGTCGGTCTCCATGACCATGAACGGCGCCGTACTTCCGGTGATGGCGTTCTACATCGTCGCCGCGGAGGAGCAGGGTGTTCCGCTCGAGAAACTCACCGGCACCATCCAGAACGATATCTTGAAAGAATACATGGTGCGCAACACCTACATCTATCCGCCCGAGCCCTCCATGCGCATCATCGCGGACATCTTCCGGTTCACCTCCGAGAACATGCCCAAGTTCAACAGCATCAGCATTAGCGGCTACCACATGCAGGAAGCCGGAGCGACCGCCGATCTCGAGATGGCATACACCCTCGCGGACGGTCTCGAGTACGTCAGAACCGGTCTCAAGGCCGGCATCGACGTGGATGCGTTCGCACCGCGTCTGTCGTTCTTCTGGGGCATCGGTATGAACTACTTCATGGAGATCGCCAAGATGCGCGCCGCACGCGTGATCTGGGCGAGCCTGATCAAGCAGTTCAATCCGAAGAATCCCAAATCGATGGCGCTCCGTACCCACAGCCAGACTTCCGGCTGGTCGCTCACCGAGCAGGATCCGTTCAACAATGTCGTCCGTACCTGCGTGGAGGCTATGGCGGCGGCACTCGGTCACACCCAGTCGCTGCACACCAACTCGCTGGACGAAGCCATCGCGCTGCCCACCGATTTCTCGGCTCGCATCGCGCGCAACACCCAGCTCTACCTCCAGCACGAAACCGGCATCTGCGACGTGGTCGATCCCTGGGGCGGCTCCTACTACGTGGAAGCGCTCACGGGCGAACTGATCCGGCGCGGTTGGGAACACCTGGCAGAGGTCGAATCGCTGGGCGGCATGACAAAGGCTATCAACGAGGGTATCCCGAAACTCCGTATTGAAGAAGCCGCGGCACGTCGCCAGGCGCATATCGACTCGAAGAAGGAAACCATCGTCGGCGTGAACAAGTACCGTCTCGACAAGGAAGAACCGATCGAGATTCTCGAAGTTGACAACACATCCGTGCGTCAGGCGCAGCTCAAGAGACTCGAACAGCTCCGGGCGAACCGCGACAGCAAGAAGGTCGAAGCGGCGCTCACAGCGCTTACCAACGCTGCCGACAGCGGCGAGGGCAACCTCTTGGCGCTCTCCATCGAAGCGGCACGACTGCGCGCCTCGCTGGGCGAGATTTCCGACGCACTGGAAAAAGTATATGGGAGACACAAGGCTGTGACCAAGATCGTATCCGGCGTCTATAGCAGCGAATTCGCCGAGGAAGCGGCGGTGGAAGAAGTCCGCAGGATGACCGACGAATTCGCCGAGAACGAAGGGCGCCGTCCGCGCATTCTCATGGCGAAGATGGGCCAGGACGGACACGACCGCGGCATGAAGGTGGTATCCACCGCGTATGCCGATATGGGATTCGACGTCGATGTCGGTCCGCTCTTCCAGACCCCCGAGGAGACCGCGCGTCAGGCTGTCGAGAACGATGTTCACGTCATCGGCATGAGCTCGCTCGCCGGTGGTCACAAGACCCTGCTTCCGCAACTGGTGGAAGAGCTGGAAAAACTCGATCGCGGCGACATCATGATCGTCTGCGGTGGCGTGATCCCGGCACAGGATTACGACTACCTCTATGAGCACGGCGCGGCCGCCATCTTCGGGCCCGGAACCGTCCTTCCCGACGCGGCGAAGAAGATGCTCGAAGAACTCGAAAAGAGATTGGGATAGAGACCCTCACCCCGACCCTCTCCCGTAAACGGGCGAGGGAGTAGGGAATACGGTCTCTCGATAGATTTCCGTAGGGGCAGGTCTCTGTGCCTGCCCTTTTCTTACTGGAGCGCAGGCACCCTTGCCTGCATCTCTCGGGCAGACACAGGGGTCTGCCCCTACAGCACCGGAACGCAGGCACCCTTGCCTGCATCTCTCGGGCAGACACAGAGGTCTGCCCCTACAGCACCGGAACGCAGGGACCTGTCCCTACCAAAGAATTGAGGGTATCGATAACATGAACTTCAGCAGCGAAGAAAACATCTTCAGCGTGTCGGATATCAACCGGCATCTGAAGAACGTGATCGAGACGAACATCCCGAACCTGTTCGTGGAGGGCGAGATATCGAGCTTCACGAAGCACTTTTCGGGGCACATGTACTTCTCGCTCAAGGACGAGAGCAGTGCGCTTCGCTGCGTGTTTTTCAAGACCTGGAATCGCTACCTCGATTTCAATCCCAAGAGCGGCGACAAGGTGATCTGCTCGGGAAAACTCACCGTCTATGAGAAGAGCGGCAACTACCAGCTCAGCGTGACGCGCGTCTATCCCAAGGGTATGGGCGATCTGCAATTGCGGTTCGAGGAAATGAAGAGACGGCTTGCAGAAGAGGGGCTGTTCGATCGCGAGCGCAAGAAACCGCTTCCCGGGTTCCCTGGGAAGATCGGCGTCATCACATCCGCCACCGGCGCGGCGTTTCAGGACATCAAGAATGTCATATCACGACGCTGGAGCTGCGAGATTCTACTCTATCCGTCGAAAGTGCAGGGGGACGACGCGGTGAGGACACTGGTCGCTGGAATCGAATACCTCGGACGCTCGGATGTCGATACGATCATCATCGGTCGCGGCGGCGGCTCACAGGAAGACCTCTTTGTATTCAACGACGAATCGCTTGCACGCGCCATCTACAACTGCCCGATTCCGGTGATATCGGCTGTCGGGCACGAGATCGATTTCACGATATGCGATTTCGTCAGCGACCTGCGTGCGCCCACGCCATCCGCAGCGGCTGAGATCGCGGTACCGGGTCGGAACGAAGTTCGTCAATCCGTCGATGCACGGTTTCGGCAACTCAACCTGCTGACCAGAGACCGCTTGAACCGCGTCCTGCGCGAGATGCAATATCTGGAGAGCCGACTGGAGCGCTCAAGTCCCGTCGCAAAGCTGCACGAACATCAGCAGCGGTTGGACGAGATGGCCTATCGCCTGATTCACACGATCCGAAATATCGACGAGCGTAAGAGCGATATCCGGATGCTTCAGGAGCGTTTCCGAAGCTCCATCACAGCAGCCACAAGCGGTTATTGCAGGGATTGCAGTTATCGGCTTGACCGGCTGACCGATCGTATGCACTATTCGATCGAGCGTAGAATCGAGAGGAAAAGAACCGCGCTCGAAATCCAGTCCGGTCTGCTGGCAGAACTATCGCCGACCGAGGTGCTGAAACGAGGCTACGCCATCACGCGCAAGGCAGGAAAAATCCTGCGATCCGCCCGTCACGCCGCAGTGAACGACCATGTGGAAATCCAGCTCCGCGACGGTAATCTGGACTGCGAGGTCCGCGCAATTGAATGGAAAGACGGAGAAGGCTCGTGAGGCGATTGGTCATTCTTTTATCGATTCTAATGCTCGCCGGCGCGATTCATGCCGAGATTCGGGCTGTCTGGGCGCCGGTTTGGGACATCGACACACCGGAGAAGATCGACGAGCTGGTGCGGGACGCCTACAAGAACAATTTCAATCAGATCATCGCCGAGGTGCGCTACCGAAGCGACGCCATGTACATTCCCAACCGAAGCGATAATTCGTATTTCAATCCGGAGCCGGTCTGCTACCTGATCGAGGAGAGCGGTTTCGATCCGCTGCAATACCTGATCGACCAGGCGCAGAAGCACAATATCGAGGTGCACGCCTGGTTCACCGTCTTCGTGGTTACGCCGCACGACGAGACCAACATGCGGCCGGGCAACGTCTATTACGAGCACCCCGAGTGGATTACGGTCAACAGCCACGGCAGAAAGATGAAGATGACCGAGCACGAGGGCGCTTTTCTGGATCCCGGGATTCCGGACGTTCACGATTACCTGACGAATGTAATCCTCGATGTGGCGGTTAATTACGAAGTTGACGGCATCCACCTGGACTATGTGCGCTACCCGGAATACGAGCTCGGTTACAACCCGTTGGCGCTGGATCGGTACGAACAGGAGACATCGGTGCCGACCGAGACGGCGTGGCTTTACTGGCGGCAGCGCCAGGTGTCGAGGCTGGTGGCGCGTGTCTATGCCGAGGTGAAAGCGGTCGATCCCGATATCGCGGTGACCGCCTCGGTCAAGCCGGACATTCGGTCTGCAAGGAGCGAGTTCGGGCAGAACTGGATGGACTGGATCGAGAGGGGGATCGTCGATTACGTCTATCTGATGGCATACACGACGTCCGACAGCAATCTGGAGCAGCAGCTCGACAACCTCGAAGTCTATGGTCATAACGAGCGCATCGTGTGCGGACTGCGCGCTTGGATGGATCGCGGCACCTACTCCGTGAAGCGCATCTTCAGCAAAATCGAGTCGGTACGGAAGCGGAATTTCGCCGGCGTGGGGCTCTTCTACTACACCGGGTTGAAGGAAAACGGCTATCTGGAGGAGCTTCGGAGGTCGCGGTTTGCAAAGAAGATTGCCGCAGAAAAGTTCGAGCTTGCGGGCGGTCTGATTTTCGGCTATGTCCGCGACGCGGAGGGCCGTTCGCAAAGCGGCGCCGAGGTATTGCTGCGACCGACCGGCAACATCACGCTCACCGACGCCAACGGATTTTTCCTCTTTACCGGACTGCCGAACGGCGTCTATTCGCTCCGCGTCGAGAAGGACGGCATCACGCAGAGTCAGCCCGACCTGACGCTGGACGGGGAGCACCGCGTTCAGATGGTGCGGTTCGCGTTTCTTGATACGTTCGAGAGCGCTTTGGATATTGACGACATTCCGCTCAAGGCCTACGGCAACCGGAGCGAGATCGTGCTGCACTGGCTGATGGACGACTGGAGTCCGGTTTCGATCTATCGCAAGGAGATACCGCGCGGCGGGTGGTCGGGCATGGAGCTGTTCGAGCTTGTGCACATCATCGTGGACTCGACCGATTTCTGGATCGACGACGACGTGACCGCAGGCAACCAGTACTACTACCGCGTCATGACCGCGGACGACCGTCAGAGCGATATCACGCTGTCCGAGCTCTCCTCCGCGAAGATGCCGGTCGAGGTTTTCATCTACGCCGAGAATGGCGAGATACGGTTCGACTTCGATCTCGATGCCGCGGACAACCTGAGCTGGCGACTGCTCGACCTGAATGGAAACCTGCTGGTGAAAAACGATTCCTGGTACGACGCCGGCAGGACCACCGAGTACTGGAACGGCATCGCACAGGACGGCAATACCATTCCCGACGGCGTCTATTCCTTCTATTGCTTCTCCGAACGATCTTTATCCGAAACAGAACAGACCATCGTGATTGTGAGGAAGTGAGACCCTCACCCTGACCCTCTCCCACTTCGCGGGTGAGGGGACATAGAGCTTCTGATGGATGTATTCCTTATAGCTCCTTCTCCTGCTTGCGGGAGAAGGCGGGGGATGAGGGTATCGAATGAAGTTGGATCGATAAAAAATCTGATTGACAACCTGCGAGATCAATACCATCAATCGCATAAACAACAAGGAGACATCCGATGAACAGCAAATGGGCATGGATACTCGGCATCTGCATCGTCGTGGCGGCGATCGCGTTCGGCATCTTCTTTCTGGCGGCGAGGCAGCAGGCGGACACGGTTCGCGTGGTGGGCTACGCGGTTCGAGACTACGAGGCGGACCTGGTCAAGTGGTCGTTTTCGCTTACGGCGAGGGCGGAACTGAACAAGCCGGAAGAGGGTCACCGCACCATCGGCAGGAAACTGGAAAGTTTTCGCAAGGCGTGGAAAAGGCTTGATTTGAAGGTCGAAGACATGATCGTTCACCCGGTCGAAACGCAGAACAACTACAGCATGGGCGGTGAGATCACCGGCTATACGTTCCAGCAGCGGATCACCGTCACCAGTCGTGAGATCGAGCCAATCGAACAGCTCTCCATCGATCAGAAACCACTTCTGGATCAGGGCGTGAGCGTCGAATTCTCCAATCTACAGTATTTCTCGACCGAGCTGGGCGATATCAAGAAGTCCCTGCTGGCCGAGGCGACGAAGGATGCACGCGAACGCGCCGAGAAGATCGTGTCGCTCAGCGGACGCGAACTCGGCAAGATGACTTCCGCGCGATCCGGTATCTTCCAGATCACCGAACCCTATTCGACGGAAGTCTCCGACTACGGCATGTACAGCACCGGCACCCGCAAGAAGAGCATCAAGGTGACGGTCAGCGCCGTCTTCGAGATGGAGTAGGAACCCTCACCCTGTCAAACTTCCGAATGTCCGAGCTTGCGAGGTCTTCCGAATGTTTGACAGAGATAGAGACCCTGTCACTCACCCACAAGCGGGAGAGGGGACGGCAACTGGTAGATGGGGAGGAAATGCGGACGGTTTTGGGGATTCAGGTTTTTCGTCCCTCAAAACCTACAGACGTCCGCGTTCCGAAGAGACTGTAGCGCTCGACCTCTGTGAATTTGCTTGCAAATTCGAATCTTCAAAGGCGAACATCCTTTTGCTCCTTCGCCTCCCGATGCATCGGGACGGGAGAAGGCGGGGAATGAGGGTTTCTCTTGACATGCATCGCTCGTTCGTTATCACGATTCCGATATGAAATTCAAGCACTTGAGCATTTTGGTACTGCTGTTTTCTCTTCTGCTGCCTCTCGCCGGACAGGATCGGGAGGATGAGAAGGAGAAAGAACGCGAATCGGTTCGCAAGATCCGGGAAATCCTGAATCTGGAACCGCTGCCGGAGAAGAAAAAGACCGACAAACGCCAGGAGAAGAGCTTCGTCTTTGTGCCGATCGCATTTTATGCTCCGGAAACCGGTACCGGACTGGGGGCATCGGTGGTGTGGTTTCATGAGCGAGAGCGCAAGGTAATCGACAATTTCACCTTCACCGGCTTCGGCACGCAGGAGAAGCAGGCAATCCTGATGGCGCAGTTTGACGGCGATATCTTCGAAAAGGCGCACCTGAAGCTTCTGGCGCAAGGAAAATACTTTCCGGAGTCGTTCTACGGGATCGGGGGCGACACGCGGAGCGAGGACGAGGAGCGCTTCCTGTCCATGCAATACGGCGGCCGGATCGCGCTACTGTACAAGTTCACTTCCGACTGGTCTTTGGGCCCCGCCTACCGGTTCTTTTCTTCCGACATCCAGGAGCGCGACGAGGACGGCATGCTCATGACCGGCGATATCGAGGGATCGGACACCTACAACATTTCCGGCGCGGGTCTCACCACCGAGTGGGACACACGCGACAACATCTACTACCCGACGAAAGGCCTGAAATTCTCGTGGCGCACGACCGGCTACCACCCCGCGCTGGGCAGCGATTACAAGTTCGCGCAGTCGTGCATCGATCTGCGGAAATACGTCAGCGTAATGAAGAAGCATATCCTCGCCATGCAGATTCTGTTGAGCAACAGTTTCGGGGAAGTCCCGTTCCTGCAACTCTACAAGCTGGGCGGACTCGAGATGCTGCGCGGATTTTACCAGACACGGTTCCGCGACCGGAATTACCTTGCCGCACAGATCGAATACCGCTATCCTATCTACAAGTCTTTTGGCGGCGCTCTCTTCGGCGCAATCGGGGACGTTTGTGAGGAGATGGACGAGCTCAGCATTCGGAAGGTAAAGGCCGCTGCGGGAATCGGTGTACGGTATCGGCTGGCGAAGACGAACAACCTGAATTTGCGCTTCGATTTCGCACTCAACAATATTCGCCGGATATCCGGGATTTCGAGTGAAGACGATACGTTTTACGGAATCTACGTCGCGCTGATGGAAGCGTTTTAAAAGGATGGTCGCATGCTATATAAGACGATGACAGCCATTGCTTTACTACTGCTGGTGGGACTGTTGTTCCCGGCGGATCAAGAGGCCCACTCCGGCACCTCGGTACTGCCAGTGATCATGCATTCGCCGGAAACCGACTGGGGTTTCGGCGGGTATCTCATCCATTACGATCGCGCCTACGAATTGAACCGCGAAGGAATCGCCGATCCCATGAACTATTACAGCGCGGTCGGTGTCTATACGCTGAAAAACCAGATACAGTTCAACGCCTCGGCAGAGCACTATCTGAGTCCCACGCTTCAGGCGATGCTCGAATTGACGATCAAGAAGTACCCCAACCAGTTCTGCGGGATCGGAAATAAAACACGCGTCACGCAGGAAGAAGATTATACCGATAACTACGGCGAGTACGAGATGGGAATTTTCTCGAATCTTGTCGGCAATCTTTCACTTGGGCCGAATTACCGGCTCTTGTACTCGAAACCTACCGACTTCGACAGAAACGGATCGCTGCATGCGGGGGAACTTCCCGGCAGCGAAACCTACCTGACACATGGGATCGGTATTAAAACAATCTACGACCTGCGCGACGCTGTCATTTACCCGACAACGGGATATTTCATACAGCTTGCCACGATGCACTACGATGAAGCCTGGGGCAGCGACTTCACCTACACCCGGTATTCGTTCGACGCACGCGCCTACTACACGATTGTCCCGAAACACATTCTGGCGCTGCAATACGTTTACCTCTTCTCCGACGGGGAACCGCCCTTCCAGGAGATGGCGGAGCTCTGCGACTACGATACGATGCGCGGCTTCTACGAGGGACGGTACCGCGACCATAACGCCATGATGATGCAGGCGGAATACCGCTTTCCGCTCTTTCATCGCATCGGAGGAACCGTCTTCGGCGGCGTGGGCGATGTCTCGTCAACGCTGGATAAATTCACCACCGCGGACCTGAAGGTCGCGGGTGGTGTCGGCTTCCGGTATGCCTGGGACACGAAAGAGAACCTCAACATCCGGCTCGACATCACCGTGAACAATTCCAGCGATCGTTTCGACGACGACGACCATTCCGAGATGAAGACCAGCTTCTATTTCAACGTCAAAGAAGCGTTCTGATCAATAGGTCCCCGCGATGTACCCCTTCAGAAGCTGATTCTCGTCGTTGGTGGCTTCCAGAAGCGACTTGATGACGTCCCCGATCGAGACCAGTCCCACCATCTTGCCGCCATCGAAGATCGGAAGGTGCCGAACCTTCTTGTCGGTCATGGTCTGCATCACGGTCTGAAGATCGCTTGACGCGTCGCCCTCGATGAAGGTACCTTTCGGCATCATGATATCCGCGACGATCATGTTGTCCTTGAAGCACTGCAACTTGTGGATATTGCGCAAGATGTCGCGTTCGGTCATGATCCCGACGATCTTGCCGTCCTTCTCGACCATCAACGCGCCGATTCGCCGCTGGTTCATGACCTCCAAAGCTTCCTTGAGTGTCTGGCTCGACTGGATCCTGATGATGTCTTCCGGCTTTTTCGCGAGTAGATTGGTGATCTTCATAGCACACCTCCACTGCTAAGAATAAAAATGAATCTCGTTCATGTCAATGGATTTCTTGCTCGATCCAGCGATTTTCCCACTTCCGAATGTGTTGCGCAGCAACTCTTCCGAATGTTGGAAAGTCGCTTCCAGAGAACAATTTCCGCATCCACAGATGTTCTGATTTATATCATGTCAATGCGGAAATTGTAATATATGAGAGAAAATCAACATTGAGAAGACCTCCTTTCAGTCGGACATTCGGAAGTTGAATTCTTGATCACGCTCAACATCAGGATCATCTTGGAAATAAATTGACAGGCATTTCCGGTGGAACAGCGTTCGTCAATCGAGGAGAATATCATGCAATACAAGACGATAAATGTACGTTCCGCGCATCGGAATCAGATGATCGACATCACAAGCGAAGTGCGGTCGTTCGTGCGCGAGACGGGCATCGGGGACGGTCTTCTAACCATCCACGTACCGCACACCACGGCAGCGGTCACCATCAACGAAAACGCCGATCCGGACGTCCCGCACGACATCCTGGGCTATCTATCGAAGCTGATCCCGCAGCACAGCGGGTTCCGGCACATGGAGGGCAATTCGGACGCGCATATCAAGAGCAGCCTGGTCGGTTGCACGCAGCAGATTTTCATCCGCTCTGGCGAACCGGTACTGGGCACCTGGCAAGGTGTATGGTTCTGCGAATTCGATGGACCGCGCAACCGCCGATGCGTGCTGGGGGCGTGCGAATGCTGATGAAGTGGATCACGCTGGCGATCGCGCTGATCGCGCTGTTCGTGCTGGCAAAGAGAAGCCTCTGGATCGCTTTGCTGTCGGCTTGCGCGGTGATCGGATTCATGCTGCTGAAGCCGGTCGATTTCTTCCATCTGGCGGTGCGAACCGTCAGCGATCCGTCGCTGCAATTTCTGGCGGTCTCGGTGGGGATCATACCGATGATCGGCGGCGCTTTGCAGGCTTCGGGGATGCTGGCCGGCATGGTGAACAACCTCGACATGCGACGCGATGCCTACCTGATGTCGGCTCCGGCGTTTCTGGGATTGCTTCCGGTGCCGGGCGGCGCGCTGCTTTCGGCGCCACTCGTGTTTCGCGCGGGTGACGATATCAGCGACCGCGATTACGCGGTGATCAACGTCTGGTTCCGGCACGTTCTGACTTTCATCTACCCGCTGGCGGCGCTGCTTCCCACCACCAAGATGGCGAGCACGTTGCAGGAGACGCCCATCGACATGTTCACCGCCATGCTGTACCTGATTCCTGGATTCCTGCTGATCACGGTGCTGGGCTATATCTTTCTGCTCCGGAAAGTCAAGGGCAGGCTGAAGATACAGGGCAAGCGCGAGATTATGAAAGTGCTGGTTCCGATCGGGATCATCCTGACCGCGCCGGTCGTGCAATTCGCACTGAGCCATGTTTTCCCTGCCATGATGACGGAGCTGTTCCTGCTGATCGGCGTAAGCGTGAGCCTGATTCTGGCGCTGACTGCCGGACGCCTTTCGAAGAAGGATTTTCTACAATCGATCCGCAAGATGAAGCCTTGGAACTTCTACCTCCTGATGCTGGCGATCTTTCTGTTCTTGAGCACCTTCAAGTCGGCTGGGATTCCCGATGTTATCGCCGGGTTCGACGTGTCTCCGGCGGTGCTGGTGGTTCCCATCGGCGCGCTGGTGGGATTCATCACGGCGCGAACGCAGCTCGGGATGTCGATCCTACTACCGCTGTACTACGCCAAGTTCGGCGAGATCAGCTATATCGCGTTCACGCTGATGTATATAGCTATCTTCATGGGCTACGTAATCTCGCCGCTGCATCCGTGCATCCTAGTCACGCTCGAGTTTTTCGGCACCAGTCTGAAAAAATTCCTCGCGCGAATCTGGCTGCCGGGCGTGATAGTGCTGGGTCTGACGTTCGTCGCGGCACTGATGCTGCTGTAAAGGATCGCTTGACACCCTTGGCATCGAATTGGTAAAATGAACACACGATAACCCATAGACGAGGTTTGTATGCGTAAATCATGGATGATATTCGGTCTCCTGCTGCTCTCAACCGCCATTTTCGGTCTCAACCACTCCAACACCGTCTCCACGGGCATGGAATCCTGGGTGCGGAATCCGGCGTTCCTGTCCGGCGATCCCGACTGGGGCGTCTCCTGGCTGTTCGATTACAACGACGACCGCGAGCAGACCCTGACCCTGCGCTTTCCGAAGAACCTCGCATACACCTACGATTTCAAGCAGGATCATTACCAGTTTGGCGGTGCGGTCTCGCCACTCCGGAACCTGCACACCGGTCTTCTGCTGCGGCACGGCGACCGGAACGAGATGGACTTCGGCATGCTCTACCGGCCGTTTGATCAGGTCTCGCTGGGCTACTCGGTCTATGATTTCAACCACGAAAAACCCGATATGAACCTCGGGCTGGCGTTTCGTCCCTGGCGTGACTACCTCACGCTCTACGCCGAGCAGGAAATTTTCTGGAACTACAGCGACGAGCAGTACGACCGCGATCACTACTTCGCGGGTGCGATCCTGCGTCCGTTCAACGGCCTCGATATCGACGCCAACTACGACAAGGACGAGAACTGGCAGGTCATGCTGCGCGTCGGACTCGACCATGTCTCCATCGGCTATCTGACGCAGGGCAAAGAGAACGAGAACTACAACACACGACAGGTGGTGAGCTGGTCGATGCTCGATCACAAGAGCCTCTTCACACCCGGCAACCGCATGCGGACAATCCGTATTGCAGGAAACCTGTCCTCCACATACGAGGAAGATTTTTTCCACGAGACACGCAGCGACGTGAAGATCATGCGCCAAATAGAGGACGCAACGAACGATCCCAAAATCCGCAACCTGCTTCTGTACATTCAGCAGCCGGACGCCACCTTCGCGCAGATCGAAGAAATCCGCAACGAAATCATCCGCTTCCGCAAACACGGGAAGGTCGCCTGCTACCTCGATTACGCCGATCTGAAGAGCCTCTTCCTCGCCTCTGCGGCGGATTACATCGTCGCCTCGCCCGCAGCCTGCATCGACCTGACCGATCCCGGCCAGACCGTCCTGTCTTTCGGCGGGTTGCTGGAAGAACTGGATATCGACGTCCAAAGCTGGCAGATGGGCGACAATTTCATCGGCGAGGAGCCGTTGACCGGGTCGTCCCTGTCCGCCGAGGCGCGAACTCAGCTTTCACAGCTTCGCCAAAAGGCGTTCGACCGTGTGATGCAAACGCTCGCCGACTCGCGCGAGCTGAAACAGTCGCCCACCGAACTGCCCTCGCCCATGACGGCAGGCCAGGCGCTGGAAGCAGGCTTGATCGACGAAGAAGGTTATATCGAAAACGCGCGTGGATTCCTGAAGCCGTCAAGGGCACTCCCCGAGCCACGCATCGGAGGCTTGAAGAATCTTCCCGCGGTTAAGCGCAACTGGCCGGAAGAGTCCCGCATCGCGCTGATAACAATCGAGGGCAACATTTTACCCGGCGAGAGCAGGGATTGCCTGTTGCCGATTCCCGGATTCGGCGGAACGATCGCCGGACTCGATTCGATCATGGAGCAGCTCGACCGGGCGGCAAAGGGACGCTACAGAGCCGTCGTGATCCGTATCGACAGCGGCGGTGGTGACGTGGCGGCGATCACCGCGCTCTGGAACCGTATCCGCGACATCAATCGTCGTAAACCTGTCATCGTCTCGTGCAGCGGAATATGCGCCTCCGGTGCGTATTACCTCGCGCTTCCGGCGGAACGTGTGTTCGCGGATCGATTCACCGTCTCGGGCGGCTTCGGCGCTGCCGCTTATCGATTCGACGCAAGCGGCATGTACGGCAAGCTGAAGATATCGGCAGAGACGCTCAGAGCCGGAAGCGAACCCGACCAGAACTACCAGGACATGACCAGCATGTACTACCGGCAACTGCTGACACGAATCTCCTCCTCGCGCGATATTCCCATGCTCGAGGTGAACCGCATGGGCGACGGCGCGTTGCTGATGGGCGACGAAATTCTGTCGCGCGGACTGGCGGACGAGATCGGCGGTCTCCGGGACGCGATCGAATACGCCCGTCACCGCTCCGGATTGTACCGGAATGCTAAAATCGATTATCTGTCGGGCAATAAGCGCTGGTTCGACATGCTCAATCCGATGAAAGATATTCAATTCCCGCTCAAGACCGGCTTCTATATGCACTCCGGATTGAATCGAGGGATGTAATTCATGGAGCGCAGCCATCCCTGGCTGCATCTCTCTTTCTCCTGGGTACACAGACGTCCACGTCTGTAACTCTTCGGACTGTCGAGCTCCAGCTCGGCATCTCCCTTTCTCAATTCACCATTATTTTCTCTTGACAGTTAATCAACCCTCCTTCGGGATCCGTAATATATCGAGTGTGCCCGTAATAAATGGGTATGAAATTGATCTTGAAACAACTGATTCTAATTAGGAGGCATTATGGTACGCTCTAATCAATTATGGAAAATCGTTCTCGTTTCGATTCTTCTTCTTCCCGTTCTTCTCGGTGCTGATACCCAATACGAAATTACGCTGGAAGCATCCGTAACTATTCCATATTCATATGAATATGTACAGGTTACACAGGATTCATTGCTTCGATTCTGGGATTTGGAGATTGAAACGGATTCCATTACCGTCAACACCTTTACCCTCGATCGTCAGGGTAATCTTACCGCCCCGGAACAAGCCCTGTCCGCACCGAATGAACACGAATATGAGACACCTCTGTCGTATCATTCACAGTTTTGCGATTGTGGTGAGCGAATCTGTGTCGGGTGCAATCACGACAGCCTGTTAACGCTTTTCGTTTTCGAGGGCAACGAATATCGATACGAGAGAGAATACCGGTACACTCTTCAAGACGATGAATGCCAAAGAAGGGCACAAACCCTATTGTGGGACACGAACACATTCCTGATTGCACTGGATCAATCTGTGATACGCTGCAATCTCGACGAGAATCTGGCCGATACACTCATGGTGTTTGGAGATGACTGGCCAAATGAGTGGTTCACGGAACTGTATCCCCTATCGGATCAATACCTGATCGTCGCAAGGAACGGGCGCGACTGGTACCTGATGGACTCGAATCTGGAACTACTTCAGGAAATCGACACGGAAGAAGAGTACGGATTCACCTTTTTCATTTTTGAAAGTGCTTATCCCGCGGAAGCGTTTTCCGGTGGGTACCTGATCAGCTTGTACGATGGTGGATTTACCGAATATATCATCTATGTGTGGGTTGAAGACGGGTGTATGAACGTGCAGGGATCCGATGACTTGAGCATGTATCTCGACACGTACCCACATTACGCCTATCCCACGGCTTTGAACGAAACGATCTTCTTCTACACGGAACTGGGCGCTCCATTGATTCTCACGGGTGAGTACGACGGCGGTGTTCTGGATAACTATAACGTGGGGATCGGATTTGGCCGCACAGTTGCGAAAATGGATTCCTATTGTGCAATGATATCGCAGCAAAACTTTACACATCGTGTCCGAATCTATGATCACACATTCCCGGAATACCATGAGGAGGAATTCTCGATTACAGCGCCATTGGATCCGCAATATCACCCAAGTATGTGGTATAATTACACGATGCAGCGCCATGTGTTCTTCGAGAGAAGATACAGCTCCTTTTCCGGTGAAAATTCGCGGTTTTACATCTTTTACATCGACAGGTACCAACCGAACTCCGATCAGGATATCTCGAAACCGGATTTGGCACTCTCATGCTATCCAAACCCGTTTAACCCGGAATTGACGGTGTCATACTCGATACCGCAGAACGCAGATGTCGAGATTGCGGTTTACAACATCAAGGGACAGAAAGTCAGGAGCCTCCAGAACGAATACCGGGATGCGGGTGATCATCAGGTTGTATGGGACGGCAGGAACGAATCTGGTCAATCCGCTTCATCTGGACTGTATTTCGTCAGGATATCCTGCGGGCCTTCGGAACTAATCAGGAAGGCTATTCTGCTGAAGTAGAGCCATCTCCCCTGGTCCGCCGAGCTCCAGCTCGGCATCTCCCTCCCACGGACCGCCGAGCTCCAGTTCGACATTTCTCTTCCACGGACCGCCGAGCTCCAGCTCGGCATCTCTCTCCTGTCTGAAGCAGGATACCCAGGATTTTACAGGATTTACAGGATAGAGAAAGAGAAGTGCGGACGGGGACGTCCGCAGTCCCGGAGAGATGCCGAGCTGAAGCTCAGCGGTCCCGGAGAGAGAGATGCAGCCAGAGATGGCTGCGCTCCACGAAAACGCCCCTCCGGATGAAGGGGCGTCGTTTTATGCAGCTATGATAGCTTAGAAGTCCTTGAGGACATCCGCGATGGTCGGCTTGCCGATTTCCTGAAGGTCGTAGCTGACGCGGACGGTCGGCTTGTCAATCTTGCAGACACGGTTGAGGTCGATCGGAGTGGCGATCACGACGCTGTCGCATTCGACGGCGTTGATGGTCTCTTCGAGGTCCTTGACCTGCTGGTCGCCGTAGCCCATGGCCGGAAGAAGGATTCCGATTTCCGGGTATTTGACGAAGGTTTCGTCGATGGTACCGACAGCCCATTCGCGCGGATCGACGAGGTCTTCGCAGCCGTATTTCTCGGCGGCGACGACGCCAGCGCCGTAGGTCATCTCACCGTGGGTGAGGGTGGGACCGTCTTCGACGACGAGGACGTTCTTGCCCTTGATCAGTTCGGGCTTGTCAACGGTCAGCGGAGATGCGCCGTCGATGACGATTGCATCGGGGTTGATCTCGCGGATGTTGTCGCGAACTTCGAGGATGTCGTCCATGTCGGCGGAGTCGATCTTGTTGATGACGACCACGTCGGCCAGGTTGAGGTTGGTCTCGCCCGGGTAGTAGCTGACTTCGTGGCCCGGTCGGTGCGGATCGACGACGACGATATTGATCATCTTGTCGGAGCAGTAGAACGAGATGTCGTTGTTACCGCCGTCCCAGATGATGACGTCGGCTTCTTTTTCCGCTTCGCGCAGGATGGCTTCGTAATCGACGCCAGCGTAGATCACGCTACCCATCTCGATATGCGGTTCGTATTCTTCCATCTCTTCGATGGTGCATTTGTGCTTCACGAGGTCGGAGAGTTCGGCATAGCGCTGAACTTTCTGCGCCACGAGGTCGCCGTAGGGCATGGGGTGGCGGATGGAGACGACTTTTTTACCTTTGGCTTTGAGCGCTTTGACAACCGCGCGGGTGGTCTGGCTCTTGCCACAGCCGGTACGGGTCGCGCAGATGGTGACCAGCGGCTTCGTGGTTTTGACCTGGGTCTGGCGTGCGCCGAGAAGGATGAATTCAGCGCCGACAGCGTTTACCAGAGACGCCTTGTGCATGACGACTTCATGCGGGACGTCGCTGTATGAAAATACGACCTGGTCGATATTGTTTTCTTTGATCAGCTTGACAAGGTCTTCTTCCGCATAGATCGGAATGCCTTCGGGATACAGTTCACCAGCCAGTTCTGCGGGGTATTTTCTACCGTCGATGTCAGGAATCTGGGTCGCGGTGAAAGCCACAACTTCGTAATCTTTATTGTCACGATAATAGACGTTGAAATTGTGAAAATCGCGACCGGCAGCGCCCATGATTAACACTTTCTTGCTCATTCGAGTTCTCCTTTATGTGTATGTTTTCCCTCAAATTTCCGTTTGCGGTTTTAACGTCAAGGAAAATCCCTGGAACGGCACTTTTTTACACTATTTGTCTGTTTTTTATGTGTTTATAATGCGTGAACATCGCGTGATGGAATCGGCGTGCAGAATGGCGGACTGAGGGAGTTTCCCAACAGATTCATTGACAAATTTCAATCGTTCTCACAATCAAGAGATTGTCGCGAGAATGATCTGGCAAAGCAGATCGGACATGCAAATTATTCATTACAATATAAGGAGATGCGTATGGCAAAGCAAACCATTATCAAGGCAAGTGTATTGTTTGACGGAAAGACGAAGGTGGAGAATCGCTGGATCACCGTCGAGGGCACGAAAATTGTAGAGGTCTCGAGCAAGCAGAAGAAGCACGATTTCGAGGGCTATGTGACGCCGGGATTCATCGACGCCCACTCCCATATCGGCATGGACCGTGAGGGTGAGCCCTATCAGGAGGCGGAAGCGAACGACCATTCGAGCCAGTTCCTGCCACTGATCAATCCCATCGACAGCATCTACTACGACGATCGCGCGTTCAAGGACGCGGTCGATTTCGGCATCCTGTACAGCTGCCTGGTACCGGGAAGCGGTAACCTCCTGGGTGGCAAAGCAATGATTATCCGTAACTTCGTGAAGAGCCGCAAGGACGCCATGGTCAAACACTACGGCTACAAGATGGCGCTGGGCTTCAATCCGCGCTCGACCACCGAGTGGAAGGGCGAACGACCCAGCACCCGCATGGGTGTCTATATGATGCTCGAAAAGAAGTTCGACGGCCTGCTGCAGAAGAAGGAAAAAGCCGATCTCGCGAAGGAGAAAAAGCTCGCCGAACTCGATAACAAGAAGAAAGAGAAGAAGCTGCCGAAGAAAGAATACGACCGCGAGAAATCGGTGATCGAGCGCGAATACGATCTCGAATTCTCGGCCGAGGACAAGGCGATTCTGGAGCTGCTCAGCGGCAAGAAGATCGCCAAGATTCACGTCCACAAGGACGACGACGTGATGTACCTGATCGACGTTGTCAAAAAATACGGACTGAAAGCGACCGCCGATCACACCTCAGACGTATTCAACAAGGAGACCTTTGACGAGCTCGCGAAAGCGGGTATCCCGGTGGTATATGGACCGCTCGGAACCGTCGGCTGCAAGGTCGAGCTCAAGCACGCCTACCACCAGAACTCCGAACTTCTGATGAAGTCGAAGGCGTTCTACGGCCTCATGACCGACCACAGCGTGATCCACACCATCTGCCTGCGAGATTCGCTCAAATACTTCCTCATCCACGGCATGTCGGAGGAAGAAGCCATCTCGATAATCACCTGGAAGAACGCGAAGATTCTCGGCATCGACGACATTCTCGGAACCGTGGAAGCCGGCAAGTTGGCGAGTCTGATCGTGTGGGACAAGAACCCGCTACACCTCGGCGCGTTCCCCAGAATGGTCATGGCGGAAGGCAAGATCGTAAGAAAACGATAGACCTCACCCGCAAAAAGGCTGTATTAATGACGAACATTATTGACTTTCGTTCAGCGCCAGCCCTTTCTCCTGTAGGGGCAGGTCCCCGTGCCTGCCCGTCTCTACATGGAACGCGGACGTCCTCGTCCGCATCTCTCAGAGAAGGGCAGGCACGGGGACCTGCCCCTACAGGAGAGAAAAGAATTGGTCGGGATTTCTACACGGCCTCACAAGCGGCGAGGCAGATGAAAGGATAACCATGTCGGAAGATAGAAAACGGCCCGAATGGGTACCGGAAAACGGTGGAAACGAGTTCACAACATCGGTGATGAAGGGCGTCGAGGACGCGCATCACAGAAGTCGTCGCGTCAAGCCCTCGGGGCGACGTCGCAACCTGACTATCGAAGAGTACGTCGAGGGCGTTGTAGCGGACGACCGCACCACGCTGGCCCGCGCCATCACGCTGATCGAAAGCAACAGGCACATCGACCAGGCGCAGGAACTCTTGCGCCAACTGCCGTCCGGGAACTCCATCCGCATCGGCATCACGGGCGTTCCGGGCGCGGGTAAGAGCACGTTCATCGAGGCGTTCGGCATCAAACTGATCGAGCAAGGTCACAAGGTCGCCGTGCTGGCGGTCGATCCGTCCAGCAGCATCTCGCGCGGCAGCGTGCTGGGCGACAAGACCCGCATGGAGCTGCTCTCGCGCGAGCCGAACAGTTTTATACGACCCTCGCCCTCCGGCGGCGAACTGGGCGGCGTCACCCGCAAGACCCGCGAAACCGCGATCGTATGCGAGGCGGCCGGATTCGACGTCATCCTCATCGAGACGGTCGGCGTCGGGCAGAACGAAATCACCGTGCGCTCCATGGTCGATTTCTTCCTGCTGATGAAGATCGCTGGCGCCGGGGACGAACTCCAAGGCATCAAAAAAGGCGTGATGGAACTCGCGGACGTCATCGTCATCAACAAGGCCGACGGCGACAACCTGACCGCCGCCAACCGCGCCCGTGCCGAGATCGAACAGGTGCTGCACTACATTAACCCCGCCACCAAGGGATGGCACACACCCGCCGTGACCTGCTCCGCGCTCGACGGCTCCGGTATCGCCGAGATGTGGGATATCATCTGCAAGTTCCGCGATACGACCACCCAATCCGGTATCTTCGACGCCCGACGACGCCAGCAGTCCAAAGACTGGATGCACGCCATGATCAAGGAAGCGCTCCTGAACAAGTTCTACAACAACCCAGAGATCAAATCCGCTCTGCCCGACATCGAACAGAAGATCGTAAAGGGCGATCTGCCGGTCACGCAGGCGGTGCGAGAATTGTTGAAGCTGCTGGATAGCTGATCCATTAGTCCCGTAGGGACGATAGATTCTAGCCCGGTACGTAAGTGCCGGGTTTTTCGTATCGCCAGTCGGCAGATTGGTTCGTCCCGCACCTATTGGCGTGTTCATTCACGGCGAAGGCGTGGTGTTACACGTCGATAGGTGCCGGGCGGGCGAAGATGCGGCTGGCTGACCATCTGCAAACAACCACCTCTCTACTCCCTCGCCCATGAAATGGGAGAGGGTTGGGGTGAGGGTCTCCTTCCCCATCCTGAAAAATCGTGATGGGATTCGAATTATTGCCGGAGGTAATAACTCACAGATTCAGACAGAAAAAAGGTCGGGACAGGGTCTCTCCCACACCTCCACCAGTTCCGGTAGAATCTCACCCGCCTTACCCTGATGGAACTCGTCGAAAAACATCGCGTTCTGCGGTCGTTCGAGGTTCACACCGATGGTTCGCGCACCGAACTGCTTCGCCATGATCAGAAACTGCGCCGCCGGATAGACCACGCCACTGGTGCCGATCACGATCAAGTAATCGCTCGCTGCGAGGATACCCTGTATCTCATCCATCTTGTAAGGCATTTCGCCAAACCACACGATATCGGGTCGCATCAATCCACCGCAACGAGGACATTTCGGCACTGGATCGGAGAAATCGAGTTCGGCGGTAGCCTGTTGGCTCCGGCACCCTGAGCAGAAAGCACGATGCAGCGAACCATGCATTTCCAGCACGCTTCGGCTGCCGGCTCTTTGGTGCAGACCATCGACGTTCTGGGTGATCAGGTGGAATCCGCAATCGAGATAGTCTTCGAGCTTCTTCAGGGCGTGATGCGCCGTGTTGGGATCGCTATTGACGGCATTATCGAAACGGTACTTGTAGAAACGCCAGACCATCGCGGGATCCATCCGAAAAGCCTCCGCCGTGGCGACATCCTCGAACCGATGCCGTTCCCAGAGTCCGCCCTTGTCACGGAAGGTCATGATCCCCGATTCTGCGCTGATCCCGGAACCGGTCAAAATCGTAACACGATCACCCGTCCGAAATCGAAACGCGCTTTGCATCAGTTGTTGTCCTGGATCGTGCGGAACCGCACCACTGCGGGCTTGTCGGACGACTTGAACTCGTCGTACGTGCCGTCGAAAGCAATATGTCCCTCGTGTAGCATGACCACCCGCTCGGCAATGCGATCGATGCAGTAGAGGTCGTGTGTGATCACGATGGAGGTGATCTTCAGCGATTGTTCGAGCTTCCGGATCAGCGAGACGATCTCGGTGGCGATGATGGGATCGAGCCCGGTGGTCGGCTCGTCGTAAATTATGTATTTCGGTTCGCGGATGATCGCACGCGCCAGCCCGACCCGCTTTCTCATCCCGCCGCTGAGTTCGGAAGGCATCTTCGAATCGACATCCCGAAGCCCCACCAGGTCAAGTTTCTCGTGCACCAGCCGTTCGATCTCGTCGTCGGACAGACTGCTGTGCTCGACCAGTGGCAATGCGATATTCTGGAATGCGTTCATCGAATCGAGCAGAGCCGCGCCCTGAAACAGCATGGAAAGTTTCTGCCGCAACTGTTTCCGCCCCTTGCGATCAAGCTCAAAGAAGTTCTCACCGTCGATCAGGATCGAACCGCTCCACGGCTGGAAAAGCCCCTCGATCGTCTTCATCAGCACGGTCTTGCCGCTTCCGCTGGCACCGACAATCACGGTGGTTTCGTTCTCTCGAATATCAAACGAAATCCCGTCCAGCACGGGTCTATCCCCGAAACCGACGGAGAGATTCCGGATTTCGATCATTGCACGGGGATTCCCGTGATTTTAACGTCGTCAAGCTCCCATGAAGTCGCTTTTCTTGTGGATGAGCAGCGGTAGCGGAACGCGATGTGGACGTTCTTATCGCGGTAACGGTCGAGGTTGAGATAACCGGAATGCACCCATTCGTATTTACCCTGCGATATCTCAGCCGGCAGATGATACCACTGCACCGATTCGAGATCCTCGCCCGGGATGTACTCGGCGCTGATCATCACTTCCAGACCGTCCATGATGTCGGAATGGTTCTTCGCGGTCTCGAACTGAAGTACAACATCGCGGTAGTTTGCGAGCTTCAACAGCGGCGAGATGAGCCAGTCGTCGCTGGGCTCGTCTGCCTTGTATCCGCTGATTTTCATAAAGGTTCGGTCGTCGTAGCTGGACAAATGCCAGTCGTTCCTGCTTGCGATGCTCTTCCGTTCCCAGCCGTGCTCGCGATCGTTGAAGCCCTGTTCGAGAATGGTCACGGTCCCGGGATCGATTCCGCGTCCGAACATGGGCAATGCCGACAACATTCGTTCTCCTTGCCGGATTCTCAGCGAATCCCCGTAAACACGTTTCTCCAGCGGCATGAAGCGCAGGTAGAGCGCCCGGTTGAGTCCACCGTCAACCGGATACATCGTGATACGAGTCTCGAACGGCCCATCGAGCGCGGGAGACATCAGAAAGCCCTCGGGGGCTTCGACGATCACGGGCTCTGTTAAATTTCGCCCGCTGATCACGTAGAGTATATCGTTGGGAGTACCGTCAATCGCCACATCGCCGAAACGAAGATACGTCGCGGCGGGCATGATGCGCTGCTCGTCGGAAGGCTCGCCCCAGATCATGGTGGCGTATTCGGGGTGATCGACGAAGGGATTGCGATTGAGCTGATACTTCTCGAAGATGGCGTTGTTTCGCGCACGTTCGCGGTCGTCCACCGGATCGAGCGTGTTCCATTCGAGCAAGGACGAAAGCCTGCCGTAGTGCGGCCCGGAAGTCCCGGTTTCGTCGAGGATTTCCAGATCGGGATCGTTCTCGTAGCGCACTGCCATATAGAAGATCATGCGCGCGACATCGCCCTTGACCGCGTCCCTCGGCTCCCACGAATCGAAGTCGGTAAACGATCCCTTCGCCTCCTCGTGCGGATAGCCACCCCAGTCGAAGTCCTTGGCACCCTTTGCGCCATTGGTCGAACGATCGACGGGACGCAGGTGGTGGATATCGCTGTATGCGGTGTCGCTCATGGCGGGAAAGCCGTGGCTCTTCGCCCATATGTGTTCGCGGTTCCAGGTGTCGTCGTACGGAATACCGTATTCGGTCGAATAATCGAAGTCGTCGCCGTGGTCGGCGTATTGCATGTTCTGCGAACGCCCGGTGTAGAACAGGATGATGTTCTGCGAATTGTCCGGATCGCGCTCGATATCCATCATCATCTCCCCCACGCCGATGTCGTCGCTGAAATAGGGATAGTGTCGATGGTCGCGGATCAGGTGATGCAGACCGGCCTTCAATTCCTCGCCGTTAAGCCCTTGTACAGTTTGATAATAGCTCTCGACAACGTCAATCGAGTCCGGTTCTTCCGGCTCCGATTTCGGCATGAATGAACAGGCGCCGAGAAGCAGTGACGCTACGATAATCAAAATTGCATATTTCATGAGAGGTTACCCCTTTCCCTTAAAAATCTTCGCAACCGGTCTTCGCTCAGGGGATTCATCCAGAAGCCGTCCTCCTTGAGCCACGAACCGATGATGAACCCATCCGCGTGATGCCAGTAGTTCTTCAAGTTGTCCGCCGTGATGCCCGAGCCGATCAAAACAGGTATATCCACGGCCTGTTTCACCGATTGAAGCTCCTCGATATCCGCCGATTCCCCGGTGGAATTGCCGGTGACGATCACGCCGTCCGCCAGAAAGAATTTCGCCGCTTTCGCCGTTTGCGCGATATCGATATCGGCTGTGATCGCGTGTGAGGAATGCTTCTTCTTGATATCGGCGAAGACCTTGATATCCTCCGCGCCGATCATCTTGCGATAGCGAAGAAGCTCTCCCGCGCAGGCATTCATCAGACCTTCGTCCGCTACATGCGAGAAGACGAATCCCTCCACACGGATGAAATTCAGCCCCGCGGCCAATGCCACAGCGAGCGATTCCTTACCCGCTCCGGCGAGAATCTGGATGCCGATCGGAAGATCGACACGCTCTCGCACGTTGCAGGCGACACTGGTCATCGTCGCGGTGATCTCGGGTCCCACATCGCGGTTCAGGTAGGGAACGTCGTGCATGTTCTCCAGTATGATCGCGTCGAAACCGACATCCTCGAGCATGACGGCCTCCCGCACGGCGATATCGATTATCTCCGGGACAGACAGAATATTGGACGGCGTTCCGGGCAGAGCCGGGACGTGAATCATGCCGAAAATGGCTTTATCGGGTAATGGCTTGCTCATGAAGCGTTTTTTGCATACTCCGGGTTTACGGCTTGCGGCGGAATTCTGCCCTCGACGATCGCCGTGGCATTCTCGGCACACATCAAGCCCATGTTCATTCTCGTTTCAACGGTCGCACTTCCGATATGTGGAAGCAAGACGACATTGTCAAGCTTTTCGAGTCCGGAATAGAGTTTCGGTTCATCCTCATAGACGTCCAGCCCCGCGCCGCCGATAATGCCCTGACGTAAGGCTTCGTAGAGAGCCTCTTCGTCCACGACCGGTCCGCGGGATGTGTTGATGAGAATCGCGTTCTTTTTCATCATCTTCAGCTCGTCAGCGCCGATCATGTGACGCGTTTCCGGCATCAGCGGTACATGAATGCTGACAAAGTCGGAGTATTCCAGCAGCAGATCGAGCGGACAGAACTTCGCGTTTTGGTTCATCTCCAGATCGAGATTCGGCGAATTGCTGCAATAGAGCAGCTCCATATCGAATCCCTTGCAGCGTTTTGCCACCGCCGTACCAATGCGTCCGGTTCCGACGATCCCGAGCGTCTTGCCCGTGATATCGGCACCAAGATATTGGGTCGGAGACCAGCCCTTGAACTTGCCTTCCCGCGTGAATCGATCCGACTCGACCACCCTCCGCGCGCTTGCGAACAACAACGCCCAGGCGAGGTCGGCGGTCGCACTGGTGAGGACATCCGGCGTATTGGTGACCGGGATACCCCTCTCCGTCGCATACTGTATGTCGATGTTGTTGTAGCCCACAGCGTAATTGACAATGCCTTTCAGGCTTCCCGCCGTATCGATCACCTCGCGATCGATCCTGTCGGAAAGCATACAGAGCAGGACATCGCATGACTGGGCTCCTTCAAGAAGCTCTTCTCGCGTCAGCGCACGATCATGCGAATTGACATTCATCGTAAAATGATTGGATATTTCATCCATGACAGGTTCCGGTAACCTGCGTGTTATAAATATTCCCGGCTTCATAAAACCTCCTGAATAATCGGGGTTTATGTAACTGCTAACCCTTACCTTCGATTCGAACTCACCACAAATTCTTTGAATCGAAGGGCTTACTTGTTCTTTTTAATCGCCTGATCCAGCAAGTCGCCCAATGTTTCACCAAAATCGCTGGATTTCACATTGTCACTGTACTGCTGGATCATTTTCCTGTTCATGATCTGTTCTTTTTTCGAGCGTTTACCCTTGCGTAACGCCGTAGGGTCATCCCTGTCCGCTCGATAGCTGCACCTTAAATCAGAACAGATTAGTTGTCCACCTTTTTTTCCTTGAACCTTCATTAAAGGCTTCCCACAAACAGGACACTTATGCTTTGTCAGGTTATCGGGCTTGTATTCCGATGAACTGCTCTTAACATCTTGTGTAAGCCTTATTGCGTTCTTTTTGATATCGTCGATGAAGTCGGAGGACTTCTCCTCCCCTTTCGCGATGCGATTCAACCTCATCTCCCATTTCGCAGTCAGTTCCGGAGACTTGAGCTCCGGCGGAACCAGATCGATCAACTGAAATCCCTTCGCCGTCGGAATCAATGCCTTTCCCTGCCGTTCGATGTAGTAGGTCGAGACCAGCTTCTCGATAATTTCCGCACGGGTGGCTGGTGTCCCCAGTCCGCCGTGCGCGATGGACTCCTTCAGCGCTTTATCGTCGATGAATTTGCCAGCGTTTTCCATGGCGGAGAGGAGCGTCGCCTCGGTGTAGTGCGAAGGCGGCTTGGTCATGTGACGGATCAAGCGTATCTGATCGGCTTTCACCGAATCGCCCTTGCGCAGATCGCATCCCGAAAACGCCGGCAGATCGTCGTCCTCGGACTCCTCGTCGCCCTTGCCTTCCACGACCTTCCACCCGTTGTCGATGGTCGATTTGCCACGGGCAGTGAAGCGCTCGCCCTCGATCTCCAGCACGATGCCGGTCACCTGATACTTATAGTCGCCATACAGCGCGGCGAGAAACCGCCTTACGATCAGATCGTAAATCCGCTTCTCGTCCGTCGTGAGCTGACTCTGCAACGCGCGCTGCTCGGTAGGGATCAACGCATGGTGGTCGCTGACCTTCGCGTCGTTGACGATCCGCTTGGTGACCCGCAGTTCGCCCTGAAGAACGTGGCTCGCAAACGACGACCAGCTTCCGGTCTGCACCGCTTTCAGGCGGTCCTTCAGCGTCGAGACCATGTCGCCGGTCAGATAGCGCGAATCGGTCCTCGGGTAGGTCACCACCTTGTGGCGCTCGTAGAGGCTCTGCACGATGGACAGCGTGTGCTTGGCGGTGAATCCGAAGCGGTTGTTCGCCGCCCGTTGGAGCTCGGTGAGATCGTACAATAGCGGCGGCTGGGTAGATTTCTTTTTCGACTCGATCTCGACGATCTTTCCCTGCTTCCCGCTAACCTTCCCGACCAGCTTCTGCGCGAACTCGTGATTGGATATCCGCTCGTTGTTCTTCGAATTCCGCCAGGTTCCGGTGAACTTACCGAAGTCGGCAGCAACCGTCCAGAAGGGCTCCGGCTTGAAGTCGCGAATCTCGTTCTCGCGGTCGATCATCATCGCCAGCGTGGGCGACTGCACCCTACCGGCGGAAAGCTGCGCGTCGAACTTGCAAGTCAGCGCGCGGGTCACGTTCAGCCCGATCAGCCAGTCGGCCTCCGCACGGCACTGCGCCGCGTGATAGAGGTTGTCGTAGTCCCTGCCGGGCTTGAGCTTCGTAAAACCTTCGCGGATAGCGGCGTCGGTCTGGGAGGATATCCAGAGTCGCTTGATCGATTTCTTCCAGCCACCGAGGACCAATATCCACCGCGCAACCAGTTCACCTTCGCGTCCGGCGTCCGTCGCGATGATCACCTGAGAAATATCGTTCCGCTTCAGGAGGCTTCGCACCGTGTTGAACTGCTGACGCGAATTGGGGATTACCTTCAGCTTCATCTTCTCGGGCAGTATGGGCAAATCCGCCAGACTCCAGTGCTTGTACCGAGCGTCGTAGTCGCCCGGTTCCGCCAGCGTGACCAGGTGACCCAGCGCCCAGGTGACGATCGAGTCGCTGCCCTCGAAATAGCCCTTGTGCTTTGCGTTGCATTTCAGAACTCGCGCGAGTTCCCTGCCGACGCTGGGCTTCTCGGCGATCACGATTGATTTCATTCGGTTCCTCCCAATCCATCATAGCACATCAATTCAATGCCGTCAAAATGTTTATTCATCGATGCGCCCGAAAATAAATCTCCCTCAAGGATCGACCAGGACTTTTCCTGCTTCCTATAGATGCGCACGAAGCGGTCAGACATCCCTTCCAGCCAGTCAGGGCCGCTCTTTTCGGCTATCGCGGACAATCGCGTTCTCGACTCGATAAGACGCTCGATATAAATCTGCTTTTTTTGCTCCGAGAGCGCTTCCAGTTCCTGGCACCGCTGCTTGATAATATTGCCGTGCACCTGCTGTTTCATGGTCGCGGCTGGCGTTCCGCTTCGCTTCGAAAACGCGAAGACGTGCAGATAGGTCGTCGGCAGAGACGCCAGAAAATCGACCGCCTCCCGATGCTGGCGATCCGTCTCCCGGGGGAATCCGGCGATCACGTCGAAGCCGAAAGCCGGCAGATCGAACATACCACTCAAGCGCTCGATCAGGCTTCTGAACTGCCCGGTGTCGTACCGCCTTCCCATGCGCGCGAGCACCTCGTCCGAGCCCGATTGCAGCGGGATGTGGAAATGCGGCGCAAGCGTTTTCATCCGGGTAAACGTGTCGAGCAGTTCGTCCGTGAATAGCTGCGGTTCGATCGAGCTGAGCCGGAGCCGCTTCACCTGCGGGAGCCTGTCGAGCTCCAGTAGCAGGCGCGAGAAGGGGAAGTCGATGTCGGCACCGTAGAGCCCCATGTTGATCCCGCCCAGCACGAACTCGCGGAATCCGTTTTCGCTCAGCGCCTCGACCTGCCGGATCACGCTCTTCGGATCACGGCTTCTCGGCTTGCCTCGCGCATCGGGAACCGCGCAGTACGCACAGCGGAAATCGCATCCATCCTGTATTTTTACGAACGCGCGCGTCCGTTCGGACATCTGTGTGGTGAAGGTCTCGATATAACGCTCCGTCCCGTCAAGAGGATGAAACTGCGTTGATGGACTATCCAATAGGTCGAAGATTTTGTGCTTGTCCGCGTTATCGACGACGAGCACCTTTTCGTCTCGGAAGTCATTCGGGTGCCGCATCACGTAGCATCCGGTGAGAACCACCTTCGTTTCAGGGTGCTTCAGCGCGCGGCGAACGGCGTTGCGGCTCTTGAAATCGGCACGGTTGGTGACGGTGCAGGAATTGACGATCTTGACGTCGGCGTTCTCACTGAACGGAACCTGCCGCCATCCTGCGTTCAGGAACGGCTCCAGAATGCATGCCGATTCGTATTGATTGACCTTGCAGCCGAGGGTGACGATGGCGACAGTGGGCATCGATCAGAACGCCTCACGCGCGGTGAAAATGATATCGTACTCGTCGCCGGCATAGCCGAAATCGAGTCGGAAGTTGAAGCGTTCCTTGTCGTTGAATCGATAACGCAGTCCCATACCATAGGTGTAGTGGGTTTCATCCCAAGCGAAATCGGATACGTGATGCGCTACCTGTCCGTACTCGGCAAAGACGACGCTTCCGAATCGCTCCCAAAATCCTCTCTCGAACGGAAAAACGCGATACTCGAGACGCGACATCAACATGTGATTATCGATGAAACGCTGGCTGTCGAAGCCACGCATCTCACCGCCCAGACGCGACATTTCCTCGTAGGGTGCGTCGTGCTGCGTGTAGATCGCCATTCCATGCCATGCTAACGTATGTCGATCGGTGATTGGAAAGAAGTGGGCAAGATCGGCCTTATACTTCACGAAACTGTAATCGCTGCCGATCTTTCGGTCGAACAGGCGAACATTCATATCGTAGTAGAGACCACGAGTTGGGTAGTATGTATTATCCCGCGTATCGAATTCCAGAGACAACCGTGCTGTCGAGAGTTCGTGATCTTCGCTTCCCGGGACGGACTCCGTCTCGAGCATACCGCGCTCTTCCTTATCGCTGAGCTGATTGCTGATATACTCCCATCCGGCGCCAACCAGAACGACATCCCAGAATCGTCTTCTCAGTTGCAGATACGAGTGCGCTTCTTTGATTACATAGCTCTCACGGTCATCTTTATCGGAGTTGTTCCCCAGACCGTAGAACGTGGTAGGCCAGTAGCGATACTTGATGTAGCCGGTGACCGAGAATCTACCGCCGGATATCTGGTACTCGGGTACGAGAATCCCCTGAAACTGCCCCTTGAAACTGACCATGATGTTCAGCATCAAGGCATTGGGAGAAATGTTCATGGGCAGATTGGGCGGTCTGTGGGTATATACGGCGACCCCTCCCAGTACTGCGCTGGTCTCTCCCGAATACATCCCCAACGGCACCAGAATGTAATCGGTGACGGCAGCCGTCGAATCTGCCGGTTCTTCAACAGCGGACAGGACGACCGCAGAAATTAGTACGATGAGGAGACAGGTTTTCTTTATCACAGGATGATCGGTGACTCCTGATCCGGTTCCGGCTGCTCGATGCCGAACACGAGATCGAACGCGTCGATCGCGATCTGAAGTTCCTCGTTGGTCGGAATCACCAGGATGGAGATTCGGGAGAAGTCTTTGGAGATGATGCCTTCGCGCGAGCCGTTGGCGACGTTTTTCTGGTAGTCGATGACGATACCGAGGTTCTCGAGCCGGTTACAGATCATCTTGCGCATGTTGATGCCGTGTTGCCCGATCCCGCCGGTGAATACCAGGATATCCACGCGCACCAGGTTGGCGACATACGCGCCGATATATTTGCGGATGCGGTACGCGTAAGACTCCATGGCTTCCTGCGCGTTCTGGTTGCCTTGGGAAGCGGCGTGTTCGAGGTCGCGCATGTCGTTGGAGATTTCGGAGAGGCCCAGCAGACCGCTCTTCTTGTTCAGGATTTTGTTCAGTTCCTGCGGCGAGTAACCTCGTTCGAGCAGGTAGAAAATGATTGACGGATCGATATCGCCGGAACGGGTGCCCATCATGACGCCTTCGAGCGGCGTGAAACCCATGGACGTATCCACGGAGCGTCCGTTCTCGATAGCGGTGATGGAGGCGCCGTTGCCCAGGTGGCAGGAGATCACGTTGGTGTTTTCGGGCGAACGCTTCATCATCTTGAGCGCTCTGCCGGCAACGTAGCGATGGCTGGTGCCGTGGAAACCGTATTTCCTGATCTTGAACTTCCGGTACATCTCTCTCGGCAGTCCGTAGAGGTATGCCGGCGGCTCCAGCGTCTGGTGAAACGCCGTATCGAACACCGCGACCTGCGGGATAGTCGGAAGTAGTTCCGTGATTCCGCGGATTCCGGTAAGGTTGGCGGGATTGTGCAGCGGAGCCAGCTCGACGTTTTCCTCGACCGCGGTTATCACGTCGTCGTCGATGATCACCGAGGAGGCGTATTTCTCACCGCCGTGCACCACGCGATGCCCGACGACCTGTATCTCGTGGATATCCGCAAGCATACCTTTCTTTTCGTCGATCATGGCACGGCACATGAGTTCGATCGCGGCCTTGTGGTCGGGAACGGCAGTTTCCTGCTCGATCAATCCTCGTTTCGTGCGTTGTTCGAGTCGGCCGATCGATTCGCCGATTCGTTCGATAACGCCCTTTCCTTTGCTGATTTGAGAAGGCATTTCAAAAACTTCGTATTTCAGGGAAGAGCTTCCACAATTAATAGTCAGGACTTTGCGCGATTCATCGGTTTTATCCATTGATCCTCCAACGTTTGATTAGTACTGACAACGGCGTCCGGAGTCTCCGGAAGTCGTAACAAGATGATGATTTTTAGCCTGCCATATCTGTCAAACACTCTTTTCTGGCAGGTGTTAGGATTAAAAGAAATGATGGTGAAGCTGCAATAATATCTTGACAATCCACATGGTTTTCAGACGATCTCATTCAGTGATTATATGTGTAAAATCCAAGGAGGAAAAAAATGAGAAAGATGACATTATTTATGATTTTAATGGCAACGGCCGGACTGATGTTCGCGCTGACCTGCTACGACGTGCAGTACACCGACGAAGCAAACGGTACTTCACCTTACTTTGGTGAGGAAGTTACCGTCGAAGGTATCGTCGTCGCGACCGAGTGGAAAGGCTATGTTGACTTCTTCATCGCCGACCCCGAAGGCGGTCCGTGGCACGGTCTTTTCGTCTATGACGGAAACGAAGAATACGGCGACATGGTTTCCGTGGGCGACCTGGTTTCGATCGACGGTCTGATCGACGAATACTACGACCTGACCGAGCTCAAGGAAATCACCGACCTCGAAATCATCAGCTCCGGCAACCCGCTTCCGCCGGTCTATCGCACCACCACAGGCGAAGTATCTGGTTCCGAAGCGCTCGAGAGCGTTTACGTCTATGTGACCGGCGACCTCGAAGTCACTGCCGCGCAGAACGAATACGGCGAGTGGTTCATCGACGACGGCACCGGCGAATGCCAGGTTGACGACGGTTTCTTCTACCTCGACAGCGTCGATCCTCCCATCGTGATCGAACTCGGGGACACATGGGGAACCATCCGCGGTCTCGTGGACTACTCCTACGACCAGTACGGTATCAACCCCGTCAACGCAAGTGACATTTCTCCGAACGAAGACGCCGACAACGAAGCGATCGAAGCACCGCAGTTCGACGTCAGCAACTTCCCGAATCCGTTCAACCCGGAAACCACCATCAACTTCAACCTTCCGGAAGCCGGCAACACTACCCTGGAAATCTTCAACGTCCGCGGACAGAAGATCAAGACCCTGGTCAACGAACGCCTCGACGCGGATCAGCATCAGGTCACCTGGAACGGTACCGACGAATCCGGCAAGAACGTCACCAGCGGTATCTACTTCTACAAAATCCTCAGTGGCCGCTACACCGCCACCAAGAAGATGATCCTGCTGAAATAATACCTGAATAGGCTTACGACAGGGAACCTGCTTGCGGGTTCCCTGTTTTTTTATGGAAATCAACTTCCGAATGTGTTGCGCCAGCAACTCTTCCGAATGTTGATTCCACTCGCCCGGAGGTCGAGCGCCACGAGAAAGGAGATGAGATACCGACGGCAACGTCCAGTACTCCTACCTCCTCGACTCCAGGCACCCTTATTCTGTCACCCGCTCCCGCCTTGCGAATTCCTCTCTTGACAATTGACGCAAACAATCGCCGAATGTAAATTGAATAAATGTTTTCGGGAGGACTTATGATCATCGATTCCCGCTACGAGGTAATTGAGCGCATGGGAACCGGTCTCTGGGCAACGGTCTATAAGGTTCAGGACATCCGCACAGGCAACATCTACGCGTTGAAGTTGTTTCAGAAACTCGATTCGGAGGCGTTCTACGAGCGATTCTCCGCGGAAGACATGCACCACATTACCAAAATCGAGCACCCCAACCTCTTGCAGGTGGTCAATTTCGGTAACATGGGCAAGCATATCTACTACCTGAGCGAATTCTGCGAAGGGCGCTCGCTCAGCTCGTTCCAGTTCAAGAAATACAATACCGAACTGCTCTACGATATCATCGTCCAGATTTGCTACGCGCTCAACGCCCTGCACCTCCAGAACATAGTCCACAAGGACCTCAAGCCCGAAAACATCATGTATCACATCGAGCGCAACAAGCCGGTCGTGAAGGTTCTCGACTTCGGTTTCGCCAAGATCGATTTCCAGAAGAGCCAGCAGACCATCAGCGGCAGCCTTCCCTACGTCGCACCGGAAATCTACCTCGGCAAGGGCGCGCAGTTCGCCAGCGACTACTACTCGCTCGGCGTCACGCTTTACAAGATCACCACCGGCATGCACCCCTTCTCCGTCGAACAGATCACCAACCTGATCCAGGGCAACCAGCTGACCTTCATCCCGAAATTTCCACGTGAGCTGAACCGCGATATCCCGCCGCAGCTCGAGAAATTCATCCTCACCCTGCTGGAGAAAAATCCCAGCGACCGCTACCCCGACATCGAAAGCATCATCAACTATATCAACCGCATCCAGTTGAAAAAGTACCCCTTCTCGCAACGCCGTTCCGCCGTGACCATGCTCAAGTTCCGCTCCTACTTCGTGCGCGAAACCCACGCGCATCAACTGCTGGACTACATCCCGCTGGTCGAGAACGGCAACGGAAAACTGGTCGTGGTAATCGGCGGCGACGGCATCGGCAAGAACAACATGCTCTCGCTCTTCCGCTACCACCTGCTCAACGACGATTACTACATCTTCGATTACGAATGCAGTGCCATCAACAAGGATCCCTTCTTCGCGCTGATCAAGGAATTCTACTTCTCGATGAAAACCAATGAGAAGCTCTCCGCCGACCTGAAGAATATCTCCGAAAAGCTGCGCATGTACCTGTTCGAGTCGGAAGAATCGGCCGGAAAAGTCTCCGAGAACAAAGATGAACTCCGGCTCGACTTCACCTCGACCCGCAACTTCCTGTTCCACCTCTCGGAAGACAAACCGCTGATATACATCATCCGTGCCGGTCAGTTCCTTACGCGCGACACTATCGACTTCGTCAACTCGATATCCAAGGACATGATCGAGCGTAAAATCCTGGTCATCATCAGCGTCGATGACCCCAGCAAGGTCAAGGGGCTGATCCACTCCATCCAGTTCCGGATCGAACCCTTCTCGCGTCAGCAGACAACCGAGTACTTGCAAAAATTGGTACAGATGACCGTTCCGGAATCGTTCGCGAAATTCATCTGGAAACGATCGAGCGGTATTCCGGTGTTCGTTCGGGACATTCTTATCGACCTGACCGAGAAAAAGAAAATCTGGAAACGTGCAAAGTTCGACCTGGAACTCGACACGAAAAACTACAAGCTACCCAAACACCTGCTCCACTCGATCTACAACCGGCTCGGGCATCTGTCCGAAGAGGTGTATGGCTACCTGCAACGGCTCGCCGCCGTCAACACACCCATCTCGAAAGCCCTCGTGCAAACAATCCTCGACATCGACGAAAAGACCTTCTTCTTCATGATCCACGACGCGCTCAACAACGAAGTGCTGGTCGCGCGAGACGATTATTACCAGTTCGCGTTCGAGGAAGCCCGGCAGCGCCTCCTCAGCGAATGCACCGAAGTGCAGATCAAAAAGGTCTCGGAAAAGGTCATCGAGTATTTCCGGGGGCAGGAAGTATCCGAGATTCAAATCTGTCGCGGAATCATCGAGAACGCCAAACTCGCAGGTGATTTCGACGAAGTGCGCAAGTACAAACTGCGACTGGTGCACATTTACAGCCAGAATTACATGCAGGACGAGGCGTTCGATATGATCAGCGAGGTGATCTCGATCGACTTTTCGGACAAGGTCAAGCTGAGCGACAAGGATATCATGCACGACCTCTCTCTGTTCTCCGAAAAGGCGGAACTCTCCGGTCTCATCCAGAAAGCGCTGGAGCGTATCGAAACGATCAAGGAACTACCCGATATCTTCGAAAAATACTACATCCGCGGCAGCTTCTATGTGGGGCTGGACAAATACCAGTCGGCACGGGAGCAATTCGAGATCGCGCTCGATAAATCGATCACCGGCAAACAACGTATTCTGGCGGTCATCGGGATCATCTGGAGCTCGTTCCGGATCAACGATCTGGAGACCGCGACCCGGAATATCCAGATGTACGACACCGTATTCATGCTACCGGACCTGCGGGTGTGGTTCATCGACAGAAAGGCGCTGGTCATGGGATCGACCGGCCAGCCCAACGAGGCGATCGCGATGGTCGAGAATTTCCTTTCCAAACTCGAGATGAACGACGACACAAATTTCCTGGTTCGACTCGGCTCGCTCTACAACAACCTCGCGTTCCTCTACATCAGCCAGAAATCGATCGACGAAGCCAACACCAATTTCCACCGCGCTCGCGAGATATGGGAGAAGGTGAACTACATCCGCTCGCTGGGGCTCGTCTATAACAACATCGGCGACCTCGCGCTGCGCCAGGGTGACACGCAGACGGCGTTCGACTACTTCACCAAGGCACTGGACATCTGCGAGAAAGTCGATCAGAAACGCGGACAGGTGCTGGCGTATGTCAACTTCGGCGAAGCCTATATCAAGCTGGGAGAATTCCAGAAGGCCGAGGCATCCCTAACCCGTGCGGCGAAGATCAACAAGGAAATAGAAAGCCGCGAATACAACAATTCCATCGAAAACAACATGGCGCTGGCGAAGAGCAAAATCAAGGGATTCGGGCACTACTACCGGTTTGTCGCGCGAACGAATCCGGAGCTGATCCAGGGCAGGATCGAGGACTTCAACCCGCTGGTCAAGACCTACTTCTACTACCTCTACCAGATCGGGAATATCAGCCAGATCAACCAGATCATCCAGAACAACGCCTACCTCGACTTCATCAAACTGCACGAGGAAGAATTCCAGTACCAGTTGATCGGATTACGCTTTATCGCGATTGGAGACTGGAAAGAAGCGCTGCTCAATCTCCAGAAGGCGAAGTCCTATTCCGAGCGCAACAAGAGCGCATACGCCCAGGCGATCCTCAACCTTCGCGAAGCCGAATGCTACATCGGTATGAAGCTGCCGGAGGACGCCACCAACGCACTGGACCGGGCTCAGGTCATGATAGACAAATACTCCTTCAGCTACTGGAGGACTTTTATCGATATCCTCCGCTGCGATATCGACCTCCTGATCCGGCACATCCCGCTGAGAAAGATTCTCCGCCAACTGCTGAAGCTACTGGAAAAGGTTCGCAGCCACGAGCTCTTCCTGATGGAGATCGGTATTCTCCGGCGTTTGGTGCGTATCTACAACGAACTCAGCGCCCACGGGAAAGCCAAGACGTACTTCGATGAACTCAAAGAGGTCGTCGATCGCTCCGTCGAGGGAATTCCGGAGGGGGACGCCCGGCTCTTCAAGCTCGGTATGGGCACCGAACGGGAGGATTTTCGAGAGCTCAAGACACCATACATCGAAAACCGGAAGAAGTATTACAAAGAGGGCTGGCAGGAGATGCTCTACGACCTCTTCAAGCTGAACGAGATCGACCGGATGAAGTTCTTCATCGATAAGACGATCACCTCCCTGCTGGCTCCGCAGAGTTACGCCATTATCCTCTCGGAAGACCGCCAGAACAAGCGCGATCCCTTCCTCGCCTACAACTTGGACGAGGAGCAACTCTTCAGCGACGCGTTCGACGATCTGGTCGGAAAAGCATTACAGGACAACCGCATCATCAGCCGGATTATCGACGGCGCTCACACGGTCATCACGCCGCTGCGCATCCGGGCGACGATGGTCGGATGCCTGATCATCGTGGATGCCGGCGAGATGGACTTCAAGGGCGTTGAAATGCGCATGATCAAGGCACTAAAGCTGCACCTCACATCCATCCTGATGCGCATCAAGGAGTACAGCGAGCTGAGCGAGAAGATGAAGATGCTGCAACAGCTCATGCACGTCGAGCAGGAACTCTTCTCCATCTACGACATCAACAAGCTCGAGATCGAGATCGTCTCCTTCGCGATCAATTTCACCCGCTATAGTCGCGGATTCCTGATCAAAAAGGACGAGTACGGAAACTACGTCTATCAGGTCGCCATGGACGACAAGAGTCAGATTCTGTCCGAGTGGGTCAACATCAGCAAGACACTGCTCAGCGAAGTGCAGATGACACGAGAGCCCATCTACACAATCAACGCCATGGCGGACAACACCTTCAAGAACTCGATCAGCGTGCAGGACTACCAGCTCCACTCCATTTACTGCGCGCCGATCTACGTCGATAACGAACTGCACGGATTCCTCTACCTCGACAACTACAACTCCGCCCGCAAGGAAGTACCGCTCAACAAGGATTTCATGCGCATCATGCTGATCCAGGTATCCATCGCGCTCAAGAACGCACGGCAGTACGACGCGCTGATGAAGAAGAACCTCGAACTGCACACTCTCGACACGGTGAAGGACAACTTCATCGCCATCGTGTCGCACGAGCTGAACACGCCGCTGGTCACGCTCCAGGGATACGTCAACCGGCTGCGCAAGGAGGTCGATTGGCAGGACGAAGACCAGAGCAAGAACCTGACGAAGGTCGAGGAGAGCGTCCACAAACTGCTGACCACCACCAAGGACATCGTGACCCTCAACAAGTACAGCATGATCTCCACGATCAACAAGGAAGACACCGAGATCAAGCCTCTGCTGGAGGAGATAGGCAAGAAGGCGGAACTCGTCTCGATGGATCGACACATGAAAATCCAGCTCGAGATACCCGAAGACCTGCCGAAAATCGACACCAACTGGGAAGCCTGCGACCTGATGATCTACAACCTGGTGCTGAACTCGATCCGTTTTACCAAAGACTTCGGCAAAATCGTGATCGGCGCGCGGCACTCGGCGTTTCCCAGGGAGAAGATTGACGACCAGCCCTCCGTGGTGTTCTACGTGCAGGACAACGGCATCGGGATTCCCGCCCACGAGCAGGAGAACATTTTCAAGAAATTCTACGAGGTGAACGACCTCTGGTCACATAAGTCCGGATTCGTCGAATACCGCTCCAGCGGACTCGGGCTGGGCCTCGCCACATCTCGCCGTATCGCGGAACTGCACAACGGCAAGATATGGATCAAGAGCAAAGAAGGCGAAGGTACCACCGTGTTCATCGCCATCCCGCTCGCGGGAAAGAGAATCGCACTCAAGTCGAAACAAGAATCGTAAGCACCGGTGTAAATTATGGGCAATCCTTTGCGGTTGCCCTTTTTTTGTCTGAAGCAGGATACCCAGGATATGGGAAATGTACAGAATGGAAAAGAGATACCGAGCTGGAGCTCGGCGGTCCATAGAGAACGCCCCATCCAAACGGACGGGGCGTTTTTGTATGTGAAAGGGTGATTAGTTGATCGCTTTGACGATGTAGAACTTCTTGTCCGCGACGCCTGCGCCACCGTTGATGGTGACGGACGTGTTGGGTGTGACCAGCACGTTGTTAAACGTACCGTCCGGCGTGCTGCAGGATTGCAGGCGGTAGCCGGTCGCACCGGCAACGGCTGTCCAGGAGAGCTGCACGTCCGTGCCGACGATCGAGATCGTGACATCTTGAGGTGCAGCCGGAGGAGCGGCCTGACCGATGCTGACGGAGTAGTTGTTTCCGCCATTGTCGTCGGTGAAGAGCGGACCGTTGTAGTCGGTCGCGGTAATCCAGAATTCGACCTGGTCGTTGTCGGCGACATCTTCGCCATTCACGAGGCCGATACGCCACCACGAGTAGTCGTTGTCATTGCCCTGCCAGTTGAAGACAGCGGTCTGTTCCGCGCCGCCGTTAACGGTGTAGTGCAGGGTTAGCTCGAATCCGGAATTGTAGTTGGTGTCGATTCCGCCGTTGAAGGCTTCGATCAGGACATCGCTGCCCAGCGCAAGCACATCGCCCTCGGCGAAGTTCGTGTATTCGGAGACCGTGCTGTCAGCGAAGGCGACACTGGTCATCTCGTGTACCTGATGGAGATTCCAGTAGTCGAGATCGAGAACTTGGGTCGATTCCGTATCGTTGATCTGGAAGCTGCGATTGCCGACATATTCCCACGCCCACTCGCGTGTAGAGACAGTCGAGCGCGTGAACTTATATTGAACCGTGTAGGGCGATCCGGCCGGGAACAGCACGTCGGCGGTGTAGGTCTTGTCGCCGTCGTCGTCGTTCATGGGGGTGCTTCCGGCTGTCCAGTCGAGCGGGAATTCGCTGCCCTGAACCGAGATGCTGTCAGCGTTGAGCGCACCCACGTTGATGCTGAAGGTGACCAGAACGTCCTGCGACGTACCGGCGCTGAGCACGCGAACGTTATAGGATGCGCCGTCGTTGTCGTCGGCGTATTCGGGACCATTGTAGTCGATCGCCGAGACGTAGAAGCTCACGTCGTCACCGTTGTTGACATCGACGCCGTTTTCGAGCATCACCTGCCACCAGGAGTAATCGCCATCGTTGCTCGCCCAGCCGAGAGCCTTGGATTCCATTTCTCCGCCGTTGACCTGGTACCACAGCACCACGTTGAAGTTGGAGTTCGCGTTGGCATCGACGCCATCGACGCGCGCTTCGATCTGGATATTGCCATCGGCATCGACGGTTCCGTCGTTCAGGAAGTTCGTGTACGCCGAGTTCTCGCTGTCCATGAAGGTAACGCCGGTCAGTTCGGAGACGGCAACGCCTTCCCAGTACTCGACGCCGATGTCCATGACGCCGGTCACGTCGTCGAGGTTGAAGCTTCTCGTGATGTTCGGCTCGATCTGCCAGGAGCGTACTTCGCCAAAGTATCGGGCGTAGTTGTAGCTGACCGCGTAGGGACTTCCCGCGGGGAAGGTGACGGTCGTCGTATAGATTTTATCTTCGTTTTCGTCGTACATCAGGTTGTCTTCGGGCAATCCGCTCAGCGGTGCGAGCGTTCCCACCAGACCAACCTCCAACGCGTCGGAGCCGCCGAGGTTGAAGGTGAAGGTCACTTCGACGTCCTGCTGCGTTCCTGAGGTGCCAAGGCTGACGAAGTAATCGTTTCCGCCGTTGTTGTCCTCGACTTCCGGTCCGTTGTAGTCGATACCCGTGATACGGAACTGAACTTCGTCTCCGTCGTCAATGTCCTCGCCATAGTCGAGCATCGTACGCCAGTAGGAGGTCGATTCGTCATTGCTGTGCCAGGTGAAGTCTCTGGTTACTTCGAGCCCTTCGTTGATTCGGTAGTGAAGCTCCAGATTGAAGCCGGAGTTGTTGTTGGCATCTACCGCGTCGGCTTCCACTTCGATGAGGATGTTGCTACCCGCGCCCAGGACGTCGCCATCCTGGAAGTTGGTGTATTCGGACGCGGAGCTGTCCATGAACGCGACTGCGGTGAGTTCTGTCACTTCCATTCCGTTCCAGTAGTCGATATCGAGGTCCATGGAGTTTCCGCTGTCGTCGATGGTGAAGGTTCTGTTATCGACATTTTCCCATACCCAGGCGCGATTGCCGTCGTCGTAAGCAAACTTGTATTCCACGTCGAAGTTGCTTCCAGCCGGGAAGGTAATGCCAACCGTGTAGATGTTGTCGCCATCGATATCTTGCAAAAGATTGTTTCCCGTGGACCAGTTGAGCGGAGGAACGCTTCCCTGGATCGAGATTGCGCTTGCGTCCAGCGACCCGATATTGACAGCGAACGACACGAGGACATCCCGCGAGATGCCGCCGGCGATGTCGTACGAAGTATCGCCCGTGACTGCGCCTGCGTTATCGACCGTGAACTGAAGGTTCGGTCCGTCGATAAGCCAGATACCGTATTCGGAGCCGTCGTCTTCGATCGCGCCCCATTCCCAGCTATCCTCAGGGACATCCTCGACCACGCAGGTCCAGGAGAAGTCGCCGGCTGTCGGATCACCGTTCGTGCCGTCGTCGTATGCCTGGTGCAGTCCCCATCCGTCGAAGCTGCCCTTGATATTGATATCTTCGTAGAGGTGGCTGTTGTCGTTGACGGTAAAGGTCACGTCGGCATAAGCGCTGGCGGTGAAGGTGCCCGAATCGTACGCTGGATCGATCGGATTTCCTGCAACGTCTTCGATCGCGGATGTCGCGGCGACTTCGTACAGGGTTCCGGGGGTCAGTCCGCTGACTTCCAGATCATAGACGCTGGAAGAGACGGAGGTCACATCGACGATCGATGCGCCGTTATCGATGGTATAATTGCTGACCGCGATTGCACTCAAACTCATCGGCTCGTTGAAGGTCACGCGCACCATGTCCGGTCCGGTCTGTACGACGGACGACATGCGTGGAGGTGTGGTGTCGGCAAGCGCTGTCGAGATCACGTAGTTGAACTGCGTCGTCTGGGTTCCGCCACCGTCGTCGCCCCAGTCTGAGGGAAATCCTTCGTCAGCGGGGATACAAGAACTCGCGTTGCTCTTGTCCCATGCCGGACGGTGCCAGAGCGAGAGATTGAGTTCCTCGCCCAGGTCGATGCTGTTCAGCATGCTTCTGGGGATGGCGATCTCAGTAAACTGATCACCACCGCCGGCGATATTGCCCGAATCGAGCTGAACCTGATCCCATCCGGAGCCGTTCCAGGTCATGAAGCCGGTGTAGCCGACGTTCGGATCGTCGGTGCTCCACTGCATGATGATGTCGTGCTCGGGCAGATAGGTCTGTCCGTATTGCACCTGGCTGCCCCAGGCATCGCCTGTTCCACCGGCAGCCGTGTTGCGCAAGTCGATGGACAGATGGAAGTGGATGGAAGCACCTTCGCCCCAAGGATCGTTATCGGTGGGGATACCGAAATAGACGTAGTTGGCGTCGTCGGTCACGTAGCAGCCGCCCTCGAGGTTGAACTCGGTGGGCTGCATGGTTGTGAAGGTTGCCTCAGTCGGGGTGTCGCCCCATTCGGCGTCTTTCGTGCCGTCAATTACCGGCGTGAATGCGCCCAGCGTAAGAGCAAGGCACACAAGCCATAAAAGAGGGATCATTCGTTTTATCATCGTTACCTCCAGGTTTTGATTTCAAATTCACTATAAAACCCATTATCATATAACAGCGGAACAAGTTGTAAAGGTTTTTTTTCTTGAAACCACAATTTTCCATCGTGCAAACAAAATCCATTGCCATTCTATCATGAATCCTCATCCTTGGCATCATCTATGAAAATGAAGGAGTGAAACGACCATGATCACCGCATAATCCGCCGCCAAAAGATGTCATTCTTGATCATGAAAATGCCGTCAACCGACAGACAGGCATGAATCGACCGCCAAAGAACAAGACATGGTCCCGGATTTTTTTTACAGGAGATATCATGAAGTTTCACACACACCCGTTTCAATCGGAACACGATTACGACTCACTACGCAAATTTCTGCGCGAAACCTTCGTCCTGAACGATTTCACGGAGAAGAACTGGCCCGTCCAGCGACTCGACTACCTCTACTGGCATATATGGAGAACGTGCCTTGAGCTACCGCCCGACGAGGGCGCGTGCATGGTGTCCGACGAGCGCGACGACCTGCTCGGAGCCGTTATCATGGAGGCCTTCGGCGTCGTGTTCCTCCAGGTTCATCCCGATCATTATCGACCCGATCTGATCGCGTTCATGGTCGAGCACGCTGAGGAGCACTACTTCAAATCCTTCCCGGAAGGCGCGAAGAAGCTGATCATCTGGTGCGAGCGCGAGGATCGAATCTTGCGGGATGTCCTCACCGCGCGAGGCTACGAGAAGGGGAAATGGCAGGATCGCTGCGGGCGTATCGACCTGACGACCTTCGAGCCGGAGGTGAAGATTCCGCAGGGCTTCAGCGTCCGTTCCCTTGGCGACGAGAGCGAACTGCCGGCGCGAAGCTGGCTCTCCTGGCGCGCGTTCCATCCCGACGAGCCAGACGAGAACTACGGCGGCTGGCAGTGGTACCGGAACATCCAGAGGGCTCCGCTCTACCGGCGCGATCTGGATATCGTTGCGGTCGCGGACGACGGCACGCTGGCAGGATTCACCACCGTCTGGTACGACGATGTAAACCGCGCGGCATACTTCGAGCCGGTCGGCGTCGAACCGAAATACCACCGCAAGGGTCTCGCGAGAGCGATGATCCACGAAGGCATGAGACGACTCAAAGAGATCGAGGCGCGCTGGGCGTTTCTCGGCTCCAACGTCGAACCGACCCACACCATCTACCGGCGGTGCGGATTCGTTGACGCGATCATGTTCGAAGGCTGGCTGAAGGTTTATTGAGCCATCCATAGAAGGATCGGAAGGACATTCTTGCCAAGCTGGAGCTTGGCGGTCCATGAGAATGTCCTTCCATCCCTTGGACCGCCGAGTTCCAACTCGGCATCTCTTCTTCCCCTGGACCGCCGAGCTCCAGCTCGGCATCTCTTCTTCCCTTGGACCGCCGAGCTCCAGCTCGACATCTCCCCATCGTATTTAAGTGTATCGAATTTTTCGTTGACGGATGAGAATGCGACGCTAAAAAAGGAAACCAGTGCGGGAGGATGGATCTGGTGGTCCGGCTGGTCTGCAAAGCCAGTATCGGGCGGATAAAACCGTCCGTGGCAGGTTCGATTCCTGCCCTCTCAGCCATTTTGACATCAACAACCAAACCAGGCTGCGAATATGAAACAGGAAGAGTTCAAGAAAATTCCCGGCGTTGACAAGCTCCTTACCGACGAATCCATACAAACCATGATCGAAATCTACGGGCTCGATCTGGTCACCCTCTCGATCCGACAGGAGCTGGAAGAGGTACGCAAACGCATCGTCGATGGCGGCAACGCACTGCCGGTCAGGGAGATGATCGCGCACATCGAAACCCGCTGCAAGGCCATCGCAAGGCCCTCGCTCATACCGGTGATCAACGCTACCGGCGTGGTCATCCACACCAATCTCGGACGATCGCCCCTGGGCGACTACGTACTGGGTGAGCTGACGCCGGTCATCCGCGGATACAGCAATCTGGAATACGACCTCGATGCCGGAAAGCGCGGCAAGCGCGAAAGCCATATCTCGCACCTGATCCGCTGGGTCACGGGCGCTGAGGACGCGGTGGTGGTGAACAACAACGCCGCCGGCGTCATGCTCGGACTGAAGACTTTCGCCGAGGGCTTCGAGGTTATCGTCTCCCGCGGCGAACTGATCGAGATCGGCGGATCGTTCCGGCTGCCGGAGATCATGGCGGCCAGCGGCGCGAAGATGGTCGAGGTCGGAACCACCAACAGGACGCGTGTCGAGGACTACGAAAACGCCATCACGGACAAGACCCGTATCATCCTCAAGGCGCACCGCTCCAACTACTTCATCAGCGGATTCACCGAGGAACCGGAGATAGCCGGGATGGTCGAACTCGCGCACCGGCACAACCTGATCTTCATGTACGACCTCGGCTCCGGACTCCTGCGCAAGCCTAAGGGACTGCCGCTCGAAAGCGAGCCGGATGTGCGTACCATGATCGAGTCGGGCGTGGATATCGTCTGCTTCAGCGGCGACAAGCTGTTGGGCGGTCCGCAGGCCGGGATCATCACCGGCAAAACGAAGTACATCCGGCCAATCGCCAAAGCGCCGATGATGCGTGCGTTGCGCACGGGAAAGCTGACCCTCTCCGCACTCTCCGCCGTGATCCGTTGCTACATCGACGACGATAGCCTGAAATCGCGACTTCCGCTCTTCCGCATGCTCGACCAAAGCTTCGACGACCTGAAGCTGAAAGCCGAAGAGCTCGTCGAAGCGCTGAAACGGGAAGACATCAAAGCCACTGTCGAGGAGAGCAAGGCATACTGCGGCGGCGGCACGCTTCCGCACCTGAGCATCCCCAGTCTGGCGGTGCAAATTATACCGCCGAAACCGGATAAGACCTGGGCGGAACGAGCATGGAAACGGCTCATGCAGACCGAAAAACCGGTGGTGGGCGTCCTGCGCGAAGGCAAACTGATGTTCGACGTCTATACCATCCAGCCGGATCAAATGCCCATCATCGCACGCTGGATTGCGGACTTGAAGAATTGAGGACTTCGAATCTTGCCGTTCTCCATGGTCCGCCAAGCTCCAGCTTGGCAAGCTCTCCATGGTCCGCCAAGCTCCAGCTTGATAAGCTCTCCATGGTCCGCCAAGCTCCAGCTTGATAAGCTCTCCATGGTCCGCCAAGCTCCAGCTTGGCATTAGAACGACAAGAAAATGCAAGACAAGATAGATCGTGCTGTTTCAATCCGCGATGCCGGGGAATCGGGGTCACTTAGAAATTGGGAATGCCAAGCTGGAGCTTGGCGGTCCGATAGAGAAGAGAGTGCCAAGCTGGAGCTTGGCGGACCGACAGAGAACAGCATTGCTAAGAATATGAGGCACACATGAAACACCTGATCATGGGAACCGCGGGGCACATCGACCACGGAAAGACCACCCTCATCGAGAAACTCACCGGTTTCAACTGCGACACCCATAAAGAAGAACAACTACGCGGGATCACCATCCACCTGGGATTCAGCCACCTCGACCTCCCGAGCGGCAACAGCATCGGAATCGTCGATGTGCCGGGCCACGCCGATTTCGTCAACACGATGGTCTCCGGCGCCAGCGGTATCGACTTCGTGATGCTGGTCATCGCGGCGGACGGCGGCGTCATGCCCCAGACGCGCGAACACATGCAGATCATCCGCACACTCGGCATCGAGAAAGGCGTTATCGTCCTGACCAAGATCGACCTTGTGGATGACGAACTACTCGAATTCGCCGAGATCGACATCCGCGAACTGGTCGAGGAAACCGCCTTCGAGAACGCGCCCATAGTCAAGGTCTCCGCCAAAACGGGCGAGGGCATCCCGGAGCTGATCAAGCAACTCGAGGCCATGACGGAGGACATTCCCGAGCGCGAAACGGGCGAAATCTTCCGCATGTACATCGACCGCATCTTCAACATCCCCGGTCACGGAACCATCGTCAACGGCTCGGTGATCAGCGGCGAGCTGAATCGCTCCGCGAACGTTTATCTGCTACCCACCGGCGACAAGCTGCGCGCCAGAAGGCTCGAGCGGCACGGTGGCGAGGTGCAGCATATTTCCACCGGTGATCGCGCCTCCATGAACCTGGTGGGACTGGATATCGATCAGTACAAGCGCGGCATGCTCGTCAGTGACCGAATTTTACCCTCGACGCGCATGATCGACGCGAGACTCACGCTCTACGAGCACGCGAAACCGCTCGGACTTTGGTCGCAGGTGATCTTCCTGCTCGGGACCTACGCCGGGCAGGCACGCGTCCACCTGATCGACAAAGACCGGCTCAGCGGTGGCGAGACCGCGATCGTGCAGATTCATCTCGAAGCACCCGCCGTTCTGATGCACGGCGACAAGTTCGTCATCCGCAACAGCTCCAGCGACCTCACGCTGGGCGGCGGCGAGGTGATCGACGCGCATCCGTTGCACCACCGACGAAGGCCGGAAGAACTGGTGCGGAAGCTTCACGACGTGGTCGAAGGCGGCATACCCGAGATGGTCGCGGCTGAGGTTCGCAAACGCATCTCCCCCATCACCGGGGACGAACTGACCACGCTGCTCAACTGCTCCGAAAGCGAGATCGAGAAAGCACTCGCCGGTGACCTGCCCAAGGATATTGTGCTCCTGTCAACGCCGAACGCAATCAACCTGATCGAGCGGAAGCGCTACGACAAGCTGCGGCTGCGGATCATTCGCTACCTCAACACCTACCACAAGCGAAATCCGCTGGACGAAGGCGGACGGGCATTCGAGGAATTGATGGGCATCTTCGGCGTGCATCGTGACTCCACCGCCGAGGCCGTGATGCAGTTGATCCTGGAGCAGTTGGAGTCGCAGGGCGAGCTGAAGCGGATCGGTCACACCTGGGCGCTGAAGTCGCACGACGTCAAACTCACACCACGCGACATCGAGCATATCGATTTCGTCGAAAAGTTCCTGCTCGATTCCCAGATGCATACACCGCTATGGTCGGAATTGGTTCCCGCCGCGCTCAACGAGGGGATCGACGAACTGAAGCTGAAGCAGATCATGCAACTGCTGGTCTTCAAGAGAAAGGCGTACAACTTGGACGGGAATTTCATCCACACCACAATCGTTGACAATTGCCGAAGAATCTTGCTGGAGTACCTCACCGAGCACGAAGAGGGCGCTACCGTTGCGACATTCCGCGATCTGACCGGCGGCAACCGCAAAATTAATCTATTGCTGATCAACAAGTTCGACCGTGAGGGAATCACGGTCAGAAAAGACGACTATCGACTCATCACCCAGCGCGGATTGGACGTCCTGAACGAAATCAAATCGACCTGATCGTGCTTGACGCTTCCTGTAGGGTGTGTCTGCCCGTCTCTCGCTTTGTAGGCGCCGATCTCCTGTGATTTTCAGACGGAGTCTGACAAATCGAATCCCCTCAATTGCGGCGTTCTCATGAAAAGCGCGTCCGGAGGTCACGCGCTACGAGGGATTGGGAAATGTAAGACTGGCGACCAACAATCGATAACGAATACCATATAGCGATTCTGAAATAATTGGAACTGAACTTGCATCCATTTTTTGTCGAGGGAAAGACCATGGAAGCAAACGATTACGGAAGGTTTCTGGAAGATTTCGTCAGGGGTGAGACGATCAACCACAAGCCGGCAAAGACGATTACCGAGAGCGACAACAATCTCTTCTGCCTGTTGACCATGAACCACCATCCGCTGCATCTGGACACCGAGTACGCGACAAAAACGCAATTCGCGCAACGCGTTGTGGTCGGAACACTCGTCTTTTCGTTGGTGGTGGGCATGAGCGTTCGGGATATCAGCGGAAGGGCGATCGCCAATCTCGATTACGAAGAGATACGACACATCGCGCCGGTCTTCATCGGCGACACCATCCGCGCCACGTCGGAGATACTCGACGTCCGAACCTCCCGCAGCAAGAAGGACCGTGGCATCGTTCGGGTGTGTACACATGCATACAACCAGCATGGCGATGAAGTGCTGCGCTATGTGCGCAACGTTCTGATCCCCAAGAGGAGGATGTCATGAGCGATTATATTTTACGATCGATGCTGTTCGTACCCGGTCACAACGAACGTCTGCTGCGTAAAGCCGCCGCAACGAACGCAGACGCGGTGATCCTGGACATGGAGGACTCCGTGACGCCGGACGCCAACAAGATCAAGGCGCGCATCCTCTGTTCGGAGATGATTCGAGAGGGAATCTACGCCAACAAGAAGGTCTTCATACGGCTTAACGACGTTGACAGCGAGTTTCTCGCCGACGAGGTGAAGAACTTCGCGCCGCTGGATATCGACGGCTTCGTCTTTCCGAAGACCTACACCGCCAAGGATATCTTCTTCATCGACCACCTGATCCATATCGCGGAGACGGAAGGCAGACTGGAGTCGGACAGAATCAAACTGATCCCCATCATCGAGACCTGCGGCGCCGTGGTAAACCTCGATTCGATCTGCCGCGCCTCCGAGCGCATCATCGCCGTCGCATTCGGCTGCGAGGACTTTATCACCGACCTGCGCGGCATCCACGATCCCGATGCGCAAAGCCTTTTGTACCCCCGCGCACAGATCGCCATCACCGCGCGCTCGCATGGGATCATCCCCATCGATACGGTGCACGTGGATGTCCACAACATGGAAAACCTCGAATACAACCTCGATATCGTGCGCAAGCTGGGATTCGAGGGCATGCTGCTGCTGCATCCCAAGGAGATCGAGCCTGCACACCGAGCCTTCACACCATCCGATGAAGATTACGAAAGGGCCCGGGAGATCGTGCGGCTGACCAAACAGGCTAAATCGCAGGAAAAGGGCGTCGCGGTGATCGACGGACACTTTATCGGACCGCCCATGCTCAAGATGGCGATGAATACGATCGAACGATACGAACGAATACAGAATTTGAACCGGACTTGAAATGGAAAAATCGATCCTGCAAATACCTTTCGAGGTACTGAAACGGCTGCGCTTCTACCGGAAATCGCAGAATCGGAGCCGTGACGAACTGCGACGCGAACAGAACCGGCTGCTGATCGACCTGATCCGCTACACCTCAATACACGTACCGTACTATCGCAACCTCTTCCGCGAGATCGAGCTGGACGCATCGACCTTCCGCGGGATCGAGGATATGCACCGCATCCCGCTCCTGGACAAGGAGACGGTTCGCACCCGCAAGGACGAATTTCTGTCCGATCAAGCGAAGCGCTATGGCATCACCTGGGACTCGACCAGCGGTTCCACCGGGACGCCGCTCCATTTCGTGCTGAGCGACGCCGTGCAGGCAAACAAGATCGCCGCACTGCTGCGGAGCTTCGGCTGGGCGGGATACCGGCCCGGTATGCGCACACTCTCGGTGCAAAGCTATTATTTTTCGGATCGCGATTTCCAGTACAACAGACTCTACAACGTGATCCGATTCGATTCCAACCGGCTGAAGAAGCATTCCGCGCTTAAACTGGTCGGATTTCTGGAGAAGAAGCCGGTACGGTTTATCATCGGATTCCCCTTCGACATCATGATGATCGGGCAATTCGCGTCCGAAGCCGGTATCGATATCCCCTCGCCCCAGGCCGTGATCACCTACGGCGAGAAGCTCTCCCCGCATCGTCGCGAGCGGATCGAATCGCTCTACGACACAAAAGTGTTCGATTTCCATTCCATGCACGAATGTAGCGCCATGATCAGCCAGTGCGAGCACGGATCGCTGCACCTGATAGACGACTTCAGCTATATGGAGATCGAGAACGGAAGCCTGGTCGGCACCAGCTACTATAATTATTCCATGCCCCTGATCCGTTACGACACGCGCGATCTGGTCACACTCGAGGACGAAGATTGCCTTTGCGGACGCCCCTTCCGCCGCGTGAAGGAAATCCAGGGTAAGGCTTGCGACCACATCGTCACGCCGGACGGACGAATTCTCGGCGCGGTGATGTCGCACTCGGTGGATCAGGCAAAGGGCGTGATCGTCTCGCAGTGCGTGCAGGACGCGCTGGATCACATCACCTTCCGCCTCGTGGTAGATCACCAATACGACCAGGCCTCGCAGTCCGCGCTGGAGAGGGGCTTGCGCAAGCGACTCGGCGAAAGAATGAAAATCGATTTCAAGATCGTCGATGAACTGGAAAAGACAACGGGCGGAAAAACGCCTTTCATACGATCGATAATAGGAAACCAATTCGAATAAGGAGTACACGTGGAACCTATACAGAAGCAGATTTTGGAACTGAAAGAAAAGAAGAATTGCTTCATCATGACGCACAACTACGTCGATTACAGAATGCAGGAGATTTCCGACTACGTGGGCGATTCGCTCCAGATGGCGAAAGTCGCCGCAAAGCGTGACGAAGAGATGCTGCTGGTGTGCAGTATCCGCATCATGGGCGAGACAGCCAAGCTGCTGAGTCCGGACAAGAAAGTCCTGATGGCGCACCCGACCGCCGACTGCCGACTGGCGAACATGCAGAATCCCGTCAGCCTGCGCAGGCTCAGGGAGCTTCATCCCGACGCGGAGGTGGTCTGCTACGTCAATTCACCCGCGACGCTCAAGGCGGAAAGCACAGTCACCTGCACCTCGGCGAACTGCGTCGATCTGGTCAGAAGAATCCCGGACGACAAAGAGATCATCTTTGTGCCGGACCGCAACATCGGGAGATGGGTCGAACACCAGACGGGCAGAAAGCTGATCATGTTCGACAGCTATTGCTACGTGCATCAAAGAATCCCCATCGAGGAAGCGAAGGCGGTGAAAGAGCAGTATCCGGATTACTCGCTACTGGTGCATCCCGAGTGCGGTCTCGATGTGTGCCTGTTCGCGGACAGGGTGTGCTCCACCAGTCAGATGATCGACTTCGTGCAGAACAACGACAAGGCGATCATCGGAACGGAGACGGGACTGTACGTACAACTGCGCCACCGATTCCCGGAGAAACGCCTGATTCCGCTCAGCTCGAAGATGCAGTGCGAAGACATGAAACTGAATCAGCTCGAACTCGCCTATAACGCGCTATTGAACGAAGAAAACGAAGTCGTTCTGGACGAGGATACCGCCATCGCGATGAAGCGATCGCTCGACCGCATGTCGGAGATCATGGGATCATGAAGAAGTGGATCAAGGCGGCACAGCTCTTGATTGCCGCCGCGCTACTCGCGTTTCTGCTTAAGCACTACCACGTTACGGTCAGCAGCATCGATCTCGCGTCGAGCGATCTCGTCTGGCTGATCCCCTGCCTGATGATCAGCATCGTTCTGATTCCGATCCTGGCGGGGTACCGGTGGCAGACAATGCTGCACGCGCTCGGTTCGACGTACGACGCGCCGAAACTCATCCGCATCAACTTCCAGTCGATCTTCTGGGGCGTGTTCCTGCCCTCCTCGGACGGCTTCGCGCTGATCCGCGCCTACCTTCTGATGCGACGCATCGACCGAAAGACCGCCATCGGATCCGTGATTCTGGAAAAGTATTGCGGCGTGCTCTGCCTCTTCCTCATCGCGCTGGCTGCAAGCTTTTTCATTCAGGAACTATCGTGGATATGGGCCTTGCGCGTCGTTCTGGTCTGCGCGATTGCCACCCTGATTGCGATGGTTCTTATCATCCGCAGGATGAACGTTCGGGAAGATCGGGAAGGTAACCTCCTGCAGCGGATCGTCATGCAGGTCCGCAAGCTTGCGAACCTCCTGTCGAAAGCCCGTCCGGGATTCATGACTCAGGGATTCGTGCTGATCGTGTTCGTTCAGCTCCTGAGCATCCTCAACATCCATTTCCTCTTCCTCTTGATGGGACACCCGATGCCGCTGATCCAGCACCTGTGCTTCGTGCCGTTGATCCAGACCATCTCGCTGATCCCGCTCACCACCAGCGGTTTCGGCATTCGGGAGGGTGCGTTCATCTTCTTCTACCAGCGGCTGGATATCATTCCCGCCGATCTCATCGCCATATCGATCCTGAACTTCCTGATCATGACCGGCATCCCGGCACTGGTCGGCGGCATCCTGTCGATTCACGGCAACCTGCGCAAGGAAGACATCCTCGCGGGAGGCACACAGTGAAACCCATCGAGATATCGGTCGTCGCACCCGTCTATAACGGCGAGAAGACCATCGTAGAATTTATCCGCCGCACATGGGAAACGTTGCACGGGATGGAGAAATCCTTCGAAATCCTGCTGGTCGATGACGGCAGCCGGGACGATACGGTTCAAACCATCAAGCAGCAGATGAACCAATCTCCCGGCATCCGAATCATCAAGCTGGCGCAAAATTACGGGCAGCCGAACGCCATCGCCGCCGGGTTGACCCAGGCGCGCGGTAGATACTGCGTCGTGATGGACAGCGATCTACAGGACAAGCCGGAGGACATTGAGCGCCTCTACCGTCGCATCCTCGAACGGCAACACGACATGGTGATCGCCAGCAGGCCGCAGTCCAACCAGATTTTCAGGCGCAACCTGGCGTCGATCGCGTTCTACGTGCTGTCCAACCGACTGACCATCATCCGCAATCCGCGCTGCGCCGGCGTATTTCGCATCTTGCGACGAAGCTGCCTGGACGATATCTTCCGGAAACCCGTCCAGCCCGGCACGATTCTGAGTCAACTGCACGCGAAAGGCTGCTCGTGGAGCACGATCCGACTCGAACGAGAGTCGCGTAGCGACAACCGCAGTTCCTATTCGATAAAGAAACTGATCGCGCTCGCGTTGACACGGCTTCTCGTCTTCGGCAGAATTCCACACGATATCGTGGGCATCATCGGGATCGTCAAGGCGGTCGCGCTGTACTCCTGTACGAGGAGCAAGCCGGTCCGATGCCTCGCCATCCTCATCTTCATCGTATCCATGATCGTGAAAGACAGGCGATTGCTTCAGCGTTTCAAGCCACAGTTCGAGATCGAGCGAATCATCACGGAGTGATCATGCCAAAAAAGATTATCATCATCGGCGGGATCGGCAACGGTACCGTCATCGCAGACGCCATCCGGCACGCGGAGGGCGACGTCGTGGCAGGATTCCTGAACGATCGGGAACAGAAAGGCGGTACCATCGGCTCCTACCCCGTGCTGGGCTCGACCGGCGAACTCGGCGCGTTCATCCGCGAGGGTCACCGGTTCGTCTATACCATCTACCGGATCGACGGCCAGAGCGAGCGACTCGATCTCTTCGAGAGCCTGAGCATCCCCGAGGACCAGCTCTACACCTTCGTGCATCCCATGGCGTATGTGGCACCGAGCGTAAAACTGGGATCAGGAACGATCGTTATGCCCAACGCCTCCATTTCATCGGATGCGACACTCGGAAAATGCTGCCTGGTGATGGTCAACGCCTCGATCGGGCACAACACCGCGATCGGCGATTTCTGCCACTTCGCCGCGCAGAGCTGCGTCAGCTCGTATGTGACGATCGAAGACGGCGTACACATAGGACTCAACGCCACCGTGCGCGAGAACCTTTGCCTGAAATCCCGCGCCACGCTCGGCATGGGATCGGTGCTGCTGAAGAACATGGACGCCATGGATATCTGGGTGGGAAATCCCGCGAAATTCCTCCGGAAGGCGCGATGAAGAAGGTCGCCATCATCCAGTCGAACTACATCCCGTGGAAGGGCTATTTCCATATTATTCAGGATGTTGACGACTTCGTGTTCCTCGACTCGGTGCAATATACTTCGCGCGACTGGCGTAACCGCAACAGGATCAAGACACCGAGCGGCCCGAAGTGGCTCACCGTGCCGGTAAATGCCGGTCGAGGCACATCGATCCGTGAGGTGCATATCGACGGAACAGGCTGGCAGATAAAGCATTACAAGACTTTGCGTCATAACTACCACGATTGCAAGTATTTCGATAAATATCACGACTGGATCGAGGACGTCTATCTGAAGCGATCCTGGCAATACCTCTCGCAGCTCAACCAGTACCTGATCGTGGCCATCAGCGGATTCCTCGGAATCGATACACGGTTTCACGACGACTCGGAATACCCCGAATCCGGTGACCGCAATCTTCGGCTACTCAACATCGCGAAAGCGCTGGAAGCCGATGTTTACGTCTCCGGACCCGCCGCGAAGGAGTATCTTGACGAAAGGATGTTCGAGGCTGAAGGAATCCGGGTCGAATTCTTCGAATATCCCAATTACCCGCACTATCCGCAGCTTCACGGCGATTTCGAGCATCGGGTGAGCATCCTCGATCTGTTGTTTGGCGCCGGGGACGACAGCTCGCAATACATTTGGGGAGACCGACCATGATCGTGTTCAATCAACCGCTGATCGCCGGAGGAGAGAAGGCGAACATCGAGAAGGTGTTTACCTCGGGAACTTTCTGCGGCAACGGGCATTTCAGCGGAATCTGCGAAGCCAGACTCCGTATGATGTACGACGCCCGACTCGCGCTGCTGACCTCCTCATGCAGCGCCGCGCTCGAGATCGCGGCACTCGCCATGGAACTGAAGCCCGGCGACGAGGTGATCCTACCCTCGTTCACCCACGTGGGAACCGCCACCGCCTTCGCGCGTATGGGCGTAAGCCTCGTCTGGTGCGACATCCGATCCGACACACGCAACATCGACGAGGAGCGGATCGAAGCGCTCATCACCGACCACACGAAGGCAGTCGTCGCGGTTCACTACAGCGGGATCGCCAGTGGGGTCGAACGCATCCGCGAAATCTGCGACGGACACGGCATCTACCTGATCGAAGACAACGCCTGCGGAATCGACGCGAAGGTTTCGGGACGACTCCTGGGCACTTTCGGCGACATCTCCACGCTGAGCTTCCACCAGACCAAGAACATCCACTGCGGCGAGGGCGGCGCCGTGATCGTCAACAATCCCGCTCTGGTCGATCGCATCCAGATGATCCGCGACCGCGGCACAAACCGCCGGAGGTTCGACGAGCACAAAGTTAAGTCCTACACCTGGCGGCTACCCGGATCGAACTACTTCGCCAGCGACCTGCAAGCCGCGTTCCTGTACGCGCAACTGGATGCGCTGCAAGGCATTACGGAGCACCGCGTCGCGCTGTTCAACCGCTATATGCAGAACATGGAGAATAACCTGCCCATTGAAAGCCTTCCCAGCGTGCCGGACGATTCACAGCCCAACGGACACGCGTTCTTCATCCTCTGCACCTCCGAAGACGAGCGCAGGGAGCTGATCGAATTTCTGCACAATAATGAGATACAGTCGGCCTTCCACTACCAGCCGCTGCACCTTGCGCCCTACTGGGACGGCGCGTTCGACGCGGTTCACTTGCCGGTAACGGACGACACCGCCAAGCGAATCCTGAGACTGCCCATGCACTTCAACCTGACGATCGGGGACATCGATCACGTCTGCGACACGATAAAAAGATTCTACGAAAGGAAATCCAATGCCGGATAAATTGAAATGGTACGACGAGCCGAAGTGGGTCTTCGGAATCGTGAGTCTGATGTTTCTGTTGTTTGTCATGCCCTATCTGGTCAAGGGCGGCGACGTCTGGATCGGCCAGTTCGACAACCTCGATCAGATAAGCTATCTGGGCATATTCGACGGCGAATTCCAGGGACGATTCCTTCCCTCCGACGACATGCCCGAAAACTACCTCCCCGGTATGGAGCCCATCTTCCGCGTGTCCATCCTTTCCGTGCAGAAACTCTTCTGGCAACTGGGATTTCTGCCCGGATACGTGGTCAACGAGATGGTCTATCGCATCCTCGGTTTCATCGGATTCTACCTGCTGCTGGGACGCTTCTTCATGAAGGAACTGCCGCGCATCTTCCCCGCGCTACTCGCCATGTCGTTCGTGTTCCTGCCGTTCTGGCCGCAGGGTGGACTGTCGATTGCCGGTCTGCCGCTTCTCGCCTGGGCCTTTGTCTCGATCCAGCTCAAAGAGCGAATCCTCCTCGCCTATCTCGCAGTCGTGCTCTACACGCTCTATTCGGGCTTCTTCCTGACCGGCATCTTCGTGCTGATGGGGCTGGGGGTGATCATCGTACTTTCGGCGATCCTGCGGAAGCCGTTCTGGCGACTGATCCCGCCGACGCTCATCATGCTGATCCTCTACTGCGCGACCTACTGGTCGTTCTTCGCGATCCTCTTTGTCGAGAAAATACCCAGCAATCGATCCGAAATCCTGCTGGCGGCAAAGAGCCTTTCCGACGTGTTCACCGATTTCTTTCTCGCCTTCTTCACCACCTCGCAGCTCCACGCCCACTCGTTTCACCAGTATATCCTGCTTCCGGTCTCCGTACTCGGCGTTATCGCGATCCTGCGCAGAAAAGACAGCCCGTACCGGATGCTGACCGCGATCCTCGCCGGATTCATCGTCTTCTGCGCACTGGTCTTCGCTCTGTACCGCTACCAGCCGATCAACGACTTTTACAACCGGATACGATTCGGCTTTGACTACTCGAGATTCTACTTTCTGACACCGCCGGTATGGTACCTGCTGGCCGGGATCATCCTGAGCTTCGCGGTCCGGCGATCAAGCTGGAAAAAGCCGGTCATGATCCTCGCGATCGTCCTGATCCTGGCGCAAACCGGCATCAACTACGCCCATTCCAGCCTGAAGGCATGGTATCAGGAGCCGACGCTGAACGAGGTGATGTCAACGGAGCAGTTCGACCGTATCGAGACATTCCTGTCCGACAACGAAGATGGCTTCGACAAGGGCGCGTGCCGGATCGGCTGCGTCTGCTTCTCACCGTCGGTCGCCAATTTCAACGGCTTCCGGACACTGGGCGCATATTGTCCATCCTATCCGCTACACCTGAAAGAAGATTTCAGAGAAATCTTGCATGGCGAGATGGCACGGAACAGAGTTTTGGAAGTCTATATGCGCAAGTGGGGATCGCAGCTCTATCTGTTTGACGACAGGGTATTTATCCACATGCTTGATCAGCGATATCTGCGGAAAATCCTGCCCTCCATCACCTGCGAGATGAATATCCCGAAGCTAAGCGATATGGATGTGGATTATCTATTTTCAGCGCTGCCCATCCGGAACGCCACCGACGTTGGGCTGACCCCGATCGCGAAGGATATCGGCAAGTACTATCACATGTATGTCTATCGGTTGCCGTGAGTTACAACCCACAGCGGTGACTGATAATCTCCATGTGATCGTGATACGTACCCGAAATCACGTCCGCGTTGATCTCCGAGGTCATGTGAACCACGAGTCGGCGGTTCAGACAGGCGACCCGATCCGCGTATGACGAGACGAATCCGATGTCGTGCGTCACCAGCACGATGGTCTTGCCGATCGACTTGAGCAGATCGAAGATCCCGAGTTCCATGCGCATATCGACGCTCGCGGTGGGCTCGTCCAGAAACAGGATATCGGGATCGGATATCAGGGCGCGCGCGATCAGCGTTCTTTGCTTCTGACCGCCCGAAAGGTCTCCGTAACGTGTATCGGCCAGACTCGCGATTTCCATCTGGTCAAGCATCTCTTTCGCGCGTGACTTCAAGTCGGAGGGCCAGAACGGCAGAATCGAACCCGCCGTCAATCCACCGGTCATCACCACCTCGCGTACCCGCACCGGAAAATCCTCGTACTTGACGCCGTATTGCGGCACGTATCCGATGTGACGATGCGCCTTGTCCGGCGATTTTCCCATGATGCGAACCGCGCCGCGACCCGGCTTCAGCAGACCCAGCATCACCCTCAGGAGCGTGGTCTTGCCTCCGCCGTTCGGTCCGACGATCGCGATGAACTCACCCGGCTCGATGCGAAGATCGATATCCTCGAGCACCTTCTGGCTGTTGTAGGCAAAGGAAAGGTTCTCAACGCCGACAGCGGTTTGCATCACAAACTTTCCGCGATGGTCGTGGCGATTCTGCGCATGTTGTCGAGGTATTCCGGCGATAACGGATCGATCGCGATCACGCTTCCTTCGATCTCCTGCGCGATGCTGCGTGCAACCGATTCGTCAAACTGCTTCTGCACGAAGATCACCCGGATATCGTTCTCGACCGCATATCTCACGATCTCGACCGTAAACTTCCCGAGCGGCTCCTTGCCCTCGATTTCGATCGGTATCTGCCGGAGGTCGAACTCGTCGCCGAAATAGCCCCACGCCGGGTGGAAGACGAGCATGGTGCGATTCCGGAGCGGTTCGAGCGTCTTTGCGATATCGCCGGATAGCTTGTCCAGATCGTCCTGAAACGCCTTCAGATTTCCTTCGATTGTCTCCTTGTCTTGCGGAAGCAACTCGATCAACGCCTCTGCCATGGTCGCGGCCTGGATTTTCACCAGTTCGGGCGACATCCAGATATGCGGGTCTTTTCCGCCATGCTCGTGCTCGTACTCATGTTCATGTTCATGATGATGATCGTCCTTTTCTCCAAGGTGAAGCGCGATATCCTCGAACGACTCGGTGTCGCGCAGCGGGATGCCCTCTCGCGTGTCGATGACCTTCAGATCGGGCGCGCTGTCCGTGATCTTCTGCAAAAACGAATCCTCGAACGGCACGCCGATACGGAAATAGACTGCCGCCGTCTTCAGCTCGATCTGCTGCTTGATCGTGGGTTCGTAGGTTACGGGATTCGATCCGGACGGCAGCATCAAGCGGACATCCGCCAGATCACCCGCGACACGCTGAGCGAAATATTGCTGCGGTGCGATGCTGACATACACCGCCGGTCTGGTCTGTTCCGCTTTGTCCGCTGTGCAGGAAGCGAGCAGAACGACGGCTGCTACTATGGTAATTACGATTCTCGACATGATTTGCATACTCCTTTCAATATGAGAGATACCTGCTCGATTCGGTGGCTCCCGGCGTTTCGGATCAGGACGCTGCTCTGATCGAAATCGAGCGGCGGAAGACAGAAGAGACGACAACAGTTCTCGCAGTAGAAATGCCCGTGCGGCGGATGGTGCTCGCAGACGTATTCGAAGAATTGCTGTCCGTCCAGGTAGGCGATTTTGCGAACAATGCCCTCATCGTGCAAGACGTGGATGAACCGATAGACGGTCGCGAGATCGATCTTCGGCAAATCTTTCTGCAATTGATTCGCAGAGAACGAGACGGATTCTATCATCCTGTCCAGTATCTCGATCCGCTGCCGGGTCTTTCGTATTCTGCTCTTTTCGAGCACGTTTGACGGATTGCATCGTTTCATGCGGACAAGATATACAATTTGCGAATCATTTGCAAGAAGAAAATTCAGAAAGGTGCGCGCTTGGCAGGATTCAAGCTTGGAAGCAAACTTACAGAAGTCGAGCGTTTGAGAAGCCTGAGCGAAAGGATAACCACAGAGGATTACCCCTGCGCCTTCCCGACGATGGTTGCAGGGCGCAGACCTTCGTGTCTGCCCGTTCCACAACAAAGGATGAGAAATGCCAAGCTGGAGCTTGGCGCACCAATAGAAATGACCGCCCGGAGACCAGCGCCTTCTGTAGGCGCCGACCTCCGGGCGGCGTTCTCTATTCTATCTGTTATCCGCTAACATAATTTCAGCAAGCTGAAATTACAACGCTCATGATTTCGTTTCAGCTTCGCTGAAGCCGAAATTACTCCAGCACTCCGTGCTTCCTGCAATATTTCGTTTCAGCTTCGCTGAAGCCGAAATTACTCCAGCACTCCGTGCTTCCTGCAATATTTCGTTTCAGCTTCGCTGAAGCCGAAATTACTTCAGAAGCAGCATTTTGCGGATATGCGACTTGCTGGCTGTGGAGAGCCGGTAGAAGTAAATACCGGATGCAACCGATGTTCCAGTGTCGCTCGTACCACGCCAGGTGAGGTTGTGCTCACCCGCAGCCATTTTCTCGTTCGCGATGGTCTTGACCAACTGTCCCTTGATATTGTAGATTTTCAGGGATACAGGCTGTTTGCTATCGGCATCGGAGATGCTGAACGAAAAGGTCGTTTCCGGGTTGAACGGATTGGGGTAGTTACCAATCAGCGCTGTCGCGGCACTCGGAGCCGTCTGGGGATCGTTGGCCACGATGGTCTGCGTGCAGGCGGTACGGCCGATATCTCCATAGAGGAAGGGCCAGCCGCTCAGCAGTCCGCTGTTGGTCTTGAGGTCCCAGATCGACACGCCGGTGTTGGTTCCGGCCGCGAGTTCCGCAGAGCCGTTTCCGTCGATGTTGCAAAGGCTGACGGAGCTCTGTGTCGGAATGCCGTATCCGATGGGGAAATTCGAAAGGTTTTCGCCGGAGACATTCAGTCCGTGGATAACGCCTTCCGAGTTGATCACGATGAGGTCCATGATCTGGTCGCCGTCGATGTCGCCCGCAACAGGTGCACCGTCGATGCCAGCGCCGAGGTCGATCGGCCAGCCGTCGAATACGGTGCCGTCGTCTTCCATGATGTAGGTGTCGCCGTTTTCGAGCGAGAAGGCGAGTTCGTGGTCGTCATCGTTATCGAAGTCAACCGCGATAACGGATTTTGAAATCTTCGCCGGCAGCGTGATATCGTGGATTACGCTGTCGCCTTCGACGACAAAGAGATGGAAGTTGCTGCTGCTGACAGCGACCTTACCATCGCCGTAGATAACCGGTGTGTTGGTGATCTGTCCGCCGAGCGTAACAGTTTCGTAGGTTCCGTCCGCCTCGACGATGTAGAGGTTGCCGTCGAAGCAGCCAACCGCAAGTTCGTTGTCGCCGTCGCTATCGACGTCGCCGACGGCGATGCCGCCCAGAATGCGATTCGGCATTGCCAGCGGGAAGTTCTCGATGTCGTTTCCGTCCGCGTCTTTGACATAGATATTGTTGTTCATGTTTCCGCAGATAACCTCTTCACGGGAGTCACCGGCGAAATCGGCGATGGTCGGCGAGCCCATGAAGAGCTGATCGACCTCACCCTGGTAGCGGATCGAGCCGTCGTTATCGACGATGGTGATCTTGCGATCGTAGGAAACGGCGGCGATCTCGAGTTGCGGATCGTTGTCCAGATTACCCATCGCGAGGCTGGTGCGGATGTTCGAGCCGGTGGCGACCGGGAATCCGGATATGTTCGCGCTGTATTTGTTCAGTGCGAAGATGTTGCCGCTCGTGTCGGCAGAGATGATTTCTTCGTTGCCGTCGTTGTTTATATCAACGACAATCGGAGATGCATAGACCGAAGAATCGGTCGTGTAGGGGAAGTTCGGATAGTATAGCAGCGTGGTGGCGAGCAGCACATACTGCTTCACGAAGTAGGTAGTGGAGCCGACATTCGCCGTCAGCTCGACCAGGAATTCGTTCTCGCCGGTGGGGCAGTCTTCCGAAAGCTGGATGATGAACGGATCGTCGTTGTTATCGGATGTCGCGCCCGGTCCGAGGGTACCGAATTCGCGGTAGCCGTCGATCACTTCGATGTATGGGCTGTCGGAGACGAGCGTAGCGGAGGAGTTCTGCGCCGCGCCGGTTCCCGGGTTATTGATCAGCATCAGAGCGACCGATGCCTGTTCGCCCGGATTGAGGACCCCGTCACCGTCACCGTTGTATTCGCTGACCTGCTGGAAGAAGATGTCCAGATCGGGCATATTGCCTTCGCCGTTGTAGATCGCGACTTCGGGATCGCCGAAGAGCACCATTTCGTAATAGACCCAGCGGTAGGTTCCGCCGCCGGTATTGACATACGCGACATTCAGCTCTTTCGAGTTGGTGAGCGCAACCGCCATCTCGCGGATGTCGTGATAGAACAGCGACAGGAAGTATTTTTTATCGAATTGCTGGGAAGCTCCGTTGGTGCTGCCGTGCGCGTACCAGCCGTAGCGGGTGTTGCCGACAAACGCGAACCATCCGTGCTCGTTGAACAGCATGTGTTCGCCGATACATTCCACGTCACCGCTTGTTTCCTGGTCGAACGCGAGCGCGTAGCAGCCCTGCGAATAGACGAAGGGATACTCGGTGTTGCTCAGGTTCTGGGTCATCGCCGGGGTCATACCCATCGCGATGTTGTAGTCGCAGTGCCCCATGTGGTTCATCAGACCGCCGTTGTCCGCGTTCACGTGATCCATGAAGTCGCTGGCGGTGAAGGTTCCGTCTCTCTCATAGAGGGTCGTGACATTGTAGTAGCTCGGAAGCATCTGCTGGCTGTCGCCGACCTCATCTTTATAATCGCCACCGTATGTGGGCGTATCGTCGAGCTGTTCGCCGACCAGCGTACATTTATCGATCGAGGATGCCGGGTAATCGACATACTGGATCGTCTTGAAAATCATGTTCTCGAAATCTTCCATCGTATCGCCGGGATAGCGACCGACATGAACCTCGGCGTAGAGGTCAACGTTGTCGTTGGACTCACCGTAAACCGCGTCGCCGTCGGCATTCCAGGTACCGTCCAGACATCCGTAGTACATGTCGCAGGGGATGTTGTTGTCGGTTTCGTTGACGTAGCCCCAGACGCCACGCACGGGGATGATCTCGTCGTCGCCAGCGAGCAGGACGTATTCGAGCGGATGAGCTGTGTTTGCCCAGGTTTCATAAGCATCGGCAATGAAGCTGCGAAGCTTGATGGTCTGGGTTCCCGAGTATTCGGAATAGATGTCGTTGATGCTGAAGACGCCGGCATGAACGCCATGCTCTTCTTTCCACTCGGCATAGTCTTCGAAGAGATCGACATAGTCGGCGCCGCAGACGATCACGTACTGGTAGGGATCGTTGACATCGACCAGGTCGCGATTCAGTTCGGGTGTGTTTTCGTTCGGATAGCTTTGGACAAGTTCTGGGTTCACGGTCAGGATGTTGAGCCGCTTCATAATGCTTTCGGACTTGCATATTTTACGATTCTGTTCTTCGCGAACCGTGTTGTTGTCCTTCGTGTCGATGTGAATATCGATGTTCCGGTAGTAGCCCACGCGTCCGGATGCCGGCATATATTTGTACGGATAGACGTTGATCACGGCAATGTCCATGCCGGCAAGACGCTGGACGGTCACCAGCTCGTAGTTGTAGGAAGGATACGCATCATCGGAGCTGTAAATAGCCTGATCGCGCTGAGTATCGAATACGGGAGCGCCGGTGCTTGAGGGCGCCTGGTTGTGCGGGATTTGCCATTCGCCGCGCAGTTCCGTATAATCGGTAAGTTCGACGACGATGTCATCGACGGATGTTCCGTAGGGAATCATCAGGTTGTAGCTCTCGAACGGAAGCATCGGCTCTCCGGTCTCCGCCATGATGAAATTGGCGTCGGATGCGGGATTTCCGCTTCTGTTGATGGGCAGGGTATTGAGCGTCGTGCTGAAGTCAACCGTTTCGGCCGTCAGCGATGCGAGCGTCAATACCAGTACGATTGTAAGTAGCAGGTTTCGCATGTGTTCGTCTCCTTGTTATTCTTGCTGTTTCCTGTTTATATCAAACTATCGGTTCTGTACAATTCCGGGAATCTGTCCTCAAACAGATGATTCCTTCCGGTGATCATTTTGTCGAAAGCCTTCTCCGGATCGATTTCGCGGACGACGGTTTCGTCGGACTGTTCCTGTGCGCGATATACCAGTTCGCCGCGATTTGTCACGATCTGGCTCTGTCCGGTAAAATGTAACGATGCCCCGTTATACTCCTCCTTGCCGTAACGATTGGCAGTGACCGCGAAAACGCCGTTCTCCAGCGTCCTGGTCAGCATCGCGCGCTGGCACCACGGTAACACCAGATTCACCGAATGGCACAGTATCTGAGCGCCCCCAAGCGCGAGCGAACGCGCCGACTCGGGAAATATCCAGTCGAAGCAAATCATCAACCCTACCTTGATGCCATCCTTCGCTTCGAACACCGGAAACCCGAGGTCTCCGGAATCGAACACCCGCTTCTCATCATCGAACAGGTGTACCTTACGATAAATATGCACGTTTCCATCGGGATTGACCAGCATGGATGCGTTATACACCCGATCACCGGATTGTTCGACGAATCCCATGACATAGCTGGTGTTACGCTGTTTCGACAGTTTTTTCAGGAGGGTAACGGAAGGTCCATTTTGGGCAGATTCGGCAAGACGCGCCACTTCCACGCGATCCTTGAGCAGGTATCCCGTGACGGCAAGCTCCGGCAATACCATCAAATCGGCTTCCGGCGCTTCCAGAAGGCGCTTCTCTATCGTTCGCAAATTCGTTTCCGGCTCCAGATGTTCCGGTTTTAGCTGCAAGAATCCTACCCGGTAATTCAAGTTATCCTCCGTCTCTCTCTGCAAAATCCCCGAAACCGGGCCGTTCTTTCCCCGTCTGTAAATAGTATAATGCAAAACGTGTTCCGTTGCATATTGCAATTCGATAATTTTTATCCGAATCCATAGATACCCGTTTACGATACATTTTATGAAGTATGTCTGAGATGGTTGATCGTGTCAATCATTTTTATTGATCGTCCGCATCCGCACACGTGATCGCGCCCGATTGGCTGAGTTCGTCCAGAAGAGCACGTAGCGGTTCGCCGTGCTTAGCCTCGACCTCGACAATCAGAGTCACGCGGTCGGTGTAGGTCGCATCGGCGATGGTCCCCTGGAGTCCTGCGACCTTGTGCTTCAGCGATTCCGAGAAGCCGTAATCGACGTCGATTCTGAACCGTTTCAGGTGGACGATTTTTTGGAGGGACGCAAGCTGAACGCACGCTTCCACCGTCTGCGAATACGCTTCGATGAGGCCCCTGATGCCCAGCTTGATCCCCCCGAAATAGCGTGTCACAACGACCGCGACGTTGGTCAGATCGTGTCGCTTAAGGGCGTTCAGCATAGGCTTTCCGGCGGTTCCGGAAGGCTCACCGGCATCGGAGGCGTGAAAAGTCTCCCCCGCATCGCCGATCACGTACGCCCAGCAATTGTGGTTAGCCTGTTTGTGCTGTGCGGCGATTTCGGAGATGAAGAGCTTGGCGTCTTCCATACCGGTGACATGACGCATGGAGGCGATGAAACGCGAACGCTGGATCTTGATCTCGTTCGTTCGGTCGCAGTCGATGGTGTAGTAATATTCGGGCATCTCACCTCCGTTTCGGTCATGATTTATCGATCCGTAAATCTGTCAAGCAAGGGAACGGACACGATGGGCCATCTCCGAGCGGCGCATGAGGAGCTCGCCCGGAGGTCGAGCGCTACAAGGGAATCAGTAATCCCGGATAGTCATCCCTCTGTAGGCGCTGATCTCCGAGCGGCGTTCCCTGAATATGTGCTTCTACCAAAGTTTGATACGGCTTTTTCTTGACATTTTCATCGCGTTTCGAGGCTGTTAATTTGTAAAAAAAGGAAGGATACATCATGAAGAAAAATTGTGCGATCATCGTTGCCGGCGGCATTGGCAAACGGCTGCCGGGAACCACGAAGAAACAGTTCCTGCAAATCGCGGGAATCCCGATCCTGATCCATGCGGTCAATCCCTTCATCGCCAGCAGGGCCATCCAGCACATCGTGATCGTCCTTCCCGAGGACGAGATCGAGACCGGCAAATACCTGATCAAGAGCGCTTTCATGGCGAGCTCCAACACGGAGATTGCCTTCGTGACGGGCGGCGATAGCAGGCAGGAATCGGTCTATAACGGGCTTCAGAAATGCCCGAAGGATGCCGAGTTCGTGTTGATCCACGACGGTGTGCGACCCTTTATCGAGAAGAATCTGATTTCGAGGTTGCTCGACGCCGCGAAGACGCACGGCGCCGCGATCCCCGTTACGCAGATTCGCTACACGCTGAAAAGGCTCGATAACGGAATGGTCGCCAACACGGTACCGCGCCAGGACCTCTACGAAGCACACACACCGCAGGTTTTCGATTACGCGCAGATATTCGAATGTCACCGGAAGCTCCACGAAACGCACGAGGAATTCACCGACGACGCGGCGATCTTCGAGCACTTCGGAAAGCCGGTGGCAACGGTGGCATGCGGGTGTACGAATATGAAGATCACCTGCCCGAACGATATGGAAATCGCTCAGAAAATTTATGAAATGATATATGACAAGGAGAATTCATGAACTTACGCCGTCTGATCGAAAAGATCGAAAACTTCGAACTCACGCTGCGTATCCCCGTCTTTGGACTGGGTTGCGGTGTGCTGGGACTTACGCTCGCGAAATCGCATGTGAAAATGGGAAAGTGGGCGTCCAGACTGCTCAAATCTCTGGAATACCGTGGCTACGACTCGACGGGAGCCGCATTCCAGGACGATAAAAAGAATGTGGTACTGCTCAAGGATGTCGGCGCGCCGAGCGTGCTGGTCGAAACCCTGGGCATCAACAAGCAGGAAGCCAAGCTCTTCTGCGGGCAGGTACGCTGGGCGACGTTCGGCGCGGTGGACCGCGTCAACGCGCAACCGCACAACGTAAGCTGCAAACGCCACATCTACGGCGCGCACAACGGCAACATCACCAACACCCGTGAACTCAAACAGTTCCTGCAACGCGAAGGGCACGCCGTGCTCTCCGATAACGACGGCGAAATGCTGGTTCACACCGTCGAGCACTACTTCGATATCGAGCTCGACAAGCTCTCCGCTACCGACCAGAAAAAACCGCAAACCCGCAAGGCCGCCATGCGACGCGCCATCCTGGAAGCCACCCGACAAACGATCGGATCCTTCGCGGCTGTCGTCTGCGATCCGGTGACCGAAACCCAATGGGCCATCAAGGCCGGCAGCAGTCTCTACTTCGGCGTGGGAACCATCGAGGACACCCCGTTCGCGCTGGCGTCCTCCGACCTCACGGCTGTCCTGCGCTTCACCAAGGAACTGGTCAAGCTCCAGCAGGGCGAGTTCATCGAATACACCGCAAACGAATTCCAGATATACGCCTACAACGATATCCGCATCCGCAGACTGAATCGACCGGACGAGGTATTCAAGCGCGGAGACCGCATCGATCGCAAGGCGGTTCGTTCCAAGCTGCGCGCCGAGGATACCGAGCTCCAGCCGCAATTCAAGTATTTCATGCAGCAGGAGATATTTGCGGAAATCGAATCGACGGGGAAGCTCGTGAAAATGTTCCTGGGCGGATCGAACACCGGAAGGCACACGCGGAACTTCCTGAACGAAGTGAGCCAGCTCAAGGAAATACAGCAACTTCTCAAAAAGGTCATGAAACAGCCCAGCTTCCAGAAGCAGGTAAAGGTCTTCGACGAGTACGTCGATTCGGATCGCTCCGAGCTCTTCATCGACAACTTTCAGAAGCACTACCGCAGGCTTTACGACGAGGTGTTCAAAGAGGACTTCGACAAAAAGTACTTCTTCTCCAACGACAAGAACACCTTCATCGATATCGCGGGAGAGCCGTTCGACAAGAAACGGATGCTGCTCGCCAAAGCGCTCGACTCGGTTTCCGAGAAACAGGACATCGAGGAATTCGACAAGATCGTCGCCGACTTCATCAAGCTGATCCGCAACACCCTGCGCAACAGCCGCAACATCTACACGGTCGCCTGCGGGACATCCTTCCACGCCACCAAGCTGGCGGCGGCATTCTTCAACGAGATCGCCGGCGTCGAAATCATCCCCATCCTTCCCGGGGACTACCGCGGACAGTATTCCAACTGCATGAAGGAAAACGACGTGATCATCGGCGTATCGCAGAGCGGCGAGACCAAGGACCTGATCGACATCTTCAACGACATCGACAACCTCGGGATCGACATCAAGAAGATCGTGCTGGTCAACAACATGAATTCGACCCTCGGGCAGGAGAAGAGCGATATCTCCATCCCGATCTTCTGCGGACCGGAGATCGCGGTTCCGGCGACCAAGAGCTTCATCAACCAGATGACCCTGTTCTATTACCTCGCGATCAAGGTCGCCGAGATGCGCTTCGAGGAATGCAAGGGCAATGGCGGCGAGGAACAGCTCGCGAAGATGGATTACGAGATATCCAGACGCTACAAGACACTGCTGGTGATCCCCGAGCTGATTAAGGAGACCATTTATTCCAGCGAGGAAAGCATCGAGTTTGTGGCATCGAAAATCTATATGGAACCCTCTATGCACATCCTGGCAACCAAGCTCAGCGGCGTCGCCAAAGAGGGCGCGCTGAAGATTCGCGAAACGGTGCTCAACCACTGCGAAGGCGGCGAGGCGAGCGAATTCAAGCATGGGCCCAACACCATCCTGGGCAAAAACACCGTATTCGGCATGAAGAACATCAAGGCAATGGTCAAGTACTTCCAGAAGAAGATCAACGAGATGGAGCGCGAAGGCGTCAAGATGGGTCTGAAAAACGAGGAAATCCGCGAGATGATCAAAGCGTTCAGCACGTACATGTTCACGCGTACCATGCCCTTCAACCTCTCCGGCGAAGGACTGGCGCTCTTCAAGAGAATCGCACGCGACTACGATATCTTCACGCCGCTGTATCGAAACTACCCGCTGATCTACGTGACCGGTCCGGACGAACGCGACGTCAATCTGACCATCTCGCAGATCAACACCCATAAAATCCGTGGCGCGGATACCTTCGTCATCGCGGAAGAGAACGACCGCCTGATGGAAAACGCATCCTCCAGCCCGGACCAGAAGAAATACTACGGCTTCGGCTACATCATCCTGCCACGCACCGGCGACAGCCTCTTGACCGCTTTCTCCGCCTCGATCGTGCTCCAACTTCTGGCGCTGAAGATGAGCGTCCGCAAGATGGCGTACCTCGACCGCGTGGAATTCGTCGATCACGGCGTCCACCCCGATGTGCCCAAGAACGTCTCGAAATCGATCACGGTGGATTAGGGAGCCCTCACCCTGACCCTCTCCCGTAAACGGGCGAGGGGACATCGTGCCTCAGATGGATATTTCATTATAGCTCCTTCTCCCGCCTGCGGGAGAAGGCGTGGGATGAGGGTTTCAATACTTTAAAGGAGCAACTATGTATTGCCGAAAATGCGGAAAAGAGATTCCGAACGACAGCATCTACTGCCCACACTGCGGCGAGAAAAGCGGATCGACGGAAAGGCCAAGCTTCATGGGGCCGGGAAACATCGAAGACGAACGACGTCCGGTCCAATACGCCGGATTCTGGCTGCGGTTCTGGGCGCATCTGATCGATAACATCCTGCTGTCGCTCGTGATCACGCCCACCCAGTTCTTCCTGCTCGGCTTCCCGCTGTTCACGTTCGACGCACCGGAAACTTTCGACTTCGGTTACCTGAAGATGTTATGGGGATCATCTCTTCTGGCATGGGTGGCCACATTGCTATATTACGCGCTGATGGAAAGCTCGAGTAAACAGGCAACCGTCGGTAAGATCATCTGCGGCATCTACGTCACCAACGAATCGGGACAGCAAATCGGATTCGCCAAAGCGATACTTCGGAACATCTCCAAGATCGTCTCCGGCGCAATCCTCATGATCGGATACCTGATGGCGGCTTTCACGAAGAAGAAACAAGCGCTGCACGACATGCTCGCCGAATGCGTGGTGGTGAGAAGGTAGGGAGAAACCCCATCCCGGCCTTCCCCTTTGCCAAAGGGGAAGGAGCAGAGAGGTGGTTGCTTTCTAAGTATCGCCGAGCTCCTGTGATTTTCAGACGGAGTCTGATAAATCGAATCCCACAAACTCGGCATCTCTGCTGGTACGCAGGCACCCTTGCCTCAGGCTGTTGACCAAGCATGGTCTGCGGCAACGTGTGCACTTGTAATCATAATACAGCGGTTCTATTTTACGATTTTCAGGCTGAAATTGGGCATCGGAAGCCGTATATGCCCCCAGCGAAAAAAAGACGAAAAAGCCTGTTGACCAGCTTTTTCACGTTTTGGGCAATAGCGGTCATGTAGGCTTGTTCTTTCACTCTCTCCAATCCTCTGTATCTTGCGTATCGATATCCGTGTAGTTGCTTCGCGTTGGCGAAGCTCCGCTCAATCGTCTCTTTTCGTCCCTTGAAGATTTCTCTTCCACAGAACGATTTCCGATTTCTGTCTATCTCGTCTCGATAGTCTTGCCAGACATGACGATGCACGATTCTTTGACATTTCTTACTCGCAGTGCATTTATCTCGAAGTGGACACTTACGACAGTCTTCAGGGTTGGATATATACGCCTGACTGCCATCCCGATTAGTTCCTTGATAGCTTAAAATACACCCGTTTGGGCAGACATAGTAATCGTTTATGGGATCATAGTCGAACCGCCATTTTCTGAAAAGTCCTTTGTGACCCGAGTCTCGACGTGGGCTGATCACTCCCATTATCTTTCGTTCGTGCAGCTTCTTACAGATATAGTACGTATTGTATCCCGAATCAAGACCGACGGCTTTGACGTCGAATCCAAACCGTTCGATCTGCCGATCGAGCAGCGCTAGATAAGGGATACAATCATTGACATTGCCAGGGAATACATCCACATCCGTGATGAAGTTACATTTGGAATCAACCGTGCGCTGAGTCAGAAAGAAAAAGCCCTTGGGTTTGCCGTCTCGAACCATGTATCCGCTGTCCGGATCCGTCGTGCTGGACTTGATCTTTTTGGTGGGTGGATCATCTTCTTTTCGCGGCGGTAGAGGTTTTTTACCCCTTTTCTCACGGTCATCGTTGATGTCTTTATCCAGTTCTTTGAGATAGGTTTTCGGCTCTTCTTCCACCACAATCTTCTTAAACTTCTGCTTGTTAGCGTTTGCCTTCGTGTGGGTCGAATCCGTATAGAGTATCTTTCCCTCGACCAGACCTTTCGCAATCCCCTGCCGGACAATCTCAACAAAGATTTCCTCAAACACCTTGCTATCGGTGAACCTTCTGCGCCTGTTCTGGCTAAATACGGAATGGTGCGGTATCTTGTCCAGCAGCCCAAACCCCAAAAACCAGCGGTAAGCCACATTTACCTCGATCTCTTTAACAAGCTGGCGTTCGGAACGGATGCCAAATAGATACCCAATCAACAGCATTTTGAACAATCGGATCGGATGAACGGGGGGCCTGCCATTATCTTCGCAATAAAGATGAGCTGTATTCTTCAGGATAAAGGAAAAGTCGATGTGGCGTTGGATTTTTCGCAGAAGGTGATTCTTCGGAACCAAATCCTCGATGTTAACGAACTCCATCTCAGGTTGAAAATCGATTTCTTTTTTCAGCATTATTTACCTCAAATATGAGACAACAATAATGCGCATCCCTCTGATGGCAAGCGTTTTATGCTATATTTACAACCTTTTTCATGTGCTGTAAATCCCGCACGGAAAATGGACGGTCATCTTTGTCAACAGTCTGAGGCATCCCTGCCTGCATCCTCTTTCTCCCGTAGCGCTCGACCTCCGGGCGAGCCTCGTTGGAATGAAGAAGCTGGAAGATAGAATTGATTGCTACATTCTTTCCATACTCTCCAGCGAGCGATCCGACATCATCTGCTTCTTTTTTTTCTTGTCGCGGATTTTCTCATCGAGCGGCGGCAGGAGACCGTAGTTGGCGTTCATGGGCTGGAAGTCCTTCACCGGTGTCGTAATGTGCCGCTGAAGCTGACCGACAATGGTCTGTTCGGGCAATAGCCGGTATTCTCCCGCGACGCTCATTGCCGCCAGCAAGCCACCCATGATCGACTCGATATAGCCCTCCACACCGGACAATTGTCCCGCCAGAACCACGCCCGGCGCCTGCTTCAGCGAGAAATCGGCGTTGAGGATATCCGGCGACTTCAGGTACGTGTTGCGGTGGATGGAGCCATAGCGCAGGAATTCGGCGTTCTCGAGACCGGGGATCAATCGGAAGATGCGTTTCTGCTCGGGATAGCGTAGCATCGTCTGGCACCCGACGAGGTTGTAGGATGTACACTCCTCGTTTTCCGCACGGAGTTGGATCGCAGCCCAGGGGCGTCTGCCGGTGCGCGGATTCTCCAGTCCCACCGGACGCATCACGCCGTAGCGAAGGGTGTCTTTGTCCCTCGACGCGAGCTCCTCGACGGGCACACAGTTCTCGTAAAATCTGAAGCCGATATCCTTGAACCACTCCGTCTCGAACTCGTGCGCCTCGTGCTTCTCGCCCTCTTGCAGCGCCTGAACGTACACCAAATACTGCTCCTTGTCGAACGGGCAGTTGATGTAGTCGTCCTCGCCCTTGTCGTAGCGCGACTTGCGGTAGCAGATGTCCATGTCGATGGAGTTGGCCGCGACGATGGGCGCGATGGCGTCGAAGAAGTAGAGCTGCTCCTCGCCGATGAGATTGAGCAGCGCCGAGACCAGCGATTCCGATGTCAGCGGACCCGTCGCGATGATGGCAGGTGGCTCGGGGATGCGATCTATCTCTTTGCGGATCAACTCGATATTCGGATCTGCGTCGATGCGTTCGAGAACCGCTTCCGAAAACTGCCGGCGATCGATCGCCAGGGCGTTGCCAGCCGGAACACGGTGCTGTTCCGCCATGTCGAGCAGATAGCAGTTCAGCTTGCGCAGCTCCGCCTTGAGCAGACCGGAGGCGGTGGTGATCAGTCCGGATTTGAGCGAATTGCTGCACACCAGTTCCGCGGGAAGCCCCGTCTCGTGCGCAGGCGTCATCCTGTTGGGACGCATCTCGAACAGCTCGACCTTCCAGCCTCTGTCCGCAAGCTGGAACGCCGCTTCACAACCGGCGAGGCCGGCACCGACGATGGTTACTTTCTTCATGAAAACTCCTGCGATGTCATTCGATTCTTGACACCGGAAGCAAAGGTTCAATTTTGGTGAAACGAGGTCAACATGAAAAAACGAATCCTGATCATTACGACGGGCGGAACCATCGCCATGAAGTTCGAAGAGGACAAGGGCGTCGTTCCCGGCATCGACCCAATCGGTTTTCTCAAGACATTTCCGCAGCTCCTTCACGCTGCCGAGATCGAGGTCTTCGAATTCGCCAACATCCCCAGTCCCTACATGACGCCGGCAAAGATGTTCGAGCTGGCGCGACTGGTTGACGTGAAAATCGTCGATTTCGACGGCATCGTGATCACGCACGGCACCGACACGCTCGAGGAGACCTCCTACATGCTCGACCTGGTGCTGACGTCGCGCAAGCCCGTCGTCTTCACCGCCGCAATGCGCAGCGGAACCGACCTCGGACTGGACGGCCCACGTAACATTGTTGGCGCGGTACGGGTTGCCGGATGCGAGGAATCGATCGACAAGGGCGTGCTGGTGGTGATGAATGACGAGATTCACGCCGCCCGGGACATCGTCAAGGCCAACACCGGCAAGGTCGAATCCTTCATCTCCAAGGACTATGGCATCCTCGGCATCGTCGATCCGGATAAGATCGTCTATCACCGGCAGATGATCCGCAGGGATTCGGTATGGACGGATCAGATCGAGACCAACATCGACCTCGTTCGCGCCTGCGCCGGCATGGACGGGCGCTACATCGAATGCTCCATCGAACGCGGCGCGAAGGCGATCGTGATCGAGGCGTTCGGCCGCGGGAACCTTCCGCTCGATATACTGCCCTCGATCCAGCAGGCGATTGATCAGGACATCCTGGTCGTGATCGTGTCGCGCTCCTATTCCGGGCGCGTCCTGCCCGAGTACGGTTACGACGGCGGCGGCATGCACCTCGAACGCATGGGCGCAATCCTCGGCGGAGACTTCAGGGGTCACAAGGCACGCATCAAACTGATGGCGCTCTTCGGCAAATACAAAGACCCGGAACTGGTCAAAAAGTTCTTCGTCAATTCGATGTAAGTTGTCACCCGGACGGGGACGTCTGCATACACAGTAAAAAACCGGCCATCTTTCGACAGCCGGTTTCATATCTTAGCTTTGTATCGATCGGGACTATTCGTCCTTCATGATATATCCCTTTCCGCGCACGGTATAGATGAGCTTCTTGCTGAAGCCGCGATCCATCTTGTTGCGCAGATGGTGGATATAGACGTTGACGACGTTGGTAACTGGGTCGTAGCTCATGTCCCAGACGTTCTCGACGATCTCCAGCTCGGAAACCACGCGTCCCTTGTTCCGCATGAGGAACTCGAGCAGCGCGTATTCCTTGCCGGTCAGTTGCACGACCTTTCCGGCGCGATTGACCCGGCGACTGAGCAGATCGAATTCGAGGTCGGCGACCTTGAGAACGATGCCCTTGTATTCGTTGTCACGACGCAGCAGTGCGCGGATACGGGCAATCAATTCGCTGAACGAGAAGGGTTTGCAAAGATAGTCGTCCGCACCGGCATCCAGTCCTTTGATCTTGTCATCGATTGTATCTTTTCCCGTAAGCATGATCACGGGAACCAGAATGCCCTGCTTACGAATCTGACGACATACTTCCACCCCGTCCTTTCCCGGGATCATGATGTCCAGAACGATCAGATCGTATGGACTCTTCGAAATCATTTCGATGGCATCGTTGCCATTCGCGGTAACGTCCACTTCAAAGGATTCTTCCGTCAGACCCTTCTGAATGAATGCTGCCACTTTTTGTTCGTCTTCAACCAGTAGTATTCGCATACTGCGTACCTCCGTTTAATCTAAAACCCAAAATCACTTGCGCGATTCCACTTAACTCACTCTGTAAATTTTTTTATCATAGATATATTAAACAAACGAGCCGAATTGCCGATAAAAAAAAGAATATTTTTTCGCACGGATGCAAAATTGATTCAGGGAGGAAGAAATGAGCATTCAACAAGAGCCGCTCAAGACCAAGGTTACCAGCATCGACTCGATCGAAAAACTGGCAGGTCTGACGCATGACAAAATCATCGAACATCGCAGAGACGCAATTATCGCGCAGATCGTTCAGATTCCCGCATAATCCGACAACGCGATGACTCGATAACGCAATGTTTGTAAGGGCAGGCACAGGGACCTGCCCCTACAATATGAAACACTATCCAGTCAGCAGCGCTTTCTCGTTCTCCTCGAGGAACTGATTCGTGTAGAGCTTGTAATAGTGCCCCTTGAGCCGAATCAGGTCGTGATGCGAGCCTTCCTCGATGATCTCGCCGCCGCTCAGCACCAGAATCCTGTCGGCGGAACGGATGGTCGAGAGCCGGTGCGCGATCAGGAAACTGGTTCTTCCGACCAGCAGCTTGTCGATCGCGTCCTGAATCAGGTGCTCGGTCTCGGTGTCGATCGAGGAGGTCGCCTCGTCGAGGATGAATATCTGCGGATCGGAGATGATTGCCCGTGCGAAGGATAGCATCTGCTTCTCGCCGGTGGAGAGCATGTTTCCTCCCTCGCCGACGGAGGTATCAAGTCCGTTTTCCATCCGCGCGATCAGTCTGTCCGCATTGACCATCTTCAGCGCTCGCATGATCTCCTCGTCGGTCGCGTCCAGTTTGCCGTAGCGGATGTTGTCGCGGATAGTGCCGTTGAACAGGTGCGGAGTCTGGAGCACGACGCCGATGTTCGACTGCAATTTCTCGAGCGGGATGTCGCGGCTGTCCCTGTCGTCGAAACGGATACTGCCCGACTGCGGCTGATAGAAGCGGCAGATCAGGTTCACGATCGTCGTTTTGCCGGAGCCGGTTTCTCCCACCAGCGCGATTTTCTCGCCGGCGCGGATATTCAGATCAAAATCGCGCAGTACCGTCTCGCCTTGCTTGTAGGCGAAATTGACGCTGTCGAATCGAATCTCGTCCTCAATGCGGAAAGGCTTGTCTCCCCATCCTTTCGTGCGCTCAGCATCGTCCTTGATCTCCACTTCCGTGTCCAGTAGCGAGAAGACGCGCTCCGCCGAGGCCTGCGCGTTCTGCATCTCGGCAAAGATGCGCGCGATCTGCCACACCGGTTCGAAGAACTGTACGATGTACGAGGTGAACGCCACCAGCGTTCCGTAGGTCATCACACCCGCGATTACGCCGGAGCCACCGAACCACACAACCAGTCCCGATCCCATCGCGCTGATCACCAGTACCAGCGGGAAGTAGATTGCCGACAGCACCGACGCCCGAACCGAAGCGCTGTACATGGAGCCGGTCAGCTCCTGGAACTCGCGCAGATTCGCCTTCTCACGCACCAGCGTCTTGGTCGTCTTGGCGCCGTTGATCCCTTCGTTGAACGCGCCGGTGATCTTGGAATTGGTTTTACGCACCTTGCGATAAGCGCCCAGAATCATCTTCTGGAACTTCAGGCTGACCACCACCAGCACCGGTACAACCGATAGCGTGATGAGGGCCAGCTTCCAGTTCAGTACCAGCATGACGACCGTGATTCCGATCATCAGCGCGGTGCCCCAGACCATATCGACGATACCCCAGGCGATGGTCGCGCCCAGACGCTCGCAGTCCGAGGTCATCCTCGCCATCAGCCATCCGACCGGTGTGCGATCGAAGTAGCTGAACGACAGTTCCTGCAATTTGTTGAATCCGTCCCTGCGGATATCGTAGATCATCCGTGTTTCAAGCTTGCCCGCGATGAGGATGAACACGCCGATGGTGAAACCGAATACCGCGACGAGAGTCAGATAGAACGCCGCGAATCCCCAGAGTCCGTCCAGGTTCTTCGGTACGATGTAGTGGTCGATCACATGCCGCGTCATCAGCGGGTAAATCGTGTCCATGAGCGCTGTTATCAGCATGCAGCCGAACAGCAACCCCAGCAGCAGTTTATACTTCAGCGCATAACGGAATATTCTTTTCCACAGCCCGAGGTCGAACCGTTTCGTGTATTCCTTTTCTTCGAATGCCGTATGTGCCATTTTTATTCTCCGTTTCTTGTTACCACTTGTTATGCGTCTTGTTCGTGTCCGTACCGTCAATCACGGACGGGTAGTACAATATCCCGTCACGCCGGCTGCGGCTTTTCTTCTTCTTCCATGCCGGAACGTTCAGAAAGTAAATCAACTTCATCATCCAGTTCATGGTGAACATCCTTTTCCAGTGCGTTCTGGATATTCCATATTCTCCGGTACAATCCTTCTTGCCCGACCAGCTCCCGATGCGTTCCCTGCTGCACGATTCTTCCCTCGTCCAGCACCAGGATCATGTCGGCTTCCACCAGCGTGGTGATACGGTGGGCGATGATGAAGGTCGTCACCGATTGTTTGCTCTCTTTCAGGGCGGCGCGGATGCGGGAATCGGTCTCCGTATCGACCGCGCTCAGCGAGTCGTCGAAGACCAATACCGGCGCGTCCATGATGATGGAGCGCGCGATCGCCACCCTCTGTTTCTGTCCGCCGGAGAGGGTCACGCCCTTCTCTCCGACCACGGTCTCGTATCCGTTCTCGAAGCGTTCGATCACGTCGTGGATCGAGGCGACTTCCGTTGCCTGCGCCACATGGTCTCTTGTCGCTTCCGGTGTGCCCAGCCGAATGTTCTCCTCGAGTGTGCGGGAGAAGAGGAAGGGCTCTTGCAGTACGATGGCGATGTTCTGTCTGAGGTACTCGCGGTCGATCTCGCGGATGTCGTGCCCGTCCAGCCGAATGGTTCCGCCGGTGACGTCGTAGAGCCTCGGAAGCAGGTTCACCATGCTGGTCTTGCCGGACCCGGTCGGTCCCAGGATTGCCACGGTCTTGCCGGCTTCGATGGTGAAGCTGACGTCCTGGAGAACCGGATTCTTGCCATCGTAGCTGAAATCGACATGCTCGAACTCGATCTTTCCCTCGATGTGCGCGGGCTTGATACCGGTGTTTTCGAGCGGTTCTTCCGGCTCGTCCAGCACCTCCTGAATACGGGTTACCGAGACGAACGTCTTACCCATGTCGGTGAGGATTCTGCCCATCTGACGGATCGGCCAGAGGAGCGAGTGGACGTAGCTCACGAAGGCGACCAGCGTACCGATGGTTATTTCGCCCTGTACCGCCCGGTAGGAACCCAGAACCATGATGACCAGTATCTGGAAAAAGCAGAGCGTGTCCGATCCACCCCAGTAGAATCCCATCAGCCGGATGAACCGGTACCACTTGTCGCGGTTGTCGCTGTTCTTGCTGTGGAATTTCTCGATCTCGAATTCCTGTCGATAAAACGCCTTCACCACGCGGATGCCGGAGAGGTTCTCCTGGAGCATTGCCGACATAGCGCCCTCGGCCTCGTCCGCCAGCTTGAAATTCTTCTCCACCTTCATGAAGAAGATGATCGCGAAGGTGAATATCACCGGGATCACCGACATCGACGCCAGCGTCATGCGCCAGTCCAGCGAGATCATGATCGGCAGCACCATCGCCAGCATGAAGAGCGCTCTGCCCACCTCGACGAACTGCACCGCCAGGAAGCGACGGACTGTCTCGACGTCCGAGGAACAGCGCTGGATCAGGTCGCCTGTCTCCACCTTGACGTGGTAGGAGAACGGTAGCCGCTGGATATGGTTGTAGAGCTTCTCGCGCAGGTTCTTCGCCGTGGCTTCGGACGCTTGCGCCAGCCACTTGCCCTTCACGAAGTGAAAGACGCCCTGCGAAACGGTCAGCATCACCAGGATGGTCGCCAGCCGCCACAGGTTCGCTTGCAACGAGTCCCGACCGCCCAGTGCGCTCAGGAATCTCTCGCCGGTTGAGCCATCCGCGACCTGCATGTCGCCGATGACCGAGTCGATGGTGATGCGCATCACCAGCGGTGACAGGAACTGGAAGAACGCGGCAAGCACAATCGCCGCGACCGAAAGTAAATAGAGCGTTCGGTTTCCTTTCATGTAACCCCATAAAATACTTAGCTTTTTCTTCATTTTCAATCTCCGGGTAATCATCGTTATCTGTCTCGTTCCTGTCCTGTCTGAAGTGTCCGCAACCAAAAAAAGCCACCGATCCGTTCGGACCCGTGGCTGGGCATAAGAAAAGCCACGGACATTGTTTTCAGAACATCCGTGGCAATTATATTATAAAAATTATTTCATATTCACCAACGGACGCACGTTGCCCATAGGGTCGCCAATAACGGCTACAAAAAGCTTTCGAACCGTCATTCTGATGCTTATCATCGACATATCGTACCTCCGTTTCATTATTTTATGGAGTCATTTTACATAGCCCGACGAACCTGTCAATGACTTTTTTTCTTTTTCAGAAGCAGGATGTTCAGGATTGGGGAAATGAACAGGATGGAGAAGGATACAAGAAATGCCGAGTTGGAACTCGGCGGTCCCCAGGAACGCGGACGTCCCCGTCCGCATCTTTGATGGGTGAAAGAGGTACGTGCGATATCCGCTTGCTCGATTTGAGGTGGGCTTAGAATGGGGAAGTGGGGATGCCGAGCTGGAGCTCGGCGGTCCGAAGGGAGGGGAGAATGCCGAGCTGGAGCTCAGCGGTCCGGAGGGCGGGATGCGATATTCATTTCCTCTGTCACAATTCGATTGATTGGTCGTTTCATACGTAGTAGAAAATACACGAACGGATTATACCCCTCAAATATCCGAAAAAAAGCTTTACGTTGAAACCATATTCCTACGTTATGACGTGGTTTATGTGATGGAATCGGAGGTTTCATGAATTTCAGGCGCTATCTGCTGGTGACCGTGCTGCTGCTCGTTTTTGCGGCGGGGCTGTCCGGCGTTGGTGAAAATGTAGTTACGGATATCCGGATCGAAGGCAATCAGAACATCGACCCGGAGCTTATTTTTTCTGTCGTGACGCTGAAGTACGGAGATTTTCTCACGGCTGACGAAGTCGCCAACTCGATCAAGAACCTGTATCAGTTGGGCGTGTTCAACAACATCGTGATGGAGGCCGAGGAGCTTGACAGCGGTGTGGGCATCGTGATCCGTGTCGAGGAATATCCGATCGTTGACGAGGTCGAATACGAGGGGTACGACGAGCTGGACGAGGACGATTTCGAGGAAGTGGTCTCGCTGCGCAAGGGCAGCTACTGGTCGCCCTATCTGGTGTCGGAGACGCGCCAGAAGATTATGGACGAGTACCAGGAAAAGGGCTATCACTTCGCGCAAATCACGTTCAAGGCCGAGTCGCTGGACAACAACCGCGTCAAGGTGACGGTCATGATCGACGAAGGCGCCGAGATTCGCATCAAGAAAATCCATTTCCACGGTAACAAGGAGATTCCCTCCGGCAGGCTGCGCTACGAAATGTCCGACACCAAGCAGAAGAGCCTCTTCTATTCGGGTAAATTCGATCAGCAGAAGTTCGAGGCCGACCTCGACAAGATTATCAACTTCTACAGCATTCGTGGCTATATCGACGCTCGCATCATCTCCTGGGAGACCAACATCCTCGAAGAAGAATACATGTACATCGACATCTTCCTCTACGAGGGCGAGGAATTCATGTTCGGCGACGTTACCGTGGATGGAAACGAGCGCTTCACCAGTGATGTGCTGGTCGGGCAGTTCGATTTCTATGAGGACGAGGTGTTCGACCGTGAATACTACGAAGAGCAGCTCATGAACCTCAGTACGCTCTACTACGAAGAAGGCTATATTTACGCGCAGTTCGACGAAACCCTCGAAAAACGGGGCAACTACGTCGATATCCACGTGAAGATTCAGGAAAACACACGGGCGCGCATCCATAAGATCAAGATCACGGGAAACCGCACCACCAAGGAAAAGATCATCCGTCGGCAACTCGCGATCTCGCCGGGCGACTACTTCCAGCGCTCCAAGCTGATCCAGTCGCAGCGCAACATCTACAACCTCGGATTCTTCGAGCCGGATATGTACCCCGACTGGCGCCAGATCAACGAAAACGGCGACATCGACCTGATCCTGCACCTGAACGACAAGCACTCCGGGACCGCCAACGGCGGCGTGGGATACAACAGCACCGACAAATTCGTCGGGCAGCTCGCCGTATCGCACAACAACCTCTTCGGAAACGCCTGGAGAGCCAGCTTCCAGTACGAGTTCGGTAAATACACGCAGGATTTCGAGCTCGACCTGAGCGATCCCTACCTCTTCGACTCCTACTACTCCGGCGGCATGAGCCTCTATCGCACGGAGAAAGACTATACGTCATCCAACTTCAACGTGGAGACCAACGGCGGAAGCTTGCGCGTCGGACACCATGTCGCGTTTCTGGACTTCGCCAAGGTCACGCTGGGCTACGCGCTGTCCTCGAAGAAGTATCAGATTCTCGATCGGGACGACTCCTATTCGACCACCATCCGGAACCTCGAAGAAAAAGGCTGGCAGTACAACAGCAACATATACCTGACCTTCAGCCGCGATAGCCGCGACAACGTTTTTTTCCCAACCACGGGAACCCAGTTCACCATCTATCAGGAACTCGCCGGCGGACCGTTCCAGGGTGATTTCGACTACTACAAGAACATCCTCGAATTCCGCTACTACATCAAGACCTTCTGGGAATTCGTTCTGAGAACGAAGGTCCGGATGGGCTATGTGACCGAATACGGTCGCTCGGACGAGGTACCGCCAGAGGAGCGCTTCTACCTGGGCGGAACAGGCTCGGACGGTATCCGCGGATACTCCGATCGCTCCATCGGGCCGACCGACGGCGGTCACCGCGAAATGATTTTTTCTACCGAATACGCCTTCCCTCTGGCGGGAGACGAGATCATCGGTCTGTTCTTCTTTGACGCCGGCGACAGCTACAACGAGATCGACGAATTCAACTTCTGGAATATGAAGAAGGGCGGCGGTATCGGACTCCGTCTGCGCAGCCCCCTCGGTCTCATCGGCTTCGACTACGCCTACAACTTCGACAGAGACGACTGGGAACCCCACTTCCAGCTCGGATATACGTTCTAAGGAAGGTGACAGGAGACTGTAGCGCTCGACCTCCGGGCGAGCTTCTTTGGAATGAAGAAGTTAGAATTTAGAAGATAGAATGGATGTGCCGTCCTGAAATAGGTTGACTGAAAAGGAAAAAGGAGTCAACCTGATGAGGCATGAGAAATCAAGAACCGGCATTCGTTACAGTCTATCGTTTAAACAGCAGGTAGTACGCGTAATAGAATCGGGTCGTTTCAGCGTGTTGGAAGCGCGTCGCGAGTACGGAATTGGGAGTAACGCAGCTATCTACAACTGGCTCAGGCAATACGGTTCTGATCCGTCCTACAAGGAGGTGGTACGCGTGAACATGATCGACGAGAAAAGCCGTATCCAGGCATTGCAAGAAGAGAATGCGGCATTGAAAGAGGCGCTTGCCGAGATCAGTATGCAGAAAATTGCATCCGATGTACATCTTGAGGTCGCTTTGAAATACTTGAGTCCAGAGCAAAAAAAAACTGTATTTTCGAAGCTATCCCGCTCACAGCACGCACTGTTAAATCGTGTGGACAAAAAGCGAACATGAAACGAGTGTGTGCCTGTTTCGGCATCAGTAAGTCGGGATATTACAAGCATATAAAGCTTGAAGCGGTTCGTCGGGAAAACGAAGAGCATGTTCTTGATCATGTGCGCCAAATCCGTTTTCGTCAGCCACGCATAGGTGTACGGAAGCTTTACGAGCATTTGAAGCGTGATGGGATCAAGATCGGTCGTGACCGTCTGTTTCGCCTGTTATCCGAGAATGGAATGTTGTCGAAACTTTATTCGAAGCGTCGGAGTTTTTCGTGGAGTCCCAAGCATGAAGCCATCCCGAACCTCTTGGCGACGTGTGAAGAGCTTAAGCCGGAGGAAGCGATCGTGACGGATATCACGTATGTTCAAACCCGTGAAGGGATGTTGTATCTCAATGTCTATATGGATTATAGCAGCCGAAAGATTCTCAATTGCGAGGCCGGTACGACGCTTCATCACAGCAATAGTCTTTCAGCGCTCAAGAAAGCGCTTTCGAAACTCGCAAGCAGCGATGGCGTAATTCACCACTCGGATCACGGATCGCAATATACGTCGTATGCGTATCGTAATTTTTTGGCAAACAGCGGGATGCGGATGAGTCTAACGGGAGCGGGGAAATGCTATGACAATGCAGTTATAGAGCGATTTCACAATACGCTGAAAAACGAGTTTGGTCTTGGCGAAGTGTTGCCGAGTAAAGCATATGCAAAACGTGCGATCCGTGAAGCCGTCGAGATTTATAACCACGAGCGTCTTCATGCTTCGCTGGAGTACCAGACCCCGGCAGAGGTATTTCATCGTGCGGCGTAGCGAAAGCAAGTTGTGCATGAATAATTCTCTAAGCCTCTCTCCGAGAGGCAGGTATGTAGGGGAGAGAGGAAGGAAAGGAGAGAGTTTGAGAGAGGAAAAACTTGGAGTCCTTATGGTTTTCCTCTCTCAAGAAAAAACGGTCTACTATTTTAGGACTGGACAAGAGAGGCGGTTGCTCTATGCTGGACCGTCGAGCTCCTGTGATTTTCAGACGCAGTCTGACAAATCGAATCCCCCAGAACTCGGCATCTCCTCTGAACGCGGACGTTCTCGTCCGCATTTCCTTTCTCTCGTAGCGCTCGACCTCCGGGCGAGCCATCATTATCCTGCAAATCATTCTGAAAATCACAGAAGCTTGGTGAACCAGAGAGATGCGGGTTCAGGTTTTTCATTCTTCAAAACCTACAGGTGTCTGCGTGCCGGGGGAGACCTACTTCAACAACAGCGCCTTACGCACCTGATCGATCCCATCCGTCCGCATTCGAATGAAATACACACCGCTGGACACCGGCTGATCATACCGGTCTTTACCCTGCCATGTGATCTTATGCGCACCGGACGATAATACGTCGTCCAGCAGACGTTTCACGCGCTGCCCTTTTATATTGTAGATGTCGATGGTCACGCGCCGCTCTTGTGCGAGCGAGAAGCGGATGTTCGTCTCGGGATTGAACGGATTCGGGTAATTCCCGAGAAGCCGGTCGATAGCCGGGACATCCTCGGAGAAGGTGTCCGAACCGATCGCGGTGACGTGGTCTCCGGCTCCGAAAGCGGGTTCGGCGGTGTAGGTCACGGAATTGCCTGCTGCGTCGGCTGCCTCGATGCGCAGGTCGATCAGGCAGGAATCGGACACGACCAATTCGCTGATATCGGCGGAATACGCCCTGCCACTCACCCAATAGTTGATGTGATCGATCTCATCGGTGAATTCGAAGGGGAATTCCAGCCATTCCGTATCGCCATGAACACGAAGGGAAAGGGACACATTGTCATCCGAAACCGGATCGTAGTAGTGGTATTCATCATCGTACTCGCCATCGGTTAACGCGAACCGCAGGAAAACGGTCTCACCTGCGTCAATCGACCCCAGTGGTGTACCGTTGTCATCGGTGAAAAGCAATCGATTCAACACGGGCGGTGATTTCTGCACCTGGTTTGTATCGAATCTATAACGAATCCGGGTATTGCCTTGCTCGCCGTCGAAGGAGTAGTCGTTGAAATTCATTTCCAGCTCGAATGATCCCACCGAAGGCGCAATCACATTGTCATCGCCAATCCAGCCTGTGGATATATCGTTTCCGCTCTGATCGCGCAATGTAAAGGGCAAATGGCTTTCTCTGTAGGTAAAATCGGTACCGACCGCATCGGTGATACTGTAGTCGATATCGATTTCTCCTGACATGACACAGGTGGGGATGTTGACCAGAAAGGGATAATGCCCGACGAACAAGGTTTCTCCGATGGGGAATCCTGGCTCGAGTCCGGACGGGAATCCGTTGCTGGAGAACGCGATACGATCATCCTGAAGACGGAGTGACGGCGGTGATCCGAATGCATAATCATCCCCGCTGAGCCACCGGATGAAGAACCCCAGTGTGCTGCCTCTTTCGACGGAGTAGTCACCCTGCATGAAGATGCGGGAGTTCCACGTACCGCGGTTGTCGTAGTAGGTATCGGGAAACGATATACCGAGATAGTAGCCGGAACCGAGTGAAGTCCATGCCTGCGGCATCGGATTGATCTGGAAGTGATCCCAGCCGAAGTAGGACATCTCCAGGGGCGATTCGACAAATGCGTTCGGGTCGTTTTCGATCGTAATATCCTGGTCGATTCCGTATAGGGTATCGAACAATGTAACATGGAAGTTTTCCTGCTCGTCCCAGTGCGAAGAGCCCACCACGATCTGAACATCTTCAGGCATATCCATAATCTCAAACTGGTGGACGTCGAAGTTGAGAAAACCGAAATTGCGGTTGTCCGGGAAGAAGATGTTCAGGTAGTAGAAATGTTCCCCGTAGTCCTCGATGAGATCGCCTGTGGGTGTGAAGCTGTTTACCGTAAAGCTGTTGAAGTCCGGCTCTTCGCTCATATCGATCGTGCTGAAGCTACCTTCGAGGACGATGTCCGGTACGCACAGGAACTTATTCTCGCCGTCACTGACGCGCAGGAACAGTGTATAGCCATCCCCGGCAATGGATTGCAACTCGTAGGTGTAGAGGTCGAGTTCGGTGAAATCATTCCGTTTATAATAGTTATCGTCGTTGAAAAGAAAGAAATTACTTACCTGCCTGTAGAAATGAATTCGCGTGGTGGTTAGCTTTGTGATCGTCCAGGGCAGCTTCCAGTAACGATCGTCGCTACCGGCGGTTACCCACTCGGTGAAGACGTCCAGTTCGTCGATGCCAAGCATACCGTTGTCCACATCGAGCTGAACCAGAATCTCTTGGGATTCGTTCGGCGAAAGCGTCAGGCTCTGAGGTGAAAAGTGGAGTGTGATTGCATCGATTGGAGACTCCGCAGAGAAATCCAAAGTCCTTGGCTCATCGGAAACGTTGGTAACCTGAAGCCTTTTGCTGAATGTGGCCACGGTTCTGTCGCTTCCATTAACGGAGGTGGTGTCGGGACCGAAATTAAGCACTGCCGGCTCGAACAGGATTTCCGGATTGACGGCCGTCATTGCGTCGATCCTGCCACCGCCTTGCTGCATGATATCCAGATCGAGTTCGACCGCGTTGTTGACCATCGCGGAGCGGATTTTCTCCGGATTCCAGTCGGGATGAAGTTGCTTGATCAGCGCGCTTACGCCCGATACGTGCGGCGCAGCCATCGAGGTGCCGCTCTTGATTTCGGTACCGCCGCCGATAACGGAGGATGTGATTTCGTAGCCCGGGGCGCAGAGGTCGGGTTTGATGGCGTAATTGACGTCGTTGGGTCCCTCGGAACTGAAGCTGCAAAGGCCGTCCTCCAGCGTGGTGGCTCCTACCGCGATCGCACCTGCGGCGCAGGCAGGGGAATCGATCGTCATGAATTCGTAATTGTTTCCCGCCGCGACGCAGAATGTCACACCGAGTGCGGCGGCGTTGTCGAGCGCTATACTGACCGCATCATACAGGTTGCCGCTCGATGACCCCAGGCTGGCGTTCACGATATCGACATGATCGGTGAAATCGTTATCGCCGTTCGGATCGGCGCAATATTCGATTCCCTGGAGAATGCAGGTTGTCGATCCGAAGCCATGTCGATCCAGCACGCGCACCGCCATGAGCGACGCGTCCGGCGCGACGCCGATGAGGCTGTCCGATTGCGCGGCGATGATCCCCGCGACGTGCGTTCCGTGATCGTTCTCGTCCATCGGATCGTCGTCATGCCCGACGAAATCGTACCCTCCGATGACCTTGAAGCCTGTACCGAAGCCTTCTCCGAGCGCGGGATGCGTGTAGTCGATGCCCGTGTCCAGAACCGCCACCACAACGCCTTCGCCTGTCGCGCCGTAGTCCTGCCAGACCCGATCCGCGCCGATGAAGGGAACGCTTTCGGAAATCGTTGCTTCGTAGGTCAGATTGCGGTGCAGTCTCTTCACGTAATCGAGCTGCTCGATCTGCATCATCACGGCGTGCGGTGCCGTCACGGTAACGCCGAAAAACAGCTTGTAGAATCTACTGCCCGTGTCGGCATCGGGAAATCCGCGGTATTGTGTCCGATACGCAGCCGAGATGTCGTCCAGATCGCTTTGAAATTGGTTGAAAACTTCCTGGTAGAAGGCTTGTGTGCGCTGTTTCGCGCTCACGAAGAGCGGCTCTTCGGTGAATTCGACGATGAAGGTGTCGATCGCTGCGATATCGACGATTTGGTAGTCGAAGTCGTCCGCGCCTTCAGTGTATTCGATTCGCTGGGTGGGGGTCAGTTGTTCGTGGATCGGTTGCTGTGGAAGGCAGATCAGTACGGTGAGGGGAGACAGCAATAGTATGGACAATACAATGCGGTTCAAAGCGTCCTCCAGTGTTGGAAAGGTGGTGTTATTCCAGTATTTCTACAGAGTATTCCTTCACGCCGGGGCCGATCAGCCCGATCTCCTTCGCGGCGGCGTAGGAGAGGTCGAGGTCTCTGCCTTTCACATGCGGGCCGCGGTCGGTGACCCGGACGATGACGGATTTCCCTGTATCGGTATCCGTCACGCGCAGCCGGGTTCCGAAGGGGAGCGACAGGTGTGCGCAGGTCATGCCGTACATGTCGAAGGTCTCACCGCTGGAGGTCATCCTGCCGTGGAATTTCTTCCCGTAGTACGAACAGACCATTTGCATCTGCTTTCCGGGCGTGGCTTCCAGCTTTTTCTCGGGCTTCAGCGTCTTGACTTTCTTACGGGTGACAAATTTTGGATTCGCGGAACAGCCCGTCATGAAGAGGAGCAGCGCGATCGAAAGCGCGAGAAGGCATTTATTCGTCGATGTCATCATGAAATACCAGCATTTGTTCGAAGTCGGTGTAGTCTTTGAATGTCATGGAGGTCGCCAGCTTGAATCGGTCCAGAATCTCCACCATGCGCTGCGTCGCCTCTTCGATCTTTCTCATGTAGTGTTCGGTCTTGCGGTCCGGGTCCTGGCACACCTGTTCGAGGTGCAGGCGGAAAAGTTCCACGTTGCCTTTCACGATCATCAGCGGTTGATTCATCTCGTGGTTGGCGGTAACCGCCATGGCGAGCGCGGTATTCTTTTTCTCGATCATCATGTTGCGGTCGTGAAGCTCCTTGAGCCTGAGATAGGATCGGACCCGCATCTTGACGACGTAGTCCTCGACCGGCTTGGTCAGGATATCGTCGGCGCCGGCGTTGAGCATCCTCTCGCGTTCCTCGTCGTTGCTGCGGTCGATCGCTGTGATGAAGATCACAGGCACGAATCCCTCGTGCTCTTTGATTTCGCGACAGGCGTCGTAGCCGTCCATAATGGGCATGCGGACGTCCAGAAGTACGATGTCGGGCTTGAATTTCTCGAATTTACGCACGCCGTCCAGTCCGTTGGCGGCTGTATCGATCTCGTATTTCTCTTCCTCTTCCAGGATTGCCTGCATGTATTGCCGGTTGATCTTGTCGTTCTCGACAATCAGGATTTTGTTCGGCGTCCTGTGAGTATCTTCAGTCAGTTTGATTTGCACGGTTTCCTCACATCAGTCGGTTCGTTCAGTTAACAGGTTACCTTCATATCCGTTGCATATAAAATCTAATCAATCCCGGCTTCCGTTATACGCTGACACATCAGCGCCGCGCTGATCATGGAGAAACGTTTCGCCAGCGCACCCACATTTACATAGCAAACGATCGGTAGCGTCCATTCCAGAACCGCCAGAATGTACGGCACCATATTGGTCTCGAAGATCGTAACACGGTCGGCATACGAACGCATCAGGCGGATGACCTCCCAAGCCTTGTGCAGGCCGGGATTCTCACCGTCGTTACAATAAGGAACCACGTCGCCGAGGTTTCGTTGCGTCCAGAGTTCTCTCTCGAATCGCACCAGCCTGATAAGGTCGTCCTGCGTCTCGATACGGTTGAACTCCGTCTTCACGATCGGTTCGAGCCTCGCGAAATCCGATGTCGCGTTCCGTATCCGTGTTTCCGAAAAATCAATTATATAGATATTTTCCTTTTCGTCCAGCAGAATATTCTGCAAGTTCAGATCGCCGTGGATCGGGCAGGAATACCATTGAATCTTTGCACTGTGGTCGTAGCGGTTGGCGAGGAACCAATAGGGATTCACGAGCGTCTCGTCCAGCTCCGGGATATAGATTTCCGGCTGCATACTATCGATCCCGAGTTCTTTCTCCGCCGTATCGAGCAGACCCTTGAACAGCTTTCTCGGATCGTGGTCGCGGTAGATGTGGATGTCTTCCCATCGCGGCTGTCCGTACCAGGGTTTCAGGATTTTCGTGAAGACGCGATCGAGTATTTTGAGGCTTGTTTCGACGTTCCCGCGCCGAAAGATGTCGGTGAACATGGTGAGCTGGCTCTCGGGTCCGTTGATCCCCAGGAAATTGTAACGCAGTCCCGCCCGGTTTTCCTCATAGTGCTGGCCCATGATGGTGGTGCTGTTGTTGTGGATGAACGGCTTCACGAAGCGTGTACAGCCCTCGACCTCGGAGCGCGTAACTTCGGGCGATCCCAGTTTCAGCACGGAGGGCAGCAGCTTGCGATTCAGGTGATCGTACCCGGTTACGCGGAAGGTCTTCGATGTGAAACCGCCGGTCAAGCGCCTGAGCACAATCCGGCTGCAATCGCGGTAGATGCGGCGGATGATCACGTCGTTGCGCGGATCGACGTCCTCTTCCGATTCGTATTGGATAGAGAGCCGTTTCTCGTTTGCATCCTGCACGTTCCCCGGCAGGAAGACCCATGCCGTGGCCTGCCGACCCTTCGTCGAAAGCGGAAGCTCGACCATTTCCTGTACATTGTCCAGCGTCATATTCAGCTTGATGGCAGACTGGATGTCCTCCAGCGAGTCGAGCCTGGCTTCACGCAGCCGGACGCCGTATTTCGGCGGCAGCAATTTCATATTCTGCAAAAACCCGTGCAGCTCTTCGCTTTCGGAGGAGAGGAAGCCCATGAAAAAATTTTCGTCCAGAAACCCGATAGTGGCTATGCGCTCGGCATGATCGGTCAACCTCCGGATATCGCGGAGCAATTCCAGCAGCGTGACGTTGTTTGTGGCGATGAGCAACTCGGGATTTCCGCTCACCTCGACCGCGCCGGAGAGCCATACTTCGGTCTTCTGCGGATCGTTGGTCACCAGGAAATCGGACGGAAGGTCGTCGGGCTTGACGCTGAACATACCGGGCGTCGAAAAGAACATCCCGGAGTTGAGCACCGCCTGCTGATGGCTGTTGCCCATTGCGCCGGTACCTATGGCGAAGGTCAGTTCGTCCAGCGTGATTTTCTCCATCGCGCCGTTCCAGAGGTCGATCCGGGACTCCGCCCCATTATAGCGCCGGATGCTGTAGGAGCGCTCTCCGATCTTGACGATTTCCTCGCACCCGCACGTCTTGCAAAACGCGTCCAGCGCGTCGTCAACATTCGGATAGATCGGAAAGCGACTGGCGAGCCCCGAGATTTCCAGCACCTTCAGGCAGGATTCATCTACCCCGCAAAGGGTGATACCGCCACCGTTTTCAGCCAGCTTACGATGCACGGTCAGAAGCGACCGGATTCCCGCGCTGGACAGGAATTTGATCTGGGTGAAGTCGAGCAGCAAACTGCTGTTGACCGATGTGAGTGGCGCTATTTCCTCGTCGAAGATACCCGCGCCCAGTCCGTCAAAGCGCCCCATAAGGTTTGCGACGAGCGTCTCGCCGACTCGTTGAATCGTGATATTTAGCATGTTTACCTGCCTCTTGGGTATGTCCGGTTTAATATTCCTGCTTCATTCTATTGACAACGAAAGACCGTTTCCATCATTGTAACACCGTTACGATATAGTATGTCGATAAAGGAGTACAGCAATGAATCTCTTCGTCAAGCGATTTCTACTGGTCTTTCTGGGACTGATCGCACTCTGGGACGCATTCACGACACTCTGGGCGATGCATACGATGATCGACGGAAACGCCGGATACATCCTCGGAGCTATTGTGGCACTGGTTACGAGCATCGTCATGCTCAAGACCAGCGTGATCGTTTTTGCCGGCATGGAAGACGTTCAGGGCTGCATGATGCTTCTGGTGTGGGCGGGTGCTTTCCTCTTCGATATGTACACCGCCTATGTCGTGAACGAGATTTACCTGATCCAGCCGCACGGCGAGATTCACCTGATTGTCGCCCTGGCGGCGTTGACGATTATCACCACCGCCTCGCCCGCAGTCTATTCCTTTATCAAGAACGCGATCTGATCGAATCTCTCGATCACCGCGTCCGCCGAATCAAGCTCGCCATCGAGACCGAATCCGTACGCGCAGCCGATCGTAAAGCAGCCGCACGCCATGCCCGAATCGATATCCACATACCGGTCGCCGACCATCACCGTTCTGGATGAACCAAATCGCTCCTGCATCTCCCTGACCATGTCGGCCTTGTCCTTCCCCGGACGATCCTCCATGCACAGAATCGCGTCGAAGAACCTTCCCAGCCGAAACCGATCCACCACCGGGTAGAAATATCCGGACGGACTGTTGCTGACCAGCGCCATCCGGATGCCGTCGTTCATGAAACGATGCAGCGTCGTCTCCACAGATGGAAACAACGCACCCGCGCCATCTTCGAGCAGCTTCCGGATATTACCTCTGACCAGGTCGCGCAGGTCGTCGGCACGATGTCGGGACGATTCGGGCAGGAAATGCTCATAGACCGATCCCTTGCCGAGGCCGAGTCGCGGGATCAGCTCTTCGTAGGAGGGAACCGGTCGCTTGATCCCCTCCTCGCGGTAAATTTGCTCGAATCCAATCCGCATCGCCTCGTAGGTGAAGCCGTCCGAGCGCACCACGGTACCGTCCATGTCGAAGACCAGCAGCAACTCCGTGGAACTCCGTCCCTTGAGAAAGTCTTCGGCGGCGGCGATTTCTCCGCGCGGATCGTCGAGTACGACTTCGCGTATCATCCTGGTGCGGATGTAGTCCTCGATCGCGCATTCTTCGATCCGGTCGATGATTTCGGGTATTTCGGTATCGCTACCGACGACCGCGATGGCGGTCTGCGGCAGTCGCATCCGAATCAGCATAAAGAAGAGTTGTTCGTCGCAGAACCGATCGGCGTGCAGCAGGATGATGCTGCGCGGCGTCAGGTAGTCCTCGATCGTCTTGCGCGATTCGCAGCGAACCACGCTCCAGGGTTCCTCGGCGGCTGTGTAGTCGATGTCCCAGGTCAGTATCTGCGCCATATCAATATTTGAACACGCTTCCGAAGGTGAATTCGCGCAGGAGCGAGTTCGTTGGCACCTGATTGTCGGGGATGTCGGAAAAATGCTCCAGGATACGGAGCAGCCGCCTCGACTCCAGATACATGGGTGAATAGTGGCTGACGCTCTTCAGTTGCGGGATGGCGTGTTTCTTGAGCACGCCGAGTTCGTAGGTCAGCGAGCTGTTGAACATGACGTCCGCGTTTTCCTGGAAGGGGAAGATGTTCTGCTCTTCGCCCTCGCGGATCGCCTGCCAGCGCTTGAGGGTGTCTTCGGCGGTGTATCCGCGGTACTTGCTGTCCCGGGTGATGCGCCGTATCTTACGGCAGTCGGTGGTCGGGATGCGGTTGTGCTTGTCGATGTTGAGCTGGTTCAGCGCGCTGATGTATATCTTGAATTTGTGGCGCGCTTCGATATGCGGCGTGAGCTGGTCGTTCAATCCATGGATACCTTCGAGCAGCAGCAGGTCTTTTTCTCCCAGCTTGATCTTGTGGTGACTGGAGATGCGGTCGCCGCTCTGGAAGTCGTATTTGGGCAGCTCGATCTCATTGCCGTCCAGGAGTTTTTTCAGGTGGTCGTTCAGGAGGTCGATGTCGATCGCATGGACGGTCTCGAAATCGTATTCGCCGTTTTCCTTGCGCGGGGTCTGGTCACGGGGCAGGAAATAGTCGTCCATGCCGATCACGATCGGATTCAAGCCCACGACGCGAAGCTGAATGGAGAGTCGTTTGGCGAAGGTGGTCTTGCCGGAAGAGGACGGTCCCGCGATCAGGATGATGCGCGCCTCCGGCTTCTTCTGGATCATATCTGTGACGCGGACGATCTTGCGTTCGTGGAGCGCTTCCTCGATCTGGATCACGTCGGTGATGGTGTATTTGTGAACATAGCGGTTGAGGTCGTAAACGTTGTGCATGCGCAGGATGTTGAGCCATTTGTCGTGCTCCTGGTGCGCCGCGTAGAGCTGCTCGGGGATATGCAGGTCGCCGGTGATGTCGAGTTGCCCTGCCTTGGGGAGGCGCAGGACGAGTCCGGGCGCGTAGAAGACGACGTCGAAGTTCTTGATCAGTCCGGTGCTGTTGGCGAGCTGCCGGATATAGTAGTCGTGATAGGCTCCGCAGCGGAAGACGGTGATCTCGTTCTTTGTCCACGATTTCAGGTTTTCCACCACGTCCTTGCGCCCCGTTTTGGTGAAGAGCGTCAGGGCCTTGACGAGTTCGAACTTCGTCTTTTCGATCTTCATATCGCGTTTCACAATGCGCTGCATCTCCTTCTTCAGCGCTTTCGCGTCCTCTTCGGTCAGCGTGTGATTGCCGAAGACCTCGCAATAGATGCCGTCGGAGATGGAGTGCTCGACGACGAGTTCCGCCTTATTGCCGTGCAGGTTGCTATATGCCTTCATCATGATGAAGATGGCGGTGTCCTGATAGAGCCGCATCCCTTCGAGAGAGTCGTAGGTGATGCAGTCGAGCTCGGCGTTCTGATCGAGGATATGATCGAGATTGACGTGCGAATTATTTACGCGGTAGGTGAGCAGGTACTTGTCGTTCAATCCGCATGCTTCGATGATGTCCTTGACTGGTGTGGGGTTTTCGATCTCGAGATTCGATTGAAACTCGCCGTTTATTTTAATCCGTATTTTCAAAAGCTTCCTCCGTTACAGGTGATAGGTCTCTTTCAGGTGTTCGCGGTTCCATTTCTTGAACGCCTCCATCTCATCCTGAATCATCTCGAGCGCGAGCACGATGATGGCGAAGTCGTCCAGGAAACCGATACCAGGTGTGTTGTCGGGAATTCCGTCACCCGGATCGAGAAGATAGAGCAGGGCGTAGGTCACGGCCTGAACTTTTTCGTGAGCGATTTCCTTGAATCCGCCGTCCTGATATTCCTGAACCATCGAGATCGCGATTTTTACGTCAGGTTTCAGTTCGTGAAGTTCTTCTACATCGCTGAGTTCTTCGGTCACACCTTCGATATTATGAAGTAAACGCTGGATGTCATCCTCTCCAATTGATTGTGCCTGTTCAAGTAACCAGGCTTGATCGACTTGTTCCATTTTTCCTCCTTTCCCGGGTGTTTACGCTGTGAATCTAACAAACCGAATCGAGATTGTCAAATTATTTTGCGGTTTTGGGTCGGTTTGTGCTTCAAACTGCCACTTGGATAAACTGAGGTAGTTGATCCTGAGACGAGAGGTAGATTTGGAGCTGAAATGACCAAACTGAAAAGACTGTTGAACCTGAAAACTGAAAGCGAAGTCGGTATTGCTTACCGAATGGCTGCTAACCAATGTCTGGACGCACCAGCGGAATCTGTTGTTAGTTGTATTGTCACCGATGCGAGCAGCCAGAATAGTGAGCGAAACCTCAGTTTATCCCCTTTTAGACGCGCTTTTGACACGGATATGTATGCGGAGTTACTGCTGACAACCTCCGTTTACAGTGTTGTCAATCGTCTGCGGAGTACCTTGAAAAGCGAAATCAGCAGATTATGTGCAACCATTCGTTGCGGGGTGTCGCCGATATTGACAGATGTAAATCAGCGGTTACAGCATTGCGGAACGATGGTCTTCACCCATAGTATAACACCCCGGGAGCAGCACTCCGGTTTCTGGTTCTTCCCCTGTGTATATTCTTGCAATGAAAGCTTGAGACGGAAACTGATCTTCATGTTGATACAAACCGGCTGTTCTCACTGCGTAGGAAGGTTGTGATAGAGATGGATACAGTGATTGCTTCCGGGTGTTTTTCTATAAGGACGTGGTCGTCATGAATGCGAAAATCGGCAATCGATCCCGTTCGAATCCCTGCGACATATTCTGCAGCACAGTTTATCACCATATTATCGATTCGCTCCTTACGGAGTCCCATACCAATTTCACAAGCGCAGTGTCCCGGAGCAAGCATTCCGGCAGTTCGCACCACCATGAGCAACTTTTCGAAGTTGTTACAGAGAATCTTTGCGGAAATACAAACTCCTTACGTATGCCAAACGAAACGCAACAAGATAGCTGATTCGGTGTTGAACTAAAGGAGAACGCTTCTCCGGGATATTTTTTATGCAAAAGCTTGAATACTTACTGCAAATCGGTCTGGTTCTGTCCACGATCCTATTGTCTTCGTGCGAAAGCGAAGCATATCAAGACGCTACGGAAACAGACGTCATCATACCGCTCGCGGTCGGCAACCGGTGGACGTATTACTATTCGTCCGGCACGGTTGAGGATACGCTTCGCATTGGCATCACGGGGACACTGACACTCGATACGGGCATACGCGATCCGCAAACCGTATATTTATGGAACTGGTTTGATTTCGATGCTAATCAATTCACGGACCACAAATGGATGCGCTACAATGCCGGGGATGGCTTTCACACAGCCGGGGGAATCAGCCCGTCCGATACGCTGCTTCTGGACTGCATGCATCTCAAGTATCCGGTTTCGGAGGGCGAGAGATGGATATATCCGGATATCGAATACGATTACATCAACGAGGCATGGATTATCACCGACACGCTTGAAGCTTTCTGCACTGCCGTCGATACCCTCGTTTCGACCCCCGCCGGCGAATTCTCCTGCGTCGAAGTTACACTCTGCCGTCTGGGTTTGACGCCGGGCGACCAATATGTGCAACGATTCTACTACGCTCCCAACATCGGCTACATCGGATTCATGCTCTATGTCATGGGCGAGGTTACGGCAAGCCGCCTATTGATGGATTACGAGCTGCGATAGCCGCCTATTCCACCTTTCCCAGGGGCATCACGTAAAGCGGCTCTTCCGGACGGGTCATCGGCACCAGCAATTGCAGCTTCAAGTCATCGAACGCGCCGATCGCAACGGTTCCCATTCCCATCGACTGAACCTGAAGATAGACATTCTCGGCCGAGTGCCCCAGATCCATCGGCACGTAGCGCTCCCGTCCGCGCGATCCGTACTTCGATGTCGTTCGCTCGACAATCGCGGACCAGATAATCGACGCCGGCGCATCCGTGACGTAGCTTTGATCGTAGCATGCCTCTCCAAGCTCTTTATGGAAGTCCCCCGCTTTCACCGGATACAGCACATGCCCGTCGGGGTTGTAGAGGTAAAATCCCGGATCGAGTCCCTCGACCTTCCATGCTGCCAGGTAGAGCTCCAGCGGATACAGAGCGCCTGCGGAAGGAGCGGTTTTCAGTCCTCCGCGCAGTTTACCGGGAGCGACTCTTTTCGTGACGCCGTACGCCGCCCAGAGCAGTTGCGATACTTCGCTCAGGCTCAACGACGCATCCGTGTATTGCCGGATGGACCGTCTGTTCAACAGGGCTTCCTCGATGGAGGTCTCGCTCTTGAAGGATGGAGTCGGGAGGGCGATTGGGTTCTCGCGCTGGTGGGAATGCGGAAGGCGCTCGAGCAGCTTTGCGCGGTTCTCCTCGATTCTCGCCATGACGTTCTTCCATTCCGGCTTGCCGCGCAACGACTCAAGGTCGGAATCCTCGTTCGGCCAGACGTTGTCCAGCCAGCCCAGATCGATACACCGATACATGGATTCGAATGCCTTGTCCGGTTTACCCGTGAGCGCGAAACAACATGCTGCGCCGTAGGCGATATCGGGAGGGGCATCGTTTTTTGCGGCATATACGGCGTAGATTTCCGCGGCTTCCTGGTAGCGACCTTCTTCGTAGAGTCGATCGGCTTCATCGAGGTCGGCGGACAGGAGAAGGCTTGCGGAAAGGGCGAAAGCAATAATCCATATTAATTTCATGATAAACCTCCATGCTGAATGTAGATAATTGCGACTGGATGAGGCTGCACTGTCAAGCAATTCAGAGGTTTTTTCGGGCAATATGAACTCGTAGAAAAAAAAGCTTGCTTGCGAAAGCCGGTAAATATTTCTTGTCCAATACGTCGCGAGGTGCAGGGAAACTGAGTGATATTCAGGGCTTGCGGTCGGGCGACAACGATGATACAGGAGATCATGAGATATGGCAGCGAATACACTGACCGACGAACAACTGCAGCGTTTCAAAGAGGTGCTCGAGCAGGAAAAAGAAGACACGCTCCAGGTCATACGTGATATCGAAAATTTCCAGAAACGGGGTGCAAAAGAAAACTCCGGGAATCTTTCGTCGTATTCGCTTCACCAGGCAGACCTCGGATCCGACACCGAGAGTTCGGAGAAGGAAGTCTATCTTCTCGAAGAGGAGCAACGTAAACTGCGCAAGCTCAATCAATCGCTCAAGCGTGTCTATGAAAAGACTTACGGCATCTGCGAAATGTGCGGTGAGTACATCGGGGATCGACGCCTGAAGATCGTTCCATACGCACGGCTTTGCATCGACTGTCGATCGAAGGAAGAGAAACTTCGTAAAAGACGTTGACAAATTTCTGAAATTCTGCCTACAAATACCATCGAAAATATACTTATTCCGAAAACCGCCTTGCCCAGACTGGAAATGTCATTATTTTTTTAAATATAAGATTTTAAGAATTAAGGAGCCTGGAGGATGAAGCCGCACAAGCAGTATCACAAAAGCAAGCCGGTTTGCAACGTCACGTTCCACCTTCCCTGGCAGGCTGCCAAAGACGCGAAAACGGTGCATATTGTCGGTGAATTTAACAATTGGGATGAAAATTCCCTGCCTATGAACCGAAACAAGAACGGGGACTGGAGTGTAACGCTGGAACTCGAAACGGGCAGGGAATACCAGTATCGATTTCTCATTGATGAATCATCGTGGGAAAACGACTGGGACGCGGACGGCTATGTGCCTTCTCCGATTGGCGGTTGCTACAATTCCGTGGTCGTAATCTAACCGGTATCTGACTTTTCTATCTACAGCAGGTTAATTCCTGGTGAGGGTTTTATATTCTTCGTTCCGGAACGTATACGCCAGTACCCAAAGCGTTTCAAACATTCCCGTGCCTGTCGAAAATCATTTTCATTGACGATTTTACCGCGCTGGATTCAATCGGACTCGAATAAATAAAAGGAGACGAAGACGATGCGAAACACACCGGTAAATTTCGTTCACACCATCTTCGGCCCAACCCTTCGATTACTCCCCTGAGGGGGATAACACGACAATTTAGCGATTCCGATATCTTTCATCCAACGCTCAGAGTAAGTAAATTATACAAGAATATGGAGGATTTTCATGGAGTACCCATTCCACGAAATCGAAAAGAAGTGGCAGAAGATATGGCTGGACAAGGATATCTTCCACGCTGGCGATCACACCGATAAAAAGAAATACTACGTGCTGTCGATGTTCCCCTACCCGTCGGGCGTCCTACACATGGGACACATATCCAACTACTCGATCGGCGACGCGGTCTCCCGCTTCAAGATGATGGAAGGCTACAACGTCATGCAGCCCATGGGCTACGATTCCTTCGGCATGCCGGCGGAAAACTTCGCCATCAAGCACAACTCGCATCCTCGTATCACCACCGAGCAGAATATCGACATCATGCGCGGGCAGTTCAACTCGATGGGCTTCGGCTTCGACTGGGATCGCGAGGTCAGCACCTGCCGCCCGAACTACTACAAGTGGGGGCAATGGCTCTTCAAGCGCATGTACGAGAAGGGACTGGTCTATCGCAAACAGTCGTTCGTCAACTGGTGCGACGACTGCCAGACGGTGCTCGCCAACGAGCAGGTCGAGGACGGCGCATGCTGGCGCTGCGGAAGCGAAGTCAAACAGAAAGAGATGATGCAATGGTTCTTCCGTATCACCGAATACGCCGAGGAACTGCTCGATTTCTCGAACATGATCGAGTGGCCCGAGCGCGTTGTCACCATGCAAACAAACTGGATCGGCAAGAGCTACGGCACCGAGATCGTCTTCCCGCTGGAGGACGGCAAGGGCGAGATACCGGTCTTCACCACGCGCCCCGACACCATCTACGGCGTGACCTTCATGGCCCTGCCGCCCGAGCATCCGCTGGTGCGCGGCTGGCTGGAAGAGGACGGCGATAACAACGAAATGTCCGCCTTCTGCGACAAGGTTCTCAAGGAAGACAAGTCCGAACGCGGTGCCGACGATACGGTCAAGGAAGGCGTTTTCACCGGAAGATACTGCGTCAATCCGCTCAACGGAGACCGGGTGCAGATATGGGTGACCAACTACGTTCTGATGGAATACGGTACCGGCGCGGTGATGGCCGTGCCGGCGCACGATCAGCGCGACTGGGAGTTTTCCGACAAATACGATATCCCGCGCAAAATCGTGATCCAGAACCCCGATGAAGAAATCGTTTTGGAAGACATGACCTGCGCCTACACCGAGCCGGGCGTCATGGTCGCTTCGATGACGTTCGACGGCATGAAGAGCACCGACGCGATCACGGAAATCTCGAAATACATCGAAGCCGAAGGCATGGGCAAGCGCACCGTCAGCTACCGGCTGCGTGACTGGGGTATCTCCCGACAGCGCTACTGGGGTAATCCGATTCCCATTATCTACTGCGAGAAGTGCGGTACCGTGCTGGTGCCCGATGAAGACCTTCCCGTGCTGCTCCCGGACGATGTCCAGGTAGGCAGGACGAAACAGAATCCGCTGCTCTCGGCAACGAACTGGCTGAACACCACTTGCCCGAAGTGCGGTGCTCCGGCACGACGCGAGACCGACACCATGGACACGTTCGTCGATAGCTCGTGGTACTTCGCGCGATACGCCGACGCCCACAACGACGAGGCTCCGTTCTCCGCAGAGAACGCCAACTACTGGCTGCCGGTGGATCAATACATCGGCGGGATCGAGCACGCGTGCATGCACCTGCTCTACGCGCGGTTCTTCCACAAATTCATGCGCGACCTGGGCATGGTCGAATGCGACGAGCCCTTCGCGCGGCTTCTCACGCAGGGTATGGTTATCAAGGACGGCGCGAAGATGTCCAAATCGAAGGGTAACATGGTCGATCCGGAAGGCTACATCGATCGCTACGGCGCTGATACCGTGAGGCTTTTCATGCTCTTCGCATCGCCGCCCGAGAAGGATGTCGAGTGGAATGATGAAGGCGTCGTGGGTGCGTTCAGGTTCCTGAACCGCGTCTGGAGAGTCGTCGAGCAGAATCTTGAACTCATCGGGCAGTATGGCAAGCCGTACGCGGAAAACATCGAGATTTCACGCCCGATCAAGGACCTGCGTTACAGTACGCATTTCACCGTCAGAAAGGTGAACGAGGATATCCGCGAGCGGATGCATTTCAACACTGCCATCGCCGCCGTAATGGAGCATCTGAACAACGTTTCCTCCGTCGATGCGGAGAAGCTGACCGACGACGAGAAGAGGGTTTTTGCAGAATCGATTGCCGTGATTCCGCGGCTGCTGTATCCGTTCACGCCGCATATCTGCGAAGAGCTGTGGTCGATGATGGGCAATAGCGAGATGGTTCACGAAGCGGGTGTGGTCGAATTCAATCCGAAGTACGTGGTCAGGGACGAGGTCACCTACCCCATCCAGATCATGGGCAAGGTGCGCGGCAAGCTGGACGTTCCCGCCGATACGCCGATCGAAGAGGTCAAGAAGCTGGCGCTGGAAGTCGAGAATGTGCAGAAGCATATCGAAGGCAAGAAGGTCATGAAGGTGATCGTGGTGCCGAAGAAGCTGGTCAGCATCGTCGCGAAATAGATTGAAACATCAGATGTTGGGGCAGGTCTCTGTGCCTGCCCTTCTTGGGAGAGGCGCTTCGCTTTCCCCGGGAACGCGGACGTCCTCGTCCCAGACTGTTGACAAAGATGACCGTCCATTTTCCGTGCGGGATTTACAGCACATGAAAAAGGTTGTAGATATAGCATAAAACGCTTGCCATCAGAGGGATGCGCATTATTGTTGTCTCATATTTGAGGTAAATAATGCTGAAAAAAGAAATCGATTTTCAACCTGAGATGGAGTTCGTTAACATCGAGGATTTGGTTCCGAAGAATCACCTTCTGCGAAAAATCCAACGCCACATCGACTTTTCCTTTATCCTGAAGAATACAGCTCATCTTTATTGCGAAGATAATGGCAGGCCCCCCGTTCATCCGATCCGATTGTTCAAAATGCTGTTGATTGGTTATCTATTTGGCATCCGTTCCGAACGCCAGCTTGTTAAAGAGATCGAGGTAAATGTGGCTTACCGCTGGTTTTTGGGGTTTGGGCTGCTGGACAAGATACCGCACCATTCCGTATTTAGCCAGAACAGGCGAAGAAGGTTCACCGATAGCAAGGTGTTTGAGGAAATCTTTGTTGAGATTGTCCGGCAGGGGATTGCGAAAGGTCTGGTCGAGGGAAAGATACTCTATACGGATTCGACCCACACGAAGGCAAACGCTAACAAGCAGAAGTTTAAGAAGATTGTGGTGGAAGAAGAGCCGAAAACCTATCTCAAAGAACTGGATAAAGACATCAACGATGACCGTGAGAAAAGGGGTAAAAAACCTCTACCGCCGCGAAAAGAAGATGATCCACCCACCAAAAAGATCAAGTCCAGCACGACGGATCCGGACAGCGGATACATGGTTCGAGACGGCAAACCCAAGGGCTTTTTCTTTCTGACTCAGCGCACGGTTGATTCCAAATGTAACTTCATCACGGATGTGGATGTATTCCCTGGCAATGTCAATGATTGTATCCCTTATCTAACGCTGCTCGATCGGCAGATCGAACGGTTTGGATTCGACGTCAAAGCCGTCGGTCTTGATTCGGGATACAATACGTACTATATCTGTAAGAAGCTGCACGAACGAAAGATAATGGGAGTGATCAGCCCACGTCGAGACTCGGGTCACAAAGGACTTTTCAGAAAATGGCGGTTCGACTATGATCCCATAAACGATTACTATGTCTGCCCAAACGGGTGTATTTTAAGCTATCAAGGAACTAATCGGGATGGCAGTCAGGCGTATATATCCAACCCTGAAGACTGTCGTAAGTGTCCACTTCGAGATAAATGCACTGCGAGTAAGAAATGTCAAAGAATCGTGCATCGTCATGTCTGGCAAGACTATCGAGACGAGATAGACAGAAATCGGAAATCGTTCTGTGGAAGAGAAATCTTCAAGGGACGAAAAGAGACGATTGAGCGGAGCTTCGCCAACGCGAAGCAACTACACGGATATCGATACGCAAGATACAGAGGATTGGAGAGAGTGAAAGAACAAGCCTACATGACCGCTATTGCCCAAAACGTGAAAAAGCTGGTCAACAGGCTTTTTCGTCTTTTTTTCGCTGGGGGCATATACGGCTTCCGATGCCCAATTTCAGCCTGAAAATCGTAAAATAGAACCGCTGTATTATGATTACAAGTGCACACGTTGCCGCAGACCATGCTTGGTCAACAGCCTGAGGCAAGGGTGCCTGCGTTCCATGACTCCTGACTCCTGTCCCCTACTTCACCATCGCCACTTTCTTCACGACCGTTCCGTTCTTCGTCGTGATTCTGGCAAAATAGACACCGGACGAAACCGCTCGGCCCGTGTCGTCCTTACCGTGCCACACGGCGCGATGGACGCCCGTCTGCATGGATTCGTCCAGCAGCCTGCGCACCTTCTGACCGCGGATGTTGTAAACCTCCAGCGATACGTGCGAGGGCTCTTCCAGCGCGAAGGCGAAGGTCGTCTCGGGGTTGAACGGATTGGGATAGTTGGTCAGCCCTTGCGACACGAGCCTTGCCACCTCTTCGGGATCAGTCGAGTTCGTCGATACGTGCGACGGGAAGATGATCCTATCGATCCAGGCGCAGTCGTCGCCTTCGGAAGCACCGCCGTCCTTGGTATATAGCCAGGTGAAAGTATGGTCACCGCCCTCTACGGGGCAAACCCTTTCGCGCCAGTCGATGTCGCCGCTCCACATGCCCATCTGCATATCGTCGATGAAGAAGCGCAGCTTGTCGCCGTCCGCTTCCGAGGACACTTTGTAGAAGAACGATATCAGACCCGGATACAGGTTTTCCATGGAGATCGTGATACCGCTGGTTTCGTTGTCTTCGATGTCACCGGAACGGGCGCAGGTATCGCTGTAATAACCGTCGTCCGCGATCCCCCATTCGGCTTCCCCGGTAAACGCCCACGGCAGAGCCGAAAAGTCGTTGAAATTCTCCCACAGCTCTCCGACCGGGATATCGAGGACATACTCGAAGCCGTAAGAGCCCGAATCGACCGTCATCCGGAAGGACGCGATCGAGCCAATCTCCATCTCCTCATCCGGCGTCAGGATAAAATGCGCAACCACCATTCCGCAACTTTCGACGGGATCGAAGGTCGTCTCTTGATCCTCGATCTCGACATCGCCGCTTTCCAGCGAGAGCGACACGGAGACATCCTGCGATGCGGCGTGTCCCCGGTTTTCGATCGCAACGCTCAGGAATCCTGGTTCGCCGGGGTGCAGCATTCCGCTTCTATCGGTTGTCGGGTAGTTGATCTCCCAGTTCAAGAACGCGAGCTGCGGAGCGTTGAAGGTAATCGTGAAGGGCGCAGTCCACTCGGGGTGATCCTCGAAAACGATCTGCAAAAGCGCTTCGTGCCGATCCGGGACACCGCCCGTCGCTTCGAGGCTGAAGGCGTTCTCCACTACAGCGCTGTCGCCGGGTGCAATTGCCTGGATATCGGGATTCTGCCCGGCGAGTTCGATGTACTCGTCCTCGGTCTGAAGTGTGGCACCGACAACACTGCTGGCTGTCTGCCCGACATTCTTCAGCGTCACGCCCAGCGCGACGGTCTCCCCGTACTCCGGAGAATCGCCTGACGCGACGTTCCGCAGCACGATCCACGGCGCCTGCACCTCCGAGACCTCGACGTCGTATTCCTGGTTGAGAATATCGTTACCGCTGACGTAGAGCTTCGTATCGCCATCGTCCGCAATCGCAGCATCGAAATGAATCGAAGCGGTTCCGTTCGCGTCGGTCGCTGCACTGCCCAGCAGGATATCATCCTGAACCAGCGTGCAGACGACGCCTTCGGTGACATCGCCCTCGATCTCGACCTGCATGGAGGTCGATCCGACGGGTAGCGGTTCATCGAAGCGCGCAGTTACATCGCGCGGGCTATCGCACCAGATGCTCATGGCAGGGTCGCCCAGCACGGTGCAATCGTAGAAGCACCACCGGAGCGCGCCCTGTTCGTGCTGACCGGGCGCGTTCACGAACGGCGCGGTCATGATTCGCGATTCGAGGTGCGCCATACCGATCTGACGAATACCGTCGGAGTAAAGCGCATCGACGTACTCGCGGTGAAGATGCTGCGAGGGACCCTCGAGCTGGCCCTCGTTGAACCAGCCGTAGCGGGTATTACCCAGATAGGACGCCGCGAAATTCTCGATCAGCACCATGCGCTCTCCGATGCAGTCCTCTTCATCGAACGCGGCGGAGATGCAGCCGTGCGAATAGACGTTGGTGTAGTTGTGGTCGGTGCCGTTGACACCGCCGAAATTGCCGTCCGTTATCTGGAATATCATCATGCGCATGTTGTAATTGCTGTTGGAGTGACCGGCGTGGTGGATGTAGGGATGCCCCTCGTTGATCTCATCGATCAACTGGTAGCTGCCCCACTCGCCCTGATCGCGGTCGTAGAGCGTCTCGTAGGGATCGGTTTCCGGGATGCCGTTGGTATAATATCCGGCGATATTCTCTTCGCCGACGATCGTGTCCATCAAATCGCCGCCCCAGGTCATGGGGTCTTCAGACATGTTCTCGCCCACCAGCAACGGATTGTTAAGCTCATCCTCGACCGGCTCCGTCTGGTACATGAGGATTTTATGCATCATCGCGTCGAATTCGTCTTGCTCGTCGAACGGCATACGACCGACCGCCACGTCGGGCAGCAGATCGTCCTCGCCGATCTCGCCCCAGAGGTTGTCGTTATCGTCGTTCCAGGTCCCATCCAGCGATGAGTAGTAGAGGTCGGAAGGGATATCGTCGCTCTCGTAAAGTTCACTCGACTGCACCTGGCAGAAGAATCCGCGGTACTGGATGATATCGACGTCGCCGCCCAGTAGCACGTACTGGATATCGTGCTCCGTGTATTCCTGGATGATGTAGTTCCGGAGCTTCTCCTGGTCGTCCTGACCCGTCTGGGTGCCAGTCGCCTCGTCGATGGAGACGATTTCGCAACGCATGCCCTTCTCGCGGTACAATTGCATGAGAGGACCGAAGCCTTCCATGAAATCGTCGGAGGTCACGATCAGCATTTCGTAGGTGCCGGCGCGATTTTGTGTCGTGTTGTAGCGGCTCGCCATCTCAGGATTATCCGCGATCCGACGCGCCATGTTCCGTACCGATTCGCGCGAGCTGACCGAAAGAATTTTTGGGGAGAAGTCGGACTTGGTCTGAATCTCGACGCGGATGGTCGAATAGTACCGTATCGATCCCCGGGCCGGAATGTATTCCACCGGCGTAACGCTCACCATGGCATAGGAATACCCACGAAAATGATCGACCCGTACCTCACCATGAAAATTCGCTGGATACGCCGAAGACGATGTGTAAACATCGTTGTCGCGCACGAAATCCCCGGAGCTCCCTTGCGAGATCGGACGAACATGCTGCGTGGGAAACAGCGACCAGCTTCCGTCCAGCTCGACGGGATTCTCGCGCAGAATGGTGATGTCCGCGACCGTTGAAGATGGCGGAAGCATCAGCCGGAGCGACCTGTACGGAATACTCGGCTCACCCGGTAAACCGCTCTGCATGGTGTTGTCGAACGTGACCAGCGTCTCGCCGCGATGCGCGATGATCTCCGGCGCATCGAAATGGATGGTGGTTGAAATCGTCTCGGCTGCAAGAACACTCGTGATCAGCAGAATGAATACTATAATGCCATGTCGCATAAATCCCCCAACTCTCTTTTAAATCCTTTACATATCGCAAAAAAGTATGCGAAAGCGGACAAATGTCCGCTTTGCATGAAAATATAAGGCAATTTCCAATCCGAAGAACAGAGAACCCATGGAATAACAAACTATTTCATCAGGATCGCCTTGCGGGTGAAGGTTCGATCGCCGGTCTTCAGCCGGATCAGATAGATGCCGGACGCGGCGCCTTCCCCGTTCCACGTGAACCGGTGCTCGCCCGTTTGCAATCTTTCATCGACCAGCGTGCGGACCTTCCGTCCCTTGATGTCGTAGATGTTCAACTCGACGGACGAGTCCTCTTGCAGCGTAAACCGGACGGTCGTCTCGGGGTTGAACGGATTGGGGTAACTGGTCAGGTTCATGTCCGGTGACGGAATGGTTTCATCGTCGTTGGCGTAGTTCACCACCAGATCGATTTCGTTGCCGTAATCGGCAGACACCGGATGCAGCTTGAAATTCATCCCCATACGAGGGGACCAGTCAACATGAATCGTGCAAGCTACCGTCTCCGCCGATTCGATCGTGAACGGAAATTCCGGCGTGAAATAGTAATTCTCGGATGGAAAATCGTATTCATACTCGCTGTAGATAACCATACCCTCGATGGTGACGGATTCCTGGGAGATATTCATGATCTGAAACTCTGCCTCGTTTTCCATTCCATGAACCATCCACAACTCTTCCGGGTACATGCAAAACGCCTGCTCCCGCTGTACATCGACCAGCGCGCCCTCGACCACGGTTAGGTTGTAGGGGATGTTCTCGAACAGCACATACCAGCCGTCGGAGGCACCGCCCCAGCCGAAGTTCAGGTGGTAGAAGTCGTCGGTGTTGTAGCCGTCGGCAACGAGATGGTGACCTGCGTCCCACTCGGGCGTGACCAGCGCCAGCTCGACGGGAATCGCCTCCATGATGTTGCCGGAGACGCGTTCGTATAGCTCGGGATCATCGTTTTCAAGACAACTGAAGCCCTCGAAGCCGAAGCGCGTGTAGGCATCGACGGATTGATCGACGCCGAAAGTACCGGATATCGAGGAAGAATAAACCTGTTCGCAGGCGGTACCGCAGGCAAAGACCAGCGCCGCCTTGTCGTCGTTGTCCAGTTCCTTCAGGAACATCATTTTATGTTCGAGCGTGTCGAGGCAGGCGTTCAGGTCGGGAAACGACGGAAAACCGTTCTCCTCCCAGTCGTCGTCGATCCAATAATCTCGTCCGCCGTAGCTGTGGTGGTAGTCGTCCGAGTCGTCGAGCCGGGTTCCGTTGATCGTGCCGTGGTAGTTGACCACCTGCGCCATGGCAATGGCGGGGCATCCGGCAGCGCTGCGGTTGCCGTTGTTCGGATCGAGCGGGCACATCGCGTTGTAGGGAGCGGATTGCCGCCACTGCGTCTCGATCCAGCCTTCGGTTTCGGTGGTTCCTTCGGGCGGCCACTGATCCGGGCGGCTCATACCGGGCGCTGAATAGAGATATTCCCACTGCGATTGGTGCATGTCGCGAGTCGCCTCGCCATAGCCTTCGAGGCGGTCCTGAAGATCGGTGGTAATGAGCACGTCCAGAAGGTTGCTTCCGTCCGGCAGAATGGTCTCGTACTGGCTTTGACACGAGTACGCCAGCACGGGCGGCAGATCGGTGTCGGCGGTCACGACCAGGTAACCGGTCGGACGAAGACAATACACCTGCGCGAGCAGACCGTCGTCCCCATCGAGCGAATGATCGAATACCTCCGTGAACCGAACATCCATGCCTTTCGCATGAAGGAAATTACCGGCAATCTCGTCCATGTCGAAACTGGATACCGGTACGGCGGAAAGTTGAAATACCAGGGATATCAGAAACAGAAATCCAATCGCTCGTTTCATTCTTCTCTCCTATTTCATCATTTGAAAAAGACTCTGGAATAGCATGACAATGAAGAAGTCTGCCAACATAGCACTGATAATCAGCAGCATGCCCAGACCGACGACTATCTTGCCGCGTTTCAGCGCGTCTTCCTCGACCACCGGCACCGTATCGCGGAGAACCTTCACGCCGGAGGGCGGAAACTTCCGCTCGCTGATCGTCCTGCGACCCATCCAGACAAACCATATCCCGAACGCGCCGAAACCAGTCATGAAAACCATCAGTCCCGCTTCGAGCCATACGAGACTCCTCTGCAAGTCTTCCATCTGATCCAGCTCGATCATAGCGTGTATGTAGCGGTTGAACCACGGTCCGCCCCACACCACCACCAGCAGCACCATCACCATCGCCAGTGCGATCAGAATGATCACAAGATTGCGATAAGCCGGGTCCGCCTTGATGATTTCATTCATTGTGTCCTCCTGATTGCCGCGTTAACTCTCCATCATGCAAATGAACCATTATTTTCATGCGCGGCATCGAATCATCTTCCTCTCCGTCCACGATCGCGACGTCGTCCGGAAGACCACTCACCGACAGGTTCCCGTGCTCGATCTCGATCTCCAGTTCCTGTAACGAATCCCACGGAATCTTCGCCAGCACGTCGTTGTGATACTCTGTATAAAAACCTTTGCGATAAATCTCGATCGTCAGCCGATCCGACGGTTCGACCTTCTCCCGATGCCGCACCTTTGTGCCCGGGAACCCGAAGCCGCCTGCCTTCCATTCGATTTCGAACCGATCGCCCGTCTCCAAAACCAGGTCACCGGTGTCGATCTCGATCCGCAGCCGCTCGGGAAGCTGCTCCACGTCGAGCCCGATACCTTTGTGCTTGTAGTACGGCGACGCCAGGAGAAACGTTCCGATGGCGAGAACCACCAGCGGGACACCGATCCAGATCGCGAGTTTCCGGTACTTCGCCCGAAACTGCGTTCTCTTCTCGTAGAGCAATCCGCGATCCAGTTTTAACCATTTGTAAAAAACAAGTGCGACCAGATAAACGAGCCCACCCGCCCAGAGGACATCGCTGGCGAAGTGACCTCCTTGCAGCATCCGCGCAATGCCGATGAGCAGCCCCATGCCGATCCCGAGCGAAAGAGAAACGAGGCTCAGAAGCTTCCGACTCGCCCGCAGAAGGAAATACGGCGCGAACAGGTAGAAGCCCATCGTCGCGTGACCGCATGGAAAGGATTTCCCCTGTCCGGCGGTGCCTGTCTCCCACACCTGCATGTATTGACCGTTGCCGCCCAATTCCGTAACGTGCCGCGGGCGATTTCTGCCCCAGTAGTTCTTGAAGCCGAGGTTTACGACCAGTCCCGGACCTACCAGCATCACCAGCACGAAGAAGAGCGCGATCTTGCGGTACATCACGTACTTGACACTGATGAAGGTCATCAGAAGCAGCACCAGCGAACCGACCGACAGGATCAGTGCCGGGATATTACCGTAATGGTAGAGGAATTTCCAGGGCTGCGCATCGCCCGTTTTCCAGCCGTCGGACGGAGAATAGAACATCCGCTCCAGCTTCATGTCCATGCCGGTGAAGCCGATGATTGCCGTTCCGGCGATCAGGAGCACCAGTAGAATCGATAGTTCCAGCGCTAAAGTTTTCGTCATTTACACTCCGGATTCGTGAATGGATATCATTATGCGCGAGGTGGTTCTATTTGTCAAGAATGAAAAAGGGGGAAAGTCGGAAGCAGGATTGAGGAAATTTACAGGATAGAAAGCGTGCCGCCTCGAATCCCGCATGATAGATTTGTTCGCTTCGCACTACACCCGTAGTGTTCCGCAAATCAATTCTCGTGTCCGGTAGTCCGGATTTGCGGTATATCTACGGGTGTAGTGCGATCGGACAAAGATGCATGCGGGTGACAGCCCGAGAACAACCTCTTCCCCATCATGCCAATCCTTTAAATCCTGCTTCAGACAAAAAAGATGCAGACGAGACATCCAGGTACTCAGGCAAAAAGCACCATCACCCGGAGCATTTTAAGAGCGAGAAGATGTTGTTGACAAACGGGATCGCATGGCTTATTTTCTTGAAGTGAGTACGTCAGGAAAGGATTACGGATTTAACAATACGATCAGGTGACAATGGGAAAGCACTATCAAGCGAATTGTTCCTGTTCGGTAGTAAATCCGAATAGAGAGGGACAGGAAATCAAAGTGCCGCTACACAATACGCACGGGTTCCAGAAAGGCAATTGCAGAGAAAAAGCAACGAAAAATCCACGAAAACGGCATGACAGCGCTCTTTACTCACATATTGCCTGTTTTCAGCAGGTTAACAGCTCAACTCCAACACGATGAGAATAGCGTGCAAAATTTTTCTTTTTATATAAGGATAATATGGTTGACAATGACAACACCGATTGGTATATGAGAGTTGGGACAAAGTATGCCTTTGCCCACTATAAAGCTGAATATAATAGAAAAGCATAAAGGAGCACACGAATGAAAACCTCAAGGGTAATTTTACTTTTCGCACTCTTGACAATTTTCACGATCTCAAGCGTCTCTCTCGCGGCTCAAACCGGGAACGCTCGAAATCGAACACAACCCAGTAGCGGCAACGTCACGAAAACGTTGCAGGAAGACCAGGTCTGGATCTTCGCAGAAGCGGATTTCCCGTTCAGCGATCCCGCGGACGGCGACACGTTTGCCGCTGTCATGATCGACGACTATCCCGGGAACGGTGTATTCACCTACCAGGGATCAATCGTGGCACCGTCGGATGTACCGATGTTCATTGCGGTGACATCATTGAGCGAACTGAGCTTCACGCCGGACCCGAACGCAAGTGGAGCCGGCTACGCCACGTTCCATTTCCGGGTGCAGGACAGCGCCGGGGAGTTCAGCACCGGTCACAGCTTCACGTTCAACGTGACTGCCATGAACGACGACCCCATGCTGTTCATCGATGGAACCCAGATTACCACACCGACCGATCTGGACATCGTCCTTTTCGAGGATGGTCATTATACTTTTACCAATCAGGATGCCATTACCGTTGACGACGTCGATATCATCAACAAGGATGATGAGGAAACACCCATTATCGTCAACATGATCACCAGCCATTGTACAATCACCATTGACCGGGGAATGAGCCGCTTTGTCGCCGGTAATGGTACAGGTAACGTTACAATTGTCACCACGATCAACGAGATCAACGGATTTCTGGAGGACTTCACGATTCATCCGAATCAGAACTACTCCGGGCCGGACACGCTCGTGTTTCGCCTGAACGACCAGGGCAATATCGGTCAGGGCGGCGGTGACGACATCTACGAATACCTCGGGTTTGTTATCGAACCCGTAAACGATGCTCCTGTCCTTTATGCAAGCTACAGTCCCGTACTGAGCAGTATCCCCGAAGACGATTACGATAACGAAGGTAATCTGGTCGAAGAAATCATCCTGAACGGCTCGATCTACGATCCCGACGGCAACACCGTCAAGGCGATGGCCGTCGTCGAGGTTGATAACACAGATGGTCTGTGGCAGTTTTCCACCACCAACGGCGCCACTTGGGAGAGTTTCACGAATCAGACCGGGAATATCGTCGATGTCTCGGGCAACGCGCAGCTCCTTGACGGAACCCTCGGCGCGCACCGGATTCGTTTCGTGCCGAACATGAACTACAACGGCTACGCGGAGTTTCGCTTCCGCGCTTGGGACCGCAGTGCCGGTTTTGCCGGAGGCACATACAATATCGTTACAGTCGGCGATACGACCGCATTCAGTATCGCCTCGGACAACGCCCAGATCAAAGTCGAGGATATCAACGACACGCCCGAGCTGTTTTACAAGAACACCCAGATCGACAGCTGCATGTACATCCCGATCGAAGTGGATGACAACCTGAATTACCGGTTCACACAGAACGATTCACTCCAGGTCTGGGACCCGGATGTCGGAACGAACCAGTTGATCCTGAACATCAGCGTTACCAAGGGTGTGCTCCTCTTTGACGGTTCACGCTTCATTTCCGGTGACGGCACAAACAACGTCGTGATCGTTGTAAACCAGCAAAACATGAACAACTACCTCCATGACTTCAGATACATATCCGATCCGGGCGTGGAAGGCATGGAAACCATGACCATGGTCATGAACGACCAGGGATTCACGGGGCAGGGAACCGGCATCAACATTGAACGCCAGGTCTATTTCGCGCTGACCAACGACCCGCCGTACTTTACCTCGATTCCTCCAGCGAGCGTCTTTGAAGACCAGCTTTATCAATACCAGATAACAGCCGAAGACGACACCATCAGCGTGTGCGGACTCCATTTCGCCGCGCCCGTACTCCCTTCCTGGCTCACCCTGACCGACAACAACGACGGGACCGCGCTGCTGAGCGGTACGCCATCCAATGAACACATCGGCTACAATCAGGTCATCCTTACCGTGACCGACGACATCGACGATCCGATCGAACAGGCATTCAATATCGAGGTCATCAATGTCAACGATCCGCCGGAGGTCGCAAATCCGGTACCGGATCAGATCGCCTTCGAGGACGCCCTGTTCGATTACCAGTTCCCCGAGAACACATTCAACGATCCCGATCCGGTCGATAACCTGACCTATTCCTCAGCCGTTGCTAACGGCGACTCGCTGCCGGAATGGCTCTCCTTCGATGCAGGGCAGCGCCGCTTCAGCGGTACACCCGCCAACGAAGACATCGGCAATATCGAGATCGCGATTACCGCCACCGATATCGAACTGGAGACCGTGACCGACACATTCATGATCACGGTGCAAAATACGAACGACGATCCGTATATCGTGAGCTTCATTCCCGATCAACTGGTGCAGGAACAGGACCTCTATCAATACACGATACCCGATTCGATTTTCGCGGACGACGATCCGGGCGATGTGCTGACCTACTCGGCAACCCTGTCCGATCTCTCCGCTCTGCCGCCGTGGCTCAATTTCAATCCGGCGACCCGGACATTCTCCGGTACGCCCGTCCACGCCAATATCGGCCAGTATTTCATTCGCGTACAGGTTCAGGACATCGATGGGGCGACCGCATTCGACGTTTACCGTCTGTGGGTTACCTGGATAAACAATCCGCCCTATCTCGTGAATCCTATCGGTGACCAGAACGCGACCGAAGACGCGGGATTCAACTTCACATTCCCGGCGAACACCTTCGACGACGACAACATACCGGAAGGCGATATCCTTACCTACAGCGCACGGAAGGCGGACGACACACCGCTGCCGGAATGGCTTCAGTTCAACCGTTCAACGCGCACATTTACCGGTATCCCACGCAACGAAGACGTCGGAACCCTGTCAGTTAAAGTCATCGTAACCGATGTGCCGGGACTTACCGCCGAAGACATCTTCGATATCGAAATCGCCAACACCAACGACCCACCATACGTCGCAAACCAGGTGCCCAACCAGATCGCCATCGAAGACAACCTCTTCGAATTCACCTTCTCGGATACCACGTTCGGCGACCCGGACCTTCTCTACGGAGATTTGCTGACATTCACCGCGACGCAGGACAGCTTGGGCAATATCATGCCGCTGCCCGCGTGGCTCGGATTCGATGGACCGACCCGCACCTTCTCCGGCATACCCGCTAACGAAGACCGCGGCATCTGGAACATCAAGCTCACGGCAGAGGACGTCGAGGGGCTTACGGCTTCCACCTCGTTCCGAATCGAAGTTCTGAACTCGAACGACGGGCCGGTGGTGATCAACCCGATTCTCGATCACCACGCCACCGAGGATATCTCCTATACTTTCACCTTCAGCACAAACGTGTTCGGCGATCCGGACAATCAGCCCGTCCGCGACATCCTGACCTACTCCGCGGGACAGGTCGATTCGCTTGGCGATATCGTGGCACTTCCCGCGTGGTTGAACTTCACGCCGGAGCTCAGAACTTTCAACGGAATTCCGCTCAACGAAGATGTCGGATTCTACGATATCACCGTTACCGCGACCGACTCCGCCTACGCAACGGCAGTCGATACGTTCCGCCTCGAAGTCGAGAACGTCAACGACGTGCCGGTCCTGGCGATCCCGATTCCGGATCAGATCACGACCGAAACACTCCCCTACAGCTATACCTTCGCGGCGGACACTTTCGTCGATGACGACGTGATCCACGGCGATTACCTGACCTATACAGCCGCCAAACTCGAGAACGGCTCGAACGTCGCGCTGCCGGCATGGCTCAGCTTCGATCCCGCAACCAGGACCTTCGCGGGAACGCCGCAGGAATCCGATATTTCGATATTCGATATCCGGGTGACGGCGACCGACAGCTCCAACGTCTCCGTGACGGACGTGTTCAAGCTCGAGGTTCGATACTTCAACCAGGCGCCGACCGTGGCCAATCCGATCCAGGATCAGACCGGGTACGAGGACACGCCGTTCAACTTCACGTTCAGTGTCGATACCTTCTTCGACCAGAACGTCGGTGTCGGCGATACGCTCTTCTACAGCGCCGAACTCGCCGGTGGCGATCCGCTGCCCGCGTGGCTCGTGTTCACGCCGGCCGCCCGTAACTTCAGCGGCACGGCCCTGAACGAAGATGTCGGCCCGTACGATATCGTCGTCACCGCGCGCGACCGCTCCGATGAAAGCGTCACCGACGAATTCACCCTCACCATCGAGAACGTGAACGACGCACCGGTCGTGGTCAATCCGATCCCGGACCAGATCGCAACCGAAGACGACCCGTTCAGCTATTCAGTTCCCGAAGACACTTTCGACGATGACGATATCGTCTGGGGCGACCAACTGACGCTTTCCGCCACGCTCGCGGACGACTCGGACCTTCCCGCCTGGCTCGCGTTCGATAACGGAGAATTCTCCGGAACGCCGACCGTACCGGGAACCATCGACATCAAGGTGGTCGCTACCGATACCGGGCTGGCAATCGCTTCCTCCGTGTTCACCCTGGAAATACAGAACACGCAGGACGATCCCTATTTCCTCTCCAACCCCGTGATCCAGGGAACCGAGGACATCCTCTATACCTATAATATTCAGGTCGCGGACGACGATCCGGACAACGTTCTGGAAATCGGCTCCGACCTGCTGCCGGAATGGCTGACGCTTACCGACAACGACGACAACACCGGACTGCTGGAAGGCACGCCGCTGAACGCCAACGTCGGACAGAACGAAGTCATCCTGACCGTCAACGACGGCGTGCGGGTGATCTCCACGCAGGAATTCACCATCACCATCGCCAACGTCAACGATGCGCCATACGTGGCAAACCCCATCGCCAACAAGACCGTCGCCGCCAACACGACGCTCGATTACACGTTCAACGAAGACGCTTTCATGGACGACGACCTGATCTACGGCGACGAACTGACCTATACTGCTACCCTCACCGACGGATCGGACCTGCCGGCATGGGTGACCTTCGACGGAGCAACGCGCCACTTCGGCGGAAGCCCGACACTGGACGACGTGGGAACCTACGAGGTTCGCGTCACTGCCAGCGACATCGATGGAGAGAATATCTTCGACGACTTCGATCTGATCGTCATCCCCACCAACCAGGCGCCGGAGTTTACATCCTCGCCGGTTCTGGACGCGACCGAGGACGTGCTCTATACCTATGATATCACCTCCGACGACGACGGAATCGACGACGGCATGTTCATCACGGGCGTGACCGTACCCGCATGGCTTACGCTGACCGATAACGGCGACGGAACCGCACAGCTCCAGGGAACACCGGGCAACGATAACGTAGGCGAGAACGAGGTAATCATCAACCTCTCCGACAACATCGCGCCGAATGTCCAGCAGAGCTTCACCATCACCGTTGCGAACGTCAACAACGAGCCGCAGGTGGTCAATCCGATCCCGGATCAGAACGCGACCCAGGACCAGTACTTCCAGTACGCCTTCGGGGAAGACGTATTCGACGATATCGACACGGGCGATGTGCTGAGCTACAGCGCCGAACAGCAGAATGCATCGCCGCTGCCGGCATGGCTCACCTTCACCCCGGCTACGCGAACATTCAGCGGAACACCCGCCAATTCGGACGTCGGTACAATCTACGTCGCCGTGATCGCAACCGATCTCGACGGCGCTACCGGAACCGATGTCTTCGAGCTGACGGTCGAGAACGTCAACGACGCTCCGTACATTTCGCACCAGATCACGATGGTCATCGGCTGGGAAGACGTGATGTTCAACTACACCTTCCCGTCCAACACTTTCGCCGATCCGGATATACCCTACGGCGACATACTGACCTATTCCGCAACCCTCATCAACGGCGATCCGCTGCCCGACTGGCTGACCTTCACATCCGCCACGCGCAAATTCAGCGGTATGCCGTCCGATTACGATACCGGAACTTACTCGATCCGTCTGACCGCCACCGACAGCTTCGACGAATCGGTCTTTGACGATTTCGACCTTATTATCAACAACTTCAACGACGCGCCGTCTCTGGTGACTCCGATCCCGGATCAGGCAGCGTTCACCGAAGTGCCGTTCGATTACGCCTTCCCGGAAGGTACCTTCACCGATCCGGACCCGGGCGACTTCCTCAACTACACGGCAACCCTCATCGACGAATCGCCGCTTCCGGGATGGCTGACCTTCGACAGCTCCGATCGTCGCTTCTACGGAACACCGGCCGAGAGCGATCTGGGCTCATCCTACACCATCCTTGTGACCGCACTGGATGCGGCAATGGAATCGACAACCGATGAATTCGATATCGTGGTATTCGCATCCAACGAATCGCCGCAGTTTACCTCGACGCCGGTTACCGACGCAACACAGGATGTCCCGTACATTTATAATGTCACGACCGAGGACGACAGCGTGAACTTCGGTATCACTATCGAAGCGACCCTGCTTCCCGAATGGCTGGAATTCAACGACCTGGGCGGCGGCAACGCTTCTCTGAACGGAGTGCCTACCAACGATGAAGTCGGACAGCACAATGTCACACTGACCGTATGGGATCACATTGCCGATCCGGTGGAACAGAACTTCACCATCACCGTCCAGAACGTAAACGACACCCCCCTACTGGTCAATCCCATTCCCGACCAGCAGTCACAGGAACTTGTGGCATACAGCTACGTGATTCCGGGCGATACATTCGATGACATCGACGCGGGTGACGTACTGAGCTATTCGGCGAATCTCGCCGGTGGCGATCCGCTCCCGGCATGGCTGACATTCGACGGACCGACGGCGACATTCAGCGGTACGCCTGCGACAAGCGATATCGGAATCTACAACATCGTGGTCACGGCGACAGATATCGACGGCGCTTTCGCTACGGACGAATTCGTTCTCGAAATCGTCCCGTCAAACTACCCGCCCGAATTCACCTCCTCGCCGGTAACGACCTCGTTCGAGGACGCGCTGTACAGGTATTCCATCATCACATCCGACGATGGCGTGAACAATGGCGGAATCGAGATTCTGGCACCGACCATCGCCCCATGGCTCGCGCTGACCGATAACGGTGACGGAACCGCGGTGCTGGAAGGCACGCCGGATAACGCACTCATCGGAACGTGGGATATTGTCCTTACGCTGAGCGACGGAATCGCACCGACCGTCGAGCAGTCGTTCTCCATCAACGTGATCAATACCAACGACGCGCCGCAACTGATCAATCCGATCCCGGATCACATCACATACGAGAGCGCGGCATATTCTTTCTCGTTCGCGGAAAACACATTCGAGGACGACGACGTCATCTACGGTGACGAATTGACCTATAGCGCCAAACTCGTCAGTGGCGATCCGCTCCCGGGCTGGATGAGCTTCATCCCGTCCCAGCGTCTGTTCAGCGGTATCCCGTTGAACGAGGATGTGGGAAGATACGACATCAAGGTTACGGCGACCGACATCGCCGGCGCTACTGCGGACGACATCTTCGAACTGGAGGTGATCAACGTCAACACGCCTCCGTACGTCGAAAACCCGCTACCCGATCAGGCTGCAATCATCGAAACGCCCTACCAGTTCATCGTTCCGGAGACGACCTTCGGCGACGACGACCTGATCTATGGCGACGCGCTCCGATACTTCGCACGGCAGACAAATGGACAACAACTGCCCGAATGGCTCAGCTTCGACAACGAGACGCGCACCTTCTCCGGTACGGCCGAAAGCGCGCTGATCGGAACGGTCTATCATATCAGGCTCACGGCTCGCGACAACCAGCTCGATACCGTGTACGACGACTTCGACTTGAGCGTCATCGAGTCCAACGATCCGCCGGAATTCACTTCGGCACCGGTCACCGACGCAACAGAAGACCTGCTTTACACCTACGACATTACCGCGACGGACGACGGCCAGAACTTCGGTCTCGCCTTCCTCGCGGTCGAACTGCCGGAATGGCTCTCACTGATCAACAACGGCGGAGGCTCAGCAACACTCAGCGGTACGCCCACCAACGAATATGTCGGCGACAACGCAGTCGATATCGTGGTCACCGACGGCATCTCCGATCCGGTACATCAGATATTCACGATCACGGTCGCCAACACCAACGACGCCCCGTATCTGGCGAATCCGATCCCGGATCAAGTAGCCAACGAAGAGGTGTTCTTCAACTTCACCTTTGCCGAAGACACCTTCGCGGATGACGATCTCATCTGGGGTGACGTACTCGACTACGACGCGACGCTGGCGGACAATTCCCCGATTCCGGCGTGGCTGAGCTTCGATCCGGCTACCCGCAACTTCAGCGGAACACCGGACGACGGCGACATCGCGAATCTGGACATCAAGGTCACCGCGACCGACCTCCTGGGTGCTTCCGCAAACGACCAGTTCCTGCTCGAAGTCATCAATAGCGGCGACAGCCCGACCTTCACTTCGACGCCGGTTACAGACGCCACGGAAGACATCCTCTATCAGTACAACGTGGTCGCGCAGGATTCCGATCCGGGCGCAACGCTCGTACTCGCGGCGCCGGTTCTTCCCGGCTGGCTGACCCTTACCGACAATGGAGACGGAACCGGGCTGCTCCAGGGTACTCCGGACAACGACAATGTCGGTACGGCCGACGTCGTGCTGACCGCCAACGACGGCACCCGCGTGCTGGCAACCCAGGCGTTCACCATCAACGTCGCCAACACCAACGACGCTCCCTACGTGAACCAGCCGATTCCGGATCAGGCAACCTTGATCAACGAAGCCTTCAGCTTCATTTTCCCGGAGACATCCTTCGGCGACGACGATCTGATCCACGGTGACGCACTGACCTACAGCGCCATGCTCAGCGGGGGAACTCCGCTTCCGGTATGGCTGACCTTCACTCCTGGATCGCGACACTTCAGCGGAACGCCGGGACTCACGGAAGTTGGTACATACACCATTCAGGTAACCGCCACCGACCTTCAGCTCACATCCGTTACCGACGAGTTCGAGTTGCAGGTAATCGAAATCAATGTCGCGCCGTCCTTCACCTCAGCACCCGTCACGGACGCGACGGAGAACGTGCCCTACCAGTACGACATCACCACGACCGATGACGGCGTGAACCTGGGCATCAGGATCACGGCACCGCAGCTTCCGCTGTGGCTTGCCTTCGTCGATAACGGCAACGGAACGGCGACGCTCAGCGGAACCCCCGATAACGAAGATGTCGGAAACCACCATGTCGTGCTGAACGTATCGGACGGTATCGCACCGCCGGTAACGCAGATATTCGATATCGAGGTGGCAAACGTCAATACCCCGCCGGTGCTGGCCAATCCGATCCTGGATCAGGCTGCACTGGTCAACCAGACCTACACGTTCGTGATACCGGAAAACACCTTCACGGACGTCGATGCGGGTGACGTGCTCACATTCTCCGCATCGCTCTACGACGACTCTCCGCTCCCGAACTGGCTGCGCTTCTTCCCGAATGAACGCCGGTTTGCCGGAACGCCGGCCACACTCAATATCGGCACCTATTCGATCAAGGTCACCACTACCGACACGGGACTCGAATCCGCTTCGGATATCTTCTCGCTTTCGGTTTACGCCGAGGATGTCCCGCCGGTATTCACTTCGCTGCCTGTGCTCGAAGCTTGGGAGAATACACCCTATACCTATAATGTCACGACACGCGACGACGGCATCAACCTGGGAATCACGCTGGAAGCCACGCTGCTTCCCGAGTGGCTCACCTTCGCCGATAACGGCGACGGTACGGGGCTTCTTGCCGGGACACCGCAGTCTTCCGACCTGGGAGCCCACAACGTCACCCTCAGTGTCTCCGACAACATCCTGCCTCCGATCCTTCAGGAATTCACGATTCGGGTGCTGGACGTAAATCAAACACCCGAGCTTGTGAACCCGATCCCCGATCAGTCCGCAACCGCGGATCAGCTCTACAGCTACATCGTTCCGGAAACGACGTTCAACGATCCGGACCCGGGCGACATCCTGACCTGGAGCGCGGATATGTCCGACGGCACAGAGCTTCCGTCGTGGCTGGGCTTCGATCCGGAAACGCGCGAACTCCAGGGAACCCCGTCATTCGGCGACGCCGGCAACTATGCCGTTCGCATCACCGTCACCGATATCGCCGGACTGAACGCGGAAGACGTGTTCATCATCCGCGTGTTTGCGGAGAACCAGGCACCCGCCTTTACTTCAGCTCCCGTAATGGGCGTGGATGCAGGAACGCTCTACCTGTACGAGATCACCACCAGCGACGACGGATACAACTTCGGCGGACTGGTGATCACGGCAACGGTTCTGCCCGAGTGGCTGAACCTCTTCGATAACGAAGACGGAACCGCGACCCTCACAGGTACGCCAACCATCGATTACGTCGGACCGAACGATGTCACACTGACCGTCAGCGACGGTATCGCAGCGCCGGTCGAGCAGGCATTTGCCATCAACGTGAATTCGATCAACTATCCGCCCTACGTCGCCAACCCGATCCCGGATCAGGTTGGAGAGCTGGGCGTGTTCTTCAGCTTCACATGGGCGGAAGACACGTTCGTCGATCCCAATACGGGCGATATTCTTACTTATGACGTCACCACATCCGACGGAAGCCCGATGCCCGGCTGGATCGTAATCGACGCTCCCAATCGCACCATCAGCGGCACGCCGAACGACAACGGTGTCACGCCACTGAAGGTGACCGCGACGGATCCCCTGGATGCCAGCGCATTCGACGAATTCAATCTTATCGTTCACGCGATAGGCAACAACGCGCCTGTCTTCGCGAGCACGCCTGTGGAAGATGTGCTGCAAGACAATCGCTACACCTACGAAATCATCGTGACGGACGACGACCTGAATAATGGCGGCGTTCGGATCACCGCCGGTGACCTGCCGGACTGGATCGAGTTCAACGCACTGAGCAATGAAGCCGCGATCCTTACCGGTGTGCCATCGAACGCGGATGTCGGATCATACGACATCACGGTGTATGCGGACGACGGCATCGCCGATCCGGTCTCGCAAAGCTGGACGCTGACAGTGCACAACATGAACGACGCGCCGTTTGTCGCCAATCCCAACGAGAATCAAACTGCTTTCACGAATCGTCCGTTCGTATTCAGGGCGAATCCGGATACGTTTGACGATCCGGACCTGAGATACGGCGACCACATCACATACACCGCCAGGCTTATCAGTGGTAGCAACCTGCCATTCTGGCTGACCTTCGATCCAGCCACCCTGAGCTTCGAGGGAACACCGTATCTGCTGGATGCGCGCCTCTACTCGATCAATCTGATCGCAACCGACGACTCGACCGCCACGGCGATCGACCAGTTCGATCTAACGGTTCGATCATACAACCAGACTCCGGTGTTCGTCAGCCGTCCGGTAACCGAAGCTTGGCAGGACGCTCCCTATACCTATAATATTGTCGCCCAGGACGACGCAATCAACGCAGGTCTGTCCTTCGTGGGCGGTGTCGTTCCCGAATGGCTGACCCTGACGGACAACGAGGACGGAACCGCGGTTCTCTCCGGCACGCCGACCAACGATGAAGTGGGCGATCACGAGGTTGTCCTCTATGTCAGCGACGGCATCATCCGCGAGGCGACCAGCCAGCAGTTCACGCTGACGGTTTACAACCTCAACGACGCACCGTATGTGGCCAGCGCGCTGCAAAATATCACGACGGCTGCCGAGTCACCGTTCGAATACACCATCCCGGAAAACGCCTTCGACGATCCGGATATCATTCACGGCGATCACCTGGCATACGACGCAATGCTCGATACGGGTGATGCGCTACCGGCGTGGCTCGCTTTCGATAACGCCACCAGAACCTTCAGCGGAACACCCGCATTCGAAGACGCCGGAGATTACCCGATCAGGGTAACCGTTACCGACGACTCGCTGGCAACGGTTTCCGATGTGTTTACGCTTCAAGTGTTCTCCGGCAATCTTCCGCCGCAGTTCACATCGACGCCGGTCACGGAGGTGGATGAGGACGAGAACTACCTTTATAATATCACAACCGACGACGACGGTGTCGGGTTTGGCGTGCAGATCACCGCTTCGGTTCTTCCGGACTGGCTGAACCTCTCCGATAGCGGTGACGGAACCGCCACGCTCTCCGGTATCCCCGAAAATTCGAATGTCGGACAGCACGATGTGGTGCTCCAGGCAAGCGACAATGTCCGGGTTCTCACCGAGCAGGAGTTCGTCATCACCGTTACGAACGTCAACGATGCGCCGTACCTGATTCAGCCAATCCGAGACATCGGTATCCGGCAGGGCGTCGCGCTCAACTACGTGATACAGGAAGGAACCTTCGGAGACGACGATCTGATCTGGGGCGACATGCTCACATGGACTGCGCAGCTCGCGGACGGCTCCGTGCTTCCCGCCTGGCTCGCATTCGACCTGGATACGCATACCTTCAGCGGCACGCCAGCGCTTACGGATGTCGGATTCTACGACATGCGCGTTCGCGTGACCGACACGGAAAACGCATTCGCGTTCGACGATTTCATCCTGACCGTCTATATGGACAACGTACCGCCTACCTTCACCTCGACGCCGGACACCACCGCGACCGAGGACGTTCCGTACGTTTACAACATCACAACGACCGACGACGGCAACAGCGAGAATATCAATGTCACCGCCGTTCAGATACCCGGCTGGCTGTCTTTCAACGACAACGGCAACGGCACGGCGATCCTCCAGGGTACGCCAACCAACGACAATGTTGGCAACTACGACATTACCCTGCGAGTCGATGACGGTATCCGGCAGGCAACCGACCAATCGTTCACCCTGACCGTCGAGAACGTTAACGACGCACCGTACGTCGCAAGCCAGATTCCGGATCGCGGCGCTGTCGTCGAGACGCTGTTCGAATACACGTTCAGCGCCGGAACGTTCAACGACGACGACATCATCCACGGCGACGTCCTGACCTACACCTCGGATCAGGCCGATGGCAACCCGCTGCCGGCATGGCTGAACTTCGATCCGGCAACCAGGACCTATTCCGGTACGCCGGCTGTCAGCGACGCCGGTATCTACAACATCCGGGGTACCGCTACGGATATCGCACTCGAAAGCGCGGAAGACATCTTCATGCTCCGGGTCGTGTTGGACAATCTGCCTCCGCAGTTCGAAACCAATCCGATTCTGACTGCCGAAGAGGGTGTGCCCTACTCCTATCCGATCCGGGTAACCGACGATGGCGTCAACCTCGGAATCAGCATCACGGCACCGGTTCTTCCGGACTGGCTGACGCTTACCGACAACGGCGACGGAACCGCGACACTCGCAGGTACGCCAACCTGGCAGTATGTGGGCGCCAATCCTGTAACCCTGAACGCCGAAGACGGTATCGCGATACCGACGGAGCAGAGCTTCTCGATCGATGTCCGGGATGTGAATTCACCGCCGTTCGTGCAGAATCCGATCCCGGACCAGACGGCGACCCAGGACATCGCCTTCAGCTACACCTTCCCCGAAGAAACCTTCGGCGATCTGGACGCTGCCGATGTGCTGACCTACAGCGCCATCATCAGCGGAAACGGTCCGCTCCCGGCATGGCTCGCGTTTGACGAGGACACCCGCACTTTCAGCGGAACCCCGAGCAACGACGATGTCGGCAGCATGATGTTCGACGTGACGGCGCAGGATCCCGCGGGACAGACTGCGACAACCACGTTCGAGCTGACCGTGGCGAACGTGAACGATGCTCCGTACGTAATGCATCCGATCCAGGATCACGAGATTTACGAGCTGACATCCTACTCGTTCTCCTTCCGCGCCGACACCTTCGGCGATCCGGATATCCTATGGGGCGATGAACTGACCTACACGGCAAAACTCGACGACGGAAGAGCACTTCCCGGGTGGCTCGAGTTCACGACCGAGACACGCTCCTTCTACGGTATCCCGACGCACGACGATGTGGGCGTCTATCCGATCGTGGTTATCGCCACCGACGAAGAGGGATTGACTGCGGAAGACACCTTCAATCTGCGCGTGCTGGACGAACCGGATGCGCCGTTTGTGGCCAATCCGATACCCGATCAAGAAGCGTGGGAAGATGCCCTGTTCTCATACACATTCCCGGAAAACACGTTCGACGACATCGACGTCAACAACACATTGACCTACTCGGTTCGGCAGGTTAGCGGCGATCCGCTGCCCGGCTGGCTGAGATTCGACGACTTCGCACGTCACTTCGAAGGAACACCGGATCAGACCGATGTTGGAGAATACTCGATCGTTGTTACGGCTACGGACGTTTACCAGTTGAGCGCTGCGGACACCTTCGTCCTCAGGGTTCACAATACAAACGACATGCCGTATTTCACTTCCGTGCCCGACACCACGGCACAAGAAGCCGTGTTCTATACCTATACGATCACCACGGAAGACGACGACGTTCTGGATAACTGGACCTTTACGGCACCAACCCTGCCGACATGGCTAACGCTCCACAACAACGGCGACGGCACCGCGATCCTCTCCGGAACGCCATATCAAAGCGATATCGGCGAAAACCCGGTGGTGATCAGTGTGGCGGATTCAACAGGGGTACCGGTCGATCAGGCCTTCATCATCCACGTGGAGAACGTGGTCGAGCCGCCGGTCGTCTCCAATCCGATCCCGGATCAGGTGACCTTCCTCAATGCGCTCTACGAATACACATTCCCGGAGAATACGTTCACCGAGCCGACACCGGGAGACATGCTGAGCTACACGGCGACCCTCGAAGACGGCAGTCCGCTTCCGGCGTGGCTGAGCTTCGATCCCGCAACACGAACCTTCACCGGCACACCAACCGCGATCACGACCTGGCAGATCAAGGTGACGGCAACCGATCTCGACATGCAGAGCGCTGAGAATGTCTTCACGCTTGACGTGATCTTCAGTCAGGAGCCGCCGACATTCACCTCGACGCCAGTAACCGACGCCACCGAGGATGTGCTCTATACCTATAACATTACCGCGACGGATATCAACCCAGATCCGCTGAGCTTCGGAGAAGTGAACGTCCCGACATGGCTGTTGCTCACCGATAACGGCGACGGCACCGCAATACTTACCGGTACGCCGCTCAACGAGCATGTCGGTGAGAACCCGGTGGAAATCTCGGTCACGGACGGTATCAACGACCCGGTGAACCAGAGCTTCATCATCACCGTGGTTAACACCAACGACGCTCCGTACTACGCCAACGCGATCCCGAATCAGGAAGCGCCGGAAGATATGTTCTTCGAATACGTCTTCCCGGAAGACGCCTTCCTGGATGACGATCTGATCTACGACGACACACTGACATACGTATCGACACTCGAAGACGGCTCGCCGCTACCGGCATGGCTGAGCTTCGTTCCCGAGACACGCACCTACAGCGGTACGCCGCTCAGCGAAAACATCGGCACCATCGACGTGAAAGTCGTAGCGACAGACCTCGCGATGGAGAGTGCCGAGGGTGTGTTCCAGATCGTGATCACGAACACCAACGACGCACCATACCTGGTGAATGCGATCGCGAATCAGAACGCGACCGAGGACACGCCGTTCGACTTCACGTTCAACGAGAACACCTTCGGCGACGACGATATCGTCTATGGCGATGTACTGAGTTACACATCGGCGCTGCAAGACGACTCGCCGCTGCCCGTGTGGCTGGACTTCGACGGCGATACCCGCACCTACAGCGGTACACCCGCCAACGAGGACATCGGAACGTGGTTTGTGCGCGTGACCGCAACCGACAACGACGGACTGACCGCGTTCGCCGACTTCGAAATCAATGTGACGAACACCAACGACGCACCGTACTTCACCTCGGAACCGGACACGACCGCGACCGAGGATGTACTATATACCTACAACATCACGACCAGCGACGTGGACCCGAACGATGACATCGACATCGTCGATATCACGCTGCCGATCTGGCTGGAACTCACCGACAACAACGATGGCACGGCAACCCTGACAGGAACCCCGACCAACGACAATGTCGGCGACAACGAGGTGGTGCTGGAAGTCACGGACAACGTAAACCGCGACACCGACACCCAGTCCTTCACTATCGTCGTTGCGAACACCAACGACGCGCCGTATGTGGCGAACGAGATCGAGGATCAGCCAGCGACCGAGGACACGCCGTTCGACTTCACGTTCAACGAGAACACCTTCGGCGACGACGATATCGTCTATGGCGACGTGCTGAGTTACACATCGGCACTGCAAGACGACTCGCCGCTGCCCGTGTGGCTTGCGTTCGATGGCGATACCCGCACCTACAGCGGTACGCCCGCCAACGAGGACATCGGAACGTGGTTCGTACGCGTGACCGCAACCGACAACGACGGACTGACCGCGTTCGCCGACTTCGAGATCGTGGTCGCCAATACGCAGGACGATCCGTACTTCACCTCGACACCGGACACAACCGCGACCGAGGATGTACTATATTCCTACAACATCGTGGCAACGGACGACGATCCGGGTGCGACGCTCGTACTGGGTTGGGACGTGCTTCCCTCATGGCTGACGCCTCACGATAACGGCGACGGCACCGGCGACATCACCGGTACACCGCTCAACGAGCACGTGGGCACCAACCCTGTCACGCTGACGGTCAGCGACGGCGTGCGCGTGGTCGCCTACCAAACCTTCGACATCGAGGTGGCGAACAGCAACGACGCGCCGTATGTGGCGAACGAGATCGAGGATCAGCCAGCGACCGAGGACACGCCGTTCGACTTCACGTTCAACGAGAACACCTTCGGCGACGACGACATCGTCTATGGCGATGAGCTGAGCTACACATCCGCGCTGCAAGATGACTCGCCGCTGCCCGTGTGGCTGGACTTCGACGGCGATACCCGCACCTACAGCGGTACACCCGCCAACGAGGACATCGGAACGTGGTTCGTACGCGTGACCGCAACCGACAACGACGGACTGACCGCGTTCGCCGACTTCGAAATCAATGTGACGAACACCAACGACGCACCGTACTTCACCTCGACGCCGGACACAACCGCGACCGAGGATGTACTATATACCTACAACATCACGACCAGCGACGTGGACCCGAACGATGACATCGACATCGTCGATATCACGCTGCCGATCTGGCTGGAACTCACCGACAACAACGATGGCACGGCAACCCTGACAGGAACCCCGACCAACGACAATGTCGGCGACAACGAGGTGGTGCTGGAAGTCACGGACAACGTAAACCGCGACACCGACACCCAGTCCTTCACTATCGTCGTTGCGAACACCAACGACGCACCGTATGTGGCGAACGAGATCGAGGATCAGCCAGCGACCGAGGACACGCCGTTCGACTTCACGTTCAACGAGAACACCTTCGGCGACGATGATATCATCCACGGCGATGAGCTGAGTTATTCTGCGGCACTCGAAAACGGAGACCCGTGGCCCGAGTGGCTGGTATTCACCGGAGAAACCCGCACGTTCAGCGGTACGCCGACCAACGACGATCTGGGTACCTACTCGATCACCGTTACGGCAACCGACGGCGAAGCCAGCGCGACCGATACTTTCGACCTCGAAGTCGAAAACACTAACGACGCACCGTTCTTCGTCTCGGTACCGGACACAACCGCGACCGAGGATGAAGTCTATACCTACAACATCACGACCAGCGACGTGGACCCGAACGATGACATCGACATCGTCGATATCACGCTGCCGATCTGGCTGGAACTCACCGACAACAACGATGGCACGGCAACCCTGACAGGAACCCCGACCAACGACAATGTCGGCGACAACGAGGTGGTGCTGGAAGTCACGGACAACGTAAACCGCGACACCGACACCCAGTCCTTCACTATCGTCGTTGCGAACACCAACGACGCGCCGTATGTGGCGAACGAGATCGAGGATCAGCCAGCGACCGAGGACACGCCGTTCGACTTCACGTTCAACGAGAACACCTTCGGCGACGATGATATCATCCACGGCGATGAGCTGAGTTATTCTGCGGCACTCGAAAACGGAGACCCGTGGCCCGAGTGGCTGGTATTCACCGGAGAAACCCGCACATTCAGCGGTACACCGACCAACGACGATCTGGGCACCTACTCGATCACCGTTACGGCAACAGACGGCGAAGCCAGCGCGACCGACACCTTCGACATCGTTGTGACGGACACCAACGACGAGCCGTATGTGGCGAACGAGATCGAGGATCAGCCCGCGACCGAGGACACGCCGTTCAGCTTCACGTTCCCGGACGACACCTTCGGTGACGACGACATCATCCACGGCGACGTTCTCCACTACACCGTGGCACTCGAAAACGGAGACCCATGGCCCGAGTGGCTGGACTTCGACGATGAGACCCGCACGTTCAGCGGCACGCCGACCAACGACGATGTTGACACCTACTCGATCACGGTCACGGCGACCGACAACGCCGGAGCCACCGCGACCGACACCTTCGACATCGACGTGGCGAACGTCAACGACGCGCCGTATGTGGCGAACGAGATCGAGGATCAGCCAGCGACCGAGGACACGCCGTTCGACTTCACGTTCAACGAGAACACCTTCGGCGACGACGACATCATCCACGGCGACGTTCTCCACTACACCGTGGCACTCGAAAACGGAGACCCGTGGCCCGAGTGGCTGGTATTCACCGGAGAAACCCGCACATTCAGCGGTACACCGACCAACGACGATGTTGACACCTACTCGATCACGGTCACGGCAACCGACAACGACGGAGCTACCGCGACCGATACTTTCGACCTCGAAGTCGAAAACACCAACGACGCACCGTTCTTCGTCTCGGTACCGGACACAACCGCGACCGAGGATGAAGTCTATACCTATAACATCATTGTCAGAGACATCGATCTGAGCGATGAACTGCTAATCACCGCTCCGACAAAACCCGAATGGCTTAGCTTCGATACGACCAGTGACACAACGGCAACGTTGACGGGAATCCCGCCCAACGACTTCGTCGGAGACAACGAGGTCGTGCTGATGGTCGATGACGGTCTCGAACGCTTCACGCTCAAGAACAACGCCAGACGGCGTGTCGAGGTCACACAGGCGTTCACCATCGTGGTGGCGAACGTCAACGACGCACCGTTCGTAGCGAACGCGGTCGATAGCCTCGAGATACCGGAGAATCAGGTGACCGAGGTGATGAACCTGCACGAGGTCTTCGGAGACGACGACATCATGCACGGCGACGAGCTGACCTTCAGCGCCAGCGAAACCGACCACATCGACGTGGATATCGACGACGGCGTTGTCAGCCTCGATCCGGAAACCGACTGGCACGACGTCGAGACCATCACCTTCTACGCCGAGGACAACGACGGCGAGACCGCCGAGATGAGCGTGGTCGTTACGGTGATCAACGTCATCGACGTACCCGAGATCGATCCGATCGACGACCAGGTGGTATATCTGATCGACAACGCATGGGGTCTGCAACCGACGTTCTACGCATTCCCGACTGCAACCTTCACCCTGATCGATCCGCCGGCAGGCATGACCATCGATCCGCTTACAGGCGAGATGGAGTGGACACCGACGGCGACGCAGACCGAACGGTACGAGATCACGGTGCGCCTGGAGAACAACGCCGGTTACGACGAAGTGTCCTTCATGTTCACCGTCATCAACCAGAACGACGCGCCGCGCAGCCTCGCACCGGCACTCTTCAACGACGGCTCGACCGAGCTGACATGGAGCGCACCGGTAAGCAGTAAGTGGCTGACCGGCTACAACCTCTACCGCTCCAGCATGTACGGCGACAGCTACGAACTGCTGGCCGAACTGGACGCGGACGAGACCTCGTACACCGACGAAAACCCGACGATCGGCGCGAACAATTACTACAAGCTCGCCGCCATCCTCGAGGTCGATCCCGTCGATTGGGACGGCGAATCGTGGTTCTCCGAGGTCGCGACGGTCTATCCGGTGCCGGTAACCGAGTTCTCGCTCTACTACGACGACGGCAAGCCGGAAGAAGGGTACGGACAAGGCAACGAATTCGGCGTTCAGTTCGACCTGAGCCCGATCCAGCGCTACACACCGACCAGCACCCTGATCAAGTTCGCGATCTACCTCTGGGAGATGAACGCGAACAACGAGGACCTGCTGATCAACCTGTACGGCGACGGCGATACGCCAACGAACGAGAACTATATCACAACGCTGAATTACCCGATCACCGGTCTCAACCCCGGCTGGAACATACTGGACGTCCCGGTCGATCTGCAACCGCAGTTCGTGGGCGGAAGATTCCACGTTGTGGTCGATTACTCGCATCCGTACAAGGTCGGACTCGATACGACCGCTCCGGTTGAGGGTCACAGCTACGTCGATGACGGTACCGGCTGGGACGGCATCCCGAACGGCGACCTCTTGATCCGCGCGATCGTGGCGACTCCGCTGCCGAATATCGCGGTGGACGAGACGTCGTTCAATTTCGGGGATGTCTATGTCGGCGAGGAGTCTGGAGCGCAGATGTTCACCGTGAGCAATACCGGTAACGTCGATCTGGAAATTTCGGAGATCGGAGCACCGCCCGGGTTCCAGATAAGGCACGGGACAGGAGGCGCATGGGTGGAAGCCCTGACGAACCTGATCATCCCCTACCAGGGCGCCGAGGACTTCTACGTGAAGTTCGCGCCGAGTACCCGCAAGGTCTATACCGGCGAGATTGAGTTCACGCACAACGGTATCGACGAAACGGATGTTGACATCACCGTGCGCGGTAATTCTATCGAACCGCAGCCCAACGCCTTCACACCGAACGGCGACGGACTGAACGATATCTATACGAGACGGCTGGTAAACAGCGGCAATGTCGATGCGAAAATGAATATCTACGATCTGCACGGTAAACGCGTACGCGAGGTCAGCGGTGTCTTCGACGGCACGGGCATGAGCCTCAGCTGGGACGGCAAGGACGACGGAGGACGTAAGTGCGGCAGCGGGCCGTACCTCTACGTGCTACGTAAGAACGGCAGTATCGAGAAACGCGGCAAAATTTATCTGGTACGGTAAGGAGGTGTAAGATGAAACGAACAATTATAGCTCTCACATTCGTCACCATCCTGGCTGTACTGATATCCTTCGACGGATTCATTCCGGCAACGGAGATGAGTGGTAACTACTTCAAGCTCAGCTCGTACTACCAGAAGACATACTCGAACTTCGACGACGGCTTCCACGAACTGGGTATGATGATCAACGTGCCCGTCTATCAGCGCTTCACCATCGAAGCAGACGTGACGGGGCTTCAAGACGATATCTACAAGAACTACATATTCAGCGTAAGCCCGGGCTACAGGGTGACCTCCTTCCTGACCGCGGCCGTGTCCGCCGGTATCATCTACCGCGACTACAGCGAAAGCGGTATGACCTTCACCGAAGAAGAGCACCTGGCAGACCCGAGCATCACCGTTCCGACCTTCGGAGCATCGCTGCACGGAAACTTCTTCGACGACCGGCTGAACGTCGGCGTGGGGCTGTTCCACCTGAACCGTCCCGACGTCTCCATGGCGAACACCGACTACGAAGAGAAGCTTCCCATGAAGGTGCTGGCGAAGGTTGACTGGCAGGTGAAGAAATACCTCAACCTCGGCGCGTTTTACACCCGCGAGGACGACGAGGACTACTACGGCGTGACGGTTGGCGTGAGCCTGCCCACACCGTTCTTCACTACCAATGTCAGCAGCACGGCGGAGAAGATTTCCATCGCTCCGGAGATCAACACGCTCAACTACTGGGATGTGATGTTCAACTACGACTACTACTACGAGGACGAGATCAACAGCACCAACTACGGTGTCTTCGTGACCTACGCGCCGCAGTCGTCCGAGACGCCCAGCATCATCTTCACGGATAACCGCTGGGAACAGGGCAGCTACGAAACGCTCTCCGAGAAAGATCGCGTCGATTTCCACGTGGAAGGCCAGAAGCGCTACGACTACGTGCGTGTCTTCGTCAGCGGCAATCCCGTGCTGGTGCGTAACAACATCCGCGAATACGACGGCAAGCACTTCGTTCAGGACTTCGACCTCAACATCGGAGACAACCTGATCACGGTGGAAGTCGCCGGCGCGCTGGGCGATCCGGTCAAGGAGCAGATCAACATCACGCGGCGCATCCGCGAGATCAACATCGCGGCGCTCCCGGACACCGTCTGGAACGAGGACAAGGTCGTGCTCAACTGGGTCTCCACCGTGGAGAATCCAGCGTTCGACATCTACCTCTTCGAAAACGACACCGAGAAGGCCCGCCTGAACGCGCAGCCAATCACACAGCCGGTCGCGCAGGACGGTCTGGACAAATCGTATGAATACGCCTGGAGCGTGATGGAACTGATGCCGGACGACGAAGAGAATCAGTATGAATACCAGATTCGCATCGTCGAGACAGGCTACAACATCGAAGGCGCTTCTTCGATCTTCAAGGGCGCGGTGTACGAGCCGGAAGTCGTGGAGGTCGTGGAAGAACCCATGCCGGAACCGAAGCCGGTACGCAAGCCGAAACCGAAGCCGATCGTGAAAGAGGTCGTGGAAGAGCCCATGATCGTTGAAACGGTTATCGAGCCCATGGATACGGTGAAAGTCGTACCGCCGGCGCCGGCGCCGGAAGAACCGGCCACGGCATGGTGGTGGTATCTGCTGATCGCGCTCGCGGTGATCGCGGTGATCATCATGTTCATCGTCGTTGCCAAACGTCGCAAGAAAGGCGAAGAATAATCCCTGCCAACGGGATTCATAATGATAGTGGAAGAGGCCCCCTGATCGGGGCTTCTTCTATATAAAGAGGTTATTGATGACAAAACGTATGTTTCTCGGACTAATGTTCGCATGGTTATCAATGGCATTCGCCCAATCGGGCACGCTGAGCGTCGAAATAAGAGGACTGGAGCCCGTGGAGGGAAAATTGATGTTGTCACTGCACAATGGACCCGAAGGCTTCCCTGGGGACGATACGACCCGCTACAAGGCATTGATCTCGACCGTGGATCAGGACTCCCTGTTCATTTGTCTGGGATCGGTACCGTACGGTGAATACGCGGTGGCGATTATCCACGATATCGACGGAGACGGTAAACTGAACACGAACTTCCTGGGCATCCCGCAGGAACCGGTCTATTTCTCGAACAATATCAAGCCCGGATTTGGACCGCCCAAGTTCAAGGAAGCGAGCTTTGTCTTCGATAAGGAAAGCATGACCATCCATATCGACGCGGAGGATTGATTGCAGGACTCTGTCTAATTATCACCCTCATCCCCCCGCCTTCTCCCGCAAGCAGGAGAAGGAGCTAAAAGGAATTACCATCTGAAGCACGATGTTCCCTCACCTCCCGATGTATCGGGACGGGAGAGGGTCCGGGTGAGGGTCTCCATTTCGGCTCTGTTGCATATTCGGTGGGTGGAATGGGTTTCACTATATCAATCCCGTAGGGATGACAGATTTTAGGCTGGGGCGTAAGCCCCGGTAATTTATGCAAATACATGAAAAGAGCGCCGGAGGTGCGACAGATGTATAATCAGCGCGTTATCTGTCGTCCCTCCGGGACTTTGTGCTGCTCTGATAACTTTGAACCCGGCACTTTCGTACCTGTAGGATTTCAGCTTGCTGACAATCCTGAATCCCCACGGCTAAAATCTTACGTCCTTCCAGGACTTCGTATTCATCGTTACTATATTCACCCACTCAATATGCAACAGAGCTTCAATTTCTCAGACGTAAACACACTGCCAGAAAAGTCTGCACCACATCAAGATCACGACTTACCTCTTCTCGACCACCTTCTCGAACGACTGGCTCTGAATCCATCCGCCGAGTCCGTTTCCGAGCTTGACCTGGCTCCACTCCGCTTCCTGCTTCATCACCTCGAAGATATGCCCTTCGTGGATGGTGAACACACGGGTGTAATCGCGTCCCGGGCCGCTGTATCCGATGGCGGTGTCTGCGAGCAGCACAGCCTGGTTGTTGTCCTGATAATGGCGTAAACGCGCCCAGCCGTAGATACTCGCGATCAGAAACAGCACGATGGCGATCGAGAGGAAGAACAGCGGCACACTCTTCTCTCTGCCGGAATAGAAGACAATCAGGATGGCGATAATGACGACGATGATCAACAGGAAGATTGCCGCGATGACCGCGATCGCGTTCAGGCTGATGGCGCGATTGATCCTCGCCATAAGTCCCGAGACCGCGTCGTCCGAATCATGCTGCTGCTTGTCCTGCGTCTGCGTCAGTGCGAATTCGAGGCTGCTTTGCGCTCTCAGGTGTCCGGGCTGGATTCGTAGCGCGCGTTTATAGTTGAGGATGGCACGACCGAGGTCGTCCATGCGGTAGTAGCAGTTACCGATGTTGTAGTAAAGGTCCGCGTTGACGATCTTCTTATGCACCAGCGAGGAGAATTTCTCGAGAGCTGTCCGGAAATCACTGTTCTCGTAGGCTTTCACGCCCTCTTCGAACACACTCTCCTTCGTCTGGGCAAAGATACCGACCGCGATAACGAGCAAGACCGCCAGAAGGATTATTTTACTGGTTCTCATCATTTCCACCTCATCTTCGAAAGTTCGCCGACCAGCGCTTTCAGCGTCGTAAAATCTTCCCTGATGTTTTCCGCGGAAAAACCGCCAGGCATGAATCGCGCCTGGTTGCAGCGTTCGAAGAACGCCTTGAGTCGCTCCAGAAGTCCGGCTTCTGTCTGCTTTGCGGAGAGCGACGAGAGTAGCGCATCCGACGTGCTTCCGCGCGGCAACCTGAGCTTGTCCGCCAGGTAGTTGGACAGACCGGTCTGTGCGGAGGCGTAGAATTCGATTTTCCCCACCTCGTTCGACGCCTGTTTGAGGTATTTCCTGAGGATAGAGCGCGCCTTGCGCTGCCGGATGTAGTCGATATTTCCCATCGCCTTTCGCCGTTCACGGGCGTAGAATCCCGCGGCGGGGATCAAGAGAAAAATCGCGAGCCAGATCAGCCAGTAAACCGGTCTGGTGAGATAGGGATGATAGCTGGTCAGGTCGGTCTCCCGCACAATGAAGTCGATGTCCATGCCCTCCATCTCGACCGCGGATTGCGCCACGCCGGGCGTGCGGGAAATGTAACCGGGCATTCCTTCTCCGGGCGACACATGCAGCGTATAGGCCGGCGTCTTGTCGGTAACGTATCGCTCGCTCTTGGGATTGAAATAGCTGAACTCGACCGCCGGGATGGTGAAAGTGCCTTCTTCCTGCGCGATACCCGGGTATTTCGCCGTCTTGCCACGCGCGTCGGACTTGATCTCGGGCGCGAGGAAATGAAGGTGCTGTAGCTCGGGCAGCATAGGCATCTCGAACTTCATGAAATTGCCGTCGCCGGTAAGCTTTATGGTGTAGGTGAAGGAGTCGCCGACCTTGAGTTCGTTCTTGTCGATGCGGCTCTGGATATTGAACTTGCCGATCGCGCCGGAGAAATTGTCCGGTCGTCCTTCGTAAGGCAATTCGCGGACCTGTATCTTGCGGTCGGGACCCTTGATCCGGTAGCTGTTGGTGCGGTCGAAGTCGAAGAAATCACGCGACCGCTTGAGCAGCTCGACGTTCATCTCGAGTCCCGGGATGGTCAGTGTGCCCGATTCGTTGGGGATGAGCTCGATCTCGGAAAGCTTCATGCGGTTGTAGGATATTCCATCCTTCGAGACGCGGTCGAACGCTACCTTGTTGGCGGTGAAGATGTCCTCTTTCCAGAAGCCCTTGTAGTCCGGATCGCCGGAGAAACTCATGTTGGTGACGTTGTAGCGGGTGAAGAGCATGTAGGTAACGCGGATCGGCTCGCCCTTGTAGGCCTTCTGCCTGGACACCTGCGTCTCGATAAAGAGGTTGTCCTCGAGCTTCTGGTCTTGTTCCGGCGGATTTCCGCTTCGCTGGAAGGGCGAACTCGCTCTCGGAGCCGGTCGGGTGCTGCCTTCGACCACAGTGATACCGATGGGCTTGGTCGAAAACGCCTTGCCCTTGTATTTGATCGTTATCGGCGGAATGACGAAGTTGCCCTTCTTGATCGGTTGCAGCGTGAAAGTATAGGTGTTGGTCTTGCTGGACGACATCTTGCCGTTCACCATGGTGTAGGATGACGACGTGGAGGTGGATACGCCGAGGTTCTCGACGAAATCGACGTTGGGGAAATCGGGTTTTTCAACGTCTTCCCCACCGCTGCTGGAGACTTCCACGGATAGCGTGAACGTGTCGCTCATGCCGACCTTGGTTCGATCGACGTACGACTGCACCTCGACTGCGCCGAAGAGCGGCATCGCCAGCACGAAAATCAAAAAGCATATTGTAAAATATCTCATCGGAATTACCAGTACTTGCCTTTCTTGCGCGGTGTCCCGTGCACTTTTTCCTTTTCCTTTTTCTGCTCTTCTTTTTCCTTTTCCAGAAGCGCCTTGAGTAGCTTCTCCGCGTCCTCTTTCTTCATCTCTTCTTTCGATTGCGCCTGTTGCTGTTTCTGTTCTTCCTTCTTCTCCTGATCCTGCTGCTGCTCCTGTTGTTGCTGCTGCTGGTCCTGCTTCTCGTCCTCTTTATCGCCCTTCTGCTGTTTCTGGTCCTGCTTGTCCTGCTGATCCTGGTTCTGATCCGAGTTCTGCTGCTGTTGCTGTTGTTGTTGCTGCTGCATATAGCGTTTGGTCAGCTCGTAATTATACCTCGCATCGGCGTTCTGCGGATTCTCCACCACCGACTGCCAATAGTTGCCCAGCGCCTTGTCGTACTCCTGATTCTGGAAATAGATATTCCCCAGATTCTGGTAGGTCTGCGAGACATCTTCGAAATCTTCGTCCCGCAGCGACATCATGTATTCCTGCTCCGCCTGCTCCAGATTGCCGTTCTTGAAGTAGGCGTTGCCGAGATTGTAATGAAGCGCGCCGTCGCGCGGATTGTCAATCGCATTTTCCTCGAAACTGCTCTGCGCTTTCTCCAGCTCGCCTTTCTTGTAGGCGTTGACGCCCTTGAGATTGGTCAGCACCTTGTCGTAGGTGAGGATTTCCGCCGAGAGCGTCAGCGAAAACGCGAGCAGCGCAAGTAGTATTGTCAGGCGTCTCATCGGGAGACCTCCTCGGGGTTGCGCACCCATTTGATCTTCCTGCGTGCGATGATGAGCGCTTCGACGATCAGAAGCACGATCACCGCGAACGCGAAGTACTGGTAGCGGTCATGGTATTTCTCGAATTCCTTGCTGTCGAACTTACGCTTCTCCATCTGCTCGATCTCTTTCAATATCTCCGTAATCTCCGACTGGCGCGGCGTCACGGGATAGAATCTTCCGTTTGCAGATTGCGCGAGCCGACTCAGCGTACGCACGTCGAGCCTGGTCTGGATGATGTTACCTTCGTCGTCCTTGGCGTACTCGCGGTTGCCGTTCTCGCCGTTCAGCATGATGGGCGATCCTTGCTGCGAACCGACGCCCAGCGTGTAGATCACTACGCCCTGCTTGGCGATATCTTCTGCCACGTCGATCGCGTTCTCTTCGAGGTCTTCCCCATCGCTGATCAGGATGATCACCTTGTATTTCTGCGACTGATCGAACAGATCGTTCGCCATCGTAAGCGCCCTGCCGATATCGGTTCCATAGACCGGCACCGTCTCGGTGTCCAGCAATTCGAGGAACATCCTCAGCGCGGCGTAGTCGTCGGTCAGCGGACACTGCACGAACGCCTTGCCCGCGAACGCGATCAGCGCCACGCGATCCGACTTCAGCTCGTCCACGAACCGCGCGATCTGATCCTTGGCGCGGTCGATGCGGCTGGGCTTGATGTCCTGCGCCTCCATGCTCTTGGAGACATCCACGCAGACCACGATGTCCAGCCCTTCCTTCTTCATGATGGTCATCTCCTTGCCCCACTGCGGCCGCGCAGCGGCGACGATCATGAAGAACAGGGCCACCAGCAGGATCACGTTCTTCAGGTTCCAGTGAAAACTGCTGAATTCCTGCAAGAAGTAGTTGAAGAATCGCTTGTCCGCGAACCTTTGAAAATACTTGATCCTCAACCTCGCGCTCACCCAGATGAATACCATATAGACCGGGATAAGCAGAAGCAATAACAACATAGACGGATTACCCCAGTGCATGGTACCCCCTGGAAACCCTCACCCCGGCCCTCTCCCATTTCATGGGCGAGGGAGTTATAAGGATGCTCGCCCGGAGGTCGAGCGCTACATTGGAGCGCAGGCATCCCTGCCTGCATCTCTCATCTCTCCTGACTCCTGACTCCTGTCTCCTGACTCCTGTCATCGATCTCTCCTGAACCAAACTTCCGAATGTGCGGCAGCATAGCATTTGCTGTAAATGCCAGTTTAGCGAAGCGCTCTTCTGAATGTTTGGTTTTAAGCTAAACACTCGAAATCCAACATTCGGAAGACCTCGCTTCGCTCGGACATTCAGAAGATGGATTTCTCATGGAATCTCTTTTCTCAAGAGGAACCGGAACGCGGCTTCCGCGATCAGGAAAATCATGGCGAGGATCAGCACGATGCCGAAGAGCTCGCGGTGCTGGTAGTAGGTGTTGACCTTGACCGTGCTCTTCTCCATGCTGTCGATCAACTCGACGATCTGCTCCAGTTCCTTCGTGTTATGCGCCCGGCGTGCTTTGCGCGTACCGGTGATTTCGGCGATCTTGTCCAGTGTTTCCATATCGACGTCGCTACGACCCTTCTGATAGCGGGTTCGACCCCACGCGTCCTTGTACGGAAAATCGACCATCCCTTTGCTACCCACGCCGATGGGATAGACCTTGATGTCGTATATCTTCGCCAGCTCCGCCGCGTCGAGCGGTTCGATCTCGCCGGTGTTGTTACGACCGTCCGTGATCAGGATCACCACCTTCGACTTGGCGTCCGATTTCTCGAGCCGCGCCACCGACTGACCCAGTCCCAGCCCGATGGCGGTTCCGTTGGCGTTGTCGTCGATCTCGATCGAGTCCATGGTGAGGTTCAGGATGCGGTAGTCGAGTGTCAGCGGACACCGCGTATAGGCATTCTCGGCGAAGGTCACGATGCCGATGCGGTCGTTGGGGCGCTTCTTGATGAACTCCCCGGCAACCTTCTTGGCGGCCTCCAGGCGGTTTGTGGGCTGAAAGTCTATGGCGTGCATACTGCCCGATACGTCGATGGCAAGCATGATGTCGATCCCGCGTCCGACGATCTCGGTCTGCTTGTTCTTGAACCGTGGTCGCGCCAGCGAGGTGACCAGCAGCAGGATGATGATGGTGCGGAGCACGAGGGGCAGGAACCGCATCAGGCTGCTGTGCCCGGACGCCTCCTTGAGAAGCTTCACCGACGGATGGATGATGCGCACCACCTTGCGGCTCTTGTAAAAAAGCTCGTACGCCAGATAGACCGGCACGATCAGAAGCAGCCAGAACCAGTTGGGGCTCGCGAACTCAAACATCGTCGGCCTCCTGATCCTCCGCCTGTTTCGTCCGGTGCTCGAACGACTTCAAATAATTCTCCAGCCATTTCTCCGAGTCCATGCAAGCCTTGTAGCTGCTGTCGCCTTTCGCGTACTTGATGCGATCGGCGCCGTCGAGGAAGTGAAGGATTTCGCTCTTCTCCCTATGGTCTCTCAGAACGAGGTTTTCGCGTATCTCGCGGGTGGTCATCTCCATCGCCTTGATGTCGTAGTGGCGCTCGATGAAGAGCCTGAGGATCATGGTGATCTCGAACCAGTAGGCGATAAACTGACCATGGTCGGGCAGCTTCTGGACGCGTAGCGATTCGAGAAGTTCCAGCGCGATGATGTACGCCGGTCTTCTGTCTTTCGGCTTCGCGGGTGCGGCTTCCTTCTCCGGTCGCTTCTTCAGATAGCGGATCAGGAAGATCAGACCGGTGATGATCAGGGCAAGCGCCAGGATCGGCAGGAAGATGTCCCAGAATCCGGGATAGATCATCAATGGACTGGCGATGTCGCGCACGACATTGCTGCTGTCCGCCAGCATGCTCCGCACGCCGATCTCGAACGGCTCGGTACGCAGGACTTCCCGTCCGGTGGATGTATTGAGGGTGTATTCGAGCGCGGGGAAGGTGTGCTCGCCCGGCTCCTTCGCGGCGATGGAGAGGTCGATCAGCGTGTGCTGCGTATCGCCTTCTACCTCCTCGAAGTGCTGCCGGTCGATGATCTGAAAGACACCGACAGTGTCGATCATGGGCGCGTAGATGCTGTCACCGATGGAGGACGCGATATCGATGTGAAGCTTGACCGGCGTTCCGATGAAGACTTCCACCGGAATCTCTTCCTGCTGGGAGATGGTTTGCGCACCCAGCGTGGAGAAGGCCGCAAGCATGATTAGAATCAAATATTTGAACCGCATAGTTATTTCCGTTTCTGTCGCAGCTTGAAGAACTGCATGAGCTCCTTGGCATAGGGTCTGTCGGTCCTGAGATCGACCAGATCGATTTTCATCCGTTTGAAGCGCTCTTGCAGCTCGACATCACGCTGTTCGGTCAGTTTTTTATAGCGATTTCTGACGCGCGCAGAGGAGCTGTTGACCGTGAATACTTCGCCCGTTTCGGGATCGCGCACCGAGATAAGCCCAGCGTCGGGAAGTTCCTGCTCCGCCGGGTCGAGCACGCGGATACCGATCACGTCGTGCTTCTTCGCCATGATCTTCAGCGCATTGTCGTAGCCCTCGTCGAGGAAATCCGAGATCACGAAGATGATGCTGTGCTTCTTGACCAACCGATAGACGTACTCCGCCGCCTTCGCCAGGTCGGTGCCGTTCTTCTGCGGCTCGAAATAGAGGATGTCCCGCAGGATTCTGAGCGCCGTCTTCTTGCCCTTGCGCGGCGGGATGTACTTCTCGATCTCGTCGGTGAAAAGCAGCAGCCCCACCTTGTCGTTGTTGGACAGCGCGGAGAACGATAGCACCGCCGTCACCTCGGTGATGTACTCCGATTTGAGCGCGCCGCGTGTCCCGAAGAGGGTCGAAGCGCTGCCGTCAACGAGAAAGATCACGTTGAGTTCGCGCGTCTCCTCGAACTTCTTGATATACGGCGTCCGCATGCGAGCCGAGACATTCCAGTCGATCTGACGATAACTGTCGCCGGCCTGGTACTCGCGCACCTCGGAGAACTCCAGACCCTGCCCCTTGAACAGGGAGTGGTACTCGCCCGAGAAGAGCTCGTTCACCATGTTGCGCGTGGTGATTTCGATCTTGCGGATCTTCTTTAAAATTTCGGATGTATCCATAAGCCGTTACGTTTAAGGAACTTCTATTTCGTCGAACAATTTTTGTACGATGTCTTCCTGCGTCACCTGTTCCGCCTCCGCCTCGTAGGTGAGGATGATGCGATGGCGCAGCACGTCCTTGCCGATCGCCTTGACGTCGTCCGGGGTCACGTAGCCACGATGTTCGAGCATGGCGTGCGCCTTGGCGGCCTGTGCCAGGTAGATACCGGCACGCGGCGAGGCACCGCACTCGATCAGGTTTTCCAGGTCGTCGAGGTTCTTGAACTTCTTCGGTTCACGCGTGGCAAAGACCAGGTCGAGGATGTACTCCTTCACCTTGTCTTCCATGTAGATATCCTTGACCAGCTCCCGCAACGCGATGATCTCCTTCGGGGCGAGCACCTTCTCTACCGCGATTTTCTCGGCGCGCACCATGCGTTCCATGATCTCGCGCTCTTCGTCGCGGCTGGGGTAAGTGATGAGCAGCTTCAGCATGAAGCGGTCAACCTGCGCCTCGGGAAGCGGGAAGGTTCCTTCCTGCTCGATGGGATTCTGCGTCGCCATCACCAGGAAAGGTTTCGGCAGGGTGTGCGTGGTGTCGCCGATGGTCACCTGCCGTTCCTGCATCGCCTCGAGTAACGCAGACTGCACCTTGGCGGGTGCGCGGTTGATCTCGTCGGCAAGAATGAAGTTCGCGAATATAGGCCCCATCTTGGGGCTGAATTCACTGGTCTTGAGGTTGAAAATCATGGTTCCGACCAGGTCGGCAGGAAGCAGATCGGGCGTAAACTGGATGCGCTTGAAGCTGGCGTCCAGCGCGCCTGCCAGCGTGGTGACCGACAGCGTCTTCGCCAGACCGGGCACGCCCTCGAGCAGGATGTGTCCGTTGGCCAGAAGCCCGATCATCATGCGACGGATCATGTAGTCCTGACCCACGATGACTTTTCGCACTTCCGAAAATACACGATCGAGAACCTGACTCTTCTCCATCACGTTCTGATTAATTTCCTCAATCGTCATGAATCCTCCTGATTCTTTGATTTTATCCGAATAACGCATACCCTCAGCATGTGTTGCAATCCTCTTTTTCGTTTTTACCCGATTCGCCATGAACCGCCGGATTGATGATCGTTTTCAGCACTTTCGCGTAGTTTATAACCGCGTCGGATGGCGCATGTTCGAGGGACTCGATCATCTTGTGAATCTCACCGTACTTTTCTATGATCTGCGGGCTCTTTTCCTCCGCCGCCACACGTTCAAAAATATCCTCGCGCTTACCGATATTGTATCTGTCCCGCAGGAATTGATGGAAATACGCCTTCAGAAGCTTGATCCTCGCCGGTTCGTGGCCCAGCTCGATGTTCACCAGATGCGAGTAGAACGCCAGCTCCGGCGTGAGCTTTCGGAAGGGGTTCGTGTTCACGGGACGGGAGAACCTCTTGCGCGCGATAATCAGGTAGATGATCAGCGCTACGGCAAAGAGGACAATCGCGGTTACCAGCAGCGACCGCCAGCTCTCCATATCCGACGACGCGCTCAAGACGACCGGGATCATCGCTCGATCCTCTCTTCCCGCACGACTGCTCCGCCCAGGGACCTGACCGTCAGAAGCGCGGCCTTCGGCGTCAGTTCGATCACCATGTAGCTGGGCTCGCGGTTGCGGTCGAACTCGCTTTTCAGGTGGCCCGGATTGGCGAAAACGGTGCTCGGATTGCGCTCGATCTCACTGTGGTGCGTGTGACCGTAGAGCACGATGTCGGCGCGGTGAGGCTGTTTGTAGTAGTCCACCAGATGGTGCACCAGACCGATTTCCCAGCCTTCAACCTCCGTGTGCACGATCGCCGGAAGCGACTGATCCTTGTACCGCGGGTGGAAAATCCCCGGAACACGCAGCAGAATCGCGTCTTCGTAGAGGTCGAAATTCTCCTGCATGTCCTCGTAGTTATCGCCCAGATGCATGATCATGTCGTAGTCGGTCTCCAGCTCGAAAGGCTTGCGCAGAAGCCGCTGGTTACCGTGCGTGTCGGACAGGACAATGATCCGTTTCATCGATTACCTCTTTGTTGTGTGAAGGAGAGATGCAGGTTCAGGTTTTTCATTCTTCAAAACCTACAGATGCCTGCGTTCCATGTGGAGATGCAGGTTCAGGTTTTTCATTCTTCAAAACCTACAGATGCCTGCGTTCCATGTAGAGATGCAGGCAAGGGTGCCTGCGTACCATGTGGAGATGCGGACGGGGACGTCCGCGTTCCGTAGGGGCAATCCCTCTGTGGTTGCCCGTCCCAAGCCGTAAGCGCCGATCTCCGATTCCCCACCCGTAGCCGCCGATCTCCGAGCGGCGTTCTCTGAAGATGCGGACGGAGACGTCCGCGTTCCGTAGGGGCAGTCCCTCTGTGGTTGCCCGTCCCAACCCGTAAGCGCCGATCTCCGATTCCCCACCCGTAGCCGCCGATCTCCGAGCGGCGTTCTCCGGGAGACATCCGCGTACCCAGGCAAAGAAAAAAGCTGCCCTGAGACAGCTTTAAATTTGTTATAACGATCCATCGTCATTACATCTTTTCCGGAGCCGAGATGCCCATCAGATCGAGCGCCAGACGAAGGACCGTCTTCACGGCGGTGATCAGGTAGAGCCGCGCCTGAGAGAGCTCTTTCGACTTGGCATTGACGATGGTGTATTTCTGATAGTATTTGTGGAACATCCCCGCCAGTTCGGTGACGAAATCCGCCAGCCGATGCGGTTCGCGGGTCTCCGAGATCGCGATCAGGATATTGGAGAATTCCATCATCTTCTTCATCATCAAAATCTCGTCCATCTTGTCCAGCTTGCGCAGGTCTTTGAGGTCGAATTTCTGCAGGGTGATCTTCTCTTTCTTAGCTTTCTTGAGGATGCTGCTGATCCGTGCGTGCGCGTACTGGCAATAGAATACCGGATTCTCGGCAGACTGCTTCTTGGCGAGTTCGAGATCGAAGTTAAGATGCGCGCTGGGACGACGATTGATGAAGAAGAAACGCGCGGCGTCCTTACCCACCTCGTCGATGAGGTCGTCCATGGTGATAATACGGCCCTCGCGCTTGGACATCTTGACCCGCTCGCCCTCGAAGAAGAGGTTGACCTGCTGGAGGAACACCACTTCGAGCCTGCTCTCGTCGTATTCGAGTGCTTTGATGGCGGCTTTCAGACGCGGAACGTAACCGTGGTGGTCGGGCCCGAGGACGTCGATCATCACGTCGAAACCGCGCTGGTACTTGGTCAGGTGGTACGCCACATCCGGCACGATGTAGGTGATGCTGCCGTCGCTCTTCATGAGCACGCGGTCCTTCTCGTCGCCGAACTTGCTGGAGGCGAACCATACCGCTTCGTCCATCTCGAACGTGCAGCCGGCCTCCGCGAGGAAGCTGAGCACCTCTTCCACGACGCCCTGGGCACGCAGATTCTTCTCGGACACCCAGCTGTCGAACTCCACGCCGAATCGTTCCAGACTCATCGTCTGCATCTCGTGGATTTCGTTCAGCGCGAATTCCTTCATCTTCTGAAGACGATCCCGCTCGGAGACGTGCAGTAGCTTGGTTCCCTCGATCGCGTTGAGTTTCGCGGCGATATCCTTGATGTACTCGCCGTGATAGGCTTCAACGGGAAATTCGCCGATGTTCTCTTCGTGCAGCTCGCGGTAACGCAGTTCAACCGACTCCGCCAGGATATCCACCTGGTTGCCGGCATCGTTGTTGTAATACTCTCGAACCGGGTGGTACCCAGTATATTTCATTACGCGATAGAGCGTATCGCCATAGGCCGCGGCACGGGCGCTGACGATGTTGAGCGGCCCGGTGGGGTTGGCGCTGATGAACTCGATCAGAATCTTCGATCCCTTGCCGTGGTCAACCTGTCCGAACGTCTCGGGATTCTCGACAATCTGTTCGAGCTCGTTCTGGAAGATCGAATTCGACAGCTTGAAATTGAGGAATCCCGGACCCGCGACATCGACCGAACGATAGTAGCGCTTTTTCCCGAGAACTTGCGCGATCTTCTCCGCCATGTCGCGCGGCTTGGCCTTGTTGAGCTTGGCGCTGACCATAGCGACGTTGCTCGAATAGTCGCCGAAATCGACGTTATTCGGAATCTCGATATTGAACTCGGGATTAACCTCGAGTTTCAGCGATTCCGCCGCGATACGAATATCATTGCTGATTTTTTCTTTAATCATAGTTCGACTCTATTCTGGTTATTTCCGCCGATTGTTTTTTCCATATATCTTCGAGATCGTAGTATTTTCTGGTCTCCTCGCGGAAGACGTGAAGAATCACCATGCCGAAATCAATGAGCACCCAGCTCAGATTCTCCATTCCCTCCTTACCCAGCAGTTGGTAGGGCTTGCCTTTCGTTTCGTGCAGCACGTGGTCGGCAATCGCGCGAACATGCAGGTCGCTGCCGCCGGTGCAGATCAAGAGGTAATCCGAATAGCCGGACTTCTCGCTCACATCGATCTGCTCGATGTTGTCGGCCTTTTTCTCCTGAATGGTTTGGGTAAGAAAATCAAGCAGTTCTTTCGCTGTATAATCCATATTTCCCCTGTTCTCACTTTTTCAGAAATCGCTGGTAATCGTCGCCGATGATAATTTGAAACGGCGTTTCCGCTTGCTCGTCAAGCGCAAAGACCACCTGTTCGATCCCCGTTTTTTCTTTCAGCCTCTCCAGATCATCCTTTTCGTCTTTGCGAACGACGATGATCGACTTTTTATAGATATATTTCTTTGCATTCCCGAATCGGATGACATCGATGTTGTACTCGATGAAATGGTCCCGAACCTTTCGGGCAACATCGGCAATTCCGCATCCGTTGAGGAGTTCGATCCGGATCGGCGGTAGATTCTTCTCCGCCTCGGCGGCTTCCTTCGCCCTGACGCGGGGAGGGATTACCACCAGCAGGACAATCACCACGGCAATGATCACCAGCAGCGATAGCCATATCCAGATACGTATTCTCTTTGCGGGTGACAAATTATTGACCCCCCAACAGCTTGTCAAATTGTTCTTTCAAGCGATGATAGGCGCTTTCGAAGCTCTCCGGAATCACCCTCGTGCCGCCGATGGTCGTCATGAAATTGCTATCGCCGAACCAGCGTGGAAGAATATGCACGTGGATGTGCTCATCAACACCCGCTCCGGCCGCCTTGCCGATGTTGATCCCGACGTTCATCCCCTCCGAATGGAAGGTCTCGTTCAAAATCCTCTCGGTGGCGCGAACGGTCATGAACACGTCGCAAATCTCCTCTTGCGAGAGGCTTGCCATCGACGACGCGTGGCGATACGGCACCACCATCAGGTGACCGTTGTTGTAGGGGTACATGTTCATGATCACGAAGCAATGTTCGCTCCGGTACAGGATCATGTGCTTCTCGTCGTATTCCTTCGATCCCGGCCTTTCGACGCAGAAGATACATCGCTTCTCCTTCTCGGAGAGGATGTAGCCGATGCGCCAGGGAGCGTACAGGATATCGGACATGTCAGCTCCGGTCTTCGTGGTATTCGAGACAGGTTTCCGGCTTCAGGTAAGTGTTGATTACGATGTTGTGACCCGGAAGAACACAGTTTGCACCCAGACGGGCGTCGTTCAGAATACAGTTCGGCCCGATGCGGCTGCCGCTCCCGATGAGCGTCTTGCCCTTGATCACGGCTCCGGAGCCGATCTCGACGTCGCTTTCGATCTGCACGTTACTTCCGATGGTGACCGTCTGCGGATTACGGATGGTCACGCCGTGGTTCAGCCAGTGGTCGCGAATTTCCTGATAATAGTGGTCTTCCAGTTCGGCAAGCTGCTTTTGCGAATTGACACCGGCGCACTCCATCATGTCCTCGAGGACAATGGAGCCCACGAGGTGACCCTCCGCACGCAGGATTTCCAGCGTGTCGGTCAGGTAGTATTCGTTCTGTTGATTGCTGTTGCCGACCTTCGAGAGGGCCTCGAACAGCAGTCGGATATCGAAGCAATAGATGCCGGTGTTGATCTCGTCGATCTTACGCTGTTCGTCGGTCGCGTCCTTGTATTCGACGATGCACTTGACGTTGTCGTTCTCGTCGCGCACGATCCTGCCGTAGCGTGCCGGATCGTCCAGGATGGCGGTTACCACGGTGCAGGCCGCGCCCGTCTCGCGATGCTGTTTGAGCAAACTCGCCAATGTTTCCGGTTTCAGCAGCGGCACGTCGCCGCACAGGATGAAGACGTCACCCTCGGCATCGGCGAATTCGTCCTTCGCCATCATGACCGCATGTCCGGTACCGTTCTGTTCCTTCTGCTCGACAAAGCGAAGTCCCTCGAAATCTTCCAGCGCGGCAGTGACGTCGTCCTTGCGGTAGCCGACCACCGCCACGATGCGATCGCTCTGTACGTTTTTCGATGTTTCAACGACGTGTCTGATAAGCGGTTTCTCGCCAAGATCGAACAGGACCTTGGCTCGATTCGATTTCATGCGTGTACCCTTGCCGGCGGCGAGGATAATCGTTCCGATCGTTCGACTCAATGTATTCTCCTCAAAAATTTTCGTTACCGGCGCCAGAAAAGATTACAGCCGATATTTTACAAGTAAAATTCACGTTCAGTATCTGTATTGCACCTTTTTCGGGGGGAATTTCTCGTCGATCTGCGCCATGATAGCCTCCACGATTTTGCTCGTATCGTCCGGCGTCGTCGCGGCGGTTATCGCGTCCAGCCCGTTGTAGTTCCACTTGAATTCCAGGTCGTCCGCCGTCACCACGATGATCTGCTTCTCGGCCGGCAGCTTCTTCATGATCCGTTTCAGACGCGAATTGAGGAACATCCATGCCTGGCACCCGTCCATGATCACGATTGCGTCGTACTTCTTGCGCTTCAGGTCGTCGGCGCTCCGCAGGTTCATCACTTCGATGGTGAAGCGGTCGCCCAATTTTGCGACGAGATCATTGGTGATCTTCTGTTTGAAAGGCGTCCCCTTCCCCGCGATCGCGGAGATGATCAGAGTCTTTTCGGCATCGCGATTGTTGATCTTCTTAAAATCGAGGTAATCGCTGGAGCAGCCGAACAGCAGAATCAGGATGCTTAAGAGAGCAAGGATACCTGAAAATCTTTTCATGATTCCTCCAGATTAAAGGTCCTTCTCGACATCGACCAGTGAGCTATGCAGGTCGGGCTTGATTGTGAATCCACGCTTCTTGAAAACGTTGATCATTCTGGGGTTGTCGGCGGTGGTCTGCGCTACGATTTTCCTCAGCTTCCAGCGCTCGGTGATCTCCAAACAGAAATCGGTCAGGAGCGAGCCGAGGCGCTTGTTCTGCCAGTCGTCCGGCACCAGCACCGCGTACTCGACCGACGCCAGGTCCGGATCGGCGACCAGTCTGCCCACACCGATGAGCTTCTTGCCTTGATCCGTTTCCACCTCCGCAACGATGGCGATCTCGCGGTCGTAGTCGTTGTAACAGTAGCGGACCGCTACCTCGTGCGAATCCCAGGTGAAGAAGTACCGGAATCGCTGATAGATCGATTCCTTCGAGCAGCTTCCGAGCATATCGAGCCACATGGGTTCGTCCTCGGGCTTGATCGGTCGAAGCGTCACCTTCGTGCCGTCGTTCAGCTCCGTACGCTGCACATATTCCTCCGGATAGGGTCGCATCGCCAGATGGGCGTACGACTCGATTCCGCGCTTGGACGGATCGACCACGATCCGGGCATCCAGCGCCACCACGTCCTGCGGAGAGACCAGCAGCGGATTGATATCCAGCTCGACGATCTCGGGGTAATCCGCAGCCAGGTAGGACATCCTGATCAAGATTTCCACCAGTTGATCGATGTTGACTGGTGGCTTGCCGCGGTAGCCCTTCAAGAGAGGCATGATTTTGAGGCTTTCGAGCATGCGCCTGGCCAGCCGTTCGTTCAGCGGCGGCAGTCCCAACGCACGATCCTTGAAAAGCTCGGCGTAGATACCGCCCATACCGGCCAGCAGCACCGTTCCAAAGACCGGGTCCTGCTTGATGCCCAGGATCATCTCGACTGCGTTGTCGCGCTTGATCATCGGCTGGACAGTAACGCCGTCGATGCGCGTGTCCGGCATCTTTTCACGGGCGTTCCCGGTGATTGTATGGAAGCCCTTTCGTACCGCGTCCTCGCTGTCGATGTTGAGCAGCACGCCGCCCACGTCGGTCTTGTGGGTAATGTCGGGTGAAAAAATCTTCAGGACGACCGGGTAGCCGACCGTCTCCGCCAGCGCAACCGCGTCGTCCTCCGTCGCGGCGACAACCGGCTTTGATGTGGAAATGCCATAGCTCTCCAAAAGCGATTTGGATATCTCCTCGGACAGGACGCGACCGTTCTTGTTCAGCGCATCGTCGAATTGCTTGCGGAATTCCCTGCGATCGACCTTGAACTCGACCGGGACATCCTTCGGCGTCTCGTACAGCGCTCTCAGGTTTCGGGCATAATCGACCAGCGTCATGAAAGCGCCGATCGCCTGTTCCGGGGTGGTGTAGGTGGCGATTCCAGCGTCCGCCAGGATTTCAATTCCCTCTTTCATGCTGGCACCGCCCAGCCAGGCAGCCAGGATGGGCTTCCTCGCTTTTTCGGCGAGCTTGCCGATCTCGCGCGCGGTGCCGGCGGGATTGGTCATCGACTGCGGCGTGAGGATCACCAGCACCGCATCGACATTCGAATCGTCCAGCACGATGGAGACCGTCTTGGCGATCCGCTTGGGTCTTGCGTCTCCGAGGACATCCACCGGATTGCCGTGCGACCACATCGGCGGCAGGTTCAGATCGAGCTGCTCCATGGTCTTGTCGGAGAGCTTCGCCAGTTCACCGTCGGCTTCGATCAGTGCGTCGGTCGCCATCACGCCCGGGCCTCCGGCGTTGGTCACGATCGCCAGATGGGAACCGTCCGGGGTCTTCTTTCGTCCGAGCAGTTCGGCGATCCCGAAAATCTTGCCGATATCGAAGATTCGCGCAATACCCGCGCGCCGGAACGCCGCGTCATAGACGGCGTCTTCGGCTGCCATGGCACCGGTGTGCGACGCCGCGACTTCCGCCGATTCGGGGAAGCGTCCCGCCTTGTAGGCGATGATGGGCTTGGTTCGTGCGAACGCGCGGCTGGCGGTCATGAATTTCCGCGCCATGGCGATCGATTCGATGTATAGAATGATAAACTTCGTGTCTTCGTCCTCGCCAAGGTAGTCGATCAGGTCACCGAAATCGACGTCGAGGGTGTTGCCGATGGAGATGAAGTAGGAGAATCCGATCTTCTCCTCGATCGCCCAGTCCAGAACCGACGTACAGAGCGCACCCGACTGCGATACGAACGCGATGTCGCCCTTTTTGGGCATGCCGTCGCCGAAGCTGACGTTGAGCTTGTTGACCGGCGAGATGTAGCCGAGGCAGTTGGGCCCCATGATCCGCATGCCCGGGTATTTGGCGCGGATGTCTCGTATCTGCTGTTCGAGCGCCTTTCCGTCCTCGCCCGCTTCCTTGAAACCGGCGGTTACGATGATGATCCCCAGGATACCCGCTTCGCCGCATTCTTCGACGTATTTGGGCGCCAAATCGGGCGCGGAACAGACAATGCCCAGTTCGGGCGTGTTGGGGAGAGACGCGATGTCGGGATAACACTGGATTCCCATCACGGCTTCCAGATCGGGATTGACCGGATAGACTACCCCGCGGAATCCCCCTGTGACAAGGTTTCCGAGGATTTTACCACCCACACTGCGTGGATTGGCTCCGACACCGAGCAGGGCGATGCGATTCGGCTTGAAAATGCTATCGAGATTATGAATATTCACGTGACTACCTCTTTCCTTTGGGCTGCATGGTTCAACGCTTTCCGAACCCCGCACAAGGTCAAGGGTTTTTTACGCGAACCATATCACCAGCAACAAGATCACCATGTCGAGTTTCATCCCGAGCGACAGGATTCGATACCTGCGCGGATTGCCGTGGCGGAAGAAGAGAAGGGTCGCGATGATCAGCGGCAGGTGGACGAACAGGATCAGAAGCATCGTCTGGAGCTTTCCGAGCATGTCGTGCGAATAGCCGTACCAGGTGATTTCGGTCATCACCAGCGCCAGCACGAGATTGACCGCCATCGTGGTGCGATGCCCGGTCTTGATGGCGAAGGTGGTCGCCTTGATCACCTTGTCGCCCTCGATATCCTGCAAGTCCTTCAGTAGTTCGCGGATCAGCGTGTAGGTGAACGCATAGGCGGCGACGAGCCAGATTTTCGGGAAATTATTCGCCACAATGCCGCCGAAAATAAAGGTCGATGCGGAGGCGTAGGCCACGCTCAGGTTTCCGATCAGGAAAGTCGTCTTGAGCTGACGCGCGTAAAAGAACAGCAAAAGCAGATTGAGCAGCGCGATCCCTACCGCCAGAAAGCTACCCGTGAGAAAGCTGAATTGCAGCCCCGCCACGAAGAGCACAATCGCGTAGATGTATGCCGCCTTGGGCGACATCCTGCCCGAAGGCAACATGCGATCCGACCGGTTGACGCGGTCGATGGGCAGATCGAAGTAGTCGTTGACCACGTATCCGCCGGCGCCGATCAGCACCGCGGCGAGAATCCCGGCAAGGTACGCGAAAGTAAAGTGCGAGGGATTCATGTAGAAAAGCCCGAACAAGACTGTCAACGCGATGAACAGGCAATTGAACGGGCGTATAATCTTCAGATAGGCTGTGATTTTCACTATGGCAAGCGTTCTCTGATCATGTTGATGAATTCGACCAGCACGTCGTTGTTTTTCATGCTCTTGATCAGCTTGTAGGAGTCGTCGAGCAACTTCTCAGCCGTTTTTTTCGATTTCTCCAGTCCGATCAGCGACGGGTAGGTCGTCTTACGGTTCTTGTGGTCTTCGTAAGGCTCTTTACCCAGCATTTCGAAAGCGCCGACATCGTCCAGGATGTCGTCGATGATCTGGTAGGCAAGCCCGAGGTTGAGCGCGTAGTTTCCCAACGTGATGGTGAGGTTTTCCTCGGCGTTGAACATGATGCACGCCATATCCATCGCCGCTTGCAGGAGCGCACCGGTCTTCTTCAGGTGGATGTATTTCAGGACGTTGACGCGGATTCGCTTGCGGGTGGAGAGGATATCAACCGCCTGACCGCCGATCATCCCACGGGTCGAAACGGCTCGCGAAAGCGTGTTGATGCAGCGCAAGGCTTTCTTCTTGTCTCGGATTTCCGAGAGCACTTCGAATGCCTTGGTCAGCAGCGCGTCTCCGGCGAGGATCGCCATGGCTTCGCCGTATTTCTTGTGTACGGAAGGCATTCCACGGCGTTCGTCCGAATCGTCAACGCTGGGCAGATCATCGTGAATCAGCGATGCCGTGTGCACCATCTCCAGTGCACATGCACAGGGCTGGAGCGACTTGAGCGTGCTGATGTTCTTGCGACCACGCAGCATTTCGTAAGCCGATATCATCAGAATCGGGCGCAGCCTCTTTCCGCCGTTGAACACCGCATAATACATTGCGTCGTAGAGCTTTGACGATCCCTTCTTCGGCTTGGTGATGTATTTTTTGAGCGAATCCTCGACAACATCCTTGCGAGAGTCGAAATAGCGTTGTATCAGCAAGTTCCACCTCGATATCTTTTTTTGTACTTTTTATTCAGTTACGTCCTGCTGTCAATGTTTTTTCGTACGGTGCCATTTGTTATAAGGATGCTCGCTCTTGAAGATTCGAATTTGCATACAAATTCACAGGAGGTCGAGCGCTACAAGAAATCAACTTCCGAATGTGTCGAGCTTGCGAGACTCTTCTGAATGTTGATTTCATTCCTACGAAAACCTGCATAACATTCGGAAGAACCGCAAGCGGAATATTCAGAAGTTTTGCAGGAGGTCACGCGTTACGAGGCAATGCCAACCTGGAGTTTGGCGATCCGAGAGGAAGGGCGCGACACGACAAAGAAGATGCACGATCTTGTCTGTAACACGAGGAGATGTCTGATAGAAGAAAGATGGTGCCGGGCAAGCGCCCGGCACCATCGTCAATCATCGATAACCCGAGTCCACGGCGTGACCTTCTTACCATCCAGCTTTCCGGGCACAATGTAGAGATCGTCATCCGTCGTTTGGAAAAGAAGGCGATGTTGCCATTTGCGGTCCTCACCCCATATGACCACGACCACCTCTCCCGTTACGGGATCGATCTTCTGAACCGTGAAACCCTCGGGATCGTAGGTATTCACCCGCGCGTCCTTCGGGTCGATCTCGTTCTCCTGAAGCCATTGTGGCGAGATATGCCGAACCAGAAGCGAATCGGTAAACGGATGCGCCTGCATCGTCTGCATGAACTTTTCGACGCATCGCACCTCGGGCTTCAGTGAGATGTCTCGATTCATACTACATGCCGTGAAAACAACGACAAGCACGATTATAACAGGAAGAAAAACGGATTTCATCGATGTCCCGCCTATTTCAGCAGCAGCGCTTTGCGAATCTGGCTGGTCTCACCTGCTTCGAACCGGATCAGATAGACGCCGGACGCTACTCTTTTATCGTTACAATCGACCCCCTGCCAGGTGACGTGATGATCGCCCTGCGGCATCCTCTCGTTCACGAGCGTTGTAACGCGCTGACCACGGATGTTGTAGATATCGATGCGTGTGTTCTCGGGCTTCTTCAGCGAGAACGCGATGTTGGTCGTCGGGTTGAACGGATTTGGATAGATGCCGCTCAGACCGGTATAGGCAGGGCTTTCCGGCTGACCCGTTCCCTCCGCGTAGATATACCGTACCGATTCCGACGGCTCCGATTCCTGCCCGGAATAGTCGCAAGTCACCACATAGAAATCGTAGATGCCGGGCTCTTCGATGGTGTAGTAGTATTGCAAACCATGCGAGTTATCGATCAGTATATCTTCCTCGCCATCGTTCATATAGACCTTCATGGAGCCGAAGTCATTGATCTCGGGAAGCTCCCAGGAGAGGATTACATCGGCGCCCACACCGGTAATCGAGAGGTTTTCGGCCGGTGGCGGGACTTCGTTTTCAGCGCCGAAATGGATCGTTCCGTAATACGCCGGGTTGAAGATATTCTGCATCTCGAAAGGCCACCAGGCGTTGAACGAACTGGGATCGTCCAGCACGAACAGACCGATGCCCGACATGTTGTTACCGTCCGGCTGGATGTTGTTGTACTGATCGCCGATCGGGATGGCAAATTCGTACAAAATACCGTCCTCGTAAGGCGCGACCGCCACCTGCCAGTCGGTATATTCCTCGGCAGTTCCCACGCCGCTGGGGCTGAAGCAGGGACGGTAGCGGATGACGTCGCCGGTCGCGTAATGGACAGCCCAGAAGTTGCCTTCCGAGAGGTCTTCCGAGCCACTTGCGGGGAACGTTCCGTCATTGTTGTCGTCGAAATAGAGTCCGACCTCGTCGTGGTCTTCCAGATCGGAATCGATCACACTATAAACCGCGACGTACAGGTTCTCGATCGCTTCATCGACCTTGAACATAGCCAACACGCCAGTCATGGAATCGGGTTCGTTGTCGTTTGTACCGAGAAAATCGCCGCACTGAAGCGTAAAGGCATCCGACCATTCATCGGCAGATAGATTACCGTCGATAACAGGCGTCGAACCGACGTATGCGTCGATCCGGTTCGTGATGTAGCTTGTCGAAGCCCAGCCGGTGACCAGATTCGAATAAGGAGTCTCGAGGTCGTTGATAACCGCCGTCACCACGTAGTAATAATCCCGGAGCGGCACGACATCGTAGTCTTCGAACGTCGATTCTTCTCCACCGACGGTATCGATTGGCTCAATGGAGAACGGCTCCGTGAGATAGTCCTTGCGGTAGATTTTAAACTGCTGTATCTCCCGGTCATCCGGCGCGGTCCAGTCCAGCCGAATCCATGGCGCAAACGACTGGCTCGCGATCAAGTCTGTCGGAGGTTCGCCGTTTGGCTCGAGCGTCAGGCTGATATTCGTTTCACCGTCCTCCTCGATGATCGCCACCTCCGTTTCGGTCCCGAATCCCGTCATCGAGGCCGAAACCATGTACGTGTTGGCGGGGAGGTACGGAATCTCGAACGAACCGTCGGCAGCGGTGTATGCCTGGTAGTTATCGACGCCGTCAACCTCGATCAGGACATTCGCGTTGTCGTCATAGCCGCTGAGATCGACGGTTCCGGTCAGGGTACCGCCGTCAGGCTGGGCATCGTAGCGGTAGAGCAGTCCGCCGCTTCCCATGACACGCGCGTGAACCGCCTTCCCGCCAAACGCGCACATACCGCCCTCATCGGCAAGCTGAACCTCGGTGATCGAGCCTGGCGTATTGACCGTATAGAGCGGTTCGCTGCTGCCCTTGCGGAAGATGAAGAAATCCGGACCCGAGTGATCCGTGGGCCCGTAGCCGCCGGCGGCGATGAGCGAACCGTCGGCCGAGATATCGACGCTATAGACGTAGTCGCCGCAGTTCCGGTAAATCCATAGCGGCTCGGGAGTGTCGGTGTCGAACACGTAGATTTCGCCGTCGTAGCCGTTGCTATTGAAGATCAGCGTTCCGACTGCAATGGTCGTTCCGTCGGAAGAGACCGCCATGCCGCCGATCCAGGAATTGCTGCCCGAATCGCCACCGTTGACATGGTAGTTCCACATCTCTTCGTAGGTGTCGCCCGTGCGCTCGTAAACATGCACATAGCCGGAGTAATCGCCGTTCACGATGATCGATCCGTCGTACGATATCGCGGGGGGATTCTGGTTGTACTCCACATCGGTGAACAGCACCGCGCCGTCGTCGGCGTTCAAAACGATCATGTTGCTGTTGTCTCCGCCGTACTGCGTGAAAATAAGGGTCTGGTCATCTCCACTGAGGGTTAGCGTACCGGCTCCGCCATCAAGGGTAATGGTCCATTCAATGGCGTCTTCCGTGAGCGCGATGATTTCGGAGTGGTCCGAGTAAACCGCCGTGCAATACCCCATCGAGCCGTCCGAGGAAACCACTATATTGTTGACTGTTGCGCCCGTCACCTCGTATTCGAGGATGGGCGTCGAGCTTCCGGGATTGAACGCGTACAGCATCGATCCTGCGCCAAGCACGGTAAATCCGTCCGGCGACATGTCGATCGGATACTCGATGCCCGGGTCCTCGAAAATGAACTCCCATTCCGGCGTCGAGGTGTCCTGATACATCGACATGCGGACGTTGTTCAGATACCAGCCCGCAGCCACATACTCGCCGTTTGTTCCGATACCGATATTGCCACAGATCGCCGCCTCATCGGACGCCTGCCACAACTCTTCGATGCGGCTGATCGGCTGCGGCTCGACCTCGCCGTACTGAATCGACAGACCCCTCTCGGGATCGGTCGTTACCTTGCTGCCCACCACGGCGTGAGCCATCGTGAAAATCATTGCCAGAACGAAAATGCATACCACCTGCTTTTTCATGATTCCTCCTTCGCATTATTGTCTGTAGGAAATTTCTTGTTATACTTGGCCTCGATGTATTGCGGACAGATGAATTCCACCTCGATACCGGCTCCCTTCAGCGCTTTTCGCCATCCCCACCATTTCGAGTCCGTCGCTTGATAGACTGTTGGGTTCTTTTTGTGTGCGTTGGCAACCGCGACGAATTTCCGATCGGAGGGATCGAAGTTTGCCAAGCCAGGGTGTGAGGGGAATTCGATATAAGTATCACCTGATTTGGTGATTGGAACAAGATCAAAATAGCCCAAGTTTCGATGTACCCACTTCATGAACATGTCACCCACTCCTGGCTGACCGCTCATGCTCAAACGCTTTCTGTATTCATTGAATATCTCATTGTCACTATCGAGTACGATACCCGATGTGTTGAGGCAAACTGCCTTTAGTAGTTTAACGCAGTTCTCGGCGCAATCGAGTTCCATCTCACTCAAAGAGTCCACATCCAGTGCCTTGTTCGCCTGAACTCCGACGTTCGTGTCGATAATGAACTTGGTCGCCAACTTCATCAAGATTGAGCCTGTTCCCGTTTACGCTGAATTGCAGCCTCGGCTCTTCCGGCAATATCAGCCATTTCGTCTCCAAAGAAGTTAGGCGGCCAGTTTTGTATCTCACCGTAAAAGTTCACATCTAATGGACGCAATACCGCTTTCTGTCCTCTGACAGTAGCGTAACTCATTGAAACCTGATCATGTGAAACTTTCTGCTCAGCGATTCTCCTGCACAATCGATTTAAAAAATGCTCCGAATGTGTCTCGATAATAAGCTGAATATTGCGCGGTTTGCCATTTTCCCGCGCATTGATCGCATCGATCATGACATCCGCAAGTGCCGCCTGAGCGCTTGGATGAAGATGGATTTCCGGCTGTTCCATGATGATGATCGAATTCGATGGGGCATAAAATAATTGCGTGAGTACCGGCAGCACCTGCGAGACGCCGAAACCGACGTCTGGTAGCGTGACGTATTCCGATGAACCGATGGTCTTGACTTGTACCTCGTATTCCTGTCTGTTTTTAGAAATTGGTTTGACACGGAATTCATGAATCAACCCCATCTTGATAAGCTCCGTGGCGAGGGCAACTTCGAAATCGAGATACCGTTTCTTTACACCGAAGTTCAATTTTCGTTCTTTGGCCGATAGAATCGCGGATATCGTGTTTTCGCCTGAATAACCAACACTCTCAGGTCTGTTTCCTGCCCACATGTACAATCGTTCAGGTTTTTGACGTAGGGGCCCAAGATAATAGAGATTTTTGAATAGATATTCATTCGCCAGATTCAGGTTTTGTATTGTATCCGTATCCTGATAGTATGCAATCACTTCATCGGGAAACCCATAGTACCGAATTGGATCGGGAAGTCCCCATGCTCTACCGACATTGCGTTTGAAACTGACATTGCTTTGCAAAAGGTCATATTTCCCTTTACTATCCTCCCTTTTCATGCCCAATTTAATCGGACTCTCACCACCATTGTGATAGCTATACGAAAACATTGAGATGTACGGAGCAGATAAATTCTTACTACTTTGATGCACTGTAGCAGTGAATGATATCTCCTGACCACTTGTCTTCGTTCCAGGCAAAATGATTTCATCGCTTGCCTGCCAAACATATTCGAAGCTGAGAGCCTTACCCGGATCATGCTGATGGATATATTCTGAAAAGGATCCAACCTGGATTGGAGTATCCTTCGTCCCGGAATACAGAACAATTTGTCGATCGGATGACTGCGCCGTCTGCTTCAGCATCATCAGGAACTGTCCGATACTCGACTTCCCGGAGCTGTTGGTTCCGAAGAACAGGGTCAGCGGCTTCATGTCGATCTCACCGGTGTCTTCCCAGAGCTTGAAGTTCTTGATTCTAAGCTTTTTCAACATCGTCGTTTCCTCCAATCAGATATAGTGAAAGGGCAGAACCATTGTCCTGCCCTTGTTGAAATTATTCAAGTATTTTTCCTAAGAAATCTTTTCGTTTCCTCCGTTACTTCAATATCGCGCCGGTCTGTCCGTCGAGGTGGATGGTGATCTTGCCGTCCTTGACGGGGTAAGTCTTGCCGGTCATGAGGTCGGTCAGGTTGCCGTTCATCGGGACGTCCATTTCGATGTCGCGTGGCTCGATCTCGTTGTTGATGACGCAGACGATCTTCTGCCCTTTGTAGTCGCGCAGGTAGCCATAGATTTTATCACGGGTGAGGAGGGTCTTGAAATCGCCCTTGGTCAGCACCGGGTTCTCCTTCCTGATCCGGATAAGCTTCTTGTAGTAGTCGCGTAATGCCACGCGATCCGCATCGCCGGTGTAGTTCCATTCGAAAGGTCTGCGGCAGTCGGGATCGTGCTTGCCCATCATGCCGATCTCGTCGCCGTACCAGACGTGCGGCGCGCCCACGTAGGTCATCTGGAAGAATGCCGCCATCTTGAGCCGGTTGACGTCGCCACCCGCGGTTTCGAGATAGCGGAAAGTGTCGTGGCTGTCGATGAGGTTCATCATGACCTGCGTCGCCTGGGTTGGGTAGGTGAGCAGTCCGGGCTTGAGATCGCGGTCGAACATGCGTGCGCTACAACTTCGCTGATTGAAGAAGCGCTGCACCGGGTCCTTGAAGTAGGCGTAGTTCATCACGGCGTCGAAGTAGTCGTCGTTGACCCAATCAACCGCGTTGCTCCAGATTTCGCCCACCAGATAGGCGTCCGGTTTCACCTCTTTCACACGTTCGCGGAAGAGCTTCCAGAACCAGAACGGCACCTCGTTGGGCACGTCCAGACGGAAGCCGTCGAAGCCCACGTCGCCGATCCAGTAATCGACTAGCCCGAGGATGTAATCGACCACCGGCCTGTTCGGCTCGGCCTGGCTGATATCGGTAATCGAGTTCTCAGAGGCGTTGGGTCGGCTGCGGTCGTAATCGAGGTCGGGCATCTCGCCGAAGCCCCACCAGCACGCGTAGTAGTCGTCCGGCTTGTAGTTGCTTTCGGGGAGCGGCCATTTCTTCCATTCGTACCAGGTGTAGTACTCGGAGGCGGGTCCGTTCTTCTTGCCTTCCTGGAACGCCCAGAAGGTATCGCCGGTGTGGTTGAACGCCACGTCGAGGATGATCCGGATTCCGCGCGCATGGGCATCCTTCACGAACGCCTTGAGCTGCGCTTCGGTTCCGAAATGCGGGTCCATCTTCATGTAGTCTGCTGCGTCGTACTTGTGGTTGGAGCGCGCCTGGAAGATGGGATTGAAATAGATGATGGTGATGCCAAGGTCTTCGAGGTAGTCGAGTTTCTCGTGCACGCCGACGATGTCGCCACCGTAGAACGCCCACCAGTCCGGCTTTCCTTCCGGGTGGTAGGGATTGCTGGTCAGCGGCGCGACGTCGTACCAATCCTCGATCAATCGATAATAGACCTTATCCTTGCCCAGCTTCTTTCCCTTGGGCGGGGCGGTACGCATACCGTCGTAGTACCACTCGGAGAAGTCCGGGTCGTTGTCCTTGCTGCCGTTGCAGAAGCGTTCCGGGAAAATCTGATAGATCACGCCTTCCTTGACCCAGTTGGGCGTCAGGAAGGGCTCCAGTCCCTCGACCGGATAGTGGAACAACTTCGCGCTGACCATCTTCTCTGTGATCTCACCGTTCAGCAGGTAGTATGTCTTGCCGCCATCGTGATAAACGAAGCAATAATCGAATTCCTCCGTCGGGCTCTTCAGTTCGACAAAAATCTTGAAGTATTCGAAGCTGCCGTCTTCGGAGACCATCTTCATGGGCAGCTCTTTGCCGTCTTTCCAGAATGCGACGTTCTCGACGTCGCCGAGGTGCGCTTTGGTCTTGAATTCGACCGTCTTGTCGGACAACGGGTTGACCGTCTCGATGGTCTGTCCGGTCGAGATTCCGTAAGTGAGAATCTGTCCGTCCCCCCTTTCGAGCGTCACGACCGGGAAGCTGTCGTCAACCAGCACGACGGAGTTTTTGCCGCCGAAGCCGTCGTCCGCGAATCGCTGCGCGTTGGGATCGTGCAGCCATTCCATGCCATCTACCACGAACTTGTAATGGTACTCGTCCGGCTTGAGCAGCAGGATAGTCTCGTAGGTACCGTCGCCGGTATCGAGCATCCGGTCATCCTTCTGGTTCCAGGCGTTGAAAGAACCCGCAAGATAGACCTCTTTGACGATCTTGCCCGGTTTGTAGCGGAATTTCACCTGCCTGAGCGCGTTCATTTCCTTCGGGTCACCCGCATAGACGATCGAGTTCTGTCCGCCGTAACCGTCGCCTGCGAATTCCATCGCGTTCTCGTCGGTAATCCAGTTGCCATCGACTACGAATTTATAAGCATATTTCCCCGGCAGGAGTTTCATTGTCGCGGAATAAATTCCGGCGTCTTCCTTCATCTTCGTCGCCGTTGGAGACCACTCGTTGAAGTCCCCGGCAACGTAGATATCGTGCTTGCCGCCGATCAGCGGTTCGTAGGTGAATGTGACCGGTATCTCACCTGTCGCAGTCTTTTTTTCTGCTTTTGCTGACACCTTCTTCTCCCCCGTTTTTTGCTCGCCTCCGACAACGAGAACCGAATTCTGTCCGCCGTAGCCGTCGTCCGCGGTGTTGGGATTGTTCGGATCGACCTTCCATTCGGAACCGTTGACCACGAACTTGTACATGTATTCGCCCGGCGTCAGATCGAGTCCGACCTTCCAGGTGTCCCCATCTTTGACCATCGGCGTGGCGGCCATGTCCCAGTTGTTGAAATCACCCGCGATGGATACGGACGAAGCACCCGCGTCGTTGTAAGTGAAGATGGTGTTCCCCTCGATCTTCACCTTCTTCGGGGCTTCCTTTTTGGGTTCGACTTTCTTTGCCGTACCGCCGACCGTCAGGACGGAGTTCTGTCCGCCATAGCCGTCGTCCGCAGTGTTGGGATTGTTCGGATCAACCTTCCAATCGGAACCGTTGACCACGAACTTGTACATGTATTCGCCCGGCGCCAGATCGAGTCCGCCCTTCCAGGTGTCGCCGTCTTTGACCATCGGCGTTGCGCCCATGTCCCAGTTGTTGAAATCGCCTGCGATAGATACGGATGAAGCACCCGCGTCCTTGTAGATGACGATGGTTCCGCCTTCGACTTTCGCCGGTTTCGGAGTTTCCTTCTTTGCGGCTTTCTTTGCCGTACCGCCGACTGTCAGAACGGAGTTCTGTCCGCCATAGCCGTCGTCCGCAGTGTTGGAATTGTTCGGATCGACAACCCAGTCCGCGTCGTTGATCACGAATTTGTACATGTATTCGCCCGGGTCGAGATCGAGCGAGACCGTCCAGGTGTCGCCGTCCTGGGTCATCGGATTGGCGGATGAATTCCAGTCGTTGAAATCTCCCGCGACCGATACCGACGACACACTCGGATTCTTGTATGTAATGGTTATGTTGCCGGTCGCCACGACGACTTTGGCATCCGATTTCGACTGCCTCGTCTCTCCCTCGAAATCGCCGAAGCCGAGCGTCGCGCAACCCGCCACAGCAAGAACGACAATCAGGCAAATCGCTATGATAATATTCCTCATGAACCTCTCCTCATATCCTTGATTAATGCAACAACAAGGCTTCGATAACAGTCTGGAAACTGGCGACGTTTGCTTGTTGCGGGATGGAATCGTCCGCGAAATAATCGTCACCGCCACCGCCAATGATTGCAATCAGAGCGATGAACTGCCTCGAATTCATCACTTCGGTACCGTATATCTGCTTGAACGGGATTGCGATCTCGATGCAGCTCGAGGTCATTGCGATTTCACACTCGAGCAAGTTCGAATCAACCTCACCCGGATTCGAAAGGCTAACGATATACGGATCCGCCAGCGCCCAATTACAGATCGCCAAATCAGCGCCGAAGTTATCGGGAGTCGTAACGGCTTTACGAAGCCGGTTTCCTGCATCGCCACCACCGATTGTCGAAAAATCGTTCACACCGGTACCGTCACCGAAATCCTTGTCGATGTAGAAATTCACCGTATTGTCCGAGCTTGAGAATTCACCGGTCACACCGATGAAGAGAAGGGAGTCGTTCCGGGCAAGATAGAGCGATCCGAAATCGTTCGGTCCCCAGTTCGAAACATGTTCATTCACGTAGAACGGATCGTTCCAGTCACTGATATCGGCATCCACGGCAATTGTAAGTTCCTCAAGCGGTTCGAAATATTCGAAAACCACGGTATCGACCGTTGTTACACGATCAGGCAATACCGTCACCTCAACGCTTTTACTACCGTACATCGAAGAGAAGAAATTCAGTGAATAGTCACCTGCCGACAGGGGTTCCACATGCCAGTATCCGTCCGCATCTGTCGTAGTGCTACCGAAATCGAAGAATTCCCCGTCGTTATTCAGATAGAGATTAACCGTGGCGGTAATCGTATCGGTCGCGGCCTCCTCAAACTGGACATAACCCTCTATCGACGCGTTGTGGTAAAATGGACCGTCGGTGGGTGTCTCCTCACACGCGACAAATATCAGTAAGATGGCGATGATGCCTGTTATCCATTTCATATTTTCGTACCTCATGATCTATTCGACGACCAGCACGGAATTCTTACCGCCATAGCCGTCGTCTGTGTAGTCGAGCGCGTTGGGGTCGGTGAACCACGAATTGCGATCGACCACGTATTTATATGTGTATCTTCCGGGGGTCAGCTTCTTGACGAGCGTCCAGATGCCGTCACCAGCTTCCAGATCGCCGTGGGTTCCATCGTCGTACATTTTATCGATATTGGGATCGTACTGCGCGCTGGTGGATGCGGTTCCGCCCCAGAGGTTGTCCGGGAAATCACCCGCCAGGGTCACCATCCTCGCCGATGGCGCTTCGTATTGGAATACAACGCCTTCTTTCGTCTTGTAGGGCGGCGGAAGCCGTTTCTTGATGAAGTTCAGCTCGCAACCCGCGATCAGGAGGACAACGATGAGAATGACAAAGTATCTCTTCATGCAACCTCCTTAGAATTTCAGCGTCGCTTCCAGCATGAAGCGTTTTTCGTTTTCGAGCGTTTGCTCCGCCTGACGAATCTTCTCGCCGGTATCCAGATAGGCGTTTTCCGTGTATTCCTCGTAATCGGCCGCCCCGGTAAGGTATTCGTCACGTCCGCCCTCGTAGAACTCGTCTGTAACGCCGTTGAGCGCTCGCGGATTGACGCCCCACCCGAAGGAGAGCCGTACCTGATCGGACAGGATGTAGGCGAGTTCGGTGTAATTGCATACCCACACGTCCTCGTCGTTGCCGAAATCGGTTTCGAGTCCCAGATAAGGATCGTTGTAGTACGGAACGCGCGTGCTGGACCAGATCATCCATTCCTTGCTGAGATGGATACCGACCGCGATCACGTTCTCGATGTATTTCGCTTCCCGCATGAATCCCTGGTGGGCGAAGGCGGCATCCCAATCGATGTCGATGGGAAGAAACAGGTCGAACTTGTAGCCCAGTGCAAGATTCCAGACCAGCGCTTCTTCGTAGCCCAGCACGGTGTAGCGGTTGAACGGCATATCGGAATAGCGCTGGAACCAGCGTCCGTTGCCGTCGGTTTTCTCCATGTAGCGGTAGTAATTATTCCAGTCAACCAGCGAATCCGGGAACTCGTACGTCCAGTATTTCATTCCGAAGTGCGCTGTGAAATCACCCGTTTCGAAGTCAGCACCCAGTCCGAAGCGGTTTCGGGATATCTCTTCCGTCGTTGTTTCGGGATTGGGGGTAAGGTTATCCGGGTTCTCGCCGGTATCGATAACATATTCGACGGTGTTGGTCTGCAAGTGAGCATTCAGTTTCAGCGCGGCTGGGAAATCGATGCGCAGGCCATACCATCCGGCATTACCCTTCATCCAGGTGACTTCCTCCTCCACGATCATGGGGTAGCTCTCGTTACCGTAGTTCTTGAAGTTGTCACGGTTCTCGAACGTGGAATATTCCGCATCGATCGCGAACATCATCGGCGCTTTCCAGCCTCCACCCATCATTTTGTGTTCATAGGTCAGGTCGTAGCCATACGTATCGTGCTTCTGGAGGAGGTCGGATGTCGATATCCTCACACCGTAGATCGTATTTCCCACGCGGAGAGACTTCTCGTTGTTCTCGCGGGACGATATCAGCCAGCTCAGAGTAGCTCTTTCAGCACCGTTATCAGTTTCGGAATCGGTCGCATCGTCAGTATAGAGGCCCTCGAGTGTGAAACGAACAGGAATATCGCCCATCAGGCTGTCGAAGAACTCCTCGCCGGATTTCGCATACACACCGCGTTGATTGTAGCCGAACGCGTAGTGATATTTACCGATATCACCTACGAGGTGCAGGGGATCGTCAAAGGTAATAAATCCATACTTGTCGAAGGCGGTCAGATGGAAATAGTCGGTCTTGAGCTTGAGGTAGGTCTTCTTGAATGTCAGGTGGGTATTCCACATGTCGGTTCCTTCGTCGGTGTTGTTGATGTTCATCACCGTGAAGCCCTCAAACTGGTCGTTGAACTTGATTGTCAATCCCAGGTCGATGTCGTGTAGCGGTCTGTCCAGCATGTACCGCGATTCTTCTTTGTCTTTCTGGAAGATGTACTTCGTATAATACCTGCCGGTGAAAAAGACCTTTGGATTGATCATGCTGGCGATGCCCTCGCGCTTGACTTCCTTCGCGGCGACCATTTTGCCTTTGCCGTCGATCTCCACCAGTGAATTCGAGCCACCGTAGCCATCGTCCATCAGGTTGCTGTGATCGGGATCGAAAAACCAGTTACCATCGACCACAAACTTGTACTGATGTTTTCCGGGAGGCAGCATGACCGTCGCGGTCCATACGCCGTCGTCATTCTTCTGCAAAATCGTCGCGGTGGTGTTCCATTCGTTGAACGTCCCTGCCACGGAAACCGATTGCGCATCCGGTGCGTCATACTGGAACTCCACACCGTCGGCTACTTCTCTTACCGCCGCGTGCAGCCACATGCACGGTGCAACCAGAAGAATGAGTAAAACCAGGCTGACCGATCGCGTTGCATTACCAAACCGACTTTTGTTGGGCGCTTTCATTCTATCTCCTGTTCCATCGATTTTCATGAATTTATTATTGCTGTATATCTTATTCATCAGAACCACCCCTTGAGGATCAATTTAACCTCTTTCTTCATATCGCCTGCGGAAGCGAAGCTGTCGTCGTTCACGAGCCCGTACTGTCCCCACCAGCTAGGTCCATACTGGAGGTTGAGTTCCGTGTTACCGCTCAGGCGATACTGTATCTCGCCGAAGATGCTGTGACGCGAACCGAGTTCGTCTGTCGCGATCATACCACGCATGAAGAATTTCCAGTCCTGCGTCAGATTAACACTCACTTCGACACCGGTTAGCTGAACCTCCGAACCCTCGCCGATATCTTTGACCTTGAACTGAGTAAGCAGTTTTGCCAGGCGGTTTTCCACGGACAGTTCCGAGAAGAAATCGAAATGATTCTCGTCGAAATAGTAGTACTCCTCATCCCTATTTTCCACATAAATCTTGCCCTTGAAGCCCTTAATGAACTCGACGTACATCTCGGTGTATATCGTCTGCTTCTTGTTGTAAACGTCGATCAATTCCTGTTGCAAATATCCGTTTTCATCTTCCCAGGTATGATAGATTTGGACGGGGACATGATTTTTTGATTGCGAGTAGTTCAGCGATAGTGTAACCGCACGACCCGAAACGAGGTATTTAGAATTAACCCAGAAACCGTATTCGTTTCGTTTATCGTCTCCCATATAATTCCGGTATGTGTTTCCATACGACCACACGCCTGGCTGAAGCAGAATGTAACCCAGCTTGGCCGTACCCACTCTAATCCCGTTCAGTTCAGCCTTGCCAGCCACGTTGGACTTGAAGAAATCCCCGAATCCTGAATAGGTGTCATTCTCCGCTTCGACGTCTTCTTCCGCCGGTACCTCGCTGCGGGCAAATTCGGCATTCAGGAAGTATCTTCCCATTCCAGCGTGAACATCGATAGCCGCAACTTCGTTGTAGTCGTCCTTCGCGGCAGTCGGGTAGTTTTTACGCTGATAGAAGACGCCCATTCTAACACGTTCGAGAAGACTCTGGCGATAGCGCACCAGATGAATGTCGTCCCCCTCACCCGAAGAGAAATCCGAAAAGACGTAGGTGACGCTTCCGCCGAACGGATACCAGGCATCCATACGCACACCCTGTCCGTTTCCATCGTTGTTGACCGAACCGGTGTTCACGATACCGAGCATGGAGCCGTCTGTCCAGTAGTGACCGCTTTCGCGGGTGAACAGGACACTCTGGGCTCCCCAACCGTATTTCTCGTAACGATACTGGACGTGTCCTTCGCCAAAGACGCTTTCTGCCCGGCCGGACTTTGCATAGGATTCCCGTCCCTTGTCGTTGTCGGCATAAATCTTGAAAAAAACTTCCGCGTTTCGAATCGGACTGGAGAAGAATTTGGTTTCGATATAGTAGTTCGGGTCCCACATATTCCATTTGTATTCTTCGGAATCGTAGGTTCGCCCAAACTGCCCCTCCAGATAGCCTTCCATCTTGATGGGACCTGCCTTCAACAACGCCGCCCCCAGCAGGATCAGAATCAATGTGATGGTGCGTTTTTTCATTGAGTAATCCTTATAATTCAAAGTCGTCCATGTCGAACCGCAGTCCGAAGGTCAAACGATAGGTACTTCCCAGTTCGTTATGCTGGAACACGGCCCCGTCGAGGGTCCACCAGCTCGATTTCAAACCGAAACCGGCGGTCAGATTCTCGCCGCTCAAGCCAAGCCTTGGCGCGAACACATTGTAAAACCACATCTCGCAGCCGAAGTTGAGCTGGCTGTCGCCGCCTTCCCACTGATAGTCCGCCAGGAAATTGACAATCTCTCTCCAACTGTAACAAGTTCCGGCTACGTATTGACGATCCATTTTGTCACCCTTTTCCACCAGCTTGAATTCGGGGCGGAAAATATTGCGGGTTACAAGGCTGAAGGTCAGCGGCTTGATCGGCTGAACCTGCATTCCGAAGTCCATGTCTGCGTTGCTTACTTCTTTCGCGTCTGCATAGCCGGGCACACTGACCCGGAAATACTTGAGCGTGGCGCCGAAGCGAACCGGGACATCGCCCAGCCAGAAAACCGAAGCGCCGCCAAGGTGGAACACGTCCTCGTAGTACTCGCCTTCGAGATTGATCTGCGTCCACGCGAATCCGGTTCGAACATACGGAAAAGGCAAGCCGAACGCGATCATCTCGCTGTTCAGCCCGGAGATACCGTAGAGGTTCTGGTGGGACATGGTGAAAGAGTATTTCTTGACTCGCGCCAATCCGGCGGGGTTCCAGAAGAGTGCGGTTGGATCATCGCTTAGCGCGGTGTAGGTATTTCCGAGCGCGTACGCCCGGGCCCCGTGGTTCATACCTTTGAAATCCGCATGAGCCTGTTGCGGAAATGTAAAAATGAGGCTTATCGTGAACAGGCAAACCATTGAGAGATGATGTCTCACCCGTCGATAAATCTTTCTTTTTTCAAACATATTCATTATTCCCATTCCTGCGACTTCACGATTCGTGAGAATCAGTTCACGACAACGACAGCTTCCCGGTGGCTGGTCTCGCCGGTAATCGCGACAAACCTTAGGACATAAACACCGAAGGGAACCCGATTCCCGTCGCGATCCCGTCCGTTCCATTCCCATTTCAGGGCATCGACTTCAACCGCGTTTCCGACTCTCTTACCGTTCAGGTCGTAGATTTCAACGTAGAAATACATATCCCGGTTCGGTTCGAGCAGAAACTCGACCTTCTCTCCCCTGGTCGGAGCGAAAACCTTGCCGTTCAGGAACCGTATGCGATCGACCTCCAGTCTTTGCGAATCGATAGGAGGAGATTTGAAATAAGTCACGATACGATTCGGCAGAACACCCATATCCGGCTGCCCATCACCGTCCTGATCCACATTGATCTCGACGTAATTATCCAGCACGACGCGCTCCTTATCTTCAGGCATACCGCCCAGGTTATCGGGCGCGGAGTCGGGACTACTGCTGTTATCATCGCCACCAGTAATCATGGCCACAAGCTTGATGCACGGATAGTCCAACATCGACCTTTCGGCACTATAATAGATCGCGGTCCAGGGTATCTTCGCCTCGAGAGACCTGCCCCGAGAGCCGGTGTTGAAGGTGGCGAAATCTTCGAATCCAGAGCCGGACCACTCGACAGCCTCGTGCTGATACCCCTCCTTGACCATCCACGCCTGTGGATTGGTGTTCGTGTCCCAAGTCGCCAGGAAGAAATCGGGGTAGTTGTTGTAAAACCAGATCAGGCGTTTCCATGTGTTGAGCTCTTCCATGTTGTCGATGCCGTAATCGTCGTAAACGTCGAAGAAGAGAACGACGTTGTTGCCCCAGCAAGTGGCATCGACCGCCACGTAGAGGTAACTCTGATCCCAGGTAACTTTGATCTGCCGGACATCGTTATTCTCACCCCAGCGTGAGTCGTTGGGGTATTCAAGCAGGATACCGGTGGAATCGTTGAGGATGAATTCATCCTCGGTAAAATCGCTGCTGTAGCCATCGATGACGATCCGCTCGGAAAGATCGGCGGCTGTGATGCCGAATAGCTGTAAAGAAAAAACCAAAACTGTCAGTGTAACAAACCACTTCATAGACGCGTCCATTTCAAAATGAGCTCCCTCCGCCGGATGACGGAGGGAGACAATATTTGATTATTTGATGAGGATAACCTTGCCGGATGCTGTAATTCTGCCGCCCTTGAGCTTCATCAGATAGACGCCGGAAGATACAGCCTTGTCGTTTTCGTCGGTTCCGTGCCACGTTACGCGGGTCTCGCCCTGCGGCGCGATATCCCTGTACAGCGTACGGACTTTCTGGCCCTTCAGGTTGTAGATGGCGAGTTCGACCGGCTGCTCTTTTGCGAGGCTGAACATGATGGTCGTCTCGGGGTTGAAGGGATTGGGGTAGTTCCGCAGGTTCACGCTCTGGAACTCGGGTACGGTGCCGTCGTGCGCGTCGTTGCCGATATCGCCGTAGGTCACGTCGATGACCTGGGTTGCACCGCTGTCGTCGATAGTCATGGTATGGTTGGTGAAGGCCGGTGCTTCCACGTCCATGCCGTTGCGCGCGAACTTGTATTCGACGTTTCTCCATGAGCCAGCCGGGAACAGGATATCGACCGACCAGACGTTGTCGCCCTGATCGGCAAGCTGGTTGGTGTTGGCCGCGAAATCCCAATCGAGCGGCGCGACGCTTCCGCAGATCGAAAGCGTGGTGAACACGGCACCCGCGTTGACGGAATCGGCGACATCGCAATTGAAGGTCACCGTCACGTCCTGCGTGGTGTAGTTCGCCGGATCGTCGTCGTTGAAATAAACCACATCCAGCACCATAGTCGGGTTGGTGTCGTCGATTTCGAGGACACGGTTGGCAATCGCGCCTTCCCAGGTTCCCCCGTTGACGAACTTGTACTCGATCATCGGGGTGGTACCCTCGGCGAAAAGCACGTCGCCGGCGTAGATGTTGTCGCCCTGATCGGTGAGAAGATTCTGTCCGGCAGTCCAGCCGTTGAAAGAACCGGCGACCGAAACATCGCCCTCGACGCCGACCAGACTCAGATCAACCTGGAAGGTTACGGTCACGTCTTGCTGAAGCGGAGAACCGATGCTGTAGGTTCCCGGAGCGTCCGCCGTGAAGGGACCCGCGTCGTTCTGATCGGTTCCGTAGGAATAGGTGTCGTCCGAGGCGTCGTGCCCCTCGCAGTAAAACTCCACGACATCGCCTGTGGTGAATGTTCCAGCGCTAAGCATCACGCTGTATTCGTCGTTGTTGCCAACTTCGCCGAGATAGGGCATTTCCACCGAATCCCACTCTGATTCACCGGAAAGCCTGTAATAGAACATGGCGGAGAGGTCTGTGCCCTGTCCGTCGCCCGGCGTTACGCCGTCTTTCCAAATCTGATAGTAAACGGTCATATCTTCGGTCGGAACATGGAATGTGCCGGAATTGGGCCATATGTTTCCGCTCCAGCCGATTTCCGCACTCAGAACGAGCGCGAATGAAACAAGGATCAGCAATATACCGATTCGTCTCATGATGAACCTCCTGTATTTTTTTCTATATCTAAGACTTAACAACTCTCTCCCCGACCCTCTCCCATAAATGCGAGAGAGATATAAGGATGCTCGCCCGGAGGTCGAGCGCTACAGGGATGCGGACGATGACGTCCGCGCTCCTTTTAAGACCGAGCGCTACAGGGATGCGGACGAGGACGTCCGCGCTCCTTTTAAGACCGAGTGCTACGGGATGCGGACGAGGACGTCCGCGCTCCTTTTGAGACCGAGCGCTTCAGCGGAGCGCAGTTATCTCTCCTGTCTCCTGACTTCTGTCTCCTGTAATAAAATACCACATCTATCCGTTTCGTCAAGAACACATTACGGATTTTCAACCTTTTACGCTACCGAGCGTGAGCCCCGACACCAGCCAGCGGCTTAGAAAGAGGAACAGCGCCACCACCGGAATGCTTATCAGAAGCGAGCCCGCGGCATACATACCCCACTCGGTGGTCATGTTGCCCTGAAGGCTTTTCAGCCCCAGCGGGATGGTGAACATTTCCTCGTACCAAAGCACCTGCGCTGCAACAATGTATTCGTTCCACGCCGCCATGAAGCTGAACAGCGCCGTTATCACCAGCGCCGGTGCCGCAAGTGGCATGATGATCTTCCAGAAGGCGTAGAATCTCCCCGCGCCATCCACCATGGCGGATTCCTCCAAGCTGAAGGGGATGGTATCGTAATAGCCCTTCATCAGCCAGATGCTGAACGGCAGGGCCGTCGCGCTGTACATGATGATCAGACCGAGGAAGCTGTTGATCAGATTCAGCTTGGAGAGCATGATGAACAGCGGCAAAAGCAGCATCGTCGCCGGGAACATCTGCGTGATCAAGAGGCTCAATAGTCCTGCCTTCCTTCCCGGGAACCGATAGCGCGAAAAGGCGTATCCGGCCAGCGACGCGAACGCCACGCCCACGATCGTCACCGTGATCGAGATCATCAGGCTGTTGCGAATCCAGAGCAAAAACGGCTTCTCCGTGAAGAGCCGGACGTAGTTGTCCAGCGTAGCATCCTCGGGAATGATCGCCAGCGAGCGGTTGAGCAGGTTGTCGCCCGGACGTAGCGAGATGGTCAGGATGCGCAGCACGGGATAGACCGTAATCACAACGAATAGAAGAATGATCGCGTATATAATAACGGTGGTCAATGTCTTCTTGAATTTGTTCATGCGTCCCCTCCTATGCCTTTTCCGCGACCTGGCTGCGGTTCATGAACGTCAATCCGAAGATGGCGAGGAAAATGAAGATCAGCACGCTGAAGGCCGCCGCGTAGCCGTAGCGGTAGAGGTTGAACGCGGCTCGATAGACGTAGGTCACCAGGATGTGCGAGTGATCGGCGGGTTGTCCGCCGTTGGTCACCAGCCAGAGGACGTTGAGGTTGTTGAAAGTCCAGACCGTTCCGAGCGTTATCGCGGGCACCATCACCGGCTTGAGCAGCGGAACCGTCACGTTCCAGAACTGCCGCCACGCCGAAGCGCCGTCGATCTCCGCCGCCTCGTAGAGTTCCTTCGGGATCGACTGCAAGCCGCCCAGCGCGATGACCATCATGAAGGGGAATCCCAGCCAGATATTGGTGACGATCGCCGCCAGGAACGCCATGGTCGGTTCGGAGAGCCAGTTCACACCTGCGATTCCGAGATGCCCGAGGATGAGGTTGATCGCGCCGGTGTCCGAGATGAACATCCCGCGCCAGGTAAGCGCCACGATGTACTGCGGAACCGCCCAGGGCAGGATCAGCAACACGCGGAAGATCGGTTTGCCGGGAAGTTTCCTGTTCATCAGCATCGCCAGCATCACGCCCAGCGTCACGTGAAAGAAGACGTTGATCACCGTCCAGACGATGGTTTTGAGGAACACGATAATGAATTTATGGTGTGTGAAAAAGTATTTTAGATAGTCCCAAGCGACAATGCCCGATCCATCTCCCAACGAACTACGGTACTCGGCAAAGCTCATGTCGAAGTCCCACAGCACCTTGCCGTACTGCTCGACGCCGATCACTTCCCACGAATTGACGTTGGTCATGTTCATGTTCGAGAACGAGAGCACGATGTTGTAGAAGAAGGGATAAACGACTACGCCGAACATCACGATGGCGGCCGGGATCGAGATCATGATGGCGAACCGTGCGTTGCGCGACTCCATGGTGTAGGGATTCCGCAGCAGCGCCAGCACGAACTTGAAGATGAGCAAATATGTGAGATAAAGCCCCAACGCGATGCCGAGGATGTAGATGATGTATTTGGTGATGCTGCTTCCACTGCCTTCGCCGGCGACCTCGTACATGTCGTCGATCTTCTCGATACAGAGCTTCTGCTGATATACCGCCGCTTCCTCCGGGGTCATGTTTCCGCCCACAACGTTCTGTAGCGCCGGTCGCATGGCGTCCCAGGCTGCGCGCATCTCCGGAACGATCGGCATGAGCTGACCCGCCTCGATCTGCGCGGCGGAGGTCTTGACGATGGGATCGTTGGCGAACGCCGGGTCGTTGTACAGCGTCTTGATGGACGGGATCGACTTGAACATGGTGGCGAAACGCTTCTGCACCTTCTCGCCGGTCAGCCAGTCGAGCAGCTTCTTGGTGGCTTCCATGACCTCGGGCTTGGTGTTCGAATTGACCGAATAGCCGGTAGCCGACACCATCGGGCTGCACCAGTGGCCGGTCGCCTCCACGAACGGAATCCGCGCCAGACCGAAATCGACCTCGGGCGATCCCATGTATTTCTGCCACGACCAGTCGCCGTTGATGATTAAACCCGCGTTGCCCTGATTGAACATGTTGTCCGCGATGTCGTAATCGCATTCGGGGGGCATGATCTTGTACTTGTCGCGCATGTCCTTGATCAATCGGAAGGCGTCCGCGGCAGCCTGCGAATCGAGCTGCGGCTTGCCTTCTTCGTCGAACACCCTGCCGCCGTAGCCGCCGAAGAAAGGGATATACCAGAATGGCTCTGTGTAGTTCCACACGAGCCCCCACTGATCGATCACGCCGTCGCCGTCGGTGTCTTTGGTAAGCTTCTGACCGTACTCGATCAGCTCTTCGATGGTCTCGGGCGGTCCGGGGAGTCCCTCTTCGTCGAAAAGCCTTTTATTATAAGGTAATGCGAGGTGGTTTCCGATGCGGTCGGCGATCTGATACAGATGCCCTTTATAACTGATCAGTCCGTTGGGCGTAAATTTCTCGAAAAATTCCTCGGGGAACAGCTCTTCCAGCGGCATGATGATGCTTCTGTCGCTATCCTTGAGCTTCATCACCTCGAAGGGTCCGATCTGATCCATGGGACCATAGACCAGCTCCGGTCCGCCGCCGGTGAACGCCGCAGCCGCCTGGTAACCCGTGCGAAGCTCCTCCACGTTCTTCGAGAGCAGGATCACTTCGATGTCGGGATTGTCGGCCATGAATTCATCGACAACTTCCGCCAGCAGAGGGCGTTTGTTCGGCTCCATGGTGTGCCACAAATGCACTTTTTGCACCGCGAACATCGTTTGCACTGCAACGAATAGCAAGAGCAGCGTTATACCTTTCGAATATCTCATCTTGAACCACCATTCATGGGTTGTCGTCAACAAAATACGAATTTATGCGATCCCGTATAAATACTGTCAAATTATTTATTTTCGTCGCCCTGTCGCATGAACGGCTCATTATTGAATCGCTTTCATCAAGTCGCTGTAGAACAGTATCTTACGCACACATTCGCATGAAAATTGTAACCGTATCGTGAAGATGGATTTAGTAAATGAAATGTGCTAAGGTGTTCAATCTTCTATACTGAAAATGGTGATTAGGACAGAGAAGAGATGAGGCAGGGGTGCCTGCGCTCCAGAAGAGATGCAGCAGGAGTGTCTGCGTTCCAGCAGAGATACAGCAGGAGTGTCTGCGTTCCAGCAGAGATACAGCAGGGATGCCTGCGCTCCAGCAGAGATACGGCAGGGGTGCCTGCGCTCCATTAGAGATACGGCAGGAGTGTCTGCGTTCCAGCAGAGATACAGCAGGGATGCCTGCGCTCCAGCAGAGATACGGCAGGGGTGCCTGCGCTCCATTAGAGATACGGCAGGAGTGTCTGCGTTCCAGCAGAGATACAGCAGGGATGCCTGCGCTCCATTAGAGATATGGCATGGGTGCCTGCGTTCCAGCAGAGATGCAGGCAGGGGTGCCTCAGGCTGTTGACCAAGCATGGTCTGCGGCAACGTGTGCACTTGTAATCATAATACAGCGGTTCTATTTTACGATTTTCAGGCTGAAATTGGGCATCGGAAGCCGTATATGCCCCCAGCGAAAAAAAGACGAAAAAGCCTGTTGACCAGCTTTTTCACGTTTTGGGCAATAGCGGTCATGTAGGCTTGTTCTTTCACTCTCTCCAATCCTCTGTATCTTGCGTATCGATATCCGTGTAGTTACTTCGCGTTGGCGAAGCTCCGCTCAATCGTCTCTTTTCGTCCCTTGAAGATTTCTCTTCCACAGAACGATTTCCGATTTCTGTCTATCTCGTCTCGATAGTCTTGCCAGACATGACGATGCACGATTCTTTGACATTTCTTACTCGCAGTGCATTTATCTCGAAGTGGACACTTACGACAGTCTTCAGGGTTGGATATATACGCCTGACTGCCATCCCGATTAGTTCCTTGATAGCTTAAAATACACCCGTTTGGGCAGACATAGTAATCGTTTATGGGATCATAGTCGAACCGCCATTTTCTGAAAAGTCCTTTGTGACCCGAGTCTCGACGTGGGCTGATCACTCCCATTATCTTTCGTTCGTGCAGCTTCTTACAGATATAGTACGTATTGTATCCCGAATCAAGACCGACGGCTTTGACGTCGAATCCAAACCGTTCGATCTGCCGATCGAGCAGCGTTAGATAAGGGATACAATCATTGACATTGCCAGGGAATACATCCACATCCGTGATGAAGTTACATTTGGAATCAACCGTGCGCTGAGTCAGAAAGAAAAAGCCCTTGGGTTTGCCGTCTCGAACCATGTATCCGCTGTCCGGATCCGTCGTGCTGGACTTGATCTTTTTGGTGGGTGGATCATCTTCTTTTCGCGGCGGTAGAGGTTTTTTACCCCTTTTCTCACGGTCATCGTTGATGTCTTTATCCAGTTCTTTGAGATAGGTTTTCGGCTCTTCTTCCACCACAATCTTCTTAAACTTCTGCTTGTTAGCGTTTGCCTTCGTGTGGGTCGAATCCGTATAGAGTATCTTTCCCTCGACCAGACCTTTCGCAATCCCCTGCCGGACAATCTCAACAAAGATTTCCTCAAACACCTTGCTATCGGTGAACCTTCTGCGCCTGTTCTGGCTAAATACGGAATGGTGCGGTATCTTGTCCAGCAGCCCAAACCCCAAAAACCAGCGGTAAGCCACATTTACCTCGATCTCTTTAACAAGCTGGCGTTCGGAACGGATGCCAAATAGATACCCAATCAACAGCATTTTGAACAATCGGATCGGATGAACGGGGGGCCTGCCATTATCTTCGCAATAAAGATGAGCTGTATTCTTCAGGATAAAGGAAAAGTCGATGTGGCGTTGGATTTTTCGCAGAAGGTGATTCTTCGGAACCAAATCCTCGATGTTAACGAACTCCATCTCAGGTTGAAAATCGATTTCTTTTTTCAGCATTATTTACCTCAAATATGAGACAACAATAATGCGCATCCCTCTGATGGCAAGCGTTTTATGCTATATCTACAACCTTTTTCATGTGCTGTAAATCCCGCACGGAAAATGGACGGTCATCTTTGTCAACAGTCTGAGGCAAGAGTGCCTGCGTACCAACGGAGAGCGACCACCTCTCTGCTCCCTTCCTCTTCAATTGAAGGGGAAGGGCCGGGGATGGGGTTTCCCTACTCCCTCACCACCGGGATCATCGACACATCCATAGGCTGCCTCATATAGTTACCGGAGGGATCGGCGGTGTTCGTACCGATGGTCAGAACGTAGGTGTTGTAGTTCGTGAGTCGCTGCACCGGCTTGAGGACGAATCGACTGGAATTGCCCTCGACGACCTCCACATCGATGGTCTCGCCCGTCTCCGCAGAGCGCATGCTCACCTCGAGGTCCTTGGTGAGGATGATCTCGGAAAACCACACATGGATCTCGGGCATCCGGGTCGTGATCGAGGTGCCGTTGCGCGGAACGGTGTGGATCACGCGCGGCGCCGTGGTGTCGGGCCTTGCTTTCCCTTCGAAGAAGATGGAGTCGATCTCGCAGAAATTGTCCTTGAGATCGCGGAGTCCACGCGCTTCGAGCATGTATTTGAGCGTATCCTGCGCCTCGGTGAGGACGTGCAGGGTGTCTTCGAAAAATCTATATTCGATCACGGGCAGTTCGACCGCGAGAGAATCCTGCGTCCGGATGCGGACCGATCCAATCTCCTGCACCGGCTCCGTGAGCTCGACCACAAGCTGCGTCGCGGACAGCGGTTTCACCGATTTCAGCGACGGCGCGAGGCTGTCCTCGTACGCCATCTGCCAGTCGAGCGTCATGCTCTCATTCAGCTCGAACTCCTGACGAAACCAGGGTTCGGTGCCGTAGTCGTACTTGTCGTTGCCCGATAGGTCAATGAACGACTCGACGATGTACCCGCCCGGGTTGAGGTTTTCCAGCACGTAGTTCGAGCCGGTGATTTGCGTCTTATAGACGTTGACCGTGTCGGCGTCGAAGAGCGACAGGGTGATGGGCTTGTCCGTGTCCTTCGGCAGTTCGTACTCGATGTTTCCCGAGAGCCGCAGTCGTTGCAGTTCTCCGCTGGCGAAGGTGTAGAGGTAATCCTCTTCGAGCGGATTCCCGTGCATGCCCTTGATGTTCTTGCTCAGCATGACATAGTAATTGGTGTTTTCTTCGAGTCTTTCGTAGATGCGGATGCCAAGGGTGTTACCGTCGGGCCAGCGGTATTTCTTCTTCAGAATTGGGGGGTAGATGTGGATCCCTGTCAGCACCGTTGCGCGGTCGATGGGCTTGGAAAACGTGATCTCGACGTTGCCGTCCGCGATCGATTCGTATTCGCCCGGATCGACACTCACGATTTTCGGTTTGACCGTGTCCTTCGGTCCGCCGCTGGGCGCTTTCTCGCTGCCGCAATGGCTGAGAATTATCCCGACCGCGATGAACAGAATCAGTCTAAAAACCTTTTTCAACCAGCCACTCCTCGGTAATCTTGAAACGCTGTTTGTCCTGTTGTCGAAGAATATACTTCCCGATGATATCGTACTCGACGTTGACCGCATCGCCCGTTGTCAAGAGTCGCAGATTGGTCATCTCGAGGGTGTGGCCGATCAGCGCCACGGTGAGGGAGCTTTCGGAAAGTCTCGCGATAGTCAGGCTGACGCCGTTGATGGCAATCGATCCCTGCGCGACGACTAGCAGGCTGTTGTCCTTCGGCAACGCGATCTCCAGATAATTCGTGTCCCGACGCTTCTCGTGCGACAAAACCGATACCCGGCAATCGATGTGCCCCTGTACGATATGACCACCGAATCGTCCGTCCGCCGGCATGGCGCGTTCGAGGTTGATCGCCCTGCCTGATCGCCAGTCGTTCGCGGTGGTCTTCTCGAGCGTCTCCCGCATGGCTTCCACGGTGATACCGCGATCGTCGAACCGGATCACCGTCAGGCAAACGCCGTCGCAGCAGATGCTGTCGCCCAGCTTCACGTCGCGGTTCACGACCTCGCAGCCGATGGTAAAATAGCGCTTGGCTCCACGAATTTCCATGCGTTGTAACGAGCCGATCTCTTCGATGATTCCGGTGAACATCAATCCATCCTGAACCGGCGCTTGAACGCGGTGCTGAGCGTGACCGGGCTGGTGTATTCGAGGTCGCCGCCGAAGGGTATTCCGGTGGAGAGTCGCGTAATGCCGATGCCACGATCCTTGAGCAGGCTCGCGATGTACTCCATGGTCGCCTCGCCTTCGGTGGAAGGATTGAGGGCCAGGATCACCTCTTCGGGTCTGTATCGATTCAACTGGTCGAGCAGCCCGGGGATGTGAATCTCGTCGGGGCCGATGCCCTCGATCGGCGAGAGAAGTTTGCCCAGCACGAAATACCGTCCTTTGAACTCGTGCAGTCTTTCGATCGCCAGCACGTCGGCGGCCGTCTCGACGATACAGAGATGCCCGTCGTCGCGTCCCACGTCGGTGCAAAAGCCGCATGGGTCGCTCTGCGTGAGCATGTTGCAGCGACTGCATGTGGTGATCGATTCGACGGCTGTCCGGATGCTGTCGGCCAGTTCCAGCGCGTTTTCACGCGAACCGGAGACCATCTGCAACGCCATGCGCTGCGCGGTCCGACTGCCGATTCCGGGCAGCTTCTTCAGGCTGTCGATCAGGGCCTGTAAAACGTCTTCGAGCATGGAATCAGAACAGCCCGGGGATGTTCATTCCGCCGGTCAGCTTGGACATCTCGCTTTCGCTGCTGCGCGATATCTTCTCGACGCATTCACGGAACGCCGCGATTACCAGGTCTTCCAGCATCTCGATGTCGTCCGGATCGACCGCTTCTTCCGCGATCTTCAGCGACTTGATCTCGTATTTTCCGTTCATGACGACGGTCACCATGCCGCCGCCGGAGGATGCCTCAACTTCCTTGCTGGCAAGCTCTTCCTGAGCCTTCATAAGGTCCTGCTGCATCTTTTTCGCCTGCTTCATCAGGTCGTTCATACCTTTCTTTCCGCCTGGGAACATCGTTTTCTCCTTGTTTTAGAATGAAGATTCAGACTGTACCACGCTAAAAATCTGTCAACCGGTTTTCAAAACCAACTTCCGAATGTCCGAGCGAAGTGAGGTCTTCCGAATGTTGGTTTGATGTTGTAAACCCTCACCCCAATCCTCTCAGGGAATTTTAGGGAGGCTCGCCCGGAGGTCGAGCGCTACGGGTGACCAAACTTCCGAATGTGCCGAAGGCTCTTCTGAATGTTTGGTCTCTCGAAGTTGGTATTCAGAAGAAATAAAGATTGACGACCTGCAAGCCCGATGCATTATCGGTGCCAAAGGAAAGCATAATGAAGAGCCTCAGCGATATAAAACTGATCATACTCGACTGCGACGGCGTATTGACCGACGGCAGTATCATCTACAACGAGCAGCGGATCGAGTCGAAGCATTTCAACGCCAAAGACGGGCTGGGCATGCGCATGGTCCTGAATCTCGGCATCGAGATCGCCGTGATCACCGGACGACGCTCGGAGCTTCTCGCCCAACGCTGCAACGACATCGGCATCACCCACCTCTACCAGCGCGTCCGGCACAAGCTGCGTGTCGCAGACGAATTGATAGAAAAGCTCGGTCTGACCTGGGAAAACGTAGCCGTCATGGGCGACGACTGGAACGACATGCCCATGCTGGAGAAAGCCGGAATCTCCGCGACACCCGCGGACGCATTCCCCGATATCAAAGCAAGGGTCGATCTGGTCACCGAGCGCGAGGGCGGAAAAGGCGCCGTGCGTGAATTCATCGAATGGATACTGAAAGGGCAAAACCGCTATGAAGAGGCTGTGCAAACACTTCTTGACCGCTTTATGGCTCAGTAGCCTGCTCGCGGTTATCCTGACCGGATGCGGCGGCGACGAGTCCCCCACCTTCGAGAAACAGCCAGGGCTCGCGGACGAGCAATCGGACTCCGTGCGCATCGTATCCACGAAAAACAACAACGTCGAATACATCCTGAACGCGCGGCACATCCAGCGTTTCTACAACAGCCGCACCCTCGACGCGGACACCGTTCGCGTGGAATCCTTCGACCAGGACGGGCACCTGCGCTCCGTGCTCACTGGCCGGGAAGCCGTTATGGACGAAGTGAAAAACATCCTGACCGCGCAGGGCAACGTCATCATCGTCAACGACGAAAACGACACGCTCAAAACCGAGCACCTGGTGTGGAACCGCAACACCGACGCAATATTTGCCAAAGGAAAAGTCACCATCATTCGCGGCGAGAACATCTTCCACGGACACAGCTTGCAGACCGATACCAGCTTCCGGGAACTCCGCTCGGTGAACGTCGCAGGCTCGGGAAAAGTCGAGAAGGAAGAACTACCCGATGAATAAGAGCACGCTCATCCTCTTTTTCCTGGCGATGACCCTTGCACTCTTCGCCGAAGAGGAATTGCGTCCATACCGACTCGACCACGCCGATTCGCTGCTGGCGGTCAAGCAGGGAACCGAATACGTCACCAACCTCAAGGGCAATGTCCATTTCTTCTACGGCACCACCGAATTTTACGCCCGAAACGTTCGCTTCCTCGACGAGCAGAAGATCGTCTATATGATCGAAAAAGTGAAGATTGTGGAAGACACGCTCACCCTGACCGCGGACAAGGCGACCTACTACCGCAACGTGGATAAGCTCGAGCTTCAGGGCGGCGTCCGGCTGACCGTCGAGCGCTCGGACAACACCAGGCAGGTGGTACGCGCCGACCGCGTCGATTGGTTACGCGAGATGGGCAAGGTGCAAGCCAGCGGCTTCGTCAAGGCGTGGGACACGCGCGACAGTCTGCATGCCGAGGCGGGTCGCATCGACTACGATCTGGAAACCGGCTACGGCTATATGATCATGAAACCCGTGGTGTACCGAACCGGCAAGGACTCGCTTAAAATCAGCTCCCAGAAGATGGAGTACTACCAGAATCAGCAGAAACTGGTCGCCATGTTCGATGTCGTGACCGAGTCGAAGGACTACCGCGCGCTGAGCGATTTTCTGATCTATTACGCGGAGAGAGACGAGGCGATTTTTACTGGCAATCCGGAGTTTCACACCGAGACGGCGGACGGCTTCGCGCGCGAATTCCATCTGTTTTTCGATGACAACGATCTCGATCACGCCACCTTCATCGATTCGTGCCGCATCCTGTTCAGCGCAGGAGATGACCAGGAGAAGGACAACCGCATCACCAGCGAAACCATGCGCTTCAACTTCGACGAAGAGAACCGCATCCGAAGCTTCGAGGCAGAGGGAAACATCCAATCGCACGTGATGCAGGAAAGCGATCCGGCTCAGGATAAAGAGTATTTCGATAATCAGGCGATCGGGCAGTTCATGCAGATCATGATCGATAAAGACAACAAAATCGAATCGATCGTGATGAAGCAGAGCGCGTCCGGTACGTATAAATTCGAGGGGAAGTAGATTTGCATCAAACTTCTTGAATGTGCGACGAAGCGCGGTATTTGCATGCAAATACCAGTTTAGCGAAGCGAGTTCTTCCGAATGTTTGATGCTTGATCCATGATGTAACCAACATTCAGATGACCTCACTTCGTTCGGACAATCGGAAGTTGGTTTTTTCCCTCAAATATCGGTTGACAGAAGTTATTTTATAATGTAAATGTAGATAGGAAGCACGGTATGCAAAAGAACAGGATTCGAGCTGAGAAACTGGTGAAGTACTACGGGAAACGCCGTGTACTGACCGAGATCAGTCTGGAGATCGAGCAGGGGGAAGTTGTCGGGATATTGGGCCCGAACGGTGCCGGGAAATCAACGACCTTCTACATCATCCTCGGATTGGCGAGAGCAAACGCGGGAAACATCTATTTCAACGATCTGGACATCACCAAGAAGCCGATGTACAAACGCGCACAACTCGGGATCGGTTATCTGGCACAGGCACCCTCGATCTTCCACAAACTCACGGTCGAAGAGAACATCATGGCGATACTGGAGACAATGAAGATGTCGCGCAAGGAACGGCGCACGAAATGCGACGAATACCTCGGGGAACTGGGGCTGACAAAGCTGGCCAGGCAGAAGGCCTACACGCTCTCCGGCGGGGAGCGCAGGAAGCTGGAAATCACGCGCTCGCTGGTCACCAATCCGTCGTTCATCCTCATGGACGAGCCCTTCGCCGGCGTCGATCCGCTGGCTGTCGCGGACATCCAGGACATCATCATCAAGTTGCAGGATCGTGGGATCGGTGTATTAATCACCGACCACAACGTACTTGATACTTTGAAAATCACGCAGAGAGCTTATATTATTTTCAACGGGGAGATTTTGTTGTCAGGAACGTCGAAAGAGCTGGTCAACAGCGAAAAAGCAAGAGAAGTATATCTTGGAGATCGTTTTTTAAATCCGATTTTTGAATGAAGTAATTATGGCAAGAATACAACAAATCCTATCACAGAAGCAGGAGCAACGGCTCGAGCTGAGACCGAAAATGCTCCAGTCTCTTCATTTGCTCTCGCTACCCATTCTCGAGCTCGAGATGCACATGAAGCATGAGTTGATCACCAACCCCATGCTCGAGATGCAGGAAGAGGACGAATCGCGCGAAACGGAAACCGACCGGAAGGAAGAATCGGAGTCCAACGAACAGGAAGCGGAATCGCCGATAGAAAATTCGGACACGGAGCTGAAGGAAACAATCGACGAAGCCAAGGAACTGAGCGAGATTCTCGACACATGGAACGATTACCACTCCGACGAGAGGACGTCCTTCCGTGACGCCCCCGACGAAGTCGATCACGAAAACACCCTGCGCATCCAGGAAGACAAGAAGCAGGAGTTCCTGGACCAGCTCGACCGCTTCGAACTCGATGAGGACGAATACGACTTCGCTACCGACCTGATCGATACGGCAAACGTTCACGGTTACCTGCCGGACGAATTCGACATCTTCGAGCTGGCGGCCGAATACGGAATCGAACCGGAACGAGCAAACGAGATTCACCGGATCGTCCTGCACCTGAATCCGGCCGGTATCACGGCACGCGACATTTCGGAATGCCTGATGGCGCAGCTTTCCGTCGAACAGCTCGACAACCCGGTCCTCACCGGCATCATCCGCGAAGACTTCTGCGACCTGATCCATAGAAGATACCAGAATATCGCTTCCAAGTATAAAATCGCGATTGAATACGTGCTGGAGATCAAGGAAGAAATCTCCGTACTCGACCCCAAGCCGGGCTTGCGCCTCGTCGCCAACGAGACCAACTACATGGTTCCGGACGTGATCATCAAGAAGATCGACAACGAATACGAATTGATCATCAACGACTCCTTCATGCCCAACATCATTATCAGTCGACGCTACCGCGACATCATCAAGAACATGGGCAAGGACAAGGACGCGCTCAACTACGTGCGTAGCAAGATCAATTCCGCCAAATTCCTCATCAAATCGATGTATATGCGCAACCGCACCCTCGAGAGGGTCACGCGCTCCATCATACAGCACCAACGTCAATTCTTCTACAACGAAACCGGAATCCTCGAACCGCTTACCTACTCCACCATCGCGGCGGAGCTTCAGGTGAATGAATCGACCATATCCCGTGTCGTGCGCTCCAAATACGCGGACACGCCCTTCGGCGTGATGTGCCTGAAAGACTTCTTCACATCAACCGCCGGCAAGGACAAGAACTATGACGCCGTGTCGCGCCAGCTTGTCGAACGGAACATCCGCGAAATGATCGAAGAGGAGGACAAGCGAAAGCCGATCAGCGATCAGGACATCGCGAACATCCTCAAGGAGCGCGGCATCAGCGTATCGCGGCGGGTTATCGCCAAGTATCGTGAGGGATTGGGCATTCTGAATAGTCGTTTGAGGAGGAAAGAGGGATGACAAGACACACAGTAGCAGTAATTGGCGGTGGGCCGGGCGGATACGTCGCGGCGCTGAAGCTGGAACGATACGGAATCGACGTTGTCGTATTCGAAAAGAAACGTCTGGGCGGAGTTTGCCTGAACAAGGGCTGCATTCCCACCAAAGCGCTGGTCAAGCCGGCGGAGCTTTTCTGCGAGATGAAGAGCGCGGAGGAATTCGGGCTGTCCGCCGAGAATCCGGCGGTCGATTACCCGCGTGTTGCCGAGCGCAAGCAGAAGGTGGTCGAGCAGCTCGTGGGCGGCATCGAGTTTATCTACAAGAAGAAGAAGATACCCGTGGTCAACCACAGCGTGTCCACCATCCGTAAGACGGACGAGGGCTACGTCATCACCGCGGAACAGGAGTACCTCGTCGAGTACGTGATCCTCGCCACCGGCGCGGTTCCGATCGAACTGCCCTTCATGAAATTCGACGGCGAGATCGTCTGCTCCTCCGACCACATCCTTTCCATGACCGAGCTTCCCGAGCGACTGATCGTCGTGGGCGGCGGCGTGATCGGCTGCGAATTCGCGTCCGCCATGAACAGCTTCGGCGTCGAGGTGGAGATCGTGGAATTCCTGCCGAGGCTGGTCGCCACAGAGGATGAAGAGGTATCGAAGCGTCTGGCGATGGCATTCAAGAAATCCGGCATCAAGGTGCATCTGAAGAAGGCGGTGGAAGCCTGCCGCATCGAGGATGGAAAGGCGATTCTGACACTTTCCGGCGGCAAGGAACTGACCGCTGACAAGGTGCTGGTCAGCGTGGGCAGAAAGCCGCGACTCGATATCGAGTTCATCGACTGCCGACCCGCGATGGAAAAGGGCGCTGTCCTTATCGACGAAAACATGCGCACCGACCTGCCGAAGCTCTACGCCATCGGCGACCTGACAGGCAAGATGCAGCTCGCGCATGTGGCCAGCAAGCAAGGTCTGCACGCGGTGCAGGATATCAAAAGCCGCATCGAGGGCAGCGAAACGATGCTCAAGGCAATCCGATACACGGACATCCCGCGCTGCACCTTCACCCATCCCGAGATCGGTTCCGCCGGACTCACCGAGGAGCAGGCAAAGGACTTTTACTGCGGAATCCTGATTGGAAAATTTCCTTTCAGCGCGAACGGCAAGGCACTCGGCATGGGGCAGTCGTTCGGATTCGTCAAGACGATCGCCGACGCGAAGACCCATCGGATCGTGGGAATGCACATCATCGGCGCAAACGCCACCGAGCTGATCGCCGAGGGCGGAATCCTGATCCAGATGGGCGTCACCGTCGAACAGGCATCGGAGATCGTCTATGCGCACCCGACGCTGTCGGAGGCGGTCGCGGAAGCGGTGGAAGACCTCGAAGGCATGGCACTGCACAAGGTTTAACTGAATCGAGAAATAGATGGAAAGACTTCGCAAACCCGAATGGCTGAAGGCCGATTCTCTCGGATCGCGTAAGACGCGCGAAATCACGCGGCTGCTGAGGCGGCTGAACCTCAACACCGTCTGCGAGAGCGCGAAATGCCCGAACCGCGGCGAGTGCTTCGAGCGCGGTACCGCGACCCTGATGATCCTCGGCGATCACTGCACCCGCAACTGCACTTTCTGCGCGGTGGAGAAGGCTACGTCGAATCTGCCGGCTCCCGATCCCATGGAACCGGAGAGAGTCGCTGAAACGGCGCGAACCCTGAAGCTCCGGCACGTCGTACTCACCATGGTGACGAGAGACGATCTCGACGACGGCGGCGCGGAGCACATCGCGAAGGTGATTCGTGCGCTGCGGGACAACAAGGGCATGACGATCGAGATGCTGGTCTCGGATTTGCAGGGTAATGCGGATGCGCTGCGCACGGTCGTCGATTCGAACCCCGACATCCTGAACCACAATGTGGAGACCATCGAGCGGCTTTACCCGAAGGTGCGACCCATGGCAGATTTTTATCGCAGCCTGAACCTGTTGAAACGTGTCAAAGAGATCAGTCCCGACATGCTGACTAAGAGTGGCTTCATGGTCGGGCTGGGTGAGACCCGCGAAGAGGTGATCGGGCTGCTTCGGACGCTGCGCGAGCACGATGTGGATATCGTGACCATCGGACAGTACATGATGCCCTCGCCGCGTCATTATCAGGTTCGGGAATACGTCTCGCCGGAGGTTTTCGAGCACTACCGGACCGAGGGCGAGAAGATGGGATTTCTAATGGTTTTTTCCGCACCGCTGGTACGTAGCAGCTACATGGCGGAAAAGATATTTGACAGAATGGAAACGACAATCGATATATACGTTGAAGAAATAGAAGGAAGGAGGTACGCTGATAGGAAATCATTAGCTGGCAATTTGAAATAAACCAAAGAAAGGGGTACCATTATGCAAATCACAATCACTGCACGCCACTTTGATCTGACCAACGCGATCCGTGACCACGTTGAAGAAGCTTGCGAAAAGCTGGAAAAGTACTTCGATCATATCATCAACGTTCACCTGACGCTTTCTCTCGAGGGGAGCCGGAATCACGTTGAAATGTCGCTTCACGCATCCCATTTCAGTCTGCAAAGCGAGGCTGAAGACCATGACATGTACCTGGCGGTAGATACGGTGATCGACAAGATGGAAGCTCAAATCAAGAAGCTGAAGGACAAGGTTACAGACCATCAGAAGAAACGACTGAAGGAAGATTTGCATTTCGTTCATGCCGATCTTTTCGAACGGTACGGTGACGAGGAGAAGCCCAGAAAGCGCCTTAAAACCAAACGCATCGCCGCCGAGACCATGAGTGTTGACGAAGCGATGAATCAAATCGAGAAGGTCAAAGATTCCTACCTGATTTTCAAAAACGTGGAGACCGACCGGATCAACGTCCTGGTCAAGCGCGACGAGCAGACGTTCAAGCTGCTCATGCCGTAATCCCGTTTCCACTTTATAAATGGGCGCCGTCCTTCGGGACGGCAGCCCTTTTACCAGAGAGGCACAATGGTTGAATTATCCGTAAAAGAATTGTTCGAAAGAAAGAAAAAAGATCTGGCGCTTTCGCTGATCAGCCGCAAGAAAACGCTGAACAACTCGATCTCCGATTCACAACTGAACCGACCCGGTCTGGCCCTGTCCGGCTATCTGGATCGTTTCGCCTACAAGCGGATCCAGGTGCTGGGCGAGACCGAGATCAGCTTCTTGCAAACCCTCGGAGACGACGCGCTGTACGAGCGGATCAAGACCATCTTCGAATACAGCATTCCCTGCATCATCGTCACCAAGGGACTCACCGTGCCGCATCACATCGAGTACCTGGCGAACGAGATGAACATCGCGCTTCTCTCCAGCCGACTAACCACCGAGAAGCTCTTCAACAACCTCAACCGCTACCTGAGCATGTACTTCGCGCCCAAGAAAACGATCCACGCGACGCTGGTCGATGTCTTCGGCGTGGGCGTGATGCTGACCGGCGCGAGCGGGATCGGCAAAAGCGAATGCGCGCTGGACCTCGTAGAGCGCGGTCACCGGCTGATCGCGGACGACCTTGTGAAAATCGCACTCGCCAACGACACGCTGATCGGCACACCGGCACGCGACGCAGGCTGGTTCATGGAGGTTCGCGGCGTGGGGATCATCGATATCGAGCGCATGTTCGGCATCCAGGTGGTCCGGCAAAGCAAGCAGATCGAGGTACAGGTGGAGCTGATGCCCTGGCGCGACAGCATGGACTACGAGCGCATCGGTCTGAAGAACAATTATGTCGGGTATCATGGGGTTAACATCCCCGTCATCTACCTACCGGTGTCTCCCGGTAAAAACGTCTCCGTCATCATCGAAGTGATCGCGATGAATCATATCCTCAAGACCTTCGGTTATGACGCCGCGGAAGCCTACACAAGAAGGCTCCAGGAAGAAATTCGACAAAAAACCATCTCCATGCGGAAATAAAGATTGACCTGAAATCGGGATCGAAAGCAGAATCGGGATGACAGAAAAAATTACGATCGTGCAAAATAAGCTGGGCTTGCATGCCAGACCATGTACGCTCATCGTGAAGACGGCGAACAAGTTTCGCTCGGACTTCAAGATTATCAAGGACGACACGGAAGTCAACGGCAAGAGTATCATGGGCGTCATGACACTCGCCGCCACAAAAGGCACGGAGCTGAAGCTCTGGGCGCACGGACCGGACGAAGAATACCTTATCGACGAAATCGAGAACTTGTTCAAAACCAGGTTTGACGAGGAATGATGCAAACACTGAAAGGACTTGGGGTATCACATGGTATCGCGATCGGGAAAGCGGTTCTGAAGGAGAGCCGCCCCATGACCATACCCGAGCGACGTATCGAGAAAGAGTGCGTTTCGAAAGAGGTCGAGCGCCTGGAAGCGGCCATCGAGAAGGTCGTCTCCGATATCGACCGGCTGATCAACGAATTTTCGTTCTCGAACGTGGAAAAGGAGATTCTCCATTCCCACAAGCTTATCCTGCAGGATCCGGAGCTCAAGAAAAATGTGATCCGCATCCTCGAAGACGAGCTTGTCGGACTGGAGAATGCCGTCTATCAGCATTTCGCGTACGCCATCGAGCTGTTCGAAAACATGGACAACGAATACTACGCGGAGCGGGTGTCCGACTATCGGGAGATCGCCAACCGGCTTCTGGGCTTCATGATGGGTTATGAAGAAGATTTGATGAGCAATCTTACCCGCGATTCGATCCTGATCCTGGAGGAAATACCCGTCTCGCTGCTGACCAAGGTCGCCAAGCAAGGTATCGCGGGTATCGTATCCGAGATCGGCAGCCGCACCTCGCATAGTTCGATCGTGGCGAGAGCGCTGGGGATTCCCGCTGTCGTGGGCGTCGAAGGAATTCGCAAAGCCGTCCCCCAGGACGAGGAGATCGTCATCGACGGCTATTCCGGTGAAGTGGTGGTTTCGCCCACCAAACAGAAGACCGAAATCTACAAGCACATGATCGAGCAGCAGCAACATCGTTCCGACGAACTTATGAAGCTGGTCGATCTTCCCGCCAAGACCAAGGACGGCGTGCGCATCAACTTGCGTTGCAACATCGAGCTACCGGACGAGCTGGCGCACGTGAAACGGATCAATGCGGACGGTATCGGGCTATTCCGCACCGAGTTCATCTACATCGGCGACAGCGAGCTTCCCGACGAGAACCAGCAATTCGAGGCATACAAGCATATCGCCGAAGAACTGAATCCCAAGCCCGTCGTGATCCGAACAGTGGATATCGGCGGCGACAAACTGCACAGCCTGATCAATCTGCGCCATGAGGAGAATCCCAACCTGGGTTGCCGCGGTATCCGGCTCTCGCTACGTCATCAGGAAATGTTCCACGCGCAGCTCAAGGCCATCCTTCGTGCCAGCCATTACGGCAACGTGCGCGTCATGTTCCCCATGGTATCGAGCCTCGACGAACTGCTTCGCGCCAAACAGCACGTCAACGAATGCATGAACGAGCTGCGCAAGAACGGGATACCCTTCGACGACGATATCAAGCTGGGCGTGATGATCGAAGTGCCCTCCGCCGCCATGATCTCCGACACGCTGGCGCAGCACTGCGACTTCTTCAGCATCGGTACCAACGACCTGATCCAATACACGCTGGCGGTCGATCGCAACAGCGAAAACGTCACCGATTATTACAATCCCTATCACCCAGCCATGATGCACCTGATCACGCTGATCGTACAGAACGCCCGTAAGTACAACCTGCCGGTCTCCGTCTGCGGCGAGATGGCGTCCGATCGCGATTTCATACCGATATTGCTGGGGCTCGGCATCACCGAACTGAGCACCAATCCCGGATCGCTCCTCACCATCAAGGAGTTCATCGGCAAAATCGATTCGAGCGTGCTGGTCGAACTGGTGCTGGACATCCTGGATCAGATCACATCCAAGAAAGTGCAGAAAACCATCTGCCAATGGAGAGATAAATATGGCATTAAAATTTGATTTCACACACCTTTTATATTCAGAGACCATTCCAAACGGCATCAAGCCGGACGAGATCGAGAAAAACCGTGCCCGTGCAGAAGACGCGCACCATAAGATTATAAACGACCGCAAGAACGACATCCTGGGGTTCTACGAACTGCCGGATTTCGATACAAAGAAAATCCACGCCTTCGCGAACGACGTCCGCGAAGATTTCGACTGTATGGTGGTCCTGGGCATCGGAGGCTCGGCGCTGGGAAACCGGGCGCTCTACACCGCGCTCAAGACCGAGAAGAACCTCGACAGGAAGCTCTACATCGCGGACAACGTCGATCCCTATATGATGAAGGAAATCCTCGATCAGGTCGAGCTTCCCCGTACGCTGTTCAACGTGATCACCAAGTCCGGCACCACCGCCGAGACCATGAGCACCTACCTGATCGTGCTGAACATGCTGCGCGACGTCTTCGGACCCGATTACAAGAAACACGTGGTCGTCACCACCGACGCCGAGAAAGGCTTCCTGCGACAGTTGATTGTCAAAGAAGGATACCGCGACTTCGTGGTGCCTGGCAACGTGGGCGGACGATTCTCAGTACTGACCGATGTGGGACTGGTTTCCTCGGCGTTCGTCGGGATCGATATCGACAAGCTGCTCGAAGGCGCGAAGGCCATGCGAACACGCTGTGAAAACGAAGACGTGATGAAGAATCCCGCGTATCTGAACGCGCTCCTTCACGTACTCTACATGGAAAAGGGGATGAACATCTCGGTGATGATGCCCTACTCGAATCCGCTGTACGACATGGCGGACTGGTATCGGCAGCTCTGGGCGGAAAGTCTGGGCAAGCGCTACGACGTCGATGGAAACGAGATATTCGTCGGTCAAACGCCGGTCAAGGCACTGGGAACGACCGACCAGCACTCGCAGGTTCAGCTCTACGTCGAGGGTCCGTGCGACAAGGTCACCACCTTCCTGGGGCTGGAGAAATTCACCTGGGACTACGAGATTCCGGCTATCTATCCTGAACGCGACGAGGTGAACTACCTGGGCGGTCAAAGCCTGAGCACACTGCTGAACGTAGAGCGTCAGGCGACCGAGATCGCACTCACCGACGCCGGACGTCCCAACTGCACCATCCTCTTCCCCACACTCGACGAGCACCACCTGGGCGAATTCATTTTCATGTACGAAGTACAGACGGTGTTTGCCGGGAAGCTCCTGAACATCGATCCGCTGGATCAGCCCGGCGTGGAAGCGGGTAAGATCGCCACCTACGCCATGATGGGCAAGAAGGGATTCGACGAGCGCAGGAAGGAAATCGAACGGTTTATGAAATCCAAAATAGAGAAAGGCAGAATACTATGAGCAATCACGATCATACAGACCCCATGTACGAAAACATCATTCATCTGCCCGAGCAGGTGATCAGCGCCTATCAAGAATCCGACATCCGCCTTCCGGAGGGATTTCAGCCTCCGAAGAATATCGAACGTGTCGTGATCTGCGGGATGGGCGGTTCCGCCATTACTGGCGACTTGATTGTCGGCATTTTCGGGAGCGATTTTCCCGTCGAAGTCATCAAGGATTACAGACCCAACTACATCGACAACAAGACGCTGCTGATCGCCATCAGCTATTCCGGTAACACGGAAGAGACGCTCTCCTGCGTCGGGATCGCACGCAAGAAAGGCGCGTACATCGCGGCGATAACCTCCGGCGGCAAGCTGCAAGCCTCGCTGCTGCCGAACGACCCGTGGGTCATGGTTCCGGGCGGAAAACCACCCCGATCCGCGATTGCGTGGCTATTCTTCTCGGCGATCCGGCTGCTGGAAGCATACGGACTGATCGAGTCGCAGGAAACCGTGGTCAAGAGCATTATCGCGATGCTGATCAAGAAGGCCGGTGCCATCGCCGACAGCGTCGATCGGGAGCACAACTACGCCAAGCAGATGGCGCAGGAGATTTTCGGGAAAATCCCGATCGTCTATGCGTCGAATCCGAGACTGCTCCCCGTCGCGTACCGCTGGAAATGTCAGTTCAACGAGAACACCAAGCTTCCCGCCTTCAGCCACACGTTACCGGAGATGAACCACAACGAGATCGAAGGCTGGGAAAACGAAGAGAAACGGAAACTCTTCATACCGATCTTTCTGCAGAACATGGACGAGGAAGAGCAGTATCTGAAACGCATCCGCGTCTTGCAGGAACTGTTCACGAAGGATTCGGTTCCATCGCTTGTCTTCTACGCCGAAGGAGACACACTGATGGAACGGATGTTTTCGCTGATCTATTTCGGCGATATGATCAGTTTCTATCTGGCGGTACTGTACAAAACCGACCCGACCGCAATCAATTACATCAACTTTTTAAAAGAGAGAATATAGGGAGAAGCCCATGAAGGACGAAAAACACCTCTTCACCTCCGAGTCTGTTACGGAGGGACATCCGGATAAAATGGCGGACCAGATTTCGGACGCGGTCCTCGACGCGATCTTCGCACAGGACCCGTACGCCAGAGTCGCCTGCGAGACATTCCTCACCACAGGGATGGCGCTGGTTGGCGGAGAAATCTCGACCGACTGTTATGTCCATATCCCGGACATCGTTCGCGAGACAATCGCAAAGATCGGATACAATGATGCCGACTTCGGTATCGACCATAAGACTTGCGCCGTCATCACCACCATCGACAAGCAATCGCCCGACATCGCCATGGGCGTGGATAAAACCGAGACCCACAACATGATCGGTGCCGGGGATCAGGGTATGATGTTCGGCTATGCCTGCCGCGATACGCCGGAACTGATGCCCATGCCCATCATGCTGGCACACAAGCTGGTCAAACAACTTGCGCTGGCTCGCAAGGGCTGCAAGGACTGTCCGCCGAAAATCAACTACCTGCGACCGGACGGAAAATCGCAGGTCAGCATCGAATACCTCGACGGAAAGCCGCACCGCGTGGAAGCCGTCGTGATCTCGACCCAGCACAATCCCAACGTCACACACGATCAGATCGAAGCCGACATGATCGAACAGATCATCAAACCCATTATCCCGGCCGAGATGATCGACAAGAACACCAAGTATTTCATCAATCCGACCGGTAAATTCGTGCTGGGCGGACCGCACGCCGACACCGGTCTGACCGGACGCAAGATCATCGTCGATACCTACGGCGGAAAAGGTAGCCACGGCGGCGGCGCTTTCTCGGGCAAGGATCCGACAAAGGTCGATCGCAGCGCGTCCTACGCGGCACGATATATCGCCAAGAACATCGTCGCGGCCGAACTCGCGGAAGAATGCGAAGTCCAGCTCGCCTACGCGATCGGCGTGGCGGAGCCGGTATCGGTCATGATCAACACCTTCGACACGGGAAAAGTGCCGGACGAGCAATTGATCAAGGTGGTTCGCGAAGTCTTCCCGCTCAACCCGGAAGCCATTATCGAACACCTGAAGCTGCGTCGTCCGATCTACCGGCTTACCGCGGCGTACGGTCACTTTGGAAGAGAGATCGAGCAATTTACGTGGGAGAAGATCGACAAGGTCAAAGCGCTACTGAGCAAAGTGTAAGGATGCTCGTTCTCTTCATGGTCCGCCAAGCTCCAGCTTGGCATCTCTACCACAATGGATGCTCGTTCGGAGACCGAGCGCTACAGGAACGCGGACGTCCTCGTCCGCATCTCTCGCAGGCACCGACCTCTTCGCCAGCATCTCTCGTAGGCGCCGACCTCCGGGCGGCGTGAAGCAGGTTATTTTTGACGGGGGTGAGTTCGCTCACCCTTGTTTTATATTTAGGAGTGATGATGATCCATTCGCGCGACAAGGCGATACCGTTATATACCCCCGACTCCTTCAGCATCTTCGAAGGTACGCTGGTTCACGAAAACCGTCTGTACCACGGAGATAAGGCGACGAAGGTGTTCGAGACGCATTTCAAACAGTCATCGCCGATGCAGTGGCTATCCAAAGTGGAGGGGATGTTCCGGTTTGTGATGAAGGACGACGGGGACACGATCTGCTTCGGAACGGATCGCTATGGTCTGCTTCCGCTGTTCTACCGGTTCGAGGAGCGCCTGGAAATCTTCTTCAACCCCTGGCAGCATCGAGACAAGTTTACATTGAACGACGCATCCTGGTGCATGATTCTCGCCGGTGGGATCACCATGGACGACTACACCGCCTATCAGGGCGTGATGGAGTGTCTTCCGGGCGTTCTGTACCGGTTCGATCGCCTGAAACGAACCCTGACCCAACACGTCTGGTCGGACAACACCGTTTCGTACAGTCGGGAGCACCTCCCCACAGAATCGCCCTTCAACCATCTTCTGCCGGTTCTCGACGATCCCGACACCCGGTACGAACTCGCGCTGACCGCCGGACTCGATTCGAGGCTCGTGCTCTCGGACGCGTTGCGCAAGGGCATCGATCTGGACACCTTTACCTACGGTCTCGAGGACGAGCCGGACATGACGACTGCCTCGCAGCTCGCGTTGAAAGCGCAGACGTTGCACCGAAGCTTCAGCTTCGACCAGGTATCCGCCAAACCCGCCTACACCGATTCGCGCATCGTGCAGCTCGTCGAGACCGGATTTCACGGCAGAAACGTACCGCAGGAATCGGGCTGGATCGCCAGCAACCGAATGCGTGATCCTGGTCGCGTCATCATCACCGGTCACGGCGGAAACTGGGTCGCGGGTAACGCGCTCACCAACGAAGTGCTCGAGATGAAGACCCGTGATGAACTCGCCGTGTATCTGACCTGGAAGGCGTGCTACAACACCGCGCACTCCTCGCGCGAATTCACCGCCTTCGTTCGGGAACTGCTGCAAAGATCGCTCGACAGGATTCCGGGCGACTCCATTCCGGCCATCGCGGAAAAATGGTCGCTGGACAATCCCAAACGCAAGTTCCACACGGGATATAACTACTTTGGCAAAGGCTACCCGGTGTTCTACCCATTTTACCAGTCGAAAGTCGTGAAGCCGTTTCTCGATCTGCGCTTGACCGAGCGCTACAAGCAGATGGCGTATTCCGCGGCGGCGCAGTCGTTTATCGAGAGCGCGCCCAAGGAGATCGGACAGATTCCAATCAACGGTAAATCGCTGAAGAAATGCAGCGATTCGCTGAAACACCATGTCAGTTCGAACCGTATGATTACCCGCCGAAGCGCCGATCCGGGCAACCGCATGAGGAAGCTGCTCCTGCCCTCGGAATTTCCATGGCGCGAGCCGTACAGTTATTTCGGTACCGGCGGATACCTGTCGTTTATTAAATCGAAGATGGACAAGCTTTTTCCGAAGCTGGGAGCGTGCGAATCCTATCTTCGAGGCAGTCGTTGCAAGATGGCCGCCGATCATCTGCACTGGGTGCGGCACCAGCAGGTCGCGCAGATGTCGCCCAACGGCGTGATGTGCTGCGCCTTTCTTCCGGCGATGCTGGGAATCGAAGAAGCATGAGCACCCTGCGCAGCGTCCGCTGGACATTCTCTGCCACCGTGCTGAAACGCGCGCTTGTCATCCTGCTGTTCCTCTACATTGCACGCATGATCGACAGCGAAGCGCTGGGGTTGTTCGGCACTTACACGCGCCTGATCACGCTGCTGACCACCTTCGCCGTCTTCAGTCTGGACGCGCTCTACATCGTCGAGAAGAATCCCGAGAGGACGTTTCCGATCTTCGTGTCGCTGCCGCTAATGTTGGGACTGATCCTGACGATTCTGCTTCCGGTATGTTCCGGCTCGATCTCCGGACTCTACAAGACACCCGAGCTTCAACGGCTGATCCTCTACACCTTCCCCATCCTGATGGTCTATGTCTTGCGCCAGATTCTCAAAGTAAGCCTGAAGAAGGAATTCCGGTTCAAGCAGACCTCGATCTTCGAGACGGCGAACGTCCTGCTCTACTGCGTCGCAACCGTGCTTTTCCTATTCTGGCGGCAGAGTTTATGGGTCATCCTGATCGCGTTTTTCTGCGGCGATGTTCTGGAAACGCTACTGCTCATCTTCCATCGCGGCAGCCATTTCCCATCCAGATTGTCCAGCGCGCTGTTCCGCACCGCTATGCGCGAGAAGCTCCAGCGTTTCAAGGAAAACAAAGGCTTTCTGACCATCACCACCGCCATGCACCTGATGGGCGCTTTCGTGGGGATCGGACCGATCTTCCTGCTGGGAATCGCGTTTCCGGAGAAGGGTATCGAATATACAGGCATCTACTTCCTGGCGTGGAACGTGGTGTCGCTGCCGGTGACGCTCATGACCGAATCGTCGTTGCAGGTGTTCTTCCCCTCGTTCGCGCGAATGAATCCCGCGGAGATGCAGCGCAACGTCCAGCGTTTCCTCTTCTTCACGCTGTCAACCCTCTGGCCGCTGGTGCTCTTCTACATCCTGCTGGCGACCAAGCTCGTTCCGCTTACACTGGGCGGCGAATGGGCAAAGACCTCCGGCTTGATGCTGATCCTCGGGCTGAGCGCGCTCACCACCCTGATGATGAACCCGCTGAGCTCGATACCGCTGATCTTCCGGAAGCCGCACATCGAGCTGTTCTGGAGAATCGCATCGCTGATCCTGACGAGCGCCGGACTCTTCATCGGCTCGCGAATGGGATTTTACGAGTCGATCGCCGGCTTCGTGATCGCCAAGATGTTTACGCACGTCCTGTTTCTCGGCATCGTATTTTGGATGATCCGGTTGAATATTATCGTTCTGTTACGGAAGACGGCGTGGATACTGGTCATCGTTCTCGCACTGACGGTTACGCTCGTTTTTTGTTATTACCGGAATCTCTGGGTTGGCATCCCGGTGGCGACCGCCGCGATAATACTCTATTTTTTCATTGTCAATATCGCGTCCCGAAATAAAATACTCGAAGAAGTCGGCAATCTGATCCGGCTGAAAATCGAATCACGGTAAAGAGGTGTACGGTGGAATACTACGGACAGACAGATCGAGGCATGATGCGGGGACACAACGAGGATTTCCTCTTTCTGCCGGATCACACCTTCCTAACGGGGCTTCAGGCGCACGACACGAAAAAGCTCGGTGATCTCTTCATCCTGGCGGACGGACTGGGCGGTTACCGCGCGGGGGAAGTCGCCAGCAAGTTCGCGACGCAGTGGTTCGCCACGCAATGGTATTCACAAAATCGAATGCCCGAGTCACCGCTCGAAGTCATGCGGATTATCACGGAGAACGTCAGCCAGAGAATCCGCGACTACGCCTACAAGAATCCCGATTACTACGGCATGGGAACCACGCTCATCGCGGCGCTGGTTGACGGGCAAAACCTTCACATCGTCTCCGTGGGCGACAGCCGCTTTTACGAGTACCGCGAAGACCAGATTTTCCAGCTCAGCAAGGACCACTCGGAAGTGTGGGAGCTGTACGAGAAAGGAATCATCAGCAAGGACGAAATGCGAACCCATCCGCTCAACCATCTGGTCACCAGCGCGATAGGGATCGATCTCAATCTCGCCATCTTCAGCCAGACCACGTCCCTGCGCCAAAAGGCTACCTATCTGCTTTGCAGCGATGGACTTACCGATCTCCTGAGCGATGGCGACATCAAGACCATCATCAAACACTCGACCGATCTCGACCTCACTGCATCCAATCTCATCCAGTCCGCCAACGAAGCCAGTGGCAAGGACAATATCACGGTGGTTCTGTTTCGCGCGTAAGAGAACACTCACCCTGTCCCTCTCTCGCAAGCGGCGAGGGAGCATCGAGCTATAGATGATCATTCCTTTAGCTCCTTCACCCGTTTACGGGAGAAGGCGGGGGATGAGGGCAATAAATTTATTTACACCAGTTCGAGCAGCTCCTGCGGGTGATCGACGATCACTTTCGCGCCCATCTCACGCAGCTTTTCCGCCGACTGAAATCCCCACGAAACACCCACGGGCAATATACCCGCGTTGATCCCGGTCTCGATATCGACGTGCATATCGCCGATGTACGCCGCCTGATCCTTCGTAACGCCCAGCGTTTCGAGGATATGCAACGTGCTGTCCGGATCGGGCTTGGCAGGAAAGTCCTTTTTGTGACCCATCACGAAATCGAAGGGATGATCGTGGAAATAGTGATTGACCATCTCACAGGTGAAGTCGTCGGGTTTGTTGGAGAGGACGCAGGTACGAATCCCGCGCGCGTGCAGCTCCTTCAGCAGTTCTGAAACGCCCGGATAGATCACGGTGCGGTTGCTCCAGAATGTCTTGTAGTTGTCCCGGAATCCCTCCACCAACTTCCCGACCGTCCAGTCGTCACGGTAGTCCTTGGGAACCGCGCGCTTCACCAGTTCGAACACGCCGTCGCCGACGAAATTCAGGAATTCGTTGACGTGGTGCGGCTTCAATCCCATTGCTACGAGAGCTGGGTTGAGGCTGTCCGCGATATCTTGCAGGGTGTCGAGCAGCGTCCCGTCCAGATCGAATATCATCGCCTTTATTTTCATGCTTCTTTCTCCTTCCGTTTGAACATATCTGCGGCCAGCACTTCAGAAATCGTATAGAGCGAGCCGGTAATGACAACAATGTCGTCGTCTGCCGCGCTGTCAACCGCCTTTCCGACCGTGTTAACCACGCCCTCCGCGATCTCGAACGGCGTTTTCGTACTACGTGCGACGTCCGCCTGCTCCTCGATATCGGCGGCGCGATCGGACTGGTTCTTCGTAATGTAAATTCTATCAGCGACGGTGCAGATATCCTCGATCATCCTGTCGAGTCGCTTGTCGCGCAGGATCGCCACCACGAAAAGCAGTCGATTCGACGGGAACATTTTACGTACGTTCCCTACTAGCGCCTGGACGCCCTCCTCGTTGTGCGCGCCGTCGATGATGACGGTTGGCTTTGTGTTCAATATCTGCATGCGCCCCATCCAGTTGACCTTCTGGAGCGCGCCACGGATTTTATCCTCGCTATACGCAAGTCCGCGCCGGTTCATGTAGGTGATCAACGCCGTGAGCGCGGTAGAAGCGTTGATCGCCTGGTGCTCGCCCAGGAGGTTGACGCAGAGGTCGTTCAGCTCGATGCCCAGCGCTTTCGAACGGTAATCGAATCGCGTGCCGGAGGTGCTGGTTTCGATGTTTCGGGCTTCGAAATCGATGCCGTACTGCATGACAGGGACATGCCGCTCGCACGCGACTTCGAGGATCACCTCGCGTGCCGCGTCCGGCATCCTGCCCATGACCAGCGGCGTGCTCTCCTTGAGGATTCCCGCCTTCTCGCGTGCGACCAGCTCGATGGAATCGCCCAGACTCTTGGGGTGGTCGATCGAAATACCGGTGATGACGGTTACGGTGCTCCGGAAGGGATTGGTGCCGTCCAGCCTGCCGCCCAGCCCGACCTCGAAGATCGCGGTATCGAGCCTTTGCCGATGGAAGATATCGAACGCCATCGCGGTGCTGATCTCGAAGAAGGAGGCTTCGGTCTCGTCAAAGTCTTTCTGCCACGCGAAATAAGTCTCCAACAGCTTTCGGTAATCGATGTTCCGTCCGTTGATTCGGAACCGCTCGCAGTAGTCGATCAGATGCGGCGAGGTGTTCATGCCGGTGGTCTGTCCGTGCTCCAACGCCATCGCCTCGCACATGGCAGCGACGGATCCCTTTCCGTTGGTGCCGGCGATATGCAGCCCGTTAAGCTTCTCGTGCGGCGAGTCCATCCGCTCCAGAATGGCTTCCATGCGGTCCAGACCGAGCTTGACGTTGCTGGAATGCCGTTGATAGATCGTTTCGAGAAATGTCTTGTAATCCATATTTTATCATCCTCGGGATAAGAAAAAAACCTCCAAGCAGTGCCTGAAGGTTTGAAAACGTTCGTTCGCTCGACTACTTGAACTGCGGTGGGAGCTTGTGATCGGGAAATTCGCTTTCCCACGGGCACTTCACGCTGATGGTGATCAATGCCTTTTTCTCTTCGTCCGAGAGGTATTTACGCTCTTCCGGATCCATGTTCTTGCCCGCTTCCGTCCAGAGTCCTTCGATGATGTATTTATCGCCGGCCGCCTTTTCCGGGCATTCGAGAATGCCGTTGAGGTAGCCCATGCGCTTCAGGTCGGCGGTGTCTTCACTGCCGTCGGCGTTGAACTCGAGGTTACGCTCGATCATGTAGCGCTGTACGGCGAAATAAATCTGTTCCATGTTCTTCACGCACTGATTCGATTTTTCCTTCGCTTCGAGATCGAAGAACTGCGGCAGCGCGAGCACGAAGATCATTGCCAGAAAAGAAATTATACTGATAATCTTGTAGATGCTGAATCCACCATTGTCACGGATCATGTTTTCTCCCACAATGTTTTTTCTAAATTTCTGTCGGGGCGTCTTTCCCGTCAAGTTTTTTATGACCTAATCCCGACAAGGAATCTCGCCTTTGGAGAATTTAAATTACCGGATTCCATCTGAAAACTACAGGATATCCAGCGCACAGGAAAATCAACTTCCGAATGTCCGAGCGCGCTTGCAGGGCGCAGCCCTCCGTGTCTGCCCGTCTCTCGAAAGGCCCGCCAAGCTCCAGCTTGGCATTCTCCCTGTCTCCCTTGGTCCGCCAAGCTCCAGCTTGGCATTACGATAAAACTCGAGCAACTATAAATCTATTGAATTCTGGCAAGCAAGAGGGAAAAAGAATGCCAAGCTGGAGCTTGGCGGACCATAGAGAAAGATGGACGATCACAGCATGGATGCAATGGGACGCCACTGAAGCTTCAGCGTGAAATCCCAGGTTTCGAACTGGTTTCCACCGTTTTCGATCGCGTCGTCGTCAAAGTAGTCCCCGCGGATGTAGGAGGCATCGAGCACGAGCCAGATGGATGCGCTGAGATAGCTTGTCACCCTTGCATCGACATCGTACAACATATAGCTGTAGTCGATATCCTTACCGAAAAGATAATAGCCCGCACTCGCAGAGACCTCACACCCGATACGGTCGGTTAGCTGATACAGGTAACTCGCCTCCGGCACGACCGAGAACAGCGTGAAATCCGTCGTCTCTTTCTCCGTCTCGACTTCGGTTCTCTCTATCGTTTCATCCGACTTGCCCAACGAATAGCGCACGGGCAACGTCACACCGAGCTGATCGCGCACCGAGAAGTTGAACCAGTACCCGGCATCGGCATAGAGCCCGTACGCGGTCGCTTCGGTCTCATCGCTTGTCCTCGCGTAGAAGGGCGATACCGAATTGGACGTTCGAGAGGTTTCATTGCCATAGAGTTCATATTCACCCAGAACGCCGAGCTTGTAATTGTAACCCTGCTTCCGATGCAGCATCGTACCGGAGCGCGCTTCACGGGTCATGTCGAGAAACTGATCGTAGGTGAGTTGCAGCCCGAGATCGTTCATCACATCGCGCCAGAAGGTCGCCTCGGACGCGTTGCCGTACCAGTCGAACACATTCGTATAGGCGGTTTGTTTGTCGAGATATTGCGCCAGCAAGAGAATCTGCTCGTCGCTGAGCTCGATATCGTGCCGATCCGCCAGTCGATCGGCCATCCACTTCGCGCGGACGACGTTGGTCACATCGCGCAAACGTCCGCGCCCGGCACCAAGCTCGAGATCGACCTCCAGCCTTTTTCTCTCCGACTCTTGAGTATCGCCATCCTCAAACTCGTATCGCTGGTTGTTGATCGAACCGTAGGCATCCGCACCCACAGCGAAAAAATGTATGTCGTCGAAATAGATTTCACTGTCAAAATCTTGCCTGGCACCAATATAATAGGTACGGTCTTTCGTATCCGATGTCTTCTTCGTATTGCCTTCATCGTTGACATATTGCCAGCTCTCGGACGTTCTGCGCGACCACTCGAAGGACGGACCAAGCGAATACCTGTAACAGATGTTCTCGCTCTCTTGCTGTCTGTAGTACTGCGTGCCGAACTGATACTCATATCGTGAAGATCGATTGATATTCCGTTCCGCCTCGAATCCATCGTCGTTGGGATTTTCGGTGTCGAGATAAGGGTAATTGGAATTGGAATTGCTTCGATGATACCGACTATTGAGGGCTACATTCAATTCCTGATATCCCCAGTCTCCGCGCTCAAATCGCTTGATCAGCGTCGGCAGGCTGTCCCCCGCCGCCAGACCCATACACATCGCAACCAGCAGTACGACAAACATTTTCCGCATGAAACCTCCCGATATGAAAAAAGAGTAGGTCAAACCTACTCTTTTGATTAGTATCTGTCAATTTTTTGCTTCGTTTCAGCTTCGCTGAAGCCGACGATCCACTAACATAATCCCGATGAATCGGGATTACAACGTTCATGATTTCGTTTCAGCTTCGCTGAAGCCGAAATTATTTTAGAAGGATCATTTTCTTCGTCAGGCTTCTGCCCTGGGTTTGAATCCTGTACAGATAGACACCGGACGCGCACGGCTTGCCGTTGTTGTCGGTGCCGTTCCAGGTGATCCGGTGATCGCCGGCCTTCATCGGCTCGCTGCAGAGGGTTTTCACCTTACGACCCCTGACGTTATAGACGCTCAGCTCGACGCTGCTGTCTTGCGGCAGGGAAAATTGGATCACGGTGTCCGGGTTGAAAGGATTGGGGGCATTCTGCATCAGAGTAAGGCTCGTGGGTGGAATGAACGCTTCTTCCGTCTCTCCCATGTCCTCGCCAAACCAGTCGAGCGCGTCTGCGAGCATATCTGTTCGCGTCTCTTCCGAATTGATTTGCGAGAGGTCGAAGGAGAGATAGAATGCCTTGTAAATGAGGTTGTCTATCCAAGTCGCACAGACACCGTGATAAAGATATGCCTGGCCGTTGATCGGGCCGTCTTCGAACATGTATGCGTTGTTGGAACCGATTTGCGGATTCTGCACCTGGTCCTCGTACCAGCTCGGGCATGCGTCTTTCTCGAAGAGGCAGTCGGGGCTGTTGGCATAAACCGCGACCTCGTTACCCGGCGTTCCGATGGGTGATTCGTTCAGACAAACGATGGAGCCGTCCACATACCCGACGTAGTCCGGACCAGCCAGTCCGTTAGTTCCGCCGCCAATACCCGTGGCGATGTAGGACGTGCGGAAATATGCGGTCAGAAGCAGCTTGCGCGGGTCGGAATTAGGCGCTCCGCTCTGCGAGTACGCGAATCCGTCGGAGGAGAAGAAGACGTTCTTCGGCTCGATCGTGGTGCCGGAATCGAGATACTCGACCAGCGCGGTGGAGAGGGTGTCGCTGTCCTCGCCCGGCGAACCGGAGCTGGCATAGACGATGATACTGGTGTATTGATCCGGGAAGCGATAGGATTCGTGCTCCTGCCAGTCGTAAACATCGTATTCGACATTCAGGTCGTCAAGCGCGTCGATATAGACGGGGTACTCGGTTCTCCGCCAGTCCTGCGAACCGGAATACGCCAGCAGAATTTTTACATCCTCCGTGGGCAGCGTTTTTATCGAAAATGCTGTTTCCGGCGCGCCCTGCGGAAGGGTCGAAGTGTAGCCGTTTTCGTCGGTTGCCTCGAAGTAGTATTCGACGGTCAATCCCTGCGGAATCTGCTGCGTGGCGAAGTGATAGAGCGTTCCATCCACGCTGTCGTACGATACCGCTATCCACTCCGTGTCGAAGCGATAGTATAGGGTTGCGGAATCAATCGCGCTCATATCGACGATGGTCGCTTCGAACTCCATGGATGTATCGAACGTGTTGCCTTTCTCTTCGCACGAGATGAACGGCGGCTGCGTATCGACGCCCGGGTAGAACAAGATCGCCAGCTCGTTGTGCGGCAGATTGCCTTCCGGCTCGAATCCCTGCCATATGCTTCCGGAGACCAGCTCCCGGAGGTAGCAGAGTCCGACATCGGTAGCTTCGTTCTGGATTGCAATGGTGGAGCTCTGTCCGAAGTCATGCGGCGCCTGGGTTCCCGTCTGATAGGTGGCGACGTTCTTGTATTGCATGAGGATATCACCGTTCTCGTAGAGGATCACCTCGAAGTCCAGGTAGTCCTCGAGTTCGGAGCCGGAATGGAAACGGAAATCGTGCCACTGGATCACGCAGTAACGGTCCGGGGCTGAGCCGAAGGTCTGGTAATAGATATCACCAATACCTTCGTCAGCCTCCAGATCATCCCAAAATACGGCGATCAAACCTGGCATCTGCGAGTATCCCGGAATCGGATAGGTCCAGTTGAAGACGTTTCCGTCATTCCCCCATCCACTGTTGGGATAAGGCTCGTACCAGGTGTTTTCACTTAGCAGAAGTTCTCCATTCGTGTCAACATAGTAGGAGGGGTATGTAGTGCCGTAGAAGGGAAAATCGAATCCGAATTCGATCGGTTCGGAAAAGTTGTCGTCGCCGGAGAAGGAATCGACGCCCTGCATGATCGCGGACGCGCCCGTCTCCGATATATCGATCCAGTTGTAGGTCGGACCATCGTCCGTCTCGCTGTCGATCCACTGGTAGCCGAACGAATCGGGATCGCTTTCGCCGAAGTGCTCCGAGACGATGAAGTCGGCTGTAATCTCGTTGTTATCGGTGTCGCCATCTTCCAGATCGATGGTGAAGGTGATGGTGTATTCACCCTCGACATCCGGCGTACAGGAGACGGGAAAATCGAAGACGAGGATTGCGCCGGCATCGATGGTCTCATCGCAGGTCTCCGTCTCTTCGAAGAACACCTCCTCCAGAGAATCGATGATCAGGCAGCTTACGTCGAAGGATGCCGTCATGGCGCCTGTGCCGTCGTTACGGATGGCAAGCGCGGGGGTCATCTCACGATCGAGGTAGGTCATCACCTGCGGGTTCATGATGCGCTGCGCAACCAGGTCGATCTCAGGCGCCTGTTCGACGATCACATCAACGTCGTCGCTGTCGGAGCCGTTCTCGTTGGTGATCGAGAAGGTGAGCGTCTCGGTGCCGTACCAGTCCGCCGATGTGAAAGTCACCTCGAAGTCGTCGATCTGCGCGTCGATCTCGGTGTTGCCGGAGACGGTCAGTTCGGCGTTGTCGGGCTGGGCGTTGGTAATGTACGTACTCAAATCGACGACGAGCCCTTCGCCCTGAACGAAGGTGAAGCTCTCGGGCAGCTCGATTTCCGGCAGAACGCTGTCGATGGAACCGACCAGGATATCGTCGATCAGGATTCCGTAGGTGTCGCACTCCCAGTAGAACGCCAGATAGACCGATTGATCAACGTAGTCTTCCAGCGAGATATTGTAGCGTTGGTAGGTGCTGCTCACCTCGTCGGTATCGAGCAGCGTGTAGTCGAAGTCGTTGATTTCCGGGTCTTCGGTTGACAGAAGCACCTGCAAGTTTTCGGAACTGACCCACGAACGGGTGTAGAAGTGCAGGGAATCGCCCTCTTCGACCGTGAACTGCGGCAGGATGATCCAGTCCTCGTTTTCGTTGGGAAACATGTTCTGGCAGAACAACGCGTGTGTGCCGCTATGTGCGTGTTCTTCATCATTCAGGACATTGAACTGATTGCCATCGCCGTCATCGTCGATGACGGTCCAGCCGGTTGGAACCGCGCCGGATTCGAAGTCTTCCTGAATCTCCCACTCCCCGTAAACCATGCTCAACAGCGCGATCATTACGATCGCCAACATCATCTTTTTCATTTATGCCTCCAAATTTTTCTACTCCAGATTGATTTCCGGAGAATCGAAATTGACGGACCACTCGAGATCACCCTCCACCGTGCCGCCAAAAGAAACGTTTTCGCCAAAATAGATCGACAGAATGTCTTTCGCCTTATTTTGCAGCGACGTGTCGATCGCGCCGCCGCTCATGTTATAGTTCGTATTGATGCAGACCAGCGCCACCTTGCCGCCGTCTTCGCCTCCCGCTTCGATCGCCCTTCTGATCAGCTCGGGATTGTCCGCGGAGAAATCGACAACGCGGTTGTCTTTAAACGTCAGGCGCGGATTGAGTATCCTTTCGCCGAACGCCTGCCCCACTTTCGAAGAGAATGTGCCATTCAGCGTGCCCGGCTTGGGCAGAATCAGCACCTTTCCGCCGGGGAGGTTGATGATCGGGCTCTGACGGGGGCTGTCGCCGAACGAGCCGTATTCGCACACGACCTTTCCGATCTCGAACCGCAGCGCCTCGTCCTGCTCGCGTATCTCCATGAACCGGCTGTCGAGCAGCTTGTTGCCCACGGCGTCCGTCGCCTGATAGAGCTTGGCGTAGTCTATGTCCAGCGCCTTCCAGAACCGGATTTCGGAAAGGATATCGCTTTCCTGAAGTGTCTCTTTCATCAAGCCGGGCATAATCGCCACACGTATTTTGTTTTTCGCTATGATCTCGCGGCTCTTCTCGAATCCACGCGCCCGGATCGCCATTCGCTCATCACCCGCCATCGGGATGTAGCGTGCCTCGCCGTTCAGGTTCAGGAAGACGTCGTGATTCTGAAGCAACGAGTTGAATCGCTCGTAGTCGTGCGTCAGGGCCGAGAGTGAATACTCGCTGTACTTCGCCCGGATGAGATCCGCGTGATGATAAATCATGGTGGTGTCGATCTGACGACGGCCTGCCTCGACAAGCAACTTCTCCACCAGCGGCATGTTGTACTTGCCGGTGGTAACGAGCAGGCTGTCGCGCGGACGCAGCTTGAGACAGTCGTTCAGGAGCTTGACCGCCAGGAAATCGAGGTTGATCCCGTAGTTCTCCTTGAGGATCGCGTTGAGCAGTTCGCGACTGTTCATCGGACTGGACGCGGTGTTCTTGCCCAATGTGAAATCGATGACGTAGTTCAGCGCGCAGGCGCGATAGTATTTTTCTTTATTATTATAGGGCGCTTCATCTTCAATCCGGATCAAGCCTTCATTCAGAAGACCCTTCAGATTGTAGTGCACCTTTTGCTTGCTGACGCCGAGGATATCCGCCAACTGCTGACAGGTTGCGGAATTCATGATCAGTTCGTTCAGGATTCTGAACTTGATGTCCGATCCCAGTTCCTTGATCTGCGTATGCTTGTTGATAATGAAAACGTTTTCGATCATGTCTTTCTCCTTCGCGGCCATGTTGGCAGAGCGAAAATACCAATAGCCGATGCACAAGTCAAACGAATTGTGCATGGCTCATTTTCACGAACCCTTCACAGACAGTCAAGAACTTTTTGACTAAATATGTCCTACACTTGAATCGAAATGCCGGGGAAAGCCGATTACAAGCCGAACCACATCCATCCCAATATTTATACAACATAGAGCTATAACAAAATATTCATCCTGACGCCACCTCACCTGAAAAAATCATAAGGCACACATGAGCCGTGATCATTTTCAAACGAAAATGTCAGTCTGGTCAAAAATATATTGACAATATTTTCGCGATGACCCGTAATCGACTCATGAAATCAATCCTTAAGGAGGTAATGGAAATGCGGAATATACTTGTTATGCTTCTTTTGCTCATCACGCTCAGCGCATGGGCATCGTCCGCAGATTACGTTTTCAGCGTCGATTCAGGGACTTATACCGAGATCGACGGAACCCATCTAATCGATGAAGGTGAAACCAACGAAACGAACGCCGGTGTCGCCATCGGTTTCGACTTCATCTATAACGGCGAGGTCTTCACGCAGTTCGGAGCGTGCTCCAACGGTTTCCTGAACATAGGCGACGGCACCGTCAGCTCCCGCAGCAACGATCTTTCCAGTAGCTACTACAACCCGATCGTCGCGGCGCTCTGGGACTACCAGAGAGTCGGATACGACACTGGGGAAGTATCTTACGCACTCGAGGGAACCGCGCCCAATCGCATCCTCAAAGTTCAGTTCCACAACATGTACTGGTACAAGAGCCAGGACCCGGTCAACTTCGTGAATTATCAAATCTGGCTCTACGAGACATCCAACAACATCGAATTCCATTACGGCCCGTTCGGTACTGCTCCCGGCGGAACCGCCAGCGCGTCGATCGGCATGAACATGCGCCAGAACGGCGAAACCCAGTTTGTCAGCATCACACCCGGAGACCCGGCAACTGCAAGCACCACCACCGACAACAACGATGTCGGACAGGACGAAGCCGGATACTTCTTCGACGGGATGATCTATCGACTGGCATACGTGCCGCTGAACCAGTCCATCAACTCGGCGGTCGTGACGCAGGCGACCACGGACGTCACAGAACTCGGAAGTGCGAACCAGCAAATCTTGCGCGTCGATGTCAACACGACCAACTCGGGCAACCCATTCAGCGTCAACGGGCTGACCTTCACCACCAGCGGAACCCTCGCCAACGGTACCGCCAGCCTGTACTACACAGGCTCTTCAACTTCGTTCTCGTCTTCGAACCAGATGGGAAGCACTATCCCCTTCACAACGACGGGCGAGAGCCTCGCGTTCACCTTTTCGCAGGAACTCATCGACGGCAGCAACAACTTCTGGCTCGTGTACGATATTCCTGCCGATTATTCCTATCTGAACCTGACCGCGGACGCGATCGCGACATCGATCGACATCCCGGGCGACTCCACGCCACTCACCACGCCGGACCCCGAAGGCAGTCGCCTTGTCGATGACACCACGGCACCCGCGATCAGCTACAGCTATCTCTCATCACCCTTTAACACAGACGACCGCACACTCACCGGTGTGACCATCACAGAAGCGGTCGGCATGACAGTCACACCGCGCATGTACTACAAAAAAAGCACGAACACCGACGCGTTCGGCACCTACCCGAACGACAACGTTGCCACATTCGACGGATGGAAATTCGCGGAGGGCTCTTATACAGGCAGCGATTGGAGTTTCGAACTGGATGTCGATCTGATCAACGGCGGACTCACCGACGGCGACGTGGTGCAGTACTTCGTCGTGGCGCAGGATGACAAACCGTCCACGCCCAACGTAGCATCGCGTCCCGAAGGCTTTGAAGGCACCGTCACTGCACCGACTGCGGCGCCCTATTTCAGCGCCACCTACAACATCATCCTGCCGCTTTCGGGCGACTACTACGTCGGCCCGTCCGAGGCCATCACCTCGCTGTACGACTTCTTCGACTACGCCGAGGATCGGGGTATCGGCAGCGACGCGACCGTATGGATCACCGGCGACATCGAAGAACCGGACAACGCCGAGCTCGATACGCTCGACCAGTACGGCGCCGGTGGATGGACGATCACCTTCAAACCGGTTCCCGGTACGCCCGTGACCATTACCGGTGATTTCTCCGGAACGCTCATCACCATCGACGAACAGGACAACATCGTCTTCGACGGCGGCGAGAACAAGGAACTCACCATCGGAAGCTCCTACTATCGCGGACGCGGTATCGAAATCGACCCGGGTACGACCGGCATCACAATCAAGAACCTCTATATCCGCAATTTCGACGACGAGCCGAACTCCGGCGCGTACGGTATCTACAACAACAACGGCGGCCTTACCGATATCCTGATCGAAAACGTCACCATCCACTCCTGCGGGTACGGCATCTACATCGACGGCGAGTCCGACGATATCTGCGAAAACGTGACCATCCGGAACAGCCAGATCGGCAGCTACGACCCGACGCAGTACTTCTTGACCGACGCCATCTACGCGCGCTTCATGAACAACATGACCATCACCGGCTGCGACATCGGCGGTTCTCTCTCCGATTCATGGGCTCCACGCGGAATCAACCTAGATTACTCCACCAATATCGAGATCACCTCCAACAAGATTCACGATATCCTGTACGAAGGATCGTTCGGCATGGCTTCGGGCGGTATCCTGATCAGCAACCTCAGCGGCTCGAATCCGAATATCAATATCCACAACAACATGATCTGGCATTTCGGCGGCGATTGCGACCATCCGGCCTACGCCCCGTCCGGAATCCGCATCCATGGTTCCTCTGTCGGCGGCGTATCGATCTGCTACAACACGGTCTATCTGCCGTTCGACGACACCTACGGAATGGGTAGCTACGACAGCGACTTCACCTACAGCACCGGCATCATGATCGACAACAGCGGCGGCATCTGCCCCACCGGTATCACCATGAAGAACAACATCTTCGACAACCGGCTGGGCGAACGCACAGGCAACGACCTCGAAACATACGCGACCGCCGTCTATATCCGCAGCACGGGCACGTTCACCAACCCGTTCAGCGATATCTCGAACAACATCTACTACACCGCCAACGCGGACAACAACGTCATCGCGCTGCACTTCGACAACGACGCTGCCTACAACTGGTACAACACGCTTGCCGACTGGACATCCGCCACCGGCGAGACCGGAAGCCTCAACGTCGATCCGCTCTATGACATTGCCGACCTCCCGCACCTGCTCGATTCGTCTCCCGCCATCGGAGCCGGCGTCGCAATCGCGGAGATTTCGACCGATATCGACGGCGATCCGCGTAACGACCCGCCCTGCATCGGCGCGGACGAACGTGCCGGCGGCTCGCTGGAAGCCCCGACCGCTATCGCCATCGCCGAAACAAGCGGTGAGGTAACCGTAAGCTGGAACGAGGTCACGGGCGCGACAGGCTACAACGTCTATAGTGCCCCGACACCGTACGGCGAATTCACGCTGTATCAATCGACAACGGAGACATCGATCACGGTGACTCCCGCGGACACAAAGCTGTTTTTCTGGGTAACTGCTACACAATAAAAAACAAAGTCAGTATTAATCTTCCCGTGTAGTTGACCCAATTAAACAACACCCGGCGCGATCCCCATCTCGCCGGGTGTTTCTTTCTATTGGTCCGCCAAGCTCCTGTGATTTTCAGGCGGAGTCTGATAAATCGAATCCCATAAACTTGGCATCTTCTATTTGAGAGTCGAAACACCAATTGACACATTTCCGGCTTAACATCGTTTGTCCCTGTAGAGGAAAGCACATGAATCCATACGACACGATCAAAAAATACTCGCCGGGACTGCTGCTCGTTATCGCGGTATCCGTCGCGGCATACATCATCAACGAATCGATCAAGCGAACGATCCATCTCGAAGCGGTCACCATCGCCATCGTGCTGGGAATCGTCATCTCCAACACGCTCAAGCTGCCGAAATCGACCAATCCCGGCATGCGCTACAGCGCGCGCGACATCCTGCAATACGGAATCATCATGCTGGGATTCAAGCTCGATTTCTCCGCCGTTCTGCACCTTGGCTACCGGACGATCATCCTGATCGTGATCTTCACACCCATCGCGATTCTCGCGGCACACCTGCTTGGGAAGGCACTCCGGATCAAAGGCAAGATACCACTTCTCGTCGGGATCGGATCGGGGATATGCGGCGCATCGGCGATCGTGGCGATGTCCCCGGTCGTCAGAGCAAAGGACGAGGAATCCGTCGTCGCGGTCTCGATCGTGAACTTCTTGGGAGCACTCGGCGTGCTCGTCTATTCGTTCATCGCGACACAGCATCTGATCGAAATCCAACAGTACGGGATTTGGTCCGGAATATCGCTTCAGGGCGTGGCACACGCGCTCGCAGCGGCGTTCGCGGGTGGCGACGGCGCCGGTGAACTCGGAACCATCGTCAAGATGGGACGGGTCCTCATGCTGGTGCCGGTCGCGCTCTTCTTCAGCGTCAAGAACCACGATCCGAATGCGAAAGTGAAGGTTAAATTCCCCTGGTACGTGCTCTTATTCGTGCTCGCCGGCGTGCTGAACAGCCTTAACATCCTGCCCAACGCCCTGACCGCCATCCTCGCACGCCTCAGCGGATGGTTTATCCTGATCGCCATGGCGGCGATGGGTTTATCAGTGAAGCTTGCGGCGATTCGCAAATCGGGCGTACGATCGCTCCTGATGGGAAGCGTGCTTTTCGCAGCGATCTCCATCTCGACTTTCTGGATCGTATCTTTCATCTATTGAGATTGGCTACCTCCGCACCGCAGATTTGTTCGCTTCGCGCGGCTCGCGTGGTGTTCCACACATTTATTCTCGTGTCCGGTAGCCGCAATGTGTGGTATATCCACGTGAGCCGCGCGATCGGGCGAAGATGCGTGCGGATGCCCAACGAGTACCGTCTCCATGCTTTTTCCTCGACAATCTTCAAGCATCGATTTTCACTGCACGTATGAACAGACTCGAACAATTGCTCGATGACCATCGCGTCATCCTGCTCGACGGCGGCTGGGGATTCCAGCTTCTGGACGTCGATTGCCCGGAGCGTTGCAATCTCGAACAACCCGAGCGCATCCTTGCCATCGCGAAATCGTACGTCGATGCGGGAAGCATGATCATCGGCACCAACTCGTTCGGCGGCAGATGGATACGTAAAGCCGTGGAGCTGTCGAAACAGGCAGCCGGTGACCGTTGCCTGGTCAGCGGAACGATCGGCCCGGGCGGAAGCGAACAAGCCACCATCCTGTCCGAATGCGGTGTCGATCTCATCACCATCGAGACCATGCTCGACCCCGTCGAGGCTTTGACTACCGTGCGCGCATGCAAGAGCGTAACAAACCTGCCCATCGTATGCACATTCTCGCCTCTGGATGGCGACTGTGGTCAACTCCTGCGTGGTTGTGAGGCGGTGTTGAAGGAGGATTGTTTCGCGGTCGGCGTCAACTGCGGAAACGGGCCGGACGATCTGCTACGCTACGTCGAGCCGCTGGTAAAAGCGTTTCCGGCTGTCCCGATCGTGTTCAAGCCCAGTGCTGGATTACCGACGAATAATGTTTATCCATTTTCGACTGGACAGTTTTGCGGGGTAATCGAAAAAGCGTTGGATATGGGTGCAAGAATGGTCGGCGGGTGCTGCGGCACGGACGCCGAAACGATTCGCGCACTGAAAAGGAGGATCGATGAACGTCGATAGCATTCAGGAACTCTCGTCACTCTTGCAGTCGTCCATCTCGCCGGTGGTTCTGATCTCGGGCATCGGGCTGCTACTGCTCTCCATGACCAACAGGATCGGTCGCGTGATCGACCGCGTGCGACAACTGACGGACGAGAATAAGCTGGATAATCCACTGAAAAACAAGCAGATCGAGAACCTATACAAACGCGCGAAAAACCTACGGTCGGGCATTATCCTGATGATTGGCTCAGTGCTGATGGCGTCACTGATCATCATCACACTGTTCGTCTCGCAGCTCTACAGACTGCCCATTACCATCATCATTGTGCTCGAGTTCTTCCTGTGCCTGGTCTCGCTGATCGCGTCGCTGCTGCTCTACATCAAGGATATTGGACTGACCCTCAAAGCGCTCGACTACAAGATCGACGTCAGGTAACGCGGCGTATCCACTCACCGTGACCCTTCTCGATCCGATCCGAAGCATAGACCGTCCTACCGCGCACGATTGTCCTGTCGATCTTCACGGGGAACGTCCTGCCATGAAACGGACTGTACTTGCCCTTGCATCGCAGTTTCGCCTCGTCTAACGGCTCTGCCCCATCCATATCGATCACGGTGAAATCGGCATCCGATCCCACTTCCAGCGATCCTTTCTTCGGATAAAGCCCATGCCGTTTGGCGGGATTTGTCGATAGCAAATTCGCGATCGTTTCGAGCGGGACGCCGCGCCGGATGTAGAACTCGGAGACCACGTACGGAACCATCGTCTGCGTGCCGGGGATGCCGCAGTAAATATCTTCGAACCGCGCACAATTCTTGCCGCTTTCGTACTCGACGCCTGCGTGGTCGGTGGTGATGAAATCCACCGTGCCGTTCGCGACCATCCGCCGCAGGGCATTGCGATCCGACGAAAATTTCACCGGCGGAACCGTCTTCAATTTGCCCCGCAATCGCTCGTAATCCTGCCAGACGAATTCGAGGTAGTGCGGACAGGTCTCGAAGCTGACATCCCGACCCTTTCGTTTCGCATCGAGGATCATTTCGGCGCCTTTCTTCGAGCTGACGTGAACAAAATGGATACGGTTATTATGTTGCGAAGAAAGGACATTACGAATCGCCTCCGTTTCCGCCCCGACACTACGGATAAGGGGGAAATTCTTCCAGTCGAACGAATCAAGCTTCGACGCGTCAATGACATCCGCATCCTCGGCGTGGAAGCCGAACAGGATTTCTGTGCCGTCGAACACCCGAAATACGCGTTCAATCTGAGGGTGCGACAGCGCTTCGAATGTCTCCATGCCACTGATCGTATAGATTTTAAAGCCAGTCACGCCTTCGTCCCATAGCCGCTCGATACGCTTTTCGGAAAAGCAGTCGTTGCTCCGAATACCGCCCCAGAGCGCGTGATCGACGACCGCCTTGCCTGAAATCGCCTCCAGCTTGCGCTCCAGCGCTTCGGTATCGGTCACCGGCGGAAGCGACGTGCACGGCATGTCGATCACGGTCGTGATGCCGCCCGCAGCAGCAGCGGATGTCCCGGTAAAAAAGTCCTCGCGCCCGGTAAAACCCGGATCGTTGAAATGTACATGCGCGTCGATGCAGCCGGGAAGTACCAGCTTGCCGCTAACGTCGAGCACCTCGTCGAATTCCGTGTCGTTCGGAAGTTCGTCGTAGAGCGCTCGGATCATACTGTCGAACGCGATGTTCACGACCCCGCGCGGCGTTCGAGCGTTCTTCAGGAGCCGCATGGTTCGGATTCGTTCGTGGCGGCGTCGATCGCCTCGACGATCTGCTTGTAGCCCGTACAGCGACAGAGATTCCCCGCGATCGCCTCACGGATTTCCGCTTCGGTCGGATGCGGGTTCCTGTCCAGAAGCGCCTTGGCGGACATCAGCATGCCGGGCGTGCAAAATCCGCACTGCACCGCGCCATGCTCCAGAAACGCCTTCTGCAAGCGGCTCATCTCGCCCTCCTGCTCCAGACCTTCCACCGTCAGCACGGTTCCACCGTCCGCCTGAACCGCCAGGATCAGACAGGAATTAACCGCCTCGCCGTTCAGAATCACCGTGCAGGCGCCGCATTCGCCGATGCCGCAGCCCTCCTTGGTTCCGGTGAGGCTCAGCTCTTCACGCAACACGTCCAGTAGCCTGCGGTTTTCCTCTATCTCGATGACGTGATCGATTCCGTTGACATTCAATGCGATACGTTTCATTTCGCCCCCCTTTTTCCAGCCAGTTCGTGCATGAGATCGTTCACCATGCCGATGAACGCCGGTATCTTGTACTCCGACGACCACCTTCCGCCGATCTCCTTATCCAGCAAAGCTTTCAATATCATTTCCGCCTCTTCCGAAAGACCCTGATCGGGCTTCTGACCCATCATCGCCTTTTCGACATCGAATAGCCTGCCCGGCCTCGCCAGCAGCGATCCCTGCACGATGCGACAGCTTTCGATCGTGCCGCTCGGATTCAGCCTCGCCGTGATCCCGCAGCTCATGCGCGTGATGTTCATGGCGTTGCGCCTGCCCAGCTGATAATACGCCCAAACGGTTTCCTGCTCAGGCTCCGGCAGAATGATCGACTCGAGGATTTCTCCGGACGCGAGCACGGTCTTGTACGCACCCAGCACGAAATCCGCCGCGTCGATTTCTCTCATGCCGTCCGGTCCCGCGATGCGTAGTTTCGCGCCGTAGAGGATCAACGGAGGCACCGAGTCGGCACAAGGCGCGGCGTTGACGATGTTCCCGCCGATGGTGGCGCGGTTTCGAATCTGCAATGCCCCGACACGACTGATCGCTTCCCGAAGCACCGGATATTTATCCATCAATTCGGTATCCTGCAATAGTTTCGTGAAAGTCACGCCCGAACCGATACGACCATTCTCGATCGCCCGGAGCGCTTCGATCCGGCCCAGGTCGATCAGCCTCGCGGTCTGTGCGGAATTGCGTAGCTGCACCAGTAGATCGGTGCCACCTGCCAGATAGCGACCGTCCAAACGAAGCGCTTCCTCGATGGTCGTGGGTCGCTCGACGGACAGTTCACCCAGACGGAGCTTCTTCTGCTCGCCTGTCTCGCTACTGCGGTGCGGCTTGTATAGCGACTTTCCTATGAGCGCTTTCTCGAGATTGATGGGGATGGAGTCGCTCGGTTTGCCGACAGCGTGGAAATATGCGTTGTTCACGGCGGCGGCGGTAAGTTCGAGGGTCGGTTCGCCCAGGGACTTCGCGCCGTAGGGTCCGAAGTCGTCCGGATTCTCGATGAATTCGGCGTCGATATCGGGGACGTCCATCGCGGTCGGGATCAGGTATTCGTCGAGATTCTCCGACTTCAGAACGCCCTCCTGGACGTTGTAGTCCTCCAGCATGCCGTAGCCCATGCCCTGCGCGACGCCGCCATAGACCTGACCCTCGGCGCCGGTGCGGTTGACGATCCTTCCGGCGTCGTGGACGGCGGTGATCTTCAGTACTTCGAGCTTGCCGGTGGCTTTCTCCACGCGGACTTCCGCCACCTGACAGCCATAGACGAAAGTGTTGTAGGCTCGACCCTGCCCGGTGTGGTGATGCCACTCGGCGTCGGGCATCCGGTACCAGCCGTAGGCAGAGAGGTTAACACCGGTGAAAGCCGCGTTATGCGCAACTTCCTTTATTGCAAGCGCTTCGAATCCATCCTTCCGTAGCATGCCGTCTTCCCATTCGAGGTCGTCCGGATGATCTGCTTCGAAGTGCTCCTTCACGGTCTCGAACAGCCTGCGTTTGACCTCCTGCGCCGCCATCTGCACTGCCTTGCCGCCCATGATGGTTCCTCGCGAGGCTACAGTCGGACCGCCGTCGGTGACCGTGGCGGTCTGCGAATCGAGGAACACGATGTCGTCCAGCGCGATGCCCAGTTCCTGCGCCGCGATCATGCAAAAACTCGTCTTCAAGCCCTGCCCGTTCTCGTTCAGTCCGGTGATGACATAGACCGAGCCGTCTGCCTGCATGGATACCACTGCGGCCGCTGCGTCAGTGCCCTCGGCACCCAGCGAACAGCCTCGGTGACTGACCGCCAGACCGATGCCGTACCGGTAGCGATCATCCTCCATCGCCTCGTAGCACCCGCGCTGGTTCGGGAAATCGCTCTTCATCACGGCGCGCTCCATCACCTCGATCAGAGAGACCGTGTGACCGTCCAGCAGTTGCCCAGACGCGGTTCTGGAGCCGTTTCGGAAGCCGTTGAGCTTACGAATCTCGACGGGACTCAGGCCGCAGTCGGCGGCGATCTCGTCCATCAAGGTCTCCTGCGCAAAGACGATCTGCGGCGAGCCGAATCCGCGAAACGCGCCGGTATAGACGTTGTTGGTGTAGATACCTCGGATGTCGGTGTGGACGTTCGGGATCACGTAGGGACCGGTCGCCTGCACCACCGAACGCCAGTTGACGAAAAAGGTCTGCGAGGAATAAGCGCCGGCGTCCGCGAGCATGTCGATTTTCATGGCGTTCAGCCTGCCGTCGGTGTTGTAGCCCACCTTGTAGCGCAAAATGTACGGGTGCCGCTTGTAGCTCTCACGGAACGATTCCTCACGCCGATAGGTCAATTTCACCGGTCGATCGGTCAACTGTGCCAGCAGCGCCGCGCGGCACGCCATGGCGTTGACGGTGTCGTCCTTGCCGCCGAAACTCCCGCCCAGCACCGATCCGTGGACGTTCACGCGGTTCAACGGGATACCGAGATAGGATGCCACAACCCCGCGCGTGGTGAACGGATTCTGGATCGAGCCATAGACCTTGTACCCGCCCGTGCCGATATCCGGCTCGACGGCGACCGTCTCCGGTTCGATGTAGGCGTGCTCGTGCCAGCTCGTCCTGTACGTGCGTTCCATCACGCGGTCGGATTGCTTGAATCCTTCCTCCACGTCGCCCTTGCGAAGCGGATAGTGCACCACCACGTTGCTCTCGAATTCGGGGTGGATCAATCTCGCGTCGGGCTTGTACGCCTCTTCGACATCGTAGATGCCCTGTTCCGGCTCGTATTCGACCTCGATCGCCTCCGCCGCCATGCGTGCGGCCTCGACCGACGTCGCGGCCACGATCGCGATCACGTCACCCTCGTAATAGACGCGATCCTTCACCAACGGGTACTGGTCCTGCCGTATCGCGCCGATCAGCGGCTTTCCGATCACGTCGTCATACAACGCAATCCGCGCCACGCCGGGAATTTGCTTTGCCTTTTCGAGATCGATCCGCGTGATCTTTCCGCAGGTGATATCGGCAAAACGGCAGCAGGCGTGCAGCATATCGGGAAATTGCAGATCATCACCGAACTGCGCCCTTCCTCTCACCTTCGCCTCTCCGTCGATTCGTGTAACTCGTTCTCCTATCATCGTTTCATCCTGTTTATGTTGTTAAAAAATCGTTCGTGTAGCCGTTCCGCGATCACGCGGTTCTTCGTCAGCCGATCCTCGCAGAAATCGGACATCAACCTGCCGTCGTCCAGCAGGATATCCCGATCCTTGATCACCCAGCGTGCGGTCGATTCCGCCACCCCGAAGAGCAGATGCCCGATCAGGTTACCGTCGTGTATCGGCGTCACGGGAACGTAGTCGAAGACCGCCAGATCGGCTTTCTCGCCCTCACGTATCCCGAGCGGGAAATCGTAGGTCCGTTTCATTTGCCAGTTCCGCAGCAGCATGGATTGAAATTCGTCGTATCCGACATCGGGATCGCGATTGAGCTGCTTCGTGTATAGGACGCTTGTACGCATCGCCCGGAGAATGTTCGAGCTCATGCCGTCCGTACCCGCCGCGACCTTGACGCCCATTTCGATCATCCGGTGGATGTTGCCCACCGTTAGCGCGTTGTTCATCGCCGATTCGATGTTGTGCACCACGAAAACGGGCAGCCCGGAAATCTCCTTCATCTCGCTCTCTTCCAGCAGATTGCAATGCACAAGGAGTGAATCGGGATTCAGCAGACCAAATTTACCGAGTCGTTCGAGGATCCCCATTCCGCTGATCTCCCTCGTGACGCGGACATCGTCTTCCGCCTCCGCCACATGGATGTGGATGGGCGCACCGTCGATCCGGTCCGCGATCTCTCGAAGCTCGTCGTCCGAGAGCGTGAACGACGCGTGCAGTCCGATCACGCCGCGCAGATTGCCTTTCGCGTGCGAACGGAACCGGATATTCTCCTCCAGCGATTGCCGGAAAATTTCTTTGCCGTTGCGACCGGATATCTCGAAGCAGAGCACGCCGTTCAAGCCGTACGCGTCGAACACCTCGCCCATCCTCTGAAGCGAGCCGTCGATGAACGAGCTGGAGATGTGGTGGTCGAACACGGTCGTAACGCCGCTACGAATGCAGTCTTCGAGCGTCTGCGCGGTCGATAGGATCACGTCCTCTTCGTTAAGCGTGCGGTCCAGGCGCCACCAGAGTTTTTCCAGGATGCCGGAGAAATCGCGCATGGGCCCAGCCACCGCAATTCCCTTGGCCAGATTGGAATAGATATGATGGTGCGCGTTGACCAGTCCCGGCAGCACGATTCTGCCGCCGCAGTCGATCACCCGATCGACCGACTCGAGCCGATCCCTTATCACGCCGTCTTCGATGTACACCGGCGCTTCGCGAAGCTTCAAGCCACCCTCAACGGGCAGTATTTGCAGACAATTGCAGAGTTCGATACGCATGTTGGTTCCTTCTCAACTGTTTCAACACGCAATCGTGGGATAGTCGATTCGATTCGTCAATGATTTCTTGCCGTACCCTGCATCAACCGCCATCTCGAATCCCCGCGCGCAGATTCGTTCGATCCCATATGGCGCGTGGTGTTTCGCGGCTTAATTCTCGTATCCGGTAGTCAGAAAGCCGCGGTATATCCACGTGTCATATGGGATCGGGCGAAGGTGCGTGTGGGTGCAGACCGTTTACAATTCGATATAGCCCTGGATGGTGTGGTCGAGCGGTCGTTTCTTCAGCTCGGTGCGCCTGCCCGATGAGCCGTCCGGCATGGTGAACACGACGTTCCCCTCGGCAGAAAGCAAGTAGTCCGTCTCCACCTCGATCACGACACCGATATGACAAAAGTCCTTCTGACCATCGAGAAGCTGCCGGAACAGCACCAGATCACCCGGCTGCGGAGTATAGGATAACGGCTCGCGCCAGAGATCGTTGTCGGGAAGCACGGACCAGTCGTGCCAGGTGCGGACCAGCGCCACGGTAGGCTTGTCTTCGAGCGGCTGGATGGGCATGTCGTATCCTGCCTCGACCATGCAGTGATAGACGAACGCCGCGCACCACGCGAAGCCGTTCTCGCAGTTGTTGTAATGCTCTGTCTTGCCGTTGCGATTCAACCACAATCGGAACGGCGTCAGGTATTTCTCGATAGCCTTGCCGCTGTTCGAGGGCATCACGGCCTGGTTGTTACGGATTGCTTCCGATTTCGCGATTTCGATGAGTCTTTGCTTCTTCATGGCGCATGAATGGCAAAGCGGCATGAACCTGTCAAGCGTACGACTTAACACAAAGCTTATCACAGGCTTGCATCCGACGTGTATAATATTGCATATATTATTGATATAACGGGGATATCTGATGACTGCGAGAAGCCAATATCTGCCTTTTCTGCTCATCATGCTGAGCAGTCTGCTTCACTGCGCGTGGTTGGATGACCACGTCAATCTGGCCGACTCCGTACAGGATAATCCCGACATCCTGCAGAAAATATCCAACGCAAGTTTCAAGCAACTGCCTGTCGAGACCCGGATCAGCTATCTGCTGCTTTCCGTGAGCGCTACCGATTCAATGCATACCCGATCAAACCTGAACGAAGCGCTGGCCTTGAGCCGGAAAAGCGACAATCAGGCAGCCGAAGCCTTTGCAATGGTGGAACTCGCACGACTCGAAGACCGTTCGGGGCATTTCGAAGCCTCACGAGATCATTACGGTAACGCCATCAAACTCGTCAAATCCGTCCTGCCATCGCACGACATCGCCGTACTGCATCTGGAAATCGCCTCATTTTACGAAAAGCAGAACCTGCTCCGGGCAGCCTCCCGTGAGGCGATGGAGGCGATACTCGAAATCAATTCCCTCTCCGACCGCGATCTGATGATTCAGGCGTACCGCCAACTGGGGCACAACTTTGATCAACAGGGCATGATCATCAACAGCCTGGAATACTACCAGAAAGCCTACGACCTCTCGCAGGAACTCGACGATCCTCAGTTGACCGCCGAGCTCGCCATCAGCGTGGGAAACGCCCACCAGCGGAAGGGAGCCTACGATCAGGCGCTCAAATCCTACTTCGAGGCGATCGAAAGCTTCTCCCGGACCAATAGGAAAGACATGCTGGCGATCGTGTACGACAAAGTCGCCGCGATCTACCGGAAACTGGGCGAAATTCCGAAAGCGATCGAATACATCACCAACGCGCAAATCATCAATATCAGTCTGCAAAACTGGGCGCACGTCGGCGACAACTACATGAACCTCGGACTCCTCTATACCAGCCTTCATCAGGAAAAGACCGCACTCGCCTACTTCAAAAAGGCTCTGGCGACCTATACTCGGGTCGAGAATTTCGAGGGAATGTCGCTATCCAGCAGCAAAATCGGGCTGGCGATGGCAGAGACGGGAGATTTCAAAGAGGCAATAGGCTATGCCGAGAAATCGATCAGAATCGCCCGCGAGAAAGGGCTGACAAGGCTTCTCACCGCGCTACTGATCGATCTCAGCGACGTCCAGGCTATCGCGGGTAACAACTCCGAGGCAATCTCGGCACTGAGCGAAGCCTCCGTCGTACTGCGCGAAGGCGGCGGAAACCGGGAGTACCAGCTCCAGATCGAGAAGAGCATCGCCGAACTGAAAGAAAAGCAGGGGAATATCCACAGCGCTATCACCCACTACCGGCAGGCGATGAATCTTCAGGAGAAGCTGTACGACGACCTCTCCCACCAGAAGCTCGCCGAGATGGAAGTGCTCTTCGAAAGCTTCCAGAAGGAAAAGGAGATCGAAAAGCTGGAAAACAGCCTGGCCGCCCAGCGCTTGCAGGCGGAACACGATAAATTCTACTACGAAACGCAACTGGAGGTGGAGAACCTGAAATCGCGCAACCAGCGCTTCGTCATGCTCACCATGGCCGTACTGGTGATTGGCGCCATCGTGTTCATGTGGTACATTGTGGCACGTTTCCGGCGGGAGAGAAGCCTCCACCGCAAGATCAGCGAACAGCACGACGCGCTCACCGACGCATACAGACAGCTCGAAAAGGCCCAGCAGGAACTGGTCGAATTCGAGCGGCTCAAATCGATGTCCGCCATGGCGGTGACCATGAACCACGAGATCAACCAGCCGCTCATGATCATCCAGGGAAATCTGGACATGCTGAAAATCAATATCGAAAAGCACGATCCCGAGTCGGATCAACTCCGATTCATCAGCAGGATTCAAACCTCTCTCGAACGGATCATGGGCATCATGGAGCACATCGAAAAGCTCGACCAGGTGCAATACGGCGACTACACCGAAGGCACTTCGATGGTGAAACTCCACTGTGAAAACGCGGACCCGTTCGAGGAAGAAGAAGAAAGCGTTTAGCATTTCATGGGCTCTTCTCGAAAAGATTATCCGCAGAAAACATCGAATCCGTAACAACTTATAAATTGATCCGGGGGTGATCATGAAAAAGAAAATCCTGTTTCTCGCGTGCGTCGTATGCCTGTCCAGCATCCTGACCGCGTTTGATCAGATAAAAATAACCGGGTCCACCACCGTCTATCCGATCTCCGATAAATGCGCCCGAGTATTCGAAGATGAGCATCCTGGCGTCGAGATCGATATCGCGCCGACCGGATCGAGCGTGGGCATATCCTCTATCATCGATGGGAGCGCCGATATCGGCAACGCGTCCCGCGAAGCGAAACAGAAGGAGATCGAACAGGCTCATGCGGACAATGTCGATCTTCATGGAACCGTGATCGCGCTGGATGGCGTCGCGGTCGTCGTGCACCCCGGCAACGATGTCAGAAACCTCTCCCTGAAGCAGTTACAGGACATCTACACCGGCAAGGTCACATCGTGGAAGGAGATCGGAGGCGTGGACAAACCGATCCTGGTGATCTCGCGGGACCCCTCGTCCGGCACGTACGAGGTCTTCAACCATGCTGTCCTGAAGGGAAAGGAATTGTCGATGACCGCGATCCTGGTGCAGGGAAACCAGTCGGTCGCCGACGCGGTGGCGATGACCGAATCCGCAATCGGCTACATCGGCTTCGGCTTCTTGCAGGGACATCTGAAGGCATTGTCCATCGAAGACGTCGCGCCGTCCAACCAGTCGATTTCCTGCGGCGAATACGCGCTGTCGCGGAAGCTGTACATGTTTACGAACGGCAAGCCGAGAGGCGTCATCGGCGATTACATTCGGTTCGTACTGTCCGAGCGGGGACAGAGCATCGTGAGGGATACCGGATTTCTTCCCGTGAATTAGACGATCGGCAGAATATCTTGCGGCTTGTCGGGATCGACATCGACATGCACGAAACCCTTGTCACGATAGATGATAACGCGTCGAAATCCCGCCAGAAGAAGCGCCCGGGCAATCCTGTATCGCGTTTGGTGATCCGGCGTGGAAATATCGGCAGCCAGTCCATCGAGATGGCTGGACGTGGGAGAACCACCGACCGCACGGTTGTGATCCGGACACCGGTATCCCGAATTGACGATCATGGGAATACCTGCGATTTTCCGTGCGCGATCGAGCATGGTGACCAACCTTTTCGAAATCCGGTTCGCGTGGCAGCAGGGACAGCGGAATTCCTCATTCACAAAGTACTCAACCGCATCCCAGTATCGAGCGGAAAAAGAAACTCCCCTCTCGCGTGAAAGGGGAGCCTCGCGTTTCGATGGCATCAACGAGCCCAGCCGAAGGCGGCGTAGAGAATCAGTTGAAGAATCTCCACCGAGCGGTCGTCGAGCTTGTTTTCTGTTTTTTCCGCCACTTCGGTCAACCATTCGATGAATGCATCGACGATCACCTTGACGGGCAGCACATTCATTACATGCCGCAGTATGAACTTCCAGTCCATGTTACCCTCCTGTTAAATACCCTGTTTCCTGTTTGTTCATCGTGTCACCATGCTCACCTATGAATCCAGCGTAATATCCCAGCCCCGACCGATGAGATTGTCATGAGCCGACTTACCAAAGGAATCGAGATCGCCGTACTTTACGCCGCAGCTACCGAATGCGAGCGATCCGTCGCTTTTGGCAATGGCATCGACATCCTGCAATAGCTGCGATATCGCGCTCGCGCCTAATCCCGTCAGGTTGTCGAACGTTGCATCAAGCCCGTTCCAGCGTAACGAAATCCCCGTATAGCCAGAGGCTTGCGTATTCGAGATATCGAGTTCGTCCAGCGGTAACAAAGCCAGACCGGAGATATCTCCACCGATCATTGTGCCGGCCAGCAGGACGCGAACGAGGTACCTGAGACTCCCGATGTCATGAAACGATCCGGTTATGCAGGACATTTTGTTCAGGGTCACTTCTGCAATCGACGGCATAGCCGCAAACACGGACAGCTCGCCCGTTATTTCCGCCGTCGGACTTTCCTGCCCCAGATTCACCGATTCCAGCGACGTCAGGGGCTTCAGCCCGACCGTGATATTGCCGACGCTTGATGTGAAGCCTGCGTTGAGGCTTTCCAGTGCGGTCAGATATCGCAGCGTATCGATTTCGACACCGAGGTAACTCTGACCCGCGATATCGAATGCCGTGATCGAGTCGAGATCGTCGATGATCCGAATCAGAAAGAATCCTTCACGGGAATAGGAATGCTTGAAACTCTGAATCCTTCCATCGTACTGACACACGGTCGAGTTTCCGTCCCCCCAGTCGATACTGGATACGTGATCGCAGATTCCGGTAATGGCAATCCTCACGGTTTGGGTCAGGCAGTTGGTGATCTTTGCCCGGCAAACGACTGCCTGTTCGGGCAGCGGAGCCGAATGGGTGTTGATTCCGAGGTTCGGCATCGGTCAACCCTTGTAGGCTTTGACTTTTCCGCCACTCAACGTGATCTTCGTGAAATGCCCATAGGTGATGTCGCCATAGGGCAGTTCGCCGTTGAGCGGCGAGAGATTCTTGTCCGCGCCGTTGACGGTGTTCCCGGTTGACGGAAACGTCGCGTTGTAGCTCTGGATCGCATACCAGTCGCCGTTATGGGCGCTTGTGTCACTGATGATATCGAAATCGTCCGGTACCATACGCATTTGTTTCTCGATTCGGTCCATGTTCCCTCCTGTTTTACGTTTGTGTTCAGATGGATATGCTTTTGTGTTTCAGATCGATGTATTCCTGGCTGATCAGCTTGAGATAGACGCTGTCGTATTGCGGATACGGCAGCCCGCTTTCGCCTGAAGCAAACGACTGGTATTTCTCGATGATGAAGATAACGTCCCAGGCATTCGAGCCGGTCTCGTCACCGTGGATTCTCAGCTTGATCGTCTCCTGATCCCGTAGCGCCTTGAAGTTGTTCATCGCATCGCGATCGAGATTGTAGAGCACGATCTCCGCCTGCATCCTGCCGTAATCGGCACTGGACGCTTTGTCATACACGGATATCTTCCCCGTGATGACCGACGTGTGAAAGAGACGGTCCTTCAGCCAGGAGTAATCGTAAGTACAGTCTTCGTTCGCAAGGTCCCAGCTTGAGCCGTATGATGTCCCGTAGTAAATCACGGGCGCTTGACTGCCCCAATAAGCCATTATGCCTCCTGTTTGATTTCGGACGTTTGGTTTTTCAGGTCGTCGATTTTCCGGATATAGCGTTCATCCATGGCGGCTACGAAGCCGGTCTTGATGTTGGCGTAAGGGATGTCGCGACGGAAATCCCGATCCAGGATATCTGCCAACTGTGCTTCGAACGACGGACTCAGATCGGTGATCGCGTTGCTGGAGCTGCCGTGACGCTGGATCAGGAAATGATTGGTCAGGCTCACATCGATCACCGAATTCCTCACCTTGTAAGCGCTACTGATATTGCTCGCGGAGACCTCTTCGCTGTCGGTGGATGTCCAGCCGTCCCAGTAATCGATGCCCGAAGAGAGCCGCGTCCGATTTACCTGGTAGTATTTCCGTTGCCTCTCGACGCTCTGCCGGTAATCGTAGTTGCTGTCGTCTCCGATCGCTGCCGATCCGTAGTTCACCTTCCGGTATTTCACGATACTGTCTTCAATCAGGAAAGTAAGCCGCAGCCCCAGAAGCAGCTCCCGAAACAGACTCGCCATATCCGCGCTGTCGTTGTCTTCCTTGTTTCCGCGTCCGGCATAGCTCATGCAGTAATGGCCGATCGCAAACCACTTGTAGCTCAGCGTATTCGAGGACGAACGAAAATCGGAAGCCGCATCGACGATCGCGGAGATATCGACCGAAAGGATGTTGTCGTATTGCAGAAAATACAGCACGCTCTTCAGGACGTACAACGCCGTTACCCACCTTTTCGAACTGACCCCCACATCGAAGTGGTATTCTGTGGTGCTGTAGTTCGATCCGGTAAAGAAGACCGGCGTGAGATTGCTCCACCAGTCGGTCCGCGTGATCGGGAACGAATCGGTGCTGGTCAGGAAGTAGCACGAGCGAACCTGCTCCAGCGCCGTGAAGATACTCTCGCAGTAAATGCGAGTGAGGCCGTCGGTCAGCTCTTCGGTGCGATAGACGCGATAGAACCAGTTTTGCATTGCCGAGTCGGTGTCTTCCAATCCGATGGTGTCGTTGATCCGGATGGCATGAGTTCCGTAACAAACGAAGGACATATCGGTCAGAACCGGCGTCCGAAAGCTGTCCGTCTGGTGCCGGAGCTGCGTGATATCGGTGACGCCATCCGAGATATCGGTCATTTCGGGCCAGAAATCCCACGGGATCGTTCCGCATACTGCCGCGTTGCGATTGCCGAAAAAATCCCCAATCGTCGCGTCTCCGACACCGCTGTAGTTCTTGTAGAATACCAGTCTGCGGTAGGTGGACGCCTTGTAGTACCAGAAATCGAATAGCGTACCGACGAAATGCTGCTGCGGATTCCCGGCGCTGTCGCTGGTCGCTCCGACAAAGAGATTGGACGAAGCCAGCGTTCCGATCGATGTCATGGCGCGCGACTCGTAATAAACGGGATTGTTGTACTGGTCCCGCACGTTCAGGACGATGTTCGGCGCCGTTGTCAGATTGACAGTGACATTGTATATCTCGTCCAGATTGATATCGAGGTCCGGGTAATCGTAATCCTTATTCAGGTATCGGATTCGCAGATGATTTCTCCCGCTGTCGGCGTAGATTTTCAACGAATACGCGTCATTTCCATTGCCCATTCCCCACACGCTCTGCACAGGAGTACCAAATCCGAATCCCGCCAGCCTGAACCGGCATTTCACATGGGTTTGCAGAACGGACGCGTCCAGAGCCGTGTTGGTGTTGATATAGACATTCCCGTCCAGCAAAGCGCCGTTAAGGTGGTCCCTATAGTGCCAGATTTTCACCCGAGCCATCGTAGCCTCCCAAGCTGATCCGTTGCCGGACCGCGTCCATCTCCATCAGGACGGTCTCCTTATCGCGATACCTTCCGGTGTTCACGTTGAATTCCTTCTTGATCAGGTTGATGTTCAGCGCCCGAAGCTGCGTGGAGATAAGGTCGAGCTTCTCCCCCAGGCTCCCGGAACTCCCGTGGTTGATCGCGTTGAGCAGATCGAGATTCCCTCTCGCGGCTTGCGCGTTGACCACGTATTCGCCGTTGCTCAGGAATGCCGGAATCGAATCGGAGGTACCGGTACCCGGTCCGGTCACATAGCCGCCGTAGGCGTACGTCTGCGCCTCGATCTCGGCAACGGTCGCCGCCGTCTTCGCCGCCGCGATCGCCGCAGCCGCCGCAGCCACCAGTGGCGCCGCCGAACCGCCGTATTTCATGCCCCATGCATATGCAGACTGTACAGCCTGCAAGCCGTCCAGAACCGCCTGCACCATCGAGAGGTGTTTCCAGGTCTCGAACCCCTCCTTGCCGTAGGCTCGCGCGATGTCCGCCATATCGCCGAACATCCCCGCCGTACCGTTCAGAAGCTCCCGCTGACGCGCCTGTTCGAGCTTGATATCCTTGTTCCGAAGGTCGTTGCGCTCCTTCGAATAGTATTCGGAAATCGCCTGGCACGCGCTCTCGTGCTCCAGCGCCATCGCCTCGAGCTTCTGGTACTCCACGTACTGCATGTCGGTAGTGACATCGAGCGAATTGCGTAGCGTGACCAGAACGTCCTGCTGCCGCAGGTGCGAGTCCTCGACCGCGGCAAGCTGCAACTCCTCGCGTTTCTTCGCCTCTTCCCGCATCCATTCGAGCTGCTGTTGATGGTTGTCCCGCATGGACGTCATGGACGACTTCCCGGGAAGCATGTTCCTGGAAGCGCTGCCGAAGGAGTTCATCGAGCTGCGCGCCGCGTCGAGCGTCTTCTGCAGGTTCTTCAGCAGTTGATCGGTGCTGACCAGCGAGTCGTTGAGCGAATTCACGTTTCGATTCGCGTCGTTGAACACCTGGTTATCCCATGTTGTTTTTCGTTTCATCTTGCCCCCGTTGAAGCTTTTCAATCGTCGTATCTCGCTGCAACCGTTCGGCGAGCGCGTAGAGTTCCATAAACCATTGCGGTTGCATGCGATGGTCTCCTTTCCAGGGATAGCGCATCCCACCCCGGGCGTTCTCGGTCAGGTAGCCCAGCACCAGCCGCACGCCCGGTAGTATCTTCGGAAAGACCGGTTTCTTCATGCATGTCTCTTGCGCCCGGCAATGGCTGCAGAAGGTTCTCTCACCCGCATAGCCCTCGATCATGCCCTCCCAGCGATCACCCGAAAAGATCATCAGCCGGAGGGCGCGGGTCAGTTTTTTCGGATGGCCTCGCGGTTGTTCCGGTAATCCTCTTCCATCGCCGTGATCTCCTTCCAGAGCGTCTCCAGGATGTCCTCCCGCAGCAGATTCACATTCTCCAGCGTGACCGGTCGCTCGAATACCCAGCCCTCCCGATCCACGCGACGAGAAATGCCATCCAACTCGCCGCCCAGCGCCAGGACGATCTTCGCCAGCCGGAGCGCTTCGGGTCGGACACCCTCATAGACCGGTTCCTCGCCGTTGAAGCTCAGCTTGCCCATGTATGGAAGCAGTGCGTCACGGTCGAGCGGACGCAGAGGACGGATGGTCGCGATGCGTTCACCGTCGAGAAAGACCTCCCTGGTCAGCGTCGCGCCGTGATCTTCGAAGCAATTCTTGATCTTGTCACCCATAGCCGCGTCCTACGAAATGGTGATTTTGACGGCCGGATTGAAGTTGTCCGCCATCAGTTGCACGGTCGCCGCGAAGTTGAATATCTGCCGGTCGGGATCCGCCGGATTGACTGCTGTGATCTTGCCATTGGTCTTCACCGCCCAGTGGTGCATGCCGTCGGTCATGGTGAAATCGATGTTACCCGTCGATACGTCCGCCGAGAGCATCTCGTCTTCGAGCCAACCAACGGCGGAATCGTAATTCGTGTCGAATGTCGCTTCACCGCTGAAGGCTTCGAGCAGTTCGCGCTGCTTGACGAACGAATTCTGGAAGAGCGCGTTGTCGTTCACGAATTGATTGGAAAGTCCGATGCTGAAAGTGTTGAAGACGCTGTATGAGGAATCGAACAGGTCGATCGAGTGGATGTCGCCGACCAGGAACGGTCTTACATACGGCACCATGACAAGACCGTACGATGCGTAGTCGCCGGCGGTGAAATCTACTTCCGTCTCGATGGTTCTGGCTCGGAACACCGCTTCGAACATCACCGCGCCACCACTCTCGCCCGAGATATTCAGGCTTTCCAGAACGCAGCCGGTCGCCACGTTGCCTTTCTGATCGTCGGTGAAATACTGGTGAATCTCGTAGGAATAAGGTTTCTTGATATTCTGCACCTGGTACGGTGACGAGCTCTTGGAGAAGAGCGCATGTAAAAGAATATCATGCGCGTAAGCCAGCTCTCCGCGTATCGTGACCGTCCCGCCCTGACGTCCGGCCAGCATTTCCGAGTTCCACGGCTCCATGGTGCCGGTCTTGGCTCGCACCGAGATCGCTTCGCGCGAAGGCTTCATCTCGATGGTGTTTGCCAGTATCTTGTCGATCACACTGTAATCACCCGCGTAATTTCCGTATCCGCTACCGGTTCCGGAGCCCTGCTCCTTGAACAGGTTGACCAGATAGCCGTAGCCATATCGATATGCGCACATGGTTCCTCCCTTTGTCAGGCGTCGCTGCGGGTGTCGAGAATCTGCATCCTGAACCCGATCTTGCGAATGGTTAGATTGTTGTAGATGCCCGGCGCCAGGTAGTCGGTCGTCTCGCCGTGCGCCTCACCCTTCTCGACCGATACCGCTTCAAGATTGAACACGTAATCCGCGATACCGGGCGAACTGAGTATCTTATCGATCACCAGGTCGGTCAGGACGTTCATGGTGATGACGCGATTCTGTCCCGGACGGTGATAGAGCCACACATTCACCTCGTAGGTGTAGCGGAGCTGCCCGCCGGACATCATCACGTACTCGGGCTGATCACCGTCTTGCACCAGTACTGCGGGGAGATTCCTGCCGAAGCGATCGATGTCGTCCGGGAACTCGCCGACGTACGAAAACTGGTCGTCAGCTTGCAGCGTATTCTTGATCCAGGTAATTACTTCATTCTGATATACATGCATTGTTTCATCCTATCGTTTGTGTCGTGTGGTTGAGAAGACGTTCGCCCGATAACGATCGACTTTTCCGTCGAGCGTCGTATCCAGATTGATTGCCTTGGCCGCGACATCGAAGTGGTCCTTGAAGACGCGGTGGTAGAATTCCGCCTTGGTCCAGTACATCTCCCTGCCCATGGCGTTCGCCAGATCGGTGTAGATCAGGTGCAGGGTGAGGTAGTCGCTGCAGATGTCGAACAGCTCGGGATTGACGATGATATCCAGAAGCACTTTCCCGTTGCTTTCATCGACATTGTAGCCCTGCGCGGATAGCTGGTTTTCCAGCTTCCTGCCGATGATCTTCTTCGCCATGGCGATCTTGTCGAGCCAGTTCGCGCTGACGGTGTAGGTCGCGTGCAGCGCGGTGGAATCGAGCTCCGCGTGGTTGCCGTTGCCGCTGATATCCAGCGCGATCATCTCGACGCCCTCGTCGCAGTTATATTCGGCGATTCTCGTTTCGGTTCTATCGTAGCCGACGATGCGGAAGACGTACTCCCCGTCGGGAACAATCCAGCTTTTGGTAAATTTCTCGCTGGTCTTCGTTCCGTTCGGATCGTACCATTCGATACGGACGATTTCCTCGGGGAATACGATCCCGCTCGATCCGTCGCCCTTGTAGCACTGGTGGATGGTTCCACCGGCAAGAATATTCACCTCCGCGTCGATGCGCGCGATGGAATTCGGTGTTGAAAGCACTGCGTTTATCCAAGCCATCGTTGGTCTCCTTTCATGAAGGTATGGGGAGAGGTTTCCCCCTCCCCGGATTCGCTACGCGAGAACGTGCAGAAACGCGTCGATCTTCTGATCCGAGTCGTCGGTGGTCGTCGCGTACTTGAGTTGCACGTAGGGCCGATCCCGCAGCAGACCTTCGGGAATCACCATCGCGGTGATGAGGTCACCCGCGCTGAACGACAGCCCGTCGTCGCTGGCGTCTTTGTACAGCATGTAGAAGTGGGCGTCATCGACCCAGCCACTGGCGCTGTTCTTGAACGGTGGCGCCGCGCTGGCGGCGGTAGCGGACGAGTAGCATTCGAGTTCGATCTTGAGGACCTCGTCCGTGGCGATCGTGATCGCGGTGTTCGCATAGACGCGAATCTCCACCAGACCGCCGCTGTTGCCCGCGTAGCGGATGTTTGAGGAGTCTTTGCCGGTTCCGTCGAATACCGCCTGGGCATCCGAAAGGGTCATGTTTTCATCTACCTGGTAGCCGTAGTATTTGCTCATGGTTCGCTCCTAAATGGTTTCGGTGGATGAGATGTTTTCTTCGAGGACGACCGGGATGCCGTTCCAGCGTTCGATGAGCCGGTTGTAGTCGGTGTCGGCGCTGGAGACCTGCATCTTGCTCTCCTTGAGTTCCCAGAGCAGCCTGCGTCCGGTGCGGTTGCAGTAGATGAAGGTGTCGCTGACGCTGCCTCTGACCAGATCGATCAGCTTGTCCATGTTGCCGGCGATTGGTTTCTTGCCGCTGGCGTCCTGGATCGAGACGTACGCCGCCACGTTGTCGCTCGTCGCACAGAGCAGCCCCATGTACGCTTCATAGAGCGCCTGATAGACCGGCTTGACCGCGCCGGTGGCCGTGTTGACGACGACCATCACGGGATTGCCGTTGTTCAGCGGACGCACGGTAATCAGGTTGCCGTCGGCGAAGGCGTTTTCGTTGAACAGCCCGCAGCAGACGCCCGGTTTCCAGCGCACCGCCAGGATGGTGGTGCGGCTTCCGGACGATCCACCGGCGTCGATGGTGTTGCCGTTATCGACCGCGTGCTGGCGCAGACCGGAGAATCCCTCCTCGTCGCCGAAGCTGGAATCTGTGCCATAGACGAGCTGGCGCGCCGCCGTCTGGCCGAGGCCTTCCACGAAGGCTGGAAGTTCGTCCGCGAAGTACTTCTCCACGCCACCCGGGTAGCTCTCGCAGATCGCCTTGTCTTCCTGCTGGATGTCGGTGAGAATCTTGAGGTCTTCCTGCAATACCACGTCTTCGGTGGTGTGCGGGATGATGGAGCCGTTGACGCTGCGGAATCCGCCGCCCGGAAGCTCCGGTTTTAGTTTGTACTTGTGGAAGATGCCGTGACTCGCCTTGATGAACGGCATGGTTGTGAGAATCCCGGATTCCCGGATGAGCGAGTCGATGATTGCCGTCTGGTTGGGCACGTTGTATGCCGCAGCCAGTTTCATGAGTGTTGCACTTGCCATTTACCCTCCAAATGCTTTGAACACGTTGGTTAGGTCCGTCCGCTTGCGGGGCGTTACCCCCTGGATGGGACGGGTGTTGTCATAGTCATGATTCGAGAAGTATCCCGCCTTGAGATAGGGCTGAATCGCCTGCAAATTGTGCTCGATGTCTTCCGCTGTCAGCGGTTCGGTATCGGTGCCGAACTTGAAATCGTCGCGGATGCGCAGCATCTTGTCGAACTGCGGGTGATCCTCGCCAACCTCGAACATGTGCGCGTATTCTTCCCACTGTTTCCGCTTGATTTCATCCACGACATGCTGCAATTGGTCTTTCTCCTCTTGCAACGTCCGGACATCGATCTGCTCGTACTGCTCGAGCCTGTTCGCGTAGCCCTTCAGTTCAATGTCTCGCTGCTGGAGCTGCTCGCGCAGTTCGTTGCGCTGAGCGATCACCTCGTCGAGCCTCGTCTTCGGAATCTGGTTCTCGCCCCTTTCGTCGATGAGCTGCTGAAGTTCCGATTTCAATTCCTCGTTCTCCACGGAATGTTTCTCGAAAAGTTCCTGTAAAATCATTGTTCCCTCCATTTAATGACGCTGTTGTGTCAGCGTGATGTGGTTTCTTGCGATTGTCGATACGACGGACCGTGTCTCGGTCCTGATGATCATGAGATTTGTAACGCGTCATTTTTTACGGTGCATGCCACCGGAAACACTCATTTGAAAATCATGCGCACTATAGACGATTGCTAAATATTTGTCAAGCAAAAAGTTATAACTTTATATCTTATGTTAAATCTTAGATTATATTTCTTGTGCGTTATACTTTTTATCGCGTGTTGGAAATGTTGCAGGATCGTAGTGCCTCGTTGGCAAGATTGTGGAGGAAAAGACAGAGATGCAGGTTCAGGTTTTTCATTCTTCAAAACCTACAGGTGCCTGCGTACCAGAAGATGCAGGCAAGGGTGTCTGTGTAGCAGTTAAGAGATGGGCATTCCCCCAAAAAAAACGAGGACTGTTACCAGTCCTCGTTCAAATCATATCACGTCAGGATTAATAAGCAGCTTCCTGCGTGGTCTCGAATGTGTTGTTACCGCTCGCGTCGATCGTGCATGTGATGATCCACGGGGTAGCACCTTGCTTGCCGGTTCCGGTAAGAACTACGTTATCGGCTTCGGCAGTTGTAATCACGTAGGACGCGTTGTCGTTGTCGAGCGCTTCGGCAGTACCGAGGTCGCCATCTTCGAGGGCTGCGTAGGATCCGCCACCACCGTCCATGCCGGCGGGGGTGATTCTGAACTTGTAAACTTTCGCGGAAAGGTTAGTAAGGTCGGAAATCATCGCATCCTTGTTTGAGCTGAGGGCATGATCTCTGAACATGGTAATACCGACTGCTACAGCGACACCGACGAGGATAACGCTAAGCACGATGAGCAGAATTTGTTGTTGTCCCATTGTAGTCTCCTTGTTTTTGGATTTGCCATTATACTTTGCAATGCCTGTGCCAAATATCAGGCATCAATAACATAAAACATAGCAATCACATTAGTTACGACATTTCCCAGCGGACCACTATCGCAATAATTCGCGAATCGGTCACCGGAAATACAATCGATACAGGCGAATCTGTCAGAGAATTCTTACACCATGTACCTTAATTCTTACACATATTTATTTTGAAAGATCAAAAGGAAGCTGTCTGAACAACCGTGAAGGTCTTGTTGCCACTGCCATCGACGGCGCACTGGATAATCCACGGGGATGAACCGATCTTGCCGGTACCCTGTATCACGACCTCATCTGCTTCGACCGACACCAGTTCATAGGTACCATGCTCGTTGTCCAGCGAATCCGAAGTGCCGAGGTCCCGGTCGGTCACATTGAGATACGAACCGCTTCCGCCGCCCATGACAATCGTCATCATGCGGTATTTGAACGCCCTCTCTGCCAGCCAAATCAGGTCTGCACGCAGATCGTCCTGATTGGCATCAACCGCTTGATCGCGAAAGAGTTGCGCTCCCACACCGACGGCAATGGCGATCAAGATCACGCCGACTATGATCAGTAATATTTGTTGCTGTCCCATTTCGTACCTTCATCGATAGATAGTAAATGTCGAAGCAATTCTGCGTCCAATGGATTCCCATCAAAAGAACACAATCAGTTTGACATATCCGCGCTATTCCAATAAATATGCACGATCCCCGGCAACATGTCAGGGAAAAGTAAATTCAGGGGTGAATTATGGACTATGCATCAATTGCATTCATGCTTCTTGCGACCAGTCTCGTCATGCTCATGACACCCGGACTGGCGTTTTTTTATGGCGGTCTTGCCCACAAACGCAACATCCTGGGCATCATGATCCAAAGCTTCGTGTCGCTGGGCATCACCACGATCCTGTGGTTCGCGATCGGCTACTCGCTGTGCTTCAGCGGTGACGGCGCGATCATCGGGAACTTCGACAAGGCGTTCCTCAACGGCGTCACGATCCACTCGATCCTCCAGCCGCCCGTCGATCATATCCCGGAATACCTGTTCTTTGCCTACCAGATGATGTTCGCGATCATCACGCCCGCGCTGATAACCGGCGCATTCGTGAATCGCGTGTCGTTCAAGGCGTACCTGATCTTCCTCTGCCTGTGGCAAATTTTCGTCTATTACCCGTTCGTCCACATGGTTTGGGGCGGCGGACTGTTGCAGCAGTGGGGCGTTCTGGACTTCGCCGGCGGAATCGTCGTTCACGCGACGGCAGGCTTCGCGGCGCTCGCGTCCGTATTTTATGTCGGCGTGCGTAAAGAGCAATCCGCCATACCCAACAGCATCCCGCTGGTCGCGATCGGAACCGGTCTGCTCTGGTTCGGATGGTACGGCTTCAACGCCGGAAGCGAACTCGCCGTTGACGAGATCACCGTGCAGGCGTTCGTCAACACCGACATCGCCGCGTCCTTCGCGACCGTCACATGGCTCTTCATCGAGTGGTTCCACGCACGCAAACCGAAACTCGTCGGACTGCTCACCGGAGCCGTCGCGGGTCTGGCTACCATCACACCCGCCGCGGGATTCGTTCCCGTCTGGGCTGCCGCTCTTATCGGCATTGCCGCGAGCGTCGTCTGCTACCTCGCCGTCCAGCTCAAGAACAAGAAGGGCTGGGACGACGCGCTCGACGTATGGGGCGTTCACGGTGTCGGCGGTGTGGTGGGAACCATCCTGCTCGGCGTCTTCGCATCCCAGTCGGTCAATTCCAGCGCCCCGCAGGGCCTGATCTACGGCGGAACCGGATTCTTCGTCAAGCAGGTCGTCGCCGTGGTCGGCGCAAGCCTCTACGCTTTCCTCTTCACCTACATCATGCTCTTCGTCATCAACAAAATCACGAAGGTGCGCGTTTCCGAAGAAGAGGAGCTCAAGGGACTCGACGCCGCGCTGCACGAAGAAGTCGCCTACCAGGAAGGCGTGCTGTAGATTCAAACAGCTATACCATTGAAAGGGCGAAGCGATTCGCCCTTTTCTTATACCGGAATCACCCGGCAAAGCAACGGACAACGTACAATTGCAAGTGCCGAAACGATCTCGAAAAGGTGGACGGCTACCTGGACGACCTCCAGACCGCGAAAGGAAACATCACAAACGGATTGATCGATTGCGGGTATAAGAAGAAAGGGAAGAAGTAGAATATAAAGTTGCAGAGAAAATTCTAAACGATTAGTGACGACAAAAACGCGCCTTTATCGCTTGTGGTGCGGACTTGAGGGTGCGTGTAACGCAACCGAACAGTTTTCTAAATAGCGCTATTTCGCTTCCATTTATTGCACAAGTTTTCTCAATATTTCCATATTCGCGTAAATAACTGCAATGTATGACAAACAAACCCAGATGCAAATAGTTTTAAAAATGGGGTAGGGACTAAATTTCTTTACCCTCTTTTCTCCATTTTCTAATTAGGTACAAGTCGTCGATAAACTCGTCAACAGCAATCTTATCAGCACAAGAAGCACTAATTTCTTCAGCCCCGGAACAGTCTGTGAAAATCTGAATACATACTTCTGAAAGATCCTTCGATGTAAGCTCTTTGGTTCCAACAGATAGCTGAACACCTGTGATTTTCTCATATGGTATATGAATCACTTTGAACATTTTGTCATTATCATAGAGCACAGAGTGGATCAAGTAATCATTTGAGAGTATCAACATATTCATCGCTTCGAATTCATCAGATATTTTCAAGCAAATAGCACTTAAGAAATCTAGCGATGCAGGCACATAATCCTGAATGTGTTCCATGAATCTATGAATATCCCCAAGAGGAATATTCCTTTCAGCACTCAAATTCTCAAGGTAATCAAAAAAAGTCAGATCTCCTTCAACTAACATATTACGACAACTCCTTTGCCCTTGTGTTAAGATCGGACTTGGACTTACTGATAAGCGAGATACATTCAATAGCAAAACTTCTGGGCACCGACTTGAGTGTGATATATGGCTTTGTCTTGTTATCGAAAAACAAAACCAAGTCAACTTCGATTGTATCATCAAACATATCACGATTTATGATTGTGTTGATACGAGTGCCCTTGATTGTGTCAAGTCTATACCACGATACATGATATTTGTATGCAGCAGTCGTTTTTGAATAAGCTATATACTTGGCAGATAAAAGAATTAAGTCAGGATATGGATAGCATATCCTTCTGCTATGATTTACAAACGATATTGGCTCAAAATCGGCAGGTAATTGTTTGAATAGTTGCTGACAGACATTCTCTGTTTCACCGACATTCTTGACGAAACTCTCAGAAAGACTTTCAATAATCTCTTCAATCATTGGCGATATATCCATTATAGCCCCATTCTATTCATTTTCTGCACGAACACCCTTGTCGATGCGTAATGGATGCTCATAACGTAATGTTTTGGATCGATAATTCGTCATTCCATACAATCAAGACTTGCAAGGAAACTCTTCACCAAAGAGCATTGTTCATTGTAGAATACAACATTCAATTCATGATCAACATCTGCCTTGATTTGAATTTCATATTTTTCTTCTTGTCGCTTTTCATTTTCGTCGATGAAGTTTTTGAAGTGTGTAACTTCTACACTCAATATTTTATCTTTCTTGATGATTGTCGTGTTCTCAATGCAGCCTTCATTGAGGATAAGGCACACAGAACCAATAACTTTTTGACCAACGAAAATGAAACATTCTTGAAGTCCCCATTTCGCTGTATCGTTTCCACTGCTGTTAATTTTACAAGTATATCCGAGTTGATGATAAATGGTGGCATTGTCAGGGATAATTTGTTCAAGAGCTTTATGTATTTGATCAGTGATTCTAAACCCACTATCTTGAAAGTAATTTTGTTCTGTCATATCCTTGATTTTCATGGTAATGCTTGTCTCGGAACTCATGATTCCTCCTTGAAGGTTTCTTGTTACTTCTCAATACGTCCGGATCACCGCTTCCAGCACGCCCACCAGAAAGACGTCCTGGTACTTGTCCTGGTGGACGACGAGTGTCTTGAATTTATGGTTGTATGGATGCAGGAAAATCACCTCAGATTCAGGTTCGATCTGTACTTCCTTCAGCGTTATTTCCCCATTCAAGCGTATAGCACACACCTTGCCGGTTACTCTGTTCCAGTCGTTCTCCCTATATATAAGTACAAGATCGTCATTCAGGATCATTGGCTCCATGCTTTCTCCCTGGACACGAAGAAGGAAATAATGCTCAGGTCTCTCGCGCAGGAGGATGTTGGGCACTGCCCGGAACTCTTCATCAGGATCGGAAAAGCTCTCGGCAGGAAGCCCAGCGGCTATTTCTCCGCCCAGGTGCACATTCACGGTGGGGCATTGGAGCATCCTGTCGTAGATTGTGGTGACCTTTCCCGTGGTCGTATTGACCTCAGCTTTCTCAAATACAGGCTCTGGTGCTGGGGTTTCACTGCTTTTCAACATGTCGCCTTTTCCAGTCATGAGCCAATGAGCTGAAATATCACTATACTGATTCAATAATTGTAGAAGGGTCTCAAATGAAGGAGTATTGTTCCCTTTCTCTATCTCGCTTAACGCACTTTGCCCAATACCGATTGCTTTCGATAACTCTTTCTGAGTCAACGAGATAGATTTCCTGAAGCTTTTTATCCGTGAACCTACACACATAAATATATCACCTTGATGATAAATATCACTTGACCGATATCATTATAGTGATATTTATTGTTCCATATATTGACAAACGCAGTGGACAACGGAGGTGGACAAATGTCAAGCAAGAAAAAAATCGACCCGGTAAATCGCAGGGTGGTGAAACAGCTAATAGCCGCTCGCAACGATAGCCAGATCGACTTTTGTGAAAAACACGGAATCAAATACGGAACCTTTCGGAACTTCATGGCAGGTGACCATAGCCTGACTGATGTAAATGCTGAAATCGCTCGGATCATCGTCGATGAATGGGAGCCAATTCCGGATTCGTATTTAGAAGACCTTCGGATACAAATCGAAGGCGCAATGTGCGGCTAGCTAACAACTTCAGGAGGAACAAATGAATTGGCAATTGATTTTGAACATTTCAGCAAGCGTGATTGTCGTCGGACTAAGTGTCTGGCTTGTGCGCATATACAAAGCGCTCAAAGCCCAGCGAGAACACACCAGCCAGTGGATGCAGGAAACTGGTTCCGAACGGACAGCAAAGGAATCTTACAAGTACCAGCTACAAGCTGAGAAAAATAAGGTTGAGAAAGCCAAGAAAGAACGCGACAGCCTGTTTGAAACCTGCAAACAGAAAGACTTGAACCTGAACCTTGCCAACAGGAGCATCGAACAACTCGAACAGCACATCGACCAACTGCAGGAAAGCGAGCTATACCGTCAGAAGGAAGCAATCCTGAAGCAGGCAAAGCACTGGAAAGAACGCTGGCAGGATAGCGAGAAAGCTCTCGAGGATTACAGAGTGTTTGTCATCAATCAAATCAAAGCGATGCTCTTTCTTTCGTGCGATATCGACCGGCTACAGAAGAATGCTAAAGGGTACTACAAGCGAGAATACGAGCAACTCAGCCGGCTGTATAGTCAGCTTACCAGGGTACAGGATAGCACCGTTGCCGAACTCACACACGTAAAGCAACATGCGGAAGACCTTGTGAACGCCATACAACACTCTCAGTACCCGGAAGAACTCGATCCGCTTATCCAGAAGCTACTGCCCTTTTTCGTCGAATACATGCCCGAAACAAAACCAGAACCCGTAAGTAAAACCGAAACACCTCCCGAAGGTGAAGTAGAGTCAGCATAACTACTCCTGCACCAATGCCCTGTCAGGCTGTGGTTTGGCAGGGCACTATGCAGGAGTAAGGACTATGTGGTACACAACACAAGAATTAGCTGAGAAGCTTGGATGCACACCTCGAACAGTGAGGAATCGAGCAAAGTGCGGTGAATGGAGTACTAAGCTCGAACCGAATCCGAAGGGGCAAGCCAAGCTACTGATCTTTCTTCCGGATGATAGCAGTGAGGAAATTCCCAGTGCGGAAATCAGTGAGGAAAAATCCAGTGGGGAAACGAGTGGGGAAACCTCCAGTGCGGAAATCGGTGAGGAAAGCAGTGAGGAAATCCAAGGGGACGATACATTAGAAGCCAGGAACACCGATAGTAGCACAAAGGCAGTTGTACCTGTAACTGTGGTAGTGCCTGCGAGAAGTAGCCGGGAAATTGCTATACCTGAGTGTCAGGTAGCACTCCCGGTTACTCATGAGGCTGTGACCCAAGACGACGCGCACAGCTTCAGTACCAAGTATCACGATCGAGCCAGATGGAAAGGTGATCTCTGCGAGAAGATCGAGGTCTTGCTTTCTCAGAAGAAAAGCAAGATGCAGATATGGAAGGATATCACCAGTATGTATAACGATGGCTTCCTGGCTCCACAGGTTTTACAGGCTGAGGGCAAGAAGAAACAAAGCGCTTTACGGGGTTGGCTTCGGACTTACAGGTCATCCGGACGTGATTACATGTCCCTGATGCCGAAGTACCAGATTGGCAAGGGTGCGACGATTACAGAATTCGAGGAACAGGTTATGCTGGCGGCTCTCATGGGCGAGAACGCTGATAACAGAATCTCTGTCGGATCAGTGATTACAGCCTTGAAGACGCTTTGTCAGAATGTCATTCTGGGCGATGCCCTTTCCGAGATGGAAATCAATGGCAAGCTGTACAAGATTGAAAGCCCGTCATCTGAAGCGACGCTCAGACGCTGGGCTGATCAGTACAAGGAAGATCACAAAGCGGAGTGGATCCTCAAGCGTCATGGCATGAAAGCCCTCAAAGACAAGTTTCTTCCGAGCATCTTGCGTGACACTTCCCGTATTCACCCCGGAGATGTCTGGATATCGGACGGACACACTCTCAATTTCATGGTGATCGATCCGGACTCTGGCAAGCCCAGACGTCTGACCCTCATCGTATTCTTTGACTGGGGATCCCGAATGCCGGTAGGCGCTACCGTGGATTGGACGGAGAACACTCAGAGCATCGCTGATGCCTTCCGAAACGCCGTTCTTTATACCGGCTATCTTCCTAAGCTTGTCTATGTCGATAACGGAAAAGCATACCCGAGCAAATACTTCAATAATATATCCCGAGAGCGTTACGACGCTGAGGTGACAGGCATCTTTGCCCGTCTGGGCGTAGAGGTCAGCTTTGCAACAGCGTACAACGCACGTGCCAAGATAGTTGAACGCTTCTTCCGAACGCTCGATAACCAGTTCGAGAGATGGATGTCGGGCTATATCGGTGCATCGATCGCGGACAAACCGGCGCGATTGCGACGCAATGAGAAGTTCAATCAGAAGCATGCCAGCAACAAAGTGCTCAATGTTGAGGAAACCATCTTCCTGATCGAAGCCTGGGCAACAAAGCAGTATGGAATGACTGTTCACAGAGGAATCAAAGCCCGACCGATCGAGGTGCTCAAATCAGCGCAAATCGACGCTTCCAGGCATATCACAGAAGAACGCCTGAACCACTGCATGTTGGTAAGTGATGAGCGCGTAATGAACAACGAAGGAATTCAGCTCCATAACATCCTGTACAGGGATGATGCCATGCAGGATTATGTTGGTTGTAAACTCACAATCCGCTACTCGATCCGCGATCGACGCTACGTGAAAGTCTATAACAAGCGCGGTGATTATGTTGCTACAGCAAAAGCTCGGGATTACGTGTCAGCAGCTGTCAGATTATCACCATCAGAGAATCAGCTTAAGGACAAAAAGAAGCTCGACAAGGCGATCAGAGAACAGAAGCGACGCCAGAAGCAAGTCATTGAAGCCACCGAAGCGATCGCAAAACAGGCTGGAGCCACACCCGAATTGATCGACACCCAGGAAATCAAACAACTCATGCAGAACCCGGATATGATTGCAGCTCCACCAGAAATAGAAGAATCGAATAACGTTACCGATATCACCGAACTAATCCATAAAATCCAGGTTAGCGATAGCGATATCGTGAAATCGGAAGAGAATGAAATCGAAAGACTTATCAAAACGATGGGAGTGAAGTAATGAACGACGTACTGGTTCAAACGGAAAATACAAAGTTCGCAGACCAGCTACTGCACAATGTTGAACATCAAGCTGAGGGATCGATTGTAATGATCTATGGTTTCCCAGGTACGGGCAAGACGTTTTACGTGAAGAAGAAAACCTTTTCGAATGGCTGGATATACCAGTGCATCACTGCCTGTGAGCACTTGAAAACTTTCCTCGAAGAGGTTTATAAGAGGCTATATCGCCATATTCATGGGGTTGAAATGGTTCCGCGCGGCAACACAGCGCGATTGCAATCAGAGTGCAATGAATTATTCAAACACCCCAAAGCATCCAATGCTGTATTTGTATTCGATGAAATCAATCTTTTAATCCAATTCAGGAAATGGCAAATTCTCGAGGTCATTCGTCAGTTTCGCGACATTGCTGGCGCAACCATCGTGTTAGTCGGTGAACATGATACAAGAGGCAAAATTACCGCATACAACGATCATTACTTTAGCCGTTGTAAATTCGTGGAATTCGCCCCAGTGTCTATGGCTGATTTGATCAGGATCGTGAAATCAAGAAGCGATATGGATATCGACGACAATGTCGTGAAATACCTGATATCAAATGAAGTAGATGATGAGAAGATAGGCAGAAAGGTAAATAAGTGTCATGGATCGGTTCGCATTGCGACAGATCGATTGGAGATTCTCGAACAAGAAGCAAAGCGTCTGGCGAAGGCAAGCATCATTTTCGATGAAGTGAAGGGTGTGACTTATGCCGCAAATTGAGATGACACAAAGCGACCTTATCCGCAATTACGCTTATTGCACCAAGAAACCATTTACAGCCGCTGATATTATCAACCTTTGCAGCATCAAAGAAAGATACGCCCGTCATCTCCTGAAGAACCTCGTCGATCAAGGCGAGATCAGCATCTCGAAACGAGGCGAACATGGCAGACACGTTTATGTATGGGGATCTGGTGGTCATGTCAAGCTTCCACCATCCTACGTAACGATATACAACATCCTCTTTCATACTCATCAGTGGTTACGTAAAGAAGAAATCGTGAAGCGGACAGGATTGGCAATGGCAACGATCGAACGCTGGCTTCCGGCTCTTCTTTCGGAGAATGCTGCCCTCGTGAAGTACGTGGATGGGAATCTCGCATACTATACGGCAATTCCAAACGTTGACCTTACTAACATCAAAACACTGAGGGAATATGGCATACGCAATGACTAAGAAGCAACACGCCTACGCAAAGCAACTTCGATCCAATATCATGGCGATATCCAAGACGCAGCCTCCGTGGAACCAATACGATATCCATGACCTGATGGATGATTGGGGATTCGGTAGTTCGCTGCGAGCTCTCTCGATTGATGAGTTGAACGAAATCAAGGAGCTGCTCTCCGGGCAATACAAACCTCATTATACTGCATTCATGCGCAAGACAATGGACTATGCAAAGGCTACCAATACCGGAATTAAAGCCAGCTACAAGCAGGTCTGTTACATTTGCATCTTATACGGAGGCTATTGCTGGTATCGGAAGATCCGGAGAAACAAGTGGGATGAACGGTTCCAGGCATGGCTGAAGAAATACGTGAAAAGCGATTTTGCTGGGTTCCTGACGCCCGATGAAGCAAGGAAGGCAATCTACATGCTCGAGCGCGAGATCGTGACGACGTTCGGCTGTGTGGCGTTTCAGCAGATTACAGGAAAACAATATCAAGGAAAGAGATAAGGAGATCAAGGCATGTGCAAACTATTTCGCGAAGATCGTGGGTACTCACCTGTTGAAATCGCAGAAAGGCTTCCCTGTGGCAAGAAAACAGTCTATCGAATGATAAACAATGTCGAAGACCCTCTTCCAGCATACAGATTGAATGGAATGCTGCGGGTACTCGGCAAAGACCTGAATGTCTATATGGAAAATCATAGAGTGGAGCCTGAGAATGAGTAGTATCAAGAACAAATTGAACCTGGAGACGATGCGAGATCTCGCTTACACCATGTACATTGCAGGTGTTCCGATCGAGACAATCGCGGCATCATTCAAGCGTTCCAGCAGGACAATTCACGGCTGGCGTAAGAAGTATTCCTGGGACACAGACATCGAGGATATGCGAGTGATCGACAAGAAGATCCAGTTTGCTGCCAAGAAAGCCCTTCTCCGGACACTCGAGGAATATGAGAAGAACCCGAGAGATGTCGATCTCAAGCTGCTTGTTAATCAACTCAGAGAGAGCACGAAGCAGGCTGATCCGAAGCAGTATGTCGAAGAGACCTTGAAAAAGTACGTCAGCATGACAGTGAAGTTCTTCATCATCAAAGGTCTGGACGATCTCCGGAAAGGATTCCAGCAGAACCTTCACGAGATCTCGGAATACATCGCGGAGAATCTGTAATGTATAAATTCACCAAGGGCTTCAGGAATTACCTCGATGAGATCGCGGCTCTGACTCCAACCATCGAGCCGTTTGCTGACGATTCTCCAGCGAAGAAGAGTAAGCGAATCAAGCGTGTAACCGGTGAAGGTTGGAAGGCATTCAAAGAGTTCTCCCAGAGCTATTTCCCACACATCTTCAGGCTGAGTTTCTGCGATGACCACGAGGATATGTTCAATCTCATCGAGCAGCATACCGGGCTGATGGCGATCACCGGCTTTCGCGGATACGGTAAAACTGTATTGATGGGGGTTGTTTATCCGATCTGGAAGGTCATCAAGGGCGAGCGATACGTTGTCAATGTTGCGGCTGATATCGATCTCGCAAAGGAACGCTCTGAGTTCATGCTTTCCGAGCTGACGAACAATCGGCGTCTGCTTGCGGACTTTCCGGATCTCGAACCTGATGGAACCGATGAGGAAAACTTCTTTCTCCGGAACAAGACCCGGATCCGGGCAAGGTCTGTTCTGCAATCAATTCGCGGTACCGTAAACCCCAGAACAGCTTTGCGACCTGGGCTTGTGGTCTGCGATGACATCGACCAGGACAAGAATCAAGGCAATCAGTCAATCGGTCGCCGGAAGATGGACAAGATTATCCAGGAAATCGGTGGATCCCTCAATCCTCAGGGCGGTGGACGAATCATCTGGCTGGGTAACCTGGTACATCCTAACTATGCGATCTGTCAGTATCAGGCCAAGCTGATCGATGAGATCAAAGAGGATCACCAAGAGTTCGATCCGGACGACGTGAAGCACATTGAAGCGGAATCGGGGCTTCTTCTCCGGTACCCGGTTGAAGATGAGAACGGGAATTCAGTGTGGGAGGATCAGTATCCCACCACAAGCCTGCCAGCACTTCGGAAAAAGTTGGGCAACGTAGGCTACCAGCGTGAGATGCTGGGCAAGCCGGTCATCGAGGGCAACATTTTCAAGCATGAGTGGTTCAAAAAGCACTCGAACGACAACGATCCCTTCACGCAAGTATGGCTTTACTCGGATCCAGCCTGGGGAGAGAAAGGCGCGTACAAGGCTGTAATCACGGCAGGATGGGACGGCAATCACTTCTATATCATCGACGTATGGGTTCGGCAAACGAAGAGTTCGAGCTACTTCCAGTACCTTTACGAGACATTCCTGCATCGTAGCAAACAGTTCGGAGCGATATTCAGACCCTCGATCGAGACCGTTTTCGGTCAGGATCGCATTCTGGCGGACTTCGATCGCTGGGCTCGTGATACCGGTCTGACACCCATCTCGCACCACTTCCGCAGAATCAACAACAAAGAGAACAAGAACAAGCGGATCGAGCGTCTCGATACCATTATCGAGAGCGGAAAACTGCTTTTCCCGGACGGGCAGGACACCCCTAAACTGATCAGTCAATTCCTGACATATCCCCAGGGCTACATCGACGGCTGTGATGCCGTGGCTGGATGCCTGGAGCGATTCAACGAATACGACATCGGCAGGAATCGGGTTCGTGTCCGGACACTGAGATATTGACCACAATGAAATACGATAAAGGAGCTACGAATGGCAAAGACAGTCAAAGTGCTTACCGATGCCAAAGGACGAGAATATCCAGTGAGCATTCTTGATCCTGAACTTGTAAAGCGCAACAACATCGTGCAGCGATCCATTGATCGCGCACATCGACTCAATGAGAGAATCAAGCAGGACAAGCAACGTATTACAAACGATGTCGGCGGCTACCTGGACAAGCTCGCCGAGCAATACGATGAGACATGGAAGGGCAACAAAGAGCTGATCAGTTTTGATGAACTGAAGAAGGTGGAGATCCGCAACCGCGATATGGTTACCTTCGATCCGGAGATCCAGCTCGCAAAACAGAAGCTCGAGGATTTCATCGGTACGCTGACAAAAGATTCCGATCCTCTGTTGAAAGAACTCATCAGCGATATCTTCGGCTCGGGGAAGTCGTCGATACCCAAGACCAAGCTTCTGTCGCTGAAGAAGTACACCCACAAGAATCCGTTGTGGAAAGAAGCAATGGAGCTGATCGACGAAGCCCTTCGGATAAGCTCGACCAGGACATACGTCAACGTGTACGAGCGTGACAGCCTGGATGATCCCTGGCGGCTCATCAATCTCAATTTCAGCAGAGCCTGACCACTCCATCCCTGACCCCATCGGCGACGGTGGGGAATGGAATGAAGTGACAAAGGACACAAGATGAACCGATTCGACACGCTGATGTACGAGTACTACAAGGTGCTCAATAACGCCTGGAAGAAGGAAATCAAAGAGGCTGCCAGGTTCTCGATACAGGCACTGGCAGACATTCCCCAGGGTGATCGGATGAGTGAGAAGACTATCAACAAAGTCATCGAGATAATCAACTCGAACCTTGGCCAGGACTTTGCTGCTGAGGTTAACAAGGACACGAAAACCTTCATCCAGAAATCGTTCGAGTTCGGTTTGAAGGACGTCAGGAAGCAGGTCGGCTCTGGCATCTCGATCGGGATATACGGACTGGAACAGCAAGGGCTGGTGAACACGTTCACCGAGCAGAGCGTGTTCTGGGTGGGAGAGCATTTCAACGCAGATATCTCGGGGAAATTCACCGATGCTTTGACCGATGCAATGAGAAGAGGATATACGCAAGAGATGCTTGCAGACCGGCTCAAAATCGAGTTTCAAGACCTGGGCAAACAATCGGCATACTACTGGCAGGGACTGGCAGAACACACTGCGCTACGTGTGCGTGAATTCGGGCGTCTCGAAGGGTATCAGCAGGCTGGGGCGACTCATTACAGGCTGATCAATCCAATGGACGAGCGCACGTCCGAAATCTGCCAGGCATTGGTATCTCAGAACAAGCGTTACCCGCTCGCCGATGCTATTCAGGTACGTAACCAAATGATGGCGATCGATCTGGACAATATCGAGTCAGCCCGTGAGCAGTTGAAAGCCCTGGCTCCCTGGGTCAAAGACTCGCAGATCATCAGGAATGAGAAGGATGAACCTATCGGAGTGTCGGGGGCGCACACGCCATTTCCGCCGTTTCATTGGAAGTGCAGAACGGAGACGGTGATTGATTAAAGAAAATCCTTTACAGAATCTGCTTTATTTTACTAATATGTATCATATTATGTTTGAATTAGCAGAATTTTGACAGGAGAGGATTATGTCGATGCTTAAAGGTAGAATGGTGAAACAACCTATCTCCAAATTGAATCTTGATCCTGAAAATCCACGTTTGGGTATCATGCAAGAGAATGAAGAACAGATTATTTCTTTTATGTTGAATGCCGAGAAAGAATTCGGGATTCTGAAGCTCATGAGAGCATTTGCTAATGGACTAATAGTACCATCAGATATGTACGCAGTTAAGAGAAAGGGAAAACTCATTGTAATTGATGGCAACAGAAGGATTACGGTTTTAAAATTGCTGAACAACTACAAGCTTGCCCCCTTTGAATATCAACAGACAATTAAAAGGTATTCTTCAAGAGCTGAGGTGCCGCGAAGTGTTTACATTTTCCTGTTAGAGAGTGACGAGGATAGCCTATCCTTGCTATCTACGAAACATATCGGTGAAAAAACGAAGAATTGGTCTTACACGGTTACAAGTCTTCATGTTTATAGAGAATGGAAGAAGAGTGGCTTGAACTTGGCAAGCTTTAGTGAGCATACAAATACTAAGGATCTTAGTGCTAAGATTAGGTATTATCTGTTGTATGAATGGATGTGTAAACAGGTTAAGAATCCCAAGCTAAAACCTGCTATCGACAATCCGTATTTATTCACGTATTCTATTATTCAGAGACTGCTCCCCGATTTGCTATCAAAATACTTGGGATTGAGATTCGAAGAAACACGAGATGACATTGTGTTAATTCAATGCTACTCAGACCAATCCAGCAAGGAACGAGTCGAGCTTTTTGTTGAGTGGCTTGATTCTGGTAAGATAACAACAAGAACAATCGATGCGCTGAAAAAGGAGAAGATGAGGAAATCCAGCAACAAGGATATTATCGAACAGTTGAATGATAAAGTACAAGTCCCTGAGGAAATTGAACCAGTAACTGTTGAAGTACCTGACGAGCCAAGAATCATCCCCAACGATTTTACCCCAAGCAAAGAACAAAAAAAATCATTAAAACACAGAAAATCAGAAACAAGTGGAAAGAGTCATGGAAAAATTATTGGGAAAGATTTTAGCATAAAGATAACTAAATCAACGAAGCTCATAAATCTGATTGAGCAACTTCAAAGGCTTCCTCTGTCGAGATACAGTACAATAGGTTCAGTTGTATTGCGTAGCTTATGTGAGTTCGCAATCAAGTACTTTATAATGTATAAGATTGAAGGAACGTGCAAAGAGTTCAAAGCAGATATAAACTCTGTCCGGAGCTTTCTAAGTAATTCAAACCTTCCAGAAAAGAACAGCTATCTGAACCAGCTTGAAATTGTAGAAAGGAAAGTGGGAGAATTAAACGGCTTTGTGCACGATCCACACGTTGTGATTAGTCGAGATGAGGTTACAGTTTTTTGGAACAGCATTTGCAATTTAATGGGTTACCTTCTCAATGAGGACAAATGGTAAAGATGAAAAAATTTTCGAGGCGTATAGCATGAAGGATATCAGCCCACTGAGGTATCCAGGCGGGAAAGGCAAGATTACCGGATTCCTGCAGGAAGTCATAGAGGCAAACAATCTTGTCGGTTGCACGTATATAGAGCCTTATGCAGGTGGCGCTGGTGCAGCTTTGAAGCTGTTGGACAGGGGTGTTGTCTCGAAGATTGTCATCAACGATCTTGATCCGAATGTTTTCGCATTTTGGAAAGCCGTTACCGAACAGACTGATGCTTTCATTGAGAAGATACAATCGACGTCTGTAAGCTATCAGGAATGGCTTCGGCAAAAAGACATCATGCAAGCTTCGGTATCAAACCTTGAAAGAGGATTCGCGTTCTTCTTCCTGAATCGTTGTAACCGATCCGGGATTTTGAAAGCCGGGCCGATCGGCGGAAAAAATCAAGCTGGCCAGTACAAAATAGATGTTCGTTTCAATAAAGAAAATCTGATCAGGCGCATTAATTTCATCAGAAGATTCCTTGATAGGATTGAGGTGACGAATTACGATGCAATAGACCTCGTGAAGCATCTTAAGATACAAGATAGTGAGGCAATGTTTGTATATCTTGATCCCCCTTATTATGCTCGAGGTAAAGAGCTATACCTAAACTATTATGATAACAAAGATCATATAGAACTTGCCGTTGTCTTGAAGAAAACGGGAAACATTCACTGGCTTCTCACATACGATGATTCTGATTTTATCCGGTGCCAATATCAGGAATTCCAACAAACTGAATTACCGATATACTACTCGGCAGGGAAATGTAGTAAAGCAAGCGAACTGTGTTTCTATAGTGATAACATGACCATGCTTGGGCAATGATCAGGATAATATAAATATCTTTCCTCAAAAAAAGCACCTTATCTGTAAGAAACTGTGTCAAATGTGGTCACCCGTTTTTGACACCCTTCTAATGTTGCTGCAAACTCGCATCAATAAACGATGTGAGGTAGCCAAATGGCAGCAGCAATTCCGGTCAGTGCAGCAGATGTTCGGGCGATCGTCAACTTGCCCAAGGAAGGCAAGATCGAGGACGTCCTGGGACAGCATTCTCCGCTTGCTCTTTCGTACCTGGCAAGGCACACGGAAAAAGAATACTACGCCGAAGCGACCGGAACGGATCCAGGTGAAACACTTGCGATAGCTTTCAAGTACGCCTTCGCTTTCATCCTGCTTCAATCCTCTCTCGAATTCCTCAACCTGAGCACACTCGGCGAGGGAATAATCAAGACAACCGGCATCGATGCCCAGTCAACAGAGCTACTCACATTCAAAGAAATCCAAGCCTACAAGCAACAACTCGAGCTCCGGGCACTCAACCAGGTCGTGGATTACCTCAACCTGGCAGGACAGAACCGTTACCGTGAGCTATTGACCGGATCCCAAACCGTTCGCGGGACTCGCGCCTGCGTCATCAGCGGAGATGAGGAGGATGACGTATGATCGAACTGATGAGCGAAATCTACCGGGCTATCTTCACCGCGATCAAGCAGCGTGCCCACCTGATCGGGAACGTGATCGTTGGCAAGACCAAGCAAGAGATTCTCGATCAGGAGATCAAGGACAAGGGCGACTTCTATCGCAATACCGAATACCGGGTTATCGAGAATGATGATACCGTGACCCTCTTTGTCGGCTCCAACGTCAAGCACGAGCCTTATGTGCTGGGCGGCAAGGTTCCGTCATGGACTCCGCTTAAACCACTCATGGCATGGGTTGAACGTAAAGACCTCGGCTGGGTTCATGAGTCTGGAAAGAAGAAAGGCGAGAAGATGACCATCGAAGAGATGGCGTATCTGATCCGTGGCAAGATCAAGCGTGAGGGCATCGAGGAGCGTAACGTCTTTGCCGAGGTGATCAAGAACCAGGAAAGCTGGATCCACGACCAATTGAACAGCATCGAGGCGGTGCTCTCGTGACCGATAAGTATATTCAATTCAGAAGCCAGATAATAGCCGCATTGAACGCGATCGGGATCGCATCCAGTCGTATCTACTTCCGCAAGGATACCGTGCCAGGTTCGGACGATTACCCGGCAGCGATGATTATTCTCGAGAGCGATCTGAGCAGCAACACATCCAAGCACGTCTGCAACTCACTCGATGTTCAGGTCTCTGTCTGCTTGATCGTGGATACGCAGAACGATGCCGATCCGGACATAACGATTATTACGCTAAGGGAGGCTCTTCGTGCGCAACTCGAAAATGAAGTGGGTAATGTTATTACGACAACTGAGTACTATGATGCACGCGCTGATCGCTCGCGCAAGGTTAGGATCGCGAAAATAGCTGTGGAGTACAGGCTGTGAGGATCCTCAATATCGGTAACCACCGAGTAGCGATCTCGGAAGCAGCTGAACTGGTCGAGAAGCATTATAAAGCAGAGAATCCCAAGCTTTCCAAGATGGCATGGACAGGCAAGAGGCTTTCCAAGGCTGACTCCACAAAGAAGCTGCTCTATGCTCCTCTTTCGATGCGGAAGCTTCTCAAGCTTCTCGATCTCGAAGAGTACCATTTCGGCTGCTGTGAGGCGATCAAGGACTCGACCATTATGCAGGTCAAGGTGTCCGATTCCAAACTCAAGAGCTGGATTTCCTCGGCTGAGTTCCCTGGTAACGAGAACCTGAATTCAATCCTGGCGGAAGCGGCAAAGTATCATGCTGCTTGTGGTAATGCCTTTCTGCTCAAGATGCGTAACTCAAAAGGTGACTGGGTCGGGATCGAGCAGATCATTCCCCACGAGATCGTAATCGTCGAGAAATACGACCAATACGGCTTCCTGAAACCGGACTATATCCAGCACAAGAACAATATTCGAACCCTTCACTCGAATGCCGATATCATTCACATCAAACGCCCGACGTATCGATCAAACGCCTGGGGACTCTCCAGTGTCCCGATCGCAATCAATGCTGAGATCCTGGGCGAGATCAAGAAGTTCGATTTCAACAACTTCAAGAACGGACTTCTGGCAGACTATTTCATCCTGGTTGAAGGTGGATCGTTACGCGACAACACGATCACCGACAGTGAAGGCAATACGCTCGTCAAGGATGCTTACGAAGTCATCCAGGATGCATTGAAAGAAGCAACCGGTAATGGCAAATCTCATTCCAGCATACTGATCGAGGTCGAACGCGAGAACGCGAAAATCCGTCTGGAGCCACTCCGCCAGCAAGATAAAGACGGCGGTTTCATCAATCTCAAGAAGGATCTCCGTGAGGGCGTCTTTGCTTTTCATCGGGTTCCTGCTAGGCTGGTTTCTCAACTCGTGTCCGGACAACTGGGCGGTGACAATAACAGCGACATGACCATGTTTTACACATTTGTCGTAAAGCCGCTTCAAAACCGCATTGCAACAACACTAACCAAAGAAATCAACCGCGAATTCGACTGGAATCTCGAAGCGGATGTGTTCGACTTCGGGAACCTCACAGAGGCGTTCCAGTCTGAAGATATGAAGATTTTCCAAAGCACAAATCGGAATAAATAAGGAGGCAATATGTTCCGCAAGAAGAAACGGACACTCATGAAGGGACAGCTCCACAATGTGGACGTAGAGCTTGTATCCTTGCTGTTCGACGACATGAAGCCCGCCAACCAGAAAGGCGCGGTGATCAAGTCGCAGGACGGCAAGGAACATGCGTACGTTCGCAGTACTGCCAAGTTCAAGTCTGACGATCAGGGCAGGCTGTACGTAACCGTTATGGAGCCTGACACGGTGGACGCTCAAGGCGACACATGTACGAAGGAAGAAATTCAAAAGGCATGCGACCGCTTTTCCCGCAAGGGGATGGTCGGTAAAAACGACGTCAACCACAACTTCCATACGATCAACGACTGCTTTGTCGCCGAAAACTCCATCCTCAAAGCCAAAGACCCGGAACACTATCCCGATACCAAGGTCGGTTCCTGGGTGCAGACAATCAAGTTCGACAACCTCGGCTCCGAGTACTGGCAGAAGGTCAAGAAAGGTGATTTCAACGGCGTCTCGCTGTATGGATTCGAGCGTCCTGAGGATTCAAATCCCGAGCTTGCCAAGTTGCAGAGGACAGTCGAGCAGCTGGAGAACGTCAAGAATGACCTTGTCTCCAAGCAGAAAGGAGCAGAGTTCCAGCCCGCTATCGACGAAATCAATCAGCAGATCCAGAAGGCACGTTCCGCAACCTCCAACGAGAAAACCAATATGCTGATCAAGGGTCTGCAGAAGTCGGTTGAAGATGTTGGCAAGATGCTGACCAAGGCAATCTCGAAGTCGCTTCCTGGCGAGCCCGAGGAAACACCTGACGACAGGAAAGTGATTATTGACGGTGCCGAAATCGTCATCAAGGCAGGCCATCGCGAACTCTACAAGGGATTCGCCGATGTAGATTCAGGCAAGAGCATGAATATGCTAACCGAGAACATGGCAGGTCTGTTCGTCGATGAAGTCGTAACATCGAAACCCGGTGACACTTTCTCGGACATCTCGGTCGTGTTACTGAACAAGGACGAGAAGATCGACGCTGGCATCATCGAAGATATCTTACTCACGAACTCGCTCGACGGTACACCAGCAGGTCAAACGGTAGGTGAAAACGATGTATCCTGCCCCACCAGTATCCTGCTGGCAGAATTCTCGCTGGCTCAAACCACGGTGGAATTCTACACCGAGAAGTACGGTGCGGAAGCATTTGGTGCATACGTCAATCAGCATCTCGTCAAGAAGACCGAGAAAGCACTTCGATTGCTGCTCTTCAAAGGCGACCGCGAATCAAGCACAGACAAGCTCAAAGCTCTCGATGGCGTGCTCGAACAGGCTTCCGACGCTTCGGCAATCACGGACGTCAATCCTACAACCTATGACACATGGTCAGAGCGCTTCGAACAGGTTCTGCTTACATTCAGTGACGACATGCTCGAGGAAAAAGAGGGATTCGTCATCTATGTAAGCCACAAGGATCACATCCGAATCGCTGCAGAGATCGCTGCTCGCCCGACACAACTCGGCGACAAGCTGCTCATGGAAGGCGGGAAGATATCCTACGGCGGTATCCCTGTCAAAGAGCGCCTGCTTCCGGACAACTACATCGTCGCCGGTCTCGCCAAGTTCATCATACTCGGCGTTCGTGCCGATGTCGAGCTGAAGAAAGAACATCACGGTTCCGACTGGAAGTGGCACTTCTATCTGCGTCTCCGCGCCGGAATCACATACGTCAACGGCTTCGCGCTGGTCTTCCACCTGACGACCGGTGAGTAAGGGAGGTAACCATGGCAGTAGCAAGACCTCAACTACCCGATGGACTGTCCGCCGAGGACATGATCGATCTCAGCAAGCAGATCGCTGTTCTCAAGCTCGAAACGTGTCATATCGGCGCGGGTAGCTATTCGGGAAGCGATATATCTACGAAATTCGCAGACACGACCCTCCTGGCTGGCGAACTCTCCACAAATCTGATACCGTTAGGGTTGCTGGCGGAGAAGCCGGTCAAGCTCGATTCAAAAACGGAGAGTGCCAAGACTCTCCACCACAAGCTCGAAACCAAGCGAACCACAACGGTGGAGATCACCATCAACGGTATCAGCAAGGCCAAAAAGGAATTCCTGGAAGGGATCAGCGAGAGCGGCGAGGTCATGACGATCGTGGGCGTCAGCAAAGACAACAGCCAGGCCCTCATCGTGAATGGACAGACCTGGTCGGTCGCCTGGTCAGGCGAGGCGTTCGGACTCTACACGATGGTTCTCTCAGCGGAATTCAGTGGTACAACAGATGATACCGTCATCCCGCTGACCGGTATCGAAGACCCAGCCTAAACATGGCTTGACAGGATAACATCGAAATGAAAATGATAACCGAGTTCCCGCCAAGAACTGAAATCAATAACACCTTCGATATGACACACCGGGTGTCGTACATGAGAGTGGCTTATGTCACTCTGACGTTGTTATTGACGTTCTTGGCGGCATGTGCGGCACCCTTCATAGATTTCAACTCTCCAATATCTACCGACCAATCTATTGAGGAATCCCACACTATGAACCCGATTATCGCCTGGGTCGGTGGCAAAAGACTTCTTCGAAAATCCATCATTGAGCGTATGCCAAAACACGACACCTATTGCGAGGTGTTCGGCGGAGCTGGCTGGGTGCTGTTCGGCAAGAGCGACGATCCCAAGGACTGGAGACTCGACTCTCGCCAAAAATACCGCGAGATATACAACGATCTCAACGGTGACCTGGTCAATTTCTGGCGTTACATCCAGCGACACCCGTAGGCATTCACGGCAGAGCTCAATCGACTGATAGCATCCCGAGAGCTGTTTCACGAGTTCCTCCGGTCTCAGCCTACCACCGATCTCGAACGGGCAGTGCATTTCTATTACAAGGTCGCCTGCTCGTTCGGATCGTTGGGAAACACATTTGCAGTACGTGGGCATACGAGCATGCTTCCGCTTCGTGACACCGCGAAAGTCTTGAAGGCAACGGACAGACTGCGCAATGTGATCATCGAGAAACAGGACTTCAAGCATCTGATCAGACACTACGACAAGCCCGGCACTTTCTTCTATCTCGATCCGCCGTATTACGAGCTGGAAAGCCTGTATGAAAGGGACGGAATCGTGTCTTTCACTGCTCATGACGAACTATGCGAGCAGCTGAAAACGGTGAAAGGCAAGTGGCTGCTGTCGTACAACGATCACCCGGCTATTCGTGAAATGTACAGGGACTACCCAATCGAAGAACTCGAAACCACCTACTCACTATCCGGACAACTGAAACGCAAGACAGAGCTATTGATAGCGAACTATGCCTAAAGGAATCATCATGGGCTGTAAAGACTGCACAGCGCATCAAGACATCGATAACAAGGTGAACGCCTGCCACATTGAGCTTTTTGGGAACGGCAGCAGCCAGAACGCGATTACGACACGTTTATCGCGGGTCGAAGATCGGCAAAACGCCACATTCATACTGACATGGGCCGTTTTTATATTGCTCGTAACAATGGCTGTGAAGGTGTTCTTTTTCCCCGCAAACCAGCAACAAACAACCAAGGAATATTCCTATGAATTGGAACAAGATTCTCGCGTTCACAATGCGGATTCTACCGCTCAAGACGGTTCTCATCGCGATCATGTCGTTTCTCTGGGACAAGGTCGAGGCGACGGACAACAAGTGGGACGATACCGCCTGGCGCATCCTGGGGTTCATCTTCGTCGAACTCGGCTGGATGACCCAGGAAGACCTCAGCGAAATCACCGGTATTCCCGGCGCTGACGGCGTCCCCGGCAAAGCACGCGAAGGACTCGCATAACAACGAATAACGATGGGTCGCCTGGGCAACCGGGCGACCTCCATAACTGGAGGAACGATGTCAAACATATGGAAAGGAATCAAACACTTCGAAGAGCATGAATTCAACTGCAAGTGCAAATGCGGAACGAACAACATTCATGAGTGGTTTGTCAGTAAGCTGGACAAGGCTCGCGGCATTGCTGGTGTTCCATTCGCCATCACTTCCGGATGCAGGTGCGAGAAGCATAACGCTGAGGTTTCCGACTGTAAGAATCCCGAGGACTCACCGCACTTGAAAGGACTTGCAGCGGACATCGCATGTTCAGATAGCTTCACTCGGATCCGCATCGTCATCGGGCTTGTACTGGCAGGCTTTCGAAGAATCGGGATCAGCAAACTACACGTGCATGTAGATGCTGAATCCGGCAAACCTTGGGCACTATGGATATACTGGGGGAAATACTAATGCAAACACTATCCTACGACACATTTCGCCGAGTCGTCGGCGTTTTCGTGAAGAACGAATCGCTCAAGAAGGGTATCCAGCGGCTCGGTGGTCTGGAAGACCCGGAAAACTTCAGCATCACCGGACTGGTGACGCTGGTTTACGACTCAAATGCAGACGTCGAGATCATCGAAATACTGACCGGTACGCCGGTGACAGAGCTGGATATGGTCAAGGGCTTCGAGGTGCTCAGCGATTTTTTTACCAGTATCATCGACAGCTGGCAGAGGTTAAAGCCCTTGCTTGCAAGTTTCGGGTTAAATCTGCCGGACACCAAGAGCACCAGCTCGAACGACTCGAAATGAGCCTCCGAGCTTCCGGGATGACGCATGATGATTTCAGTCAACTCACATTCGCAGAGTGTTATCTGCGCTACTGCATCATGATCGAGGGACAGGAGTAGCATGTCAACGAACATCAACGTACCGATCAGGATCGACCTGAAGCCTTTCAAAGAAGGACTGGCGGGAGCTCTCACCATTGGGCAGGAGTTCTCTCGCCAGTTCCATGCGATTGCGAAAGGACTGATGGCAAAGCCAGACCTTTCCGCATTAGAGCATGTCTTTGATCAGGTTCAGAGCGATCTTGAGGACGTTGAAGATGCTTCGAAGGACACGCAAAAGAGTGTCAAAGACCTCGGCGACGAAACCGAAAAGACCGGCAAGAAGGGCACGAAAGCAAACAATAGCCTGCTGAGCACACTGTCAGATATCGGTAATGCCTATCGTGGCGCACGTCAAGCAGCGATGGATATGTACAGAGCGCTTGAGAAGCCGGTCAGCATCTTCACCGAATTCCAATCCGGCATGACCAACACGAACACAATGCTGCGCCTCACCAAAGAGGAGCTTCGAGGAGTATCTGCGGAAGTTCTGAATGTTGGAAAAAATAGGGGCATCAAGAGCCTTACAGACCTGACGAAAGGCTTTTACGATGCGGTCTCAGCAGGTCGTAAAGAGCTTGAATTCTTGGATGATGCAGCGCTGTCTGCAAAGGGTGGATCGGCGACCTTTGCGGAATCAATCAACTTTGGTACAGGCGCCTTGAATGCCTGGTCTCTTGCCACCAGTGAATCTACCCGTGTTTTCAACGTGGCATTTCGAGCCGTCGAGCGCGGAAAAACTAATTTCGCAGAGCTCGCCAACAATATCGGCGCGGCTTCATCTACTGCGGCATCGGCCAACATCCCGATTGAAGAGGTGATGGGTGCGATTGCCACACTTACCAAGAGCAACGTTGAAGCTTCAACAGGCTTCCGGTATATGCGGGGTACCATCATCGCGCTCAACAAGGTGCTTGGTGACGGCTGGACAGCATCGATGACATTCCAAGACGGACTTAACCGAGTTCGTGAGATGGCTGGTGGATCGGATACCAAGCTCATGGAACTCCTCGGTAGTCAGGAAGCTTATGCCTTTACTTTGGCTCTCACCGGCGAGAAAGCAAAGATGGCGGCCGAAGACCTTGCGTTCATGTACAACGAAGCTGTCACGGCTCAGAAGGCTTACGAGCAACAAATCCAGAATGACAAGATTAAATTCTGGGCTGATCAGCTTGTCGCTACCTTCAACGCGATGATCGTCAATATGGTCGAATATCTCGCACCTGCAATCAGCGGAACATTGAGAGCGATTACGGGGCTCTTCAGCTTCGTGGATGCCAACAAAGACATCATGCTGGCGCTTGCAGCGACAATCGGAACAGCAACGGCCGCAACGATCCTCTATCAGAAGTGGTCAATCATCACAGCCGCCGCGGTCAAGGCGTTCACGATTATCCAGAGCCTTCACACGCTCAGCTGGAACGCCCTCAAGGTCGCCATCCTTTCTAATCCTATCGGTACGATCATCACGGTTCTCGTTGCAATCGGAGCCACTCTGCTGGTCGTAGTGAATCGTCTGGGCGGTTGGAGTAATGCCTGGGCTGCAGTCAAGCTCTATGCTACAGCATCGATTCAGATTGTGTGGGACTACATTAAAGCGTTCGGGCTGTTCCTGTTCGATTTCGGAAAGGGTATGCTCAAGACCTTGAACGCGCCCTGGTATGCGATGTATGAAGTGGTCAAACAGGTGTTCAGTAACGTCGGGGCGATCCTCGAGGACATTGTTTCGGGAAACTACACCGGCGCGCTTGATCGCATCAAGACCGGCTTTGTTGATGGATTCAAGGAAGCCACATCGAGCATCAAGAACAACTTCAGCGATGCGTTCAATCAGTTCAACGGTCTCGGTTCGAAAGCAGCAGAGACCTGGGATGCAGCTAAGGAAGCCGCGAAAGCCGCTGTGGATGCAGCCAATGAGACGACCGAAAAGGTCGCGCAGGCTGCTGGTGGATCCGCTACTCCTGCAGCTGGAGGAAATCAGACCGATTCGGATGCTGAACGTCAGCGATTGCAGCAGCTCAGGGAAATGCGTCAGGCATTCGATCTGGCTGCGATCGAGGACGAATATCAGCGTAAGCAGAAAGAGATAGAAATCGCCCGTGAAGCGGCATTAGCAAAAGCACGCGAGCTGAAAGCCGAGAAATCCCTTCTCGATCAGATCAACCGTAAGTTCGACAAGGATCAAGAGAACCTCAAAGCAGAGCATCAGGATAGGATCAACGATGTTCAGTTCGATTTCGAGCAGAAAACGCTGAATCTGGCAGGTAAGATTTACGATGCTCAACTGAATGCAGTAGATAGATTCTACGAAGACCGGAAAGCCAAGCTCCTGGCGGCTGGACTTTCCGAGCAGCAGATCGAGGAACAGAAAGAAGCAGCCAAGCAACGAATCCGTGACAACTACAACAAGCGTGCCGTGCAGGGTGCTTCGAAGATGCTCGGGGACTTGGCAAAGGGCGCAAAGGCGTTCGGCAAGAAGGGCTTTGCAACATGGAAGCGTCTCGCTCAGCTTCAGGCACTTGTCGATACCTATGCCATGGCGAATGCAGCCTTCAAAAGCATGGCCGACATTCCGGTTGTGGGCTTCGCGCTTGGCGTGGCCGCATCAGCCGCCGCGATCGTGGCTGGGCTTGCAAACGTCGCGCAGATCGAGAAGCAGAAGTTTGCCACCGGCGGCTTTGTGAAAGGCAAATCCCACGCTCAGGGCGGCGAGTTGATCGAGGTTGAAGGTGGCGAGCATGTGACGCGAAAAAGTCGGGTGGCTGCTCTCGGCCGTAGAATCTTTGATTTTCTCAACAACGCACCGCTGGCGCAAGTGCAAGCCGCTATCGGCAACATGATGTTCCCCTCGATCCCCGTGCCTGCCACCGTGGGCGGCAGATACGCCGACGGTGGCGTCGTTGGCGGCGGGTTGGCTCTCAATACCTTAATCGATGAAATGCGCGCAATGCGGGGCGATTTGGAAGTGCTTACCGACACGGTAGCGAAATCCCGCTCGGTGACATACGTAGCCGTCGATTCAGCCCTTGGCGACGCCGTAAAGATAAGCGAAGCTGCTGAGGAAGGTGACCGGCTGAGGAGTCGTTTATGATCCGGATCGACCTCATTGATGGCAACACAGCTTCCGCGACCTATGGCGACATCGTGCATCAGCTCTTTCAGCGCGATTTCCACAAGTTCCAAGTGTCGGCGAAGAAGATCGCCGGTTCGGGCTATTTTGCGCACGCGCCCGTTCGGCTGAAGTTACAGCAGTTCATCGATGCCTGGCTCGATGGGCACCTGCTGTCCGATTCGTTCGAGCACGATCGCGGCATCAGCTTTTACGAAGCTAAGGTTTACGATGGCGACACGCTGATCTACTGGGGTGTGATCGATACGTCGGTGATCAGCTACAATTACAGCGATGAGGTATTCGAGGTCACGCTGTACGACCGCCTGCGCCTGCTCAAGTTGTTCGAAGACCTGATTATGCGACATCAGTGGAATGTACCTATTGCACCGCTTTCGATCATATCTTCATTCTGCACAGCGATCAAGAATGCTATCGATATTGATATCCCGTTGAGTAATGATCTGACAATCCCAGCTTTGAATCTGACGAACTATTTACTGACCACTATTGATTATAGCGAATTCGCACCGTTGCCACCGGACACGCAATTTGATGAATACAATTGGTATTATGATCAATTCTTCAACGCCTTGACTGCTACAGCCGGGTATTCGGTCGATCCGGAGACCGGGGAGCTCTTCGAAGACGGGGATTATCACACATCCGATTTCATCCTTATTAGACCTGGGCAGGTATATTTCAGCAATGTCAACCTTCGATATATCGCAATGTATGATAGCGAACAAAACGTTATAAACCCATTATCTGGAACTCCACAAGAGAATCAGATCGCAGTAAAGGCACGAGATGATGCCTATTACATGCGTGTCACTGTGTATGAGGATGACGTGAGTAGTGCGATCGTGAAGCAACATGGCAGTTGGAGTAATCCGAACTGCGGTTATGGTGACTTCTACTACCCTCCGCGACCTGTGTTTGTGTTCGCTTATTTGAAAACAATCAGAAAAGAAGAATATGATGGTCGAGTGCGATACAAAGGTTTCTATCGTGGGCTTAAACACGTTTATTATAATAGAATATGCCCGATTATTACCGAATATGATAATGAAACAGAATGGGTCGATTCAGTTGAAGAGCTTGATGATCATTTATCAGACTTCTATCTGTTCTTCTCCACGGATCACAAGAAAATACACACGCTCGAAGCCGGGTTTGTTGATGGATCGAATGTTTACGATGTGGTGTCTGGAACCGATTCGAAGAGTGCCCGATTCAACGGCAATGTGATTCCGGACTCAATGATCCTCAAGTATAATGATGCCCTGATCACCGAAATCGAATTCATGAGCGTTTTGAAGGCGATGTTGCTGCTCTACAATGCAACAATCATCGATGAAGCAGGAACTCTGTCTCTCACAAACAAAGATTCATTTTTCGGCGATCCGATCGTAATCGACACAACCGACATCGTTAAAATGACCCGGAAGCGTGTATCAGCCGACACGATCGATTTTACTCTTCTCAATGTGCTTCAGGGCGACACGACCGTATTGGGCGAAATCTTGCAGCAGCATTACGCAGACCTGCTGTCCAACCAGTGGGCGTACTCGATATCAATCGACGATATGACGAAACACAGCTCGATCGACCTGTTTTCGAAGATACAGATCAACGGCGTTACCTACGGTGTTGTCGAGATTCAGCCCGATCACGGCAAAGACGAATACAAAATCGTTGGGTGGAGGCTATAATGCTGGGCTTCGAGGGCTTTCGACTGCTTAAAGAGACCGCTACCGACATCGAGCAGTTCGACGTCGTAAACGGCACGGTCGCGCGCGAGCCGGTCGAAAAGTGGCGAGTTGAGAAGACCAACGCTTTTGATCCTACGATCATCCTGCGCCGAAAGAAGTATTACGAAGACGAAATCGAGTGTGTTGCAATCGTCTTGCCGTCGGAACTCAAAGCACTGTTGACGTTTCTGCGGCTCGAAGACGGCGAACAACTTTACATCATTTACGACTACGACGACGAGCAAAGGCATTACCCCGTGACCGTCGATAAACTGCCGAAAGAGCCAGACGACAGCCGGGCATTTCGCCAGGCGGTCAAGCTATCGTTTGTTGCATTATATAGCGAAATACCAAGCCTTCCTGATGCATATAACCGGGTCGAGCTCGAAGAGGGCGGCGACTGGGTTGAGCTTGAGGAAGGCGGCGACTATCTCGAAATCGAAGAAGAAGGAGAATAGCATGAAAAAACAGCATCTTATCCTGTTCCTGGTCGTCATTCTGGCGATCAACCCACTGCTGGGCAAGAAGATCACCGAAATGGACTTGTTGAATTCCAGTAGCGTCAACGCTTCCGACCGGCTCATCATCGTGGATGTGTCAGAATCCGTATCCAAAGCAATTGTTGCGGCCGAACTGCGCGAATACGCTCAGACGGGCTTTACAGCGTCATCGCGTGCGGCTGTGATCGGCAGTACCGGACAAATTGAGGCTGGCGACGTGACGATCACAGAACTCGCCAGGCTGGACGGGCTGACCTCCTCGATCGTGACCGAATCCGGAACTCAGGGTGTCCGGAACAAGGGGATCACCGAATGCACAATCGATGATACCGCGATTGGATCAACTACCCCCTCCACAGGTGGCTTCACAACGCTGACGGCGACCAGCGCAGATATCAATGGCGGAACGCTCGACAACACGGCGATTGGATCAACTACTCCCTCCACGGGTGGCTTCACAACGCTGACGGCGACCAGCGCAGATATCAATGGCGGGACGATCGACGGGGCGACAATTGGCAATTCTTCCCGAAGCACGGGCAAATTTACATCGATTAACGCAAACGATTCGATGTATTCGCCAGTAATCACGACAGACGAATCCGTAATTGGCAGCTTGCAGACGGGTAAGCTGCACACCGTCATCTATTCGAACTACGCTGTCGCGGACGGCACGGCATCCACGCTCGATATTGACCTCAGCGCGATCCCGACCGGCGCCCGGATTATCGGGTGCCAGATACGTGTCGATGAGGCGCTTGGCACCACCTGGGGTGCTGATTATGCCAATGACGCAGGCAACCAGAAAATATGTGAGACAGGTAATTCCGGATCGGCTCACACCAAGATCAAAGCGTTTTTCGATTACAGTACCGATTCTGGCATCCTGGGGGGGCTCGGCGGCGCGTTCAAGGTCGTCATATCAGGAGCAGGCACAATCTCGAACGATGGGCGAGTGTCGGTATTCGTCTGGTACGAGTACTTTGAAAATGTCGAAAACTACTCCGGATCAGGATCATAAGGGAGGACATCATGCCAGACGAAAGAACGACGAAAGGATCGGCCCCGGAGCGCACACGCTGGTCGATCCCCAAAGACTTCGATATCATCAGCGACACGGATGCCCATACCGGCGAGTGGTATGCAATCCAGAGCTACAACGCCACATTTCCAGCGACGGGCAACACGGTCAACGGCGCGGACAAGGATATGTCTGCCCTCAACGGCGAACTGCCCTACGGCGACATCACCTACGGTCTCTTCTCGAAGATCACGCTGACCGGCGGCAAAGTCAAGGCTTACAAGGGGTAACAATGCTGGCGAATTCTGCCTGTGTAACATCGCAACATGTGCTCCCCGAACCGGCGGTCATCATCCGGGCGGCGATCACCGATCACGCCAATCAGACGGTTTCGTTCGGACTCAACTTCCTGGCTCCCTATAGCATGACCGTCCATTGGGGTGATGGCGAGGCGACGCTGTATGAAGCGTCCGCCAGCCCGAGCCATACCTATGATGAAAATGGCGTATATCGGATCATGATAACGGGCGATTGGCAGCATATTGGACGCATTGCGATCAGCAGCAGCCAACCGTATTTGGCACTGATGGGTGCCAATCTGACCCGGCTGGCTGACCTATATTATCTTCAAACGAGCGGCACATCGACCGTCTGGCAGATCACCCCGGCGGTCATTCAGGCTCTGCCGGAACTGGGTTATTTGTCGGTTCGTGGGAGTGGCATATCGGGCGTATTTTCGGCGTTTACGGGTCAGACCGAGCTTTACTACCTGTTTGCCTGGAGTACCGAAATAACGGGCGTTCTGGCAGATTTTGCTGGATGCTTAAGCCTGGGCTCGATCAGCGTCGATGGCACGGCTGGGCTGTCCGGAGATATCGCCGATATTGCAGCGCTCCCGATCACCTATTTGCGCCTGGCAAATACGGCTGTGAGCGACTTCACGGACGTGCCGCTGACGGCGTGGTCGGGGCTGACATACTTGAACGTATCGAATACAATGCTCGGCGAGCTCACCGTGAAGAAACTGATTATCCGAATAGAAGCACTTGGAACCAACGGCGGCACATTGCTGTTCGCCGGTCTCGGTGTCTCGCAGAGTGACCTGGGCGACCCCGGTGATCCGGCCAGGGATGCGCATGACGCGCTGGTTGTCCGGGGCTGGGACATCACGCTGGATTCGTAAGGGGTTGCCATGATGACACTAACGAAGCGCTTCAGACTGATTTGGGATGCATCGACGCTGACTATTCGGTGTTGCGAGGAGTTCCCGGCCGACTCGATCACGCGAACCAATAACCCATCTTTCGAGAGCGATGATTGGTTGGATATCCAGGCGAAGATCGAGACCGAGAACCTGGTGGTGGCGGGATGATTTGGAAAACCACTTGCAACACAGTACTAAATGCAATAATAGCAATGCTTTACGCTTCTGGATGGGCGATTTTTGCGTGCTCCACGCGGATCGATTTGGAAAACTACTTGCAACTTAGTACTATCTGACTGCAAAACAAACGATTGCGAAAACAAGGCAGCTCATTTCAATGGGCTGCCTTTGCTGCATTTGGAAAACTACTTGCAACTCAGGATTAAGTGGTTGATATGCCTTGCGTTACGGGGCTGGTGCGGCGAGTGCTCCGACCGCTCGCTGAAGCCATTTGGAAATCTGCTTGCAACTTTTTGGAAATTTGCCTGACACTTTATACTTGCAACTATTTGGAAATTTGCCTGACACTTTATAAAAAAAATGGCGTCCCCGGCGCGATTCGAACGCACGGCCTCTTGCTCCGGAGGCAAGCGCTCTATCCAGCTGAGCTACGGGGACGCATAGACCGCACTTTACACATCGGGCAAACCTGTCAATGATTTCGTGCGATCATCTAGCGAAGAGCTTGACCGCCTCGCGCATCGTCATCACCTCCACATCCAGCGTGGAGACGTATTCGACGATTGCCCGAAAATCCTCGGGCGTGCAGTTGGTCGGCTGGTTACCCGCGTCTTCCAGCAACGTGTGGAATCCGAGCACGATCAGGTTTTCCCTGTTCTCGATCCCGCGCTGCAATCGCAGAAATACGCTCTCCGGTTCGTACTCCGTCCAGTAGGAGAAATAGCCCAGGTAGTGCGGGTTGACCGGTGCCGTCATAGATAGATCGCGACTTGTGCGGATGTTATCGTAGCACTCCGCGATGATCTCGAAATCGCGCGTGGAAGCCTCTCCCGCCGGCAGTGCGAACATCACCGGTGAAAATCCCTTCCGCAGGTACAGCTCGTACTCGCCGACAATCTCGTCCCGTGCGACCGCTTCCGTGCACGACGCCAGATTGACGTGGTGGCGCGTGTGTCCCGCCAGCTCCCAGCCATTGTCAAAAACCATCTCCTCGAGCTGCTCCCACGTAAATCGACCCGACCTGCCCAGCCAGCCGCTGTTGACAACCAGTGTAGCCGTGTAGCCGTGTTCTCGCAGGATCGGGAATGCTTCCTCATAGGTCGATGCATGTTCGTCGTCAAAGCAGAAGCAGACCACCGTCCTGCCGCTGAAGCGCTCCGAGTTGCTCTCGCAGGACGCCAGCATCGACAGGATCGGCAGCAGAAGCAGGCATGCGCGGGAAATTCTCACAGCGAAAGCTCCACGGTCGTCTGAATCCCGGCCTGGTAGGTGGTCTCGCCGATCGATCCGTCGATGGCAGCCATGTTGACGCCCAGCATCCAGCCCGGCGTGACCTTGCCCATGACGATCAGACGGTATTCGCGGTCGATGAATCCCGGGCTATGGTAATATTTTCCTTGAAGAGCCGTCTCGATCCTGCCGATCCATTTCGCCGCGCGGAGATTGACCTGCCAGGTGGGTTTCTCCTCGTCGATGAAGCGGGAGACCCAGTTCGCAGCAATACTCCAGTTTTTATCGCGGAAAACTTCGCATTCCAGCATCGCGTCGATCACGGCCTTCTCCTCTGCCTGGTCTTCCTTCGGAAAGAAGCGGTACATGCCGGTCCCGTAAACGCGCATGTGATCGAAATCTGCGTCGATCTCCGTGCCGGCGGCGTTCATATCGCTGTTGTAGAGGTTGCCCCGCTCGACGTGCAGGAGCCAAGAACGAATCGGCCCGTACTCGGCAGAAAGCTCGACAATCCCGCTGTTGTAGTCGTTGCCGCCGATAAGCAACCCAAGCCATTGATAGCCGGCATCCAGACCGTAGAAGTCGTAGCACTCGAACACCGGATCGTCGAAGCAGGGATCGAGCACGTTTTTATCGAAGATATGCGATTTCTCACCGTATCCAAGCCGGAAATATCGATACGCCGCATCCCACCGGTCTTCCCGGTACGTCACGCTGAATTCGGAAAAGGACAGATCGGTGCCGAATACGTTGTCCTGAAGCTCGGTCGTTGCCGTGATATACACTTTATCAGCCGGTTTCAGCGTCGCGCCGAGACGAAACAGATGCTCGGAAATGAAGTGGTTGCGCTTGTCCTCGACATCGTCCTGCCGGTTCTCGTTTCCGATGAACGATCCGACCTCGACGTCGATCGATTCGATCCCCGGATACAAAATTTCCCCCGCACCCAACATGCAGGGGAAAATTATCAGCAGAATCAGCGAAAAAACTATTTCAGATCGTTCCATCGCTCATCGTCGGGCGCGATCTTGCGAATCTTCTCCGCCATCTCGTCGTATGCATCGGTCTTGCCGTTGGCCTTGAGCAGCTCCAGATGCAGAAACGAGACATCCAGCGAGCTGACCTCTTCCTCTGCGTCCTCGATATCCTTGCCCTTGTAGGTCAGGCCGGTATCGAGGGTCTCGAGCGCTTCTTTCATCTTGCCGAGTTCTTTCTGTGCATTCGCCAGCCATACATAAGCGTCGTAGTGCTCCTTGCGCGTCTCGATCGCCATGAGCAAAGCCTTTTCCGCCTCTTCGTATTCGCCAATCTTCATGTTGGCCTCGCCGCGGTGCCGCCACGGGCAGCTCCACTTGGGCGATGCCTCGTTGAGCATCATGTAGATATCGATCGCTTCTTCGTTCCTGCCCAGTTCCAGCAGCATGTTCGCGTACTGGAATTTCGCCGGCAGCGGAAGCGAGTCGATGTTGGTCGCAAAGTATTCGTTGTTGCGTTCCATCTCCATCAAAAGCATCCAGGACAGCATCAGACGCGGACGAAAATTGTCCGGCTCTGCCTCGATCTGCTGACGGTAGCTGTTTACCGCGCTGTCGAACGTCTCGACACCCGGGTTTTCCTGATAAACCTGAAGCGGTTCTTTCTCTTCTGCAAACAGCGCGAAGATTGCGCATAAAATCATGATCGTCATTGCGATTCGTTTCATTATCGTCTCCTGTTTCTCGATTGGGCGAAATATAGAGATCGCGGCTCCGACTGTCAAAGGAAAAAACTGAGCATAAGTCAAACTTCCGTATGTGGTGACCACCTCTCCACTCCTTCCCCTTTGCCAAAGGGGAAGGTCGGGATGGGGTTTCTCTACCGTGCGCAATATTGATTGACAATCTGATCGGACCGAAACATTTCGTATTCCACGTGTTAGATATTGGGAGACATTGTGCGAAAGAAATTCGAGTTGTACGGCGAAGAGAGTTCGATCGACTTCGCCCGTCAGATTGCAAAGCATATCGAGAGGGGAGCGGTCCTGGCGCTATCCGGTCCGTTGGGCGCGGGTAAGACCTTCTTCACACGGGCGTTCTGTGAGGCTCTGGGCGTCGAGGAGATCGTCAGCAGCCCGAGCTACGTCCTGATGCACGAGTACGGCGAGGATGTCGTGCACATCGACCTGTATCGCCTGGAGAGCGAGGAGGAGGTCTGGGAGCTGGGGCTGAGCGAGATTTTCGGCAGGAAAACCGTGCTGATCGAGTGGCCCGAACTGGCAAAATCCATTCTGCCGGGGAACACCGTCCATCTTCAATTCGAGTACAACGCGCAACATCGCATGGTAACCCTGGAAGGCAACCAACCCTGGATCGATTCGATTCAACAGCCATCCCATGACATCCGCTAAGCGACTTCTTTCCCTGCTGTTGCTGCTCTCGGCAGTCCATCTCGCCGGGTACAACTACTTCTCCCCCATCCAGCGCGAGCAGACCATCGACCTGACCCGGCAAAGCGAGAACATTCGGCTCGAACACCCGAACATCATCGTCGGCAGCGACACCCTTTTCGTCAAGAATCCGCAGGACTCGACCACGACCGTCTTCCGGCGCGGGATCGACTACGCGATCGACTGCCCCACAGGAATCCTGAGCATGAAGATACTGCCCGAGGGTATCCGCATGATGACCCTCCGCTACCGCATCTATCCGGAAGACCTTCGAAGCCGCTTCTTCTATTACACGATGCAGAAAGGCGATTCGACCTACGTCCCGCCGAAACGCCCCAAACGAACCTGGGACCTCGGCACCCGAACCGAGCTAAACGTCACCGGTAGCAAATCGATATCCCTGACCGTCGGAAATCAGGACGACGTCAGCATCGACCAGTCGCTGTTCGTGAAAATGGACGGCGAGCTTTCGCCCGGGATCAAGGTGCAGGCGCAGCTCTCGGACAACACCTCGCCCATCACCCCCGAAGGCGATTCCCGCGAAATCAGCAACCTGGATCAGGTCTTCATCAAGATTTACGGCAACAAATACGAAGTAGCGTTCGGCGACCTCGACTTTCCCATCGAGGACACGCAGTTCATGAACGTCGATCTGCAATTTGAGGGACTGCGCGCCGGGTGGTACGGTCGGGACACCTACCGCGGAGCGCTCGCCGTCTCCCGCGCGAAGACCCAGACCACCGAGTTCACCGGCGAGCAAGCGAAGCAGGGACCCTACTACCTCAACATCGACGGCTTCGGCATCCAGGTCGTCGCCGGATCGGAAACCGTCTATCTCAACGGCGTCGCCATGCAGCGCGGTAGCGACTACACCATCGACTACGAGGAAGGCACCGTCACCTTCACCAACAACCACTTTATCGACGAAAACAGCTACATCATGGTCGTCTTCCAGTACTCCGACGAGGAATACCGCAAGAACCTCTACATGGCATCCACTCAAACCAGGCCGTTCGGAAGATTCTACCTCGACGCTCACGCCATCGTGCAAAACGACGACCGCAACAACCCGCTTCAGGCATCGTTCAGCGAAGAGGATAAGGACATCCTCCGCGCCGCGGGTGACGACATCGCCTGGGGAAACGGCGTCACGGAAACCGAGGAAGGCGAAGGCAGCTACATCCTGGTCACCGACGGCGACGAAAGCTATTACGAATACGTGGGCTACGACTCTACCGGCACCTACCTCGTGACCTTCACCTACGTCGGAAGCGGCGAAGGCTCCTACGATCAGCAATCGCCATCCGTGTATTACTATGTCGGAGAAGGACAGGGCAGATACAAGCCGGTTCGGAAACTGCCGGCGCCGCAGCGGCAAATCAACTACGATTTCTCCGCCGGATGGAGAGGCGACTATCTCAAGGTCGAGACCGAGGCGCTGGTGACAACGCTCGACGAAAACACATGGTCGTCCAAGGACGACAGCGACAACGATTCCTGGGCGACCCACACCGGCTTCGAAGTCGATCCCGGATTCGACAATATCGAGCCGCAGCTCACCGGTTACTATCGCTTTTTCCGCAAGGGTCTGGCGCCGATCGCGGAGATCGACGATCCGGAATCGAGCTACGAGACCTACGAATTCGCGCGAAACGATACCGTCAGTCGTCGGGAATTTTTCGGCAACTACAAGATGCGACTCTTCGAACTCTTCACACCGTCCGTGGCCTATACCGAAAAGGAATACGAGGACTTCGCCGCATTCCGGCAGGCGACCTGTACCGGTACGCTGAATCAGTTCAGCCTGGTGCCGTATGTCTGGCTTCGCTACATGACATCCACCCAGGACTACCTCGACCCGTCCATCGAACAGGACAAGGCATCCATCCGGCGCCTGAACCTCAATTCGCACTACACCATCCATAATTACAGATTGGGAGGCGAGTATTACCAGAGTCGGTTCGAGGAACTATACCACACAGAATCCGAATACCATGACGAAAACGAAACCTGGAAAATCTACGCCGGAACCCACGAAACCCGGGAAGTAGCAGCGAAAGTCACTTACTCGAAGGACGAATACCGCATCGACACATCCGACTACGAGCAGGACACCGACACCTGGCAGCTCGACTACCTGATGAGCTACAGCAAGCACCGGTTCAAACTGCACTACCTGCATCGCATCGTGCAGAGGCAGGAAGACGAAGAGAACTACGACGTCGCGGAACTCGCCAGCGTCAACAGCTTCCTGAAAGACGCCGTATCCCTGAGCATGAACTACTCACTCCAGAACATCGAGTTCTATCCCAAGGTGCGGGAATTGCAATACGTCGGGGAAGGCGTCGGGGAATACGACAGCACCGGCGTCTATGTCGATGATGGCGATTTCGAGTGGGTCTATATCACCTCCGGCGAACCGGAGCTCTCCATCGAAATCAACACCGACGGCTCCCTCTTCCTCAACCCCCGAACGCTCTTTCCCCAAACGCCCATCCTGAAGCAATTACAATCCGAGAGCTATTTCGGCATCTCCGAAAACTCACGCTCGGACGAGAAATGGAAGGTGTATCTACTCTCCTCCGATCGCGTAATGGACAGCAAATACACCATCTACGGAAAGAATACCTTCCGGCAGACCCTCTGGTACGATCTGATCCCAAAAGCCCTCATGCTAAAAGGCCAGTACGGAAAAGACAAGACCCTCGACAACCGCTACCAGGAACCCTCGGACTACATGGAAGAATCCTGGTTCTACTCGGCTCGCTACACGAAGATTAAGAACAACGACTTCGAGCTCTCGTGGGAAAACCTGCTCGAAGAAGACTCCTACTACGACTCCCGAACCGAGAGCGATACCTACAAGCTCGATATCACCACCCGCACCGGCAGGAACCTGCTCCTGCAAACCGAGATCAGTTATACGACCGAAGAGGGTCGCAAACGACTCACCGACAGAGAATACGCGATAGAATCCATCGGATTGTCCGAGAGCCTTACCCTCTTCCTGCTCTCCAAATACCGCATGTTCTCCAGAGTTTCCTACAAGCACAACGAACGGTCCGGCTCCGATTACCTCATCTACCTCCCCGACAAACGCGAGGGCGACATCTTCGAGTGGAGCATGAACATCTCATACAAGGTCAACAACTTCACCAACGCCAGCTTCCAGTACTCGGGCGACGCCTATCCCGACGACGAAACCAGCCATGAGATGACGCTGGAAATCCGCGCGGAATTCTAATCCACCCAAAGCTGTAATCCAAACATCTCGCTTGACAGAATCCGCTCCCGTTTGCATGGTACGTACTTGATACGAATAAAAAATTGGCACTGTTGTATATTTGGTGGGTGAGTTGATTTTCTTCTGTAGGCACGTATCGAATGTGTTGAATTTACCCACTCGGTTTGCAACGGAGCCTAAAAATTCACCGGGATGAAACATGACACAGCAAGCGATCAATGTCCAAGCACAACGCGAATCTCTCGAAGACGAACTGAAACAGGCAAAGCGATCCAAAGACTATGTCCGACTGACCACCGCCTATGACAACTTCACCCGTTTCCACTTCACCCAAACTCAGGACGAAGAAGCGATCCGCTATATCGATTTGAATCTGGAACTGCAGCGCGCCAACAACAAACAGGATAAATTCGCCGATCTCAAGCTCCTGCGCGGCAAACTGCTGAACCGCCTGGCAAGGATCGACGAGGCCTTCAGTGATATCGACGAAGCCTACGCGATCTTCAAGCAAACAAACAACCTGAGCATGCTGGCGGAAACGTATGTCGCCCGGGGCACGTTCTACCGATTCCGTGGGCAACACGACAAAGCCCTCTCATGCCACATGGAAGCGATGGATTATTTCGAGCGCCTTCGTGAGAAAGGACAGCTCGTAAAAGGCACTGCGGCGTTTATCGGCTACGGCTCCACGTTCGAAGCGATCGGCGTAATCCTGGGATCGTTGAACCAGACGGAAAAATCGAGAGAGTATTTCCTGAAGGCGATCGAGATCATGAAGGAAGCCGATCACTTTGTCGGTCTCATGCAAAACCTGAACAACCTCGGGGTATCCTACAGCCAGGAGGACCCGCAAAAAACACTGAAGTACTATCAGGAATCGCTCTTCTACGCGGAAAAGCTCAACCACCACAACATGATCGCGGTGCTGACCAACAACATCGGCGGTGTTTACGAGGACTTGGAGGATTACCCCCAAGCCCTGAAGCAATACCTCGAAGCCCAAAAACTCTGCCACAAATTCAAGCTCACCCGCTACCTGCCCGTTTTCCACAAACACATCGGAACGGTTTACAAAAAAATGAACGATTTCGAGCAGGCGGAACGGCACCTCACACAGAGCTTGAAGCTGGCACAGGCAATCGGCGAAAAACCGACAATCCAGGAATCGTACAAACTGCTGAGCAGAGTGCAGGAAATGCAACAGCACTACAAGGAAGCGTTGGAGCTGTACAAACAATACGTGAGCTACCGCGAGGAAACATTCAGCAAGGAACTCACCCATAAACTCACCAGTCTGCAACAGAAATTCGAACAGGCCTCCAAGGAGCTGAAGGAAACTCGCTGGCACAATTCCCTGATCTCCGACGCCCTCAAACGAACCATGAACATGAACTTCATCGGTTGCAGCAAGGCAATTCGCGACGTCCTCGACCTCGCCATGACCGCCGCCAGTCACCCGGAAACGAGCGTACTGATCACGGGAGAAAGCGGAACGGGCAAAGAGATTATCGCCCATATCATCCACTACGCCAGCAAGCGCAAGAACTACCTCTTCGTGCCGGTGAATTGCAGCGCGATCCCCGAAGGACTGGTCGAAAGCGAGTTCTTCGGGCACCTCAAAGGTGCTTTCACGGGCGCTGTAAGAGACAAGATCGGATTCATCGAAGAGGCCAATCGCGGCACGCTCTTTCTGGATGAAATCGCCGACACGCCGCCGGCCCTGCAAGCCAAATTCCTGCGCGTGCTCGAAAACAAGCAGGTGAAGAAGGTCGGCTCGAACCAGGAAATCCAGATCGACTTCCGGCTCATCGCCGCCACCAATAAGGACATCTCCAGGCTGATCAGGGACAACATCTTTCGCGCCGATCTCCTGTACCGGCTCAACACGATCGAGATTCACATCCCGCCGCTGCGTGAACGCCAGGACGATATCGAGCCGCTCCTGCAATTCTATATTGAGGAATACGCCCGAATCCTGCGCAAACCCAGACCGGATTACTCGCCACTGCTTCTCGAAAAGCTGAAAGAGTACTACTTCCCCGGGAACGTCCGCGAGATGAAGAACATGGTGGAAAAGGCGATGATCATGCTCAAGGGCAATACCCTCGAACCGGAGTTGTTCAATTTCGAATGCGAGTCTCCGGCTGAGACCGGTACGCAGGAAACGTTCTTCGGCACCCTCGCGGAGATGGAAGAGAAGCTCATTCTCGAAGCGCTTCGACGAACCGGCAACAACCAGACCAACGCCGCCAAGCTCCTCGGTATCTCCTACTCGACCATCCAGAGGAAGCTCCGCAGTATCGACCCCGAATCGCTCCCCTGATCCGATACCGACCGACGTACTCGAAATCAACTTCTGAATGTGTCGAGCGAAGCCGTAGTATTTGCTTGCAAATACCAGGTTAGCGAAGCGAGACTCTTCCGAATGTTGGTTTCGCTTGTTCGCATGCAGACATAACATTCGGAAGAACCGCAAGCGCTACATTCAGAAGTCAAGCCCGAGCCCACAGCTACGACACCATTTGGCATACCGATTGCGTTATACCAGCCCGAACGAAGGTTTGAAAGGAAATTTTTACCGGGTGATAGTATGAAAAAGTTCGAATTCTCACTCCAGAAAGTCATGGAAGTCAAGGAAACGGAGGAGAAGCTCCTTCAGCGGGATCTCTATATGATTCAAAGCGATCTGCTCGAAGCAGAGAAAGAGAAGGATATGGCCGAAATGCGGTTGCGACAGGAGCTGGATGCACAGAAGAAGCTGAACCGGAAAAAAACGACTTCCGCGCAATTCATGCTGCACAGCAACTACGTCGATTGCCTGAAACACGATTTTGAAGGATCCCGTCGCAAGGTCTCAAGCCTTCAGGTGAAGGAAAGCCAGGCACGTGACAAGCTGCTGGAGAAAACCCGGGAAAAAAAGACCATCGAGAAGCTCAAGGAATCCAGACTCGAAGAGTACTACAAGGAGCTGAAGAAGGAAGAGCAGGACTTTCTCGATGAAATCGCGGCGCAGAAACCCAAAGAAAGCGCTTGGGAGTATTGATGAAAGATATTCTGGTATATGTCGGCGTATTCGTCGTTTCGTTCATCCTGATCAACGGCACGATCTTCTTTCTGCTGAAAGACCGGATCATGGGTACCGGGGAACAGATGGCACAGGCCGATTCCACACTCGTTGCGGAAGAGTCCGTCGATTCGACCCTTATCGACACCACCATCGCGACCATCGACGGCTCGTCACAGCCACTCGAGGAATACAACAACCTGATGCAACTCCGCAAACGGCTGATCCAGATTTACTCCGACGGAAAAATCCACGACTACTCGCCTGCCGAGATCGATTCGACGCTGCATGACCTGATCGCGCAGGTCGATACGCTCGCCGCGAGTCAGCAGCGATACATTCGCCGCATCAACAAGCAGCAGAGCGATATGCGCACCAGGGACAACACCATCGTCCGGCTGAACCAGAAAATCAAGGAGCTTGAGGAAAATATTTCCCAAATCCGTAACGTGAACCAGAAGGCACAGGACGAGCAATCCCAACAAGAAAGCATGAAGAGCCTGAAAATGGTGGCTGAGACATTCGAGGCCATGGACCCGGAAAGCGCAGTCGAGAAGATGCTGGCGCTGCCGGACGACAAGATTATCAGAATCCTGAAACTTATGAGCGAACGAAAACGCGCCAAGATCATGGAAGTCCTTCCCAATCCGCGCGCGACGATCATCGTTCGCAAGATGACGGAGTCGCAATGAAGCAAGCGGGAATCACTGCGCTTCAGCCGATGCTGCTGAAATCCCGAACGAACGCGAAAAAAGACGCGAAGAGCACCCATTTCTTCAATATCATTACAAAGATTACGCCCAACAACACAAAGAGCGTGTCCACGATCCAGTCTGCGAAAAAGAAGACTACCGGTCCGACCGACCAAGGCAAAGGCACCGCCGTCACGCTTCCGAATCGCCATGAAGCAGCGAAGAAGCAGCCCCCCAACGATAGATACGATATACTCTCGATCATGGAAGAATTCGGTACGGGGCTCAATCCCAAATCGAAAAGACAATATCGGGAAGCGACCACCGAATCGGCGTATGTCCTGAATCCTGCCGATATTCTCTCCAGACAAACGAACAGCGGTGTAAAAATCGTGAAATCGAGTTCGGAAGAATCCGTATCCAGTAGCCATTCAGACAAGCATGTAACCGTATTTCCAGGGAAGCAGAACGATGCGCCGAAGAACGCTGGCACTGTGAAATCCTCCACGCAGATCGATAAGCCCGAAGGAAAGCAGCCGACGGTCGAAACGCAACGGCCCAAAACCGTGCCTGAGTTGTTCACGCTGAGCAAGGTTGCGCCCGAGAAGTCGGAGCAAGCCGAACGCTACGCCGGCATGAACCGAAATCCGAGAAGTCATGACCGCTCGGATGTTCCTGCACGTGAGGAGGACCCGGTTGAAAACGGCAGTCCAAGAACCGAGCAGCCGACCGAGAAACAGCAGACCATCGTCAGACGACCCGTGATCACGAACAGCGAAACCATCGAGCCGAAGGTTGCCACCGAGCAGCCGAACGAGAAACAGCAGACCATCGTCAGGCGTCCCGTGACCACGAACAGCGAGACTATCGAACCGAAGATTGCCACCGAGCAGCCGAACGAGAAACAGCAGACCTTCGTCAGACGACCCGTGAACACCAACAGCGAGACCATCGAGCCGAAGATTGCCACCGAGCAGCCGACCGAGAAGCAGCAGACCATCGTCAGACGACCCGTGATCACGAACAGCGAAACCATCGAACCGAAGGTTGCCACCGAGCAGCCGGTCGAGAAGCCGGGTGATAACCGTAATATACCTGAAAAGGGATTCAAGCCGGACCTCGAAGCGAAAGCGCCGGTTCAAGCGGAGAAAATCGTCGGCAACATCGAGACTAAAGCGCCCACAACGGGATCGTCCCGTTCGGATCAGCCTGTCAGTGCGGCAACGACGAAAACAACACCGTCCGACACACAGCGCGCGGAAAACCCGCTCGAAGAGCCGGTCACGTCGGAAAAAAATCCGCGAAACGATTCGCAGCAACCCGACACGAACGATCAAAATGCGCGAAGCGAAACGCCGCGACAGGAAAACCGGACTACGACAAAGCAGCCGAACGAACCGGGATTACAGACGATCGAGCAGGTCGCTCAGCAACCATCCGCCAGTCGCATCGCGACGCCACAGCAAACGCCCGTGCCACAATCTTTCAACAGTGAATTCCTGCAGAAAGCGATGCAGGAACTGAAGGAGTTCGAGACCGGCACCACCGCCGCCAAGAACTGGGTGAAATTCGAAATGACGCACGAAGAGACCGGTCGCGTCCAGACCGTTCTCGAATCGGAAAACGGAAAACTCCAGATTCTGCTCGTTGCGGAAGACAGCGAGAAGATGAAATACCTGCAAGACGCCATGAAGGGTCTTCAGGAACATTTTTCCCGACTCGGTTATGAGGACGTACAAGTATCGTACGATTATGACAGACAACATCGCAGAAGAAACGAACAACAACCCCGGAATTTCGCGAGACAAAGGGCCACTACGGCACCGATCGAAAAACTTCAGGCGAAACCCGGCAGAATTTCGAAACAAACCGGCTACAACACAATCGATTACGTAGCCTGAGGAGGTATGTATGAGTGATATCGTAGGAATCTCGAATTCGGTAGCGGATGCCTTTTCCCAAACAACCGTATCGAACGGCACGATGTCCAAGGATGATTTTCTCGAGCTGCTCGTCACCCAGTTGCAATATCAGGACCCGCTCGAACCGATGAACAACACGGAGATGGCAGCGCAACTCGCCCAGTACAGTTCGCTCGAAACACTGAACAACATCCAGGAGACGCTGGAAAGCAGCCTCCTGCTGGATCAATCCTTGAACAACTCCTTCATGACGTCCCTGATCGGAAAGGGCGCCAAAGCTTACGGTAACGGGGTCTCCGTCAATGGGGACAACACGGAGCTGTCGTACGAGACCTTCGGCGCGGCAAATGTGACCATCAGCGTCTATGACGAATCCGAAAACCTGGTTCGAACCATCGACGCAGGCTACCACCAAGCTGGTGAAAACTCATTCTCATGGGACGGCAGAGACAACTTCGGCAACACCGTCGATTCGGGTCACTACACCTTCGAGGTGGAAGCGCTCGACGCGGACGGCGATAAGGTCAAAGCCTATACCTACACCGTCGGAATGATCCAGGGAATCACCTACGAAAACGGATCACCCTACTTCATGATCAACGGTCAGAGGGTCAACCTGGGAGACGTCATCTCGATACTCGACTCGAACGCTGACGGCACCATCGTCGATCCGACCGAGGTCGCAAACAACAACTGAGGAGTGGATCATGTTGCAACGAGTAACTCAGCAGATTGATCCCCGCATCCCGGGAGTACAGCCCGATCGCGTACGGCAAAATCAAACGCTCGAACAAAAACGCCGTCAAACGCAATTCGAGCAGATACTCCAGGACAAACTGAGATCGCAGAACCTCCAATTCTCGGCTCACGCACAATCAAGGCTCCTGGAACGAAACATCAACCTGGAACCGGAAGACATCGCGCGTCTCGAAGGCGCGTTGGACCAGATCGCCGAAAAGGGCGGCAAAGAATCACTCATCGTCATGGACAACGTCTCGTACGTGGTAAGCGTTCCGAACCGAACCGTCATTACCGCCGTTGACGAAGCCCACAGCAACGTTTTCACGAACATAGACAGCGCCATGCTGTTGTAACCCGGGCTGGACCTCGCAGAGGAGGCCCTTGTGTCAGCGCCGACCGATTGACGCGCTGAACATATAGCTAAGACACAAGGAGCGTGTTATGCTTAGATCACTGTTTTCCGGTGTATCCGGAGTAACGACCCAACAGGCGTACATGGATGTAATCGCCAACAACATTGCCAACGTGAACACAACCGGCTACAAGTCCGGACGCATCACCTTTGCGGATACATTCTCACAGACCCTTTCCGACGCCCGCGGTTCCTCCGGGAATTTCGGCGGCGTCAATCCAGTCCAGATCGGACTGGGTACCCGCATCTCCAGCATCGATACCAACTTCAATTCCGGCGCTCTCGAAGCGACCGGTATGTCCACCGATCTGGCCATCAACGGCGACGGCTTCTTCATCGTCGGCGACGGAAGCTCACGCTACTTTACCCGGGCAGGAGCGTTCCAGATCGACAGCAACGGCATGATCATCGCCCAGGGCGGTCAGTACTTCGTGCAGGGCCGCATGGCGGACGAAGACGGTACCCTCACCTCTTCGACCTCGCTCGAAAACATCGTCCTTCCATTCGGTAAGAAAGACCCGGCGCACGCCACCGAAAACGTCGATCTATACTGTAACCTCAACCGCGAAGCCGCCACCACGGAGCAGTGGCTCTCCGATTCCCCGCTCGAGATCGACGGAGACGCCATCAACGGCTCCGGCAACCTCAGCTCAATCGACCTGTCGAGCATCGACGGCGTCAACATCCAGAACGGCGACGTGATCCAGATCACCGGTACCGATCGCGACGGAAACGCCATCACGGTCGATTTCACCTACGGATCCACGGGAACTACCCTGCAAGACCTGGTCACCGCGATCAACACCGCTTTCAACTCCGGCGACAGCACGGGCGCAACCGTCATCGTCGATGACAATGGCTATCTGCGCTTCACAGCCAACGAAGCCGGCCCCAACGACTTCAGCTTCGCACTGATCCCGCCGGATACCGTCGAAGCGACCGCCCAGACCCACACCGCGGCAACCGCCTGGACAACCAACACCGGCGCCGATAACGCGACCACGTCAACCGACCTGGCCAGCATCGACGGCGCGACCATCCCGCCCGACACCACGATCACCATCGCGGGTACCGACGCGGACGGTAGCGCGGTCAACCTCAACTTCGTCTATGGAACCGACGGAACCACCGTCGGCGACCTGATCAGCACCATCAACAACGCCTTCACCGGCGTGACCGCGACCCTCGCCAACGGCCAGCTCGTATTCACCAACAACGATACGGGCGCGAACGTGACTTCGTCGATCACATCCTTCACCGGCTGCGGACTCGATCTCGCGTTCAACACCGTCAACGGAACCAACGCAACCAGCGTCTCGCTTCCCTCCATGAGCGAAGTAGTCAACGGTGCAACCGGCGAACACTCGACCGAAATCACCGTTTACGACAGCCAGGGCGCGGAACACAACCTCGTTGTGAACTTCACCCAGGACAACACCCCCGGCAGCAACTTCTGGAGCTGGGAAGTCGTGATCGACAACGGCGAAATCAACCCCACCGCCGGAAACTCAGGTACGGTCTCCTTTAACGAAGACGGATCCCTCAAGGAATTCCTCTATACAAACGGCGAAGCTCTGACCTTCAATGTCGATGGAGCACAGGAAGTGAACATCCGTTTCAACGCCGGCACCTCGGGCGCGTTCGACGGAATCACCCAGTTCTCCTCACCCAGCACGACCATCGCGATCGAGCAGGACGGCTACACACTCGGACAGCTCTCCAACATCAGCGTGGACGAAATGGGCGTTATCACAGGATTCTACACCAACGGTCAAAGCAAGACCCTCGCGCAGATCGCGATGGCAACCTTCACCAATCAGGGCGGACTCAAGAAGGAAGGCGACAGCCTCTACTCCGAGAATTCCGCGACCGGCAATCCCATCATCAACTGGGGCGGCAGCAACGCCTCCAGCACCATCCGATCCGGATACCTGGAAGCGTCCAACGTCGATCTGACCATGGAGTTCACCAACATGATCATCGCGCAACGCGCGATTCAGGCGAACGCGAAAACGATCTCGTCCGCCGATACGATCCTGACCACGATCATTGACAGATTGAAACGTATGTAATCGGTAATTCGCGGGGGCCGACCGCCCCCGCATCCCTTATTCTTAGTGTGACGATCCCGGTTTCAGGTAACCGGCAAGGTAGCTCGTTCTGCCGTTTGCCGGTACCACGACAGGGATGAATCGCTCTCAGAATGCAATTCCCGCTCTCATGCATCGGTTTTTCGGAGCGGACACGGTATTAATATTGACTGGTTTGATCTTTATCAGTAAATTGTCGAAACGAGGAGTTTGAATGGTCAAGCTTACCAAGATCAATGGCAAAGAGTTCTACGTGAACGCGGACTTGATGGAATTCATCGAATCGACACCCGACACCATCATTACCCTGACGACCGGCAAAAAGCTGATCGTTCGGGAATCGGCGGAAGAGGTGATCGAGGCGATCGTGAATTACAAGAGTCGTGCGCTTCGCAACTGGGAACAGCTCACGCTGAAGAACCAGCTTTAACCTTTGCAAACAAGGACTACGTATGGATATCGCAACCCTGGCAGGTCTTGTTCTCGCAATGCTGCTTGTGTTCGTACCGATCATCTTGTCGGGCCAGATAGCCGCGTTCATCGATGTCGGTTCGATGCTGATCGTTATCGGCGGAGCGATTGCGGCAACACTGGCGTCCTTTCCCCTGAAGGAATTCCTGGGAATCGGCAAGGTGTTCAAGGTCTGTTTGTTCACTCCAAAGCTCGACATTGTCTCTAAAATCGACACCCTGATCGATCTGGGGGAAAAAGCGCGTCGCGAAGGAATCCTGGCGCTGGAACGAGAGCTGAAGGGAATCGACGACGAATTTATGCAGAAATCGATCCAGCTCGCGGTTGACGGCAACGAGGTGGAAGTCATCGAAAACGTGATGGGAACGGAGATCGAATACATGAGCGAGCGCCACAAGAGCGGCAAAGCGCTGTTCGATCAACTGGGCTTCTACGCCCCGGCGTTCGGTATGATCGGTACACTGGTGGGGCTCATCCAGATGCTCCAGGCACTGGATGATCCATCCAACATCGGTGCCGGTATGGCGATCGCGCTGATCACGACGTTCTACGGCTCGCTGCTCGCCAACGCGCTTGCGCTTCCTCTGGCTTCAAAACTGGAAGTCCGTTCCAAGGAAGAAGTCCTTATGAAAAACCTGATCCTGGTAGGCATCCTCTCGATTCAGTCGGGAGACAACCCGCGCGTACTGCGCGATAAACTCGAAACGTTCATCAGCCCCGTTATGCGAAAAGGTTCGCAGCAGTAGCGCAGACTGAAAGGCGGCGTCATGGCCAAGAAGAAGAAATGTCCCGATTGCCCTCCGGTAGGCGCACCGTCGTACATGACCACGTACGGCGACATGATGACGCTCCTGGTGACCTTCTTCGTTCTGCTGATCTCGTTTTCCAGTATTCAGGAAAGCAAGTTCAAGCAGGCGATGAGCTCTCTCCAGGGCGCGCTGGGCGTTTTGGCCGCCGATGGCGGAAGACTGATCCTCAAGCCGCAGATGCCGTACTATGAAATCAAGCGTCACGATTTCGACTACGAGATGGAGAAAATCCTCCAGCAACTGGAAGAACTCACCGAGAAATCCGGTACCCACGAAAACGTGAAATACGAACGCTCCAAAGACCGCATCCACTTCAGCATCAGCAATCCGATGCTGTTTGAATCGGGGTCTTCGGATGTGAAATCCATAGCGGACGACATCCTCGAACAGATCGCCCGTGTCCTGGCAATGGTACCGTTTGAGGTGCGCGTCGAAGGACACACGGACGACATTCCCATTCACACGGCGCGGTTCCCATCCAACTGGGACCTGTCGGCGTCGAGAGCGCTTTCCATTGTGCAGAAATTCATCGACAACGGCATCGCGCCCGAGCGATTCCAGGCAATCGGATTCGGAGAATTTCGTCCCATCGCCTCCAACGACACGCCCGAAGGCAGAAGCCAGAACCGCCGTGTCGAGATATACGTCAATCTTCGAGACGAAGTCACCGGAAGATTGATCGATTTCGAATCATTGGAATAAAATAGATGGAGTAATACCTGATGAATGACAAAGGGAAAATCAACCTTATCGTAATCGTCGCGATCGTCTTCCTGCAACTGGTTCTGTCGTTCCTTCTGGTGTGGTTCTTTGTTCTGCGTAAGGACAATTCCGCACCCGAAGGCGAAGAGAAGAAGAAAGCTAAGAAGGAAAAGGAAGTTCAATACGTTATCCTGCAAGACGAGGATTTCAACAACATCATCGTCAATCCCAGCGACGGGGACGGAAGGATACTGCAACTCACCATCACATTCGAATATGATATGACTCTTGAAACACTTCCGGTTGAAATCGACAATCGACAACCGGAAATCCTGGACTCGATCAATATGCTGCTCTCTTCGACCAGCATCCGGGACCTCAGCAGACCCGATTACCGGGATCAACTGAAGGAACAGATCAAGCAATTGATGAATGGACTCCTGAAGGACACCGAAATGGAAATCCACCGCGTGTTCTTCCCGCAATTCATCATAACATAAGAGAAAACTATGAGCAAGCTACTCACGCAAGAAGAAATCGATGCGCTCCTCTCGCAGGAAACCGGCGAAGAGAAGGGCCCACTGGGGGGAGGGGACAAGCAGAAAGACCTGCGTCTATACGACTTCCGGAGACCCGAACGCGTATCGAAAGACCAGATAAAGACCCTGCGCAATATCCACGAGATATTCGCAAGGCTGCTTGCTCCGTATCTCTCCAGCACCCTCAGGACAATGGTCGATGTCAAGAGCCCCGTGATCGACCAGGTCACCTACCTCGAATTCACCATGTCCGCGTCCGACTATACGAACATGTACATCTTCAGCATCGACAAGCTCGATGGACAGGCGCTGCTGGATATCGATCCGGAGCTGACCTTCTTCATCGTCGATCGCCTCTTCGGCGGTACTGGACTCCATATCGCAAAGCGTACCGACATCCAGGACCTTACCGAGATCGAGCGCAGCGTGATGCGCAACATCGCCGAAAAGATTCTGGACAACTTCCGCGAAGCGTGGCAGCAGATCGACGAACTCCAACCGAAGATCGATACGTTCGAGACCAATCCGCAACTGGTGACCATAGCGCCATCCAGCGAAACCATGATCGTTCTCAACTTCCCGGTCACGGTGCGAAACTACGAATTCACCATACTCCTCTGCTTCCCCTACTTCATGATGGAACCGCTGCTGAAAAAACTGCTAAGCCAGAACTACATGGCGCTCCTGAAGAAGAAGACCACCGAAGAGGATTACGAATCGCTCAAGCGTACGATCGAACAGACATCCATCGAAATGGATATCGATCTCGGGACCACCGAGATCACCATCGAGGATTTCCTGGACCTGGAACCGGGCAATATCATCGCCCTCGATCAGCGCATCACTACGCCGATCATCGCCAAGGTCTCCTCGCATCCCAAGTTCGCGGGAGAAATAAAGACACGTAGAAACAAATATGTATTCCAGGTCAGAAACTTTATCGATTCAGAAGGAGAGGTAATCCATGAGTGATACCACAAAAGTAAATCAACTGATCAACCTGTTCAGCTCCAACGCAACAGGGGTACTCTCCACCATTACCAACAACACCCTGGAGATCAATCCGCTGACGACAGAACCGTTCGACTTCACAAGAGTGGAATCGGAATTCGAGCTGCCCGGCGTGATTCTCACCATAAATTTCACCGGTGACCAGAATTTCCAGGTCTCGATCCTGCTCGACAAGAAGCTGGTCGCGATCCTCTCGGACCTGATGATGCTCGGTGATGGTGAAGTCGATTACTTCCCCGAGGAACACAACGACGCGATCCAGGAGATGTTCAACCAGGTGCTGGGAAGCCTCGCCTCCGAACTCTCAGGCATGGATATATCCCTCACCGGAACCGTCTCCCAGGTCGAACTCACCGACATGGAAATTCAGAAGGATTTCCTCGAGGACAATATCATGTCGCGCCTGCACATGGAAATCCTCGAAAAGGAATTCTTCATCGACATGTTCCTCGACGACTTCGCGCAAACCTCGATCAACAACCTGTTTCAGGACTCAGGCGGAAAGCAAGCGCCGGCACAAGCCGCGCCACAACCCTCCAGCCCCAAACAGGCTGCCTACAATCCCGCACAGGATATGCCGCAACAGCCGATGGCTTCCGTCTCCAGAGCCCAGTTCTCCGAAGTGGATGATCGAGACGACCGGCCGATCGGCAACGAGAACATCGACATCCTCTACGATATCGTGCTGCCCATCACCGTGCAGCTCGGGCGCAAGGATATGAAGATCAAGGAAATCCTGGAGATCGGACAGGGATCGGTAATCGAGCTCGACAAGACGGCGGGTGACTACGTCGATCTGATCGTCAACGGCAAGAAATTCGCCATCGGCGAGGTAATGGTCGCGGACGAGAACTACGCCGTGCGCATCGTCAGCCTTGTATCGCGCAAGGAACGCATCAAGCAGCTCGGAAACGTATGATGAGATTCCTGCTCGCCGCGCTATTCCTGCTCACCGCCACTGCCGCGTTCGGGCAGATGGATACGCTGGCAACCGACTACGGGACCTACAAGGGCGTCAGCACACTGGGCAGCCTGGGCTCGTTCATATTCGGGCTCGCTGTGGTCTTCGTGCTGCTCTTCGTATTCCTGTGGGTGTTGAAGCGATTCACCGTCCAGGGAAGACGTATCTCGCAGCTCAGGGACACCACTAAAATACTGGAAATAACCCCGCTGAACGCGAAAAACTCGATCGTGATCGTGAAATCGCTGGAGGCGGTCTATATCCTCGGGATGACGCCGGACCGAATCGACCTCATCGATAAAGTCACCGATCCCGAAATCCTCACAAAAATCGAAGAATCAAACAGAAAGCTGGAATCGGTCAGGTTCCGCGATGTTTTACAGAAATTCGGCAGGAAGAAATGAAACGCAAGGCAATCCTGATTCTGCTGCTGATGCTGGCTGTCGGCATACTGTCCGCGCAAGCGCTCCCGCGCATCACGCTCGGTGTCGATGCCACGGAGGACCCGCAGGACGTAGCGGTCTCGCTACAAATTCTGCTCCTGATAACCGTCCTCTCGGTAGCGCCCTCGATCCTGATCCTGATGACCTCCTTCACCCGCATCGCAGTGGTGCTGGGGATGGTCAGGAAAGCGGTCGGAACGCAATCGGCTCCGTCCAACCAGATCATCGTCGCCCTGGCGCTGTTCCTCACCTTCTTCATCATGGCGCCGGTATTCAAGGACATCAACGACACCGCGCTGCAACCCTATCTGCGCGGAGAGATCGGGCATCAGGAAGCCTTCAAGCAGGGCGTGAAGCCGCTTCGCACCTTCATGCTGAAACAGACGCGCGAGAAAGACCTCGCCCTGATGGTCAACAACGCCCGCATGGAAAAGCCCGAGAACGCGGACGACCTTCCGCTGCACGTGATCGTTCCCGCCTTTGCCATCAGCGAACTCAGGCTGGCCTTCCAGATGGGATTCCTCTTGTACCTTCCATTCCTGATGATCGACATGATCATCGCGAGTATCCTCATGTCCATGGGTATGATGATGCTGCCGCCGGTACTGATCTCGGCGCCGTTCAAGATTCTGCTGTTCGTGATGGTGGATGGATGGTTCCTGGTGATCCAGTCGCTGGTTATCAGCTTCAACTGAGGTAGATCATGACACAGGAACTGGTAATCGAAATCGCTTCCAGGACGCTTTTTTTCACGATGATTATCGCAGCGCCGATCCTGGTCACGGGACTTGTGGTCGGTCTGCTGGTTTCGATCTTCCAGACGGTCACCCAGATTCGCGAAATGACGCTCACCTTTATCCCGAAGATCGCCGCGGTGCTCCTGGTCATGCTCTTCACCATACCGTGGATGCTCAATCGTTTCATGGAGTACATGAACTACATTATCAACATTTTGCAGACGATGAACCGCTGATATGTTCGAATACCTGGGAATCACCCTCGCCGAGCTGGAGCAATTCCTGCTCATTCTGGTGCGCATCGGCGCGATGCTGACCGCGATGCCGCTCCTCTCCTCACCCTCGATCGACATCCGATTCCGCATGGCGCTGAGCATGTTCCTCGCCTTCCTGACGGCCAACGTGATCCCCGTACCGGAAATCCTGCCCATCTCGTTCATGCACCTGATCTTCTACACGGGCAAGGAGGTGCTGGTCGGCCTCATCATCGGTGTGTCGAGTCGGATTATCTTCGAGGGACTGCATCTGGCGGGTTTCATGATGGGCCGCATGATGAGCCTCACCATGATGACGCTGGTCGATCCAACCAGTGAAGATCAGGTTCAGGTATTGGGCCAGATGAAGTACTTCGTCGCCGTGATGCTGCTATTCGCCACGAACGGGCACCTCTTCTTCCTGCAAGCGCTCTTCGATAGTTTTTACATCATTCCCTTGACAGGTGTGAACCTTCCGATGCCATTGATGAATCAGATGGTGCGCATCACGTCCGAAATCTTCGTGATCGGTATCAAGATCGGAGCACCCATCTTCGCGGTTCTGCTTATCGAGCGTGTAATCCTGGGCCTCCTGGCGAAACTGAATCCCGACATGCATGTGCTGATCGTGGCCATGCCGCTGGGAATCCTGGTCGGACTCTATATGCTGACCTTCTACTGGCCGTACTTCGCGAGCGTGTTCCTGCATTTGTTCGACGGCTTCCGCGAGGACCTCATGGGCGTCGTCAAAGCAATGGGAGGTTGAGAGTGAAAATCCTGGTTCGAATCCTCATTATCGTATTGGTCGTTCTGCTGTGGCGGGTATTTTTCAGGCTGATACCCGGCGTTTTCGCAATGCTGGTGCGATTGTGGTATATCACGATTCCGGTTCTGTTGATACTGTGGTTTTACATACGACAACGCACGCGCGAACAGGTGAAGAAGAATCGCCGCGACAACCTCGACCCCGACAAGGAAATCGTCGTCGATCAGGATAAACAGGATTGAAAGCCATCGTCTTTTCGCTACCCGTATTCATCCTTCTGCTCTTCGTGTTCATCACGCTCAACATCCTCGACATCCATTCGACGTTCCTGGTCGTGATCAACTCCTCCACCCGCAGCGAGCGCAATCCCATCGCGCGGTTCCTTCTGAAGAAGCTGGGCGTCAAGCGCGGACTGGTAACGCTGAAACTCCTGCTGCTGCCCATCCTCGCGCTGATGGTGTGGTACTACCCCGAGGCTCGAAGAGAGATCGTCGGCGTGCTGCTGATCAGCAACTTCCTTTACCTGCTCGTGGTCGGCAACAACTACCGCATCTTCCGAAGGATACGGAGGAGACGGAGAATTTAATACGATTTTCTTCTTGCCTACTGTTCGAAGCTGCACAGGATGACGACAAATCGATCCCAAACAGGATCATCAAGGCGGATAACATGGAGCTATACAATCAATTACGAGACAAAAGTAAACTCTTCCTCATCGCGGGACCCTGCGTGGTCGAAGACAAGGCGATCATGTACAAAACCGCGGAAGTGCTAAAGAAAGAAACCGACAAGCGCGACATTACACTCATCTTCAAATCATCCTACAAGAAAGCCAACCGCACCTCCGTGACATCTTTTCAGGGACCGGGCATGAACGAAGGTCTTAATCTGCTGATGCGGCTCAAAGAGGAATTCGGTTTCCCCATCCTGACCGATGTGCATGAAACGAACGAGGTGGATGAAGCGGCAGAGGTAGCCGACATCCTGCAAATCCCGGCGTTCCTTAGCCGGCAGACAGCGCTCATCCAGAAAGCGGCGGCATCAGGACGCATCGTCAACGTCAAGAAAGCCCAGTTCATGGCGCCCGAGGACATCCACAACGTCACCGAGAAAGTCACCGCCGAAAACAACTATCAGGTACTGATAACCGAACGCGGGACCTGCTTCGGCTATCACAATCTGGTGGTGGATTTCCGAAGCTTCGCGATCATGAGCGGTATGGGATTCCCGGTCATCTACGACGTGACCCACAGCATGCAGAAGCCCTCCCTGCACCACACCTCCGGCGGAACGCCCGAGTTTGCACCCATGATGGCGCGTGCGGCGCTCGCGACCGGATTTGTTGACGGCCTCTTCATCGAGACGCACCCGGCACCCATCGAAGCGCTGAGTGATGCCGCCAGTATGATTCCGCTCGCGGTTATGCCTGCGCTGCTCGATCAGTGTAAAGAGATTTTCGAATTGCGGAAGGTAGATCGCTTTTAACTTTCGACGAAACGATCTCTGGGAAAAACGATCTCGAAACGGCTCCCCTGATTGGGCGTGCTTTCGACCGTGATAATCGCGTCGTAGCTCTCCAGAAGCTGTTTCGATATCGCCAGCCCTATCCCCCTGCCCATGCCGTTCTGCTTCTCCTTCGATGAGTGGAAAGGCTCGAATATCGTCGCCATATCTTCCTGTTCAATTCCGATTCCCGTATCCTCCACCGCGATAATCAAGTCCTCGTCACGCATGAACGTCTGAATGGTAATGACCTTGTTGTGTGTGGCCTTCACGGCATCGACCGCGTTGGAGATGAGGTTGGAAAGCGCCTGGCTGATATCGCTGTACACCGCCATGATCTTCGGCAGATCGTCCTCCAGCTCGATGACCTTGCGCACGTTGTTCTTGAAATAGAGGTTGTGATCGAAGAACGACAGCTCGAGCCGGACCAGTTCGTTGATTTCGATCGGTCGTGCGGAGAAGATAACCGCTTCGGACATGCGGTTCATCAGCGACTTGATGATCTCCGCCATGCGCTGACCGTTCTCCTGCAATTTCAGGAGGTCCCGGTGGTCGCCGAACTCGCTGCGCAGGAAATGGACGTAGGCCAGCATGTTGTGCAGAGGCGAATTGAGGTTGTGCGAAATCCCCTCGATCAGAAGACCTATCTCCGCAAGCTTCTTTGAAGTCTGGAGCTGCATCTCGAGTCGCTGGCGCTCGATCTCGGCTTCCTTCTGCTGCGTTATCTCCGAGATCAGACCAAGGTAGTTCGCCTGATCGTCCTGCCGGTATTCGTTCACGAAGAGCAGATAGTAACGCCCATCGATTTCGATCTCCATGCCGTCCCTGTACTCGGTTATCCTATCGCCGAACTCCTCTGGGCTGCTTCCCCATATCTGGCTGAGGTTCTCGATGGTTCCCAGGCTGCTGAAGATATCACCGAACGCCTTGTTCGAGATGACCAGATAGCCCTTGTTGTCGCTCCAGAAGATGCCTTCCTTGATGTTTGTCACGATGGTCTCGTACTTCTTCACCGAGCCGTAGTTTTCCTTGAAGGAGCGCAATATCCCGTTGAACGACGACACCAGCAGGTCGAGCTGCGAATACTGCCCGTCGCCGATCTCCTCCGAGCGCACCGGGTTGCTGGCAATGCGATTCATCTCGTAGCTGAGTTTTTCAACCGGATTCATCAGGAAGGACGCCGCCTTGCGGGCAAGCAGCAGCGCGGAAACGATCGACAGAAACGACAGCGACAGTCCGCCGATCCAGAAGAAGCGCTTCATCTGCAAGACGAAGTAGCGCTCGGTCTGCATGATGACAATGGCGATGGGCTTCCCGAAAATATCCTCCAGGAAGAATTCCGCCGACAACAGGTTACCGGGCTGTTCCTCGATGTATATGCCGTCCGGCGAGGAGACGATATTGTCGATCATCTCACGCTCGGGCACGTATGAACCGGCCGGCGCTGACTTGATGAGGTCCCAGTCGAGGCGCACAGTCTGAAAATCCTTGAGCGTGTTGATATAGAGGTTCTCGGGGACGGTGTAGTTCCAGTAGAGCACGAGGATCGCCGGAGGCTCGTCGTCACTGTCGATCACCGAATAGGTCATGATATAGCGTTTCTCGTTGGCGAGGTAGTAGCCCGATCCGTCCTTCTGCTCGCTGCTGATCTCCAGAAGCTTCTCGCGCTGTTCCGCCGTAAGCTGGATACCCGAGCCGATCGTACGCACCGACGTCAACAGGATATAGGAATCGAGATCGGGGATTTCTCGCGTGAGGAAATTGAGATAGTGGCTGTCGATATCGCGCCGGTAGATCGCGTCCAGCGTATCAGTGATGGCGATCTGCTTCTGAATCGATTGGCTCGTGCGCTTGCTCTCAAGGAATTTCACGTTCTGCGCCAGACTGCGGATGTTGTTGATATCCTTCTGTTTGACGATCGTGCTGAGCAGAAAATAACCGGTTGCAAGAAAGATGGAGATCGGTACCACAAGTGCCGCGGTCAGGATCATCGCCGCTCGTTCCTGCAGAAATTTACGCGTAGTTTGTCCCATCGAAGCTCCTCGATCAGGAGCGTGCATTTTCACTGTCCGGTGTCAATGAATATTTCCCGGACCGTCTCCCCATGGACCGCCGAGCTCCAGCTCGGCATTACCCTCCCCCATGGACCGCCGAGCTCCAGCTCGGCATTCCCTGGGAACGCGGACGTCCCCGTCCGCATTTCTTTCAGCTCTGTAGCAAATCGAGTGGATAAATACGACTACGTCGATGCATGTTTGCATTGAATCATGTAAGCGCCGATCAAGAAAAGAGAGAGAGATGCGGACGGGACGTCCGCGTTCCCGAAGGATACCCTGTTGAAACCTGGCGGTACATAAAACAGAAAACCCCGCAGCAATCGCCACGGGGTTTACATAAGGCATAGAAGGAATCAGGCGCTCTGGCCCTTTTCCTCTTCGTTTTCGAACACGTAGATCGGTTCTTTGCCGTCGGTGATCACGTCCTTGGATATCATGCATTCCTTGACCGATCCCATCTCGGGGATGTCGTACATGATATCGAGCATTACGCTTTCCATGATGGCACGCAGTCCACGGGCGCCGGTGCGTTGCTTGAGCGCGACGGCGGCAATCTCGTTGAGCGCGTCAGCGGAGAAATCCAGCTCCACGCCCTCCATCTCGAACAGCTTCTTGTACTGCTTGATGATAGCGTTCTTGGGCTTGGTGAGTATCTCCACGAGCATCTCTTCGGTCAGCTCCTGCAAGTTGGTCACCACGGGCAGGCGTCCCACCAGTTCCGGGATGATCCCGTACTTGAGAAGGTCGGCGGAATTGACCTGCGGCAGGATTTCGGTGGAAGCGTCTTCGTAGGTGATGATATCGGCATCGAACCCGACCGTCTTCTGGTTGATACGTTGCTGGACGATCTTTTCCAGACCGCAGAACGCGCCGCCCACGATGAAGAGAATCTTGGTCGTGTCGATCTCGATGAAATCCTGATGCGGGTGCTTGCGTCCACCCTTGGGCGGAACGTTGACCTTCGCGCCTTCGAGGATTTTCAGGAGCGCTTGCTGCACGCCTTCACCGGAGACGTCACGCGTGATGGACGGGGTTTCCGACTTGCGCGCGATCTTGTCGATCTCGTCAACATAGACGATGCCGGTTTTGGCCTTCTCGACGTCGTAGTTGGCGTTCTGAAGGAGACGCACGAGGATATTCTCGACGTCTTCGCCCACGTATCCGGCCTCGGTGAGAGTCGTCGCGTCGGCGATGGCGAACGGAACCTTGAGGAACCGCGCCAGCGTCTGCGCAATGAGCGTCTTGCCCGATCCGGTCGGGCCCACCATCAGGATGTTGCTCTTCTCGATCTCGACATCGTCGGTGGGCTGCTGCTTGAATATCCGCTTGTAGTGGTTGTACACCGCCACGGAAATGACCTGTTTCGCCTTCTCCTGCCCGATAACGTACTGATCAAGGTATTCCTTGAGCTTTCTCGGCGTGGGCAGATCGAAGTCGTCAAGCTCCTGTTCCTTGTGGTCTGCTTCGATGATGGTGTGGCACATGGTGACGCATTCGTCACAAATGTTACCCGCCACGCCCTTGATCATGTGCCGGACTTCCGTCTCGGCTCGACCGCAGAACGAACAGTGGAGTATGTTGTATTTATCCACGATAAACCTCTTTAATACAAGGACTTTATTTTTTGTCGGGTCTCTTCTCTTTTACATCGTCAATCAAGCCGTACTCTTTAGCTTCAATTGCGCGCATGAAGAAATTTCTGTCCGAGTCCTTTTCGATTTTCTCGAGCGGCTGTCCGGTGTGAAACGCGAGAAGCTCGTTCAACCGCTGCTTTGCGTACAGTATCTCTTTGGTTTGAATCTCGACATCGCTTGCCTGACCCTGCGCGCCGCCCAGCGGCTGATGGATCATGACACGGCTGTTTGGAAGCGCGTAGCGTTTCCCCTTCTCACCGGCGGCGAGCAGGAACGCGCCCATGCTGGCAGCCTGACCGATCGCGATCGTACTCACGGCGGGACGGATGAACTGCATGGTGTCGTAGATCGCCAGACCCGAGGTGATCACGCCACCCGGGCTGTTGATGTACATGTAGATATCCTTGTCGGGGTTCTCGCCCTCGAGGTGGATCAACTGCGCGATGACAATGTTGGCGACCGCGTCGTCAATGGGGGATCCCAGAAAGATAATGCGGTCTTTCAACAGGCGCGAATAGATATCGTACGCCCGTTCGTTGCGCCCGCTCTGCTCTACGACAATCGGTACTAACGGCATGAGTTACTCCTTGGTTTCTTCCGTCGCTTCCGCGTTCTCTTCCTTCTTCGGAACCGGCACGATCTTCGAACCTTCTTTCACCTTCTGCATGATCTTCTTCCGCACGATCGCGTCCCGGAAATCATCCGAGTCGATCTGCTTCTGATACCGCTCGCGGTACTCTTCCGGCTTCAGGTTCATGCTCACGGCAAGCTCGTCGATCATCGCCGCTTTATCATCATCTGTAACGTCAATTTCAAGCATCTGTTTCAGCTTATCAACGATATAATACTCCCGAACATTGCGTTCGGCAACCGGTATATACGCCGGAGCGATCTGCTCGACCGGCATGTTGTACTGCTTCGCCATCGATTCCGACATCTGATAGGCGTAGTTCTCGACGAAATGCTTCGGCACGTCGAATTCGTTCGCCTTGATCAGCGCGGTGATGATCGCCTCTTCCTCGCCCTGACGATTCTCATGATCCGCCTGCTTCTGGAGCTCGCTGCGGATACTCTCGCGCATGGCGTCCATCGACTCGAAATCGGCGTCTTTGGCGAATTCGTCGTTCAGCTCGGGCAGCACAAGCTGCTTCACCTGCTTGACCACGAAGCGAAACTTGTTCTCGGAATAATGCGCGCGAACTTCGTCCATCTCCTCTTCTCGCTTGTCGAAGAGTTCTGCTTCGCCTTCGTCACCGGCCTTCATGCCGATGAGCTGATCGTTGAGCGCTTTCGAGAATGGATTCTTGCCCACTTCCAGCTCGCGACTGACCGGCTTGATCTCTTCGTCTGACGGTTCGCCTTCTTCAGCATCCTGGATATTCGGATTGATGTAAATCTCCACATCTACGAAGGAATTCTCGCCAACCGGTCCTTCCACCGGCTCGATGTTCCCAACCTCGCGGCGGGTTTTCTCGACGGTCTCTTCCACCTGCTCTTCAGTCACTTCCCGTGCATCGAATTCGATCTCGAGGTCCTGGTACTTGAGTTCGCCAAGCTCGGGCTTCACTTCGTATCGATAGGTCGCGACGAAGGGCTTGTCCTTCTCCCACTCCCACTTTAAAGGCTCCGCTTCGGTGACGGGGTGGAGGTCTTCTTCCTTCAGCGCTTCCACATAAAAATCTTTCAGCTTCTCGTTTACAAATTCTTCCTTCGCACGTTCGCCGTAGAGGTTCTCGACCATGGCGAGCGGCGCTTTGCCCTTCCGGAAACCCGGCACGACGGCATATTTGCGAAACTGTCCGAGCATCTTCCGGTATTCCTGCATCGCTTCTTCAGCCGGAACCGTGATGGTCAGCTCGTGCTCGCAGGATGTAATCTGCTTGATTTCTCTTTCCACTTTTTATCTCCTGATGTCATGATTTATTTAATCTGGTGCGAAAGAGGGGATTTGAACCCCTACGAGATTTCTCCCACTGGATTCTAAGTCCAGCGCGTCTGCCAGTTCCGCCACTTTCGCAACCCATTGATATCATGGTTGGTAAGCGAATTTCAGAACCGCTTTGTTGTCAAGCGGAATCCGCATATATACGAAAAGCGGCACGAATGCCGCTTTCCGAACAAACTCACGCGATTATTGCATCTTCCGAAGCATCGCTTCGTACTTCTTGATCAATTCCTGGTTCTTCAGCTCTGTCGCGGCACGGTAGAGCAACTGAACCGGCTCTTTTTCGTCCGGCTTCATCTCATGCCATTTTGCGGCGATTGTCATCACCTCGTCGTACATCTTCTCGTTGTAGTACTTGTAGCTCAGCGAGATGATGTACTCGGTGTTTTCCGGATCGAGCTCGACCATTTTCTCGAGGTACTTCACGCTGTTCTGAGGTTCCTTGAAGTCCAGTGAGTAGTTGTACGCGTAAGGCAGCGCTTCGAGGTTCGCGGGGTCGAGTTCGAGAACCTTCTTGAAATTCTCGTACGCCTTTTCCTTGTTCTGCATGTTGACATAGCAGATCGCCAGGTTCATCCAGTGCGAGACGGAATCGGGCTGGACCGTTGCCATTTCCGCGTAGATATCTGCCGCATCCTGATAACGCTTGAGGTTGAACAGGATCGACGCCGCGGTTTCCTTAAGCTCGACACGTTCCGGCTCTTTCTGAGCTGCCAGCAGCATATTCTCGGCAGCCTTATCCATATCCTGCTGCTTCAACGCGATGTTGCCGAGAAGCAGATAGGCGTTGGCGTAGCCGGGATCGAGCGCCTGAAGACGTCCGACCGTCGCGGCAGCCTGATCGTAATCTTCTTTGCCGAAGAACTCCAGCGAAAGGTTATAGATACGTACGATACAGGCGGATTGCTTCAGTTCGCTGGTGTGCTTCACGTCCGCGAAGGTCATCTTCCGAACCTTGCCGTTCTCGTCCTCGAATTTCAGATCGATCTTCTCTTTGTCGAGATTGACCTTGTCCTTGATCTGGTCCAGCGTGGAAACGCACTTTCCATAGTATTCATAAGCCTTTTCGAACAGGTCGATTTTCGTTCCGTCCGGCGAGGGAACCTTTTCGTAGAAGTAAATTTCGCTGACGGCATAGAGCGCTTCGATATAGTCTTCGTCTTCTAAGTCGTCCGCTTCCGCCAGATATTTCAGATAATAATCCAGCGCTTTGTCGTTCTTCCCCTGCGAACTGTAAAGCTTGGCGCTGCGCAGGTCTCTTCCGCCGGCAACGAGTGCGCTGAATGCGAACATCAGCAGTGTCGCCAGCACGATCAGATTCTTGCTTCGTAACATGTCAATCCTCCATCTATCGTGTCATGATTTCCTATTAAGAACTGCCGCAAGCCTTTCGACCTGCGGCAATAAACCGATTCATGGATCATTTTTAAACCCCGCTATTCGGTCAAGGATTTTTTCTTCACAATCCATCCCAAGGAAAACATTATCCGACGAAAGATCAATCAGTTACGTATCTCGCAAGGCATCAGCATCTGAATGGGGTCGTCCTCCAGAACATGAAGAATCTTCTCCGCTTCACTTCGTGCCTGCTCCGGTATAAGGAGACGCGCCACCGACATCTTCGCGAACGAGAAGCCGAGTTTCTCCTTCAGCAGCTCCTCGAACAGGGAACGCTTCTCGGGATAGAACACTGTGCCGAAATCATCCAAGTTCGCCATGACGGACGCCTTCACAACCGCGTCTTCCAGCGTTCCGACCTCGTCGATCAGCTTGCTTTCCAACGCCATGTCGCTGGTATAGACCTTGCCCTGCGCGATTTCTTCCACCGCGTCGAACGGCATGTTACGACCCTCCGACACACGCGTCTTGAACTCGTCATATACGATGCCGATGTGGTCGCTCATCGACGAACGGAATTCCGGTGTCAAACCGTTCCATGGATTGTACGGATCGGCGAATTTGCCCCGCTTCACGCCATCGGTATGGAGACCGATCATCTCTCGCGTCCCTTCCATGACCGGCAGCATGGCAATAACGCCGATCGAGCCGGTGATCGTCGCGGACTCCGCATAGACGTAGTCCGCCGGGCAGGAGATGTAGTAACCACCGGATGCCGCAACGCCACCCATCGACACCACCACCGGAATACCGCCGGCTTTCAGCTCGCTGATGCGGCTCCACATCTTGTCCGACTCGAGCGCGCTGCCGCCCGGGCTGTTCACGCGAAGCACCACGGCCTTGATCGTGGAATCCTCGGAAATATCGTCCAGGATGTCGTCGAGCTTCTTCGAACTGAGGATGTTCTCGCCGAAGTTCCGGGACGATCCCGCGATCATGCCTTCGGCATAGACCACCGCGACGTTGTTCATCTTCGGCATCGGGACATCGGCGTCGTACTTCGAAAACTTGATCAGATGATCCTCGTCGATGCCGAGTTCGGTCATCAGGTCTTCCTCGTACTTCAGTTCGTCGATCAGCTTGTATTCCAGCGCTTTATCCGGCGTGATAAAGAAGTTGTCGCGGCCTTCGTAAACTATGTCCTTCAGGGATTCGTATGTAAGTCCCTCACGGAGTTCAGCCAGCTTGTGGAGCTTGTAATCGTAGATACCGTCGATGATGCCCTGAAGATTCTTGCGCATGTAGGGCGACATCGAATCGCGCGACATGGTCTCACCCGCGCCCTTGTAATCACCGGCCTGGAAGACCTCGAAGTGCATGCCGATCTTGGCCAGCATCGACTTGTAAAACATATAGCTGCCGCCTACGCCGGTCAGCATCAGCGACGAAGATTTCGACGGAGGCATGGTTATCCTGTCCGCATACGCAGCCATGTAGTAGTCCCCGTCCATCGCACTTTCAAGATAGGCATGGACGGGCTTTCCTTCCGCCCGAAATTGCTTGAGCGCTTCGCCGATCCGATCGCGAATCACCATGCTGCTCTTCATGCCATACGGCTCCAGGATGATCCCCTTGATATGCTCGTCAGAAGCAGCTTTCTCGATCGCGCCCACGATATCGTGGCAGGAGCTGAAATCCATGTTGGGCAGGAAGCTGTCGTCGTACTCGACATACTCCTGAATCTCGCCCGATAGCGGCAGCCAGAGCCAGGAATCTGCCGTGACCTTCTTGTGTGTTTTTTCCGGCATAAGCGACGACACGCCGATTACCGCCAGGAAAAATAACAGAATGACCAAACCAACGGATGTCAAACACCCCAGTAAAAACCATTTTCCTTTCATATTCGTATCCCCTTTTCGCATTGTTTATTTCATTGAGACAATTCGATTACGCACGGGCAATCCCCCTGCCCTCTCCATGGTCCGCCAAGCTCCTGTGATTTTCTGACGCAGTCTGACAAATCGAATCCCCCAGAGCTTGGCATTCTCCGGAAGAGAAGAGAGATGCCAAGCTGGAGCTTGGCGGACCAATAGGGAGAGCGATAAAGAACAGGCTGACACGGAGGTTTGTGCTTTCGTGGTACGCAGGCACCTGTAGGTTTTGAAGAATGAAAAACCTGAACCTGCATCTCAAACCTCAAGCACTGTAGTTTAATCTGAACCTGCCTCCGGGTCAGACTATTCCTCGTCCAGAAAAATATCAAGTTCTTTAAGCTTTCGGGACAGATTGCTCTGATGCAGGGAGAGGGCTTTCGCGGTGTTGGATACATGATTGTCGAATTTGGTGAGCTGCGTTTTCAGGTAACGAACCTCGAATTCCTTCTTCTTGTCGTTGAACGCTCCGGTCTCCAGCCAGAAATTCGTGTCGCAATCGGCCTTTTCCGATCCCTCGACCGGTAGCTTCTCCGGCATGATGGTCTGGTCTTCCACCAGGATATAGATGCGTTCGATGAGGTTGCGCAATTCGCGGACATTGCCGGGAAAGCGCCACGTCTTCAGTTCGTTGACGGTCTTCGTGTCGAATTCCTTTTCCGGGATGTTCAGTTCCTGCGCGAAGAAATGGGAAAAGTGCCGGATCAAGATGGGGATGTCGCCGGAACGTTCGCGGAGTGGCGGACAGAAGACCGGAACCACGTTGAGCCGGTAGAAGAGATCCTCGCGGAAATGCCCCTCTTTCACCATCTGGTTGAGGTCCTTGTGCGTCGCGGCGATGATGCGTGCGTCGATCTTGCGTGTGCTGGTACTGCCGACCCGTTCGAATTCGCCCTCCTGCATGACGCGCAGAATCTTCGCCTGCGCCGAGAGCGACATGTCGCCGATCTCGTCCAGGAAGATCGTACCGCCGTCGGCCTCTTCCAGCTTGCCGCGCTTGGTCTTGATCGCGCCGGTGAATGCGCCCTTCTCGTAGCCGAAAAGCTCGCTCTCGACAAGCTCCGTGGGGATTGCCGCCGAATTGAATTTGATAAACGGTTTGTCCGACCTGCGACTCTGGCTGTGGACGGCGTACGCGACCAGTTCTTTGCCGGTGCCGCTCTCGCCCTGGATCAGCACCTTCGAATTGCTGCCCGACACCTTGCGGATGATCTCCCGCAGTTTGAGCATCCCCTCGCTCTCCCCCACCAGACGATAGCCTTCTTCGAGGTTGGACTTGATCCTGCGGTACTCGCGATTGATGGAGCCGAATTCGAGCGCTTTCTTGACAGCCAGCTTGACCTTGGGCAGGCTCAGCGGTTTTTCCAGAAAATCGAACGCCCCCAGCTTGATCGCGCGAACAGCCTCGCTGATCCCGCTGTGACCGGAGATCATGATCACCTCGATCGTCTTGTCGTAGTGGAGAATCTTCTCGAGCGCCTCCAGTCCGTCCATGCCGTCCATCTGAACATCGAGCAGGATCACGTCCGGATCGAACCTGTCCAGCCTGGCGATGCCTTCAATGCCGTTCTCCGCGACCTCGCAGGTATAGCCTTCATCCCGCATGATGCTGCACAGCGTGTTGCGAATGTTGGGCTCGTCATCGATGATCAGTATGTTCATGATTTTCCTCCATAATCAGCTCGAAGCGCGTCTCCTCGCCCGGGATCGATTTGGCTCGAATCACACCGTGGTTGACCTCGGTAAGACGCTTGACCAGCGCCAGTCCGAGGCCGGTTCCGCGCTGCTTGCGTGTGAAATAGGGATCGAAGATGCGGGAGATGTCCTCCTGCTTGATGCCCTTGCCGTGATCGATCACCTCCAGCACCAGATAGCTCCGGCTGGCAAAAAGATTGATCGCGATCTCGCCGTCCGGTGGCGAGGCGTCGATGGCGTTTTGCAAGATGTTGGTGAAAATCTGATAGAAATGGGTGCGGTCGAAATGTATCTTCCTGTCTTGCGCCAGATCGGTTTTCAATTTGAAATCGTGCTGATACGAACGCAGGATTTCCTGGATAACCAAAGCCGGATCGAACACCTCGGGCTGCGGGTTGGACGCCTTTGCGAAGGTAGAGAATTCCTGCACCAGCTTACGCAGGTTGTTCACCTCCTGCCGGATGACGGCGGAGGACTCGGGAAAGATTTCGTTGAAACGGTCGCGATCCATCTCGTACTTCTCTTCCATGCGCTGAACCGCAAGCTGGATGGGCGTGAGCGGATTCTTGATCTCGTGCGCCAGAATGCGCGACATCTCTTTCCAGATCATCTCCTTCTCCGCCTGCAAAAGCTTCCGTTGCGTGGTCTCGAGTTGTCGGCTCATCTCGTTGAACGACTGCTTCAGCCTGCGCATCTCGTCGGTACCGGACTCGGGGAGTCGGACGTTGTAGTCGCCTTCGCGAATCTTCTCCGTGGCGCTACGCATCTGTTGGAGCGGCCTCGTCAGATAGGTGAAGATGAAGATGAAAATGGTGATCGAGACGACCGATATGACCAGGAGCACCAGCGAAAAGTAGCGCTGCATATCGACCTGCACCGCCCGGATGCCGGCGATCGAATCGTTCAACCGACTGAAATACTGCGTCGCTGCCGTGCTGTCCGACTTCGTTTCGAAGACCATGTTCGGAAACAGATTACCGGTGGACATACGCCGGAATATATCGTCCATCCGGTCCTGATGCGAGACGAAAAAGCGGTTCAACACCAGCAGGCTCAGCAGATAAAGTACGATGAATACCACGAAGACGGTAAACCGCAATCCGAGTTTAATCTTCATTCGGATAACCCCACATGAATTTCCGATGCACCATGGGGCGTCTGTGATGCCAAAGGTTCATCAAATCGAACTCCTCGCCGGTCGATTCCAGTCGCAGCTTGGTCAGAAAACCGCGCACTTCGACATTGAATTCGTCACCCCGACTGTATCCCGGAGGGATTTCCCACGTACAGTGGATTCCCCGAATCGCTTTTATAACCTCATTATGCGTGTCCAGCGTGATCAGATCTTCCGTCTCCTGAATGAAAACGGTGTAGTAGTGCAACAGCGGATCGTACTTGACCCGGTGGGCGTAGTACATCTCGTCGATGATCTCATGCCCATTGCGTATCTGAATCAGAAACCAGATATTGATGGGCTTGCCACACCGGAAAAATTCCTCGAAATCGTTCTCGAAAGCGTTCTCCAGACTGGCGGATATCTGAATCTCGTTGCGGTCCTGCTGAACGACAATCCCGTCGAACTCGGCGAAATTGCCCTTGTAGGACGAGAACAACATCGAGGTCAGCGTAACGACGCCTGTGATAAATTTCTGCCCGAACGCTCCGAACATTGTGTCCACCCGTTTTTTTACTTTCCACGCACCATTGCGCGTTATTCAATTACGTCAAGAACTTCCTTCCTGGTCGGAAAGGGGATGACGGGTGCTTCGGAAAGAAACACCCGTCGAGAGAAGAGAGTGGGAGGATTAAAATCCGAGCCATGGTCCGATGCTGAATGTCAGACCGTTGTAGGAAGTATTCGGTGAATCTTCCATATCAAAACTCCTGTCCATCATTTTGGCGCTCCATCCCGAATGCCAGGAGTATCCAAGCATATAGCCAGCTTCAGCGCGAATTCTCAGCCAGTCCAGGATTTTGATATAGGTTGCCAGGCGCGGATGAAAAATAATGTATTCTTTCTTCAGCTCGATCTGATTGTTACCGTTCAAATCCATGCCTTCCGAGATATTCTCCCAGGTAACGTCACCGGCCTGCGAGGAAGTTTGCGTGACCTTGATCATCGATTCACTCTTGCCAACCGTGAAGCCAATCGAGCTTGTCAGCCAACTCGCCAGGCGGAAACGACGGTCGAGACTGACACCCCAGTATTTCGTCCAGTAGCGCAGTTTTCGCGTCGTGTAGATACCGTCCGGCGTTACGTAGTTCCGGGAACGACTGAGCTCGGGATACCAGTAGTACGATCCACCGAGATAAAACTTCTTGCCAACGTGGAAATTACCGTGGAGACCGTGCATAAACAGTCCGTTGTCGTCGATCTTGCTGAATCCGAACTCTTCCATGATATGATTGATATCGTCCATGTCCGGTTGATAGATTTGCGGTGTCCAGCCGAAGCCGCCGCGTCCAGTTTCTTTGGAGTTATCAGCATAATCGCTCGTGTCGAAGTATTCGGTCTCGAACGACGTGCCTACGCTCCCGAATTTAAAGTCGATTTGGATTTCCTTTCCTCCACGGAAAATGGTCAGCATCGCCTCCTCGCCCGGAGAGTACCCTCTCAGGACACGAACGAACGTCTTATAGTTTTTCATTTCATGATTATCGATGCGCATCAGAATATCGTTGGACATCAGGTTGTACTTCTGCGCGGGTGAATTGCTGGAAATCCGGTTGATAACGATTCCATACTCCCCGGAATAATTGAGGTCCTGCGCCTTCGAAATACTGAGATCCGCGGCATATACCCCCATATATGCCCTGCCGGAGCCCCGGGTCGTGGTCCTCACGATGATTTCGCCACTGTCCGAAACCTTCTCCATCTCGACACGAACTTCCTGCATCTCCTCTTCCAGTTCCTGCATCGCCTCTTCAACTTCCTGATCCGCTTCAGCCTGTGCAAACAAAATCAGGACTGTCAGCAGCAGGGTGATGATGAAAATACTGCGTTTCATGAAATCCTCCTTTCCGTCGTTGCATATTTCGCATTCGAGCTTCAATAATAACAATTGTCGTGCCAATCACCGCCATCACCCCTACATGACTGCAAACAAACAAGATAGATATGCGACCGATTTGCATACCTTGCTGGCAGTAATGATATAATCATGATTTCGATCATATCAATATCGTATAATGCTGGACGGCTTCAAATAGTACGGCTATCGACTGGGCAATCTCCGTCAGAACGGTTCAAACCGGTTGATTCTCCAAAACCGCACTTCCGCCTCCTTCTCGATACGGATGAGGTCGTCGTAGTGCCGTGTCTCCCACTCCGACAAAGTGTGGAAAAGCACTTTCAACTCGAAGACGTCGGTCTCTTCCGCGCATTTGCGATAGTACTCGAACGCGTTCTTCTCCAGAAGCAGCGCCGTGGAAATCGCCGAAAACAGGATTTGCTTGTCCGCGATCCGTTCGATCAGTGTTTCGGTGATCATCGGATTGCTTCCGATATCCTGCAACTCAACCTTGTTGAGTGGCTTACCAGCGGAAAGATCATTGAAATATTCCAGAAGATAATTGAAATGCCGTTTCTCTTCTTCGATTCTCAATTCGAAGAATTTCCTTACCTCGGGATCCGAGGCGTTACCGAGAGCAGCTTCATAGAGTGTTATACTTTCCAGCTCACCTTTCATGCCACCTTTCAAGGCCTCGAGATATTTTTCTTTGAGCATCGCTCCTCCTTTTTTCCGGTTATATTCCGATGCAAACTGACGATACAGTAATGGATCGACAGCGTCAAGACAAACCAGAAATACCCCCAAAATGATCCATTAATTGGCTCGTATATCAATACATTGCTATGTATTGCGTGTTTTCAGCCGTTGAAAATTCCAATGACAATAGCTGTTCCATTTTTTAAATTTGGTGGGTGAAATGGTTTTCGCCATAATAATCCCGTAGGGATGACAGATGTTAGGCTGGGGCGTAAGCCCCAGTTATATCAGCCAATACACATAAAAGCACCGGAGGTGCGACAGATACATGATCCGGCATGCTATCTGTCGTCCCTACGGGACTTTACTCCTCATCCGAATTCTGTACCCGGCACTTACGTGTCGCGCTAGCATCTTTCGTCCCTCCAGGACTTCAGGATCATCATTACAGCATTCACCCATTCGATTTGCAACAGAATCTACAATAATCGTCTCATACTGACAGAAAACCAAGACCATATAAAAAATTGGGGGTATTCCTGGTCAAGACAAACCTCTTGACAAAAAAAGTTTTGTATCCGATTCTATCCTTCGGAAGGATAAGAGAATAGGGTATTTTTCCGTTCAAGAAAAAAAAGTACAAAAAAAAACGTGACAAAAAGAAGGATAATATCTATCTTATCTTCAGAAGGGTCTAAGTAACCTGTAATGTCCCAGGTTGTAATAAGGAGAGAGCCATGAAACGAACGCTCCCGATGGTAATTGTAATGGGTCTTGTCGCGATTTCCCTGAGTGCGCTCAGTGTGCATTTCCAGGGTGTCGAATACACCGTTGCGGCTACCGAACTGTACGATGTCAACGATAATGGTCTTTCCGATTTCTATGCCCGGACGCCCAATAACGGTATCCTGTTGTTCGAACAGCGAACGACCGATTCGGATATTTATGAACGAATCACCGAGCCAGCTGAACACAACAACACGGAGAACCAGACGGGACACGAATGTGGTAACGTCGATCTGAAGCCACCGCCACCGCCACCGCCACCACCACCGGATATCGATGTCCTGCGTGCCGGATCAACGGAAGCATTTCCGAATCCGTTCAATCCAGGCACCTATATCCGGTTCGATCTGAACCAACCCGCTCTCGTGAAGGTCTCGATCTACAACCAGCGTGGTCAGTTGGTTACAGAGCTGGTGAAAGACGCTCTCAGGGACGGTTCGCATGAATTCTACTGGAATGGCGAAGACAACTCCGGCAAAGGCGTTGCCAGTGGAATCTACTTCTTCAGAGTCGCTACCGGCAAAGAATCGATCACACGGAAGATCATGCTCCTCAAGTAACAACCAAACCAAATTTTACAGCGCCTCTCCGCAAGGAGGGGCGTTTTTTTATCAAAAGTACACCGACATACATGGGGGATACCATTCAACCGCCCGTGACGGAAGATGAAAAAGAATGGCGGCAAGAATCACCTGCCGCCATCACCTCACTTCTTCTTCGTGATAGTTTGAGTGATCGTGGTAGAGGGATGTTTTTTCACATAGTTTGGCGTGACAAACTTCCCCGTCTTTGCATCACGACCCACTCGGATCTTGACATTGGCTTTTGCCATAATGCCTCCTTCCCACAAACAAAGGAGCTTATTCATGCAAGATAAACTTGACTGATAATTTGGATGAAATTTCCTGCCCTCGTGAAGCAAGAGAGAAAATCTCAACCGTTTGCAAGCTCCGGCTTGTAAGCGGTTTTTTTATTACCAGCACCATTTTAGCAAACGGTACCCTCAAGTGCTAATTTACATATAACGATATTACCGTCAAGTATTTCATTCAAATTACAAAAGTTTTCTTTGGGAAAGACACCTCTTCTCTTTCAATACCATTGTGAAAGCCAAAACTGGCCCAACATGTTGCTGCCGTTTTACACACAGACCTCACTCAATTTGCTACCTCCCAATTACTCATCAACAACATATCCGAAGAGAAGCCAGTTATTGCACGATCTGATGAAAATCGAGCAGGGGGATTACGAAACGAAGGTGCCCAGCCCTAGAAGAACGGAAGATGCTAGCATGAGAAGTTTCAAGATTGTCAGCAAGCCGAAATCCAGCACTGGTGTTATATATTGATCTTGTGAATAGGCTCGAAGATGAGTTGGGATACGACAGATCAGCCGGAGGATCCGCCCACGATCTGGTTCAGCTGATCCAGCGTCTTATGCATGGTCGATTTGTCCTTCATATCTTGTTTGAGAAGGGTATTGAGCGCGTCGATCTTGGAAATCGCGTGGTCGATCTTGGGATTGCTTCCAGGCGAATAGGCGCCGATATTGATCAGGTCTTCCGCGTCCCGATAGGTTGCCAGGATATCGATTGCCTTACGCGCGTCCATCCTGTGCTGGTTCTCGATCACGCTGTTCATCACGCGACTGATGCTTTGCAGGATATCGACCGCGGGATAATGCCCGCGCGAGGCGATCTTGCGCGACAGCACGATATGCCCGTCCAGGATCGACCGTGCCGCGTCGGCGATCGGTTCGTCCATGTCGCCGCCTTCGACCAGCACGGCGTACAGCGCGGTGATCGAGCCGCGATCCGATGTCCCGGCACGTTCGAGCAGTTTGGGCAGATCGGAGAAGACGGACGGCGTATATCCCTTGGTGGTGGGCGGTTCGCCGATGGCGAGTCCGATTTCGCGCTTGGCCATGGCGAATCGTGTGACCGAGTCCATCATGAACATCACATCCAGACCCTGGTCGCGGAAGAACTCCGCGATGGTTGTCGCCACGAGTGCGCCCTTGATACGACTCAGCGCCGCCTGATCGGATGTCGCCACCACAACCACGGAACGCTTGAGTCCCTCTTCGCCCAGATCGTTCTCGATAAAGTCTTTCACCTCGCGTCCACGCTCGCCGATCAGCGCGATAACGTTCACGTCGGCGGTGGTGTTGCGCGCGATCATGCCCAGCAGCACGCTCTTGCCCACGCCCGAACCGGCGAAGATACCGGTACGCTGCCCCTTGCCGCAGGTCAAGAGGCTGTCGATGCTGCGAATGCCCAGTTCCAGCGGCTCCCGAATCGATTTCCGGGTTAGAGGATTGGGCGGCGCGCTATAGACGGAGCGCTTCTCGCGCAGCCTGAGTTTGCCTTTTCCGTCGATGGGATTGCCGAGTCCGTCCAGGATGCGGCCCTTCAGCTCGTTGCCTACGCCGACGGCGAAAGGTTCCCGGAACGTCGATACCTGATTGCCCGGAGCGATTCCATAAAGTTCTTTCAACGGCATGAGTAGCGTCTTGTTTTTCTTGAAACCGACCACCTCGGCGACATGCTTCTTGCCGTCGCTGCTTTCGATGTAGCAGATATCGCCGATGGACGCGGCGGGGCCGTTCGCTTCCACGATCAGTCCGATTATCTGTGAGACGGTTCCGTTGCGCCGGATGGGATCGACCCGATCCAGCATCGCGTGGTATTTGTTAAATTGTATCGACATGCCGCTATCCTATTCGGCCGCGTCTTCTTTGAGCAGTTTTCGTCGGATTTCCTGAAACTGGGTGTCGATGCTGGCATCCACCGAGCCGTTGGTTGTCTCGATCACGCATCCGCCGGGCTCGACACGCGGAGACGAAACGATCTCGACGTCGTCCGGCAGATCGACCTGCATTCGAATCGCGTCGAGATTCTCTTTGACGAGCTCCCAATCCTTGCGATTGACGTGGATTTTTATAGACCGGTTGTCGTTGATCTGGTTCAGCCCCTTCTTCAGGATGGTGAGGATGATTTCCGGATTGAGCTCGATCTCGAGGTCGGTCACCTTGCGCGAGATATCGAGGATCAGCGACATCATCTCGTGTTCCTCGGTCTCGTAGATAGTGTCCATTTCGCGGTGGAATTTATCGGCGATCTTCTTCAGAATCTGAAACGATTTATTGAACTGCTCGTGGTATTTCTGCTCGGACTGCTTGAGCCCCTCCTGAAATCCCTGATCGTATGCCTTCTGCTTTTCCTGTTGAAGCTGATGGACGAACTGCTGCTGCGCCTTGTTCAGCTCTCGCTGGAAAATCCTTTTTGTGATGTCGCTGTCGAGCGACCGGACTGCTCCTGGGGAAATATCTTCCTTATGAGAGGCAATCCGGGCGCTCTTCACCGGAAAATCGGACTTTACTTTCATCTCATGCATGGCTTACCCTTACTCGATGAAGTCCTCGCCACCCTTGGTAAGCTGAATCTCACCAAGCTCTTCCAGCTTGCGGATCACATCCAGGATGTTCTGACGCGCGTTCTCCACGTCACGCAGCCGCACCGGACCGGCATATTCCATTTCCTCCTGGATGATGCTGGCGGCACGCTCCGAGATGTTGTTGAATATCTTGTCCTGCACATCGTCGTTGGCGCCCTTGAGAGCAAGTGCCAGGTCTTTCTGGTCGATGTCGCGCAGAATTTTCTGTATTGTGCGGTCGTCGAGGTAGAGGATATCTTCGAAGACAAACATGAGGTTCTTGATCTCGGTCGCGAGCTTCGGATCCTTGGCGGCCACAGCCTCGAGGATGGAGCGCTCGGTCGTGGATCCGACCATGTTGATAATCTCGGCCGCGGCGGAGACGCCACCGAACTTGGTTCCCTGCTGGCTGAAGTCGATACGGTCTTCCAGCACGCGTTCGACCGTCTCGATCATATCCTGCGAGACGCGCTCCATGGTTGCGAAGCGCATGACCACATCGTTGCGGAGGTCTTCGGGCAGTTCGGCGATCACATTGGCCGCCTGGGTCGGTTCGAGTTGGGTAAGAACCAGCGCGATGGTCTGCGGGTGCTCCTTCTGAATGAAGGTGAGGAGCTGCGTGGAATCGACCTGCTTCAGCACGTTGAAACCACGGACCTGCATCAAGCGCTGTATCTTCTTGATTATCTCCATGGCCCGGATATCGCCGACAGCGTCTTCCAACACCTCACGGGCGTACTCGATGCCGCCCAGCGAAATGTATTGCTGCGCCTTGACCATTTCGTAAAATTCCTCGAACACGGCTTCGGTGATCTTGGGTTCGACGGAGGAGGTGGTCGCGATGCGCGCGGTCACCTCTTCCACGTCTTCTCCGCTCATATGCTGGAGTAGCGATGCGGAGGCTTCCTTGCCCAGTCCAATCATCAGGATAGCCGCTTTGTGAGCGCCGGAGAATTTCTTCAATATCTTGCGGTATTCTTCGATTCGATCCGGCGTTATCCCGAAATCGAGAGGGACGTTTTGGTTTTGCGCTTTGTCTTCCATTATTTCATCTCCTTCTCGATCAGCCAGCTCTTGATCAGTTTCACCGCAATATCGGGATGGTCGATGATGAATTTCTTCACCGCATCCTGCAAGAGCTGATCTTCGGTTTGCTCGATTTCAATATCCTTCATAGGCTTGAAGCTGTATGCGATTCTTCCTTCACCCATCGGCATACCTTCCTCGCCTTCCGGATAGAATCCCTCGCGTTCGGCTTCACCTGAAATCATGGCAGGACGCAATGCAAGGCTCTCTTCCGATTCATCAGCAGGACGCGCGAAGATTTTGCGGAACTGCGAGAACAGTGCCAGAAGAAGGATCACGAGGATGAGCAGTACGACGCCCTTCTCGACCATGTCCAGGAGTTCCTGACGTCGGATGTCCTCCTCCCGCATCATACGCTCGTATTCTTGCTGTGCGTCGTCGAAACGCATGTTGCTGACCACGATCTGGTCGCCGCGCGTCGCGTCGAAGCCCACCGCGCTGCGAACAAGCGATTCGATCTTCGAAAGCTCGTCCGGCGTACGTGCGGTGAAGTCCCGCTTGATCTCGCCGTCGATCTGCTCCACCGAGACCGCGTGGTTTACCACCACCGAAACGGACAGGCGCTTGATGTTGCCCACCTGGTTGGTGATGTGCTGCACGGTGCGGTTGATCTCGTAGTTGCTGATCAGGTGCTCGGTGGCGGCGGATGTGCTGTCCGCGCGATCCGCCTGCTGCGTGGTCTCGATCTCTTCCGACCGCGCCACACGGCTTTCGGGATCGTACTTCTCGGTCGTGGTTTCGATGGTGTCGAAATTCAAGTCGGCGCTGACCCGGACATCGGAATTACCCGGCTCGAGAATATTGTTCAGTTGCGCCTGTATCTTACGTTTCAAATAGTCTTCGACCTTGCGTTGCAGGGTCATCTGGTAGTTCGAGAGCCCCGCCACGGAGTCGTCATAGTGCTCGGTCAGTTCCTGCCCGTCCTGATCGGTAATGCTGACACGGCTGATCTCCAGACCTTCCACCGCGGAGGCGATCAGGTTCGTGATTCCGCTGACCTGGTTTGCGTTCAGTTTCTGCTTGACCCGCAGGAAAACGGACGCGGACGGCTCCTTCTGGTCCTCTTTGAAGAGGCGTTCTTCGGGAAACACCAGATGTACGCGCACGAACTCGATTCCGTTGATCGCGCGGATGGTGCGTTGCAATTCGCCCTCGAGCGCGCGCTGAAAATTGATATTCTGCACCTTTTCCGTAACGCCCAAATTCGATTTGTCAAAAATCTCGTATCCGGTTCCACCCTGGGTGAGAATACCCTCGGAAGCCAGCTTGATACGGGTCTCATAGACCTGGTCGCGGGGGATGAGGATGGTGCCTCCACCGTCGGAAATACGATATTCGATCTTAAGCTCGTCCAGCTTCTCGATCGTTTTGGCCGCTTCCTTGGGGTCCATGTTGCCGAACAACAAACCGTACTCGACTTTGGTACTCCAGGATATCAGCCAGACAAAGGCGACGATGGTTAAAATGAACAGCGATCCGAGGACGATCTTCTGCCTCATCTCGAGGCGCTGATAAATCTCAGATGCTTTTTTCCTGAAATCTGCAAGAAACTCTTTCATAATCCCGACTCACGTTTTGGTAATTAGAGAACTTCAGGAGACTAAACCGACGTTTTGATCACTTCCTTGTAAGCCTCCAGCATCTTGTTGCGAATCTGCATGACCAGATTGAAGCTCATGTTGGCCTTCTCCACGGCGAGCATCACCTGATGGGGATCGATGTCCTCACCGGCGATAATCCCGCGAATGCTGTCATCGGCTTCAACCTGCATGTCGTTAGCTTCCTCGATATAATTCTTCATCATATCCTTGAAGGACATCTCGGGTATATCCTGAGACTGCGCCTTGCCGGAAGCCGCCTGACTCGTCAGGTCGCGCATCTGCTGTAATGCTTGAATCCTTGGATCCGTCATCTGTCTCTCTCCGTTACAATCGAATATCCAGCTTCGAACCGATCATCACAGCCGGATCATTCCTCGCGATGAAAGATTTTCCTTGCACTACTAATTTATCGTCTCCGAAGACTTCGTGCAACACCTTTTTTTCATCATCGCTGAGAATATTCCTGAGCTCACCCGAGGAAACCGCGAACTGACGCTGTTTCGTCCTGTTTTCGACCTGCGCCTTTCGGTTCTCGGAAATACGGCTGTTGTTCTCGTAGCTGCGGACGACGTTCTGGACGGCGGCGGAAATCGCGCCGGTCGTCGGATGGTTTACCGTTAACGACATAATCTACTCCCGTCCTACAGCTTGATCGCTTTCCGCAGCATCTCTTTGGTGCTGTTGATCGCGGTTACGTTGGCTTCGAACGATCTCGTCGCCGAGATCAGATCGGTCATTTCCTGAATGATGTTTACGTTGGGCATGGCGACATAGCCATTCTCATCGGCATCGGGATGCGAGGGATCGTACTCCATCCGAAACGGAGACGGGTCACGGAGAATCTCCGAGACGTGCACACCGGCGGAGCAACACTTGTCTTTGCGCTCGAAAGGCACTTCTTCCATGTGCTCGCCATCGGTGCGGCTCATCTTCAGGACGGTGTCGTGCAGGATGGTCTGAAAACGCTCGTTTTCGGCTCCCGACTGCACCACCGGTATCTTGCGGCGATAGGCCTCGCCCTCCGGGGTGCGCGTGGTTTCCGCGTTGGCGATGTTTTCGGAAATGGTGTTCATCCTCGTGCGCTGGACCGATATGCCCGACGAGCTGATGTCGATCGCGTTAAACAACGATTTCAGCATTCAATCCTCCTTAGCCGGTTACCGGCGTTCCCTTGATGCTCGAATTGAGGTTTGCGAACTTCTTCTTCAGGAGGTTGACATTCATCTCGAAGCGGATATTGTTCTTCGCGAGTTCGGCCATTTCCTTGTCGATATCCACGTTGTTGATCGCACTGTCGTTACGGGTGCTTTCGCTGAACTCGACTCGCGGCTGCACTTCGCTCAGATTGCGCGTTCCTATGGGGATATGACGCGGATTAGTCTGTCCGTCCGGGACATTGTGTTTCCGGATATGTTTCTGATATTCGTCCTCGAACGACACCTTGCGCGCTCGATAGCAAGGCGTGTTCACGTTGGCGATGTTGTTTGAAATCGCCTTCTGACGCAACGAGTAAGCATCCAGACTTTTTTCCAGGTCTGGCACTGATATCCGCTCGAATAAAAATCTTGAGATCATGATAACCTCCGAGCGGGTAAGATGCAACTGCTATGCCAAAATCGTTTGGCATGGTATATAAGGAGTTACGTGATTACCGCCGAAAAATCCCTCGGGAAAATTCCGTTTGTTTCCATCCGAAACCGGAAACTTTTTCCAGGTTGGCCTTCTCTCGATTCAAATCATGTGCGATCCATGGTGTTTCATGGATTGATGCCCACCAAAACATGCGTAACCCATGTGCATGAGTATTGGTGCCCCCTCAGATCATGTATAGCCCATGGTGTCATGAGGATCGTTTCTCACCAGATCATGTGTAGCCCATGGTGTGAACCATGGGTAATATAAAACACGCGAGAAACATAAGAATCCGTCAATCATCTTCCGCGGAAGATGATTGACGGATTCTTTTTATTCCTCAAACCCATGGTTCACACCATGGGCTACACATGTTATCGTCTCAATCTCACCAATGTTCCGGATGGTTCATGGGCTCGCATATCACGAGGACACCGAGGCTACACGGATCGGGTCAAATCGTGTTACATTACTCCATCGCGATCATGGAAATCTCGACCTCAGCGCCTTTCGGAAGCGCGCCGACCTGCACCACCTCGCGCGCGGGGTACGGATCCTCGAAGAAGGATTTGTAGATATCGTTGAATCTCGGATACGACGCCATGTCGATCAGAAAGACCGTCGCCTTCAGAACGCTGCCCATGCCCATGTTGTTTTCCTCGAGGATATTCTTCAGATTGCGCATGGTCTGGCTCACCTGCTCCTCGAAGGTGGGAAGAAGTTCGCCTGTCGCGGGGTCCATCCCGATCTGTCCGGAGATGAATACCATGCCGTTCTTGCATACTGCCTGAGAATACGGTCCAATCGCTGCGGGTGCTCGGTGGGTACTGATCGATTTCATGTTGTCTCCTTGTCGTTGTGTCTATGGCAGGATTATGAACTTCGTTCGGATGCCGTCAATGAAAAAGTGATGGTGCGATATAAATGTGCGATCGTTCCATTGAGTAGCTTGCTATTCCTGCTCGCTCTGAAAATCAACTTCTGAATGTGTCACGCCAGTGACTCTTCCGAATGTTGGTTTCCTGCGAAAATCTCCGATGACTTTCGAGACAAACAAACCAAACATTCGGAAGACCTCCCTTCGGTCGGACATCCAGAAGTTTGGTTTCAAGAGATAAAAAACGCCCATCCGATTCGGACGGGCGTTTCGTATATTGTACCGTTATTTCAGCAGCAGGGATTTGATGGTCTTGTCGTATTCGGGTGTAACCATGCGGAACATATAGACGCCCGAACCGACCGGACGATTCCGGCTGTCGATGCCTTCCCAGGTGACGTCGTGCGTTCCTGCGTCCATCTTGCCGTTCACCAGCGTGTTGACGAGCTGTCCCTTGATGTTATAGACCTTGACGGTCACATCCGATTTCTCCTTGAGGGCGAAGCGGACGGTGGTGGTGGGGTTGAACGGGTTCGGATAGTTGCCCATCAGGGCGGTCAGAGCCACCGCGTTCGTGTTCTCGTTCGCGTCGTTCGAATCGAGGTCGGAGATCATGCGCGCGGTCAGGTAATTGCCGTCCGAGCGCGAGTTGGGAATGCAGGTGATATTCCTGGATTCGAGCGGGATGTTGGTGCCGATATAATCGACATCGTAGAACGTGGTACGGAAATTCGCCGTCGCGCGGCTGTTATCCGATATCTCATACACGGTACCGTTTTCGAATGTACCGGTATCGCTGAAGGAGGCGTTCAGAACGGTGATCAATTCGCCTTCGTATTCCTCGAAATCGGCGTTGAATTGTGCCAGCGTGACGATTTCCGGTACGATCTCGTTGCCGGTGGATGTCGCGGCACCCGGATCGACGGAAGGATGGAACTCGATCATTCCGCCGTACTCGGACATGGTGCCGGTCAGCCCGGTGATGCCGTCATAGAGATTATAGGCGGTGGCCATGATGCCCGGATCGTCGTCAATCAGGATCGCGGCGGTTTCGTCCTGAAAGTACTTCTGTCCACGGTAATCCTGCTGGTAGGTGAGGATGATTTCGCCGGTGACCACATATACGTTGGAGCCGACTTCCTGCTGCCGCAATTCGCCAAGGTTCGAGACCTGGATCGTCTGGCCGCCGTCGCTGTTTTCCGCGCCCGGCGTTCCACCGAGGTCAGAGCTTGCCTGCCAGCTTTCGGCGAGGCTGTTGTCGTCGGCGGGATCGATCAGCTCGAGCGAGGGACCGTTTCCGTCCGGGCCGGTGGGCCACGGTGCGACGTCGGCATATTCGACGTAGTCGGCGACGGTGCCGTCGGCGTCCGCGAGCTGCACGAGTTCGCCGCTGTTACCCAGGTTTCCGTCGAAGGGACCGTAAACGCCGGTGATGCTGTAGTAGTCCTCGATGGAGTCCGGGGCTTTGGCGAGAACCAGGTAGCCGCCTGCCGCGAGCGTGACATTGTCTCCGAAGGTGAACTCGATACCCGCAGTGAAGTTCCAGCCGGAGAGATCGACGTCGTAATCTTCGTTGTTGTAGAGCTCGAGGAATTCGTAGAAATCGTCGTCGCCCTGGTCGCCGGACGGATTGTACATGATCTCGTTGATCACGATGTCCGCCAGCCCGGCGCTTCCGCTACCGGAGAGGGTTACGACCACATCGTCTATGTTGCTGGCGATGGTGACATGGTCGTCGTAGGTGGTTACTGCTTCCGGCGTGAACCACACGTAGGCTACTTGTGACTCGCCCGGTTCGATGGTGAACGGGAAGGTGAAGGTGTTGCCTTCTTCGTCCGCCGTGACCATGAAGATTGCGCTCTGGGTACCGATGGCGCTGATCGTGACGTCCTCGGTTCCCGAGTTGATCATGCTGAAGCTTTCCATCTCGGTCTCGTTCAGCAGAACCGCGCCGAAGGCGATCGAGGACGGAGTAACGGTCAGCGCGGGGCCTTCCGTTCCGAAGTCGCTCAGATAGCGTGCGGAGAAGTAGTCGCCGTCAGTACGTGAGTTCGGGATTCCGATCACGTTGGTAGCCGAGGTCGGGATTTCCGTTCCGATGTAATCGACATCGTAGAACGTGGTGCGGAAGTTGTAGGTTCCGGAGGGATCGGAGACTTCGTAAACGGTTCCGTTCTCGAAGCTTCCGGTATCACTGAACTCGAGGTCGATGATTTTTACCAGTTCCGATTCGTAGTCGTCGAAATTGCTGGTAAGTTGGGCGAGGGTAACCACTTCCGGAGTAATGACATTGCTGCCGGAAGTCGGTTCGCCCGGATCTTCGGTGGGCTGGAATTCCAACATTCCGCCGTATTCGGTGAGAGTACCGGTAATATCGGTAATACCGTCCCACAGATCGTATTCGGTGGTCATGGTTCCCGAATCGTCGTCGATCAGGATGCCGCCGGTGCCGTCCTGAATCCACTTCTGGTTGCGGAAGCTCTGTTGGAAAGTAACAATGGCTTCACTGGTGAGGCGATAGATGTTCGAACCTTGCTCCTGCGTGCGAAGCTCGGCAATATTGGTGACATCGATGAATTGGCCGCCGCCGCTGTTTTCTGCGCCCGGAGATCCGCCGTCGGCGGCGCTTGCCTGCCAGCTTTCCCCAAGGGTGTTGTCGTAGGTGGGATCGATCAATTCGAGCGAGGGACCCTGACCGTCCGGAAGCGTAGGCCAGTCACCGCTGTCGGCGAATGTGACGTAGTCTTCGAGGTTGTCGTCCGGACCGTAGAGGTTGATCGTATCCGAGGTATTGTTGAGATTCCATTCGCAGATTTCGGTCGCGTCGAAGTCCGGCGTGAAGGGGAACTCTTCCGCTTGCGCGTCGTGATAGATCGCGATGGTATAGTAGCCGTTCGCGGGAATCGATGCATCCGTTGGGAGTTCGAGCGCGGTATGTGTCGCGTCGTCATCCACCATGTACCAGCCATCGAGACTGACGGCGGCATCGCTGTCGTTGTAGAGCTCGACCCATTCGTTGTCGAAGCTGGCGCTGTTGTACATGATCTCGTTGATCACGATGCCGACCGACTCGGTGACGATCGTGTAGCCAACCGAAAACTCGACGGTTTCGAAGTTGCCGGTAAAGGTGATGACATCGTCGAACACGAAGTCGCGCGTCGGGTCGTTCGGAACCAGGCTCAGCATGGCCGTGATGTGCCCTCCAACGGCAATTGTCTGCGGGAGTTCGAGGTTGCGGTCGAGTTCGTTGAGATCGAATTCGTCCGTGGGATACTCGACACCTTGCAGCGTGAGTTCTTGCGTGCCGGTGTTGTATATTGTCAGCGTCGTGGTATAAGACTCTCCGGCTTCCACGGTACCGAAATCGTACGAAGCCGGCTCGATGGTCAGGATCGGTGCTTCCGCCTGCGAGTTCTCTGCGCCGGGCGTTCCGCCATCGACGTAGCTCGCTTGCCAGCTCGATGCCAGCGAGTTGTCCATCGCGGGGCTTATCAGCTCGAGCGAGGGTCCGTCGCCGTCGGGAGACGAGGGCCACGGATCGCCGTCATCGTAAGTGACGGTGTCTTCGAGGTTGTCATCCGGATCGTAGAGATTGACCGTGTCCGATCCGTTACCGAGGTTCCATTCGCTTACGCTTGTCCAGTCGTAATCGGGTGTAAATGGGAATGGATCGGCGAGTTCGTGGTGCGAGACCGCGACGGTGAAATATCCGCCGGAGGGAATGGAATAACCTTCCGGGAAAACGAGCGCTGGATGCGCGTCGTCGTCATCCACCATCCACCAGCCTTCGAGATCGACAGCCGCTTCGCCGTCGTTGTAGAGTTCCACCCATTCGTTGTCGTTGCCGGGTGTGTTATACATAATTTCATTGATGATCACATCCGCTCCGAGTCCCAGCGCGGAGAACATGATCAGAACGAGAAACAAGATTCTCCAGTTCATGCAAAGCTCCTTTATCATCTTGGTTTATCGTTTTAATACCCCGTTTCCGTTCACCGCGTATAAACGATCGATGAAGAGGCGGGATTCCTTACTTCACTTCCGATATTCAGCAATCAATTCGGGATACAGAGGGAATTTTCCGCTGAAAGCTCTCACTTCCTGCTTGATCTGTTCCAGTTTCTCGTCGTTGTCGAAGTTGTCGAAGACCTGCTTTATGAAGTTTGCTACCTGAGACATGTCCGCTTCCTTGAGTCCCTTGGTGGTCACGGCCGGTGTGCCCAGACGGATACCGGAGGCGACGAACGGCTTGCGGGTGTCGAACGGTACGGTGTTTTTATTCGCGGTGATACCGGCTTTGTCGAGTGAGCCTTCCATCTTCTTGCCGGACGGTCCGCCGGATTCTTCGGTTCCGAGATCGATCAGCATCAGGTGGGTGTCGGTTCCGCCTGCGACGAGCCGGAAACCGTTGTCGATCAGTCCCTTCGCCAGTGCCTGTGCGTTATCGACGATCTGCTGCTGATAGACCTTGAAGTCGTCCTGCAGCGCTTCCTTGAAGGCGACGGCCTTGGCGGCGATGACGTGCATGAGCGGTCCGCCCTGGCAGCCCGGGAACACCCATTTATCGACTTCTTTCGCCAACTCGTCCGTGCAGAGGATGAGCCCCGCACGCGGGCCTCGCAACGTCTTGTGCGTGGTGGTGGTCACGATATCGGCGTAGGGAACCGGATTCGGATGCAGTCCGGTAGCGACCAGTCCCGCGATGTGCGCCATATCGACCATGAACTTCGCGCCCACTTCGTCCGCGATGCTGCGGAATTCCTTGAAATCGATGGTGCGCGGATACGCGCTGGCGCCGGTCAGGATGAGCTGCGGCTTGACCTCGCGCGCGATCTTGCGGATGTTGTCGTAATCGAAGACCTCGGTATCCTTATCGACGCCGTAGGGCACGATGTTGAAGAGAGAACCGGAAAAGCTCAGAGGATGCCCGTGGGTCAAGTGACCTCCGTGGGAGAGCTCGAGGCTGAGGATGGTGTCGCCCGGCTTGATGACCGAGAAATACGCCGCCATGTTGGCCTGCGAACCGGAGTGCGGCTGGACGTTGGCGTGCTCGGCACCGAAGATTTCCTTCGCGCGTTCGATCGCCAGTTGCTCGACCACATCGACATACTCGCAGCCGCCGTAGTAGCGTCCGTAGAGCTTGTAGTTGATCTTGTCGGTTTTCTTGCTCCAGCGATAGGGATAGCCCTCGGCATACTTGTTGGTGAGAACCGATCCGGCGGCTTCCAGCACCGCACGCGAGACGAAGTTCTCCGACGCGATCAATTCGAGATTCTCCGACTGCCGTTTCAGCTCGGAAAACATGGCTTCAAAGACTTCGGGGTCTTGTTTCTTGATGTGCATCATAATCGTGTACCTCTTTCTATGTTATTTTGTGTTTTCGTATTTTGAAATTTTATCGATTCGTTTCTGGTGACGATCACCCTCGAAACCGGTTTTAAGCCAGGTACGCGCGATCTCGATGGCGTAGGAATCGGCAATAAACCTGCCCGGCATCACCAGAACGTTGGCGTTGTTGTGACGACGCGAAAGTTCGGCGAATTCCTTCGTCTGGCAGAGCGCTGCGCGGATGCCACTCACCTTGTTCGCGACAATGCTCATGCCGATCCCCGATCCGCAGACCAGGATACCGACCGCGCATTCGCCTTCCACGACCGCCTTCGCGACCTTGTACCCGTAATCGGGGTAGTCGGTCGATTGCTCGCTGTCCGTGCCGTAGTCGATCATTTCGTATTCGTCCAAAAGCGCTTTTCTGACCGCCTCTTTCAGCGGAAAACCGGCGTGATCGGATCCGATGGCGATTTTCTTCATTATAAAACCCCTTGTGTCAGCTTGTCAGGCAGCCGGCCGCGATCGAATAGTATTTCGACAGTGCACTCTCGCTGCGGGAAATAACGATCACCGGGTGCGTCGTACCCTGCATGAGTCCGGCGAGCTCGCCGCCCGCGAAGAGCATGATGCCCTTGTAGAAAAGGTTGGACGCCTCGATGGTCGGGAAGATCAGGATATCCGCGTCACCCGCGACCGGTGTATCGACGCCCTTGATCTCAACAGCTTTCGGGTCGCAGGCGAGGAACATGTCGAGCGGACCATCCACGATCGCGCCCTTGATCTGACCGCGATCCGCCATCTTGCAGATGATACTGGCGTCGATGGTCGCCTGAAACTTGCCGTTCACCTTCTCTGTGGCGGTCAGAAGCGCCGCCTTGGGCTTCTCCACACCAAATTTCTGCGCGGTGGCGATGGTGTAGTTCAGCATGGCGATCTTCTGTTCGAGCGTCGGAAACGGGATGACAGCCGTATCGGCCAGAAAAATCAGTTTTCGGTAAGCCGGGATATCAACCACGCAGACGTGGCTCATGATCCTTCCGGGTGGAAGCAATCCCTTCTCCTTGTCCAGAATCGCCTTCAGATACTTATCGGTGGAAACGAGTCCCTTTGTCAGGACGTCGCATTCACCCTCGCGTACCATCCGCACCGCTTCCTTCGCCGACTCCGTCTCGTCGGGAACATGGACGATGTGAAACTTGTCCGGATCAATGTTCTTCTCACGCGCCGTCTCGACGATCTTCTCTCTGTCACCGATCATGTACGCCTCGATGATCCCCTCTCTGACCGCCATGTCGATCGACTCGATGGTGTTGGGATCCTGCGCGTAAGCGACGGCGAGTTTCTTCTTACCCTGTTTACGAACTGCCTCGGTTAATTCCGCCAGTCGTTTCAGTTGATGCATGCTCGATACCTCTCCTTGTTTCTGGAACAGCTAACGTCCGACCCTTGCAAGCCTTACGTGTGTTCCATCATACACTTTACTGCAACATAAATTTATTTCATCGTGGCTTCGATTCGTCAAGGGAAAAAAGTGTTGTTGTGATGTGGCTAATCTGAAAGGCAACCACGAAACCAACTTCTGAATGTGTCACGCCAGTGACTCTTCCGAATGTTGGTTTGATGTGCCGATATCCAATGGTTTCCGAGATAATGAGCAAACATTCAGAAGACCTCGCTTCGCTCGGACATTCGGAAGTTTGGTCGAAAAAGGCAACCACGAAACCAACTTCTGAATGTGTCACGCCAGTGACTCTTCCGAATGTTGGTCTCATGCGTCGATGTCCGATGGTTTCCGAAGCATGAAAACCCAGTGGCGCAGTGATGTGGATGGAGAAAAGCTCGCTCGGAGATCGAGCGCTACGAGGAACGCGGACGTCCCCGTCCGCATCTCTAACGGGCAGGCACGAGGACCAGCCACCACGATAAAGAAGGGAATCGTTAGCACATCTTCACACGGCCTGTCCGAGCGGCGTTCCCATGAAAGCCTATCTCGATTTGTTGTCCTTCGCATAGAAGAACCGGTCTCCGCGATTTTCAGCGCAGAGGAAGTTTGTCTTGCATCCCTTCTCCGCGGCTTCGTCGGCGAACTGGCGGTACTGTTGCTCGTTGTTGCCCGAGTGCATGGGCAGCAGGACGCCCGGCTTCATCCTGTCCATGAAGTAGTAAACACCTTCCTTCACCAACTCGACATTGCCGAAGTTACAGCCACTAATGGGCAAGAAGGCGATGTCGGGCTGGAACCTTTTCTCGCAGAGCCAGTCTATCTCCTGCTCGTACGGACCGTCGATATCGGGCTCCATGTTACCGTGGTCACCCGCATGATAGATGGTCAGTCCATCGACCACGACCATGAACCCCACACCCGCGTCGGTGGCGGCGATGGCAGTCACTTCGAGGTTTCCGAAGGTCTTCGTCTGTCGCGGTTGCATGAAGGTATAGCCGTCGTACCCCGCAGGCTCGTGGCCGAAGATGTAGGTCGCGTTGGGCAGATCCCAGTCGAAGACGACGGGGTCCCAGTGATCCTGATGATGGTGTGAACAGAAGATATAGACGTTCTCGTCCTTGATTTCATCTGGAGCGATCATGCCGTTACTGAGTGATGGTGTCTCGAAGTCGTACTGTCCGCGCCAGTAGTCGAAGATAAACAGGTTGTTTTTCGTCTTGATCGCCCAGCCGCTGTGTCCGAGATACCATATCTTCGCCTCGCCGCGGCTGGAAATGTTTCGACTGTCGGTGTAGCGGACGTCGCGAGCGCCATGTTCGATCAAGGCGTCGGCTGCGTTGTCATGTCCATAATACCGGGCGTAGTAGATCGCCGTATGGTTTTCGCGATCCTTGGCATCGAGTTCACCGCCGCGATCGAGTAGCGTGTTCAGGCAGTGCGTGTTCCCACAGATTGCGGACTGATGAAGCGGTGTCAGACCGTCGTTGTTCCGGACATTTACATCGGGTTGATACGCCATCAGTGCGTCGAAATTGACATTGCCCTGCGTGCCCATGGCATACATGAGTGGCGTATTGCCCAGATTGTCTTTTGCGTTGATATTTGCTCCGCCATCGATCAGCCTGTCGATGATGTTTTTGTCCCTGGCGCGCAGAGCCGCATGGAGAGCGATTTGACCTTCCTCGTTCCGCTGATTGACATCCGCACCGTGTTCGAGGAGGAGCTTCACCACCTCCGCGTTTCCCCATATCGCCGAGAAGAGCGGTATAGCAGCGTTCTCGACGCAGCCGACGCCTTCCGGGCATTCCGGCTTCCCGGCGCTGACGCCGTGCTCCAGCAACATTGCCACGATATCGGCATTACCCCACGCGGCTGCCGTGGCAAGGACGTTGCTGTTCGCGGTATTCATAAGATCGGGATTGGCGCCGTGTTCGAGCAGATATCGGAATACCTCCTGCCGGTTGGAGTGGACGGCGATATGCAGCGGGGTGAGATGGTCTCCCGGTTTCTGGAAATCGATATCGGCACCGTGTTCGACGAGGTATTGGATCAGTTCGAGATTCCCGGTACGGATCGCGATGGTCAACGGCGTCATCTCGACCGTGAGATCCATGATGTTGATATCACAACCGGCTTCGACGAAGAATTTCGCGGCATCGAGCTGCCCGTTCTGGCATGCCCAGAGCAGGGGAGTGCTGTTGTCGTTGTCTGTGTCGGTCGGGCTGAGTCCCTTCTCGACCAGAAACCGGATCATGTCCATGTTTCCGCTGAATGCTGCCGGGAAAAGGATGCTGGAATTGGCGTTGCTGCGGACGTTGATGTCGAGCCCCTTGTCCAGGTAATACTGCAATATCTCGAGGCTCCCGGCGTGGGCGGCGTTGAAGAGCAGACCTTCACCGCGCTCGTTGAAGACGTTCAGATCAGCGCCCCGATCGACGATGAAGCGGATCATCTCCATGTCCCCGGCGATCGTGACACTGTGGAGAAGTGTGTTCCCAAAGGCGTCCGTCCGGTTGATATCGACGCCCTTGTCGAAGAAGAATCTCGCGGCATCGAGCGAACGCCTTGCCAGCGCCCACTGGAGCGGAATCCAGTCGCGTTGCTGGTCGGCGATGTCCATTCGACCGCCGTGATCGTGCAGGATTTGCGCCATCTCGACCGAATTGTTGTACGCCGCCCAATGCATGGGCGTGAAGCCGTTGGCGGTATCGATAGCGTTAATGTCCAGCCCAAGCGTCAGGACATAGCGCATGGCGTCCTTCTGGTCGAACGCCGCCGCGATGTGAATCAATGTCGAGCCACGGTCGTTGATCTGGTGGATGTCCGCGCCCTGCTTTATCAGGTATCGGATCATCTCCACATGACCGCCGGTGACCGCGCTGTGCAGAACGGAGCCACGGTTGAAATCCTGGTGGTCGAGCGAGAGATCCAGCTCCCCAAGGTGCTCGATCATTTCGATACTGCCACCCAGAGCGGCAGCGTTCATCAACGATCTTCCCACACGGTTGACGAGATTCAGGTCGAGACCCTTTCCGATCAGCTCGTCGAGTATCTCGATCCGACCGCCTCTCGCCGCCGCGAATAGCAGGTTTTCACCGGCGTTGTTCCTTGCGTTGAGCGAATCCGGATGGTTTTTCAGGCATTGCCCGATATAGTCTCGGTTTCCATCTTCGACAGCCTGTTCCAGAGACATTGCGGATAGTCCGAGGATCAGAACGGTTGCCAGAACCACAAACAAGTATCTTTTTCGCATAACTCCTCCTTGTCAGGCTAATCGTTATGCAAATCGGGTACCAGTCGGAAACGGCTCTATATCAGTGCAATTGTGCTATTTTGCGTGCATTGGTGGACATGGATTGAACGAAAACGTACGATGCCGAAGGCAGTACGATGATGCCGGTCAGCGCTTTGTCTTATCGATGAAGATGCGGTACTTGCCGCTTGCCGAGGGCTGAATCTCATCTACGAAGCGAATGTTCCAGTTGAACTGTCCAAATTTGCGGCTCATGTAATCTCGTATCAGCGTCTCCTGCTCCTGCGAGAACCGACTGTTGATCATCAGATAGACGTCGAGCTTCTTCTCTTCGCTACGGATGACCTGGAACCGCACCAGCCCGGGCAAGTCCTGCAACAGCTTGCTGCCGAAGAAACTGGGCATCATCGTGACGGTCTGATCGTCCAGCACGAGTATGTCGGACACCCGACCGGAAAGCTCCTTGAACGTCGTCCAGTTGAATACGGGACAGGGCGCGTACCCAGGGCGAATCATGTCCTGGTTCTCGTAGCGGATGAGCGGCATGGCAAAGCTGTTCAGGTTGGTGAGAATCAGGGACGCGTAGCCGTCGTTTTCGGGACCGGTCTCGGCGATGACGAACGGATCGACCACGTGGTACTGCCGGCAGTGCGGGCACTCGAAGGCAACACCGGGTATCTCGCAGCTACCGTACCAGTCGTACACCGGCCCGATGGTCTGTTCGATCTTGTCTCGCATGTAGGGCTGCAAGTTCTCGGCGGTGGAAAACGCGAACCGCACATGTTCCAGCTTCTGGCCGTGCGATTCGAGATACAGCGCCACATCGTACAATATATTGCTGTATCCGTACAGGTATTCCGCCCGCATCCTGCGAGCTGTCTGTATCAGATTATCGTAGCCCTGTGGCGTGCCCAACTGGCTTTGCGAGACCAGTCCGGAGTTGAACAGGGCGTTCTTGATGCGGGTCTTGGGGCGACGGAATTCCTTGTCGGAACGCGGGTTACCCCACAGCTTGAGTCCGGGCGTGCCGAGGTCGCACCCCGCCTGTTCCCAAGCGAACCACTGTGCCGCAGCCCCGGCGCTCGTGGCATCGTAGTCGGCAAGAACCTGCACTGGCGTCCCCGTGGAGCCACTCGATCCGGTGCGCTTGTAACGACGCCCGGCGATATCCTTGCTGACAATCTCCTCGAACGACTCCTGCAAGTCGGATCGCGTGAGAGGCGGAAGATTCTTGAGATCCTCCAACCGCTCGATATGTCCACGGTCAAACCCGGCCTCGTCCATACGCCTACGATAGAACGGCGTGTTTTCCCAAGCGTGACGAAACAGGACGCGCAAACGCTGAAGCTGCACCGCGCGCACCGTCTCTTCCGGTGCCGGAGCGAGCCTGCGCAATTCCCGCATCTGTGTGCGGACGTGGAAGGAGTGGGCGAGATCGAATAATGGAAGGCTGATTGCCTTTACGATGGGCTTGGGTATCTTCATTTGCTTCTCCGAAGGCTGCCGTAGAGTTCGAAGTATCTCTGGCAGATGTTGTTCCAGTCGAAACGCTCGCGCAGCACCTCGGAAGCACGCCGCGTTTTGGTACGGGCAGCCGACGGATCATCCAGTGCACCGGTAATCTTTCGGGCGAGATCGTCCACGTCTTCCGACCTGAAGAACGTCACTTCGTCTGGGCCGAACACGGCTTGGTTCTGTGGGATGTCGCTACTGACGATGGGCGTACCCATCGCCGCCACTTCGAGCAGCGTCATCGACATCGCCTCGACGGTAGAAGGAAATACGAACAGCGCGGCATTGCGATACAGCCCGAACAACTGTGCCTTGTTCTTCACGAGTCCGGTAAACTTCACGTCGAGTCCTTGCGCCAGCTCGCGCAGACGATCCTGATATTGTGGTTTCTGCTCCGTATCGCCCACCACGATGACGCGTCCAGCGTAATTCAATTTGCCCAACGCTTCCAGCAGCAGGTGGCATCCCTTGATGGGCAGCACCCTGGCGGCCACAAACAGGATATAGTCGCGCTCCTGCGGCAGTTCGTTCGCGGGATCGAGGTCAACGCCGTTCGGCAGGTATTCCACCGCGCGACCGAACTCTTCACGGTATGACTGCGCGTACAGGTTCGAGACCGAGGTTACATGATCCGCAAACCGCAAGGCGAGCCGTTCCGAAAACTTGAAATAAGCGCGCACGAAACGGTTCCACTTCTCGTTCGCTTGCGGCTTGCCGTGCAGGGTAACGAGCACCGGGAAGCGCAGCCGCAACAGGGGCACGGTGAATCCTCCGTCGAGGTGGTGCAGGTGAATCGCGTCGTAGCGCCCCAGGAACAGAGCATGCAAAGCACTCAGGAAATAGTATAAGAACACGTTCAGCGGACCGGGCAGCATTTTGCGAAAGACAATCTGTCGATAGCCGTCGTATGTTCCGCTCTTACGGGGAGTATGCGAGGAGGTGGCATAGACGGTGAAATCGACCGTATCGCGCAGATGGTCGATGATGGACTCGCCCACGCGCGCCGCGCCTCCGTATGCCGGAAGCCCCTTCAATCCGATGACGCCAATCCGTTTCATTTGCACCCCAGTCCGGTCAGCAGATCCACGTAACGCTGCAAGAATACTTGCTCGCCATAGGTGGCTCTCATGTCCTGCCATCCCCGTTTGCCGAACGACATCCTCATCGGATGCGAGACGGCCAGCATCTCCAGTGCGTCGGCGATACCTTCCGCGTCGCCGGGCGCGCACAGGAATCCGCTTTCGCCTTCCGTCACCAGCCGCGCATTGTCTCCCACGCGGGTAGCCACGACCGGCAGAGAATGCCCGAGCGCTTCCATGATGCTGTTGGAGAGCCCTTCGAACACGGATGTGCTCAGATAGATGTCCGCCTCGCGGTAGTAGCGCTCAACGTCCGGAGGATTGATGACCAGCTCTACAAGTTTGTCGAGACCGAGCTGCTTGATCTGCTGTCGCAGGGTTGATTCCAGCTCTCCGTATCCCACGATGACAAAGCGCGGCGAGAGCTCCGGATGTCGCTCGCGCAGAAGGTTGAATGCCCGGAAAGATGTCGGGTAATCCTTCGCCTCGGTAAAGCGTGCCACCGTAAGCAACGTGAGCCTCTCGGTCGTTTCGCGTTCCGTAAAATTCTCCGGCATCTCGAGGCAATTGGGTATCACGCTCAGCCTGTCCGTGCGAAAGCCGGACTTCGAGAGGACGTCATGGCCGGTATGGTTGTTGCAAACGGTGTGGGAGGCAATGCGGTTGTGTATCCATTTTTGCAGGATCAATTTCCGCGCTTCAAACCGGGAGCTTCGGCTGCCGTTCACGATCGTCCTCACCCCCGCAAGCCTGCCCAGAATGCTGCCGGCCACGTTGCACAGCGCCAGATAGGTTATCAGGCAACGCACCCGATGCTTGCGCAGCAAACGGTGCAGTTTGAAGAATCGAAGCGGAACCGGTCCGGTAAGTTTGATCAGCCGGATGCCGTGTTTGTCGGCGTATTGACGGTTGCTTTCGTCTATAGCTTCGCCGTAGAATACGACGCAGAATACGTTGTATCGCTGTCGCAGCACACGGGCGAGCATCAGGGTCTGCTTTTCCGCGCCACCCTTGAGCAGGGTGCGGATGCAAAGACAAACGGTTGGAGCGCTGGAATTCATCGCCTCTCCCGCCCCGGCGTGTTGTTTCGTGGTTCGCAAGTCACGTTCCTCCTCTTCGCTTCACGCGCAAATCATCTCTGACATCACGCCGATATTGTCAACCTTCTTGTTCTATCGCTTGAGAAGAGATATCAGGCGAAGCACTGGATATGAGAATCGCCGGACAGATGCCCGGCGATAAAAGTGAAATGGCAAGGGAACCTATTGGATTCCCACAAAATCCACCGGTCTGGTCGATACAGGAGAATAGATAAACTCGTACACAATGTGATCGGTATATTCTTCGTCGTCCCGTATGTAGGTGTCGATGTCGGATTCATCCCAGTAGTTGTGTATTCCCTGCACGGGACCGCTCACCCCGTTGCTATTAGTGTGCTCACCCCAGTTCATATCGTGAATTCCCGCGTTTTCCACGTAGTATTCGCCCGAACCAAGATAGAAATTGTTGTCCGAGACGATGGCGGTACACTTGATGAAATGAGGATCCACGGCGTAGAGCCTGTTGAATTCGATGGCGATGGTATTCCCGTCGAATTTGTTGTACTCGATCGTGGCAACGGAACCGGAAAGCGCGATACCGTAATCGTTCCCGACAAAAACGTTGTGGTTGATGTTCATATCGCAATCGCCAACGTATAGTCCCATGAAGCAGGATGCGAAGTAGCAATTGGCAACCATGCAGGTGATACCGTAAGACTCGAATCCCTCGTTGCTTCTCAGAAAGATGCAATATTCAAAACCGGAGTCCTCTTCCATAATCACGGCTGTATCGGAAAAGGAGTCGAACAGGCAGCCGTTTGCGGTTATGCCCGTACCCACCACACCGGTGACGCCATCTCGAAATACCATCTTTGAAAGGGTTATCTCAATGTCTGAGTAAACTACTTGATAATTCTCGATAATCCCGTGGGAAAGGTCCCCGATGTAACATGTGGGATAGAAGTGGATATTCTGGAATTTCTCGTAGGATCGAGACGACGGAGGAAAGCTCTGATAGCCGTCATTGCAACAAATGTGAAAGGGATCCTGCGGAGAACCGCTCGCAAATACATTCCCCATCAGGTTGAGCGAGCTTCCCGTCGTAAGGCGAACCCATGCTCCGGATTCGATGACAATGGTGGAGGTTTCGAGGGCGAACAAGTCTCCGTCTATCACGTAGTGACGTCCGCCGGCAAACGTGTAATTGGCATCGATGGTATTCACGTCGATAGTCGTCTCTGCGTAAAGGTTTACCACGCCGACATCTTTGCTTTGCTCGACCGTGATGGGACCAAGGATGTCGAAGCCGTAGCCTTCCTTGAACACGACGATGCGATAGTCTCCTCCGGAAACACCCGTCATGCTGAAATTGCCCGAGCCATCGGCCATGACGGTGACCAGAGGAGTCTGATCACGGTAGTCGAACAGCTCGTCGGAATTGATATCGATTGCCCCGGCGGGGAACAACTCCAGCGCGGATTCGAGCTCGCTGTCCGAACCGGAAACCAGATAAGCGGCGACATGGATGTTGTCGTACGAAGCCGGACGACCGGTTTCTTCGAGCACCACCTGACCGCTGATGGTGATTCCCTTATCCGGCTCGGTGCTCGAATCGCTGCAAGAAACCAGCAGCATAAGCGCGCCAAGCAAAACGAACAAGGCCTGCGTGCGAAGAAAAATGTGTGTTTTTCGATTTTTCATGTCTTCTGATACCTCTTATAACAATGATGTCAAGAGATTTCTCGCCTGCAAATCTTCCTGCCTCTCTCCTGAATCCGGCTCTTCGATAGATCGCGTCGCCCATCGCGCCGACGTACAGGTGCAACGTATCGATATCGTGCGACCCGCCGAAGCCAGCTTTCCGTCGCTGAAACCCAGCAGCCCGACGTATTCGCCCGTATCGAGAGCCTGCCGCATATAGTCCGTCAGCGCTTCGCGCAGGATACCTTCTTGCGTTGGGTCAGCCGGCGGTATAAACTCGTTGAGGAATCGTATGTGCATCTCGACATGCGTTTCCAGATCGTCAATTGAAGCGTAGCGAATCGTTTCCATGTTCACCTCCGTTATCGTGCCAATTGCATTGGGCTTGAATCGCGATATCAAACGAAATAGAGAATACACATCGACAAAAAAAATACCGCGTAGCAAGAAATTACTTGCGCATTTTGACCATTCGGTTAAATTTGATCATATGGTTAAATTGAATGGTTTATCTAATAGGCTAAACCATGAAGTCAAGAACGGTGACAGGAGATGAACATGAGCAAGGATATTGAATCGACCATCCTCAAGGCGGCATCCAGCGTCTTTGTCAAAGATGGCTACGACGGCGCCAGGATGAGCGGTATCGCGGAGAAAGCGGGAATCAACAAAGCGCTCTTGCACTACTATTTCCGCAGCAAGAACCACCTCTTCCAGATGGTTTTCGAACGGATCATGCATGAGTTTTTCTCCGCCATTTTCCGTGAAGTGACGATGGATGCGGATTTCAGGTCTTATCTGGAGAATTTCGTATCGGCCTACCTGAACACGATCTCGAAGAAACCCTACGTGATACGCTTCATGATCTGGGAGCTGGGGCATGGGTCCGGCACGGTCAACGATCTGATCGGTCGCATCATGAAGAAGTGGGAAATCCGTGAGATGCCGATTATCACGGCGGTGCAACGGGCTGTGGAGCGTGGAGAAATCCGCGCGGTCGATCCGACCCAGCTCTTCATCAGCATCATCGCGCTGTGCATTTTCCCGTTTGCGGCCAGACCCATCCTGGAAAACAAGGTCGAGGGCTTGAAGGTGCTGTCGAAGGAGTTCGTGGAAGCCCGCAAGGAGGCGATCCTGGACCTGATCTGGAACGGCATCGCACCGGAAAAGGAGGACTTCCGATGAGACGAATCGTGGCAATCCTGCTCCTCATTCTGACCGTGTCACTTGGTGCCGGGACAATCGATCTCGAGCGTGCCTGGGAGATCGGGCTGGAGAACAATCCGATGATCAGGCAACACGAAATGCTCGGTAGGATCGCGGAGACGGAGCGGAAGATACGGTTCGGCGATTTTCTGCCTAAAGTGACCGTGAACGGGCTGTACTACTACGTCAGCGAGCAACCGGAAATCGGATTCGACAACCTCCCGCTGGGCCTGACCATGGATCCAATCAAGGTCGGCAGCAAGGACAACTGGGATTTTTCCGCGAAACTCACGCAGCCTGTCTTCACCGGATTCCGGCTGATGAAAGACCTCGAACGAGCCAAGGCAGATCACCGCATCGCCGGGCAAGCGGTTCATCTGGCGGAGAACGCACTCAGACTTCAGATCGCAGCGTACTTCTATCAGTGCGAGGCATTGCAGCACCAGATCGCGATCATCGACGATGGCATTCGGCGCGCAAGCTTGCAGAAGGATCGCATTCTGAATCTGCTGGACGCGGGACAGGTCACCACGCTGGATACGCTGGAGGTCGCCAACCGCGTGCTGGAGCTTCGTACCATGCGGAAATCGGCGGAGCACCAGTACCGGATCGCCATGGCGCAACTGGCGGAGGTGATGGCGACCGACGAACCGTTCGAGTTGTCTTTCGAAGAGCAGGCGAGTTTTACCCGGATGCCGACGCTGGAAGAATACAAACGAACCGCGCTGGAAAACCGTGTCGAGCTGCGCATGAACCGCGAGAACGTTTACAGGCAGAAGCTGACCACCCGCATCGCGGAGTCGGTATTCTACCCGCAAGTCTATGCGCAAGCGGAGTACCATTACGGTAATCCGGGCGTGCAGATGATCGATCCCGAGTGGGACGACTACTACCGCCTGGGCGTGCAGATGCAGTGGCAGGTCTGGGACTGGATGGAATCGGCGAATCGCAGGAAGCAGTCGATCCACCTCACCGAAAAGCTCGAACTGGAAGAGGACGTGATCGCCAACCGCATCGAACGTGAAGTTACGCAGACCTGGGAGCAGATGCACTCCGTGATAGACCAGATGGACTTGCAGGAGCAATTGACAAGCCAGCGGGAACTCGAGGTGCGGCACGCCGAGAATCTCATGAAAGAAGGCAACGCGACCATCCTCGACGTGCGCGACGCGGAGGAACGGCTGACCGAGTCGAAGCTTCGGCTGGACGCGCTCCGGGCGCAGATGAACATCTACCAAATGCAAATGGAATATTATACAGGGATCATCGGAGGCAAATCATGAAGAGAGCAATCATCATCGTTCCGATCCTGCTGATCGTCCTCCTCACCGCTTGTTGCGACAAGGACGAAGCGACCCGGTACGTGGGCATCGCGGAGGGGACGGTTCACAATGTTTCGTCGCTGTACGGCGGCAAGCTGATCGAGATCACCGTCGAGGAAGGCGACGAGGTTGAAGCAGGCCGCACCGTGGCGCTGCTGGATACGCTGGACATGCACTACAAGCGGCTCGAAATCGATTCCGGCTACGAGCAGCTCGCCATCCAAAAACAGATTTACCGAAACATGAAATCACAGGCCGAGAAAGACCTCGCGTACGTCGATACCATCGAGGAAAGGACAAAGAGCCTGCTCGAGACCCAGAGCGTGCCGCAGCAGAAATACGACGACGTGGTCAACATGCGAAACAAGGCACAGACACAGCTCGACAACGCCACCCAGCAGCTATCGTTGATCGAGGCGAAAAGAAAGGAACTCGACGCCGGGCGCAAAACGCTGGAGAAGCGTATAATGGACAGCATGTTGAACGCGCCCGAGAACGGCATCGTCACGTCCGTTCTGTTCGAGGAGCTCGAGACCCTGCCGCCGGTGGCACCGGTAGTGGAGATCACCGAGTTGGACGAGATCGAGACAACCATCTACATCCCCGCCGAAGAACTGCCCCGGACGAAGGTCGGACAGAAGATGCGGATCACGGCGGACGGGATCGAAGAGTCTATGATCGGCGTGGTGAAGCGCATCGGACAGAAGGCGGAATTCACGCCCAGCCAGGTGCTGACGAAAGAGACACGCAGCGCGCTGGTCTATGCGGTTGAGCTGCGCATCGAGAATGCCGGCCACCGGATCAAGCACGGCATGCCGCTGGAAATCACGCGGATGGACTGATGGAACCGATTGTCATCCGCGGCGCAGGAAAATCATTCGGCGATACGATTGCCTACCACGACATCGACCTGATGGTTCGCGATGGCGAGATGTTCGGCCTGGTAGGCCCCGACGGCGCGGGAAAGACGAGCCTGATCCGCTCGATATGCACGGTGATCCCGATCGACGACGGCGAAATAATGGTCGAGGGACTGGATACGCGCACGCAGTACCGGCAGATACGCTCCCGGATCGGCTACATGCCCCAAAAATTCTCGCTATATCAGGATCTCACCGTGGCGCAGAATCTCGGATTCTACGCGGACCTGTTCGGCATCGGCACGTCGGATCGCAAGAAGCGCATCGCGGAGCTGTACGGATTCTCGAAGCTCGAGCCGTTCAGGAACCACCTGGCGGGGAACCTCTCCGGCGGGATGAAACAAAAGCTGGCGCTGTCGTGCAACCTGCTGCATCGCCCGAAGGTGCTGGTGCTGGACGAACCGACGTTCGGCGTCGATCCGGTCTCGCGCGAAGAGCTGTGGAAAATATTGAGGGAGATACGGAAAGAGGGCACCACCATCCTGGTTTCGACCGCGTACATGGACGAAGCGGAGCAGTTCGACCGGCTGGCGTTCATGCACGAGGGGCGGTTTGTCGCGCAGGGAACGCCGGGCGAGGTCAAATCGACGTTCGAATATCCGTTGTACCGTATTCAGGGGGAGAATCTCAGGCAGCTTCGGGACAAGATATCGTCGCTGCCGATTGTCGTGGCAACGCAGCTATTCGGCGATGTTCTGCACGTGGCGTTCGAGCATGAACCGGATGAAGCGATGTGGAGAAGGCTCGAGCAGTCCGGCGTGGAAGACCACGAGCGGATTCAGCCCACGATCGAGGACGTCTTTCTGCTGGTTACGGGAGGCACGCATGAATGAAATAACGGTTGCGGCGAAAGACCTTACGCGCAGGTTCGGCAATTTCACAGCGGTCGATAAAGTGAGCATCGAGGTGAAGCGGGGCGAGGTGTTCGGTTTCCTGGGTGCGAACGGTGCAGGCAAAACGACGATGATTCGCATGCTGTGCGGACTGCTCTCCCCCACGGAGGGCAAGGCGACTGTCGCGGGATACGACATCCGTACGCAAAGCGAGCAGGTAAAGCGCAATATCGGCTACATGAGCCAAAAATTCTCGCTGTACGGCGATCTGACCGTGCAGGAGAACATGCGCTTCTACGGCGGCATCTACGACGTCAAGCCCTCGATACTGAAAGAGCGCATGGATAGCTGGATGGAGCGGCTCGGACTCGCCTCCTATCGCAGGAAAAGCACTCGCGAGATTCCGGTGGGTATCAAACAACGTCTGGCATTGGGTTGCTCGCTGCTGCACGACCCGCCCATCATCTTTCTGGACGAGCCGACCTCCGGGGTCGATCCGCGCGCGCGCAGAGCCTTCTGGGACGTGATCTACGGGCTTCTGGACGAGGACAAGACCGTGTTCGTCACCACGCACTACATGGACGAAGCGGAGTATTGCAGCCGCGTCTCGGTCATGCAAGCCGGAAAGATCATCGCCATGGACAGCCCGCAGAAACTCAAGGACCGGTTTGGCATGAACCATATACAGGATATCTTTATCCACCTTCTGAAGAATGAGACCAACTTCCGATTGTCCGAGCGAAGTGAGGTCATCTGAATGTTGGTCGGCGACAAGGAAATCAACATTCGGAAGACCCTGCGGGACATTCGGAAGTTGATTTCCTGTAGCGCTCGACCTCCGGGCGAGCATCCTTATAATTCCCTCGCCTCCCGATATACCGGGGCGGGAGAGGGTTAGGGCAAAGGAGCGACAATGAAAGGCAGCATCGCACGCGTCATCGCGCTTTCGAAGAAGGAGTGGCTTCACATTCTGCACGATCCGCGCAGCCTGATGATCATCATCCTGATGCCGATCCTGCAACTGGTCATGTTCGGGTACGCACTGGACATGGAGATCAAGAGCATTCGCATCAGCGTCTATGATTTCAGCAGGAGCGAGGAATCGTGGAACTTCATGCAAGGCTTCCGGGGTAGCGACCTCTTCAAGATTCGGTACGAGAACGGTTCGCCGGACGAGGTGATGAACCTCTTCAAATCGCGCGACGCCGATATCGCGTTGATCATCAAGGAGGACTTCGGGAAAAAGCTTCAGCGCAATCAGGCGGCGAACGTACAGCTCATCATCGACGCCTCCGACCCGAACGCCGCCAACCTCATGCGCGACTACTGTCGGCGTGTGATCCAGGCGTTCAACGAGAAGCGCGGGATCGAGCAGCCGGTCGAATTCAGCCTTCAACCGCGCTTCAACCCGTCGATGGAGAGCAACTACTTCTACGTACCCGGTCTGATCGCGTTGATACTCATCATGATCTCGGCGCTTCTTACCAGCATCACCATCACGCGCGAGATCGAGACCGGCACCATGGAGCAGCTCCTCATCTCGCCGGTTCGTCCCCTCGAAATCATCCTCGGGAAGCTTTCACCCTACATCGTGCTGGCAGTGGTGATCGGAACGATCATCCTGGGCATCGGGATCGTGCTGTTTCACGTTGCGTTTCTCGGCAGTCCGCTCCTGCTGCTGGGTCTGTCACTGCTCTACATTCTGGTGGCGCTGAGTCTGGGGCTGTTGATATCCACCATCGCGCCGTCGCAGCAAATCGCTATGATGGCGTCGATCATGATGACGCTGATGCCGACGATCCTCCTGTCCGGGTTCATCTTCCCCATCGCGTCCATGCCAGTCTTCCTGCAATACATCTCACGGATCATTCCGGCGCGGTATTTCCTGATCATCATCCGCGGTATCATGCTCAAGGGCAACACGATCGAATATCTGATAGAGCCGGTGCTGGTTCTGACCGGATTCACCATTTTACTGCTGGCGGCGTCATGGCGCAATTTCCGGAAACTCGCCGAAAACAGAGGATGATATGCAACCGATACTTCAACTGATACGCAAAGAATTCAAGCAGGTGTTTCGCACGCGCGAGATGATCGCGATCCTGTTCTTCGTGCCGATTATCCAGATGATGATCCTCGGATTCGCCATCACCAACGAAGTGAAAGACGTAAAGCTGCTGATCGCCGATCTCGACCACTCTCCCACCAGTCGAGCCCTGATCGAGGAGATGCTGCACACCGACAGCTTCAAACCAATGGGCGAGATGCGCGGTTACGAGGAGATCGACCAGGCGATCGAGAGCTGGAAAGCGCAACTCGGCATCCTGATTCCGCCCGACTTCGAAGCCGATCTTCTCGCCGGGCGCAAACCGCGCATCGCGGTAGTCATCGACGGGATCGACGGCAACACCGCAGGCGTGGCGGGTGGCTATCTGCGCGACATTCTGACCGACTGGGGCATGGAATACTCGACGCGCTACATCATGCGTCAGGGCATCGAAGGGATGAAGCGATTCAAGGCTCCGGTGGGATTCGAAAGCGGGATGTGGTTCAACGAGAACCTCGAGGCGTCGCAGTTCATGGTGCCGGGCATCGTGGTGATCATGATCACCCTGGTCTCGATGATGATGAGTGCGATGGGACTGGTCCGGGAAAAGGAGATCGGTACGCTCGAGCAGCTCATGGTCACGCCGATCAAAAAATGGCAACTCCTCATCGGAAAACTGCTGCCGTTTCTGGTGCTAACCTTCTTCGAGCTCTTCCTGTCGCTCTTCATCTCGCAGTTGATATTCGGGATTCACGTGCAAGGCAGCTATTTCCTGCTGGCCGGACTGGCGCTGCTGTTTCTCTTCACGACGCTGGGGCTGGGCGTGCTGATTTCGACCATGACCTCCTCGCAACAGCAGGCGATGTTTTTCTCGTGGTTCTTCCTGGTTTTCATGATCCTGCTAAGCGGGTTGTTTATCCCGATCAAGAACATGCCCTGGATCATCAAGCAGATCACCTGGCTCAACCCCATGAAATACTTTATCGTGATCATGCGCGAGATCACCGCCAAAGGCGCGACACTACCGTTTCTGCTGGACGAGGTGATCCCCATGACGGTCTATGGCATCGTCATCTTCAGTCTTAGCATCGTGAGCTTCCGAAAGAGGGTGGGGTAACATGCAACTTGACAGATCGATATTATATATGACGTTTTGATACTGTACGGAGGTTTCTGTGGATAACAAACGGGAAAAGCTTGAACAGCGATACCATGCAAGCGAGATGTGGCAGGATTACGATAAATCCGGCATTATCCGGGACAAAGTCAATCATGTGCGGGACTACATTCCGGACGATGTCGAGAGCATCCTCGATATCGGCTGCGGGAACGGTATAATCACGAATGAACTCGCCGAACAATATCACATCTGCGGCGTTGATATCTCGGCCGAGGCATTGAAGCAGGTGAAAGCGGAGACACTTCAGGCTTCAGCGGATTCGATACCTGTCAGGGATCGATCCTGGGACATGGTTTTCTCCAGCGAAATGCTGGAACATCTGCCTGACGATGTCCTGGAAAGGACGATTCACGAGATCACGCGAATCACCCGGAAGTACGTTTTCATCACGGTGCCCAATCGTGAATTGCTGGAGGCACGCTGGATTCGCTGCCCGAAGTGCGGCAATACCTTTCATATCTACGGCCACCTGCATTCGTTTACCCCGGAAGCTATCAGCCGCAGAATCGGTCCCGAATTCCGATTGATCCGCCAGGGAGTTCACGGGCCGATCAGCCGCGACTTCCAACCGCTGCTTCTGAAGATCAAGCAAAACATTGCCAATCAGTGGAAGGACCCGGAGGGGCTGGTGCTATGCCCATCCTGCGGCAACACCGATTTTGATGAGCAGAAAGGAAATCCGGTATCACGGGCGTGCAACTTGCTGAATCGTTATTTAGGTAAGAAAAAACCGTTCTGGCTGTTCCTGCTCTATGAAAGAAAGGGCTGAACCATTCATTGATCCAGCCCCGATTGCATTTTTATACAATTACTTCAACAGCAATGCCTTGGCGATTTCCGTACAGGCTCCCGCTTTCAGCTTGAAGAGATAGATGCCGCTGGCTGCGGATTTACCTGCAAAATCTTTCCCATTCCATTCGATCGTGTGACTGCCCTGTTGCATCTGCCCATCGACGAGTGTGCGAATCAACTGACCTTTGGTATTGAATACCTGAAGGCTCACCTTTTGGGTCGTGACCAGATCGAAAGAAACCGTGGTACGCGGATTGAACGGATTCGGGTATAAACCCGTGAGCTGGGTCATTGACGGAGTATTGTCGGGATCGACCGGGCTATCCAGCGTGAAGCGAATTTCCGATTCGGCGGCATCGACAATGGTGTCCATTTCGTTCCAGCGCAGGGACTGCAATGTGATACTGGTCGGGTTGTTCGACACGAGTTCACAACGGAATTTCAGATCGATATCCATCTGGCCCATATTGATTGCATCCGCACTGGTTCCGGCAATCGAGATCACGCCATCCGCCGCAGTGATCGAGAAACCGGAAAGCGAAATTTCGTCCGGCAGTACGGCATCCTGGAATTCAAGAATCTCCGGATCGTAGCTGAAGTTCATCTGAAAGCCGACCACATTCTCGACGTTCGTGAAATGAAATGGAACCGTAGCCTCCAAATATCCCCAGTTGTTGATAACCGAGCCCTCAACATCGCCTCGACCCGGGAAATCGTCCGGATCGACCGGGTACGGCAGTTCGTCGATGATGCCGACGAGATATTGAAGGATCAACGACGCGTCGAGCGCTGAAACGGTGTTATCCAGGCTTGCGTCCGCGACAATCTGCTGGATTGGCGTCAATTCTACCTCACCGACGAGGTATTGAAGAATCAGGGACGAATCCCAAGCCTGAACAAGGCCGTTCATATCGATGTCGCCGTAGCCGGTGGTCAATCCGACAATGACTCCGCCACCGGAAATGTCAGCGTTGACGCTGCCATCATTGAAGGTACACGCGGTAATGTCGAGCGGAATGAAATACGGATCGGCCTGGGTTGCCGTCGTAACGACCATTGTCGCGAGAAACCCATCGCCTTCGATGGCATTGGTTCCCGCAGCGGCGACGAGAAGGCTCCCGCCGATATTGTTCCACTCGCAAAGCCAGTCCTGATCCTCGATCATCGAACCGGTGAACGATACCCCAATCTGATCGACCAGACCTTCAAAGCCTTCGACAGTCAGTTCAATTGCATTGAGGTTGATATCCTCCGGGATTGAAATACGGATCGGCACCTCGATCGTTTCGCCAAAATCGGCGATTTCCGAGTCGATCGATATTCCGACCAACTCCTCCACAGTGGGGAAGATCGTATAAACGGTTGCGTGATGCTGCGATCCGCCATTGGTGACCAACACGTCGTCCGCGCCGTCGCCATTGATGTCTCCGATGTCTTGTCCCATGCCTTCACAAGCGCAATGATATGCCACATCGACAGAGTATGACACGCCATCCGGAACATAAGCGTTTCCGAGGTAGAAATCAACCGTATCTTCGTAGTAACGTCTCAAACCGAGGTCGTCATATCCGTCGTTGTTGATATCGCAGTAGAAGAAATAGGAATACGGCGACGACGAATTCGTGTTCTCGATCTCGAATGTCGAGTAAGACATATCGATATCCGAATCACCCCAATAGACGTAAACGGTGTTCAACATGGAGTAAACGATATCGTCACATCCGTCGTCGTTCAAATCGCCATTGGCAATCAGGCATGAATGGAAGGCGTCCATATCGGCAGGGTGAAACGTGATTTCCGATATATTGTCGAAGTCGGAGCCTCCGAGATAGATATTGAAGAATATCTGTTGATTGCTGGCGCTCTTATGCGTCAGGATCAGATCGACAATTCCGTCACCGTTGATATCGCCCGTCGCGACATACCTACCCAAAGCCGGATATAGGTCTTCGCTTCCCTCGAAATGAACATCGACGTCCGTGTCCATGCTCTGTCCGCCATACATAACATCGACATTGCCCATGGTATTTCCACCGGAATCGTAATCAATGATGAGGATATCGTCAAATCCGTCATTGTTGAAGTCGTTTCCACCGTTCCATATACGGCTACCGCCCGGATAATTCACATCGAAAGTCAATGTGGGTTCGATACTGAATTCGTCGTTCTGGATCGTGATGAAGGCTGTCACGTCGTTCCCGGAACGATACGTAACCAGCAGATCGTTTCGACCATCGCCATTGAGATCACCGTACCAACTCGGCTGTACGTATGTCAGCCCATATTCTTCATGGCAATAAGTCTGGTCTGGAATACCCGAGGGATTTTCACAACCCCAATATGCTGCGATATGGTAGTAGCCGGTCGTGATATCGCGAATACTTCGAAGATAGTCATCGTATCCGTCGCCGTTAATGTCCGCGCCGCGTTCGTTACGAAGGTGCTGGTTGTAGAAACTGAATTGTCCGCTGAAGTACTCATCTTCCGGATAATCGAATTCAGTAATTTCAGATATCGCTTCTTGTGCAAAGACAGTTGAAGTGAAACAGATCAGTGTGAGAACCAAAATCCATCGTACACGCATACATCCTCCTATTTCTGCAAGTAAGTATAAACCTATAAGAATTAGTGTGTCAAGTTATTTCCGAAATTAATCTTTGCCATGTTGCACATTGGGGAGGCAAACATATATTTCGTACGCTTGCTGTCAAAATTCTGAAAACGCCGACCTCGTGGCCAACCTCAGCATGATAACCTTGCATATTCGGAATCGTGAGAAATAAGGTTTACGTTCCTCTCACTAAGCGAAATCCGCAATTGGCCAGTGTCTCGGTCGGGAGTTTGTTGACCCGGTTCGATATACGGCACTGGAATGCAATCGAATACCAGCTTCCTCCTCTGAATACCCGTTCCGTACCCGTCACCGGACCACGCGGATTGACGACGGTTCCCTGATCGAGGCATTCCTGATAATAGGTTGGACTGTATTTGTCCCAGCACCATTCCCAAACGTTTCCCGTCAGGTCGTAGCAATTGAGCTGATTGGGTTCTTTCAATCCGATGGGATGAGTCCCGTTTCCCGAGTTTCCTTCGAACCATCCCACAGAGTTCAGGTCATCACTACCGGAATAAAAGTAATCCGGTGCAATGGAGGCTCCCCGCTGAGCGTATTCGTGTTCCGCTTCCGTTGGCAGGCGATAGCCCGTCGCCCCCCAGTTACAATCCCAGCTCGTGAGGTTATAACAAGGCTCGATATCATCCATGGCACTCTTGAAATTGCAGTATGCCACAGCGCCATACCAGCTTATCATGATGCAGGGACATGTGATCGAACCTGCGTATGAACTGCCGGTGAAAATCAATTCCGATCCATTCCAGTCGATGGGACAGCGATTGGAGGCGAGATTTAAAAGGGTTTGTTGATCTCCAATAATATTGATAAATGTGCCGGTTGTTGATGAATAACCTGCATATCCCTGCTGTGCCGCCCAGCTGAACACTTCGATGATGTCCTCATTTGTGACCGGGTAGCGAGCGATTGAATACGGGGAAACTTGCACCGTATGCACCGGTATCTCATCGTCATTACCAACTTCGTGTGTATCGCCCATCAGGAAAACTCCTCCCTGTATATATGCAAAACTCGCTGTTTCGGGAGGAATAAAACTATCTTCTGCCAAGACCCTGACTACGAAGTTGTCTCCATCGAATGAAACTCCTTCCGACAATGCATCCCATACGATGTGCCTGTTCAAACCCGTCGGGACATCTTCCCCGATATCTCCGGCGAGATTCTCGATATCCGGCAAGTACGTGAAGTTTTGTCCTCCGTCTTCAGACAGAAGGAGTTCAACGGTCAGAAGTACGGAAAAATCGTCTTCGAGATCGTAATAAATATCGATCATTCCGGAACCGTCGGTCCTTTGCGAGGCAGTCACATTCGAAACAATCGGTGAATCGTTGGGACGGTCTGTCGATACGTGCCCATCATTTATCAACTGGCGGTTTGTCTTCGCGTATATCGGGATCATGATTCCAATGATTAACAGAAATACCCATATCCTTTTCATATTTTACTCCTTGGCCCCTTGCCCTTTTTTTCTCGTGACTTGCTTCCTGAAGCTTTCAATCGTATTCTTCTTCGCATCCGTGTCTTTCCACGAATGGACACCACCAATCAATGGGGTATCTTCTATATACGCGACGATATGGTAGAATTTGCAATCCTGGTTACCTGCCACGTTATGATGCGTATAGGTTGTCGATGTGGTGAAATCAAGGAACACAAACTCATCCGTCACCTCATTGCTCATCATGACAAAATACCCGTCCACAGTTACGGGATCCCCACTTTCCATCTGAGTTACAGGATCCCATGATAGAACGATGTCGGAGTTGACCGCCGTGCAGGTTACGTTCTGAGGACAAGCGATGCTGCCGCCGACGATGGCAAAACAACCGGAAATATCCTCGGATTGATTACCGAAAGAATCGATTGCCCGAATCCTTATCTCCGCCGCTTCCGTCTCTTGATGAGGTACGAGCCAGGAATACAGAAGCGCGTTTGCGATTCCCGTCTCGATCAACTCCCAGCTATCGCCGTTATCGTCAGACCAACTGATTGATATCGGCTCACTGATGAAGTGGTTATCGCTCGCGTTCCATTCAATCTCCATGACAGTGTTATACACTACTTCTTCATCACCCAGAGGATATATTATCTCGACGACGGGAGGCTCCAGGTCGATAGCAAACACCGGTGAATCGGAGAAAGGATGACTTGCAAGTATGACAAAATACGGAGAATAACACAGATTCGTATTGCCATAAGAATCCGTCATTTCGACGCAGAGCACAGCCTCTTCCGCGTTTACGTCCGGTACGGTCCATTGATAGGTTCCAGTATCCGCGATATCCTGTACGATATAGGACCACGACATTCCACCGTTGCTGCTCCAGAGCAGATCGATATTTCCAGGATTTGATTCGGTTGTATTCCAGTTTAACGTCACATTCTGATTATATAGCCATGCTTCACAGCCGGAAGGAGTAATCCAACTGAAGAATGCACCGGCATAATCAAGAATGAATGGAGATGAATCGCCAAATCCACAGGCTGCGTTGAGGACAGGACATAACAGGATCATCAGTACCACGATACATAAACGCATATTCCCTCCTGAGTAATCGACACCGATTTCATAATAAAACATTTATCCCGTCAAGCATTCTGGCAAAATAAATTAAATTGTGATGGAACTACTCGAACTTACCGACCTCAAAGAAGGTGTCTATGGCGGGAATGGATGCTTGTTTAGCTTCTTTAAGCGTTCCATTGAAAAGCATCTTGCCGCCTTCGAGGAAGATAATCTTGTCGGCGATGCGGTGGATGCTGGCGAGTTCGTGGGTGACGATGACGATGGTGATGTTGAGCTGCTTCTTGAGGGTGAGAATGAGCTCGTCGAGGTTGGCGCTGGTGAGAGGATCGAGTCCGGCGGAGGGTTCGTCGAAGAAGAGGATTTTGGGATCGAGCGCCATGGCACGGGCGAGGGCGGCGCGTTTCTTCATGCCGCCGGAGAGTTCGGAGGGTTTGAGGTAGATGGCGTGGCTCAGGTTGACCAGGTCGAGCTTCCTTCGGATGATGCGCTCCTTGAGAATGTCGGGGATGTTCGTATGCTGTTCGAGCGGAATGCTGATGTTGTCGTAGATGGAAAGCGAATTGAGTAGCGCGCCGTTCTGGAACAGCATACCGATGTTCGCCAGGATTTTCTCGAACGCGCCTTCCTCCATCCCGACGACGTTCTGGCCGAATATCTCGACGCTTCCGGCGGCCGGTTCGTGGAGACGCAGGATGTTCTTGAGCAGGGTTGTTTTGCCGCAACCGCTCCCACCGAGAATGACGGTGATCTCCGCGGGCATGATATCGACGTCGATCCCGTCGAGGATGACCTTGTCCTCGTATTTCGCGATCAAATCGCGGACGCGGATGATTGGTTCTGTCATGGTTACCCTCACCCCAATCCTCTCCCGTCCCGATGCATCGGGAGGCGAGGGAGATATAAGGATTTCACTATCATATCCCTCGTTCCCTGCCCCCTCTCCTGCTTGCGGGGAGAGGGCTGGGGTGAGGGTCTTTCTATATCAAATATATCAAGCTGAATATCACATCCAGCACGATTACTGCGAAGATGGACGCCACCACGGACGCGGTGGTCGCTTTTCCGACGCCCTCAGCACCACCCTGCACGCGGAAACCGTAGAAGCTTCCGATGATCACGATCACCCATGAGAAGAAAGTGCTCTTGATCAGGCTGAGAAAGATGTCCTTGAATATCAGCGCGTTAATCCCCTGCTCGATGTAGGCGTTGATGGTCAGATCGAGATAGAACATCGCCACCAGCGCACCACCGAACACGCCCAGGAAGATCGAGAGCGTTACCAGCAGCGGCATGCAGACTGTCATGGCGTGGAATTTCGGCACCACGATATAGCGGATGGGATTGATCGCCATCATCTTGAGCGCGTCGAGCTCCTCGGTGACGTTCATGGTGGCGATCTCGGACGCGATGGCGGAGCCGCTGCGACCCGCGATGATGATAGCCGTCATCATGGGACCCATCTCGCGCACCATGGAGATGGCGACGAGGTTGGCCACGAAGATGTTGGCGCCGAACATTCGGAGCTGCGCGGCCGATTGAAGCGCCAGGATCAGCCCGAGAATGAAGGAAAGCAGTCCCACGATCGGGAGCGCATCGACGCCGATCAGAAGGCTCTGCTGGATGAACGATCCCTTGCGCTGACCCTTGCGGTTGAAGATGCCGACGAAGGCCCAGTAGAGCGTGTCGGCGGTCAGGTAGAGCGAATAGACGAGCGAGTCACGCCAGTTGAACGCCTTCTCGCCGACCATCTCGAAGTATCCGGGCGGTCTGACGACCTCGGGTGGTTCCAGCGCGAGGGATGTAAAGGTATCGATCGAGCGCTGCACGGTCGGCGATATGCCGGAAATCTGAGGTTGCCCGATGCGTTTCTGCATCTCGTCCAGCAGCGCGACACCGGCACTGTCGATCATGACAACACCGGAAAGGTCGATATCCTCGATGGCGGAAACGTCCTTCATGGAGGAAAACTGCGTATAGATGCCCGGAACCGCGTTTTTGTCGAGGCTACCCTCCAGCATCAGCCGGGCTTTGTCACGTTGCAGTCTTCCGTCGTTTCCCATGTTCGTCAGTTTATAATGTAGGTTACGCGCAGATAGAACTGGTGATTCAGGATGTTGTAATCGGCGACATCCTCGTTGTAGGTCAGCGTGAATTTGTAGTCCAGCGACACCTGCTTGAACAGGCGCAGATTGAGGATGTTCTCCCATTCATAGCTGGGATTGTCCTGGTCGAACGGGAAGAGGATGTCCAGATTCGAGTCGTAGGACATGTTGAACGGCAGCTCGAAACTGGCGACAACGGAGAACTCGACCCCCTCCTGCGTTGAATTGCCCACCTCGTTGTAAAGGTAATAACTCACCTCGGTCGAGTCGTTCACTTCAACCGTTTCCGTCTGATCGTAGCTATAGACGTTGTCCGCGTACATCTGCCGGAATCCCAGACCGAGACGGGTGCTCAGGCTGCTGCGCTGTCGGTCCAGAATGCGCCAGTTGATCCCGAACCCCTCCTTGAACTCGGCGGGTTGCCACGACTCCTTGACTTGCAATTCGTCTTCGTACATGAGCGTGTCCCGGACACCCTCCTCATCGATCATGATGTAGTTTCGTTCGTCCGAGGAATAGACTTTTTCCGGGAAGAAGTGGGTTGTTGCATCCCCGCGCACATAGAGTCCGAACGACTTGACCAGGTAATACACGAGTGTGTTTCGCAGACTGAAACTGTCGTCGGAAGCGCGAATATCCGTTTCTTCGTCCTTGCTCAAACCGGCTTCGACCAGCAGGTTGCTCGTAAGATGGTACGGATACCGGTCGTAAACGATCCGGTTGTCGAGCTGCGTGCTGGCGTTGATGACGGTCGTGGAATTATTCTTGTCGTTCGAGTTGTCGCTGGAGATATTTCCGTTCGCGTGGATGGCGCTGTAGATATGGAAATAATCCTCTTCCTCGAGCACATCGGTTTCGTCGAGAACGCCGGCACCGATGAGGTTCTGCGGAACGCCGTCTTCGTCGGTACTCACCACGATGGTCAGAATCTGGTACGAACCTTCTTCAAGGAACACGGTCGTGAAATTCTGATAGGTGTTGAACGGCTCGTTGTTGATGGTCACCTTGTAGAGCCCCGCCTGGAGCAGCCAGATGCGATCCTTCTCACCGATGTCCTCTTCGGCGGGAAAGTCCGATCCGAAGCTCTCGCCGCTTGATTGATCGAATATCTCGTAGCGGACTTTGACGTAGTTACGATTTTCATCGACGATCTTGACCTTGAGCGCGCCCCACTCCGGATTGATAAGCGTCTTGAAGCGCGGCACGATTTCCACGTCCTCTTTCTTCATCATCTGATCATAGTCGCCCGATCCCATACGAAGCTTGTATTTCCCTTTCCACAAGGGCAGCGGATCACCCATCCTGCCTGTCGTTTCCATGCCGTATTTATCGGTTACGGTGAAGTGCGGTTCCTCGTCGGATTCGCTGATCGCCGGAAGCAGCAGTAGTCCCATACCACTGGGGACCTGTTCTTCCCGCTCCACGCTCTGAAGCAGGCTGTCCCTTCCCGCCTTCCCGGATGCCAGCATATCGTCCGGCAGGATTCCTTCGTCGAAGAATCTGTCGATTTTCAGGATGAAGTGATCGGTCTCCTCCAGCAGCATCTCGTTGGTCTTCTGCACGAAGGTTTCGATCTCGTCATCCACCATGAAGACGACGCGATTCACGCTATGCAGAAGGAGCGTTGTTTGCTCGTTCACCCTTTTGAGCCGGAAATCGATGTTGAGCCGGGCGGCGCGGTTGGTGTTCACCTCAGAGGTGTAGAGTTCGATGTTGTTGATAACGATGTCGATCTCGAAATCGGGGATTTCACTGTAGTATTCCTTGTGAACCTTGGAAAAAATATTGTATCGTCTGAAGCGCTGGGTAACCAGATCGGAAACCATCTCGGACAGCTTGCCGCCCCAATTGTCGTAGTCGGAATAGGTCAGCTTGGGACCGAAGTGCCGCAGCACGATCTGGCGCCGCGTGTAGGTACGGGCGATCTGCGCGTCGGATATCAGCACCTTGTAGGGCAGTGGCTTCACCCTCTTGAGCGAATCGACTTCGGTATGCGGGTAGTATTCCATGACATAGTAGTTGCGCGGTGCGATCTCCTCGACAGTGCACCCGATGAGAAAGATCAGCACGGTAACCGGCAATATCCAGATAAAACGCTTCATGGGCTTCCTCTATTTACGCTTTGTTCGTAGCAGCAGAGACGGTTCTTCGTCGATCTGACGCGAGAATTCGTTCAGGTAATCGACCGTTTCCTTCATGGTCTCGATCATGGTGATCACATCGTCGCGGACTTTCAGCATGATGTTGTTCAAGTTTATAGTGATGCTGCTCGCCATCTCGGTGGTCTTCGAAAGGTTGTCGGTAATGAGTACGACGTTGGCGAGAACGCGATCGGCTTCCTCGGAGTAGAGCAAATCGTTCAGCCGGTTCATGGCGTCGTTCATGGAGACGACCAGCTCGTTAAGGTTGGACGTGGTGTAGCTGACGTTGTTCATGATCCGGTTTATATGCTGGCGATTGTCGGCAACCAGGAGGTCGAGGTTGGCAAGAATGTTGGCGATGCGCTGCTGATTCTCTTCGTTGGTGATATCGGCGACGTGTATCAACACTTGCTCCAGCTTCTCCGTGACGGACTCAATTCCGCCGGTGATATCACCGAGAAGCGACGTACCTGCACGAATTCGCCCCCCGGGCTCCAGCATCTGCGCCGCATTGCTGCCACCCGCGAGCTCGATCAGCTTCAATCCGGTAATGCCCTGCGGAACGAGGTTGGCGACCATGTCATCCTTGATCGGCGTACCCAATTCCACCTCGACAATCACCTCGATGGTCCCGACATCCTCAGGATCGATCCTCATCTCGGTGACCGAGCCGACCATGTAGCCCCGGTACTTGACCATCGCACCGATCTGCAATCCATTGACCGACACATTCTTGTAGGCGATCGTGTAGGTGTCTTTTTTCTGAAGAAGCTTCTCTCCTGCAATGAGTACGACCAGCAGAAGCATAAGCGAAAAACTGATTACCAGGAACACACCCAAACGTACTTTTTGCGCTTTACTTACCATCTGCAAACTCCTGAACGCGCCTGTGGCGGGTCTTCAGACAGAGATACAAGAACGGATTCACTCTTGTCAACCTCGAAATGCGTTTCCGCGAATATCTCATCGAAATTGGACGACCATACACAAGGGTCTGCGCCCTACGGAAATCGTCGGATTTGTGTAGGGATTACCCTCTGTCTTACCCTTTCCTCTGGTCCGCCAAGCTCCAGCTTGGCATTCTCCTGAATAATTTTGTTCGATGACGATTATAAAGAGAAAGCAACCGGCAGGCAAGGGTGCCTGCGTACCACGGAGATACGGACAGACACGGAGGTCTGCGCCCTAAGTAACCGGATACGCTTCGTAATATTCAAACATCGGTTATAAGCCGTCCCTTCGCCCGCTTGCGGGAGAAGGACAGGATGAGGGTTCCCTACTCCCATCTCGGCTTGCCGTCAACGCGCTTCCACGCTGGCGACAACCGCACCAGCGACCGCACCAGAAACGACGAATCGTCCCGCATATCGCGTAACATCTGTCTGGTCTTTACGGAATTGATTCCGCGCAATCCCTTCGCCGCGATTACCCGGAACATCTCGGACTCGTGACCGCAATATTCACACAAAATCTCGATGCTGCGTTCGCATTTCAGACCGCCCAGCGATCCCAACACCCGCGGAACGTACTTCTTCTCTTGCAGCAGTACGTACAGCGAATCGACCCACACGCTGTCGCCACTCTCGCTGATGAGACTGATCATGGTCTTGGCGACCAAACTGTCCGGGCTGTGCAGTCCACGCGAGAAATAGGGCTTCAACGCATCGGACTTGTCGGCGAATTTCGAGATGGCGCGATAAACCAATCCGCTCTTGGTGTTCAGGCGGTGATTGAAGATGAATTCGGCGGCTTCCTCCTCCCGGTCAAGTAAGATTTCACCCGCCTTCTCGACCCGCATCTTCGCGCTTCCCACGCCCCATTCGGACGCCGCATTGAAGATTTCCTCGATGCTCGCTGTCGAATCGACCAGCGCCGCCTGTTCCTCGGCCTCTTCTTCGATGGGCGTCGGCGGCTGGATCAGCGCGACATCCCTGCCAAGTCCCCATGTGCCATTGACCCACGTGCTGTCGTTGGCGGCTTCTTCGATCCCATACATATCCTTGCCACCGGTGTCGAGAAAAATGCCGATGCCGCCGCAGCCACGCGATGAATTGGCGTAGCCGTAGTTGCTCGACCGATCGCGCGCGTATTCGTCATCACCCCAGACGTCCATGAAGACGCCGACGGAGTTGGTCAGACCCAGTCCATTTCCGCCCTCGATACCGTAATAGTCGTTACCCCCACGATCGATCATGAAGCCCACGCCGTAGTCGTGACCGGCGCCCTGACCGGGCCCGTGCTTGGAATAGTAGTGGTCCTCCCCCGCACCGTCGAAGAGGAATCCCGCCGCAAGGTGGATACCGCTCCCCTGCGGGTAATAGACCGCATCGTAGTAGTCGTTGCCCTCGTTGTCGATAACGATTCCCAGTGCGTACCAGTATGCGACCGCCTGCGCATAGACGCCACCCTGATAGACGTCGTTGCCGTGGTCGTCGTGGATGATGCCGATGCCGCCGGCGATGTCGGGTCGCATACCGAAACCGAATCCCTGCGAGAGACTCCGGTAGTCGAACGGAGCCAAGGGCGCGTGCAGGTACTTCCCTCCGGCGTAGTAGAGGTCGTCGCCGTTACGGTCGATCAGAATCCCCGCCGCCAGCGGTCCGGCGAATCCCTCGCCGTACTGCGTAACGCTGTAGCGATCGTCGCCATCCGCATCGATTTGAAGACACAGCCCATAACTCCCTGCGCCGATGGCGTGCAGACCGCAGTCGTAGATATCGAATCCGGCTTCGTCCTCATAGACGCCACAACCGAAGCTTGCGCAGAAGGACATATCTCCGGCGCGATAGGTGTCGTCGCCCTGCGCGTCGTACATTCGGCACAGCCCCATCACGGCGCTGAACAGTCCGCCTACGCCGCGATTCTCGTAATAGTCGTTACCCGCGAGGTCGATGACCCAGCAGAAAGGCTGTTTCGGGTCGGCGTAGAGATCGGCGCGGTAGGTGTCGTTGCCGCCGGTCTCGATGATGAGCGCGTAACGACCCTCGTAGGTGTCGTCTCCGCTGCCGCCGATGCACATCGTTCCCCATGCGGTTTTCTTCGTGCGCGGCCTGAGCTCACGGTCCTTCACCCGTTCTTTCAGGAAGCAGAAATCCTTCTCGAACGCGATTGCCGCCCTTGACAGCGACACGAAATCGACCTTCTCGATCAGCGCGATGAGGCTGTCGGAATCGATGAGGTCGCCCTCGACCAGACCGCGCTTCTCGAACGCCTTCTGGTAGTCGAGCGAGTCTTCGTGCTCCTCCCACAGACTGAGCGCAATGGCTTCGAGCTGCTTGCGTTCGTCCTTGCTAAGTCCGCTCCACGCCTGCTGATAGTCGCGCGAGATGGTCTCCCAGCTCTGGATGGCATAGTCGATGGGATCATTGGTCTTAGGATCGGAGGAAAAGTCGTCCATCCGGCAATCCGTGGAAAAGATATCGCGTGAAAAGCTCAGCAGCATCTCGGCGGTCGATTTCCCGCGGATCAGCGTGTCGATACCGGCGACGTACTCCGGGAACAGGAATGGCTGGTTGAGGATATCGACGACCACGGGAATCTTGAAGTGTGTGTCGAGACCCCAGTCTTTGAGAAAGTCGGTGGAGAGACTGTCGAGGTCGTTTTCGATCAGCATCTGGCGCATCATGGAGCGCTCGGATGACGTCAGGATGGTCGCGCAGAGCGATAGTGTCAGAAGGAATAGTGCGAGGGTCGTGAGGGCTTTCATATTCGTCCTTTGCTTGATGTAAGCGTTAAACTAAATGCTGAAAATCGCGAGTAGGTTCGTCAATGAAAAAAGTGGGATTTGTCCGAAGCAGGATGGCGAGTGAAGCGCAGTCTTCCTATTCTTCTACTTTCTGTAGCATCGCGGCGGTGTATTTGTCCGCCTGATTCATCGTGTAGAAACAATAGGCCAGGAACATGTAAATGCTGTACGCGTGACCCGTACGGGTCGTATAGAAAAACAGCATCACAGATGAACTGTGAATGATGACCAGCCCGATGAAGAAGAAAAAACAAATGAGAAAATACGATCGATAAGGGTTCTCCGGAGGTAGCGAAACCGCCTTGTGAAGGAGGATTATCGCAAAAGCCAGACCAGCCAGAATCCAGCAGACCAGCCCGAGATAACCTCCCTGTAGAATGAAATTCAGATTCCCAGTGTGAGGATCGAAGTGCTTGATGAAGACCTGCGAGAATCCAACACCAAACATCGGATTAAGGGCAATTCCCTGCTGAACCCATTCAAAACGGAAGGTCAGACGCTGAAGCGTACCGCCGGCCGTCAGATCGCCCTCTGCCAGAAGCTGGAGCGTGCTCATGCGGTAGAGCATGTTTTCGTACTGCGACGCAAACCGGGGGCTGTTGAGTATCAGAATATTGGCGACGATCAGAAGAACGACGAGAAAGACAACCGTCCCAAAGCGAACCATTTTGCGCAGATTGAAGAGCACCGAAAAGAAAAGAATGAACGACAGACTCAATATCCATCCCCGCGTCGCGGACATGAGCGTGAGAAAATAGACAATGAATACGTTGGCGATCAAAAAGACTCGGGGGAATCTCCGATTCCCGCTGGCGAGAAAACACAGCGAGGAAAGAAGCGCGATCAGGGCGATGTTCGCGGAGTTGGAAAACCGAAGCGTTTCGTCTCCGCCGTAGAGGATTTCGCCAAAGCCCGAACCGACACTCGATGCTCCCATCAGGAATGCCAGCTTGAAATGAAGCAATTGCTCCAGCATGACATTGACGAAAATGGCTATGACGATAATATACAGAAAGTTGAAGAACTGACCCCACTCCTCATCCGTACTCAACAAGCGGGGGAAAGCAAACAAGTACAATACGTGAATGCAATTACGCATGATCAAAAGAAACGAATAAGCGCTCACACCAAAAACCAGAGTTGTGGGTATGGACATCAGAATATTGACCAGAAGAATCAAGCCGGGAATCCTGAAATGTTTGTAACTGAGGCGGCTGGGCGTTACCAAAGCCTTCAGGAAAGCTACGACCGCGAAAGCCTCGCTGAACAGAATCCCCCGACCCCAGGCCGGAAGCACGATGAGAGGATGTTCACCGGAAAAAACGCCGCCAAAGGGATTGACGAGCAGGAAAAAGAAGGCGAGCCAATAACTGTTGCGCTTCGAATTAAGAAAAGCGATGAACAGGAAAAGGCTCAATATCGCGTCAACAATCTGATTCGTGTTGTAATGGATCAACCCGATAAGCAGAAACGGAACCAGTAACTGCGCCGCCTGAAAAAGCCATAGACGCTTGCTCTGCCCCGTGCGAATACGCTGCCCAGGAAATACCAGTGCGTTATTCAAGTCTGCTCCTCTTCCCCTGTTATTACTTCCCGCTTACTTCGAAACCGGTGAGCATGGACAAAAATGACGGTCTCCACTCGTGTCAAGTAATTTCGGGCTGGAATCCGGTCGATCAAACCGTCTTAGCCCTTTCAATTGCCTTGCGAGCCACGCTATCCGCCTCGCCCATCGTTCCGACCCACAAGCTGCCCTCGTCTCTCCTTTTCGCCACATGACGCAGCAATGGAGCCAACAGCATCTCCCGTTCTTCCTCGACCATCGAGGGATGAAACCAGAAGTGCCCAACCGTGTGGGTGGCGATGGCCCGGTCAACCAGCGCGAGAAGCCGGCGCTGGATTTGTTCCACGCTCCAACCAGAAGCCTTCTTGCCGAAATCAACACCGGATGTGGAAGGAGTCACCATAAGCCCGTGCTCGTCCATGAATGGGTAAGCAAGCTTGTAATCGATGTTGCGCCTGTAAATGGTGAATCCGTAGCGCTTCAGCACAGGTATATTGCCGTATGTACCGCAGGGAAACACCATGGAGCGTTGCTGGATGTTGTACGGCTCTGCGGCTTGCAGGCATGCCTTGATCTCGTCGTCCGCCACCTCCGGCGGACAGTACCGATCATCGAAATTCATGTGCGAGAAGGTGTGGCAGCCGATCTCGTGCGGCACAGGCGACTGCATGATCTGTTTCACGAGGTCCGGAGCATACCAGCTCTTTCCCTCAGACCAGTGGCAATGCGGATCACTGTCGTACCAATCGCCTTCCATGAAGCGAACCGTCTTGTGATCGAAGTAAGGTACGCGTTTCATCCAGTCGTGGTCGCCGGGCTTGCACTCTTCCAGAAACAGATGCCCCACGGTAGCCCAGGTGATAGGAACGCCGGTCTCCTCGAACAGCTCGATTAGATGCGAAAAACCTTTGCGCGTCTGAGCCGAGAGCGACTCCACGATATTCCGTTTCTTCTTGGAAAATCGAAAAGCCCACCCCATCTCGAAATCGGCCGACATAACGAAACCGCCCTTCCTGTTATCGGGAAATCTCAGTTTATTCGGAATGCTGCAAGGCTTGACCTTGGGAAACGCGCCAAGATCGAAGGCCAGGTGGTTCAGCCTGAGGCGTAACGATAAGGGTATTTTGTCTTTCAGTGCCATAAACTCCTCATGATTTCATCTGCCTGCATTCATTTCGTGATACTGCTGAAGCAGGCCTGCAATATGCGTGGAAATATCGAATTTTGTCAACGCCCAATCTCGCGCTTCATCAGCCAGCTCCTCACGTCTTTCCGATGACTGCGCCAGCGCAAGGATCGCCCTCGCGAGGTCCGCTTCGTCATCCGTGCGAAAATACTCGACGCAGCGTCCCTTGTCGGTTGTTTCGTCGAACACGGGTAGGTTGTTGACCACGATGGGCAATCCGGCCATCATAGCTTCGATGATCGTCAACCCGAATGTGTCGTGCTCCGAGGCATAAACGTAAACGTCGAGCTCCTGCAAGAGGTCCGGCACATCCGTGCGTGAACCGGCGAAGAAAATCCTGCCCGCTGTCCCTGTTTCGGCGATGATGCTGTCCAGCTCGTCTTTCATTTTTTGACTGCGCACGCCGCCGATAAACACAAACCGAGCCTGCGGCATAGCTTCGAACACCTTTGGAAGCGTTCGGCAGATCATCGCGAAATTGCGCCCGGGCCCGATATTGCCTACCATCCCCATCAGAAAATGGTTTTCATCCAGATTGAGCTCTTTTCGCAGCTTGCCACGGTCCCTTCCAGCGATCACGCGACTGGAATCGACACCGTTGAGTAGAACACGCAACCGCGGGTGATACCACTTGGGGCTACGTTGTATGGTGTATTCGTACAGCTCTTTGCTCACGCAAAGAATCCGCTTGAATACCAGAAAGTTCAGATAATGAAACCAGCGATTGCGTATGCGATGGCCATGAAACGTGCAGACCATCGGCGGCGCAAATCCCAATAAAGCCAAGCGAACAAACGGGCCGATCCTGTTGCCGTGGACATGTATGACATCGAATCGCTGCTGCCGGTGAATGCGCCGAATTGCCTTCATGAACCGCAGAATGCCCGCAGTCGGTGAGAATAGGGTATAGAGCCGCACGCCGGCGTTGCTTACCTGGTCGTCCAGCTTCCCCGGTCCGGTCGTGATGATCGTCAGATCCGCCTGGTCATGCATGTTCTGCGCGACAGCCACCGCCCGCATCTCGCTTCCGCCGGGGTTCAGCGTATTGCAGATGTAACCGACTTTCAGCGGTTGATCAGACGAGACCGACGTCATGCAGCATGGCCTCGATACGTACTTTGGTGGAATAGTTGTCCACAACGTATTGCTTCAATCGACGGACAAGGTCAATCCTCTCATCTTCATTGCGCAGGTAATGCTCTGCCAGTTCCCTGGCCTGCTGGCGGTTTTCCACCAGTGGCAGGGCCGGATCGGGAAAGAGCACCGGGCAATCCACGCTTTTATCCACAAGAGGCAACACGCCCATCAGGATGGATTCGAACGCCCGCAGATGCAGCCCGTTGATGATACCGGGATTGAGCTCGACAGGGGTCAGCTTGGAACACTTTGAAAACGCGATCATGTCTCGATTGCTAAGCCGTGTAATCTGCGTGAAATGCGGCTTGAGCTCGGGGAAATGCGGCAGCCACATCTGCCAGGCTTTGCTGCTGCCCATCACACGGAAATCGAATCCGCAGAAATGGCTGAGGTAATACAATCGCTTGTAGCCCCAGGGACTCGGATAGTTCATGCCGATAAAGAGGATATCGTGCTTGTATTTCCGGCGTTCTTCGTCGGTTGGCTCGATGCCCTCGTACAGTGCGGGATCCAACCCGAGCATGCCCAGCTCCGTCTGAGCTATTCCAATGCGCCGCATATGTTCCACATGCGATGAATCGGCGGCGTAAACTCTATCGACCAAAGGCAGTATCGTGAGATTGAATGGATCCGTGGGTGTGAAGTACGGATTGTCGCCCAGGAACACCACAACCTTTGTATGAGCCGGCAATTGTTTGAGGGTCTCCGGCATCATGAACTGGCTGTTGTAGATCATGATCAAGTCTGGCGAAAGCTCTTTTATTGCCGCCAGATATTGTATATTGATCTTCTTGCGAATATAGTTTATAATGGAAATATTCCGTTTGAGCGAAAAGATGGTTCGCTTGGCGTAAAGCGCTTTCTCGAACCGGTTCAGCGAATCGAATGGATTTAATACCCGAATCGTTTCGAAGCCGAAATCTTTCAAGCTTGATTCCAGGCTCTTATGCATAGCATACTGCGCTGGATATAAAAGCAGTGCTTTCATTGAACGATGTGTTCTCCTTACCGTGTTTTTATTATAATAATGTGGTACCAGCCGAAACAATAATCTCGAAAACGCGCAACCTGAAGCCTACCCATATTCATATTGCCCATACTCTTTGCTCTATTTACCGCAAGAATACCAAAACAAATCCTGCATCACAAACGCAAATCTTACATCTAAATATACTCGCTGTTATAGATAAAACCCGCAGGTGCCGTGTCAAGCTTTTTCAGCGCTTTCCGGCTCCACATAGCCGTTAGCGCCCGCCTCTCATCTCCCTCTTCCCGCTTGCGGGAGGGGGCTGGGGTGAGGGTCTCCTTCCTCATCGTGCCTGGTCTGGGTTTTCCCTGTCGTCATCGCGTGTATTTCCATGGTGATAGGGGTGCGTTGCGGGTGTGTTTGGGTTGCAGGATTAGACTTGACAAAAACGGATCGGCCCAAATGAGTGGATGCGCGCATGAAGTGTGCGGGGAGGCGGTTCCGGACGCGCGCCGGGGCAGTTTGTGGCTCTGGATTGCCGGAGAATCTCCCGCGGTACGCCTTCTGCCATTTTGACGAACGAACACCGAACGAATAAGGACGACACAGTGAAAAAAGCACTCATCACCGGGATCACCGGTCAGGACGGCGCCTATCTAGCCGATTTTCTTCTGAAGAAGGGCTACAAGGTGCACGGTCTCAAGCGCCGGAGTTCCCTTTTCAACACCGCCCGCATCGACCACCTTTTCGCGCCGGAACGCAATCCGGACAACCAGTTCACTTTCTCCTACGGCGACCTGACGGACGCCACCAACATGACCCGCATCATTCAGGACTTTCAACCCGACGAGATATACAATCTGGCCGCGCAGAGTCACGTGAAGGTCAGCTTCGACACGCCCGAATACACGGGCAACGCGGACGGACTGGGCACGCTGCGGCTACTGGAAGCGCTCCGCATTCTGGGCATGAACGAGGCCCGCATCTACCAGGCCTCCACGAGCGAGCTTTTCGGCAAGGTTCAGGAGACGCCCCAGCGCGAGACCACGCCGTTCTACCCGCGCTCGCCGTACGGCGTCGCCAAGCTCTACGCCTACTGGATCACGGTCAACTACCGCGAGGCCTACGGCATGCACGCCAGCAACGGCATCCTGTTCAACCACGAGTCACCCATCCGCGGGGAGACCTTCGTCACGCGCAAGATCACCCGCGCCGCGGCCAACATCGCGCTGGGCATCCAGAGCAAGGTGTCGCTGGGCAACCTGAACTCGATTCGCGACTGGGGCCACGCCGAGGACTTCGTGCGGGCCATGTGGATGATCCTGCAGCAGGACGAGCCGGACGACTACGTCATCGCGACCGGCGTGGGAACCACCGTGCGCGAGTTCGTGCAGAAGGCGTTCGCCTGCATCGGCATGGACATCGTCTTCCGGGGCGAGGGCGTCGATGAGATCGGCGTGCTGGACAGCATCGACGGCGAGCTTTTCGAGCGCGAGGCCGGCTCTTCGCCGGACCACCTTAAGCCGGGGCAGACCATCGTGCGGGTGGACCCGTTCTACTTCCGTCCCACGGAGGTCGATCTGCTTTTGGGCGACCCGACCAAGGCGCGCGAGAAGCTGGGCTGGGAGCCCGTCCGAACGCTGGACGACCTGGTTCGGGACATGATGAAGTCCGACATGCGCACCACCCGTCAGGCCAAGCATCTCCGGGAGGGCGGATTCAAGATATTCCAGTGCGTGGAAGACGTGCTGTAGCCTTGTGCTTACGGCGGTTTCGGGCGTCAAAAAAAGAATTGACATCTGCATTGTGGTTATCAATAGCTGCACGCACAGAGTCGAGAAAACATCAAAAGCTCTAATTGCGAAAAGAGGACGGAAAGATGATCCAACATATTGAAAGACATAAAGTTCTTCCGGAAGTATTGATTGTTCAGCCGGAGCTTTTCGAAGATTACCGGGGATACTTTCTGGAGTTGTACAACCGCCAGGAGTATTCCGAGGCTTTTTCCCGCTTCGGCTACGATATCGATTTCGTTCAGGACGACGTATCGCTTTCCACGAAGGACGTGATTCGCGGGATTCACGGGGACAAGGTCACCTACAAGCTCGTGCAATGCATTCGCGGCTCGGTGCTTCTCGGGGTTGTGGACGCAAGGCCCGAGTCGCCGAACTATCTGAAGCACTTCACCCTTGTCATCAACGAGCACAACCGCCTTCAGGTAATGATCCCGGCCCGGTTCGGCAACAGCTATCGGTGTCTTACGGACCAATGCGCTTTTTATTACAAGCAATCGTCCTATTATCAGGGCGCCGATCAGCAGTTCACCCTGCGTCTGGACGACCCCAAAATCGGCATCGATTGGGGAATAGAGCTCGACAGAGCGATTATCTCGAAACGAGATAGAGAAGCCAATTTAGTTAGCCAATAAAGGGAGGATAACAGTGGGTAAAGACAGCAAACATCTGGCAATCAACGGAGGCAAGCCGGTAGCGGAAAAGACCGTCCCCTTGCTCATTCCATACATTCAGGAAGACGATATAGCCGCGGTTTCGGAAGCCGTGCGTTCAACGTTTGTTTCCGGTAACGGGCCGACATGCCAAAAGTTCGAGAAGGCCCTGGCCGAGTATCTGGGCGTGAAGCACGTCCTGTTCACCAACAGCGCGACGGGCGCCCTCGAGATGGCCTTTCGCATCATGGGCTTCCCGGCCGGAGGCGAAGTGATCGTCCCCGACTTCACCTACACCTCGACCGCGCTGGCACCCATCTACAACAACCTTCGGATTGTGCTGGCGGACGTCGATCCGCTGACGGGCAACATCGATATCGACAAGCTCGAGAGCTACATCACCGATTCGACCGTCGCGATCTCTCCCGTCGATTACGCGGGCAATCCCGTGGAAATGGACAAGGTCACCCGCATCGCGGAGAAGCACGGTCTCTACGTTGTGCATGACAGCGCGCAATCGCTGGGTTCCGAATACAAGGGCGTGAAGACAGGCAACTTCGGCGACGCGTCGTGCTTCAGCTTCCACGCGACCAAGAACCTGACCACCGGCGAGGGGGGCGCGTTCATTACCAACGACACCGCCCTGGCGGAAAAAGCCATGCTCGTGCGGGAGAAGGGCACGGACAAGCAGCGGTTCCTGAACAACAATATTCAGCGTGGTTACTACGAATACATCGGCGTGGGCAATTCCTACGTCAACTCGGACATCAACGCCGCGCTCGGTTTGTCGCAGCTTGCCAAGCTTGACTGGATGAACCAGCGGCGCCGCGAGATCATGGACTTCTACAAGGAGAACCTGTCGGATGTGGAAGGCGTTTCTCTCCCCGTTTTCACGGAGAACACTCTGCAAAACGGTCACATCTACTGCATCCACGTTCCCGAAGCCGACAAGTACTGGATACTGGACGCGCTGAAGGCCGAGAACATCTACACCAACGTACACTTTTCACCGCTTCATTCGAACCGCCTCTACTCGCAACTGGGTTCGGACGAGACCCTTCCCGGCGCGACGCGGTTCTTCGAAGGCCTGCTCCGGCTGCCCCTGTACCCGAGCCTCACGCAGGAGCAACTTGAAGACGTCGTGACGGCGGTCAAGAAGGTCATGGGCTCGCTGAACTGAGCCGATTCAACGTTTGACGATAATTTTACGAAAATATACGAAAGAACGAGGTACCGATGACACACAGAGCCATTCAATTGCAGGAACCTACCTACGATAAACGAGAGATAGCGAGCGTGCTCGAGCTGCTGGAAAAGACCATGGTGGTGATGGGCAAGAAGACCATCGATTTCCAGGACGCCTGGAGCCGTTGGCAGGGATGCGAATATTCCACCATGGTGAACTCCGGGAGTTCCGCGAACCTGCTCATCATCAACCTTTTGCTGAGCAAACGCTACGGCAATCCCCTCCAGAAGGGGGATGAAGTTCTGGTGCCGGCCGTAACCTGGTCCACCACATTGTTCCCCGTAATCCAGCTCGGTCTCAAGCCGGTGCTGGTAGATGTGTCGCCCACGACCTTCAACATCAGCATCGAATCGTGCAAGAAGGCTCTCACCTCCAGGACACGAGCCGTATTCGCGGTTCACCTCCTCGGCAATCCGGCCCACATGGACAAGCTCCGCGAATTCTGCAACGAGAACAAGCTGATCCTGATCGAGGACTGCTGCGAGGCGACCGGCTCCAAATGGGACGGCGTCAACGTCGGAAACTTCGGTGTGGCGTCTTCCTTCAGCTTCATGTTCGCGCACCACATCTCCACCATCGAAGGCGGAATGATTTGCTGTCGGGAAAAGCTCGACGACAACATCATCAAGGCGTCCCGCGCCCACGGCTGGACCCGTGAACTGGATGCGAAAAGCCAGAAGGAAATCCAGGACGAATACTACTTCGACGACTACCGGTTCATGTTCTGGGAAGCCGGCTTCAACGTCCGTCCGACCGAGGTCTCGGCAGCTTTTGGCCTGCACCAGCTGGACAAGCTGGAGGATTTCATCGATATCCGTATCCGCAATTTCGCGCTTTACGACAAGCTGTTCGCCAAGCTGTCGGATCATGTGCAGACCCAGCGCCTCGAGGACAGCGAGAAGGCGTTCCGTTCGAGCTTCTCCTACGGGTTCTTCCTGCACGACCCCAGCCTGAGAAAACCGCTCATAACGCATCTGCACAACAACGGAATCGAGTGCCGCCTGCTCGTCGCGGGTAACCTGGCCAGACACCCGTTCTACCCGCTTTACTGCGACAAGCCCACCGTGTCGCTCGATGTCGCGGACAAAATCCACGAGGGCGGACTGTTCCTGCCCGCGCATCAAGGGCTTAGCGAAGACGACGTCGTGTATGTCTTTGACAAGGTGCAGGAATTTCTGACCTGACCCGGTCAGAAACATCCTGTCAGCGAGAAATGCCGCGCGACGCAGTCGCCACATGATCTTCCGGGAGGTTTTATCATCACCGAGTCAACGATATTGATTTTCGGCGCCGGCGAGAACCAGACAACGCTGATCGACGCCGCCAACCGTCTGGGCTACCGCACCGTGGCCATCGACCCGAACGCCGACGCGCCCGGCAAAGACCACGCCGACGTGTTCGTCCGCGTGGGTGCCAGAGACTACGAGGCGACGCGCGAGGTCGCCCGCCGATACGGCGCGTCCGGCATCGTCACCGGTCAGATGGAGAACCCACTCCCGCTCATGGCACGCCTGGCCGAGGAGGAAGGCTACATCTTTCCGTCGGTCGAGGTGATCCGCCGCTGCCGCGATAAATTTCTCATGAAACAGGCCTTCCAGCGCGAAAACGTCCCCTGCGCACGCGGACTGCGCCTGCGATCCGACGAGCTGACGCCCTCGACGTTGAACGAACTGCGCTACCCGCTCATCATCAAGCCGGTCGATGCCTTTTCCAGCCGCGGCGTCTTCCGCATCGAGCGGTTCGAGGATATCGAGCGTTACCTGGAAGAAACGCTCTCCTTCTCGTCCGACGGCACGTTCATCGTCGAAGAGTTCATCGACGGCGACGAGTTCAGCGTGGAGTCGATCACCTACGAGGGACAGACCTCGGTGATGCAGATCACGCGCAAGGTGATCACCCCCTTTCCGCACACGATCGAAATGGCGCACATCCAGCCCGCGGGGTTGCCCGCGGAGCAGGAGGAACTCGTTCGCCAAACGACCGCCGCGGCCATCGCCGCGCTCGGCATACGCAACTCGGCCTCTCACGCCGAGGTAAAGCTCTGCGACGACCGCTGTTATGTCATCGAGATAGGCGCACGCATCGGCGGAGACTTTATCGGCTCGCTGCTGCTCGATCTCTCCACCGGCGCCAGCCTGGAAGAGGCGGCCGTGCAGGTCGCTCTGGGGCGCGAGCCGCAGACCAACCCGCGGTTCGAGAAACACTCGATGATCCGGTACTTCGGACTGCAAGCCGGAAGCGTGGTGCGACAAATCGACGACTGGAGCGACGTCCTTACCCTGCCCGGCATCAAGGCGGCCAACCTGTTCATACACGAGGGGATGACCATACCGCCCCTCACCGACAGCGCCAAACGCTCCGGCTATGTCATCGCCCAGGGCGACAGCGCCGATGAGGTGAGCACCCTTACGAAAGACGCGGTAAACCAGATACGGAAAAAAATACACTTGGAGACCACCCCATGATCGATAGCAACTCCGTGACCCTGCGCCCCCTTCAACGCGACGACATCCCCAGCATCAATAGTTGGCGTAACGACTTTCAGACAAAAGAGTTACTGAACCTGCACCCGTTCCCCGTCTCCCTCGAACAAGACCTCGACTGGTTCGACAGCCTTGTCGCCAAACCGGACGACCGCTCGGTCTATTTCGCCATCGAGCGAAAGGACGAGGCGCAACTGATCGGCTATTGCAACCTCCGCGACGTGAACCTCGTGCACCGGCACGCCGAACTCGGGATATTCCTGGACCGGAAGCACGCCCGAAACGGCTTCGGTACGGAGGTGCTGCGCTCGCTGGTGTCCTACGCTTTTCGCTATCTGAACCTCGAAAGAATCTACATCAACGTGCTATCCATCAACGAAGCGGCGCTCAAGTTCTTTGCCGCTTTCGGATTCACCGAAGAGGGCCGCATGCGCAGCCACGTGTGCGTTGGAAATTCCAGGAACGACATCGTCATCATGGGCCTGCTGGCCGGGGAATACAAACACGATGCCTGAAAACGCGGTCGGCGCTGTCCCCGTCATCGAGGGCAGCCAGATATTTCTGCATCCCCTGCGGATGAAGGACATACCCAGGCTCAACCACTGGCGAAACGACCTCACAACGCGCGAGCAACTGGTCCTGCACCCCTATCCCATTCCACTCGAACAAGATATGCTGTGGTTCAAGGAGAGGATCGCCGTCGCGAACAACCGGCAGATCTATTTCGGCGTCTCCCTGAAAGATACCCACGAACTGGCGGGTTACGCCAACATCATCAATATCAACTGGATACACCGTACCTGCAACGTCGGCGCGCTGATCCGCAAATCGCAGCACAAGCACCAGGCGCTCGGACTGGAAACCGCCGTTCTCGTCATGGAATACGTATTCAAGACCCTCGGTCTGGAGCGCATATGCGTTCACGTGATCGCCGACAACAAGCGCGCGCTGATGTTCAACCGCATGCTGGGCTACCGGAAAGAAGCCCTGATGCGCAAGCACGTCTTCATGAACGGCGCGTACCACGACATCTGCGTGCTGGGCATCCTGCGTAACGAGTATCTGGACGCTCGCGATCAGCTACGCCACACAGCGGGACTCTCGCGGTAGCGTACAATGCGTGACTACCTGACCCGGCTCAAGCAGCTGGTAATCCGCTTTCGCACCGTTTTCTGCAACATATCGTTCCGCGTGGGCGGCCAGATCGCCGCGAAGCTGCTGGGACTGGTGTCCGTCCCCATCATCGCCCGCGCGCTCGGACCCGAGATGTACGGGCAGTGGAACGAGATTCTGCTGATCTCCCAATACGCCCTGATCCCCGTCAACTTCGGCTTCCTCGCGTTCGGCGTACGCAAGATCGCCCAGAAGGACGACCCGAATGTGACCATCCGCGATATCACCTCGGCCAGAGTCGTCCTGGGCAGCCTGTCCGTGGCGCTGTTCGCCATCGTGATCCTGATCGTGTATAACCACAATCCGCTGATGCTCACCGCTGCCCTGGTGGGGCTGGCGATCGTGCTTGCCCGTGCCATCAACCCCGAGTTCTACTTCTTCGGCGTCAAGAAGATGCTGGCGCCCACGCTCAGCCAGACGATATCGTTCGCGCTGTATGTGCTTCTCGTGGCGCTGTTTGTGCGCTCGCCTGGGGACCTTCTAATCCTGAGCATCGCCTACACGATCAACCACCTTTCCATGGCCGCCATCTCGCTGATGTGGCTGCCGTCCGACCTGCGAATCCGTCTGTGGTTCGGCTTCAAGCGCACCTTCCGGCTGCTGAAGCAGTGCTACAAACTCGGCATCTCGAACCTCGTCGATGGGCTGATACCGACGATCCCGCGCCTGCTGCTGACCACGATGTACGGCTCCTACGAACTGGGCATCTACTCGGCGGCGGGGAAGTTCTCGTCGGTGATCATGCTGGTGTATGTCGGCGTGGGACAGGCTGTGGGCCCGTATCTGGTGAAGTTGCAGAGCTTTCCGATCCCCAAGAGACGCAAGTACCTGCTCGGGATGTCCGCCATCGCCCTGGGCGCTGGCCTGCTGGTGGGCGGCGGCATGTTCCTGTTCGGCGAGTTCCTGGTCCTGCTCATCTTCGGCAAGTCGTTCGGAGAATCGGTGGTGGTGTTCAAGCTGCTCTCGCTGACCTGGGTCACGCAAATGCCGCTGAGCCTCATGCTGAACAACACGGTGCTGTTCCTGGGCTACGATAGCGAACTGACCAAAAACCGCCTGATAACCTTCGTCTCCTGCATCGTGCTGTCCATCCTGTTCATCTACCTGTGGGGCACGGTGGGAACCGTCCTGGCGACCTCGGTGCCGCTGCTCATGTCCAACCTGCTCTACATCCACTTCTTCTACCGACAGTACTTCCGAAAGAACAAGCAAGCCGCCTCGTAGATCGCCCTCGTCCCACGCCAAACAAACATTATCGAAGCCCTCATCCCCCGCCTTCTCCCGCAAGCGAGAGAAGGAGCTAAAAGGAAGGCTCTGTGCAAATCGAGTGGCTAAAGACAACAACGTCGAAGCGTGCCTGTCTTGGTTTCTGTAGGCGCCTACAGGTGATGTTTTCCCAAGAAAGCACAGATATTGCACAGCAAGCGACACCACAACAAAAAACACCCCGGCAGCGTTACCGGGGTGCATGAATCAAACTGTATCAGACGGTCAGACGTCGTTTTCCAGCATGAAGGCCACCGTCTTTTCGAGGCCCTCGTAGAAGCTCACCTGCGTGGTGTAGCCGAGCATCTCCTTCGCTTTCTCGATGCCCGCCAGCGAGTGCTTGACCTCTCCCTTGCGCTCTTCGCCCAGGATCGGCTCGATGTTCGTACCCAGGATGCGGTTGATGGCCTGAACGAGCTCGAGGAGCGTGTAGCGGTCGCCACAAGCGATGTTGAAGACCTCGCCGCCGACGCCCTCGGTGTTGGCCGCGACGATGTTGGCCTCCACGTTGTTGGTCACGAAGGTGAAGTCGCGCGACTGCTCGCCGTCGCCGAAGATGAGCGGTTGCTTTCCCGCCGCCATCAGGCGGACGAACTTGGGGATCACGGCGCTGTACTGCGAGGTGGGGTCCTGGTAGGGTCCGAAGACGTTGAAGTAGCGCAGGCAGACCGTTTCGAGACCGTACAGGGTGTGATAGAGCTGGCAATAGCGCTCGGCGGTGTACTTGCTGAGTGCGTAGGGCGAGAGTGGCGCGATGGGCATGTCCTCGGTCTTGGGCAGCGTCTCACTGTTGCCGTAAACCGATGATGACGAGGCATATACGACTCGCTTGACGTCGAACTCGCGCGCCGCTTCGAGAATGTTCAGCGTGCCCAGGATGTTCACGTCGTTCGAGGTGATGGGATCGTTGACCGAACGCGGCACCGAGGGCAGCGCCCCCTGATGCAGGATGAAATCCACGCCCTTCACGGCGTCGCGGACGATGTGGAAACTCCGCAGATCGCCCTCGAGGAGCGTAAGATTTTGGTCGCTGAGCATGCCCAGAATGTTGTCACGTTTGCCGGTCGAAAAGTTGTCCAGAATCCGAACCTCTTCGCCACGGGAAAGAAGCGTCCGAACGATGTTCGAACCGATGAAGCCCGCGCCCCCTGTTACCAGATATCGCATACCTATTTATCCCCCTTCTTCGTTTCAACCAACTTCAATCCTACCGCCCTTTTGTCCAGCTTTTTCAAGGCCATATCGCGGAGAAAGGACTCTTCGACTTGCGATTGAACAGTCAGAAATCAGAAATACCCCCAAAATGATCCATCAATTGGCTCGTATATCAATACATTGCTATGTATTGCGTGTTTTCAACCGTTGAAAATTCCAATGACAATAGCTGTTCCATTTTTTGAATTTGGTGGGTGAAATGGTTTTCGCCATAATAATCCCGTAGGGATGACAGATGTTAGGCCATGGGGGGATTCGATTTTGCAAGCAAAATCACAGGCGTAAGCTCCAGTTATATCAGCCAATACACATAAAAGCACCGGAGGTGCGACAGATACATGATCCGGCATGCTATCTGTCGTCCCTACGGGACTTTACTCCTCATCCGAATTCTGTACCCGGCACTTACGTGTCGCGCTAGCATCTTTCGTCCCTCCAGGACTTCAGGATCATCATTACAGCATTCACCCATTCGATTTGCAACAGAATCTACAATAATCGTCTCATACTGACAGAAAACCAAGACCATATAAAAAATTGGGGGTATTCCTGAACAGTCAGAAATTAGTTGACAGAGCACACTTTTCTTTTTCTCTTGTTGAAGAATTATTATCAAGGAGCGCAGATGCCGGCACAGATAGAAGCCACAGCCTTTTACCTGCCACAGAATGTCTGTACGAATCAGGAGCTCGCCGACACTTTCGGACGCTGGAGCCCCAAGAAGATTCTGCAGAAGACGGGGATCGAGTCGCGCCATGTGACAGGGCCCGACGAAACCGCGCTCGATCTGGCGGAACATGCATGCCGCAAGCTTTTCGCAACCATCGATGGCAACGGAATCGACTACGTTCTCTTCTGCACGCAGAGTCCCGAATACTACCTTCCATCCACGGCGTGCCTGTTGCAGGAGCGTCTGGGGCTGGATAAAACCATCGGCGCGCTGGATTTCAACCTGGGGTGCTCCGGTTTCGTGGGCGGCCTGGCGCTGGCCAAGGGACTCATCGCAGGCGGAATGGCAAAGCGCGTCCTGCTGATCACCAGCGAGACCTACACCAAGCACATTCATCCGCAAGACCTTGCCAACCGCACCATTTTTGGAGACGCCGCAGCCGCCAGTATCATCACATCCTGTGACGAAGAACAAATCGGCGCCTTTGCTTTCGGGACCGACGGCTCGGGAGCGGAGAATCTTATCGTTCGCAACGGCGGACTGCGCCATCGCTACGATCCGAAGGCTCCGGATATTGAAGACGATTCCGGCAACATCCACACCGATAACAACCTCTACATGAACGGACCGGAGATATTCAACTTCACCATCGAAGCTGTTCCGGTACTGGTGAGCCAGGTGCTGGCCAATAACCACATCGAAATCGACGACCTCGACTTCGTGATATTCCATCAGGCGAACAAGTTTATTCTCGAATATCTGCGCAAGGTCGTCAAAATCCCGAAAGACAAGTTCCACATCGACATGACGAACACCGGCAACACCGTCTCGGCCACCATCCCCATCGCGCTGCACCAGTGCATCTCGCAGGGACGCGTCAAGCAGGGCGACAGGGTGATGCTCATCGGGTTCGGAGTAGGCTACTCATGGGCAGGCGTCGTAACGAGGATATCACAGTCCCTGGTAGAAAGCGTTCTGAGCGGACAGGAGACGTGATGGGCATTTACATCGATCGCATCGGCATGCACTTGCCGGAAAAAGTCCTTACAACCGAAGATATCGTAAAGGAAATCGGAAGGGGAAAAGCGAAAAAGCTCAGTCGATTCACCGGCGTTGAACGACGGCACATCGCCGCTTTCGACGAAACCGCGCTCGACCTGGCCGTACAAGCCTGCGAAAAGACACTCGACACGGAAGCGAAGCACGACGTTGACTTCATCATCCATTGCACCCAGACACCCGAATACTACCTGCCATCCACCGCCTGCCTGCTACAAGATCGCCTGGGACTGCGCAAGGGTATCGGCGCGCTCGACATCAGCCTCGGGTGCTCGGGATTCGTCAACGGTCTGGCACTGGCCAAAGGACTGATCAACGGATGCATGGCCTCCACGGTTCTGCTGGTGAACGCCGACACGCTCACGAAATACGTCAACCCGCTCGACCTGTCCAACCGCATCATCTTTGGCGACGCCGCCACCGCGACCGTCATTCGCCGCTGCGACGAAGAACGCGTGCACGAATTCAGCTTCGGCACCGACGGCTCGGGTGCGGAGAACCTCATCGTTCGCAACGGGGCTATGCGTCACCGCTACAACCCCGATGCGGAGCTGAAGAGCGACGAAAACGGGAATCAGTTTACGGATAACAATATCTACATGAGCGGACCCGCCATTTTTAATTTCACCATCGAAGCCGTGCCCATCCTTGTAGAGGATGTCTTGCGCCGTAACAGACTGAAACTTCAGGATATCGATTACGTGGTGTTCCATCAGGCGAACCGCTACATCCTCGATTATCTTCGCAAACTTATTGACATTCCGGAAGACAAGTTTTATAATAATCTGGAGAGCACCGGCAATACATCCTCAGCCACGATCCCCATCGGCCTGGCGGACAGCCTGGAAAAGGGGATCATCAAACAGGGAGACAAGGTTCTCCTGGCCGGGTTCGGCGTGGGATTCTCCTGGGCCGGTGCCATTATAACAATATAAAAAAAGGGATGATAGAAAATGGATACAAACGAATTTTTGGGCAAATTGCACGAAAGCCTCGAGCTGGAAGACGACGTCACCATCGAGATGGATACCAACCTCAAAGACCTCGAGGACTACGACTCGCTCATGGTGCTTTCCATCATCAGCTTCATGCACGAGAACTTCGGCGTTCGCATCCCAGCGGACAAACTATCGGAAGTACGCACGCCGCAAGAGCTTATGAATCTCACAAACGCGTAGGATTTACATAACATGGTTGACCTGCGCGGAAGGCACGTGCTCGTAACGGGCGCTTCTTCCGGGATCGGACAGGATTGCGCCATTCTCTGCGCTTCACTGGGCGCGACGGTGTCGCTGTTCGGACGTAATCAGGAGCGACTGGAAGCCACCCGAATGGCGATGGACCAGCCGGATCGTCACCGCTGTTACCCTGTCGATTTATCGGACGGAGAAAAGACGCAGCAGGCAGTGGAAGAAGCCATGCGACACGCGGGTAAATTCGGCGGATTCATCCACAGCGCGGGTTTACAGCACAGCAAGCCACTCAAGGTTATCTCGCGCAACGACATCGAAGAGCTTTTCGCCGTCAACGTGACCGCAGCCATCGATCTGCTGCGACTCGTCTGCTCCAAGAAACGCAGGGCAGAAGGGCTCTCGTGCGTGTTGATCGCCTCGGTGCGGGCCCACGCTGGAGAAGCGGGTATCATCACCTACAGCGCGTCCAAGGGCGCATTGCTTTCCGGCGCGCGCGCAGCCGCGGCCGAGCTCGCACGCTACGGCATCCGCGTGAACACGGTTTCCCCCGCGTACATTCAATCCCAGATGGCAAACGAGTTTTCCAGCGAGCTTCCCGCCGAAGCAATCGAGCGACTCGAAAAATCCCATCCGCTTGGGTTGGGCAAACCACGGGACGTTGCCAATCTCTGCGCCTTCCTGCTTTCCGACGCCGCCCGTTGGATTACCGGTTCCGATTACCTCATCGACGGAGGATACCTGCTCGCGCGGTAGAGTGTTGTCGAATACTGCAAGGGAAAGAGATGCGGACGGGATATCTGCGTACCCCCGGAGAGATGCCGAGTTTATGGGATTCGAATTTGCAAGCAAATTCACAGGAGCTCGTCGGTCCATGGGAAGAGCAGCCACCTCTCTCTTGACTCCTGTCTCCTTCCCCAATAATTTTCTTGCCATAAAACGACGTATCTTTTTTTATGACACGAAATAGAAATCATAACAGGTGGTTATCATGTCAAGAATATGTGATGTATGCGGCAAGCAGGCACAGGTTGGCAACAACCGAAGCCACGCCCTCAACGCGACCAAGCGTCGCTTCCAGCCGAATCTGTCCAAGATTCGCGCCGAGATCAACGGCGAAGTGAAGAAGATCAACATCTGCGCTTCCTGCCTCAAAGCAAACAAGGTACGGAAAATCGTATAAGAAATCATTTGACTGATTTTCGAGCCCCTTTCATTTTGAAGGGGCTATTTTTTTTAACGGGGAAGTATTCGGTTGATCAATATCCAGATTTTGGAGGTACCATGCAGATAGTAACGGAAAAAATCAATGTACCGGAAGAACTGAATATCATCTACGGTATGTCACATTTCATCAAGACGGTAGAGGACATCTACGAAGCACTCGTGAACAGCGTCCCCGGCATCAAGTTCGGTCTGGCTTTCAACGAGGCGTCCGGTCCCTGCCTGGTTCGGTTTGACGGCACAGACAAAGAGCTGATCGATCTGGCGGTGGAAAACCAGAAGCGCATCGGCGCTGGCCACACCTTCCTGATCGTGCTCAAAGACTGCTTCCCCATCAACGTCCTACCCGCACTCAAGGACGTCCGCGAAATCGTGAATATCCACTGCGCGACCGCCAACCCAGTGGAAGTCGTGCTCGCGGAGACGAAGCAAGGACGGGGCGTGCTGGGCGTGATCGACGGCGAATCCCCGAAGGGCGTCGAGACGGACAAGGAAATCGAAGACCGCAAATCGCTCCTGCGCATGTTCGGATACAAACGATAATGCGAACCTTCCTCGCGTTCGAGCTTCCCGAGCCGGTCATTGACGAACTCGACCGGCTGACCGACGAGTTGCGCAACCTCATTCCGCGCGGTATCAAGTGGGTCAGACCCGAGAACATGCACATCACCCTGCAATTCCTGGGGGACGTCTCGCCATCCGATGTCCGGACGCTGGACGATTTCTTCCGGGAAATTCTTTGCGACGTACCGGAATTCGAGATATTCGAGCCTCGTATCCAGGCGATCCCGAGCAGGAATCCCCGCGTGATCTGGGTTCACAACGATACGGACGTGAAGCGCGTCTTCTCGCTGCCGGGCAAAATCCGCAATATGGCGCATAATCTCGGATACGATCTCGACAACAAACCGCTGAAGCTACACGCCACGCTGGGCAGGGTCAAGTCCAGCATCGATATGGAACTTGTCGCGCGCATGCTCAGCTTCAAACCGACCATTGCCAGAGCTGAAATCAAACAGGTAACATTATACAAAAGCGTGCTGCAGCCGGAAGGTCCCGCCTATACCGCGATCAGCAGCTACGACCTACAAAGGAGGAACCATGGCTGAAAAAGGCAAAACCGATGCCTTGAAAACCGCGATGAATCAACTCGAAAAGAAATACGGCGTCGGAACCATCATGCGCATGGGCGACAAGCCCAAGCTGGACGTCGATGTGATCCCCACCGGCGCGATTAACCTCGATGCAGCACTCGGAATCGGCGGCATCCCCAAAGGACGCATCACCGAAGTCTATGGCGCGGAGGCATCCGGCAAGACGACCCTCACGCTGCATATAGCCGCGGAAGCGCAGAAACTTGGTGGAACCATCGCCTTCATCGACGCGGAACACGCGCTCGATCCCTTCTACGCACGCAAAGTCGGCGTCGATACAGACAGCATGCTGATCTCGCAGCCCGACGGCGGCGAGCAAGCGCTCGAAATCGTCGAGACACTCGTCCGCAGCAACGCGATCGACCTGATCATCGTCGATTCGGTAGCGGCGCTTGTCCCCCGCGCCGAAATTGAAGGCGAGATGGGCGACAGCCATGTCGGATTGCAGGCACGGCTCATGTCACAAGCACTCCGCAAGCTGACCGGCATCGTCAGCAAGTCCAACACCTCGGTGATCTTCATCAACCAGACGCGTATGAAAATCGGCGTGCCGTCGTACGTTAATCCGGAAACGACCACCGGCGGCGTAGCGCTGAAGTTCTACTCCTCGCTCCGACTCGAGGTGCGCAACGCCGGTTCCATCAAGGACACCAGCGGCGGAATCATCAACATCATCGGACAGAAAACGCGCGTCAAGGTCGTAAAAAACAAGTTCGCGCCGCCGTTCAAGACTGTCGAATTCCCCATCATCTACGGTCTGGGCATCTCGCATCTGGACATCGTTCTCAATATCGCTGCCGACACCGACGTGGTGAAGAAGAGCGGCGCGTGGTTCTCCTACGGCGAGACCCGGCTGGGACAGGGCGCCGAAAAAGCTAAAGACTTCCTGCGCGACAATCCGGAGCTTCTGATGGAGATCGAAGGCAAAGTCAAAGAGACGCTCAATCTGGTGATTACGGAAGATGATTTCGATCAGGCTGCGGAAGAAGAGTAAGACACAGTACATCATCTCGGAAAACGACTTGGACTGGGGAGTGCTGCCGCTGGCAAATCTCCCCCTTTTCGTCGATGCGGATTCCGAGTTTCAGGAGATCGACCGGGACGACTTCGATACCCTGCGTGACGATATCCGGATATTCGCCTGGAACCGACTGCTGGACTACCTCGCACTGCGCGAACGCAGCCGGAAGGAGAGCCTCGACTACCTCCGGAAGCTCCCGCTCCATCCCGTACTGTGTAGCGAACTGGTCGAGCGTGCTATATCGAAGAAGTTCATCAGTGACAAAAGGTTCGCGGAGCTATACGCGACCAGTCTGCTGCGCAAACAGAAGAGCCGTGAGGAAATCCGCCACAAGCTGAAAGAGAAGGGCATCGACGAAATCCTGATCGAGAAGACGATCGAGGAATTCGCCACACCAGAACAGGAGCAAGAGTCCATCGACCAGCGGATCGAAAAGGCTTTGATACGGTATCGCGATCTGAAGCCGCATCAGAAGTACGAGAAGATTCTTACCTCGTTATGCCGCAACGGATTCAGCTACGAAGACGTGAAGGAAAAGGTCAAACAAAAGGTTTACGGCAATTCCGGCATCTGAATAAGTTACGTTCGTAGTATTACCAGATGAACGAAATGATTAAGAATGTCGGAATTGTATAGTGTAGAGGTTTCAATAGGAAATCAACATTCAGAAGAGATGCTGCGCATCACATTCGGAAGTTGATTTTGGTACGCAGGCGCTCTTGCCTGCTCTCAATCTCTCAGTGGTACGCAAGCGTTCTTGTCTGCTCTCAATCTCTCAGTGGTACGCAGGCACCCTTGCCTGCTCTCAATCTCTCAGTGGTACGCAAGCGTCTTGCCTGCACTCAGTCTCTCAGTGGTACGCAAGCGCTCTTGCCTGCTCTCAATCTCTCAGTGGTACGCAGGCACCCTTGCCTGCTCTCTGGTATATCTCACTCAACAACTGCGACCCGCACCCCGCGCAGCTTCCGAGGCTGCACGATCCGCACTGAAAATGTGACTTCTCGATCTCGCCGTTGCGGATCAGCACGTCGAGCATGGGTCGAAGCGCGTCGGGGTCGGTGGAAAAGCGGTTCTTGAGCGTCCACATATCTACCTGCCCGTGCTCCGATATATAATCGCGAATCTCGCGTAGCATGTTATTTTCCGACTTCGATCAGCCGCGCCACCCTGCGTGACAGGATAAACCGCGAATTGCCGATCCCCACCACGATATTGTTGTCGGAGGGATCGTTCTTGAGCATGATCACCAACCCGCCGTTGTGCAGTCCCATTTCCATGGTCTGCCTATCGGGATTGCGGTGGATACATACGCGTTCGTCTTCGGCGCATTCATCAAGCCGACCACGATGGCAATGGTGATGCCCCTTTCCGCAGTGTTTTCCCCTGCCGTGACCTTCCATCATCCTGCCCATTCTCCGAAGCCGTTTTCCCATTCCTCTGAACATCTTCATCCTTTCCTTTCCATGCATTTACGGCACAGCCCCTTGATGGTAATGCTGAATTCATCCATCCGGAACTTCCGTTTTTCGCATAGCTTGCGCAGCTCCCTTTCCAGATTCCCCGTCTTCTCCTCGTAGATGCTTCCGCATCGTGCGCAGATCAGGTGCAGATGGCTCGGATGACCGTATATGTGCTCGTAGTAGTTCTTCGAGTTCCGGCGCATCGACTGCTTGACCAGCCCCGTCTCCACCAGTAGCGGAATCGTACGATACACCGTCGCCCGAGACACGGTCTGATCCTGCTGCCTTATCTGCTCGTAAAGCTGATCGGCGTTGAAGTGCTCGTGCGTTTCGAACACGGCCTTCAGGATCGTCTTGCGCGAGCGTGTCATCTTGAGTCCCTTCCTGTCGAGGAACCGCGTGAATATCTCGTACTGCTTCTCCATGAGCGCCTCACTTTTGCAACTGATATTCAGTCTCAGTCTCATCCTGTCAACCAATTTCTCCGCTCATGTTTTACCATAGCATGATAAGGTAATCCGTATCCGGGAAATGACGAATAATGTTTCAATTACTTGCACGGTAACGAATGGTGTATGTCCTCTTTGGAGATGCGGACGAGGATGTCCGCGTTCCGTAAGCGGCGTTCCCGGAAATCAACTTCCGAATGTGTCGAGCGAAGCGAGACTCTTCTGAATGTTGATTTCTTGTCCGCGTTTTCGCATAACATTCGGAAGAACCGCAAGCGGTACACTCGGAAGTTATGCCAGAGAGCACGTAATGCGAGGGAAGAGAAGCAGGCAAGGGTGCCTGCGTACCAGAAAGAGAAAGAGCAGACACGGAGGTCTGCCCTTACATTACACAAGTCATGATTTCGTTTTAAGATTCCAAGTTATCGCCAGCGAAACCTACATTTGACTTCGTCAAAGCCGATTATCCACTAACATAATCCCGATTAATCGGGATTACAACGCTCATGATTTCGTTTTGACTTTGTCAAAGCCGAAATTATTTCATCAGCGCGATTTTGCGGACGAGCGTCTGTCCGTTCGCGGTCAGCTTGTAGAAATAAACACCGCTCGACACAGGGCTTCCGTTCTGATCGGTACCGTGCCATACAACCTGCTTCTGACCGGCATCGACGCGGTCGTTGAGAAGCGTCGTGACCTTCTGTCCGCGGATGTTGAACACATCGAGCGTAACCTGCGATTTCTCGGGCAGGTTGAAGGAGATGGTCGTCTCCGGGTTGAACGGGTTGGGGTAACAGCTCGTGGTAATACCCAGCGCGGCGACGGACTCGTCCGAAGTCGATGTGGGGTCCTTGATCAGGACATCGTCGAGCTTGATATAGAACATGTCGGTGACATCGCAGTGTTCGAAAGCGATATAGACGGTCTCGCCCGTGTATTGCGAAAGGTCGATATCCCTTTCTATCCAATTCGAGGTCATGAGTGTCTCATCGTGAAGGGTAACGGTGAAATCATCGATAGCGTGTCCGGTCGTCGAGAGCTTCACCTTGTAATGCTCGTTGAACCACTGGGGATCCTGCGCATGCACCCAGAAGTAGAGATGGACGTTGTATTCGAGCTCGATGGCGGGTGTGATCAGGTAGTTGTCGGGCGTAAGCGGTCCGACATCGTTGATATAGGACGCGGATATAACGCACCGTGTGCCGTCGTGGGCGGGAAAGCTCTCATCGTTGAGGAACCAGTTGTAGTTGTCTCCGTCCGCGTCGATAACGCTCCAATTCGATGGAATACCGCCCTCGAATCCTTCGGTAAGCAGTACGCCTTGCGGGATGTCCGGAATCACGATCACATGGCTCGTGGTGTCCGATTCCCCACCTTCCGAATATCTTGCGGTCACCCAGTATTCATAGGACGTTCCGTTATTGACATTCACATCGGTAAAGGTTGTCTCATCGATCGGCGTAGGGGTAATGGCAACATCGTCGCGATAGACAATGTATCCATCGAGGCTCCGCGACAGAGGTTTCTGAGATGAAACGCCGAGTCGGGGTTCCCTGAGGTCGTTGCTCTGCTGCGTTGCCGCTCGTGCGACTCTCGGAGCCTTGACAGCCATAGGGCGGCCGACTCCGTCGGCGCTTACCCAAAGGTCCATCAGGAAGTCGCCGTCGGCAAGATTGCCGATAACACTGTAGTCGTTCGTGATATTCACCACGTAGGAGAAGAAGTCGCAGTTCGGATCGCAGTCGATCACGGGATAGGCGTCATCCGGATCATGGCCGAGCGGTTCCAAAAAAATCGCGACATTGTCAACACCCTCGATCTCTCCGAGGTTGATATCCGTCTCCCAGTCGTCATCCACAGTTGTCTGAAGGTTCTCGATTATGGTTATCACTTCCCTCTCGTCCCAATCCAGGATGTGGAGGTTGTAGTCGTGCGGTCCCATGATATCGTTGTAGGGCGAATGGCGGAAATCGAGTCTCTGCAAGACCGGATTCTCGTATTGTGTCAGATCGTACACAACACCGTAGCCGCGATTGAAATACTGCCAGTAGGCGTTGAACGGGTTGCTGTCATGATATCTGACCTGATACAATCCATCGATAATCGGAGCGTCCCAGGTCAGTGTAACAAAACCGTCTCCGCCAACAGCCTGTAGATTACGCGGTGGATTCTGCGCTTGAAGCATCATCGCGATGACGAGCAGCAGCGTAATGATAAACACCTTTTTCATAAATCCTCCTTAGTCTATATATCTTGTTTTCTATAACTACCGATTCGGGATCAATTCATCATCCAGTCCCAGCTCCTCCTGCATGATCCGTATGTTCTTCTGCAAGTTCGGTATCACCGGTACACCTTCGCGACGTACGCGCCGGATACTCTCATATTCCTTCTCACCGGCAATAAAGACCTTTTCCGCATCCCGTGCAAGCTTCGCGCTCTTCAATTTGCGCATGATCTCGCCGGTCGTCTTACGGAAATCGCTCAGCTCGGTGAAGAACTCGACGTCCATCGCCAGGAAAAAGTGACCCAGCGCGTGGGGAATCCTGTTTTCATTATCGTCGAAGCCGCGTAAATCCGTCAAATATTTCCCGTTCTGGAGTGATGCACAGAGTATCTCGACCATCGTCGCCAGACCATATCCCTTGTGACCGCCCATCAGTTCGCCGATCCCGCCCAGCGGTATCATCGCGGCGTCCTTGCGGATCAGATCCACGAGCAGCTTCGGGGTGTCGGTCATCGGATTCCCCTCTTTATCGATCGCCCAGCCGGAGGGTGTCTCGCGTTCCTCCCTTGCCAGGACTTCGATCTTGCCACGCTGGCTGATCGACGTCGCCGCGTCGAACAGAAACGGGTATTCCATGTCCGAGGGCGCTCCGAAGCAAATGGGATTGGTTCCCAGCATGGGCGATGTCCCGAACGTGGGCGCGATCGAGGGTCGTGCGTTGGTGAACGTAACGCCGATCATGCCCTTCTCGACGGCGAGCTTGGCGTAGTAACCGGCGATCCCGTAGTGACTGGAATTCCGCACCGCGACAATCCCCACGCCGGACTGCCCGGCCTTTTCGATTGCCTTCAGCATCGCCTTCCTGCCGATGACATGCCCCATACCGTGGTTACCGTCCCAGACGGCGATTGCACCCTTGTCCCGCACAACATCGATAGTCGTCAACGGATTCAGGATGCCCTCCCGGATACGGTCGAAGTACATCTTCAGACGGCCGATTCCGTGCGACTCGATCCCGTGCAGATCGCTGGTGATCAAGACTTCGGCACACACAGCGGCATCGTCCGCCGGAACACCGAGCCGGACGAAAACCTTCTCCATAAAAGCTTGCAGCCTTTCAGCCGGGAGATAAATCGTTTCGTTACTCATGTACCCTCATTCTATATTTCTATACAACGTGTCAATTACCAATCTTTGCTAAAATCGTAAAGATTTTTCCAGCATGATCTGATGCACCTGATGATCGATGTCGTTTTCGAGCCTGTACGTATAGCCCAGCCTGAACCGCCAGGGGAGATCGTACCGCACCGTGAAATCGTGCGACAGCGTCATACGCGTGCGCTCGATATCGGTCGTCTTCTCCACCAGAAATTCGTAATCGACGAACAGATTGCGCGAGAGGTATTTTCCAAAGCGTATGGAAAGATCGTTCAACAATATCCCGCTGAATCGGGACATGTTGCTCTCCTGCTCAACCGGCTCGACCTCATCCACATGCGATCCGGCATACTCGTAGAACAGGTTCCGGAATATGCCGGGTCGTATGTAAAAGTAGTCGAGACGCAAGAACTTACGCACCGTGTTTTCCACCGGCGAGAGGAACGGATTGATGTAGATATTCTCCACACCCGCACCCGCCATGTAGAGCGCTTCGTCCTGGAAGAGCGCTTCCTGCTGCTGCTGCGTCACCTCGTCGTGGCTGCGCCCGTACTTGAGCTTCGAGAGCATGCTCATCACCGTCTGGTCGTTGGGATCGTCGCTCCGCAACTGGAACTGGAGGTTGCCGATGATGTTCTTGCGGTCCTGATCCTGCGGGATAACGTCCAGCATGATCAGCGTGCCGTCGGCAGTTTTGTTGTAGAGCGACGCCTTGATCTTGACGTCGTAAGCGCCCAGCCCGAGAATCTCGTCACCCTTCTTGTCCAGATACTGGTTCACGACCACCTCGACGTAATCCACCTGGAACGTCGAGCCGAATAGGTCCATCGTTCCGCGCTCCGAGGTGAACATTGCCTCCTTCACGAAAATGTACTTGTCCCACAGGAACAACTGTAAATAGCTGTCGGGATTTACCAGAAAATTGCAAGGATTCATCGCGTAGAAGCAGTTGTCCGTGAAGTGCAGCATCAAGTCCATCGTGATCGGCACCCCGATGCGCACGTACTCGGAATAGCGCGATCCCTTCTCTTTTTCCTTGATCTGCCGATTGCGAAGGCGCAGACGATCGTTGAGCCAAGAGGTGGTCTCGGTTCCGACGATGTCCAGCAGGCTCGTCACGTCCTCCGGATAGATCGCGCTTCCGTTCGAGACCATCACATCGCCCAGCACGTGGATATCGTCGAACGGACCGGTCACCTTCAGCCGATCCTCGTACCGTCCTTTCACGACGGCGTTGGCGAGTGTATTTTCGGGCATGTACCACGGAATGGACGCCCAGATACCTTCCCGGTCGGTGAAAACGTAGATATAGCCCATTTCCAGACCACCAAGCGCAAACTGGTCTTCCGCACCAATATCGCCATTCTCGATGTGCAGGCGTCCCGGGCCTTCCGTGCCCAAGCTGAATTCTCTTATGTCCAGAACGTCGTCCTCGATCCGCATGTCGATCTGGATATCGCGGATTTTGGCATTGAAATAGTCCGGCTTGATCTCGCCGTCTTTCAGTACGACGCTGCCGCTGCATATGTTCAGTTGTTCGTCTTTCAGTCCCAGTTGAAGTTCGATCCCGGCGGTCGATTTTCCATGTTGCAGAAAATCGAATCGATCGGACAGCATTTTCAAAAAATCGCCACTGAACTGCATCCGCACGGTGCTCGAATCCTCGTACGCCTTCTCACGCAGGAAGTTGTAGCCGATCGCCCCGGACGCACTCATCTCGTAATAAGGATACTGACGGGCGTACAACGTGTCGATACGAAGCTGCCGGCTATCCTGGATCGCTTCGACCTGAATCAAATCCGCCTGGTATCCCCGCAGGCTGATGTCCCGCGCTGTCATCTTCGCCTCGATATGGTCGTCGTCCTCCATGAACCGGCATCGAACCAGCCCCGAGACAATCCCCTCGTTATCCGCGTCTTCGAACAGGTTCCGAAGATCGAGTTCATCCACCTGCAAGTTCAAGGACGCCGACGGCTTTTCGCCAAGCCGCAACATCGCATCGCCCCGCGTAACGGGATGGCCGACCGTCGAGACCAGGAACGGCTCGACTCGCACGGAATCAGCATTCCCCTCGAAACGCAGCATTGACGAAAGCGGTCGCATGTTCTCGTACCGGAAATCCTCCAGCGTCAGCCAGCCACGGATATCCCTGTCTCCATCCATGTTGTACGAGACGTCGAAATCGGTCTCGCCGTCGAATTTTCGAGTCATGTAGTAGTTCAGCGAATATTTGAGATACTGCGGGATGTCGATGTCCTTTGCCTGCACATGGAAGCCGAAGTCGAATTCCGGCTTGCGGGTTACGCGCAGGTCGATAGCGATGCGGTCGTTCAGCCTGCAATCGAGCGTTCGCAGGCTGTCGAGGGTTCCCGCCGCCAGCAGGTGAAACTTGACCGGCTCGTAGTTATAGACGCCGCTCCGGGTCCGCATGTGCAGATAGGTTCGTCCGTGCAGGAGATCAACGGCTGCATCGGTGATCAGGAAACCGTCCAGCATACCGTAGCGCTCTTCGTAGATGCGCAGACGCGAATCGAGCTGGATGTTGTTCCGGTCGGCAGTTACGTGAATCTTGCCGTTCACTGAAGGAAGATTACCACCCGATTTCGCGAGAAGCAGATTCCGGTTCAGGTCGAACCTGCGGAAGTGCAGATCGGCGAGAACCTGCTGCCTTTCAAGATCGACTTCCAGCGAGATGTCGAGGTGTTCGTTATCCTCTACGATCTCCGCTGTGACCATGTCGCCATCCAATCGGATTTCCGCCGAAAGGTCCGCCAGATCGACATATTGATTATGGAAGCGAAGCCCCTGTAACGACGACTGCGCCCTCAATGGCTCATCATCACGGTATTGGATCGCCGCTTCGAGATCGCCTTCGAACACGTTGCCCGATTCGTCCCAGTAGAATCCCGGCGCGTGGATATCGACCTGCAAGCCTTCCCTGAAATCGTAAACGCCATCCGCAGAAAGCTGATTGTCCCGCAGGATGATACGGTTGAATGCAAATTGCACCCGGTCGAGATCGAGATCGAGATTCCCGAGAATCTTGCGCGCCCGATAATCCTTGAAACGCAACGAATCGCACGTTATTCCCGCGCGTACCTGCATTTCACCGGTCCGATTGGAGACGGTGCCGTCGATCTCGAATCTGCCCTCGATATCATCTACGTAATGCCGACTGTCGATCACGCTGTAGAACGTCCCTTCGATCGTTGGATTCTCCGACAGCGGCCTCGCGATCTCGATGCGCGGATGAACCGGATCGCCGTTGAACCACAGCCCGTCCGTGCGCACCCGGATCGTATCGACCGACCCACCGAAGGCGATGGAGTCCGCCCGAATCCGCTGGTTTTCGTAGTTGATCGCCAGGTCGCGGATCGCGCCGTTCAGCGCCAAACCGTGCCTTGTCAGACGGACGTGGCTGTCCAGCCGGAAGTCGTTCCTATCCAGAAGTGGAATATCGAGGTAATCGGGGCGATAGTTGTTCAGGCTGATATCCGCGTTAAGAAACTCGCCGCGCTGCATGACCACGTTTCCGGTTAGCCAGGATATCGAGTCGCCGGTGGCAAAATCGACCTGGCAGAGCTCATCATTGCGGGCGTGAATCCGGATGGCCTTGATCGTATCGACGATCGTGAATTCCGGGCTTTCGTACCGACTGGTCACCATGCCGTTTTCCGCGGTGAGTACCTTGAAATACCCGCTCAGGTCGGGAATACTATCCAGTATTTCCTCGATCGAGGGCATCGGTTTCGAGGATTTGTCAGAACCGGACACGAGCCGGATATCGAACCGCGGATTGTAGATGGAAACCTGCTCGATCACACCCGGAATGCGAAAGCCGGAGAAGAGCAGCCGACGCATCCGATAGCGGATATAGACCTGATCGACGGTCAGCTTCATGTTCTCTTTCCGCCAGTTGATGGTCATGCCGCTTATGTTGATCTGCTGATCGTCGAGCGTGAAATCCTCGATGCTCACCTCGGCCTCCAGCGCGCGCTCGATCCGGTCGGTGATCTTCTTTTTCACCACCAGATCGACGTCGATCACGCGGAAGACGATGAACGCCGCGAGATTGATCAGAAACAGGATCGCCACCACGATGGGCAGCCATTTTTTATATTTCATATCCGATGTTTACTGCGCTGTAGGGGCAGGTCCCCGTGCCTGCCCGTCCCCACCGTAGCCGCCGATCTCCGAGCGGCGTTCTCTGAGAGATGCGGACGGGGACGTCCGCGTTCCTTGTAGGGACAGATCGCCGAACGGCGTACTCGAGCGCTACGGCAAACCATCGATTCACTTTGCGGTTGCTCGCCCGGAGGTCGAGCGCTACAGAAGCCGTCCTTACGAATGTATGGGTTTCCGGTGCACCACTCGAAGAATCAACATTCAGAAGAGCTCCTCCGTCGCACATTCGGAAGTTATTTCTACTTACTGCCATACAACTTCAACACACCGTCGTTCAGCAGATAATGCTTGTGCATCTGGCCGGCGATGTTCAGGTTATGGGTCACGATGACGAACGTCTGCCCTATCTCGCGGTTCAGGCGGATAATCAGATCGACCACCTCGTCGCTGTGGCGTGGATCGAGGTTCCCGGTCGGTTCGTCAGCAAAGACGATGGAAGGCCGGTTGATCAGCGCTCGCGCGATGGCGACACGCTGCAACTCTCCACCGCTGAGCTGGTTCGGAAAATGCTCCTTGCGCTCGTCAATCTCGAGCAGCCGCAGCAGTTCGAGTGCCATCGATTCCGCTTCTTTGCGACTCTTGCCGCCGATCAGCGCCGGGATCATCACGTTCTCCTTCGCGTTGAAATCCTCCAGCAGGTAATGGAACTGAAAGACGAAGCCGATCTCCTTGTTGCGAAACTGCGCGATCTTGCGGTCGCTGTGTTTCATCTGGCTGCCTCGGTACAGCACCGAGCCGTCGTCCGGTTCGTCCAAAAGGCCCAGAACGTGCAGCAGCGTGCTCTTGCCGCAGCCCGATTCGCCCGTAATGGCGATCATCTCGCCTTCATCGACCGCCAGATTGATATCTTCGAGAACGACCAATCGCCCCGAGGTCTCCTGATAGCTTTTTCGTATATGTTCCGCTTTCAATAACATCAAAAAACTCCTATTTGCCGGGTGAATTCCTGAGAATCTCGCTCACGCTCATCGTCTCGATCTTGCGCAGGGGAAGCAGCGCTGTCAGAAGCACGATCACCATCGCCACCACGAACACGGTCACCCACACCTCGATACTGAAGCTCACGTTGAGTTTCTCGAGGAAATAGACGTCGCCCTTGAGCTGATAGATCGTCTGCCGGCTGATAACATGCCCCAGGACGAACCCGAGCATCTCGCCGCAGAGCACGGCAATCGCGGTCACGAGCATGGTACGACCCATGAAGATGCGCTTGATCATCCCCGATGTGGCACCGTAGGCCTTGAGAATCCCGATATCGCGCCTCTTCTCCAGAATCGAGGTGAGAATCCCGCTGACAACGTTGAACGACGCGATCAGCACCATGAAGCTCATGATGATGAAGAGAATCCACTTCTCCAGCGTGATCAGCGAAAACAGGTTGCCGTTGTAGAATATCCACGACGCGATCCGGAAGGCCCCCAGGAACAGGTTGTCCTCCGACTGGCAATGCTCGTTCAGCTCGTCCTCCCAGCGGGACGCCAGGATGTCCGCGTCGTCTATGTACTGCGGCTTGAGCTTGATCTCCAGCCACGAATATTCATCCGGATTCAACGTGAACTTCGCCGCCGCGCGGGGCTGCGTGATCAGATAAGTGCTGTCGTACTCGTACATGCCCGATTCATAGGCGCCGACCAACACGAACCGCGCCGACCCGGGCTTGAGCCCCATCGGCGTGATTTTCGGTTGCAATGGACTGACCACCTTGAGCGTGTCGCCGAGCTTCAGACCCAACTCCTTCATCAACTTGACGCCGATCACCGCCTCGCGGTCGCTCTCGAGAGCCGAACGTCCCTGCCGCACATAGCGATGATAGTGCGTGGGCAGGTTGTCGCTCGCGGTATCGATCCCGCGCATGGCAATGGCCTTGGTGCGCTTGTGGTTAACCGCCATCGCCTGCGCGTTCACAGCCGCGCCGACCGTCTCGATCTCGGGCTTGCCGGAAAGGTATTCGACGATCGCGATCCGATCCGCTTCCGTAATATCCCGATTCCCGAACCGGAAAATGTAGCAGTGCGAGTTGACGCCCAGGATCACGTCCTTCAGCGATTTCTCGTATCCCGAGAACAACGCCAGCGCGATCATGAGCGCCGCCACGGAGATGACGATCCCGCTCAGCATATAGAGCGTTTGCATCTTTCTGTTTGCCTTGCGTCCGACGCGAAACTCGCGCTCGACGAAGAATGTCACAAATTTTCCCATGCTAATCATTTGATTTGAAAGCTCATGTTTCTGTCAACATTTGTAATATGACGGAGGATGAGAATCGCCCGATAAAATGGATCGTATCGAAATCGACATGGAGTTTCCACTTCGCAGACAATTGGCGAAGGAAGAGAAATCGGGCAATTTTCCAGTTGACAAAAAAAGCGGCGACCACGAGATAATAGCTTCAATTGCAAACCACATGAAGGAAGGAACGAGCTTTGAAAAACATACTTGTAACTGGTGCCGCGGGGCAAATCGGAACCGAACTTGTCGCCTCACTACGATCCATCTACGGAAACGCGAACGTCGTCGCGTCGGACATCCGTAACGACCTCACTGGAGCTCTGGTCGAGGCGGGTCCTTATGAAGTAATCGATTGCCTGGACGGAAACCGCATGGCGGAAGTCGTCAAAAAGCACGATATCGACACGATCTACCATCTGGCAGCGCTGCTTTCGGCAGTCGCGGAAGCAAGACCGGAGATCGCCTGGAACGTCAACATGAACGGCCTTCTGAACACGCTGAACGTCGCCAAAGAGACCGGCGCGGCCGTGTTCACGCCCAGCTCGATCGGCGCGTTCGGGCCCTCCACACCCCCGGACAACACACCGCAGGACACCATCCAGCGCCCAACATCCATCTACGGCGTGACCAAAGTCGCCGGCGAACTGCTCTGCGACTACTACCACAAGCGTTTCGGCGTCGATACCCGCGGCGTACGATACCCGGGCATCATCTCCAGCGTAACCCCTCCCGGCGGCGGTACCACCGACTACTCGGTGCACATCTTCTACGAAGCGGTCAAGACCGGGCACTACACCTGCTACATCCGCAAGGGAACCCTCATGGACATGATGTACATGCCGGACTGCATCAAGGCCGCCATCGACGTCATGGAAGCCGATCCGGCAAGGCTCAAACACCGCAACGCCTTCAACGTCACCGCCATGAGCTTCGATCCCGAAGTCCTCGCCGCGGCGATCAGAAAAGAAATGCCCGAATTCACCATGGACTACGACGTCGATCCGGTGCGTCAGGCAATCGCCGATAGCTGGCCCAACAGTATGGACGACTCCGCAGCGCGCGAAGAATGGGACTGGAATCCAGCCTACGATATCGCGTCCATGACCAAAGACATGATCGAAAAGCTCACAATCAAGCTCAAGGGGTAGCCTTTGATCTTTGGAATCGGGATCGACCACATCGAGGTAGAAAGAGTCAACAAAAGCATCAACCGGCTGGATGGCTTTCTCGATAAAGTCTTTACCGCAAAAGAACAAGAGCTTTGCGAGTCGCGCAAGACAAAAGACCAATGTTACGCCGCTCGGTTCGCAGCCAAGGAAGCGCTCATGAAGGCGCTCGGAACCGGCTGGCAGAACGGCGTCATGTTTACCGATATAGAAATCGCCAACGACGAAATGGGCAAGCCGATCGTTCATACGCAAGGAAAGGTTGACGAAATCCTGCGAATGAACAATATTCAATCCATCCATGTTTCACTGTCTCACCTGAAAAACACGGCTATGGCAATGGTAATACTTGAACGATAGAAAAAATTAGGCGCTGCCGCGCCTGAAGGAGAGAAACTATGTCCAACATCGGATCCTATGAAGAACGAATTAAAAACTTCGACTGGTCCATTTCCGAAAAAGAACTCGAATACAAGGACGGCAACGTAATCAACATCGGCTGGTATTGCAGCGACCGCATCTGCGAGAAGGGACACGGCGACCGCGTCGCGCTCTACTGGGAAGGTCTGATGGGCGCGAAGAAGCAATATACCTTTGACGAAATCCGCGTCGCCAGCAACACGGTCGGTCAGTTCCTGCGCAACCTCGGCATCGAGAACGGAGACCGCGTCTGCCTCTTCATGGACAAGATTCCCGAGCTCTACATCGGCTTCCTCGGCGTCCTCAAGATCGGCGCTATCGCGCAGCCACTCTTCTCGGCGTTCGGCGACGAATCGCTTCTGGTACGGCTCGACAACGCCGAAACCACAGCCATCATCACCCAGAAGAAGCACGTCAACAAGGTACGCCGCATCCTCGAGAAGACCCCTTACCTCAAGCACATCATCGTGGTCGATTACGACGGTAAGAAACCACTGAAAGAGCGGGAAGTCGCCTTCGATCTGGAGACCGCCGACAAGGTGCAGGACTTCGAAGTCTATCTCACCAAAGCCGAATCCCCTTCCGTTTTGCACTACACGTCCGGCACAACCGGACAGCCCAAAGGCGTCAAGCACGTCCACTACTCCCTTATCTCGCAATACCTCACCACCAAGTGGGTGCTCGACCTCAAGGAAGGCGACGTCTATTGGTGTACCGCCGATCCGGGATGGGTCACCGGCACATCTTACGGCATCATCGGACCGTGGAGCCTGGGCGTAACGCAGTGCGTGCTGGACACCGGCTTCTCCGCCGAATCGTGGTACAAGTTCATCGAGAAATACAAAATCTCCGTGTGGTACTCGGCGCCGACCGCTATCCGCTCGCTGATGAAAGCCGGCGACGAGCTGGTGAAGCAGCACGACCTTTCCTCGCTCCGCCATCTGGCGAGCGTGGGCGAGCCGCTTAATCCCGAAGCTGTCATCTGGTCGGAAAAGGTCTTCAGCGGCGCGTTCCTCGATTCCTACTGGCAGACCGAGACCGGCTCCATCATGATATCCAACTATCCGGGCATGAAAATCAAGCCCGGCTCGATGGGCAAACCCTTCCCGGGCATCACCGGCTGCGTCGTCGATACCACCACCTTCGAGAAGATCGATGAGACCGACAAAATCGGGCTGATCGGATTCAAGCCCGACTGGCCCGCCATGATGCGCACCTACTGGAACAACGAAGCGACCTACCAGACCAAGTTCCAAAACGGCTGGTACCTGCCCGGCGACCGCGCCTACATCGACTCCGACGGCTATTTCTGGTTCGTGGGACGCGACGACGACGTGATCAACACCGGCGGCCACCTGGTGAGTCCGTTCGAGGTCGAATCCGCGCTTCTCGAGCACGAGGCGGTCGCGGAATCGGCGGTCGTGTCCAAGCCGGACGACGTCAACATGGAGGTCGTCAAAGCCTTCGTGGTACTCAAGCCCGGCTACGAAGCATCCAAGGACCTCGAGCTCAAGATCATGAACTTCATCCGCAAGAAACTCTCGCCGCTGGCCATGCCGCAGGAGACCGAATACGTCAAGTCGCTGCCCAAGACTCGTAGCGGCAAGATCATGCGCCGCCTGCTCCACGCCAAGGAATGGGGCGAAGAGATTGGCGATACCTCAACCCTCGAAGACGACGAATAAGCCGATCACCATCATCCGGGCGAGAAATCGCCCGGTTTTTTTATCTAAATACAGAAATACCCCCAAAATGATCCATCAATTGGCTCGTATATCAATACATTGCTATGTATTGCGTGTTTTCAACCGTTGAAAATTCCAATGACAATAGTTGTTCCATTTTTTGAATTTGGTGGGTGAAATGGTTTTCGCCATAATAATCCCGTAGGGATGACAGATGTTAGGCCATGGGGGGATTCGATTTTGCAAGCAAAATCACAGGCGTAAGCCCCAGTTATATCAGCCAATACACATAAAAGCACCGGAGGTGCGACAGATACATGATCCAGCATACTATCTGTCGTCCCTACGGGACTTTACTCCTCATCCGAATTCTGTACCCCGGCACTTACGTGTCGCGCTAGCATCTTTCGTCCCTCCAGGACTTCAGGATCATCATTACAGCATTCACCCATTCGATTTGCAACAGAATCTACAATAATCGTCTCATACTGACAGAAAACCAAGACCATATAAAAAATTGGGGGTATTCCTGTTTTTTATCTAAATATTATTGACATTCAACCGATCGTAAACGAATATCCGGATTAGCATTGCCTCTATGTGCCTAAACACACATAACAGGAGAGTCCGATATGCGAAAGAGACTGACGATTTTTGCCGTTGCTTTGATTACCCTCATGGGTCTCGTTTCCTGCAACGTGTTCGACAACAGCAGTGATTCCGACGATGATCCCCCGATTTATGAATTGCCAGAGAGTAGCGACTACAGCTATTGCGTCCAGGTTTATCCCGTGCACCAAACACTCTTTGTTTACCATAACGCCGGAGCCACCATCGACAGCATTTATGTTACCGTCAACGGCACGGAACTGGATATGTATGTTTCCAACAACGCACATGGCGAATATCCGTTCGTCGAAGGTGAAACGTACGCCATTGATGTTACCGTCAACGGCACGTATCATCAGGCAGTCGATCTGACGATCGCCACCACCCCGGAAGTAGATTTCCCGATATACTACGAGGAAGGACTCGATGTATTGATCACGTGGAGTCTGTCAAGAAACGCGAAAACACAGTACCTCTATTTCGCTCGTGGTCGAGACGACACCTATTACCCCTATCATTGCCCGGTTTATCTGTATCCTGAACAACGGCGTTATACGGTAGATGCCGATCTTTTCAACCTGAACAACAATTCCTATCTTGCCATCAAGCTTCTCGAGTTTAACTGGATCGCCCAGAGCGAGTTCTTGTTTTATAGCTGCACTTATGTTTACAATGATGGCTGGCGTGCTGAAGACGTCGAAAAGCATTTAGGGAGCGAAAATCATTGACTTCGTACAGAAAAAATACCGTCTTCGTATCCGTTCAACATGACACGGATATATAATCGATTTCTCACACCAACCAAGGAGATTTAGTGAAGCGCTTACTGATTGGCTCTCTTGCATTAATCCTCTCGCTGGCGATGTTTCTGATCTCATGCAGCGACTCCGATTCCAACGACGACGAAGTAACCATCTATCAGCTACCGGTTTTCAACGATTACTCGTTCAGAGTATATGCGTCCGCGGCACACAACACGATCAGCGTTTATTCCAACGGCAGCGTCGCGATCGACACGATGCTGGTCAGGATCGACGGGCAGCCGGTGACCTTCGATCGCTCCACGGCGACGTACGACTTCGTGGAAGGTCAGACCTACAACATCGACGTGACCATCAACGACACCTATCACCAGGCGGTCGATCTGGAGATCGTCTGCGAGCCGGATGTCGCTTTCCCCGACACGATTCAGGCGGGTATCGATGCGGTAATCGAATGGGATCTGGACGTAAACGCGAAATCGCAGTTCCTGTTTTTCGACAACTTCATCGACGGCGACGAGTCATACTACCCCTACATGACCCATATCTACTTGGCGACAACGCAGCGCAGCTTCACCATGGACGCGGATACCTTCGGCTTCACGGACGAAAACTATTTCAACATCACGTTGTCGGAATACAACTGGATCACGCAGGGTGAATTCGTCTTCATAAGCTATGTGTCCGTTTACGAGTACTACGGAATGAGATCGCCCCGAATCTGAAAAAACATTGACGGATGAAATAACCGATACCAATATCAGAACATACTCATCCGGGCAGCACCCGGCACTCGACGGTCAACCCAACCAAGGAGACACTATGAAGCGTTTACTGATCGGTTTTTTAGTCGTGATCATCTCACTGATGATGCTCGTATCCTGTGAATCGGACGACGATGACGACGACGGAGATACCGGATTACTTGAACCGCCGTCGGATGGCTGGACGTACACCTTTACTGTCGGATCCTCCGGCTCCGGCGGATACTACTCCATTTATGCATTGGATTACACTGTAATTATCGGAACATGCGCACTCCTCATCGATGGAGAAGAACAGGATGTGAGTTACGATGAATCGTACAATGAGTGGAGCGGTACATATCCGTTTCAGCAAGGTGAATCCTACAACATCGACCTAACGATCAACAATACCCATCATCAATCGATCTTCCTGCCCATGCCGTTTGTGCCGGATATCGATTCCCCCGAAACCTGGGACGGGCAGACAGAGTACGAGTTAACGTGGGGACTAACAAAAAATGCGTGCTCACAGTCGCTTTTCATCCATGGACCCGATGAGGGGAACCACCCGAGAGATTCACAATATATCCTCGCATCACTGAGATCGTACATGCTTCCGCCCGATTTTCACGGTTACTCGGGAGAAACCGATGATCGTTTGACCATTACACTCTATGAGAAAAACTGGGTGAATGCCGGCGGTCTGTTGTTTGTCTCGTTCGCAAACGATGTTGTGAATTTCGGTTATGACCGGATGCAAATACCGCACGAACATACTCGTCGTATCGTGAACGATGTGATACGAGAAATACATGATCCGCAATATCAACAGTGCCGAGAGCACTATATACCAGAAGACACGAAACGTTAAACCAAGGAGACACTATGAAGCGTTTACTGATCGGTTTTTTAGTCGTGATCATCTCACTGATGATGCTCGTATCCTGTGAATCGGACGACGATGACGACGACGTCGTCGTCAGCACAATTGTCCAGCCACCGGACATTTCGGCCTGGGATTTCAGCATGGCCGCCCAGACCGACGGCAGGTGGGGCGATATCCACATCATGCAGTGGGGCGAAGACGTGATCGAGAGCTGCACGCTCCTGATCGACGGCGAGGAAGTCGCGCTGGAAAACAGCGGCTCCGATTTCTACGCGAACTACCCGTTCGAAGTGGGCGTATCCTACAACTTCGATCTTACCATCAACGAAACACTGCATCACTCGACCGATCTGGTCGTCCCATACGTTCCCGCTGTCAATTTCCCGGAAACATGGGACGGACAAACCGACCTTGAACTTACCTGGGAACTCGAAGCGGACTCGAAATCGCAATCGCTCTATTTTTGGGGGCCCGATGATACGGAAAATCGCTCAATCGGCTCCATCTATATCCTCGCCGCGCTGAGGATGTATATAATTATGGCCGGTATTCACGGATATACGGGCTTGGCCGAGCAAACCCTCACCGTGTCGATCGATCAGGAGAACTGGACCTTTATCAGCGGACTGATCTTCATCGCGTTTAACTCTGTACACACTAATTTCGGCACCTACGAGCAGATGGAAACCCCGCGCGAACGGGCCCGCAGGGTGACCAGCCAGGTAATGAAGAAGATTCGATAAACTTTCGAAATAGAAACGATGACCCATAACAACGTGTAAGGATGTATTTATGAAGCGTTTACTGATTGGATTCCTGATCGTGATCATCTCACTCATGATGTTCGTATCGTGCGATTCTGACGACGATGACGACGATAAAGAAGTTGTCGGCATCACACAACCGCCAACCAATGACTGGATTTACGGGCTGTCGGCCACGTTTTACGATGTAAGCCGCAACGGATTCGTGTATGTCCAGGCGCTGGACGAGAACAACATCATCGACACATGCACGGTGTCTATCGACAATGAGCCGGTTGACATGTACTATCTCGACGATATGCTCGAATGGCATGGTGATTTCGTGTTCGAGCCGGGCGAAACCTACTTGTTCGCTCTCGATGTCAACAACGGACAGTACAGCCAGACCGCCCAGCTCATGATGCCATACATTCCCGTACTCGAATACGACATGGAATGGGACGGATCGACAAGCACGCAACTGAACTGGGAACTCGAAGCAGGCGCCCAAGCTCAATCGCTCCTGATCCTGGGCCCGGACGACACATCGGAGCCGATCGAGTACCTCTTTATCGATCCCGCGCTCCGCGCCTATACGCTCGCGGCCGGATTGCACGGCTACAACGACTTCGAAACAGAGGCCCTGAGCGTCTCGGTCGATGAGGACAACTGGGTTTTCAGCAACAATCTGCTCTTCCTTGCCTATACATACAATGATGCAATATATGGAACGTACGACCCGGAGCCGAGAGCTCACGCCAGACGCATCGGGCATCATCTCATGTCGCAGATTCGATAGGGTTGGTTATTCAGTAGCGACAACCATAATCGATTATCGGACAGATCATTAGCATATCATCCGGGTGGGCTTCCATCCGGATGATTTCTCAATAAAGTCCGAAAGTATTTGACGGATGAATTATTAAACCGAACGTCAGTCCAACAGGAACATTAAATCGACAAAGGAGTCAAACATGGCAGATCGTGAAGAAATCAAAGAAGTAGTGCTGGAATACGTGATCGATGAATACGTCGAGGATGACGACGATGAAGTGACCTTCGACACCCCGCTGATCTCGGGCGGACTGGTCGATTCGTTCTCGATGGTGTCGCTCAAGCGCTTCCTGGAAAACAAATACGACATCTTCCTCCCCGACGAGGAAGCCACACCGGAAGCCTTCGACAACGTCAACCGCATCTGCGACCTCGTGCTCAAGCACGTAGGTAAGTAAGCAAGCTTTGCCCGATCGGGGCTCCGTCCCCGGTCGGGATCGTTTCTTTGGTATGGGTGATATCCAACTTCCGATTGTTCGAACGGAGTGAGATCATCTGAATGTTGGATACCTGATTCATGAGTCGTCTGAACCAAACATTCGTAAGAGCTCCTTCGTCGCACATTCAGAAGTTTGGTTCAGCCCACATCAAAGCAACGACACAATACCTACTATAAAGGAGCAACATTATGGCTTACAGCGACAAAGTAAGGCAAGTCTATCTGGATACCCTTCAGGGCATCGAAGACAAGGGCATCTTCAAGCAGGAGCGTTTTATCCACTCACCGCAGGCGGCGGACATCGAAGTGGAATTCCCCACCGGCTCCAGCCTCAAGAAGGTGATCAACATGTGCGCCAACAACTACCTCGGCCTCTCGAGCCACCCGGACGTGGTGCAGGCCGCGCATGAGGGACTCGACACCCGCGGCTACGGCATGTCGTCCGTGCGATTCATCTGCGGCACGCAGGACATCCACAACAAGCTCGAACGCATGGTCACCGAATTCCTCGGCACCGAGGACACCATCCTCTTCCCGTCCTGCATGGACGCCAACGCAGGCGTTTTCGAAGCGATCCTCACCGACGAGGACGTGATGATCTCCGACCGCCTCGTGCACGCCTCCATCATTGACGGTATCCGGCTGGCACCCGCCATGCACGACACCTTCAAACACTCCGACATGAAGCACCTCGAGAAGAAGCTCATCCTCCACGCCGACAAGCGACTCAAAGTGGTCATCACCGACGGCGTGTTCTCCATGGACGGCGACACCGCGAAGCTCGACGAGATGGTCGCGCTCTGCGACAAGTACGACGCCATGCTGTTCGTGGACGACTCGCATTCGACCGGCTTCATCGGCAAGACGGGTCGCGGTACCCACGAAAAATGCGGCGTGATGGGCAAGATCGACATCATCACCACCACCTTCGGCAAGGCCCTCGGCGGCGCGTCCGGCGGATGCGTGTCCGGCCGCAAGGAGATTGTGGAAATGTGCCGTCAGAAAGCGCGTCCCTACCTCTTCTCGAACACCATCGCCCCGGTCGTCGTATCGGGTGTGCTCAAGGTTCTGGACATCCTTTCCAAGACCACCGAGCGCCGCGACAAGCTCGAAGCCAACACCGAATACTGGCGCAAGGGTCTCGAGGAAGCGGGATTCGTCCTGCAACCCGGCGACACCCCCATCGTACCGGTGATGCTCTTCAACGCCAAGCTCTCGCAGGACTTCTCGCGCGACCTCTACGAAGAGGGCATCTACGCGATCGGCTTCTTCTTCCCGGTAGTTCCCCAGGGCAAGGCGCGTATCCGCACGCAGATTTCCGCCGCACACGAGATCGCACACCTCGACAAGGCGCTCGAGGCCTTCATCAAAGTCGGAAAGAAATACGAAATCCTCGGATTGACCAAGCAAGAAATCATCGACAAGTACGGTCTGTAGGCCGGAGCGCGTCATGACAATGAACAAGGGAAATCGCTGGCTGGTTGTATTCGGTGCGATTCTGATCCAGCTCTGCCTGGGCGCAATCTACGCGTGGTCTGTTTTCACGCCGTATCTGACAAAAGCGGTCGCCGATGGCGGGCCCGGCTGGAGCAAGGTCCAGACGCAGATCGTCTTTTCGGTCGGACTGGTATCGTTCGCGCTGGTCATGGTACTTGCGGGTAAGAAGCTGGGCAAGATTGGCCCGCGTCGTCTTTCCGTCATCTCGGCGATCACGATGGGCGCTGGCTACGTGCTGGGCGGACTCTTCGGCGGAACATCGTTCTGGCCCATCCTGATCTGCATCGGATTGATCGGCGGCGGCGGAATCGGTATCAGCTACGTGGTGCCGATCGCGGTCGGAATCCGCTGGTTCCCGGACAAGAAGGGTCTGATCAGCGGTCTGGCGGTAGCCGGATTCGGATTCGGCGCGATGGTCTGGGTCAAGCTCGCCGGCGAGTGGGGACACCTGATCGAAAACTACAGTATCTCGACCACGTTCATCGTGTATGGCGTGCTGTTCGCGATCCTGATCCTCATAGGCAGCATCTGGATGGTCTTCCCGAAGGAGCAGAAAGAAGCCGCGAAGAAAGAAACCAAAGCCACCTCCGCGGTACGCGACCTCAGCAGCGGTCAGATGCTTCGCACCCTACCGTTTTACCTGATCTTCCTCGTATTCGTGTTCAACGCGATGGCGGGATTGATGTCGATCGGTCTGATGAAGCTCTACCCCATGGAGGCATTGCAGAGCAAAGGACTGGATATCGCTGCCGCAACGGCAATTTCCGGTACGGCGATGGCGGTGTTTTTCAGCCTGGCGAACGGCCTCGGAAGAATCCTGTGGGGCGTCTTCAGCGACAAGCTCAAACGCAAGCCGTCTATCATCATCATGGCCGCCACGCAGGGCGCGTTCATGCTGCTGTTCCCCTATATGGCGGGAACACCCTGGATGCTCTATCTGGCGGCGACGCTGATCGGATTCAACTACGGCGGCGCGTTCGCGCTATTCCCGACCATCACCGCGGACACTTTCGGATCGAAATTCGTGGGAGAGAACTACCCGTTCGTCTTCCTCGCCTACGGTGCCGGCGGCATCTTCGGCCCGATCCTCGGTGGCGTCCTCGGCGATATGAGTAATTTCCCGCTGGCGTTCTCCATCTGCGGCGTTCTGTGCCTCATAAGCGCCGTCATGACGATCAAGATCAATCCGCCAAGACATGCATAGCAACACCGGAACCCTCTACCTGGTTCCTACGCCCGTCGGCAATCTGTCCGACATGACATTTCGATCGGTGGAGACGCTGAAAAGCGTCTCCACCATCGCTTGCGAGGACACCCGCACATCGCGCGTACTCCTGCAACACTACGATATCGAGACACCCACCGTCAGCTACCACAAATTCAACGAACGCGAGCGCACAACCCAGCTCATCCGCAAACTCAAGGAAGGCAGCGACATCGCCATCATCACCGACGCGGGTAGTCCGGGCATCTCCGATCCCGCGCAGATCATCGTGTCAGCCGCGATCGCGGAAAAAATCAAGGTCGTCGCATTACCCGGCGCAACCAGCGTCATCCCCGCCGTCGGCGCGTCCGGACTCGACACCGGGCGCTTCCTGTTCACGGGATTCCTGCCGGACAAGCAGAAGGATCGCGACGCGCTCATCGACGAGATCAAGCATCTGCAAGCAACGCTCGTCTTCTTCGAAGCGCCGCACCGTATCGACAAGACCCTCGCATGGCTCAGGGAGAAGCTCGGTGACCGCAGGGCCGTCATCGCGCGCGAGATCAGCAAGCTCCACGAGGAGTACGTGCGCGGAACATTCTCCGAACTGACCGCAAGCGAGTTCACGCGTAAGGGCGAAATGGTGCTGCTGGTGGAAGGCTTCACCGTGGAAGAGGTGTCCGACGATTCGATCGAAAAGAGACTTCGGGAGCTACTCGACACCGGCGTATCCATGAAACAGGCGGTGAAGGACGTCGCGAAATCGACGGGATCACCGAAGAACCGGGTGTATGAGATCGGTATCCGTCTCGGCAGGTGACAAACCACCTTTTTCATCATTTTGCTTGACACCTCAACCCATCAAATGTTTCTTGCTCTTCACCGAATACGAAGGCGGGATAGCTCAGTTGGTAGAGCAGAGGCCTGAAAAGCCTTGTGTCCCCAGTTCAAGTCTGGGTCCTGCCACCATAAATTAGGCGCTGAAAAGCGCCTCTTTTCGTTTGGTCAAACTTCCGAATGTGACGAGTGAAGCGAGTCTCTTCCGAATGTTTGACCACAAACCAACCAACATTCAGATGACCTCACTTCGTTCGGACAATCGGAAGTTGGTTACAGGAGCCGACATGCAATACCTGATCAGAAACGTCATCGTACCGTTATCGAGCCAGCCGGACTACCTTTCCGCGGCGTCAGCCAAGCTGCGCGTACCGGCCAGAGAACTGGCGTCGTGCGTCGTACTGCGTAGATCGCTGGACGCGAGAAAACGCAACCAACTGAAGTGGAATTTCACGCTGCTGACGGAATTCGATTCGGCTCCGCACAACCACCCCGATCTCACGCCCTACACCGAAAAACCACTCGATGAGCTGCCGGTCACAAAGCTTTCGCAAACTAATCCCGTCATCATCGGCGCGGGTCCGGCGGGACTCTTCGCGGCGGTGGCGATGGTCGAGAACGGCCTCAAACCGTGGATTTTCGATCGCGGCGACGAGATGACCGAACGCGTCCGTTGCGTGGAAGATTTCTGGCGCACCGGGCAACTCGATCCCGAATCGAACGCCCAGTTCGGCGAGGGCGGCGCAGGCACATTCTCCGACGGCAAGCTCACCGCGCGCAGTCGGGACGGCTTCTCCAGCATCGTCTTCGAGACCTTCATCCGGTTCGGCGCCCCCGAGGATATCCGCATCGACGCCCACCCGCACCTCGGTTCGGACGGCATCCGCGCCATCATCGTACGCATGCGCAAATGGCTCGAAGACAGCGGCTGCCGGTTCTTCTGGCGACACGGACTCGAAGACCTAACCATCGAAAAGGACCGCGTCGCGCAGATCAAGGTTGGAGACATGACGCTATCGCCCGAAATCGTGGTTATCGCACTCGGCAACTCCGCGCGGGACACCTTCGAGATGCTGCACGATATGGGCATCCGCGTCGAAGCCAAACCCTTCGCGGCAGGCTTCCGCATCGAGCACCCCCGCACCTTTATAAACGAAGCCTTCTACGGCGAAAAGACCGACTTCTCCATCTCCGGAGCCGCGACCTACCGCATGACCGCCAAAGCAGGCAATTACGGCGTCTATACGTTCTGCATGTGCCCGGGCGGCGATGTGATTGCAGCCGCGTCCGAACCGCAATGCACCGTCACCAACGGCATGAGCTACGCGGACCGCGACGCGTTCTTCTCCAACAGCGCCATCGTCGCGACTGTCGGCGAGAAGGATTTCGGATCGAGACCACTCGACGGCATCGCCTTCCAACGCAAGATCGAGCAGAAGTGCTACAACTCCGATCTTCCCTACTTCGCGCCATCGCAATCCGCAGGCGACTTCTGCGGTACCCGAAAGGCGAGCCTGGCCCGGAATTCCTACCGACCAGGCACCTATAGCAGCAACCTCCGTGACATCCTTCCCAAGCCGCTTTCCCGCGCGATCCAGACCGGACTCAAATACTTCGAGCACCGCGTTCCGGGATTCGTCGGCAAGGGCGTCCTGATCGCACCCGAGACCCGCACATCCTCGCCCGTCCGCATCCTGCGCCGCAAGGACAACGGAGCATCCGTCAACTGCGACAACCTTTACCCCATCGGCGAGGGCTCCGGCTACGCCGGCGGAATCGTCAGCAGCGCTTCGGACGGCTATCGACTGGGAAAAAGCTTTCATCCGTAACCGCACAGCAGATTTGTTTGATCGCCCCCATACGCGTAGTGTTCCGCGCATTTATTCTCGTGCCCGGTAGTCGGAATGCGCGGTTTATTTACGTGTATGGGGGCGATCGGGCGAAGATGCGTGCGGGTGACCAGCGATTACGACCGCCTCCCCCTATCTCCCGACCATTCCAGAAAATACGAACCGATTTCATCAGTAAATAACTTTACAAATCCGAGATATGTATTAATATGACATGATTATGAAAATCAAAATGAAATTGGAGGTTTGTATGAAATACCAATGGTCGGATTCCTATCAGGATCAGGAGTTCATGGTCGTTTTCGGATTCTCCGACGACGCACCGAAGGCTGCCGATTATCCGGCAATCGTCAAAAAAGCCCTCGACCACCTTGCGAAAAACAAGGACTGGAAATGGGAAGCCGGAGAGGTGAAAACCATCCATTCGATCGACCCGGCGTCAACGGTTTACGTGATCGGAATGGGCAAGAAAGAGGAAACCAACGGCTTCAAGCTTCGCAAGACCGCCGCAGGTATCGCCAAGGCCCTCAAGCGTGAGGAATGCGCGACCGCCGCGATCTTCCTGGACGGACTGAAAGCGCTCTGGAATGCTCCGGAAGCGACAAGGCTCATCATCGAATCGATGGGGCTTGCAACCTACGAATTCAAAGTCTATAAAACAAGCAAGAAGGACAAGAAGAAAGCCAAGCCTTGCAGCGTCGGCTTTATCAGCAAAGACAAGGTGCCGGCATCCGTCCTGAAGGAAGCCGAACTCGCGGTCAAGGCCACCGGACTGGCTCGCGATCTGGTGAACGAACCGGCCAACACGCTGGTTCCGACCGAATACGCCGAACGCGCGATAAAAGCCGGAAAAAACTATGGCTTCGAAGTCCAGATTTTCGACGAAAACGAAATCAGAAAGATGAAAATGGACGCCTACTGGTCGGTTGCCATAGGCTCCGATTTCCCGCCGCGTCTGATTGTCATGCGCTGGATGGGCAACCCGAATGACAGAGACAACATCACCGCGCTGGTAGGCAAGGGACTCACCTACGACAGCGGCGGATACGCGATCAAACCCGCCGGCGGCATGGTCACCATGAAATGCGACATGGGCGGCTCGGCTTCCGTAGTCGGCGCGATGTGCATGGTCGCGAAGCTGAAGCTCAAAGCGAACGTGGTTGGCGTCGTGGCAGCCTGCGAAAACATGATATCCGGTCGCGCGTACCGCAACGGCGACATCATCGGCTCCATGGCGGGTAAGACCATCGAGGTCGGCAACACCGACGCAGAAGGACGCCTCACCCTTATCGACGCGGTCACCTACGCCATCGAGAAAGAAAAAGCGACCCGCGTCGTCGATATCGCCACCCTGACCGGTGCCGCTGTCGTCGCGCTGGGGAAAGTCCGCATCGGTGTGCTCAGCAACAACGACGAACTCTACCATAAGCTCGAAGAGGCATCCGACTACAGCGGTGAACGCGTCTGGCGTCTCCCGCACGACGAGGAATACCGCGAGCAACTCAAGTCGGATATCGCGGACATCAAGAACGTTGGTGGACGCGGTGCGGGAACCGTCACAGCCGGTCTGTTCATCCGCGATTTCGTTCAGGACAAGCCGTGGCTGCATCTGGATATCGCCGGGAAGGCATTTATCGAAAATGAAAACACCTTCGGCCCTTCCGGTGCTACCGGCTGCGGTGTTCGCCTGCTCTATTCTCTCGTCAAAACACTGGTCTGATCCACATATAATCACCTTTAGGGCAGACATCCGTGTCTGCCCTTTCTAATAGATCACGGACGTCTCCGTCCGCATCTCTTCAGGAAAAACACAGAATCCACATCCAACCTCATCACCCTAATTAGGCTCCGCTGATCAAAATTTACACATCGTGGAATAATTAATTGCGCTGCACTGGAATTCGGGTATTATATTAAAGAATGTCGTAACAAGGAGGATATATGACCTTGAGAAGTTGGATACTGTTCACGGTGATGGTTGCCGCGTTCACTGTGATATCCGCTGAAATCCCACCTATGGAGTATCTCGAAGCGCAGGATATCTCGCCGGAAAAGGTGGATATTACCGTGTTGAAAGTGGAAGCGGATGATTGCCCTCCCGGAGAGTTTTGCAATATCGACGTGCTCGTTCGCGTGGATAAAGTCTATCGAACCGTGACCAATCTGAAGGAAGGGGATCAGATAAAGATCAAGTATGAGCGCTTGAATCCTCCCGAGGGATACGAGGGTCTGGAGCCGATCACGTTACTAAAAACCGGAGCATCCTATCCCGCGTTCCTGCAAACCTACCGCTTCAGTTGGTATGTACCGGTCGCAGGCGTCGCAAGCTTCCTCTCATTTCAGGATACGATTCAGCTCGAATTGACGGTCACCCGTAACGGCATCGCTGACGTGAAGGAACAAGTAGATACGATCAAAGATTTTCTGAAAGACTAATCGATAAAGAACCGTTTCATGCCCGGTTCACGCCGGGCTTTTTTTGTTCCTTTCGCAAGAACGCGATCATCCCCGTCCACATCTCTAAAGGACAATCGCGAACGACAATTAATCCTCCGTCCAGGAAATGATATCGCCCACCCTGATATCGTTCATATCCGTATATCCGGCGTTGACCTCCACAACGAAGATCGCGGGGTCCGGACAGGGGATCATGTCTTCCGTCAAGGGCGTCGTGTTCTTCGCGATATGTACGATCTTTCCGTCCTTATCGGTAAAAATGATATCCAGCGGAATATAGGTGTTCTTCATCCAAAACGATCGCGCCATCTCGGACGGGAACAGAAACAGCATCCCGCGGTCGTTCTGCATCTCCTTGCGGAACATCAGGCCGCGCGTACGGGAGAGCTCGGTCGCGACGATCTCGATCTCGATGACCGCTTTCTCCGCGCCCTGCGGACTATCGAATCGCAGCGATCCATCACGTCGGAACTTGATTTCCGGAATATTTCTTCGACTGTAGGTGCCGGGCTTGGGCTTCTCGTCCTGCCTCTCCTGCTTGTCAGTTTTTGCGGAAAGATGCAGATAGAGAGTCAGCATGACACCGAAGAAAACCGCCATCGCGATGATCGAGATGCGCAGATAAATATTACGTGGTTTCATGCTTGATCGGACACGTCTGTTTTTCTTCATTTCATCTCCTCGACAAGTGCCGCGAAATAATCACGAAGCGCGTCATTGTCAAAGGATTTCAGGATTTGATTGACAATTTCCCTTTTCAGCCCGTTTCTCGTTTTATCCATGAAATACCAAACACATGAATCGAGGATGATTTGAAATTCTTTATCGAAACATACGGATGCCAGATGAATGTCGCGGATTCCGAGACAGTTAGCGGAATCCTGGCGAGCGAGGGCTTCGAACCGACCGGTTCGATCGACGAAGCCGACATCATCATCTTCAACACCTGCACGGTCCGGCAGCACGCGGAAGACCGTGTAATTGGACGTCTCACCAGCGAACTCGTCCGCAAGAAGCAACGCCCCGACATGGTCTTCATCATCATCGGCTGCGTCGCGCAACGGCTCGGGAACGAACTGCTCGAAACAATTCCCGGACTCGATCTGGTCGTCGGCGTGGATCAATACCGGATGCTGCCCATCATGATCCGAATGCTGCATAGCTACGGCGTGCGGCAAAACACCAAATTCATCGACAGCGAGAACTACGAGAACCTTCAGCCCATCCGCGGCGGTCGCAACAACGCCTTCGTGACTGTCATGCGCGGATGCGACAACTACTGCTCCTACTGCATAGTACCGCATGTGCGCGGACACGAACGGAGCCGCAACACCCAGGCGATCGTCAATGAAGTGACTCGCGCAGGCAAGGATGGCTTCAAGGACGTGACGCTGCTCGGGCAGAACGTCAATTCCTACAACTGGCGCGACATTACCTTTCCGATGCTGCTCTGGCGGCTCAACGACATCGAGGAGATCGAGCGCCTCCGCTTCATCACCTCCCACCCGAAAGACCTCTCGGAAGAGCTCATCGAAGCCATCGCCAATTGCGAGAAAGTCTGCGAGCACATCCACCTGCCGTTGCAAGCCGGTAACGACGAGGTGCTGAAGCGCATGAACCGCGGCTATACCGCCGAACACTACCTTAATCTGATCCGCGAGCTGAAGAGACAGGTTCCGGGTATGGCTGTCACCACGGACATTATGACCGGCTTCCCGGGCGAGACCGAAGAGGCCTTCCAGGACACACTGAACATGATGAAAACCATCGAATTCGACTTCGCCTTCATGTTCAAGTACTCGCCCCGCGACGGCACACCCGCCGCCGAAATGCCCGACCAGATCGACGAGGCGGTTCGGCTCGACCGGCTCAAACGCATGAACGACCTGCAAGCCGAAATCACGACGAGGAAATACCGCAAGCAGATCGGCAAAGAGGTGGAAGTCTATGTCGAGAAGGTCAGCAAGCTGTCGGACAAAGAGATATCCGGCAAGACGCGCGACTTCAAGATCGTCGTGTTCGAGGGCGATGAATCGCAGATCGGCACGTTCGTGAAGGTCAAGATCGACGACGCAGTCGGATGGACGCTCAAGGGACACATACTATGAACCACCTGTTTTCCTGGATTCAGCACGAGACCTCGCTCATCATCAACGCCAACGCGCTGCTGGTACTCTCCATTCTGATCCTGACAGGTATCGTGATCGGAAACCTGGCGAAGAAATTCAAGCTGCCCTCCGTGACCGGCTGTATCGTCGGCGGTGTGCTGCTGGGCCCGTACGTGCTGAACATCTTTACCGAGTCGGCCTACGAAGCCTTCTCCCCTATCACCCATTTCGTGCTCGGGCTGATCGGTCTGACCATCGGCAGCCACCTCGACTTCCGCAAGCTGCACAACGCCGGAAAGCGCATCACCTGGATCACCTTCATGGACGTCCTGATCACCGCCCCGATCGTGTTCCTTGCACTCAAACAGTTTGCCGGACTCGCCATCGAGGAGTGCCTGTTGCTCAGCGCTATCGCCTGCGCGACCGCGCCCGGATCCGTGCTGCACGTGGTTAAGGAACGCAAGGCCAAGGGGATGTTCACCAAGACCATCCTCGCGGTGGTCGCCTTCAACAACGTGGTCGTCATCCTCCTGTTCTACACGCTCTACTACTATGCAGTCGGGCGCCTCAAACCGGGCGATGTCTCGCTCGTGCAGACCATGCTCAGACCACTGCTCTATCTCTCCGAATCCTTCATCACCGGCGGAACTGTTGGTTTCGCGCTGATCTACCTGACCGAGAAGCGTAAAAAGGTGCTCTTTTCCTTCCCGGCGATGGTGCTCTTCGCGCTGGTGCTCTCGGTGGGCATCTCGCAGACGCTGCACTTCTCCGGCCTCCTGACCAGCCTCATCCTGGGCATGATCATCACCAATTATTCCCGCTTCCGCGACGACTTCTTCTCCGCTTTCCACGATCTCGAGGAGATCATCTTCGCCACCTTCTTCGTGCTCGCCGGAACCCACCTCGATTTCCACGCTCTCAAGGTTGCCGGCGTGGCAGGACTGGTTCTCATTGTATCCCGATTCATCGGTAAGTTTATCGGTCCGACACTTGGATCGCACTTCGCCGATTCCACCATCACCGTGCGTAAGTGGATCGGACTCGCCCTCTATCCGCTGGCGGGTGTCGCGATCGGTCTGATGCTGATCATCACCGACACGCCCATCTTCCAGCCGCACGCCTCGACACTCGCCGCAATCGTCCTGAGCGCGGTCATTTTCTTCGAGGTGATCGGGCCCATCCTCACCGGCATGACCATCTCCAAATCGGGCGAATCGCAGAAAAACCGCCTCCGCCTGCTCGACTTCCTTCAAGAGGAATACATCCGGCTCAACATCTCCGCGAAAGACAAGTGGGAAGCGCTGGAGAGCATGTCCGAATTCATGCATAAGGTGCACAACATTAAAGAGTTAAGCCTCGATAAACTCAAGAAGGGCGTCATCGCGCGCGAGAAGGAGATTACCACCGGCATTGGCAACAACATCGCGATCCCGCATGTGATTGTCGAGGGTGGCCCCGCCATCCGCGGCGTGATCGGTATCTGCAAGGATGGGATCGACTTCAATTCGATGGACGACCAGCCGGTCAAGATCATCATCCTTATCGCCACGCCCAAAGACCGCTACGAACTGCACCTTCAAGTGCTCGCGAATGTCGCCAAGATATTCAGCCATCACTCCCACATCAAGGAATTGATCATCCATGCCCGGACACCGGAAGAGGTCTATGAAATCCTGCAACGCGAAGAGGTGGATAAGCTGAATCCGTTCTTCGAGGATTGATCCCCTGGAGCGCAGCCATCCCTGGCTGCATCCCCCTCTGGGTACGCAGACGTCCACGTCTGCATCTTCCTTCCAGGATTGATCGCTCCGAGTCACTCTTTCAGCTTCGAATACCAGGGCTTGTCGCCCTTCAGGAATTCCTCCGCTCCCTTGCGCTTGATCTTGCGCATGTTTTTGATATGCGCGTCGCCGTGACTGATTTTCAGGAAGTCCAGCTTGCCGCATGTGGCGAAATCCTCGCACTCCCAGCAGCCCTCGTATCCCTTCTTCGCGACACAAAGCTTGATGGCGCAGCGCGGGTTACCACCACCTTCGCGGCAAACCTTTCCGCAGCGAGTTTTCACAAACAATCCCAGCGTTTCGTAGCACGTCTGGTAGTTCTCGAACCCCTTGAAGTACGGGATCGTCGAGAGCAGTTCCGCGAGCTTGTCCGCGCGATATTTGCGCAGTTCGGCACGCAGGTCCCTTGCCAGATCGGCGATCTTGCCGACGTGGAACGGGCATTCGGCACAATACAATCCACAGGGTGAAATGGCGTTACGGTTGTCGGGCATACAGTGCTCCTTCAGTTTTTCTGATTCTCATTTGTTCATCGATCTTGACAAGAAAATTCGGCTTGTGCTATTTGGGTTGCGAAATGCATTCCACCAATTTGTCCGAAATTTCGTAATACCCGTTCGACACGCAACCAGATGAAACAAGGTGGTTCAATGAAAACAACCATGCTATTGCTGTTTGTATTTTTATATACAATCTGTTTCGCGAAAACGGAAATTCCGGTACCCAGGGTGGATTATCCCATGACGATCGACGGACTCGAGGACGACTGGAATGACATCCCGCGTCTGCCGGCGCCCGTCACCTACAGTCCGGAGGAAGGGAAGGATCCGTATTACGAGACCGAAGCCCGCATCGCGTACGATGAGAAGTACTTCTACGTGCTGTTCATCAGCGAAATCGACGATCCGGACAACTTGATCGCCACGGTGGCAACGCGCGAAAACTGGGACAACGACGAGCAGGTCGTGTTCGCGATCGACGTGTTCAATTCGGATCGCGGAGCATACCTTTTCAACTTCAATCCGTACGGCAATCCCAAGGACTGGATATCTTCCGCCGCGGGGCCCTCGGACATGAACTGGAACATCCCGCTCAAGTCCAAGTCGCAAATCTATCAGGATCGATACGTGGTCGAGGTGGCGATTCCGTTTGCCTCGCTGCCGTTCGACGACACGCAGGATGAACAACGCTGGGGTTTCTACTACTTCCGGTACGATAAATCCCACAACGAGCAGTCCGTTTATCCGCCACGGACGCACCAGATGCAGAACATCTTCGCGCAATCAGGCGTCCTGACCGGAATCCGGGATATCGAGTCGGGTAAACAGCTCGATGTGCTTCCGTACGTCTTCTCGTCCTACCTGCGCGACGGGAAGAAGAAGGAACTGGACGCCGGGATCGACGCGTCGTATTCGCTGAGTCCTCGCGTTACGCTGTCCGCGACGGTCAACCCGGACTACTCGCAGATCGAGGCCGATCCCATGAACGTCGATATCAACAAGCGCGACCCGACCTGGCTACAGGAAAAACGCCCCTTCTTCACGCAGGGGATGGACTTCTTCTACACGGACCTGTTCAGCCTCGTCTATACGCGGAACATCGTCAATCCCGTGGCGGGAGCCAAGCTCAGCGGTAAGTATCCCTCTTCGTCGTTCGGCTATGTGTCGGCGTACGACGAGGGGGTCGATGACGATAGCAAGGACCTCTACAACCTGTTCCGCTACCGGCTGGACGTCCTCGACGAATCGACCGTCGGCGTCCTGCTCACGGACCGGGAAGACATGGGCTCGTCGGCGTTCAACCGCGTCGCGGCGGTGGATGGATTCTACTCCTTGCCGCTCAACATACGCATCAAGTCGCAGACCGCCGTCAGCTTCGACAGCCTGAAGACCGTAGAGGAAGATATGGACCGTGACGGCTACGAAAGAGGCTGGGCGCACAACACGACCATCGAGCACAACGGCGAACACAGCTACAACGATTTCTGGATCGAGGCGATAAGTAAGAACTTCGAGCCGGGCTCGGGCTACATGAGTTCGCTCAGCAAGGATCGTTATCAGCTCGGTACGCACAACAAGTACGACGTCCTCGAAGGAAACGACTGGTGGAACGAGGTCGAGGTCTATTTCGGCATGAAGAACTTCTACGATATGCAGAACGAACCGCTCGAGGAGTTCATCTGGGTAGGTGTCTGGGCAGATTGGAAGAGCGTCGGAAACACGGAATTCAAGATCGAGATCAACAACAATCGGCACGAATATGTGGATGAGAGCGGCAACGTACAGGAGAAGGATTTGAGCACCGTCCGCTATGTCATCGAGAACTGGAAGATGTTTTCCGGCTCCTTCAGGGCCTGGCTGAACGGCTCCTTCGGGACCGAGCCCTACTTCGACGGGGAAGGCTTCGAGGGGTGGAGCTACTTCTTGGAATCCGGCTTCAGCCTCGATCTGTTCGACCGGATGTCGATCAGCCCCAACGTCCAGTTTACCGATTTCTACGAGGAATTCGGCGGCGATCGGATCTATAAGTACTACACGATCTGGAACCGTGCCACCTTCCTGATCTCGCAAAATCTGTACATCCGCAATATCACGCAGGGGATGTTTCAAAGGACATACGACCTGGATACACGCGAATCGTACGGCGATACGGAATACTCGAACAGCCTGCTGCTGACATGGGAATACAGCCCTCTCAGCAACATCTACCTCGGCGTGAACTTCGTCGAGTTCGACCGCTTCGACAACCTGACCGACCACGCCCAGTTGTTCTTCAAGGCTAACTATCTGTGGTCGCTTTAGGGACAGGAGACAGGAGTCAGGAGACAGAAGAGAGAGGCGGTTGCTCTCCGCATGGAGCGCAGCCATCCCTGGCTGCATCTCTCCCTCGGGAACGCGGACGTCTGTAGGTTTTGAGGAACGAAAACCTGAATCCCCAAGCCGTCCGTATCTCTCTCCCTCGGGAACGCGGACGTCCCCGTCCGCATTTATGCTCCTTGCGTCCTATAGCTTACAACAAAATAACCCTCCCCGTTTATAAGCGAGGAGGGTAGTGTTTTACTTTTTCTTACTAATCATAGCGCGAATACGCATACCGCAAGCCAGAACAATAAAGCATATCACTTCACACTCTGGACATATTGGCAAGTATTTTGCACAAATAAGATAAAGAATCAAAGAAATGATTTTCTATATCAAATCCATGTTTACCTCCTATTTATTATTTGGCTTAATGTCATTCCTTGCTATTATAATGACCTCATTGAGAAATCTTAAATTAAAAATTGCCTCTTAGTAAAAAAGTTTCGCCGTCGTTGCACAAATCCATGAAAGAGAATGCCGACGTGGACGTCCGCGTCCACATCTTTACACCCGCTTTCCATGAGTCATTAATTAAACCAATCCTCCCTGCTAAACAGCAAAGGAGGGTATTGTTTTACTTTCTTTTACGCTCCATGATGCAAATCACTTTTATAAGTTCCTACCAAGACTTACTAAGTATATAGTAGTCTGAACTTATCGGCGATAATACAGCACAGAGAAGATAGAAAACCAGCAGAATTACTGTGAACCATTTCTTCATATGCCTTCTCCTTTCAATAATTTTATGGGAATCCCATATGTGATATCATCAATATTTTTGAAAAAGTTTTAAGCATTAAATCATTATTTCAGATAATATCTGATCAGACTGAATTTCTCGATCCACAACTGTCGAGAGTAACTCATAGTTATACAAGAGCTTGCAACTCTCTACCTATCAATAAAGGGGTGCTATGTTGAATACCTTTCTTTATTGAAGCGCATAGTGAAATGTAATCTGCTGATGTAGATAATCATTTGGTAGTTATAGCCAGCTACAACGATATGTGATGCCGAGTAGAAACTCGGCGGTCCGGGGGGAAAGGAATGCGGATCATAACTTTCGGTTTCGAAGGACGGTGAGATATCTGAAGTTCAGGACGATGAATGATGCCCGGTGAAGCTCGGCGGACCGAGAGAAATGCCGACGGCTTGGGGATTCAGGTTTTTCGTTCCTCAAAACCTACAGACGTCCGCGTACCCAGGGGGAGATGAAAGATGCAGGCAAGGGTGCCTGCGTACCATGCGGAGAGCAACCGCCTCCCTTATCTCTCTCTCCTGTCTCCTGTCTCCTGACTCCTGACTTCTGACTTCTGACTCCTGACTCCTGTCTCCTACTTATGGATTCTGAAGTTGGATAGCTGGACGAGCTTTTCTTCTTCCCATTCCTGGGGTTGCCAGGAGCGGACGTATATTTTGGGTTGTTCGTCGTTGAAGTCGATCAGGAGGAAGAGGTAGCCCTCGTCGGCGTAGCCTGTAGAGCTGTAGTGTTGCCTCATGCTGACGCCATAGACGCCTTCGAGGTTGTTTTTGCGTGTGATGCGGAAGGTGGAGAATCCGAGGTAGATATCGCGTTGTTTGCGGAATACTTCCCTCTGGCGATCCATGTATTCCTGTTTTGTCATCCGGATGTATTCGATGTCGGGCTGTTCGTCGCTGAGCTTATCGTAGTGGTAGTCGCGCGTCTTTTCCGCCTTGTCCATCACCCTTCCGATGATGATGATGGCGTCGTCGGAGAAGATCGAGTCGAGCAGCTTTTCGTCGCGGTTCATGTATGCGGTACGGTACTTTTCGACGAATTTGATGATCACCTGCCGCTGTTTCCAGTCGTTCGTCAGCCTGCTTTTCTTCACGAAATCCCGATACAGGTCGTCGAGGATACCGTAGTTCAGGTCCAGCAGTTTACCTTCGTTGTCGTAGTCATAGACCAGGTGCTCGGTGACCTGTTTCTTGAGGGTCGGGTACTCGTTGAGAATCGTGAATTTACGGGTTTCCCATCCGGTCGCGGTGGCGTTGACGTCCGCGTGGAACTCCTCGTGAACGACCATGGGTTTGTTGTATTCGAGGATGCGTTTGAATTTCTCGCGCAGGAATTCGTCGCCGGAGAAGTGCCGGTCGATCCGGTCTTTGTTTTGCAGGTCGAATAGCGGCATCACGTCAAGGGTCTGCTGCCTGATTTCGCTGCACACGGGGCATTCTTTCTGCCCGTCGAGCACGACCTCGAACTTTCCGTGCGTTTCCGGTTCGTTCTTCCTTGTCGCGATCGGTTCCAGATTTTCTTCCTCGGGCTCGATATACGGTTTTTCCAATTGAACGCGCTTGCGGTTCTTGAAAGCGGGGCGTTTGACGAGGTCCCAAAGTTCGCTGACGACCTTGTATTCGTCCCGGCACTCGTCGTAGGTGTAGCGTGTCTCGATATCGAGTTTGTCGAAGTCCTTGCTTGCACCCAGCAGGTGAATGGTCGCGCTTCCGTCCTTGCCGGTCACCCTGATCTGGTCGTAGCCGTCCCAGAACGAGAATTCGATGTAGGAGACCGGGATGCCCTCGTACCAGATATCCAGTTCGAAAATACGTTCGTTTTCGGTGTAGAGCTGCTGTCTGGCAAATCCGTAGGAGATGCCCTGCAGGATGTGATTGATCCTCGATGGCGCTTCGACGCTGAAGTTGATCCCGGCGTACTCGATATTTTCTTCGGGAAGCGAATTAATGAGGATGGATGAGAAGTAGTACCATTTGAGCGCGTTGCCCAAATTGCCCATCTCCTCCATCTCCTGCGCCTGGTTGAAGATATCGTAGATCAGTTTCTTGCGGTTTTCCCAAATACTCTGAACCTCGTCTTTTGGGATGAAGTGCATGACGTAGATGCCTTCGGGAAGCGAAGTCTTGATGGTCTTGACGTTGCGCAGGGTCGCGGTCGAATGGGTGTTGACGATCGATTCGACCGATTCTTCCACACCACCGTCCGTCTCTTTCAGCTTTCCCTGGTAGGAGGAGACGATGCGCACCGAAATCTGATTCATCAAGCGCCGGAGTGCCGCGTCGGAAGCCAGTTGCTCGGATTCGTCCGTCGCCTCACCCCAGTAGTATGTGTTGCCGCTCTTGATATCCTGCGTTGTCTGCGCCGTCAGCGCCAGCGGCAGAATAACGAGCAGTGTGAAAAACAGATTCTTGATCATACGGGAGACCTCTATTGCGCGTTGCGGACAATCCGGAATCCGACAATTTTACTAGGCGCGTTGGGACGGAAGTGGTGCCGTGACGAAACGGTGCAGTTCGTTTCGCGATCGCTGTAACCGCCGCCGCGCCGGATTTTCCTGCTGCCGCGTGTCGGACCCAGCGGATATTTGCCCGGGCTTCGCGACTCGCGGGTGTATTGACCCGGATCCCACCAGTCGTAGCATGCTTCCCATACGTTGCCGTTCATGTCGTACAGACCGATTTCGTTTGGGCTTTTCTGACCCACCGGATGGGTCGTGCGCTCCGAATTACCGGAGTACCAGCAGACGTCGTCGGTATTGTCGCTGCCGGAGAATTTCGTGTTGCGGCTGCTTGCGCCACCCTTGCAGGCGTATTCCCACTCTGCTTCCGTGGGAAGCCGGTAGCCGTTGGCTTCCACGTCGATCTTGACCCTGTTGCCATTGATCGTATATACGGACTGGAAGCCTTGCGCGGTACTCATTTGATTACAGAACTTGAGCATGTCGTAGAAGGTGATATTCGTCACCGGCAGCATATCGCCCTTGATCGTCGATGTATTGGTTCCCATGACGTTTTGCCATTGCTGCTGCGTGATTTCGTATTTACCCATATAGAAGCTGTTGACCGTCATTTCGTGAACGGGTCGTTCATACCGCTCGCCATCGCCGAATTCGTCGCCCATATTGTACGTGCCGCCCGTAACCAGCACCATGTCGTCCGTCGATACAGTCGGCAGATTCGATGCGGAAGGATCCAGCAGAATCGACTGCTGCTTATCTCCCGGCACGGGCTCGGATTCACCGGGCTCGAGCATGACGGTCAGCGACTTGGTCTGTTCCTGGTCGATCCGAACCAACAGCGTCTGGTCCTTGTAACCTTTTTTCGAAACCTCGAGCTCGTATTCGCCGGCGAGTATTTCTTCGAATTCCCTCGATCCGGTCCAGGACTGGACGATCTTGTGTCCCTGCTTCATCGTCGCGGACGCGTCCATGGGCTCTACCACCAGAACGAAGCGTCCCTGCTTGGGCTTCAGGTTAAACCGCTCGAGGATGTCCCGCCCTTTCGGTGCGGTGATGGTTCGGGATTCCGATTCGTAGGACGGATGACGCACTTCCAGTTTGTGCATTCCGGGCGAGATTTCCACTATCTTGCTATCGAGCTTTCGCGAATTCAGATAGATCTCGGCATCCTGCGGCTGAACCTGTATGGTGAGCGTCGCGGAAAGCTTTTCCATATTGTAGCTGAATACATTGGGGCCGCTCTCGGTAACGGTGATCTTCTCCTCGACGGTGCGGTATTTCTCGAGCATGAGACGCAGGTCGTAGATGCCCGGATAGCGCAGGAGTTGCTTGTCTGTATTGCCTTCCTGCATGTTGTTCAGGAAGATCGTCGCGCCCGGCGGTACCGATTTGATGGTCAGTATCTGCTGCGCGATTTCCTCCAGCTTGATAGTAAAGAGGATGTGCTCCTCATCAACCTCAATCTCCTTTTCGTAGGTGCTGTAACCCTGCATTTCGATCCGGAGTTGATGCTTTCCCGGAACCACTTTGTGCGTGGTGCCGGTTCCCTGGTCTTCGTCGTCGATGAAGATATTCGCGCCGGAGGGATCGGTATTGATAACGACAGGGATCATGTCGAGTTTCACGGTACCGGTGACTTCGATTTTCCAGACCTGCCCACTCTCCAGGGTTCGGATTCCCGATTCGTGCAACATGATTTTCAGCGGTTTGAAACCGGTCTTATAGACCTGTACAACCCGTTCGCCGGGTGATACGTACAGCATGCTTTCGCCGGGCTTTGATTGATCCACCTTCACGATGCCGTTGTAGGAATCGAAGGTCAGTCCGCCCATGTCCGAAACAATCACGATACCCGCGCATACTTCGCCGTTCGCGTCCGCGATACTGTGGCTGACCATCTCGTTGCCCAGTCTGCTCGCACTGCCGACCACGCGCATCTCGGACAGTTCCTGCGATGAAAGGCATAGCGAAAACAACACCAATAGCGATATCAGATAAAACTTCATGTTATCCCTCTCGAAAAATCTTATTTACACAAACTTGTCGATAAATACGATGACGTCAATCTATTTCTATACTCCGGTCTTGTCGCAATCAATCCTCCATCGCGTTCATCTTCTCTTCCACCGAACGCACCTTTCCTTCGATGCGGTCCTTCTTGCTGCGCCGGTAATCGACCTTAAGCGTGATGCCGATTCGTTCGTAGTCCGGTGCAAAAACCGTCATGATTCGATCGACAAGACGCATCACATCCCGCCATTCTCCCTCGATCACCGACCCCATCGGGCATAGCTTGTGTGTGACACTGGTGTCGTCCTTGATCATCCTGACAACCTTCGACACGAACGGCGACAGGCTCGGCCCGATGTCGTAGGTGACCACCACAAGTTCGCAAATAACGTGAATTTTCTGCATGATTTGTCTCCTTTCTCTGCCTGAGTACGCAAACGTCCAAGTCTGGCACCCCTGCCTGCATCTCCCATTCTTTTATCCCTTCCCCGAAAGCCTTCTGACTCAATATCTTTCGATATTATTCCTGCGCGAATTGTGGTCAACGATTATTTGTGGGGATATGGGAGAGAAAGATGCAGGCAGGGGTGCCTGCATACCGGGGAGAGATGCAGGCAAGGGTGCCTGCGTACCGGGGAAAGATGCAGCCAGGGTGCCTGCGTACCAGGGAGAGATGCAGGCAGGGTGCCTGCGTACCGGGGAGAGATGCAGGCAGAGGGGGGGCTGTGCTCCAGAAAAAAACCCCGGCGGTTGACCGGGGTTATCTTGCGACACATGTAAATGCTTTAGACCGAATTGAGGCGTTCAGCGATCTTGTTCTTGTTCACGACACCTACCATCTGATGCTTCACGATGCCTTCCGAGAAGACAAGCAACGTCGGGATCGACATCACCTGGTAGCGCGAGGCGATCTGCGGCGCTTCATCGACGTTCAACTTCAGCACCCTGACCTTTCCCTCGAACTCCTCCGCAACCTGCTGAATCGTCGGATTCAACATCTTGCAGGGACCGCACCACGGCGCCCAGAAATCGACGAGCACCGGGATGTCGGATTGCAGAACTTCCGCTTCGAAATCGGTCTGCGTAATATTCTTGACTTCCACAGCTTACTCGACAATCGCCAGGATATCGCTGCGCGATACGATCAGATACTTCACGGCGTCGATCTCGACTTCTGTGCCGCCATACTTCGCGTAGAGAATCCGGTCGCCGATCTTAACGATGTCCTTGAGCTCCTCGTCTGTTCCAACTGCGATCACTTCACCGATCTGCGGTTTTTCCTTTGCCGTGTCCGGGATGATGATCCCGCCAACCTTCTTCTCTTTCACTTCGACGGGCTTGATTACCACCCTGTCGTCAAGCGGTCTGATATTCATATCGTTCCTCCTTACAGGTTTCTTGTATTTGCACTTTCAAAGCTAATTCGAATAATCAAATTAGCAAACACTTTTTTAGAGTGCCAGTTTTTGCCGTCAAGTATTTTCTGCGTTGCCGGGATCTGATATGTTATTGGGTAACCTGCCAAAGGGGGATCCGACTTCGCTCGCAGATGCACAGACGTCCGCGGAGATGAGGAAAAGAGACGCGGACGGGCCGTCCGCATTCCAAGGGTTGTCCACCACCGTACAGAAACCACACGATTTCGGACGACATGATCATGAAAGAGCGACTCCCGGGGTCAATCCGGGAGTCGAGTGTAGGGTAGATGCATGTTGCGGATAGATGACTATTCTTTCATCTTCCTGAACACGAGTGGGATTTTATCTTTCTCGGGAATACCGATCTGAATCAGTTTCCAGTCCTTGTCGTATTCCTTGATACGATGTCTCAGCGTCATGATCTTGTCGCTCGTGGTCGGCGTATTCTCTTCCCACTGAACCAGTTCGACACGGTAATGGAGTTTATCGACCTTGCCGTTGATACGAACCTCGATCTCGAGATTGTGCTCTCCTTCCATCTTCGGAAGCGTCAAAACGACCTCGCGCATTTTCGTCTCCTCTTTTTTCGTTTGACAAACGAAGCCCGTGTCTTATCTTAACTCAAACTCCGTTCCTGCGATGAAGGAATGAATCTGACATTAAGGGGATGGCGGCGGACAATTATGTCATACCTCCATCCTGATGGAGGTTAAATGCAAAAACGAATCCATTTGATTTCGGTCACTGTTTACGACCGCGAAAAGGCTTTCCATTCTGTAAGCGAACTATTACACAAATGCGCACCGTTCATCCACCTGAGGGTCGGCTATCCCATGCCGGACAAGAACTGCGCCGTCATCTTCCTCGTCGCCGAAATGACCACCGACGAACTCGGCGCCCTTACCGGCAGGCTGGGCCAAATCCCGTCCGTCAGCGCGAAATCGACAACCCTCAAAGTATAATATATCATGATAAGAATAAAGGAGTTACGATGAAAATCACACCACAGCCCGAATCTTTCATCCCCACCGAGACGATCGAATCGTTACTGGAGCAGCACCGCCACCCCGATCACGCTCGCGTAAAGGACATCATCCAGAAATCGCTCGATAAGAACCGGCTCGATCCGGACGAAGTCGCCTGCCTCATCGGAGCGGAAGACCCAGACCTGATCCACGAAATCCAGGAAGGCGCACACGAACTCAAGGAGCGCATCTACGGCAACCGTATCGTCCTTTTCGCGCCGCTCTACATCGGCAACGAATGCATCAACGACTGCGTTTATTGCGGTTTCCGCGTCTCCAACACCGAGGCTGAACGCAACACCCTCTCCATGCAGCAGCTCGAAGCGGAAGTGCGCTCGCTGGTCACCAGAGGACACAAACGCCTCATCCTGGTCTATGGCGAGCACCCGCGCTACGACGCGCAGTTCATCCACGACACGGTGAAAAAGGTCTATGCCACCAAGGAGGGCAAGGGCGAAATCCGACGCGTCAACATTAACGCGGCCCCGCTGGACGTCGAGGGTTTCAAGCTGGTCAAAGAAGCCGGCATCGGCACCTACCAGATTTTCCAGGAGACCTACCACCTGCCCACCTACCAGAGAATGCACCCCAGCGGACCCAAGAGCGATTTCAACTGGCGCCTCTACGGACTCGATCGCGCCATGGAAGGCGGTATCGACGATCTTGGCATCGGCGCACTCATGGGACTCTACGACTGGCGGTTCGAGGTCATGGGACTGCTCTACCACACCATCCACCTCGAAGATAGATTCAACATCGGACCGCACACCATCTCCTTCCCGCGCATCGAACTGGCCAACAACACCGACTTCACCAAGCACCCGCCCTACAAAGTATTCGACGACGATTTCAAGAAACTCGTCGCCATCATCCGGCTCGCGGTGCCCTATACCGGCATGATCCTCACCGCGCGCGAACCGATCGAGATTCGCAACGAGGTGATGCGCTACGGCGTCTCGCAGATCGACGCCGGCTCCAGCATCGGCATCGGCGACTACGCCGCCAAGGACGACGGCTCCTTCCGCAAGAGCCAGTTCACCCTCTGCGACAACCGCACGCTCGACGAAGTGATCGCCGAACTCGCCCGCAGCGGCTACAATCCATCCTTCTGCACCGCGTGCTACCGCCTGGGAAGGACCGGCGAGCACTTCATGGAATTCGCCATCCCGGGCTTCGTGAAACGCTACTGCACACCCAACGCCATCCTCACCCTGCTGGAATACGTCGAGGACTACGCGACGGACGACACGAAGGAAGCATGCCTCGCGCAGCTTTCCGAGGAAATCGAGATGATCGGCGACGAAGGAACCAAAGCCGAGATTATCAAGCGCATAGACCGCGTGCGCGGCGGCGAAAGAGACCTCTACTTCTAAACGGGAGCGGCACTTGAGCGACAAAACAAGAATCGAACGCGACGCGCTGGGCGAGATGACGATCCCTGCGGATAAACGCTACGGCGTCCACACCGCCCGTGCGCTCGAAAACTTTCCCATCTCGGGATTGCGGAGCCACCCACTCTTCATCCGGTCGCTGGCGGAGGTAAAGCTGGCGTGCGCCATCGCCAACACCGATCTGGAATACCTCGATAAGCGCAAAGGCATGGCGATCCAGAGCGCTTGCCGCGAGATCGCGGAGGGCAAAAACATCGAGCAGTTCACGCTCGACGCGCTACAGGGCGGTGCCGGAACCTCGACCAACATGAACATGAATGAGGTGATCGCGCGGCTCGCGGGGGACGACGTCCATCCGCTACGCGACGTGAACATGCACCAATCGACCAACGACGTCTATCCCACCGCGGTAGTGGTTACGCTGCTGAAGCAATTGCGCGCGCTGGAAAACGACGTGGCAAAGCTTCAGGACACCTTTCAGGCGAAGGAACAGCAGTTCCACGACGTGGTGAAGCTTGGAAGGACGCAACTCCAGGACGCGGTGCCCATGACGCTCGGACAGGAGTTCGGCGCGTACGCTGAAGCCATCGCGCGCGACCGGTGGAGGATATTCAAGTGCCGCGAGCGAATCAAGGTGATCAACCTCGGCGGAACCGCCATCGGAACCGGTCTGGGCGCGCCACGGAAGTACATCTTCAAGACGACAGACGTGCTACGGCGGATCACCGGACTGAACATCGCGCGCGGCGAAAACCTCGTCGATGCAACGCAGAACCTCGACGCCATCGCAGAGGTCTCGGGTATCCTCAAGGCGTACGCGGTGAACCTCTTCAAGATCGCAAGCGACCTGAGATTGCTCGCAAGCGGACCGCACGGCGGATTATCGGAAATAACGCTTCCGGCCATGCAGGCGGGTAGCAGCATTATGCCGGGAAAAGTAAACCCGGTGATCCCGGAGGCGGTATCGCAGGCGGCGCTGAAGATCATGGCGAACGATTCGCTCATCACGCATGCCACCAGCCTCGGGCAGCTCGAACTGAACCAGTTCTACCCGCTGATCGCCTACACCATGATGGAATCGCTGGAAATCCTTCAAAACGTATCGCGCATTTTCAGAGAACGCTGCGTGGACGGCATCCGGGCAAACGAAGATTCGTGCCGCGAGAACCTGATGAAGAGTCCGCTGATCGCGACGGTGCTGGTACCGCGACTCGGTTATCACAAGGTCGAATCGCTGATCAGAGAAGCCGCGGAGAAGGGCGTTTCCGTGCTGGATCACATCAGCGAATCGGAGAGCATCCCGATGGACGAACTCGAGTACCTTCTTGCGCCCAAAAACATGTATAAACTGGGGTATTGAATCATGATAGATTTCAACAATATCAACCGTGACAACCTGATTGAACTGCTGACCACCGAGGACGAGAAACTCATCGAACAGATGTTCCATGAGGCGTATCGGATCAAGCTCGAAAACGTGGGCAACGTGGTCTATTTCCGCGGCATCATCGAGTTCAGCAACATCTGCACCAAGAACTGTTTCTACTGTGGCATCCGCAAGAGCAACGGCAAGGTCGAGCGCTATATGATGAGCGAAGAGGAAATCCTCGACATGGCGAAGTGGTGCCACGACGCCAACTACGGCAGCCTGGTTCTCCAGAGCGGTGAGCGTAGCGACGAGCAATTCGTCGAGTTCGTAGAGCGAATTCTTAGAAAAATCAAGTCGCAATGGAATCTCGGCATCACGCTGTCGCTGGGCGAGCAGACCGAAGAGACGTTCAAGCGCTGGTTCGACGCGGGTGCTCACAGGTACCTGCTCCGCATCGAGACTTCCAACCAGGAACTCTACCGCACGCTGCATCCGGCCGATCACAAGCACGACATCCGGCTGGAAAGTCTCGACAACCTACGTAAACTCGGCTATCAGGTGGGAACCGGCGTCATGATCGGACTACCCGGTCAGACCGCAGAAGACCTCGCCGACGACATCCGCTTCTTCAAGAAACGGGACATCGACATGATCGGCATGGGGCCCTACGTGGTGCACCACGACACCCCGCTCGCCGAGAAGATGCCCAACTTCGACAAGGAACGTCAGCTCGATCTGGCACTACGCATGATCGCGCTCACCAGGATCGTCCTCAAAGACGTCAACATCGCCTCCACGACCGCACTGCAAGCGCTCGATCCCAAAGGACGCGAATATGGACTGCGCGCCGGAGCCAACATTATCATGCCGGTCATCACCGACACCAAATACCGCAAGCAATACCTGCTCTACGAGGACAAACCCTGCGTCGATGAAAACGCAAGCATGTGCCGCTCCTGCCTCGAAGGACGCATCCAGTCGGTGGGCGAATCGATCCGCTACGGCGAATGGGGCGATTCGCCGCATTTCAGAAGGAGGCAAAATGGCTAAGGCACCGCGCGGAGAACGACTCATCATCGCCATCGTGGGCAAACGCAACGCGGGAAAATCCTCGCTCATCAACGCCCTCACCGGACAGGATATCGCCATCGTTTCGGACACCGCCGGAACCACCACCGATCCCGTCGCCAAGCCCTACGAACTGCTCCCCATCGGGCCGGTCACCATCTACGATACCGCCGGCATCGACGATACGGGCGAACTGGGCGAAAAGCGCGTCAAATCCACCCGCCGCATCCTCTTCCGCAGCGACATCGCCATCGTGGTGGTGGATCAGGAGGGAATCGACGAGAAGGTCAAACCGATCATCGAGGAGACACAGAACCTGAAAATCCCATTCGTGGTGGCTTTCAACAAGATCGACCTCGCCGACGTGAGAGATTCCGACATCGAGTTCTGCGAATCGCGCGGCATCCCGTGGAGGAGCGTATCGAGCGTCAACGGCGACGGCGTGACGGATTTCAAGGAGATGCTCGCGACCATCGTGCCGGGCGAATTCCTGGTCGAGAAAGTACTCATCGGCGACCTGATCCGTGCCGGCGACCTCGTCGTTCTGGTCACACCAATCGACCTCGCGGCGCCCAAGGGTCGATTGATCCTGCCGCAGGTGCAGGTGTTACGCGAAATCCTCGACAACGACGCCATCGGCGTGATCGTCAAGGAGCGCGAGCTCGAGGACGCGCTACGCAAGCTCGCGAAGGAACCCGATCTGGTTGTCACCGATTCGCAGGTGATCCTGAAGGCGTCCGGCGACGTCACGCCCGATATCCCGCTGACGACCTTCTCCACCGTCTTCGCACGCTACAAGGGCGACCTGGATCAGTACATCGACGGGGCAAAGAAGATCGACGACCTCGAGGACGGCGACAAGGTACTCATCGCGGAGGCCTGCTCGCACCACGTGCAGTCGGACGACATCGGACGGGTGAAAATCCCGCGCTGGCTCAGGCAATACACCGGCAAGGAACTCGAAATCGAGGTGGTCTCCGGTCACGACTTCCCGGAAGACCTCGAGAAATACGCCCTAGTGATCCACTGCGGCGGCTGCATGATGAACCGCATGGAGGTGATGCGAAGATTACGCGAGTGCTCCCGACGACATGTCGATGTGACCAACTACGGCGTCGCCATATCGAAGCTGCACGGTGTGCTCGATCGCGTGGTAGAGCCGTTCTACAAATAGTAAACAGAAGACAGGAGTCAGGAGACAGAAGGGAGAGGCATTGGAGCGGAGGCATCCCTGTCTGCATCCTCTTTCTCCTGTAGCGCTCGACCTCCAGGCGAGCTCCCCCTGGGTACGCGGACGTCTGTGAATTTGCTCGCAAATTCGAATCCCCAGGCCGACCGCATCGCTTCTCCCACGGGCCGTCAAATATCCAACAGAGCCAGAAATTTCTGCACGGTATTAACCACGCACCGACGTAGTCATGATGTCTCTGTCAATTGCAACGCCTTTTCACGAGTAAATAAGTTGACATCCGGGGTGGAAATGCATATCCTTAGTACGAGGACTTCATGAAAAAGGCACCAGACAAAATGAATAATCGGGAAAAAGAGATAGAGCAACTGCTGGAATTTTCCCGTGCAAACTGGGAGCAATCGTACGAAACGAGCAACAGCTATGGTCTGCGCGCGCTCAAGAACGCGAAGGACATCGGCTCACGCAAGCTTATCTGCGACGCCTGCAACGTGCTGACGGTAACGCATTATTTTGTGGGACACAACAAAAAAGCCCTTCACTATGGAACGCAGGCGTTGGAATATCTGGACAGGGAAAACAAGAATCAGGCTCTGTCGGTCTATAACAACCTGGGCATGGTCTATTTCCGGCTGTATGAACTGGAAAAATGTCTCGATTGCTACCTGAAATCACTCTACTATTCGGCCCTGTTGCAGATGAACGAGAAGATTTCAGTGAATCTGACGAATATTGGCGGCGTCTATTGGGAATCGAAGACGGACAAGTTCGAGCACAAGAATCTTGAATCCCTCACGTTACTCAAAGATGCTCTGGAAGCCGGTGAAATAGCCAGTCCCCTCGTCCGTAATCTCATTTCGCAGATCGACAAGCTGAGCAATCAGGATCTGGCGTACGAGTTTTTCTCGTCCGCGCTCGAGATGTTTGAGGAACACTCGACCAATCCCCGCCTCTATGCCAATGTCTTACAGAATCTTGGCTTGTGGAACAGCGCCAAGCGGAATTTCGAAGAGGCGCAGGCGTACTTCCGGAAGGCCACGCAAATCACCGAAAAACTCCAGTTGCACTTCCTCCTGCCCAACATCTATCTGTCGAGCGCAAAGAACTTTCTGGATATGCACGAGTACGAACACGCCTTTGAAGATTGCCGGAAGGCGATTATCCTCGCCTGGAAGTATAAAATTCGAGAGGAATTTACCAACGGATTCTTCCTGATGAGCTCGATTCACCAGGAACGGGGCCGACTGAAAACGGCGATCAGCTCGTTGCACGTCCATTGCAAGCTGACCCACTCGCTGTACGTCGATCGACACACGGATGAACTGGAATTGTTGCAGGAGCAATACGAGAAGAAAATCAAAGACCTCAGCCTCGAGATTGATCGCCTGAAGGTGATTGTAAACGCGAAGCAAACGGAAGAGTGAGGAAAACCCCTGTCCCGGCCTTTCCCCTGAACAGGGGAAAGGAGTATTCAGAGAGGGCTACAGATACTTTAGCGGTTCCTCGCCATCGACGCCGGCGTAAAGCTCGATGTAGGGCTTGACCGGGCTGGATGCGATCTTGGTGAAAAGCACCTCCTCGACCTGGAAGAATCCCACCGACTGGTTCATCTCGACCATGATCCGGATAGGCTTACTCTCGCCCTTCAATATCTTCACCTTGTTGATCTCACCCGCCGAATAGCGGTGGATATCTCCCACGCGGGGTTCGTTACGAATAAGTTGCGGGATGCGAGCGCGTCCCTTTTCCAAGTCGCAGCCGTCGCCGATCAGGACGAGTCCGGCCTCGAGGGTGTGTATTTTGGTGGTCGCCATGTGACCGAGAATTCCCTCCGCGATGAGCGACCGCAAGATAACCTGGCTATGCAGATCGTCCGGATAGAGTACTTTCAGGAGTCGTTCGGTGACGGGCATGGCCAGGATGACGCTGAGATGCTCGTGCGAACTGCGCGCGACGGTCATGCCGAAGTCGTGGAACAGCGACGCCATCAAGACCGCCACACGGCTGTCCTCGACCGAGCCGATACCCTCTTTCTCCAGATTGAATTTGATGCCTGCGTCTTCCAGAAGCTTGAACATTTTCATGGCGTTCAGTGCCGCCATCCGCATGTGTACGGGTCCATGGTCGTTGAATCCCAGTCGGCGGATGGATACAACGTTGGCGTAATCGTGCATGAGCTGAATCTCGGGATCGTCGAATATCAGCTGTGCTGTCTCTCGCGCTTTTCCTTCCAGCATCTTGAGCAGTCTTCGCTCGAGCGCGATTTGTTTCTGTGATTTTTTCATCTTTTCTTACCTCGTCGGATAAGTTAGTGATTGTTGTGCAATTCGTCAAATGAAATCGCATGGAGATGCAGACGGAAATCCTTCAGCGCTTTCTGTCTCTGCTGTAGGAGCAACCCTCTGTCTTGCCCATTCCCCACGGAACGCGGACGTCCTCGTCCGCATCTCTGACGGGCAGACCAAGCCTTGCTCGACGGCATAAATCATGAAAACCGGTCAACTTTCGGAATACTTCTTGCAGATTTGAATGTTATCCTATATTATGGCGTTCATGGTATGAAATCAAAAAAAGGACAAAATATGAAACGAGCTGGATTCATGATGGCATTGATTGCGCTCGGTATGCTTTTCGCGCAATCGATTGATTTTACGCCGGATGAGACGGCCTTCACGGTCGTTTCGGATATACCCGGCAGGCTTGATTTGCGACTGGAGATCGACGCGATGAAGATCGGCGAGATTTCGATCGAAGGATCGAAGTACAACACGATATCGATCGGCGACTGGGGACGATTGACCAAAACCGGCTATCCGGCGCTTCCGCAGCTTGGAAAGCGGATCGCCGTACCGCAAAACGCGGTTGTGCGGGTCGAGATGACCAACGTCAAACGCCGTGTCATTCCGAATGTGACCCCGCTCCCGGCACAACCGCCGGCAGTGGATGAAGTTGGCGCGAAAACACCGCCGTTTACAGTGGATCGAGGCTTCTATTCGGGCGGTGACGTGTATCCCGAAAAAAACGCTTGGGAACAAGAACGCGCAAGGGTCCGCGGCGTGGAGATGGCGCTGATCCGTTTCGCGCCGGTATCGTGGGACGCCTCGACAAGAGAACTCACCGTGATCGAATCCTGCGACATCACCATAAGCTATTCGTCGGGAAACATCTACGATGAACGCCTTCACAGCAGATGGTTCGACGCGCTCTACTATCAGCGGGTACTGAACCGGAACCAGCTCTCACCGGCTTCGAACGATTCGCGCAGTCGGGACTCCGGCGCCGACCTGATCATCATCACCAGTAGCGACATGGAAGAGGCGGCGGAAAATCTGCGCGAATGGAAACAGAAGATGGGCTACATCACCGCGATCGCCTGCATCGAGGATATCGGCGACAGCAATGACGACATCGCCAACTACATCGAAGAAGCCTACGAGACCTGGGATATCCCACCCTCATTCGTGATCTTCCTCGGCGACGCGGAAATCATCGAATGCGACCATGTATCGAGCGCCATCAGCTACGAAAACGTCGGAACCGACCTGACCTACCTCTGCATGGACGGCTACAACGACTATTATCCCGACATCGCGGCCGGCAGAATCTCGGTTGACGACGCCGAAGAGGCCATGACCGTGGTCGATAAGATCATCGGCTACGAAGCGCAGCCACCGCAACAAGCCTCCTTCTACCAAAACGCTACCGTCTGCGCCTATTTCCAGGACGACGAAGAAGACGGCTACGAAAGCCGCAGATTCGTGAAGACCTCCGAGGAAATCCGCGACTGGATGCTGGAAGAAGGTTATACGGTCGAACGTATCTACTGCACGTCCGACTATCAAAATCCCACCCACTACAACGACGGCGAATACGCCAACGGCGAACCGATACCCGACGAACTCCTGCGCGAAAACGGCTTCGAATGGGATGGAGACGATGAGGATATCTCCAGCGCGATTGAAAGCGGCGCGTTCATCGTGAACCACCGCGATCACGGCATCTCACGCAACTTCACCTACGACAGCGGCACCGATCCGACCTTCGACGGCTGGGGCGACCCGTACTTCGATTCCTGGAACGTTCAGTCCCTGCATAACGGCGATCTCCTGCCCTTCGTATTCAGTATCAACTGCCAGACCGGCTGGTTCGACGGCGAAACAGACTACGACCCGAGCAAAAGCTACGAAAGCTTCTGCGAGGAATTCATCCGCAACGAAGACGGCGGCGCGGTCGGAGCCTACGGCGCAAGCCGCTCCTCGCTCAGCGGGTACAACGACTTCTTCGTGCGCGGATACTACGACTCCATGTGGGAACACTTCATGCCCGATTACTTCCACATCGATTCGGGCGGCTCGACCAGCCTTATGATGCTCACGGGTCTGATGGCGATGGAGGAATTCTGGGAACAGGACGAATACTCGGAGTACGAATTTTACATCTTCCACAACTTCGGCGACCCGACCCTGCGCATCTGGCGACAGCAGCCCACCGAGCTGACGGTCGAGCACCCTTCGAGCCTCGAGCTTACATTGGTAAACATCCCGATCACCGTATCGGAGATCGGCGGCGTGGCGACATGCATCTTCGACGACGAGATCGTCGGACGCAGTGAAATCACCGAAAACTCGTTCACGCTCGAGCTGGACGAACCGGTCGATATGCCCGGTACAGCGACCCTAACGATCAACATCCGCGACCACCAGGTCTATGAAGGCACAATCGAATTCATCCAACCCTCGGCGGGATTCGTGCTGATCGACAGCCTGATCGTCAGCGACCCGAGCGGAAACGCGGATGGCGAATGGGACGCCGGTGAAGAGCTGAATCTGCAATTCTACTACCGCAACGCAGGTACCCTGGCAAGCGATCCCATCACGGCGGTTCTATCACCGGACGAATTCATCGAACTGGATAGCGATTCGGCGATGATCGGCACACTGACACCGGGGGGGATCGGCTTCTTCGAAGCAACCGGCACGCTCTCGATGCAGTGCGACGACGGACAGGATGTCGATATCACGGCAACCATCGAGAACAGCGCGGGGAATTTCGAAGACCTGTTCGAGATTCCGGCGGTATTCCAGCCCAAGATGGTGTGCGAAATCGACTCGGTCTATACAGAGATCGACCAGCCGGAGCAGGATCAGATACCGGTCACGGTACAAAACGTCGGTGCCGCGCCGCTGGAGATCGAGATCGTCAACTACAGTAACCAGGCGGCCGATCTGACCGCGCCGGAAAGCTACATCACGGCTCCGTCGTCTGCCGAATTCGAGAATCTGAACGAACTGACCATGATGGTCTGGTTCTATATCCCCGAAGGATGCTCTCCGGGATACATCCTCTACAAGGGCGAAAGCTTCCTGAACAGGAGCTTCCAGCTCGCCATGCCGAACATCAATTCGCTCAACTATGCGGTGATAAATTCCAACGGCGAGAACGCATCGCGAAACCTGTCGCACAATTTCGAGCCCGACCACTGGTACCACTTCGCCTTGACCGCTTCGGAAAACGGCATGAAATCCTATCTGGACGGAATCCTGATGGAAGAAGACGAATTCACGCCGCCGGTGCGCTACAACGACGAGGCATTCTACTTTGGATCCGCGATGAACGGCGTCTATGAATTCAACGGCCTCCTGGACGGACTGACGTTCTTCTCTCGCGAGCTGAGCGCCGTCGAGATCATGGAAAAGAGCTGCCGGATCATACCGGATCAGGAGATCGGCTTGATCGGATACTACCCGTTCGATGAAGATACCGGCTCGACAAACGTGGTAACAGGCATCGAAGGAACCGACGTCGGCGAGGCTTCGTTCAATCAAGTCGGCGCACCCATCTCGACCTGGCTCTATTGCGATCCGGTCACGCTGGTGGTACCCGGATACAGCCAGCTCGATTTCGATCTCAATTTCTCACCGCAAAGCTATACGGCGGGCCTGTACGAGTCGTACATCGAGCTGGACAGCAATTCGAGCTACGGCTCCCCCACGACGATTCAGGTTACGCTGAACTACACGTACTTTTCGATCGGCGACGAGCCGCAGCCGCAACAGGGTTTCCAGGTCAGCCTGATGTCCAATCCGTTCACACCGGGCATACGTCCGGGCGGATTCCGGTTCAGCCTCGCCGAACCGACGGAAGTTGAAATCACTCTGTATAATATTAAAGGGCAACGCGTGCGCAAGCTCGTTTCCGAGCGGAAAGCTGAAGGCGCGCACAGCGTCACCTGGGATGGACGCGACCAGACAGGAAAGAGCGTCGGATCGGGCGTTTATTTTGCCCGGATCGTTGCCGGAAAGCACCACGTAACAAGGAAAATGCTATTAATCAGATAAAACGAAAGGGGTACCTATGAAAGAACTGATCAGGGAAAACCTACTCAAAATCATTCGCGACTACCCGGATCTGAAATTCGATTTCGATTACAGAATCTGGCAGACCGATTTTCTGCGCTTCTTTCGAAGCCAGATCAACTACAATGTCTCCAATCAGATCAGTAGGGTGAGTGCAACAATCCACAAGGGCAAGCGCTCCTACACCTTCAGCATCAGCGATCCCGACCTGCGGAAGATCCGGCAGAACATCGACGACGCGCTTCAGATCATCGACAAGCTGCCGCCGGACCCGGATTTCATCGATCTCGAGGACAATCTCGACACGGTCGAAATCCCCGACAAGCCGAACAACATCGAGACGCTGCCGCTGGACAGAAAGATCGACATCCTCGAAGCCGTGTCAAAAGCGGTGGAGCCGTACGATTTCCGCATCTACGGAACGTTCATCTGCAACATCGAGGAAGACTTCATCATCAACAGCAACGGGCTGGACAAACGCTCGGTTCACAGCCCCGTCATGCTGGAGCTCAAGGCGGTCTCGGACAAGAACGAAGTGACCGTCCTGCAGTCGTTCGGCGGCGAGGATTTCTCGCTGTTCGATCAGAAGAAGTTCATCGAAGAGATGGTCATGAAAGTGAAGGCCGCCACCGGTGAGATCGTCGATGTCGATCCGGGCGAATACGAAGTGGTCATGGCACCGCGCGTCATCGGCGAACTGATCTCCTACCTCTCCTTCGGGATGTCCGCCGGTGCGCTGGACATGAAGCGCTCCTTCTTCGAGGGGAAGGTCGATCAAAAGTTATTCCCGGAGAGCATCACCCTGCGGGACGACCCCAACTGGCCTGGACTCATCCGCTACCTGTACAATCACGACGGGCACATCTACAACCCCGTGACGCTGATCGAGAAGGGGGTGTTCAAAAACTTCTTCGTCGATAACTACTACGGACGCAAGCTGAACATGGAGAAGAACGGCGCCGGCGGAATGTGCGTCGTGCTCGAGCCCGGCGACCAGACCCTGGACGAGCTCATCAAGCCGATCAAGAGAGGACTCTACATCTCCAGTCTGCACTACATGAACTTTATCAACCCGAAGGAAACCTCGGTCACAGGTCTGACGCGCGACGGGACGTTCCTGATCGAAGACGGAAAGGTCACGCGCGTCGTGAACAACCTGCGCTACACCCAGCGCATCGCCGAGATTGTCGAGCGAATCACCGGACTCGAAAAAGCCAATACAGTCGTGCCGTTTTCCGGCAACTACGGAGCCTTCGGGATCGAAACGCTCAGCATGCCGCATGTGCGCGTCAACGGATTCAAAATCAGTTCCTCGACGGAAACGATATAAGGAGCGACCATGAAGAAAATAGTAAATGATATCATCAATCGTTTGGATATCCCGTCGATCACCTTCGCCGACGTCCGGCTTACCGTTACCGATTCGCAGACCATCTACTTCCGCAACGGCGAGCTCAAGTATTTCGGGTCAGACACCGATTCTCTGGCGGTCGGCGTACGCGTGCTCGTCGATGGCTGCTGGGGTTTTTCCGGAACCACCGAGCTGAGCCGCTCCGCCATCGACCGCATGATCAAGCTCGCGATCGAAAACGCGAAGCACGGCAGCCGCTTCCGCAAGGACAAAGTGGCGTTCCCGGCAATCGAACCGTTTGTCGGAAGCTATCTCTACAAGCCGGAAGAAGACCCTTTCCTCATGCCGGACGAAGATAAAATCGCCTACGTGGAGAACATCGCACGGAAGATGATCGGCAATCCGAAAATCGTCCATTCTCACGCGCGCGCATCGTTCTCCCGCCAGTACAAGATATACGCCAACTCGGAAGGGACGTTCTCCGATTCGCTGGTTTACGACATTCTTCCGGAAATCATGGTCCTCGCCGGGGACGAGAACGGCGCTTATTCCAGAACGTACCCGGGACACATGACCGCCCAACGCGGTGGCTTCGAAGCCCTGCGCAAATGCGAGCTCGAGAAGAACGCCGAAGTGATCATGGAGGAAGCCATCGCGCTTCTGACCGCACCCACCGTGGAAGAGGATTTTTCCGACATCATCATCGGAAGCGGACACCTGGCGCTGCAACTGCACGAATCGGTGGGACACGCCACCGAGGCCGACCGCATCTTCGGGATGGAAATTTCCTATGCCGGCAAGACGTTCATCAAGCCGGAAATGATCGGAAACTTCCGCTACGGCTCGGACATCGTGAACATCTACAGCGACAGCACCGACCCGCGCGGCATCGGCTACCACCTTGTCGATGACGAAGGCGTGCCCGGACGCAGAGTCGATATCATCAAGAACGGTATCCTGGTCAATCAGCAGACCTCGCGCGAAATCGCACCCCAGCTCGGACTCGAGCCGAGTTCCAACATGATGGCGACCAACGCCAACGATTTCCCGCTGATCCGCATGACCAACTTCTGCCTGGCGCCGGGTCAGGGATCGCTCGACGAGCTGATCAAGAGCACCGAGAAAGGCTACTACATCGACTTCACCAAGACTTGGTCCATCGACGACAATCGCAACAACTTCCAGTTCACCACCGAGATCGGCTGGCGAATCGAGAACGGCGAGATCAAGGAAATCGTCCGGGAACCCACCTACTACGGCATCACGCCGAGGTTCTGGGGCTCCTGCGACCGTATCTGCGGAGAAGAGGAGTGGACGTTCCACGGAACCTTCAACTGCGGAAAAGGCGAACCTGGACAATCGATGCACCTCTCGCACGGCGTCGCACCGGCACGATTCAAGAATGTGAAGGTTGGTATAAAGGCTTAGGAACCTCACCCAATTTCGGCTTTGACGAAGTCAAAACGAAAACCATTCGCGAAGCGAAATCATGTTAGCGGATAATCAATAGGTTATTATCTCACCCCAAGCCCCTCTCCTCGATCGAGGAGAGGGTTTTTTCATGGTACGCAGGCACCCCTGCCTGCTCTCTCTTCGGAACGCGGACGTCTGTGAATTTGCTCGCAAATTCGAATCCTTCAAGCCGTCCGCATCTCTCTTCTCTCCAGTATTTTGGACTTGTTGTTAATCGTGATAATCCTGCGAATCGTAATTCAGACTGGAAAAACGAAGAAGAGATGCCAAGCTGGAGCTTGGCGCACCATCAGAAAGCAAACACCTCTCCATCCTGCTAATCGTGGTAATCCTGTGAATCGTGATTCAGACTGGAAAAACGAAGAGGAGATGCCAAGCCGGAGCTTGGCGCACCATCAGAAAGCAACCACCTCTCCATCCTGCTAATCGTGATAATCCTGTGAATCGTGATTCAGACTGGAAAAACGAAGAGGAGATGCCAAGCTGGAGCTTGGCGCACCATCAGAAAGCAACCACCTCTCCATCCTGCTAATCGTGGTAATCCTGTGAATCGTAATTCAGACTGGAAAAACGAAGAAGAAATGCCAAGCTGGAGCTTGGCGCACCATCAGAAAGCAACCACCTCTCCATCCTGCTAATCGTGGTAATCCTGCAAATCGTGATTCAGGCTGAAAAACGAAGAAGAAATGCCAAGCCGGAGCATGGCGCACCATCAGAAAGCAACCACCTCTCCATCCTGCTAATCGTGGTAATCCTGCGAATCGTGATTCAGACTGAAAAAACGAAGAAGAAATGCCAGGCCGGAGCATGGCGCACCATCAGAAAGCAACCACCTCTCCATCCTGCTAATCGTGGTAATCCTGCGAATCGTGATTCAGACTGGAAAAACGTAGAAGAAATGCCAAGCTGGAGCTTGGCGCACCATCAGAAAGCAACCACCTCTCCATCCTGCTCATTTCCCTTATCCTGAACATCCTGCTTCAGACAGAGAAATCAACATTCGGAAGACCTCCCTTCGGTCGGACATTCGGAAGTTGATTTCTTCCGTGTCATCCTGAGCGAAGTCGATGGATGGTCTCTACAGCAGCCCTACCTCTTTACCGACCATAAAGAACTTCTCCAGCGCGAAATCGAGCTGCTCTTTGGTATGCGTCGCCATGAAGCTGCACCGGATGAGGGTGTCGGTGGGCGCGACGGCCGGCGGGATCACCGGATTGATGAAGACGCCTTCCTCGTCGAGTCGCTTCCAGATGTGGAACGCGGTCATCATCTCACCCACATGCAGCGGGATCACCGGCGTATTGGAACTGCCCGTATCGTAGCCCATCTCCTTGAACGACTTCAGCATGTAGTTGGTGTTCTCCCACAGCTTTTCGATGCGTTCCGGTTCCTTTTCGATGATGTCGAGCGCTGCGAGAACGGACGCCGCGGAAGCCGGTGGCAGCGAAGCGCTGAAGATGAGCGCGCGCGAAAAATGCTTCAGATAATGGATGATCTGCTCGTCCGCCGCGATGAAGCCGCCCACGGACGCCAGCGACTTGCTGAAGGTGCCCATGACGATCTCGGTGTCGTCGGTCGCGTCGAAGTACTTCGCGCAACCCGCGCCGCTCTTGTGCAGCACGCCTAGCGAATGAGCTTCGTCGATCATCAGCCCGAAATTGTATTTGTTCTTCAGCTCGAGGATGCGCGGGATGTCCGCGATATCGCCCTCCATGCTGAAGATTCCATCGACCACGATCAGCGAATTTGCGCCGTCGGTTTTCTGGAGGGCTTTTTCGAGGCTTTCGATGTCGTTATGGTTATAGCGCAACATCTTGCCCATCGAGAGCCGGCAGCCGTCGATTATGGAGGCGTGGTCGAGCTTGTCGGTGACAATGAATTCGCCCTTGTTCACGATGGCCGAGATCGCACCCACGTTCGCCTGATAGCCGGTGGCGAATACCAGCGCGGCCTCCTTGCCGACAAACTCCGCGAGCCTGCGTTCCAGCTCGATATGGATGTCCAGCGTTCCGTTGAGGAATCTCGATCCGGCGCAACCGGAACCGTATTTATCGAGTGCGTCCTGCGCCGCTTTCTTGACTTTTGGATGCGTGGTCAGACCCAGATAGCTGTTGGAACCCATCATCAGCATCTTCTTGCCGTTGACCAGCACCTCCGTCTCCTGCTCGGTGGAGATTACCCTGAAATACGGATAATAGCCCAGTTCCATCACTTCTCTGGCGCGTGTGAAATTCATACATTTGTCGATAATACTCATATCATATCCATTTTCTAAATGATTTCGAATTCCTTGAGATTCCTGTACATGACCATGATCATGCCACGGACGAGAAATACAACAGGCACCGACAGGAACATGCCGAGGATTCCAAAGAGGTATCCACCCGCGATGACTGTCAACATGATTATTAACGGGTGCATCTCCGTTTTGTTCCCGATTACAATGGGATAGATGAAATTGTTATCCAGCACCTGCACCAGCGCCATGCCTCCGGCGACCCACAGGATCATCACCGGATTCTGCCCGGAAATGAGCACGGAAGACACTGCCAGAATCGTTCCGATCCAGGGTCCGAAGTAGGGAATCGCATTGGCAAAACCGGCTATGATACCGATCAGTAGCGAATATTTAACACCGAATACAGCCAGTACAATCGTCGCGAGGATACCGACGATGATGATCTCGATCAACAGCGCGCGCATGTAGGTGCCAATGATGTCGTCGATCTTCTCCAGCATGATGATCGTCAGCTCGAAATAACGGTTGGGAATAATACGTAGAAACCAGCTCTTGATCGATTCCTCGTCCTTGAGCAGGAAGAATCCCACGATGGGGATGGCGACGATGAACGACATCAGCGTGATGAATACGCGCACGATATCGCCGAGATTGGAGAGCAGCCCGGTCGTCTGTTTCTCGAAATAACCGATAATTTTTCCCTGAACTTGATCCATCGGAATGCCGAGTTTGCTTTCCATTTTTCCGAAGAAATTGTCGATATGCTCGAATATCTTCAGCCGCGAAAGGCCAGGTTCGCCCTGCTGCATGAAGTCCTTCAGCGATGCGCCAATTTCCTGCGCCTGATCGATCACGACAGGTATCAGAAACCACACACCGGCAAAAATGATCAGCACAAAGAGCGAATAGACGATGATAATGGCAACCAGTCGGTTGATCCTCCAGCTCTCCAGCATGGTTGTCAGCGGTTTGAGCAGGTACGCGAAGATTACACCGGCGATAAGATAGGAAAACACGCGTGCGTAGAACAGGATTCCGAGGATGACGATCACAAGCAAAAAGCCATAAAATACCAGCCGGAACGCTTTATTCCTTTTCATGGGTGTATCCGCGCAGTTTAGCATTGGTATCGACGAGGCTTTCGCTGAGCCGCTTGCCCAGTTCATACACGATTTTCACGCCGATCCGGGGATATTTCTCGATCATGTCCTTGAAATCGACCTTCGAGACGGCAAGCAATACGGTGTCCTCCGAAGCGATAGCCGTTGCCGTACGATTAGTGTCGATAAAGAGCCCGACCTCACCGAAGAAAGCGTACGGCACCAATTCCACCAATTTGATCGACTCGTCTTCACCCGCTTCCAGCACGATATCGACCTTGCCTTCCTTCACGATGTAGAGCACCGCATGCGGGTATCCCTCCCGGAAGACCACCTCTCCCGGCTTGAAGTCCCTACGATGCAGGAGGCGCGAGAAGGTCTTGAGTTCGAAGTAGTTCAGTTGCTTGAGGAAGGCAATTTCACGCAGGAAGCTCGATTCGAGCTTGTTGCCCTCTTTGTCTTTCGTCTTGAAAAGTCTCATGACATCTCCTTTAGAGAAAGAACTTCAATGAATGCGCGACACCGAGCGTGACCGACGTGACCACGACCCCGGCGATGAGTACTCCGATGAAAATGCAGGCGATCGATTTCCAGAATTTGAGCCCGAGCAGATACGCCGCGAACGACCCCGTCCAGGCGCCCGTCACCGGCAGCGGTATGGCAACGAACAGAATCAATCCGAGTTCCTCGTACTTCTCCACCACCGCGCTACGCTTACGGGTCCGTGCGAATATCCATTCCAAGAATCGTTTCGACCATCGATACTTGAAACCGATCCTGGTAATCCAGTCCAGAAAGATCAAGAGGAAAAAAATGGGAACCATGTTGCCGACCACGCTGAGCAGATAGACCTTCCACCAGGAGAGATCGAAAAACTCGATTCCGATGGGGATGGAACCGCGCAACTCGAAGATGGGCAGGAACGAGATCAGGAAGACGATGGATTCCGACGACAGCCCTCTTTGCTCGAGTTTCTCCACGAAGCGAGTCTTCCAGTCGTGGTCTTCTGCCTGCGGCATATCCGCCGCGAACATGGGCGTCAGGATGCACAGCAATACGATAATGCCGATCAGTCTTGCCAACCTTCTTCTCCCACCAGCGGAACAAATGCGCATCCGCCCCATTTTTCCTGTTTGTATTCGTCGTTCTGACGCGTAACCAGTATCAATTCTTGTACATAGCGCGATCCGGAGGGGATGACCAGCTTACCACCATCGGCCAGTTGGTCCAGCAGCGCCTGCGGGACGCCTGGCGCCGCGGCGGATACCACGATGCGGTCGAACTCGCTGGCGGCGGGATAGGCTTTTTCCCAGCCTCGAGTTCCGTCGCCGACGCGAAAATTGATGTTTTCATAGCCCAGCGCGGTCAGAATCCTTCGGGCGCGACGCAGAAGCGGGTCGATGCGCTCGACGGTAAAGACCTCCGATACCAGTTCCGAAAGCAGCGCGGTCTGGTAACCGCTACCGGTACCGATCTCGAGCACCCGGTGTTCGGGCTTCAGGTCGAGAAGGCTGAGCATGAGCGAGACGATATAGGGCTGGGAGATGGTCTGCCCTTCCCCAATCGAGAGCGGATGATCAGCGTAGGAATGCATCTTGAAATCGTCCGGCACGAACTCCTCACGCGGCACCTTCAGGAAGACCTCCAGGATCTTCGGGTCGCTGATTCCGCGCGCTTCGAGATTGTCCCGCACCATGATCCGGCGCTGGTCTTCAAACTTCATCCGGTTCCTCCGGCGACTCGAACAGCTCCACCTTATCGATCCATCGGGCGATGGGCTTGACGTTGCATTCGTTCATAAAATTCGGATAGAGCGGCGAGATGGAAATCCTGCCTGAATGCACGCAGGCGAAGTCGGTTCCGTCCTCGCGCGACCAGTGTTGGATATCGCCTCCGACCATGTAGGACTGATTGCCCTCGCCGTCGATACACTCCCGCACAAAATTGCGGTAATGGCGGTGCCCCGGCCTGGTCAATTCGATACCCGTGACCTGATCCCGCGCCAGATTCGGCACGTTGATGTTGAGGATGTTTTCCTCGCTTACCAGGTCGGCGATCCCGCTGTCAATCATCTCGGCGACGTACCAGGCGGCGGTCTCGAACTGCTGATCGTGGTAATCCTGGATGGAAACGGCGAGCGCTTTCCAGCCGAGAAACATCGCTTCCAGCGCGGCGGCGACGGTTCCCGAATACAGGATATCCTCGCCCATGTTCTGCCCGGAATTGATCCCCGAGATCACCAGGTCGGGCGCGGTCTTCACGATCACCTGCTGCGCGAGATAGATGCAATCGACCGGCGTTCCCGTGATGGCATGCCAGTCTTTCCTGCGCCCGATGATCCGGAGCGGTTTCCGTATGGTAATGGAATGAGACGACGCGCTTCGTTCGCTCTCCGGAGCCACAACGATGACATGATGCCCGCGATTCATCAGTTCTTTCGCCAGGACGTTGATCCCGGTCGCGTCGATTCCGTCGTCATTGGTCAATAGTATTCGCAATGGTACATCCTTTCCGATAGGGTTATAAAAAATTCCTCATCGTGATCAGTCCCAGAACAAGCACCACGACCACAACGCCGATAACGATGAAAAGTCGATGGTGTCTCGAAAGAAATCGCCTGAACGATGGCGGTCTCATCATGTCGATGCCGGTACCATGCAGGACGCGATAGCCCTTTTGAGACGGCAGAATCCACTTGATCTTGCCTCTGTTCGTCAGAAAAGGTCGATAGCCGCGATCCATCAGATAGCGTTTGTTCTCATCGGTAATATTGGTTACGTCATCCGGATCGAGAAATCGATCGCGTTCTTGTTCTTTCATATAGAACGACTCCCAAAAAATTCAGTATGTCACGAACATGCCGTATGTGGCTGACCTGCTCGTTGTAAATTGTGTCAATCCCGGTGTAAACGATCACGGCGTCCTTGCGGGCATACTCGTAAATCACTTCCGTCTCGAATTGATAGCGCTCGGTGATCAGGAAGCTTCCCTTCAATGGGCCCAGTCTGTACAGCCGGTACCCGCTCTGCGAATCGCAGATACGCTTCCCGGTGGCAAGAGACACAATCAGACTGGTGAGCGCATTGCTGCATATACGCGCGGGTGGCATCCCGCCTTTGAAGAAATCGCGTCTCCCCAGCACCAGATCGGCATTGGATGCCCGCTGCGCCTTAAAAAACTTCTCCATCTGCATCGGGTGATGCTGCATGTCGCTGTCCATGGTGAGCGCGAATGGGAATCCCTGTCGCATTGCCAGATTGAACCCGACCTTGAGCGCGCAACCTTTGCCACGATTTCGATGCAGCCTGTGCACCTGCACGCCGTGGTCGCGGCAGATTTCCGCCGAATCGTCCGTCGAACAGTCATCGACGCAGATCACGCGATCCGCGGACGTAAATGCGAGAACGCCCCAGAGCAGTTCCGACAGCGTATCCCCGGCGTTATAGACCGGAATGATGATCGCGGTGTTGTCCCAGCTTGCCTGCATGAAGCCTACTTACGTTTCGATTTCCATATCGTGCCGTCCTTGGTGTCCAGCAGCTCGATACCGATCTCGTTCAGATCGTTACGGATTTTGTCCGCCATCGCATAGTTCTTCTCCTTCTTGAAGAGCTGGCGGTATTCGATCATCATCTCGATTAGTTTACCCGAGAGGTCGTCCTTGCGAAGCTTCTCGTCCAGATTCGAGAAGAACCCCAGCACGCTGCCGATCTCGACCAGCGCGTGCGCATACTGGACGCGTTCCTCAATCGGCTCGTCCAGGTTCTTGATCAGGCGCGCCAGATCGAACAGGATGGCCACGGCCTTCGCGGTGTTGAAGTCGTCGTCCATGACAGCTTTGAAGCTATCGACGAAGCCTTGCGCCTTCTCACCGAACTGCGGCTTGTTGCCCTCGATCTTCAGGAAATCGACGAAATCGAGCGCGTCGTAGAAGTTCGCCACACCGGATTTGGTCTCTTCGAGCAGCTCAGGCGAGTAGTCGATCGGGCTGCGGTAGTGCTTGGAGAGGAAGAAGAGCCGGATCACCTCGGGATCGAATTTTTTCAGTACGTCACGGGTGGTGAAGAAGTTGCCCAGGCTCTTGGACATTTTTTCACCCGACATGTTGAGGAATCCGCCGTGCATCCAGTAGTTGGAGAGCGGTTTGCCGTTCTGCGCGTAGGCCTGCGCCTGCTCGTTCTCGTGGTGCGGGAAGACGAGGTCGATCGCGCCGCCGTGGATGTCGAAGGTATCGCCCAAGAGGTCGCGCGACATCACCACGCACTCGGTGTGCCAGCCCGGACGTCCTTCTCCCCACGGGCTGTTCCAGGTCGGTTCGCCGGGCTTGGACTTCTTCCAAAGGGTGAAGTCGAGTGGGTTGCGCTTCTGTTTGTTCTCCTGAATGCGCGCGCCGACCATCTGCTCGTCGGTCTTCTTGCCCGAGAGGCTGCCGTAGTTGTCCAGTTTATCCACTGAGAAATAGACATCGCCGTCTGCTTCGTAGGCAAATCCCTTCTTCTCCAGATCGCGGATGAACCCGATCATCTTGCCGATGTACTCGGTCGCCTTGGGCGCGTGGTCGGTGGGGCGCAAACCGAGCTTCTTCGTGTCCTCGAAGAAAGCCTTCGTGTAGTGCTCCGCCACCTTCTCGAACGGGACGTTCTCCGCGATGGACTGCTGGATGATCTTGTCGTCGATGTCGGTGATGTTCTGCACGAAGGTGACGTCGTAGCCGGCGTATTCGAAATAGCGCCGCACCACGTCGAAGAACATGAACGTGCGCGCGTTGCCGATGTGGAAATAGTTATAGACGGTCGGACCGCAGGCGTAGAGCTTCACCTTGCCCGGCTCGACCGGTGTGAAATCTTCCTTCTGTCTCGTCTGTGTGTTGTATATTTTCATCTATCCTCCGGGAAGGCATTTTAAGAGATTAGGGATGCAGACGCTTGAGGATTCCAGGTTTTTCGTACCTCAAAACCTACAGGACGTCTGCGTACCCAGGGGGGGAATCACACCTGCAAGATGGTCACGACGGTATCGCCCATCTTCTTTTCGTAGATGCGGTACGGGTGCCATGCCTCGGTGATCTTTTCGTCGAAGGCGTGCTCGATCATCACCCTGCCACTGGGTTTGAGCAGATTCCGCTCGAAGATCGGCCGCAGGGTCTTTTCGACCAGCCCCTTCCGATACGGCGGATCGAGCATAATCAGATCGAATCGCTCTTCCGTGTCGTCCAGAAAGGCAGTCGCCTTCTTCTTCAGTACCCGTGTCGTGTCACGGCAATCGAGTTTGTCGATGTTCTTCCAGACAATCTGTACCGATTTCTGGCTCGCATCGATGAAGGTAACCTGCTCGACGCCCCGACTGAGCGCTTCCAGACCGAGCGCGCCGCTTCCGGCGTACAGGTCGAGAACCACATCGTCATCGTAGAGGTCGAGAACGCTGAAGATCACTTCCTTCACGAAATCGGTCGTGGGTCGTACGCGATCACCCGGCACCGAAAACAGATGGAATCCCTTGTATTTACCGGTTATGATCCGCATGGCTCCCCCTTTGTACTATCTTGTAAAGGTCGTCCAGTTCAGTTTCTGCGATACTTCTTGCTACCGAATTTGATCTCGAGCTGCTCCGGCCTCTGTTCGAAGTTGGGGCAGGTCAGGAGAATCACTTCCGCCGACTGCTTGCATTTCTTCATGCACTTCGCGCACAGTTTGTTGATATCTTTATTATTCTTTTGTTCCATAGAAAACTCTAATCAATTCTCCCAGCGTCACATCCCGCATCCGCGTATTTCCGCCCAGCAGCTCGACCGCCATGTCAGCGACTTCGCCCACCGTCATTTCGAGCCAGTCTCCGTTCGAAACGGGCATCTCTTCTTCATACGAACCCTCGAGATAGGTCTTGCGCGGCTCGGGTGCGAGTTCCTCGTCCGCCTCGACGCTCAGCTCTTCCTGCTCCTCTTCCTGCTGCTGCATCGAGCTCAGGAGCTTCTCGTAACGATCCTGCGGCAGGATTTTCAGCCGTTTCCGCTCTTCCTCGTCGAACAGCCTGGTCAACCGCGGATCGTAGTGCAGCTTGTCGTCGCCGAGGATACGCTGCTGCACCGCTTCGAGCCGCTCGCGGATATCCGGATCGTTTCGTTCGGTGAGGAGCCGTGAATAAACCGCCAGCGCGTCGAAAAGCTGGTTCTGCGATTCGTACAGCTGCGCGAGTGTCATGGTTGGCGCAAGTGATCCCATATCAATCCCCCAAGGTTATCGCGGGTTTCATTTTATCCAAAATCTTCTCGCCGATCCCTTCAACATCGAGGAGCTCCTCGATCTTGCGGAACCGACCGTTTTCCTCTCGATATCGCACGATCCGTCCGGCCAGAACCACGCCGATCCCATCGATCGCCATAAGCTCTTCCACACCGGCACGGTTGATATCGACCAACAGTAAAGAATCCTCAACCACGGTTTCGTTGTCAAGCGGTATCAGGTACGGCAACATGCCTTGATAGAGCTTCTTACCGATACCACGCACGTTCATGAGGTCCTCCCGGCACGAGAATCCGGGATTTTTCGCGTAATCCACGATCGCGCGCGCCTTCGTCTCGCCGATACCGGGCAGGGCGATCAGATCATCCAGTGTCGGATTGCGAAGATCGATTCGAAGGTCGTTCTCCGCAAGCGTTACACGCAGGGAATCGACACCATCCGATGATTTTTCCGTGAAAAAGCGAGCACTCAGACCCAGCAGCGCAAAGCCGACAAGAAACAGCAGAATCCGCTGCTCACCGGGCGTGAAGTACTTGCTTAACGGGTTCATCCATTGTTCACGCGCACGAACTTCGCTTCCGCCCTGGCGTGAACCTTTCCCTCCAGATCGACAAGACGCGCGCTGCAAATCAGGATTCGGCCCTTGTCCTCGTCGATGCTTCCGCTGAGCAGATAGTCCGTGTTCGATTTGACGTATTTCTTGAATTCGAGATTCATCCTGCCGGTAACGGCCTCACCCGTCTTCTTGATAACGATCTTCGCCATGGCCTCGTCCAGCAGCGTGGCAACGATACCACCGTGGATAATGCCCGGATAGCCTTCGAACTTTTCCGGCAGATTGATCTTCGCCATCGTGATATCCTGCGGATAGGTGAACTTGATCTGCAATCCATCCGGATTGTCTTTTCCACATACGAAACATTTGTTGTATTCTTTGCTCATATCGAGACTCCTTATTGTAACCCTCACCCCGACCCTCTCCCACTTCGTGGGCGAGGGAGCTATAAGGATGCGCTTTATAAAGATGTGCGTCCTTTGACTCTGTTCAAGAGTGACACGTCTTCATGAAGCACAGCCGCGAATGCTGGAATCGACATTCAACCAAACATTCAGATGATCCTGCGGAACAATCGGAAGTTTGGTTTTTATTGACAACCGATCCCATCCGTCGTTTCAAGACGCAACGGAGGTGAATATGAGACCGATCGAGAGAAAGATTCTATCAAAGATCGACGAGAAAGGCGCCACATTCGACCGCGTCGAGGAGATCATCGACGGCATGACGCGTCAGGAGCTCAAGAAGAGCTTCCCCGACGACTCCATCTTCCAGTCGCCGCGCTACTTCGCGAAGGTCGTCCTCGACAGCCTGCTGCGACGCGGCGCGATCACCAAACAGGACGGTAAGTTCGTAAAGCCATCGAAGAAAGAAGACTAAGCCATCAACTCTTCGTCGTACTTCGCCATCGCATCCAGCGCAAGCTGAAGGAAGTCGGCAAGCTCGAACCCGATATCCGCGCAGGTGGCGATCTGCTCCCTGTTCGCACCGGCCGCGAAGCTCTTCGATTTGTACTTCTTCTTCAGCGACTTCAGCTTCACCTCGTGGATGGTCTTCCCCGGCTGCATCAACGCCGCTGCAGTGATCAATCCCGTAACGGGGTCCGCCGCATAGAGGCTTCTATCCAATAACGTTTCCAGCGGCGCGTGATCCGCGTGCGCCTTCACCGCGTGCACCACATCATTCGCCAATCCCGCTTCTTCGAGCATCTGCGCGCCTTTCACGCTGTGCCGATCCGGATCGTCCATCGTGTATTCGTAGTCGATGTCGTGCAGCAGCCCGGTCACGAACCACTTCTCGACATCCTCGCCCGATCGCTCCGCAAGCGCTTCCATTACCGCGCCCACCGCCAGACTGTGCTTGCGCAAGTTGTCGTTCTTCAGGTGCTCGTACAACAGCGCCTTCGCCTCTTCACGATTCATCGTCACTCCTTCCCAAACCGATCTTCTGAATGTCCCGTAGGATCTTCCGATTGCTCGGTTCGCATGTCACGCAATTCCAACATTCAGTTCCACGCTGTTTCTCTGGCATTTGCAAGCAAATGCTACGAGAATCCCTTCGTGATACATTCGGAAGTTGGAATCATCTCCACTGCCGCACAACCTCGTAGCACGTCACCGCGAACGAGGTCGCCACGTTGAGCGAGTTCTTCCATCCATGAACAGGAATTCGCACAATACGGTCAACCATTTTCAGGGTATCCTTATCGATTCCATGCGCTTCGTTCCCGATCAGGATGGCACACGGCCTCGGGAATTCCATGTCGAAGATCGTGGGCGCATCGGCGACGGTCTCGAGCGCGACGACGGGGATTCTCCGCTTTGCCAGCGAGTTGAACACGTCCGTGAAATTCTCGCGATATTCCCATCCCACGTGTGCGTCCGTACCCATCGACGTCTTGCGAACCTTGCTATTCTCCGGCGTGGCCGTGTAGCCTGTAAGATAGAGCTTTTCGATCCCCACGCATTCCGCCACACGGAAAACGGAGCCCACGTTGAACGACGAGCGCAGGTTATACAAAATGCCGTACAGCGGGATCGACGTCTTCTCGCCCGATCCGTCGCCCTGCATGACGCGCATGTCCATGTCCTTCGGCTCGTCGCCGAGTATCCGCATCAACGGTACCGCGATAGACAGGTAGCCATCCAGGGTTGCGCTCCGGTTCGCCAGCGAGGCATATGCGACGAGTCGATCCATCCCCCGCGGTGACTCCGTGAATTCGCAGAATTGCCGCAGGTTGCGGACAAGTTCCTGCCGCGCGGCGAGGTCGTCCCACTGCGCCTCGATGCGAGCCATGAACTCGCCATAAGTCTTTCCGATTTTGTGCTCATCGAACTTCTCGATTTTCTTCTTCGTATATTTCATTCCGGCAGTCTGACAGCAGTCCGTAAAGGCAGTCAATGATTTTTATGTTGCAAATGAATCGCCAGTCAGTATGATTGCCACCGATATCGGAGGTTTTTTATGAAATCGGAATACAAACGCAAGATCATCGGATACGAATGCGACATCTACGGGCACCTGAACAACGCCAATTACCTGCACGTTTATGAAGAGGCGCGCACAAAGGCACTGAACGAGATCGGGCTCTCCATCTCGGGTCTGCTGAACCAGAACCTGCACATGTACATCACCGAGATCAACATCAAGTACATCAAGGGCGTCCCGCTCGACGGCATCGTCACCGTCACCACCGAGATCATCGTCAAAAACCGGCTCCGCTCCATCTGGCATCAGGAGATGTACGACCCGGATGGTACCCTGTGCAGCATCGCCGACGTCCACGGTGTCTTCGCACGCGACGGCAAGCCCGTAAGAATTCCGAAAGAACTGATGAGCAACTTCGGACTGGAATAAATCTACCGCACGAAAATTAAAACTCTTGACAACTGCCTGAATTTTTTCCTGAATTGTGTCACAATCCCACGGATACAAAGCAAGGAGTCAGCTATGTTGAAGAGTACCCTCACGTTGACAATCGCACTCGCATGCATCATGATGTTTGCTGACGGCGTACAGCCCAACGGATCCGGAACCTACAGCGATCCCTACCTGATGGAATCGCTCGATAACCTCTTGTGGCTATCGACCAGTAAAGACGTCTGGGGAGACAGCCTGCATTTCCAGCAAACCTGCGATATCGACGCAAGCGATACCGAATACTGGAACGATGGCGCGGGATTCCTGCCGATCGGTACAGAGGATAACATATTCAAAGGTGTTTACGATGGTGCCGGCCATGAGATCGGCAACCTGCATATCGACAGACCGAATCAGGAATATGTCGGGCTGTGGGGATATGCGAGGCTATCCTCTTTTTCGAATCTCAGCCTGATCGATCCCTCAATCACCGGCGGGGACTACACCGGAGCGATTGCCGGCCATATCGAAAGGGGAGAGTTGTTCGACCATTGCGAATCAAGCGGCTCTATTGAAGGTTCCGAATACGTTGGAGGATTGATTGGCAGAACAATCTATGATACATGGGATATGGGCTACACATTCATCTCGAATTGCTCGTCAACGTGCATGGTCACAGGTGACAATTTTGTCGGAGGCATCACAGGATTGGCAAACCTGGTAAAAGTATCCTATTGCACCGTCAATGGCGAAATAACCGCAACAGGCGAACGTGCAGGTGGAATCTACGGTTTTGCACTCGAAGCCAGTGCGCATTATTGCTTCGTGCAAGGCGAAATTTCCGGAGCAAATTACGTTGGCGGTATAGTCGGCATGTGCGACATGACGGGCATCAAGCTTTCCGGTTGCGATGCTGCGGTTCATAGCACGGGGGATCGCTCAGGCGGCATTGCCGGGTACCAGGGAGAAGGAAGCGATATCGCCAGATGCTATTTCACGGGAACACTGAGTGGTACCTCGGGATCGGGCGGTATAGCCGGTCAATCCGTAAACAGCTTCATTTATTGGTGCTACGTTGCGGGAACAATCACACCATCGACGGCTTCTGCCTTTGTTGGAGATTTCCATCCGTCAACGTACGGAGGTCGCATAACATACAGTGTCTGGAATACGCAGACGACCGGCGTCGATCATGCCATGGGCACCAATCCGGATAGCGCCATAGACTGCTACGGCTGCACAACCGCCCAGATGATGCAGCAATCCACCTACACCGACCTCGGCTGGGATTTCGTCGGCGAAACCGAAAACGGCACCGATGACAACTGGGATATGTCCACCGACTGGAACGGCGGCTATCCCTACATCCACGACATCTGGGTCTATGTCGATAACGAATGGCAGCCCAACATTGTTCCGATCTTCAGCTCCGCGCTGCATAACGCGTACCCCAATCCGTTCAACCCCACCACGACCATCTCCTACTCGCTCGCCGAGACGGGACCAATCGAGATCAGCGTCTATAACCTCAAGGGCCAAAAGGTCAGAAAGCTTATCGACAAAAGGCAGACCGCCGGGGACTACGAGGTCGTATGGGATGGTAAGAATTCATCCGGCAGACCGGTCTCCAGCGGCGTCTATTTCTACAGGATGTCCGCGCCGGACAGGACGCTCGTGAAAAAGATGACGATGGTAAAATAGTATTTTCGGCTTTTGCGAAGCAAAAACGAAAACATGAGCGTTGTGAATTCGCGTAGCGAAATCATGTTAGCGGAGTTATTTTCGACAATATCCTTTCGCGAAGCGTAAGTACAATGACAAGGAGGCAGCTATGTTGAAGAGTACCCTTACGTTGACAATCGCACTCGCATGCATCATGATGTTTGCTGACGGCGTACAGCCCAACGGATCCGGAACCTACAGCGATCCCTACCTGATGGAATCGCTCGACAACCTCTTATGGCTATCGACCACGCCGGAAGCCTGGGAAACCAGTATCCACTACCTCCAAACCTGCGACATCGACGCAAGCGATACCGAGAACTGGAACGATGGCTCAGGATTTATGCCGATTGGAATGTATGATTATACTTCACTCTTCAGCAGCTTCTACGACGGCGGAAACCACGAGATCAGTGGACTGTTCATCAATCGACCGGAAACACCTGGACAGGCGTTGTTCCAGAGCGCCAGCGATGCTTCAATCTCGAACCTCCGCGTTACCGATGCATCTATTACCGGTAATAATGATACTGCCGGATTTGTCGGGTCCTGGTGTGGGGACGGGGCGATCACCAACTGCTCATTCACCGGCGAAGTGACGGGTATGGAACACGTCGGCGGACTGATTGGCTATATCGATGATAACGATCTCTATGTCTGCGGATGTTTCGCCCATGGAACGGTGACGGGCGACTGTCAAACGGGTGGACTGATCGGCACTACGTGGGGAGAAACCGTTATTTCGGACTGCCATTTCGAAGGCATCGTGACTGGAAACCGAATAACCGCGGGACTGGTCGCTTATGCAAGTCATGACCGCTCGATTTCGCATTCATACGTCAAAGGGACAATATATTTTTCATACAAAATCGTCGGTGGACTGGTGGGTGAACTTCAATCTCCGGTCGATTATTGCTACGCCGACTGCGATATCATCGCTACAAATGAGGAATGCAGTTTTGCCGGTGGACTCATCGGGATCATGCAGTCGGATCTCGCTGTGGTATCCAATAGCTACGCAAAAGGATCGGTTGAATGCGATGATAATTGCGGCGGACTCGTCGCCAGACTAAACTGCGGATTCCTCTCCAGCTCATATTACAATTATGAGCAAATGACGATAAATGGCGAGCATGTTACTGGAACGGGGGCTGTACCGGCAGACCTCTTCAACGACTGGGTAGATAGCGGATACAATCTGGATATCGATCTCTATCTCGAGCAGGACGAGGAAGACAACTACCGAATCGACGATGTGCAAGACCTGGAAAAACTGATGCTTTTCGGTCAGTATCCCGCAGTTTTCTATAGACTTACATCCGATATCGATCTTGAGAACACCCCCAATTTGTATATCTCCTATTTTGCCGGTAATTTCAATGGAGACGGACACACGATCCGCAACTTCACGCTCGATTCCCCGCAGCAATCTTCCCTGGGTTTTTTCGGAAGCACCCGGAATGCCACGATCCGGAATCTTCATCTCGAATCGATACTGATCCGTGGTCAGTCTTACACCGGCGGATTAACCGGCTCGGGGGGCTTTTCCAGTTTCGAGTCATGCAGCGTCAACGGCAGTATTGAATGTATCGATTCTGGCTGTGGCGGAGTAATCGGTTGGATGAATGAATCCGATGTATCCTATTGCTTTTTCACAGGTGATATTAACGGCTACTATCTTGTCGGGGGAATTGCAGGAGCAACCACCTGGTGTGATTCCATAAACGCCTGCTTCGCCGATGCCACGATTACCTGTACGAATGATTATTGCGGTGGAATAGTCGGCAGTCTCAGCCATTCGACCGCCTCCAATTCGTATTTATCACCAGGATCTGTAGTAAATGGAGCCAATGAAAACACCGGCGGTATCGCGGCCGGGAATGCATACGGATCGTTGATCTCAAACTGCTACGTAGCTGGTGAATTGCATCCGAACACCTCGTCCGGCATCGTTGCCGACAACGGAGAGGATGATTCGCACTACGGTATATCGAGTGTGCAAAACTGTGTCTGGGACACGCTTGCCTCCGGCGTGACAATCGGCATCGGCATAAACGAAGGTGATACGCTCAACGTTCTCGGACTATCCACCGATGAGATGATGGGACTATATACCTACCGCAACCTTGGCTGGGACTTTGTCCATTTCACCGCGGATGGAACCGATGACTATTGGGACATCTTCACCGACTGGAACGACGGCTATCCCTACATCCACGATATCTGGGTCTATGTCGATAACGACGAAGAGCCCACCGCGCCGGCCGTCTCCGAGACCGCGCTGCACAACGCGTACCCCAATCCGTTCAACCCCACCACGACCATCTCCTACTCGTTGAAAGAACCCGGTCCAATCGAGATCAGCGTCTATAACATCAAAGGCCAAAAGGTGAAGGTGCTCGTCGATGAATATGTGTCCGCCGGAAACCACGGTATCGCGTGGGACGGCACCGACAAGCAGGGCAGACCGGTCTCCAGCGGCGTCTATTTCTACAGGATGTCCACGCCGGACAGGACGCTCGTGAAAAAGATGACGATGGTAAAATAGTATTTTCGGCTTTTGCGAAGCAAAAACGAAAACATGAGCGTTGTGAATTCGCGTAGCGAAATCATGTTAGCGGAGTTACTTTCGACAATCTCCATTTTCGGCTTTTGCGAAGCAAAAACGAAAACATGAGCGTTGTGAATTCGCGTAGCGAAATCATGTTAGCGGAGTTACTTTCGACAATCTCCATTTTCGGCTTTTGCGAAGCAAAAACGAAAACATGAGCGTTGTGAATTCGCGTAGCGAAATCATGTTAGCGGAGTTACTTTCGACAATCTCCATTTTCGGCTTTTGCGTAGTCAAATGTAGGTTTCGCGCAGCGATAACCTGGAATCCAAAATGCGAAAAGTTGCAGGAAGCACGAAGTGCTGGAGTCGGCTTTTGCGAAGCAAAAACGAAATTACAACAACATGGTGAGAAAAATTAAAGATTGACACGATTCTCTTTTTCGGTTACATGTGTTACCGGCTATCTAATCCAGATACACTTCTTGTTCCGCAATCCGGCATAAATCTTGTTCCGTGCCTTATTTAAGGAGGAACTATGCGTTTTACCCTAATGATTCTGATCGTGTCACTCACATTGATTCTATCGGCTGTCCCCGTCGATGATGCTCCCGTCAGGCAGGTAGCGACCAACTGGCTGCAAATGAAAACCCACCAGCGCATCGAGACCATCGAGAACCCGATCCCGCTCGCTCAAAATGTATGGCTGTGCCGTAGCGATGTCGGCTTTGTGCTTGTCGCCGGAGACGATGCCGCCTATCCCGTACTCGCCTGGAGCGATTCCGGCGAGTTTCTTCCGGAGAGCAATCCGGCCGTGCGTAGCTGGCTTGCGTCCATCGAAGAACAACTGAGCAAGATAACCGAGCAGCGGATATCCAATCGCGAGATGCGACTCGTGTGGGACGACCTGCTCTCTGGCAACAGCGCGTTCAATCGCCTGGATCGCGACGTCGAGCCGCTCATCACGTCCAACTGGCATCAGCGATGGCCCTACAACGCCCATTGCCCCGAAGACGATGAGGGATACGAAGGGCACGTGGTGGTCGGGTGTTGCGCCACAGCCGCCGCACAACTGATGCGATTCTGGCAACACCCGGTCAACGGCATCGGATCGCACAGCTACGAACACAACCAATACGGCACAATTTCCGCCGATTTCTCAGCTTCAACCTACGAGTGGTCGGAAATGCCGGACACCCTGTCCGAGTACAACGAGGAGGTCGCGGAAATCTGCTCCCACGCCGGCATCGCCATGGACATGAATTACAGCGCCGGGGCCTCGGGCGCGGGCTTCGAATTTGTATTTTACGCCTTTACCAACCATTTCTCGTACAATCCAGAGACCCGGCTGATTCCACGCTATAGCTTCGACGAGGACGTATGGGACTCGATGGTGCGTGACGAGCTGGACGAAGGGCGCCCGGTCTATTACTTCGGAACCACCGAAACCGATACCGGACACGCGTTCCTCATCGATGGCTATGACGATCCCGACCACTTCCATGTCAATTGGGGATGGGGCGGTTCCTGCGACGGGTATTTCTACTTCTCGAACCTGGTCGGAGGCAGTCACGATTTTACCTACCAGCAAAACGCGTTCTTCGACTTGTACCCGGTGGAGCCGAACGAGCTGGCGCCGCCCACGGGACTGACCGCGGAAATCGTCAATGGCAACGATGTCCAACTGACCTGGACGCCGCCCATCAACGAGGAAGGCACGTGGTTTTCGTACGTCGAGGAGTTGTCGCTGATCCAGTTCAACGGCCCGGAGCGTGCAGTCCGTTTCAACGACGCCGATTTCTCGTTCAGCTATCCCGCGACGATCCAGCAGGTGAAGCATACCTTCTACGACCACATACAGAATCCCTGGGGCGACAACGACCAGTTCATCGTGAAAATCTACGATTCGGATTTCGTGACCGTACTATACGAATCGTCACCACAGACGGCTCTGCGCTCCCCGACCATCACGACGCACATTCTCGAGACACCCATCACCGTCGATGACGACTTCTATGTCTCGGTCCGTACACTCGACGAAGAGACCTTCTGCCCGTCCAGCACCTCCGGTGAATGCGATGGAGAAAGCCATAGCTGGTGTGGTGGGCCCGACGCGTGGGAGGCAATGACCGATAACGACTGGATGACCTGCGTGAATATCGTCGAGCAGGCTACCGGAGAAGAGCGCCTGTTGCATTCGCGCGACCGCATGTTCCTGGGCTACAACGTGCAACGAAACGGAACCGTCATCAACCCGCTGTGGCTCGTCGATCCGGAGCATCTGGACGAGGGTCTGCCGGACGGAGAATACACCTACACGGTCACCGCGGTGTATGACAACGGCGAATCCAATCCGACCCATCCGGAAACAGTCGAGATCGGGCTGTACAGCGATGACGAAGCGATACCCCGCTCCGACTGCAATCTCACGGTCTATCCCAATCCGTTCAACCCATCGACGCAGATCAGCTTCTCGCTGGATCAGCAAGCTGATGTAAACCTTTCAGTCTATAACGTGAAAGGGCAACTGGTTCGGACGCTGCTCGACAGCAAGATGGATGCCGGCGATCATGCGATCGAATGGCATGGCAGAGACCAGAGCGGATCCAACGTCGGCAGCGGTGTCTATTTCCTCAAGATCAAAGGTGGACGATACGTCTCCGTGAAAAAGATGATCATGCTGAAATAGGTTCGGCTTTCCTGTAGGGGCAGACCTCCCAGACTGTGTCTGCCCTTTCTACATGGAACGCGGACGTCCTCGTCCGCATCTCTCAGAGAAGGACGGGGAGACACAGAGTCCTGCGCCCTACAGCACGCCAACCGTATATATTACCACCAATGCATTTTCAAGCCACAAATTGACTATATACCTACAGAAGCGGGAATTATAAGGACACCCGTAAACCGTGCTCAGTTTTTTGCTTGACGAACCGATTCAATTGTGCTTTCTTATGACACAGCAATAAATAAGGAGACCTATATGAAACGAATTATGATTCTCACCTTTCTATTTTCAATTCTATTCCTAAACGCCCTTTCGATTCAGGAAGTCAACAAGTACGCCGAAAAATATGCTCGCGACATGCAGCGAAGCACAATCGAACGGACGGATTTCAGCATGCTCTATTTCCAGTTTCTTCCCTACACGGTCGAGATGTATAACGTTGCCAAAGAATTCCAATATACAAACACCTCCGAATATCGGTGGGACCCGATCAACAACGAATACCACCTGGTCAATTCGGCGAATGTCACCTACTCGCGCGGCCTCCCGCTCACATACACAATGACCATGGAAGTTCAGGGCCAAACGATAACCATGGAATACACCTATGAGCATCAAGATCAACATCTTGTCGGCATGAGCAGCACCATCACGATGATGGGCCAAACCCTTGACAACACCCGTGAGACTTACACCTGGGAGGGCGACCACCTTGTCTCCATGCTCATGGAGATCAATGTCATCACCGACTGGCTGGAAGAAGAACGCGCCACCGTTACCTGGACAGGCGATAACCTCACCCAGATCGTTTACGAAAATGTTATCGAGGACGCATGGGAAAACACCACCCGCGAAACCATCGAGTACGATGGCGCGAACGCGACGCACTGGTTTGAAGAAGAATGGGAATGGGGCAGCAGTCAGTGGATCAATTCGCGGCAGGAAGACTACACCTATGCCGGCGGTTACCTCTCGGAAAGCATAGAGCAGGTTTATCACGAAGGAACCTGGAACAACGAGGAAAGAGACACCTACACGTGGGAAAACGGCGCGCCGGTCGAGTCCCTCGAACAGAACTGGGACGGCTCTCAATGGTACGACGTCTATCACTCGACCTTTACCTACGACGCACAAAGCAACATCATCGAGATTTACACCGACGAGTGGGTCGATGGCCGGAGCTGGAACAACTTTGTCCATATGACGTACAGCTATGGAACAGCGAACGATAATCAAAGCGTTCCCGCCGTCGAATCGAAGCTCGACATCTACCCGAATCCCTTCAACCCGAGCACCAATATCAGCTTCTCGCTCGCTTCGGACAGCCATGTCACGCTGGATGTCTTCAACATGCGCGGTCAGAAGGTCGAAAGTTTACTCGACGAACATCGAGACGCCGGAACCTATACCATACCCTGGGATGCGAAAACCGCCAGCGGAATCTATTTCATCCGTATGAGGGCAGGCTCCGAGACACATATCCAGAAAGCGCTGCTGATGAAATAATCAGTTGAATAATATAGGGATATCGCTTCACGGCGGTATCCCTTTTTCTTCATGGTCCGAAAACAGAAATACCCCCAAAATGATCCATTAATTGGCTCGTATATCAATACATTGCTATGTATTGCGTGTTTTCAACCGTTGAAAATTCCAATGACAATAGCTGTTCCATTTTCTGAATTTGGTGGGTGAAATGGTTTTCGCCATAATAATCCCGTAGGGATGACAGATGTTAGGCCATGGGGGGATTCGATTTTGCAAGCAAAATCACAGGCGTAAGCTCCAGTTATATCAGCCAATACACAAAAAAGCACCGGAGGTGCGACAGATACATGATCCGGCATGCTATCTGTCGTCCCTACGGGACTTTACTCCTCATCCGAATTCTGTACCCGGCACTTACGTGTCGCGCTAGCATCTTTCGTCCCTCCAGGACTTCAGGATCATCATTACAGCATTCACCCATTCGATTTGCAACAGAATCTACAATAATCGTCTCATACTGACAGAAAACCAAGACCATATAAAAAAATGGGGGTACTCCTGCATGGTCCGAAAGAGCTTGACAAATATTTTCGCATAAGCATATTAGCATCTGATTATATGGAGATAAATAAATGATCGACGAACTGGCGGAATACTACAAGGCGTTTGCAGATCCAACGAGGCTTAAGATTATCAAGTTGCTGAGTCAACATGAAATCCTTTGCGTCAATGGAATTACCCGGATGCTGGATGTTTCGCAATCGGCGGTTTCCCAACATCTTCGGGTGCTTCGTCAGTGTAAACTCGTGATTGGCGAAAGGCTTGGTCCGCAGGTGCACTACAAGCTCAATCACGAGACCCTCAAGAAGTATCGCACCATGATCGGAGAGACGCTCGGTTCGGAGTTCTGATATTTTTTTTTGCCCGTCATATGAGCTATTGCTAATATGCTTATTAAACAAAGGAGGTTCTATGAAAGCAAAAATCTACTGCTTCGTCGCTGCCGTTATTGTCGCGCCCATGGTATTCTGGGCTTACTGGCGGTCCGATCTGGTGTGCCTGCCCAGAGCGATCTTCTCTTCAGCGCTGTTCGGCGTTGTACCCTTGCTGGCTCTGCTGGCTGCTCTAAAATGGAAACATGAGATATTGTATCACCTCACATTCCTTGTCTTCATCATCGAAATGGTCGCCACACCGCTTATCATGCTCCACCGATTGGGCTGGGAGAAGTTCGCGGGTGAACGGCTGCTTGCGTTCTTCACGTTCGAGGGTTTCGCTCTGCTGGAAATTGTACTGGTGTTTTCGATATACCGAGGCATTTATTTATCGAAGCGATACTGATTTTTTTGGCCCCACCCATATTAGCCTATGCTAAAATACTAAAAAGAGAACGATATGTGCTGCAAATCACATCCAGCAAGGCGTCATGGTTGTTGCTGTCATCCGCATCATCAACCCATGCGGGAATGCGATCGGAAAGAATCGCAACATGATCAACGTAGCAACTCGTGCGAAAACGAAAAGTAATCCCAATCGCAGCAGGGTATCCTTTATTGGATATCCTGCTGATTTATCAGTGCGATCTCCTTTATAAAGCCGGTCAGCCCGAACACGGGATGCCCGACGTGACCATACAGAACGATGGAATCGCCATGGATGACGGCTTGCGGAATCATCAGGTTCTTCGGATCGAATGACGCAAGCAGTTCGAGTGTACCATCGCCCATGAGTTTGTGGATGGTGATCAGCGATGTCAGTTTGGGCTTTTCCTCTGTCTTCTGCGCTCCCAAGATCAACCTCTCACCCTTATAATTCAGGACATCCACGACATATCCCTTGAACGGAACCCGGGTCGGTGCACGGTCGCCATCGACAAGATAGAGCAGGTTGTTGGGGGGAATTGGTCCCGGCGCATACGGATTCCTCAGAACAACCAACGATTTCTTGCCGGGATAAAAGTCGTCCAACTCGAGATCCGGATCGAAACCGGTGATGATCTTTGACGAAGTTTCTTTGCGACCGGCGACATCCAGCTCCAGGATGGTTAGCTGATCAATGAAATATACCTCACCGAGCAGCGTGCCCGGCTTGTCCGGCGATGCCACGATGAAGTCGATTGCTCGCTCGATACGCCACGGATCTTCGTTCAGACCATCGTTGGTAAAGGTGTGAATCGCAATATCGTCCGGGGTATATACGACCAGAGTTCCCAATTCTTCCTGCATGAAGAGATCGACACCCAGCATGCCGTCGGTGTTGGCAAACTCGCCCCGATACAGTTCATTGCCGCTCCGGTCGATGTGCATAAGTTCATACCGGTACCGGTTGGACTCGAGAATGCATTGCAGCGTCAGCCAGTAACCATCATCCGCTTCTACGCACTGCTTGACGACGTTCAGCGAATCGGTCGGAATGCCGATCTTTTCCGTCAGATTCCAGTCCCGATCGAATCGATAAATCGCAACGTCGGACTTGAGCTCGCTGTAAATATCGGTGCTGGCGATTGCGTTGTACGTGCCATCGTCCTGTGGATAGATGCCATAGACCCTTGTGCTGGCCCCGGGATTGATCAATTGATAAGGCGCTTCCTCTGGTATGGGATTGTCGCATGACAGGATTATCAGGATACAGAACATTATCGGTACGAATTTCAAAGATTTCGATTTCATATATTGCTCCTTATGCCCACCCGGCCAAAAATTAAGCAAAGATAAATATATGTCAATAAGCTTCTATGAAGTCAAAGCAGCATGCCGATAATCTCGTTCGAAACGAAATAGCCTTTGGGGAGTAGTTGCAGGAAACCACCCGTAATCCTGATGTAGCCATCGTGAAGCAAGCGAACCATCTCGGACTCTTTATCCTTGAGTAAATTACGATGGAAGCGACCGGTATATTCTTCGAGATCGAGTCCCTGCACCTTTCGAAGACTGAGCAGGATCATCTCCTTGCGCAGCTCCTCCTCGAATAGCTCGATCGCGTTCGGCATGATATAGCCCTTGCGCACATCCTCGATATAGGATTGGACGTCCTTACGGTTGGTGTAACGTTTGTGTGCGATGAATCCCGAAGCGCTCGCGCCCAGCCCGAGATAATCGGCTCCGTTCCAGTAGGATATGTTGTGCCGGCTTTCGTGTCCCCTTTTCGAGAAGCTGGATAGCTCGTACTGCCGGTAGTCGGCGGCGTCAAACCCTTGCCGCAGCGCATGGTAGAAATCGGCAACAAGATCGTCGTCCGGCAGCGTGGCACCGAACATGGGAGCGTCGGGTTCCAGGCTCAGGCAATAGGTGGAGACGTGCTCCGGCCGAGTTTCGATTGCACGCTCCAGGCTGTAGCGGATATCGTCCATGGTCTGTCCGGGCAGTCCGTACATCAGATCGATGGAGACATTGTAGAATCCGGCTTCGCGCAGTTTCGCGATCGCCTCTTCCGCCTGATCAGCGTCGTGCAGCCGACCCAGGAGCTTCAGCTCGTGGTCGATGAACGACTGTAAGCCGAGGCTCACACGGTTTACTACCGACCGGTATTCTGGCAGCGGTGAGGCGACAACCGCCGGATTCATCTCGATGGTGATTTCGGCGTTATTGTCATACTCGAAGCACGAAAGGATCGCGGAGAGATCGTCCGGGGTCAATAGCGACGGCGTGCCGCCGCCGAAATAGATGGTTTCGGGCTTGATGGTGTATTGGTCTTGAAAAAGCTCGATTTCCTGCCGGACAGCCGTTAGGTAATCCGATTTCCGCTGTAAAAAAACCGCGTCATCGATCGGAATTGAATAGAAGGAACAGTAGCCGCATTTCCTTTTGCAGAACGGAACGTGGACATAGACATGCCGGATCGGTGTCATTTTATCAGATTGAAAAAACGCTCCCAACGTATGCGGGACGGCGGTTTCTTGCCCTGATTCATCATCTTCATGGTGTAAGCGTACTCGTTCATGTTCTTGATAGGCTCTTCGCCGACCGAGAAGAAGATCAATAGCGGTGTACCGGTGATGCACCTGCGATCGAGGAATCCCCAGTATCGGCTGTCCAAGCTGCGGTCGCGGTTGTCACCGAGCACGAAATAACTGTCCTCCGGCACGATCACCGGGCCGAAGTTGTCACGCGTACCCATCTCCTGCCCTTCGTAGTCGCCGAAATTGACGTCTGCACCCGGGTACTCGCTCCGGCTCCAGTCGATCTGGCTTTCGATCAGCTCGCCCTGCCGGTTCCTGCCCATCCAGTTCTGTGGATCGACATGCTGTTCGTAGTCGCGGATCATCGGTTCACCGTTGACATAAACCCGCTGATTGACCACGATCACGCTGTCGCCCGGCATGCCGATCACCCGTTTCACGACGTTCTTCGGCGCGTGGTAGGTAAAGAACATGGTCTCGTGGTTCCAGTAGATCGGGCCCAAGAGGCGTGTAAAATTTTCCGGCGGCTGCGGCTCGACCGGGTCGGCCGGATAGCGGAACGTGACGATGTCCTCCCGCTCCGGATCCGAAAACAGGAAGCTGAGCTTGTTCGCCACCAGGTAGTCGCCGATGAGCATGGTCGATTCCATGGACGACGAGGGGATCATGAAGTTCTGGAACGTGTAGTTACGGATGATCATCGCCACGACGAACGCGAACAAAAGCGCTTCGACGTAGTCCTGAACAATATTCTTCTTACGCTGGATTTTCTTTTTTCTCATAATAGCACCCGATATCCAAACGCATTTGTGAATGGCATGTGTCAAGAAAAACGTGTTCCGCCACCCTGCCGCAGCACGAAAACGACGAATAACCAGGTTGCCCACGCGAACATGCAGCATAAAAAATGCTTGACAAGGTCATTCTTTATGCAATATTCGCAGAAAAATGGCGATATTAAGCCGAAGGATAGAGAAATGATCGTTGAATTCAGTGTGCAGAACTACCGGTCCATCAAGGACGAGATCACTTTCAGCTTCGAGGCGACCAAAGACGACACCCTCGAAGATTATTACGTCGCCAAGGTCCCAATCGCGGGAGGCAAGACGTTGCGGCTGCTGCGACTTGGTATGCTCTACGGCGCGAATGCTTCGGGGAAGACGAATGTGCTGAGAGCGCTAGGTACGGTATGGAGTATTGCTTTGAAAAAACGAGCAAGAGAAGATAATTTGCCTTTTACGCCTTTTTTATTCTTAGAAGATTCAGCCAAGGCACCTGGATACTTCAAACTATCATTTATATCAAAAGGAATTAGATATGCTTACAGCCTTGCAGTAAGTCCAACAGTTATTATTGAGGAAAAACTTGATTATTATCCCAGCAGGAATCCTGCAAATGCATATTGTCGAACATATGACCCAATATCTGAGACAACAAAGATTGAGTACGGCTCAACAATCAAGATTAATGCAATTGAAAAAGAAAAGGTACGAATTTCTGCCATACCAAATCGCTCCATACTTTCCATATTATCCGAAGTTGAACTTAATTCAGAAATACTCCAACAGGCTTATTACTGGTTCCGGCACTATATTGACGGAGCAATATTCACAGACACAAAACTAGGTGCGTTTACGGCAAATCTTCTATCGACGGAAGACGAAGCATACAACTTTGTCATTAACTCAATGAATAAAGCCGATATCCATATCGAAGAGATAATCATTCAGGATATACTCCAGAAAAGCAAAGAAACAGAAATCATTTTAAAAATGTTGCCTAATCGTCTCCATGATTCGGTGACAAATGAGAATGGGCACCTGCGAATGCGCCAAGTAAAAATGAGACATAAAAATGGTGAGCTTGACTTGGGCGATGAATCTAATGGAACTCAACGCTTCTTTGGACTATCCGGGGCAGTGTATAAATTTAATCAAACCAATTGCGTTAGAATAATCGACGAACTCGAAAGCTCGCTCCATCCCGATCTGGTGAAGCACATTCTGCTTGAATTTCTGAAGGCATCTGAAGAACGCAATCTGCAATCGCAGCTATTGTTCACCACGCACGATTCGAGTCTCTTGATGGAAAAAGGTATCCTTCGGAGGGATGCGATCTGGTTCACAGAACGAAAAGATGATGAATCGACGGAATTGTATTCGATGTCGGAATTCAGTTTGAAGAAAGACCTGTCCTATTTCAATGCCTATCGAAACGGCAAGCTTGGTGCGTTGCCGAACATCGAGAATTGATCATGGCTCGACCCAAGCGAAGAGTTGAAAAGCAGGAGAAACCAACGATTGCGATTATTGGTGAGGGGGAATCGGAAAAAGCATATTTCAACCAGTTAAAAAGCAAATACAGGAATGTCCATTTTCGATTGGAGCCCGATCTCCCTTCTTCTTCAGATATTGCAGGAATTGAGAAAAAAGCCATTTACCTGATCAAGAAAAGAGATTTTGACATGGTCTTATGCCATGTTGACAAGGATGTTATATACAGAAGTGATGAAGCCCGTAAGAAGTTCTACCAGGTATTAGACAAATATAGAAGGAAGAAAAACAGCAATATCCACTTCTTCGCCAGCATGCCATGCTTCGAGCTGTGGTTTCTCTTCCATTTCACGGATCAAATCACCTATTGTCGTGAATGCCCGAGAATGGAGAAACAGCTCAAAGAATATTTCCCGAACTACGAAAAGAAGCCCGACATCATCAAAAACCTATATGAACAAATCAAAGACAAGCTTGATGATGCGAAGAAACGATCGCGTCAACTTCGAATCCAGAACGAGCAGAACCAATGCGGCGACGACGCCCTCTGCTGCGATGTCGATCTCATGATCGACAGACTCGACAAGGTCACCCGATAGCGATACACCATTCCCGATTCGTTCTCCTCTCTTTTTCCTTGACGGAAAATGTGTCGGATGCAGATTTTTCGGGTACCGTACGGAATTGTATGGTTCACAGGAAGGTACGATGATTTATTCGAAACTACTGTCCGGTTATGACGGGATCGTGCATGGATTCGGCACGAAGAAAGACTCGTTACTGGACATTCAAAACATAAGCAGATCACTGATTGGGTCGGGACAACCGGTGCTGATCCAGGCGGAGCAGGTGCACGACGCGAAGGTGGCTGTGGTGCAGAACAACATGTACACCGGCAGCGCGCCTATCCGCAATATCGACGGCATGATAACCCGCGATCCCGGCGCAGCGATCGTGATTCGTTCCGCAGACTGCATCCCGATCCTGCTGTACGATCCGGTCAAGAAGGTCTGCGGCGCTATTCATGCAGGCCGCAGAAGCATTACCAAGCGGATCGTGGAGAACGCGATCCAGATGCTCAAGGGACGTTTCAGTTGCCGAATCGAGAATCTTGTAGTGGTGCTCGGTCCCGCGATATGCAAAGAGCACTATCCGGTTGACCAGAAGATGCAGGATATCTTCGTCTCGGTGACCGGCATCCCGCAGGACAAGGGCGTGATCGACCTCACCGGTGCGGTGCGGACAAAGCTTTTCGATCTGGGCCTGCCGGAGAAGAATCTGGAGATCATCGACATCTGCACGTTTGAGGACGACGATTTTCATTCCTACCGTCAGAAGAAGACGGAGCAACGACAATACTCCTTCATCGGACTTGCAAATGAGTGAGATTTTTACCGATCCCGATGGACTGATCGCGCTCCAGATACGCGATGACGGCGCCTGGATGACCCTGTCGAGCGGCGATCGGATGATCGGCGAGCAGGCGATTCTCGACCTGATCGAACAGGCGGGAATCGTCGAGGGTTTCGAACGTGCACGTGACTACATGGATGTGCACGATCTGATCCGCAATTTCGGCGAGCCGTTTCCCGTCGCGCTTCACCAGATGCCCACACAGCCGCAGGTCGAATTTTCACTGCTGTTCGACGAGGACAAATGCATCGACCCCGACAACTACATGTTAACCGAACTGGACGGGCTGGAGAAGGCCGAACCGGGTAAACCGCTGGCGCATCTGTTCGTCACCCGCTCCGGGAGTCCGGGAAGGGATATCTTCGGGGAGTCGATCGAACCGACGATGGGCGATCGGGACGTGCTGGAATCCCGAATAGGCGAGAACGTCCTGTTCGACGCGGACCAGAGCCAGATAAAAGCGGACTCGGCCGGATACCCGTACATCGACGCGGAGGGACGCGTCTGCGTGAAAAGCGAATTCGTGATCGAAGGCGATATCGATCTGAATCAGGATGATTTCAAGCTCTTCGCCAGCCTGACGGTCAACGGCAACGTTCAGGACAAGATCAACATCGAATTGACCGGCAATCTCGAGGTAAACGGCGATATTGTCGATTCAACGATTCGCGCCGGTGGCGACGTGAAGGTTTATGGCGACATCATCAACTGTCAGGAAGTCGGCATTATTTCGTATGGCAGCATCGAGTTCGAGAATGCCGAGAACGCCCTCCTGATGGCGAAGAAGCGGATACGTTTCACGGAGCACGCGAACTTCTGCAAGCTGATCGGCGAAAAAGAAGTCCAGGGCGATCCCGAGAAGAGCTCCATCGTGGGCGGCATGGTCCATTGCGGCGGCGATGTCGAGGTGGCGGTTCTGGGCAGTACGGGCGCGATCGGCACCGAGGTCGAGATCACGATCAGTCCCTTCATCAAGGAAGAGATGCTCGGACTGACCAAGAAGCTGAGCGAGCTGCGCGAGAGCGGACAGACGGATTTCGAGAAGATCGGGCAGGTCGAATCGAAGCTCGAGGAGCTGGAAAATCAGCTCGAGGAAGAGATCAATCGCACACTGCTTTCCGACGAAACGAAACCCAAACATATCGTTGCATATAAGAAGGTGTTTCCGGGTACATATATCCGGATTCTCAAGAAATCGATAACCATTACCGAAGAGTATGACAAGATATCCTTCTCGCTGATCGAGGGCGATCTGGTAATGGAATCGTATGTTGTTTGACCGAATGGATTGGAGATAGCATGATTTTTGCAGTTCTTGGAATACTACTTGTTGTCGGATTCCTTAGTTACAAGACCTTCCGTGCCGAGAAGGAGCACAACATTTTCTATATCTACACGGCGGTCGCCGTCCTGATATTCGTCGTGGGAGGCAAGTTCGTGACCGGCACCAATGTAACCCATATCATTCTGGCGGTGAGTTTTCTTTTTGCCCACATGCTGGGCGTGTTCGCGCGCACCTGGGATCAGTGGTAGTCCTGAGATAAATCGCATTACAATATAGAATACCTGAAGGAGGAATGTATGGCGATTGTCATTAGCGGAACTGGTTTGACGGTTGAAAAACTTGTCCGAATCGCACGTCACAACGAAAAGGTGGAGCTTCATCCCGACGCGGTGGCTCGCATCAACAAATGTCGCGCAATGCTCGAAAGGAAGATCACCCAACATGAGATCATGTATGGCGTCAACACGGGGATTGGAGAATTTTCCGAGGTGGTTCTCAACGATGAGCAGATCAAGGATTTCCAGAAGTACCTGATCTACAACCACGCCGCCGGAATCGGCGATCCCGCGCCGATCGAGTATGTCCGCGGTGCGATGACAAGTCGTGCCAACATCCTCTCCAAAGGGCATTCGGGCTGCCGCTTGCAAATCGTCGAAACGCTGATCGCGATGCTCAACGAAGGCGTGACACCCTACGTCTGCCAGAAGGGTTCTGTTGGAGCCTGCGGCGATCTCGCCCCGATGTCGCAGATCGCGCTGATGATGATGGGCGAAGGCCACGCGTACTACAAGGGCGAGCTGCTCCCCGGCAAGGAAGCACTCGACCGCGCCGGCATTCCTATCCCGGGTCTGGAAGCGCGCGACGGTCTGGCGACGATCAACGGATCGAACCTCCTGACCGCCATGAGCGCTATCATGATCTACGATACCGACCGCTGGCTGCGCCAGGCAGAGATCGCCTGCGCGATGACGCTCGAGGCGCTGATGGCGAACATGAAGCCCTACCACCCGCTTTTGCACGAGATTCGCGGCTTCGAGGGCGCGCAACGTGCCGCCAGAGCCATCCGCAATGTTCTCGAAGGCGGCGATGTCTATGAGGGCAACCTGAAGATGAAGGTGCAGGACGCCTACTCGATGCGCTCCGCTCCGCAGGTTATCGGCGCGGCGCACGACCAGGTACGCTGGGCGAAATCGCAGGTGGAGATCGAGCTGAACAACGTCGGCGACAATCCCATCTTCTTCCCCGATCAAAACATCCAGCTCTCCGGCGCTAATTTCCAGGGCTCGCCCGTGAGCGTCCCCATGGACATGGTGGGCGCGGTAGTGACGATGGTGTCCGTGATGTCCGAGCGACGCATGAACCGACTGAATCACCCGGCGCTGAACATCGGCCTGCCGGCGTTCCTGACCAAGGGCGCGGGCATGATGTCGGGCCTGATGCTGAGCCAATATACCGCAGACATGCAGATCGTCGAACAGCGCATCCTCTCGATGCCGGCTTCGATCCAGTCCATCCCCGCCGCGGCGGATCAGGAAGACTTCGTCTCGATGGGTATGAACACCGCGATCAAGAACTTCCAGATCATGGACAACGCATACGGTATCCTCGGCATCGAATACATGGCTGCCGCGCAAGCGCTCGACTTCCGCGATTACAAGCTCGGAAAGGGTACTGGCAAGGCAAAAGAGATCATCCGAAAACATGTCGAATTCCTCGACATCGACAGACCACTCTATCCCGATCACACCACGATGAAAGAGCTGGTCAAATCCTGTGAAATCCTGGAAGCGGTCGAAGAACTTGTCGGTCCGCTCTTATAAATCTTGAACCAAACCGTCGGGGACTCGTTCCCCGGCGGAATTTTTATGGAATAGAATGATAAAACGAATCGGGTATCTTGCAATCATGATTACCGGCTTGCTTCTGGCAAGCTGCACATTCGCCTATCTCAACGTTTTCTACAACGCGGAACAGTATTTTAAAGACGCACAGGAAGCGCCGCTGCGGGACAACGGCAAACCCAGCGCAAGCGCTGTGCAGAATTACAACAAGGCGATCAAGAAATGCGGCATTATCCTGACGGATTTCAAGAAAAGCCGCTGGGCGGACAACGCGCTCTTTATGCTCGCGCAATGTTTGTATTACAAAGGGAACGGCTACACACAGGCTCGGGAAAAATTCACCGATCTGATCAATTTCTATCCCAAGAGCCCCTTCGTGCCAGACTCGTGGCTCTACATCGCCAGGTGCTATTTCGAAGTCAACCACAAGGATGAAGCCTTCAAGACGCTGAAGGACTATATCGCCAATCCTGAATTCGAAGACAAGCATCCGGAAGCGCTTCTGCTGCTGTCGGACTTCTACGTGCGGGGAAAACAGTTTGTCCTCTCCGAGCGCTATTTGCAACAACTCCTGGATGAATACAAGGACTCCGACCAGTATGAAGAGGCATTCTTCCTGCTGGGCAAGATGCACAAGGAACAGGGCGAATACGAAGAGTCCAACCGCGTATTCTACGAGCTTATCGATTCGAAGGTGAACCGCCGACTGAAAATGGACGCGCGGTACATGATCGCAGAGAATTACATCGATCTCCACCAGTACGATGAAGCGCTCGAAATCGCCAACAAGCTGATGAAGGACGAATACCTGAGCGACAAAATCTCCGAGGCTCAACTCCTTCAGGCTCGAGCTTACGTGGGCATCAATCGTCACGGGGATGCCATCGACCTCTTTGAGCGCATCATCAAGGACAACAATCATACCACCATCGCCGCAGCATCCTCTTACTACCTGGGCGAAATGTATTTCCGGCTGCTGCTCGATTACGACAAGGCGGTCGAAGCCTACAAACAGGTCGGTCGCCACAACAGGCAATCGGAATATTACGAACTGGCAAAGGTGCGCGAGGAGATCGCCACCCAAATCAAGACCTTCATGGACCCCGAGCGGGAAGTGAGCCTTGGCGATCGATTCAAGGAACACCTGAGACTGGCGGAGCACTACTTGTACATTCTGGACCTGCCCGATTCATCGCTGGCGGTATATGACCGGCTCGAACGGATGGAAGACGGTATTCGGACGCAGATGGATTCGATCGCCACCCAGCTCGACAGCCTGATCGTTCTCGACGATTCCCTGATGACGGGAAGAATCGATTCGCTGGAGACCGAGCAGACCACGCTGCAGGAAGCATCGGATGTGCTGATGAACGAGTATGTCCCGTTCAGCGAATTCGTGTCCGTCTGGCTCTATCTCAACAAGAAAAACGACCCGGAAACCGCCCAAAATCTTGTCGATGAAATGAACGAGCGTTTCCCGGACAACGAATACACCTACGCCGCAGAGAAGCTGATCGCCGGTGAAGAGGTCGAGATCACCACGCTGGACGAGAAACACGCAAAGGCGGAATATCAATCCGCCATACCGCTCATGGACTCGGAACCAGAGATCACCCTGGGACGCATGCGGGAGATTATCGATCGCTACGATAACCCTGTGGCGCGGCAGGCGAAATTCACGACCGGCTATATCTACTACTTTATTCTGGATGATTCAACTTCCGCCCGGCCATGGTTCGAGGATATCCTGCAAGAAGACGACGAATACTCCGAGTTCGTGAGCAGCTTCTATCGGGACAGCATTTTCGTTAAAACCGATCGTCTCCAGTATTTCATCGAGCAGGAAGAACTGGAAGCACAGCGTTTACAGGCGATTCAGGACAGCCTGATGGCCGCCGATTCGCTGGTTGCAGTCCAGGATACGATGAAATCGCTGACGCCAGGACCGCCTGACCATAATAGATATCCCGGGACAACTCCGGACGACAGCGATGTCGATAGTACACCCAGGGCGCTGATCCAGGAAATGCCCATGTATCCTCCCGAAATGATTAAGGATGGACCAAGCGGCGCGGTTGTGCTCAATTTTCTGGTGCTGCCGGACGGCTCCGTTGATGAGGTTTTAATCGATAGTTCTCTGATGCCGAGTCCGAACATTTTTGATGAGATTTCGAAACAGGCTGCCATGAAATGGGTATTCACGCCGGCGCGCAGAAACGGCAAGACTGTGCCATACCGCATGACCGTCGCAGTACCGTTCGAACGACCGAACGAATAGACGAACCATGCGCTCCGGTCCGCTTCTCGCGCTGATCGCATACTGCATTGTATTCGCGTTCAGTGCGGTCGCTGGTACGTCGGCACTTTACATCATCGGCGCACTCAGCATCTTGCACGCACTTCTCGATCCACGCTCGCTTCTACTCTGGCTGAGGTTCACCGCCCGGATATCGATCTTCCTGATCGCGCTCCTTATCGCCGGCTATCTTCTGAACCAGTCGTTTCCATACCAAATACTTCTGGTCCTGCGCTTTGCGATATTCCTGCTCATCTCCGCCATGATCGTCCGATCTATCACCCTGGACGGGCTGTATCGCGCGGTGTCCGGCATCCAAACAAAGCGTTTTGCCGATTTCTGCTTTTACCTCTTCTGCACGCTGATGTTCATCCCGATCCTTTTCCGCGAGTACGACGATCTTCGACAACAGAACCGTGGGAACGGTCTGAAATCCCTCACGCATCGCGTCGAGAACGTCTTTCACAACGCCATGAATCGAGGTGACGAGGTGGCACAGCAGGCAAAATCGACGATGGAGCAAACGGGTGTTGATAAGCGTGGTTCGTACATGTCGCTGACAGTATTATTTTTCTATGCTGCGTCGGTGGTCGTGGTGTTCTTCCTCTTGAGATAGCCGGGATCTCCGGGGTGGATTTGAGCTCTCCTTAGGAGCCCGGACGTGTGTGGACGCTGCGTAACGAGAACCTGCACATCAGCTAATCAACTTCCGAATGTTCAATTGAGAGAAGATAACGTGGCTATGCGTCGTCGCGCGTTGGAGCAGTGTGTAGATTTCGTGGAGGGGTTTCCCCAATTATCCTGTTCTTTCAAGGCTTCTTCCATCTCCTTGGAAGTTGCGTGCATAGAGAGAAAGAGATTCAGTCCGGAGCTCTTCGTTCCCAGAGTGATGCCGAGCTGGAGCTCGGCGGACCATAGAGAGGGCGACCGCCTCTCTCCATTCTATATCTTCTAAATTCTAACTTCAATCATCTTGCCCAACACCCGCTCAGCCAGTGTCTAACAAGTTTCCTGACTCCTGACTCCTGACTCCTGTCTCCTGACTCCTGTTTTTGCATACAAAAACAGGGCATGATTGTGGCGGCGACCTACTCTCCCACTTCGTTGCCAAAGCAGTACCATCGGAGCTGGTGAGCTTAACGGCTGTGTTCGGGATGGGAACAGGTGTATCCTCACCGCCAGAGCCACCACAATCATGCCCTGAGGCATAATAATATTGATGATGGAATGAAGCGTTGTCTGGAGTTCTTCCAGGGTGCAGAAGAAAAGAAAAGGATAAGACGATCGACTTATTAGTATCACTCGACTGAACACATTGCTGCGCTTACATCTGTGACCTATCAACGTTGTAGTCTTCAACGTGTCTGATGGGGAAATCATCTTGGAGTTGGCTTCCCGCTTAGATGCTTTCAGCGGTTATCCATTCCGAACTTAGCTACTCGGCAATGCAGCTGGCGCCACAACCGATACACCAGAGGTTCGTCCACACCGGTCCTCTCGTACTAAATGCAGATCTCCTCAAATTTCCAACGCCCACGAAGGATAGGGACCGAACTGTCTCACGACGTTCTGAACCCAGCTCGCGTAACTCTTTAATCGGCGAACAGCCGAACCCTTGGGACCGCCTTCAGCCCCAGGATGAGTTGAGCCGACATCGAGGTGCCAAACACCGCCGTCGATGTGAACTCTTGGGCGGTATCAGCCTGTTATCCCCGGAGTACCTTTTATCCTTTGAGCAACGGCCCTTCCATTCAGAGCCGCCGGATCACTAAGACCTGGTTTCCCATCTGCTCGACCCGTCGGTCTCGCAGTTAAGCTCCCTTATACCTTTACGCTCTTAGGCTGATTACCAACCAGCCTGAGGGAACCTTGGTGAGCCTCCGTTACATTTTTGGAGGCGACCGCCCCAGTCAAACTGCCCGCCTGGCAATGTCCGGACACAGGGTAACTATGCCCGTTAGTAGCCCAATACAATAAGGGTGGTATTTCAACGTCGGCTCCACCGAGACTAGCGTCCCAGTTTCCTAGCCTCCCACCTATCCTACACATACTATACCAGACTACAATACCAAGTTGCAGTAAAGGTTCACGGGGTCTTTCCGTCCGTTCGCGGGTAGGCGGCATCTTCACCGCCACTTCAATTTCACCGAGTCCCTGGTTGAGACAGCGCCCAAATCGTTACACCATTCGTGCAGGTCGGAACTTACCCGACAAGGAATTTCGCTACCTTAGGACCGTTATAGTTACGGCCGCCGTTTACCGGGGCTTCATTTCAAAGCTTCGCCCTAGGGCTAACCTCTCCATTTAACCTTCCGGCACCGGGCAGGTGTCAGTCTATATACCGTGACTTACGTCTTTGCATAGACCTGTGTTTTTGATAAACAGTCGCTTGGGCCTCTTCACTGCGGCCCCCAAAAGCTCCAGCCGTGCGGCTTTCACCTTCCGGGGCGCCCCTTCTCCCGAAGTTACGGGGCCATTTTGCCGAGTTCCTTAACCAGAGGTCTCTCGAACACCTTAGGATACTCTCCTCGCCTACCTGAGTCGGTTTGCGGTACGGTCTGCATGAAACTAAGTTTAGAGGCTATTTCTTGGCAGCGTCTATAACCGGACTTTCGAGCTTTAAAGCTCTCGTCCCACGCCTCGGAAACACGCCGGGTGGATTTGCCTGCCCGACTTCCTACACGTGTTCAACGGGACGTCCAACACCCGTCTCCGGTGCACCACTGCGTCACCCCATCACATTACATACAGGTTCAGGAATATTAACCTGATTCCCATCAACTACGCCTCGCGGCCTCGCCTTAGGGGCCGACTAACCCTGAGAAGATTATCTTTACTCAGGAATCCTCAGGCTTGCGGTGGCTGAGTTTCTCACTCAGCTTATCGTTACTCATGCCGGCATGGTCTCTTCCAGACGCTCCAGCTCGCCTTACGGCTCACCTTCTACGCAACTGGAATGCTCTCCTACCCCCGATACCATAGGTATCGAGCCGCGGCTTCGGTGACATGCTTCAGTCCCGATCATCTTCGGTGCATCACCACTCGACCAGTGAGCTGTTACGCACTCTTTCAATGGTGGCTGCTTCTAAGCCAACATCCTGGCTGTCTATGCAATAACACATCCTTCCTCACTAAGCATGTACTTAGGGACCTTAGCCGACGGTCTGGGTTCTTTCCCTCTCGGGTACGAAGCTTATCCCACGCACCCTGACTCCTGCAGAGCAAGTTATGGCATTCGGAGTTTGATTGGGTTCGGTAAGCTGGTGGGCCCCCTACCCCATTCAGTGCTCTACCTCCATAACTCTCCTGCAAGGCACTGCCTAAACAGCTTTCGGAGAGAACCAGCTATCTCCTGGTTTGGTTGGCCTTTCACCCCTACCCACACCTCATCCACCGATTTTTCAACATCGGTTGGTGCGGTCCTCCATCACGTGTTACCGTGACTTCAACCTGGACATGGGTAGATCACCAGGCTTCGGGTCTAATCCATACAACTGGGACGCCCTATTAAGACTCGCTTTCGCTTCGGCTCCGTGGCTGTACCACTTAACCTCGCTGTATAGATTAACTCACCGGCTCATTATGCAAAAGGCACGCCGTCATCCAGCACCTAATTCACCCACATTCTTCCATGCTGCATACTATGCGCAACTTCAATTGACGCATAGCCTGACCATGATGTTTCAAACGCTGTTCGCGCCGTCTCGCATCGGTCTCGCTTGCATAGGCTTCATAATACACCAAACGCCACTTGTCACGACTCGTGAACTTGCTTTGTCCTTTGGTATGCTCTTCAAATCGTCTTTTCAAATCGCTCGTAAAGCCAACATATAGCTGGTGGCTCTCTTCGCCTTGAAGAACATATACATAGTGCATGATTCCTCCTATGCCATGGATGAATTAGGTGCTGGACTCCGACTGATGTTAAGCATACGGTTTCAGGTTCTATTTCACTCCCCTCCCGGGGTGCTTTTCACCTTTCCCTCACGGTACTATTCGCTATCGGTCACCTTGCGTATTTAGCCTTACGAGATGGTCCTCGCGGATTCACCCAGGATTACACGTGTCCCGGGCTACTCGGGATACCACTAAGCCATACAACCAATTTCGACTAAAGGGCTTTCACCTGCTACGGCACGGCTTTCCAACCGGCTTCGTCTATCGTTTGTATGTGCTACGTTGCGGTCCCACAACCCCAGCCATAAATGACTGGTTTAGGCTCTTCCCCGTTCGCTCACCACTACTTAGGGAATCGTTATTACTTTCTCTTCCTGCGGGTACTTAGATGTTTCAGTTCCCCGCGTATGCTTCCCTTACGGGATGACAGGATATGACTCCTGCCGGGTTGCCCCATTCGGAAACCCCCGGATCTGCGCTCGCTTACAACTCCCCGGGGCCTTTCGCGGTTAGCCGCGTCCTTCTTCGCCATCAAGGTGCCAAGGCATCCACCGTATGCCATTACTTCTTATCCAAATTCGTCACATATATATACACGTAATCGCATATATATACGTGTAGAAAAGTATCCTTTCTTCTTTACTCTTTCAGTACTCTTTCAAACACTTCATTCCACATCTATTCAAATATTCAATGATCTAAAAATCCTGGTGGAGGATAGCGGATTCGAACCGCTGACCTCCGCCTTGCAAGGGCGGCGCTCTCCCAACTAAGCTAATCCCCCGATATATGGTGGGCCTGGGCTGATTTGAACAGCCGACCTCACGCTTATCAGGCGTGCGCTCTAACCAACTGAGCTACAGGCCCTTTGGCTCCAAAATCTATTAAAGTGAAGTGCGTAAAGAACTGCGAAATCATGCGTTGAACTCAGCAACATCGTTTTTTTCTCCCTTGAAAGGAGGTGATCCAGCCGCACCTTCCGGTACGGCTACCTTGTTACGACTTAGTCCCCCTTGCCAAGCACACCTTCGTAAGCTGCTTCCTTGCGGTTCGCTCACCTACTTCGGGTGCACTCAACTCGGCTGACTTGACGGGCGGTGTGTACAAGGCCCGGGAACGTATTCACCGCGTCATGCTGATACGCGATTACTAGCGATTCCAACTTCATGGGGTCGAGTTGCAGACCCCAATCCGAACTGAGATCGGTTTTCTGGGATTGGCTCCACCTTGCGGATTTGCGACCCTCTGTACCGACCATTGTAGCACGTGTGTAGCCCTGGACATAAGGACCATGATGACTTGACGTCGTCCCCACCTTCCTCCAGTTTATTACACTGGCAGTCTCTCTAGAGTCCCCGGCCGAACCGTTGGCAACTAAAGATAGGGGTTGCGCTCGTTGCGGGACTTAACCCAACATCTCACGACACGAGCTGACGACAGCCATGCAGCACCTGTCTCCTCGTTCCTCAAAGAGGCACTCCGGAATCTCTCCCGGATTCGAGGGATGTCAAGCCCAGGTAAGGTTCTTCGCGTTGCATCGAATTAAACCACATGCTCCACCGCTTGTGCGGGCCCCCGTCAATTCCTTTGAGTTTTAACCTTGCGATCGTACTCCCCAGGCGATGCACTTAACGCGTTAGCTGCGGTACCGAAGGGTTCTGCCCCCCCGACACCTAGTGCACATCGTTTACTGTGTGGACTACCAGGGTATCTAATCCTGTTCGATACCCACACCTTCGCAATTCAGCGTCAGTAATGGCCCAGAAGACTGCCTTCGCCATTGGTGTTCTTCCTGATATCTGCGCATTCCACCGCTACACCAGGAATTCCGTCTTCCTCTACCTTACTCTAGAACGACAGTATCAAATGCCACACGCCGGTTGAGCCGACGCCTTTAACACCTGACTGATCGTTCCGCCTACTTGCCCTTTACGCCTAGTGATTCCGGACAACGCTTGCCACCCCCGTATTACCGCGGCTGCTGGCACGGAGTTAGCCGTGGCTTATTCCTATGCTAATATCCCACTGTACAAAATATTATCCTATACAGCACTGCTCACATAGAAAAGCACTTTACGCCCCGAAAGGGTTCTTCGTGCACGCGGCGTCGCACTATCAGGGTTTCCCCCATTGTAGACTATTCTCGACTGCTGCCTCCCGTAGGAGTCTGGGCCGTATCTCAATCCCAGTGTGGGCGACCACCCGTTAAGGCCGCCTACCAATCATCGCCATGGTAGGCCATTACCCCACCATCTAGCTAATAGGACGCAGGCTCATCCCCAAGCGGAAGCTTGAAACAGAGGCCTCCTTTACCCAGCACCTATTTTATACCTCACATCAATCATATCTCACCAATATAAAACATAAAATAGGTGCTGGACACATGCGGTATTAATCCCGGTTTCCCGGGGCTATCCCCCTCTTAGGGGCAGATCACCTACGCGTTACTCACCCGTTCGCCACTCTACTAAGGACACCGAAGCATCCCGTTCGCGTTCGACTTGCATGCCTAATCCACGCCGCCAGCGTTCGTCCTGAGCCAGGATCAAACTCTCCGTTATGAAAAGCTCGCCTCGCTCAACTCACTCTCTCGCAAGTTCTTTACACTTCACTTCTATTTTTAAATCTCTTCTCAAGGATCTCTCATCCCGCCAGCAGGTTTCCCCGCTAACAGGTTCGGTCACTTTCCGCATTTGAGGTTTTCGTGTCAAGATATTTTCTAAGAAAATTTCTCGCCTCCGAAAAACCACTTCTGTCTGCGTCAATGATCTATCGCCCGGGTCATGCCCAAGCGGAGCGCTAACATCTGCAACATGGTTTTTCGTGTCAACCTATTTTGTCGAAAAATCTCTCGTTTCTTTCCAGCAGAATCCGCAATCGACACGGATGCAATATGATACAATCCCAAAAAACCTACCATTCTGCTTGTAGGCTTGCGGGGTTCGGGTTCGCAGGTGAGTTCGTGTGAGGCGGAAAGAGGGACTTTGTATCAGGCTTTTTGCAGGGTGAAGTGGAAGCTGCTGCCCTTACCGGGCGTGCTTTCAACGCGGATTTCGCCGCCGTTTTTCTCGATGAATTCTTTGCAGACGATGAGCCCGAGGCCGGTGCCGGTCTCGCTGGCGGTTCCTTTTGTGGTCATGTGGGTGTCGATGCGGAAGAGCTTTTTCATCCGTTCTTCCTCGATTCCCACGCCCTGATCGGACACGGTAACCAGGTGATTGTCTTCCATCTCTTCGGCACTCACGACGACCTTGCTCCCCTTGTAGGAGAATTTGATCGCGTTGGTAACCAGATTGCGCAGGACGGTCATGATCATATTCTCGTCGGCGTGGACCTTCAGGCTTTCCGGGACCGCGATGACGATGTCGATACCCTTATAGGACGCGACCGCCTCGAGGTGTTTCATCGCGCTTTCGACGACATCCGCGAGCTTGATATCTTCCGGTTTGTACGGCATTTTACCCGTTTGCGAGCCGGACCATTGCATGAGGTTGTCGAAGAGCTCGGTAATGGACTTGATCTCGTTGTTCATGATCGAGACCAGCTTCTTGATCTTATCGGGTTCGAAATGGTCGAGCTGCATGGAGAGGTATTCGACCGACATCAGGAGAGAGTTCAGGGGATTCTTCACGTCGTGCGCGATAATGGTGAAGAACTTGTCCTTGGTGGCGTTGGCTTCCGCCAGCTCGATGTTCTTGAGCCGGAAAATCTCGGCTTCGCGAACCCTCTTGTCGGTCTCGAAGTGCGCCTGGATATCGGCGATCTGTTTGTTGTACGCCTCTTTGTAGAGGTCGATCTGGAGGTCTTCGAACTGGTGGCTGTGGTCGATGGAGGTTCGGTATTTCTCGCATGCCTGAAGGTGTTCACCGGCGTCCATGGAGACATCGCCGAGAACCTTATAGAGATCGGACAGGCTTTTATGGATTTGACGCTGGTGGTCCTTCGCTTCCGATTCGACAGCCAGATTCAGTCCCAGATTCAGCGACTCGAGCGCTTTGTCGTAGTCCTTTAGCTCCATATAGGTTTGCCCGATGTTGCAATAGGAATTCGAGATCGACTTCTTGTTGCCGATTTCCTTTTTCAACACCAGCGAGTCGAAGAAGTACTGCAACGCCTTCTTCTTGTAGTTCATGTTCGAGTAGATGATGCCGATATTGTTGATGACGGACGCCTTGCCGAGCTTGTTCTCCAGCTTCTCCTGAATCTCGAGCGATCGGTAGTAGAATTCCAGCGCTTTATCGTATTCGCCCTTCTTCTGATATATGATGCCGATATTGTTGCTGACGTTCGCGACGCCTCTCTCATCGCCGCAGGATTCCTTGATCTGGAGCGAGTTCATGAAGTACTCGAGCGCTTTCTCGTTGTTGCCCGAAGCGGTGTAACCCTTTCCGATGCTGTTTGAAACCAGGGCAATAAGGTTCTTGTCGTCTATGTCTTCGAGTATTCGGAGCGAGCGAAAGAAATAATCGAGCGCTTTGCTGAACTCGCCTATTTTGTAATGGATATTGCCGATTTCCTGTAGGATTTCGGCTTTCAAGCCTCGCTCACCCAGTTCGTCGATGCAGATCAGGCTTTGACGGAAATGCTCCAGGGACTCGGAATTGCGCTTGTAGGCAGCATAGATTTTGCCCAACTCGATGAGGGCCTTCGTCTTGCCTTCTTTGTCTTGAAACTTGATGGCAAGATTCAGCGCTCGATTCGCGTACTCGATACTCCTTGTTTCGGACTGAGTCACATACGAATTCGCGATCTTCAGATAGAGTTCGATCTGTGCCTTCGGCGGGGCTGTTGTCGCTTGCGTGATAAGTTTCTCGGTATCGTCCATGTTTCGACCTTTTCTGCCATGTGCAGCAGGATACTCAGATTCACATTGGATCGAAATCATTGCAAGGTTTTTTTTATCGTCAGGGTGTTTTACGTATGGTAGATGAAAATACCGCTCGGGAAGGGTGGCGGATATTACTGATTCATAATATTATACGGGGTTACCTGTCGAAATCCTCGTTCTCCGAATCGGACTGTGAATTAAAGACGACCATTCGTGTCGCTTCGCATTTCACATTTCGTACGCTCCATACCATGATCGCAAGAAGTGCGCAAGAACTTTTTTATTAGAATGTGGGCTCTCACGGCGCGAACGCGCGGAACAGGTAATCGATCTCCTTCTGGTAGTATTCCTCGGGGAAATGTGGGTGCAGAACATACTGGTGCGTAATGCCATACATGGTTTTTTGCAGAAATTGCACGGCGAGTTCGGGGATGAGGTCGGGATTCAGTTCGCCGGATTCGGTACCTTCTCTGAAAATCCGGTGGAAGACGCTTTCTTCTGTGCATTCTTCGCTGTCGAGGAACTCCTTCGTATTGGGGTGCAACTGTTCCCAACCGTTGTGGATGGCGAGGTCGAAGTAGGTGATCAGGGCAAATTCGCTCGGTCTTTCCTTATACCAACGGTAGTAAAGGTCGCAGTAATCGCGCAGACGCTCCAGCGAGGCTTTGTCCTCATTGCCACAGAACATCCCGGCAATCTCTTCGTCGAACGCTCGAAGCTGCTTCAGCACCACGAACACCAGTAGGTCGGACTTGCTGCCGAAGTACTGATAGAGCGTTTTTCGGGCAAACTCCGCCTTCTTTGCGATCTCGTCCATGCCGGTCTGCTCATAGCCGTTCTTCCTGAACAGCTCTCCGGCGATCTCGACGATCTCATCTTTTCTCTGAAGCAGCTCTCTCTCTTTTCGGGTCATAACGCACTGAACCTTTCGATAAGCGATTCCCCCGCACACTCCACCACCACAATAACAGCAAGCCGGAATTATTTCAACATCAGTATCTTGCTGGACCTAACCACCTTGCCGGTCGTTAATCTGACCAGGTAAATTCCGCTCGCACAGGGGATTTCGCAAGAATTTACGCCGTTCCAGCGTACATGATGCAATCCTGCCGATTTCCTCTCATGAAGCAAGCTTTTTACCTTTTGGCCGCGAATATTGTAGATCGAAATATCCACCATCGATGGTTGGTCGATGGAGAAGGATACGGTGGTGGAGGGGTTGAAGGGATTCGGGTAAACCGCGACGATCCCGGCGGTATGCGGCTCCGGAATCGTCTCGCCATCGTCGGTGTCGGTCGGTGTGTAATTGCAGCCCTGCCACCACTGTGTGCCTGAAAGATATCCGTGGTGGTTGAAGAGTCCCGCGTCGGTCAGGATGTTGCCGCTCGCTTCATTCATCCGCCAGTACGCGACCAGACCCGTCTCGAATCCCTGTAGCGGTTCCTGCATGGTTTCGGCGATTTCTTCGGCGGACCGTGCGATATTCCACAGTCGCGCTTCGTCCATGATACCCTTGAACATGGAGAATCCCGCGTTATGCGCACCGAGTGTCAGGGCGAGGTTCACGTTGTCCTGAAGCTCGCCGGTCGGCTCGTCGATCCAGGTGATTTCGCGCTGAGTGCCGTCGATCACAGCGATTGCGCCATGCTCCGAAGAGTAGGCAACCGCGATGTTCTGCCAGCCGTTCAACGAAATCGTGTTGCTCGCGGTCATTCCGACGCAGCTTGTTCCGTCGGCGGTGCGCAGGGTGACGAGCAGCGCGTTTTCGGCCGGAATATTCGGGTTACTACCGATGGCGATCATGTTACCGCCCTTGCAGAAGAGGACATCGCCCATCACGTTGCTGTTGTTCCAGCAGACAGGATTGATCCACGCTTCGAAGGTGAAATCCGAGGTGAGGTTGATGTTCTCGGTCGGATCGATCTGCACGCGGGAACCATTTCCGGTGAACATGACGCCGCTGTCGCCATCGAAGACCCGGATCGTCTCGACCGCAGCGATGGTCGTGTCGATTTCCGTGCCGGAGAGCCGGACGTCGATTGTGTAGGTCCCGGGAGTGTCGAACAAGTATTCGAAAGCGTCATCAGTCTGGTCCCAGACACCGTCGTGATCGATATCCCATTGGATAAGGTCGTACGCCGGGCAGGAGCGACTGAAGTTCTCGAAATCGACTGTCAGCGGCGCGTGACCGGTGGTGGGATCGATCTCGAAATCGGTAATCGTGAACCTGTCCCGAATCCGCATGATCAGCGATTGCTGGATGCCATCTTCCGTATCCGCGTACCCGACGCAGATGAATTCGTTGTCGTGGATCCAGCACATATCCATCAATCCTGTCGCGAAATCGCCCGAGTAATACGTCCGCCACAGTTCGTCGAGATTGGCGTCGGCTCGGAGCAGATAGCCGCTGTTGCGCTGGTTTGAGAAATTCCGGCTGCATCCGCAAAGGATCACGTCGCCTGAACCGTCGGTTGCTATGACGTCGTAGGCAAAATCGTAGAATCCCTGCATCTCGTAGTTCTCTGCGTCCAGGACGTCCAGTTCGCTGTCCAGCTTGACCAGCGCCGCATCCATCCGTTCCTGACTCTCCGCCGCTGCGATGCCAACCGCGGTCAGCGTGCCGTCGTCATGCCGCACCACGCCGAACCCGGCGTCGTAGTCGGTAGCACCGCTACCGATGATCGCCGTCGCCGCCTCATGCAACACGTTCCCCTCCGCATCGACATGCAGCACCCAGAGCTGGCTGTTGCGTACACTGTCGAACTGCGAACTGGCCCCCGTTATATAGTAGGTGCCGTCGCCGGCTGCGATGATCTCTTTGCCCTCGTCGTTGGTTTCGTATCCGTAGCGGACAGACCACAGCGAATCACCCTCGGAGGATAGCTTCATCAGCTCGACATCGTGGAATCCCTCCAGACCGTCGGTCACCGAAGACAGCGCCAGGCAAGAACCGTCATCGAGAGCCACGATCGAATAGCCGAAATCCTCGCCGATCCCGCCGTAGAGATGTTCCCAATACATAGCCGTGCCGCATCCCCATTTCGCGACCCAGGTCTGCATGCCCTTGTCTGGATCGTAGCAGGTTCCGATGGTGAAATAGTCGCCGGAAGACGAGTTCGGCACGGGCACAACGGCAACCAGCTCCGACCAGCCGTCGTGTTCCGCTACTTCAGCCCCGAGCATGTTTCCACTGTAATCGTATAGTGCAACATAGCCCGATGGAAAGATGGAACCGGATGAGCAGTACGCCCCGACGCATATGATCATATTTACGGGAACAGGGGTTACCGCCTTGAAGCAGGCGTCGGATTCGGCTTGAGCCTGATGTCGCCACATCGTTTCGAACTCCGCCCACAACATCAAGGGTGCAATAATCACGATGAAAAGTATGCTCGTGAACTTGTTCATCTTGCCCTCCCTGTTTGCATCCGGTTCCATGCAGTAATAATCGCTTCATTATTGGTTTCCCACAGAAACTGTCCACGCGTGGTGGTTACGATGTTGCCGTCAATGACCGGCGACAGTGCGTGTCCCACGTACGTCGCGCCGGCTGCTTCATATATTTCGATGAACTCGTTGCTGTTGCCCGGTTGACCCTGAATACGCCGTCCGTTGATCACGTCAGCCGCAGCCAGGACAATGCCCCCGGCGCACGTCGCCCAGATGATCTTGCCCTGCTGATTCGCCTGTTGCAGCAGACTCATCGCGGCATCGCTTCCGATGATGTCGCCATACGGATTCGCGACCCACCATCTCGCGGGCCAGATCGCAATGCAGTCGTAGGGCGAGATGTCGTCGATGTCGTCGAGCAGGATGTCCATTTCGAGAGTCGGAAGGTCGCTGGAGCAGGGCGAGACGCTCTGGGTAACGCCGGTCAGCGTGACATCCCACCCATTCCGCTCGTAGAATTCTTTATTGAGCATGCCGTTGCCGCCCCAGTTGTTGGCGACAATGACCAACACATGGAAGCCCTCGGCACTGCAAGCGATTGCCAGAACAAGCAGTATGAAAGCGTAAAACCATTTCATGATTCCTCCCTGTTACGTGCGTAACCAGCAAATACATCTGTAACCAGAATAGGGAAAGAGAATCGATAGTCAAGAAAAATCTGGTGTTGTGCGGAAACAAAATGCGGACGGGGATCTCCGCGTTCCGTGGGAACAGACATTCGGAAGTTTGTTATAAAAGAAAACCGCCGACCTTTCAGTCGGCGGTCATTGTTGAGGAGGGTCTATTTCAGCAGCACAGCCTTACGCACAGTGCTGTTGCTGCCGGAGCAAATTTTCACGAAATAAACACCGCTTCCGAAACCTTGGGCGTCGAGCGTATAGGAACCCTCACCCGCAGGCTGGTTGTACCTGGTCGTGGAAGCGATCTTTCTTCCCCTGACATCGTATATGTCGATCCTGACGTCGCCCGGAACGGGGATCGACCACGAGATATTGGTCATGGGGTTGAACGGATTGGGGTAGATAGCGAGCCCGAATTCCGGTGCCGGGATGTCCGTGTTGCCGGTGGAATGATGGAATACAAGGGTGACGTCCAGATCGAAGACAATTACGCCTTCGACCACCACGACGTCATCGACCATGACCGGCTCGTAGCCCTCCAGCGAGAACTCGATGCTATAAGTACCCGGATCAAGCTGGATATAGTAATCGCCGTTTCCATCGGGGTTGTACGCCTCCTCTCCGATGGCGATCGTGACATCCTCGACCGCGCCTTCGCCACCGTCGAGCGTGACGGTTCCCGCGATACCGCTGGGCGGGATGTATGTGAGGGTGACGTCCTGCCCTTCGTTGATCTCGCCTTCGGTCACCACGACGTCCGTAAGCGTGGCAGATTCGTAGCTATCCAGCGAGAAATCGACGGTATAGGTTCCCGGATCGAGCAGGATGTAGTAGTAACCGGTGTTGTTCGGGCTGTAGGTGTCCTCGCCAATGGCGATCGTGACATCTTCGACCGCGCCTTCGCCACCGTCGAGCGTAACGGTTCCAGAGATTCCGCTGGGTGATGTCACGGGACCGGGGACGCCGTCGAAGGAAAGGTTCTGCGCGTAGATATCGGACGTGCCGTTACGGCTGTCTTCCCAGGTGGCGAATACGTACTGCTGGTTGGTCTTTGCCACGATGGGGTGAACCATGTCGTTGGGCGTCTCGCAAACGAAGACCGAGCCGTTGAGCCAGGACAGTTCGCCGTCCTCGTTGATCCGCATGGCTTTCATGTAGTCCGTGTTGGGCGAGGGGGCGTTGATCGTATAGAACAGCATGACTTCGAGGGTCATGGCGTCGTTGGTTATGGGTTGCGCGCCGAACGGATAGGGGTTGTCGCCACCCATGGTCATCAGGTTAGCCCCGTGCTCGGTCCAGAGGCGGTTTCCGGACTGGTCGAACTTCTGTCCGGACAACCCGCGATTGTTCTGGTCGCCGTCCATTTCGTTCCAGAAGACCATCACATTGTCGTCCGCCGGGTTCGCCACGACGAAGGGATAGAATCCCTGGGTGAAATCGTTGACCGAGGCGATCACGCCGCCGTCGGGATATGAGGAGGTACCGTCCCCGTGAACCCACTGGACATAGATTTCGCTCATGTTGTCGCTGTCGCGATCGTCGTTCCAGCAGATCGCGAATCCGCCCTCGTTGTCTGGCGAGATGGAGAGATGTTGAGTCCAGGCGGATATTCCGCCCTGGGTCGAGATATTGCACTCGTTATCCCATACCGCTTCGAACGCTCCGGAGTATTTCATGGCGTGCAGGTGCCGAGTCGGAGCCCAGGCGGGGCCGGTGTCCTTGTAGTATTTCAGGATGAATGTGTCGTTTTCGACCGGCACGATCTGCGGGTGGGTGAAGGTCAACGAATCGGTGACCAGCTCGAAATAGGGCGTTACCGCGAGGTCGCCGGTGGGTGATAGCTTCTGCATGCCGATGCCGACCTCGGTGATCCAGGCGACGATGATGTTGTCCACGGAGGTTGCCGCCACGGTGGGAACCATGTGCGCGATGTTGTCGTCGGTGATCGCGATACCGTCGTCGCCCCAGATGAAGCTGCCGTCGGGTCCGATCTTGTAAACGAAGATGTCGGGATTATCGTGGTTGCGGATGTCCTGGAACGACAGGATCAGGTTGTTCTGCGAGTCGCAGCAGATATCCCACTGGGTCAGCCACGTCATCTGGGTATGGTTGCTGATCAGCATGCCGTTGGGCGCCCATTGCTCGTTTCCGTTGTAGTCGTAGTACTGGGCGCGGACGTCGTAATTCCCGCTGTCGTTGGAGAACCAGGCGATGTAAAACGTTCCGTCCTGGCAGACCGCGGTTTTGGGAATCGCCTGTTCGCCCCCGAGATTACAGACGACGTTGTTGACAGTCGCGTCATCGCTCCATGCCGCAAACACCATATGGATCAAGAATATCAAAACGATTGATAGCACGGTCTTTTTCATAGTATCCTCCTGTTCTACGGAAATTCATTCTATTCATACATAATGCATATATTGCTCCAATGCTCGGAAATTGTCAAACGATGAGTTGAAAAAAAATTGAGGCCCCATCTCGATGATGGAACCTCGTAAATTTTGCGTTAACGATTATTTTATCGGGATGTAGATATCGAACTCGGAATCCTGCTCGCCATACTTGAAGCGGTCGTCGTATAGCTCGAGCTGATCCTTGCTGTCGAGCTCCATTCCGTTTTCGGAAAGCGCGTTGCTGAAGATGGTGTTGTAGGTGTCCTGCAACGTGTTGAGCGGGCCCCTGTGCGTAAACACGGCGTACTTGGCGGATGGGACGACATACGCGACCATGTCCTCCGGTACGTTGTCGAACGAATCCACCGTGTAACCGGCGATGTATTCGAACGGCGTCTCCTCGTCGAAATCTTCCATCTTCACATACGGACAGATGCCCAGCGCGAAGCGGTCGCTCGTGCGATTCGGGACTCGGTTGCAGACCGTATTGAAGTGCCCCCATAGCTGCGGGATCGTATTTTCTTTCATCGTCGTTTCGCACTTGAGACCAATCACCTTCATTTCACTCAGTTCAACGATCTTGGGTTTCATATGTTCTCCTGTATTGGTAAAATAGGTTGGTTCCAGGACATTGATCGGCCCAAAATAACAGACCGGATGCCTGGTCTTTCTCATTTTCCCCGGGGTCACCTCGTGCTGCCTCTTGAACGCACGGGTAAACGCCGCCTGGGAATCGAAGCCATACTTTCTGGCGATGTGGAGGATCGGATCGCGGGTGAAGAGCAAGTCCCTCCCCGCTTTGGACAGTCGCCGCAGACGAATATACTCCTTGGGTGTAAATCCGGTGTGCGCACGGAACATCCGCAGAAAATAGAACGGCGAGAATCCCGCGAAATCGGCGATCATCTCCAGATCGAGTTTTCCCGTCAGTTTCCGTTCGACGTAGTCGATAGCACACTGGATCGTGCGACGATAATCCATCCGAACTCCTTCTTGATCGTAAGCGCTTTTGATCGTAATTGCACTATACACCCCTGTTTCGAATCGTCAATTTATTCGTATATTTTGCGGATTTGGATTGGATGACGCCTCTCGGTTCTTATACAAAAGGGGCAGACACGGACAGACCGTGTGAAAATGCGCGACCGATTCTCTACATGGAACGCGGACGTCCTCGTCCGCATCTCTCAGAGAAGGGCAGACACAGAGACCTGCCCCTACAGCAGGAAAACATATAGCATCGAACAAAGCTAACGTGTCGTTTCTATTTTCACACAGTCTGGGAGGCCCGCCTCAATAATTGGAAAAATTCTGCTACCGGCTTCCTCTCCAGTCCCAGCCGGAGGGTTCCTGGAAGACGCGCAGGTCGAATTCGGATATGACCGCCAGCAGATGGTCGAAGATGTCGGCCTGGATGGCTTCGTATTTCGCCCATTCGGTGGTATTGGTGAAGACATAGATCTGAAGCGGTATCCCCTGCGGCGTGGGATCGAGGTGCCGCACGAGGAAGGTCATGTCCTTGCGGATGACGGGCAGGCTTCTCAGATACGCCGCGATATAGGCACGGAATGTGCCGAAATTGGTCATTCTGCGGCTGGTACCCTGCTTGCCGGTTTCTTTTTTCAACTGCTGATTGAACGCTTCGATCTCCGCCTGCTTGTCGCGAAGATAGTCTTCGAGCAATCGAACCTTCGAGAGCCTTCCGAGCAGGTCGTCGTCGAGAAATTTGATGCTGTTCATGTCGATGGAAAGCGAACGCATAATGCGCCTTCCGCCGGTCTCGACCATTCCCTGCCAGTTCTTGAACGATTCGTCCAGCAATTTATGCATGGGAATGGTAGTGATCGTCTTGTCCCAGTTACGGATGCGGATCGAGTGCAGCGCCATGTCGATCACTTCGCCGTCTGCGTCGTGCTGCGGATAGCTGATCCAGTCGCCGATCTTGATCAGACCGTTGGTGGATACACGCACGCTGGCGACGAACGACAGGATAGTGTCCTTGAACACGAGGATCAGCACGGCGGTCATGGCGCCGAGACCGCTGAGCAGATAGATGGGCGAACGATCGATGAGCACGCCGACGATCACGATCAGACCGAAGATCACCATGATCAGCTTGATGATTTGCAGAAATCCCTTGATGGGTCGCTCGCGCGATACGGGCAGTTCGCCATAAATTTCCTCGATGGCGCTGAGCACGCCGTTGAGGGTGCTGACGCTGATCATGACGATGAGCGAGATGCATATCTTCTGTATGAATGCCTGAAATCCGGGAAAGAGATCGGCGAAAAACCACAGCATCAGGACCGGCGCGACCAGAACCATACGCCGGAACACGCGGTGTTTGCGGAAGATGTCGTCCCAGTGGGTTTTCGTCTTTTCGACCACCTTGTCGATGATCTTCAGCAGGATGTAGCGCGCGACCAGATAGACGATCCAGCAGAGGAGCAGCACGCCCACGGCAGCCACGATTCTCGCGTACTGCAACGAAATATTGAGCCATTCACCGATTGCCGCGATCGTCATGAAACCTCCCGTTTATTGGTTGTCTTTGTCGCGTGATTCTCTGTACTTGAGCGCCGCGCCGACGAATTCTCTGAAGATGGGCTGCGGACGGTTGGGACGCGACTTGAATTCCGGATGGAACTGCACGCCGATGTAGAACGGATGTTCCGGGATTTCCACGATCTCGACCAGCAGGTCTTCCTTGGTGGTTCCGGTGATTTTCATGCCGTTTTCTTCGATTGTTGCACGATAATCATTGTTGAACTCGTAGCGATGCCGGTGCCGCTCGGAGATCATGTCCTGCCGGTAGATGTCCCGCGCCAGGGTGTCGGGCTTCAAGAGGCAGTCGTACGCGCCCAGGCGCATGGTTCCGCCCACCAGCTCCATGTACTTCTGGTCTTCCATCATGGAGATCACCGGATGCTCGCAGGTCTCGTCGAACTCGACGCTGTAGGCGCCGGATAGACCGCAGACATTCTTGGAGAATTCGATTACCGCAACCTGCATGCCAAGGCAGATGCCGAAATAGGGGATGTTGTTCTCTCGCGCGAACCGTGCCACGGCGACTTTCCCGTCGATCCCGCGCACGCCGAAGCCGCCCGGTACGAGGATACCGTCAACCTCGCGCAGGGTCTTCTCCATATCCTCGCGGTGGTTGGTCTTTTCGGTATCGACCCAACTGAATCTGGGCTTTACCCTGTGGTATGCGGCGGCGTGGATCAGCGCCTGCTCGACGCTCTTGTAGGCGTCCTGATGCTCGACGTACTTCCCGCAGACCGCGATGGTCACTTCCCGATCGGACTCGGTAAGGTTGTCCAGAAAAGCCTGCCAGTCGCTGAGATCGATCGGATGTTCCTTAAGGTCGAGGCTCCGGCAGATGATCTCGTGTAGCCCGGCTTCGTGAAAGTTCATGGGTACGCGGTAGATATGATCCGCGTCGATGGCGTTGATAACGTGCGTCTTGGGGACGTTGGTGAAGAGCGCGATCTTGGATTTGATGCTGTCGTCGAACGGCTCTTCCGAACGGCAGAGCAGAACGTCGGGCTGGATACCGATTTCGCGCAGCTTATAGACGCTGTGCTGGGTCGGCTTGGTCTTGAGTTCCCCCGCGGCGCGAACATACGGAACGTAGGTCAGGAACGCGAACAGGCTGTTGCGCGGTCCCACGTCCAGGCGCAGTTGACGAACCGCCTCCAGGAACGGAAGGCTCTCGATGTCGCCCACGGTACCGCCGATCTCGACGATGATGATATCGCAATCGGACTCCTGCCTGCGGATGTTGGCGATGATCTCGTTGGTCACGTGCGGGATCACCTGGACCGTCTTGCCCAGATAAACGCCCTTGCGCTCCTTGTCGATCACGCTTTCGTAAATCCTGCCTGCGGTCGTGTTGGACGCCTTTGTAAGGCTCTTGTCGATGAAGCGCTCGTAGTGACCGAGATCGAGGTCGGTCTCGGCACCGTCGTCGGTCACGAACACCTCGCCGTGCTGAAACGGACTCATCGTTCCCGGATCGACGTTCAGATAAGGATCGAGCTTGATCATCCCGACCTTGTAGCCCATTCGTTTGAGCAGCAGCCCGGTTGTTGCCGACGCGATTCCCTTACCCAGCGAGGATACCACCCCGCCGATCACGAAAATATACTTAGCCATTTCCCATCCCCTTGTTTTACAATAAATTAGCCGTAAATTACATCATGCAGTAAATGTTCTTCGTTTTCCGTGATGAGTTTCACGCGACGGGTGGTCAGGATGATTTCTTCTCCCAATGAGGAGAACATCTTGATCGCCACGTTGCCCTGCATCACCAGATCGTACAGATAGTACCCGGTGCTTTCGGTGATCTTGTCGTTGAGCCCGATGCAGAGACGGTAGTTTCCGCTACGGTTCATGATGGCGTTGCGGAACTTGTTGCCACCCTTGATACCCGCGTCGAATTCGACGTAATAGACTTTCCCCTCGGCGAAATGGATGCGGATGTTGCGGAACATGTAATTCGCGTAGTAACCACTTTCGGCTACGAACACGCCCGTGAGTCGTTCGCGCTCGATCTCGAATTCGAGCTTTCCGCCCGGCAACACAAGATTCTTTTCCATGAACGGATGACTGGGCATCGATTCGGCAAAGCTCTTGTTCAGCGCGATATCCAGCGCCGCGACCTCCGACTGCTCCTCTTCGTACGTTCCCAGCTTGAATTCGCCCAGACGGATCAATTCGTTTTTCAGCTCTTCCGAGATGTGGATAATGCGGTTGTAATCGCAGTCCAGCCCCTTGAAATACATCGCCAAAAGCTTGTCGTATTCGAGGTTGAAAAACTCCGCCAGCGAATGGGTGGGGAATCCGAGGAAGAGGATGCGCTTGCCCTTTCGGTTGATCACGTTCCAGATTTCCTGCGTGGAGTCCTTGATCTTGCCGAAGAGCTTGTCCTCGATCCCGGAGTAGAGCTGCGGCATGTTGCGCCAGCCGATATCGATGAAGCAATCGATCGCCTCGACCCAACGGGTGTAGTAGGACAGCGGCAGTTCGTAGATATCTTCCGGCATTTCCGAGAGGAAGCGCCGTTTCAGGTTGTCCGTGGAGAGGTCGATCACCGGAAAGGCTTTCTTCTTGCGAACCGCAAGCGCCAACTCTTCGACCAGCGGAATCTCCGCCAGCACGTCCTCGATCGCCTCGTCTTTCGGCGAATTGTGGATGTCGCCGCTGATCGAGACGACGTCGTTCTGCTTGACGCCCAGCACGATATTGGCTATTTTGAACGCGATAACCGGATAATTGACCATCGTGACATGCCCCTTACTGACAAGCTGGTTCCAGATTTTCCAGGAACCAGGTTTCTCCGAGTCCGACTTTTCGTAGTGGTTTGACATGATTCTGTAGTATCTTCCTCGCGATTTGTTCGAATTTCTGTTCGTTGTCGCTGACAAAAAACTGGTCGTGCCCTTCCCCGGACTGCTGTGGCTCGGGGAGAATATTTTTTAGATGATGCGCGATCGCCTCCGCGCTGTCGATCAGGGTGACCGATTCGCCGACGACCTTTTGCAGTGTTTCTTTAAGGATCGGATAATGTGTGCAGCCCAGAACCAGCGTGTCGATTCCGCTTCCGAGCAGATTCTCGAGATACTCCTCCGCCACCGAGCGGGTCACGGGATGCTCTTCCCAGCCCTCTTCCGCCAGGGGTACGAAGAGCGGACACGCCGTGCCGAGAACTTCCTGATTCGGATCGATCCGGTGAATCGCCTGTCCGTATGCCTGGCTGCGGATCGTCCCTTCCGTGCCGATCACGCCAATCCGGCGATTCCTGGTCGCCTCGACCGCCATCCTCGCGCCGGGCTCGATCACGCCGATGACCGGCACCGGAAACCTCTTCTGCAAGGCCGGAAGCGCCACTGAAGCGGCGGTGTTGCAGGCGACGACGATAATCTTGGCGCCAAGCTGCAAGAGGAATCGCGCGTTCTGGATCGAATAGTTGATGACGGTTTCGCGTGACTTCGGTCCGTAGGGAACTCGCGCGGTATCGCCGAAATAGACGATGTCTTCGTGCGGGTACTGACGACGGATCTCGCGGAAGACGGTCAGGCCTCCGACACCTGAATCGAAAATCCCGATCGGCCGCCGCGCGTTCATCATGCGTCCAGAATGGATTGCAGAGATTTTTTATCGAATTCCCGACCGATCACCGTGATCAGCCGGATCAGATTCTCGTAGTCGTCCATGGATATCGAGCCGATGTGGCTGTGAGCGTAGCGAACTGGCACGCCCAGCACGATGGACGGGATGCCTTCGTGCGCCAGGTGGATGCGTGCGCCGTCGGTTCCGCCGCCCTTGCGCACCGTGAGCTGGATCGGGATATCGTGCTTCTTCGCGACATCGATCACGTACTTCTTCAGTCCCTGATGCACCAGCATGCTGGGATCGTACAGCCGCACGTGGACGCCCTTGCCGACGCAGGTCTGCGGTGTCGATTTGGCAAACTGGCCAATGGTGTCGTCCGCGGGAGGACCTTCGAGGATGAAGGCGATGTCCGGCTTGACGATGCTGGTGATCACCTGCGCGCCCCGCACGCCGACCTCTTCCTGCACCGTTCCGGCGCAAAAGATCGTGCTCGGGTGATCGGTGCCATCGACAGCCTTCGCCAGTTCGATCGCCGCACCGATTCCCACGCGGTTGTCGAACGCTTTGTGGAAGAGCCTGTGGGTCGATTCCGTGTAATTCGGAATGCAATGCGGAACGATGGCGTTGCCGCGTGATATCTTGAACTTGCTGCTGACTTCCTCTCTCGAATCGGCGCCGATATCGATGAAAAGCGTGTCCATATCCAGCGAAGCTGACTCGCCCTGCTTAAGATAATGCTTGGGAATCGAGCCGAAGACGCCATAGACCTTCCCGCCTTCGTCGTTGATGATGATCACCGACTGCGACATCAGCGTGCCCGGGTCCCATCCACCGATCGGCTGAACCTTGATCAGACCGTTTTTCGTTATATCGAACACGATGAAGCCCACCTCGTCCATGTGACCCACGAAGAGCAGTTTCGTCTGATCGTCCGAGCCCTTTTTCTCGAACACGATCGAGCCGAGGCGGTCTTTACGGTAATCGCCTGCCAGTTCGCGGATCATGATCTCCCGAACGGGTTTCTCGAAACCGGAGATGGCGGGCGTATCACACAGTTCTTGAAGAAGTTGCAGTTTTGTCATTCGTTACCCCTTTGGTTTACTGCAAAAATCGACCGAGCCGGTGAACTGTCAAGTAAAACACACGACAGAATTCCCGCCCGAACTTCGTGAAAACTCATAAATTTATCTTTACATCCGGTGCGCGCGTTGCAGACAATGAATTACATAAGGAGATCATCATGCGCACAACCATCACCATCGCTCTGTTATTGCTCGTTTCGGCTATCTTCGCTTATCCCACACTACATGGAGAAGGAATAACCCAATTCACCGTATATGGAGAACAACGTTTTGAACTTGTTGATGAAATAGACCTCGGCGATGAGTCTGTCGTAGTGCACCGCGCGCCAGCCACGAAGCATGCCCTCGGTGAGGTGACGATCGAGAAAAGGAAAAAAGAACGAGAATATGTATTGACCATGACTTCAGACCTCGGCGTTACCCTGCGGAAATCGGAAGATCTGCAATACTGGGAATGGTACGATGCCAATAACAATTTGTTGAATCGCTGCCATACCAACCCGTACATATCAGAATTTGTGGACGTCAACACCAATGGGTACTGGCTCATGTTTGAAGAGCCCAATGAACACCCGTACGCTTTTCTTGAACCGATAGCCGATGAAGAAATTGGATATCCCGACGACTTTCGATACGACGTAGAGTCCAGCAATTTCGCCAGCCAGTCCGGTGTCGTTATCTTCGACCAGAATGGCAATAAAATGACACAGGTGGAGCTTGCTGGAGGCAGGATCACAAATGTAGATGTTAGTCCTCTTGGTAATTACTTCAGGGCTGCAGCTTGGCCAAAGGGCGTTATAATGAACATCAATGGGAGCATTGTTTGGGAAAGCGAGACAGAGGGTTCGCGAACGATAACTTTCTCACCTAATGAAGAACTGGCGTTTCTTGGTGTTGGCCAATGTAAAGTATTGGATTTATCAAATGGGAAATATCTCGCCAATATCCCATGCTTTTTCGAACTACCGACCTCAGTAGCGGTGAGTGACAAGGAGGCTGGAATTGTCGCAGTACCAGGAGGTAGCGGAATTCTTGTTTTCGATATTTGGGCTGAGAAACTCATCGCAAGATTCAAGCGAGATGGTGGAAACATTCAACTCTCAGGTGATGGACGACTCCTAACATTCACAACAAAGGGAAAAGTTGTTACATATCGGCTTGATGGCATAGAGGGAGAATAATCATGAGCGGACGTTCATCGGTTTGTTCGTGCTACCCGCCCCACAATCGACCATTTTGCTGACGTCAGCAAAATGATAAAAGTTCGTCAAGTATTACTTAAGTAAATTTTCCGGCTCCGCACATAACGGACGAACAAACATTCAGCGCATTTCCATACGATTCCTGCCTGAAGCATGAGAATATACCATGAAAGCGATTCATATTACTTTCCACAAATTTCTTGAAATACCAATATTTTCATTGACAATTTCAATATCATACTATATATATCAATCCGCCAAAGGTTTCATGATTGTACATGTTTTAACGATATAACTTTTACCCAAGACGAACAACGCCTTCAGCCGGCAAAGCGAGGTATTATGAGCCCGATTCGATACAACTGCCACGTCCATGTTTTCACCAAAAAGTACGTTCCATGGGATATGCTTCGGTTGCCAGACGACTCTCTCGACAAGGTCATCATGGAGGAATTGGAGAAAGCGTTTCATCAGTATGGCAAATACTCGCCGGACATCATCCACAGGGTCAGAGACACGGTCCAGGAGTACAGCGAGAAGAAACGCCCGAACCTGCTGGATCAAATCTCGGACCTCACTGCGAAGGTTGCCGATCTTGCCGAAACACTGCACTACTTCCTCAACGGCTCACCCGACGGATTCCTCGACGACCTGTTCGATACCTACCGCAAGGAAGACCCGAGCAGCCAATGGGTCTTCTGCCTTCTGACCCAGAATTTCGACTATGCCGCCCCGGGTTACTACCAACCCTTCTACAAGCAGCTCGAAAAGACACTGCGCCTCAAGGAAAGCTTCCCCGACCAGGTGCTCGTCTTCTACGGACTGGACCCACGGGCGCACAAGTACTCGAAGATTGACGAAGACTGGCTTGAAAAATCCGGCGTGGATGGATTCAAGGTCTATCCGCCGCTGGGATTTTATCCGATCGAGCTGGAGGAGTGCGGATTCTATAAACTGGCCGAGAAGAAACATTTGCCGATTACCGCCCATTGCTCAATCCCGCACAATGTCAGATACCAGGGCGACGCTCCGCTGCATGGCGTGAACCCGAAAAATAGTAAAAAGCTGCAATATCTTGTCTCCAAAATGACCTACCCCCTCTCGTGGAAGCCGGTACTGGATGAACACAAAGACCTGTTCCTGAATCTCGCGCACTTCGGCGATCCCCGTAAGAGAAAATGGACAAAAATAATTGTCGAGATGATCGACTCCGGGGAATATCCCAATCTGTACGCCGATATTTCTTACTGCTTGGATGGTTTGCCGCGGATTGCCAGGCTGATCAAGCAATACCCGATCCTGGCCGATCGCCTGCTCTTCGGAAGCGACTATTTCCTGCAAACACTCGCCTCGGCGGAAGCCACATTCCTGAACGACACGCTGGAAATTCTCGGGCAAACCATTTTCGATAAAATCTCCATCGACAATCCACGTCGATTTCTGCAATACCGGGCTCCGGTAGCCTGATAATCCCAAGGAGGAGGTAACAATATCATGGAAAAACAGCCTCGGAATATCCCGACCATTAATTGCGATCCCGACCAGGCTCCAAAGTCTGACGGACCGCTCGATTTATACCTGAAAGCCATATTCAAGGAAGTCGTGGAAAAGGCAAACTCGTCCATCGAATGGTATCATCGCAATGCCAGCCGCAAGCGAAACATCGGCAAATTGTTGCGAGGCGGAATCGTGCTCATGGTCGCAATCGGAACCCTGCTGCCTCTCTTTATCGATATCGTGGCAATCTATCAAAACGAAAGCATAACCAAACTTCTTATCCCGGCATCACTGGCATCGTTCACGATGGCCATTGCAGGAGTGTTTATCGGCTGGGACCGATTCTTCGGAGTCAGCTCCGGCTGGGTGCGATACGTTCTTACCGCGATGCGCCTGATACAGCGTCTGGACCGCTTCTGTTTCGAGTGGAACCTCCTTGAGCTGAAATTCAACAAATCCGGAGCAAAAGATCAAGGTATCGCTGAGGATATGATCAAGCTTGCCCAGAAGTTCATCGAAGACCTGAATCAAATCATCAGCGAGGAGACCAATGCCTGGGCGCTGGAATTCCAGAACGCGATCGCTCTCATGGAAAAATTCATCGCCCAGCAAAAGGGGAATCCCCCCAACGGCAATGGAACACCTCCAGGTGGTGGACAGTCAGGAGCTGGAGATAACACCGGCAAGCCACAAGGAAATCCATGATCTTTCACCCGCATCAGATAACCAGGAGGTAATCTCATGAACATCGGTTTTCATTACTTCTTGACCCGTGTACTCGCCGAAAAGGCGGGATTCATCCCCGCAGACGCGCAGACGATCGCCTACGCCTGCCAACATGTTGACGACGCCACGGCGCACACGGAGATTATCATCCACAACCTGCCGAATCTGGATTATAAACGCATCGATCAAGATGTTTTCGATCCCATATGTACTGCCCATAAAGGCATCGAGAATATACGTTTCGCTTTCGAAAACATACGTGACACGGTCTTGCGTCCCTTCCATTTCATCCCCAAAGGCTGGGATGAGAACCGGAGTCACTACGACTTCAAAACCGCCCCGGAAGTCACCCTGGCCGTGCAATTGCTCAACCAGGCCCTCGAAAATCTCGGCGACGCCCCACCGGATGGAGAGCCCCATACAGCGGCATTGATCAAGCTCGGAATTGCCCTGCACAGCTACCAGGACACATTTGCACATCAACGTTTCTCGGCGCGAGACGACGAAACGGAGAACGGAGTTGACGATGTTCGCATATTGAAAAATCACAAGAAATCTCGTTTACCCTCGTTCGCAAAAGGCATGGGATTTGTCGGCCTCGAAATCGGGCACGGACTGCTCGGTCATTTCCCCGACTATTTCAATACGCAAGTTTCCTATATCGATGGCGAAGGGAATGCCGTACAATTCGAAACGAATCGCCGCTTCATGCTCGCCGCCCGTAAAACCTACGACCGTCTCCGTGAACACACCGGCTCTCCCGATAACTGGGAAGCGATCTCACGGGATGTCGAGAGATGCATGCAGAAGAACCGCAGGCGTATGTGCAAGTGGCTAAAAACTTTCCAATCGATCTTCCCCAAAATCTCCTTCGACTATCATGAGAACGACTGGAAAGACGCTGCGATAGAAGAGATTGAGGATGGCGAATACGAATTCAGGGGCTGCCTCAAATGGTTTCGTTTTCACCAGGCTGCGCTCGATCAGCGAAAGTTTGTTATTGATCAAATGGAGGGTGTGCCAGAGTAAATTCTTCGTACGCCAGCCCGGTTTCGATGAAGGAGAACCACGGCGACTTTCCCGAATTTGGAGGATTTCGTAGATCGTTGCGGGAAGAAAAAAGGGGGGGGGAACGAAAATGGTCGGGATGAGAAGATTTGAACTTCCGACCTCACGGTCCCGAACCGTGCGCGCTAACCGAACTGCGCTACATCCCGACTTTCAAGTTATGCAAAGAACGATGAGCGGTATTTCTTGTCAAATGATTTTTCGCGGCAGTTCGAAGTGCGCGGAGTATATCTTGCTGCAACGGCGATTTTAAATTGACGGCAGGCAGAAAGATATCTTGCGGAAAATACAGTTACATGCTTTGTACGGACTTGTGATCCTGATTTTTGTATCGAAATCAGAAATACCCCCAAAATGATCCATCAATTGGCTCGTATATCAATACATTGCTATGTATTGCGTGTTTTCAACCGTTGAAAATTCCAATGACAATAGCTGTTCCATTTTTTGAATTTGGTGGGTGAAATGGTTTTCGCCATAATAATCCCGTAGGGATGACAGATGTTAGGCCATGGGGGGATTCGATTTTGCAAGCAAAATCACAGGCGTAAGCCCCAGTTATATCAGCCAATACACATAAAAGCACCGGAGGTGCGACAGATACATGATCCGGCATGCTATCTGTCGTCCCTACGGGACTTTACTCCTCATTCGAATTCTGTTCCCGGCACTTACGTGTCGCGCTAGCATCTTTCGTCCCTCCAGGACTTCAGGATCATCATTACAGCATTCACCCATTCGATTTGCAACAGAATCTACAATAATCGTCTCATACTGACAGAAAACCAAGACCATATAAAAAATTGGGGGTATTCCTGTTTTAGTATCGAAATATTTTGACATTGTAGCATGAATGGATTAATTTAAATGCATTGGGTATCGTAATGAATCAGTATAAACACTTGAAATGAAATATAATCGTGAGCTAAACCAGGTGCGTCAATATGATTATTTTTCAATATACCGATTTCCCGTAGAAGGAGGAAAAATGCCAACCTTTGCCTTACGTTTATCTACTCTTGCGATGCTTGTCGCATGTTGTCTTTCCTTGCCGTTACTCGCACAAAACACATCCCTCGCCTTTGATGGATCGGACGATTACGTTTCCGTAACGGGACTATCAGCTTCGAGCACATCGACGATTACCGCCGAGTGCTGGTTCATGTTCGAAAGCCAACCCGCCGCATACAGGTGGGTGTATCACCTTCACTCTGGTGAAAGGCGGCGCATTCTTCTTGGTGTCGATGCCAGTGGATACATTGTCGTATATTTGGCACCGCAGTTGATGACCGATACCGGCGCCAAAGTTCTTTCATCCACCGTTATCGCCGAGACGGGCAAGTGGCATCACGCTGCCGTCGTGGTCAACGGCTCGAACCTCAAGCTCTATGTCGATGGGACATCGATGTATGAAACCAATCTCAATTATTCCTGGCAATTCGACGATAACCATACGCTCTACCTTGCTACCGACTACTGGGCCGGCAGCACCGCCTATTCCGACATCCGCATCGACGATGTACGCCTCTGGAGCGATGAGCGTTCGCAGAGTGAAATCCAGTCGAACATGCACAAGCAACTCGTCGGCACGGAAGGGAACCTCTTCGCGTACTACCGGATGAGCGACGGGAGCGGCACATCGCTGACGGACAACTCGTCCAACAACTATACAGGCACCCTGCACAACGGCGTGAGCTGGGTTACGAACGACACAACGCCCATCGCGATCGCGCCGTCCTCAGGCGACGGATCCTCCGGCAATCCCTACCAAATCGCAAACCTGAATCACCTCTGGTGGCTTTCGCAGACTTCATCGGTTTGGGGTGATCACTTCCTTCAGACCGCCGATATCGATCTTGGCGATTACCAGGGCGGCGCAGGCTGGACCCCCATCGGAAATTCGACTACGACCTTCACCGGCGTCTATGATGGCGGTGGATACCAGGTCATGAACCTCTACCTGAATTATCCGGGAAATGGCGAGCCTGCCTCGGTAGCGGAAGCTCAGGCTTTGCCCGAGAAAATCGGTTTGTTCGGCTACATCGAATGTAAAACGACAGCAGACGCCATTATCCGCAATCTCGGAATCGTGAACGCGGACGTAACCGGCGGAAGGAGCACCGGCTCTCTTCTGGGACACGCGCTTCTTCCCAGCAATGCATCCTACACGACGATTGTCGAAAACTGCTATGCCGCCGGAAACGTAACCGTACGGGGATTCGGTTCGACGGGCGGACTTGTCGGCGCGAACAACTCTCAGAAGAAGAATATCGTCCCCATCATTCAATACTGCTACTCCGAAGCCGATGTGGAAAGCCGCTTCCCGACCAACACCATCCAGAATCCCAGCGATAACGACGAGCTTTTCAACGTCAAATACGGAGGATTGGTGGGCTGCAACGAAAACGGACTCTCCATAGACAGCTACGCCACAGGCGACGTCTATGGCGGCAAGCGCGTCGGCGGCGTTTCCGGCTGTTCGATACGCGGCGGTGTCATTCGCTGCTTCGCGATGGGCCAGGCGAGGACAGCTTTCCAGAGCCCGCCCTTTACCGCGGACGCCGATCCGTATGTGGGCGGTATCTGTGGGCGTGTCGTTGGTCAATTGCCTCCCGGGCTGGGCGGTTTCTCCGGCAGCGGCTCGATCCAGATGTGCTACTGGGATACCGCGACATCCGGCAATACCACATCCGGTGGCGAACCCGGCGCGCAGGGACGTTCCACAGCGCAGATGCAGACGCAGGCAACGTTCGTTGACTGGAACTTCAATGGCGTGTGGCTCATCTCCGCGAACCAGTATCCTCGCCTCGGCTGGCAGGATGACATCGCCATCGATCCCCTCGACGACACCTACGAAGGAATGCTGAGCCCGACAACCGTCGGCGAGGTGGCGCAACCCAATCAGCTCTACTCCGCCAGCAGCGTTGGCGGTCAGGCTGTTTACGCCGGTTTGATGCCGGCGTCGGACGAAACGGTCAATATCTCGATCTTCTCGATCTATTCGGAGAATCCCACCTTCGTCGAAGGCGATTTCCCGAATCCCGAAAATCTCGGCGCCTACTGGAAATTCTATTGCTCCGAGGACGAGGTGCTTCGAAGTGCGCAATATGTCGATATCCAGATGCCCGTCGAATACTCCTATCTATGGTATCGATACTCGCGCGACGGATCGGAAATCCAAACGTGGCGGGAGATACCGATTGGAATCGCGAATTACCATTCGGGCACCTATATCTACAGAATCACCATCAGCGGACTGAATCTTCCATCTCCTACCAGAGCCGGTGAACTGGGCGAACTCGAATTCGCAGGCGATCTCGGCGGTGACGATACCCTTCCCGTGGAACTTTCCTCATTCACAGCGGAAGTCACCTCCGAGAACAACGCGCTGCTGTGCTGGGAAACGCAATCCGAGACCGACATGAGCGGCTACTACGTCTATCGATCCGGGGATATCGTTCTCGATGACGCGATCCGCGTTTCCGAGCTGATCACCGCCACGAATAGTAGCTCGGGAGCTATGTACACCTTTGTCGATTCCGACGTGACACACGACAAGACCTACCGCTACTGGCTGGAGAGCGTCGGACTGGACGGAAGCTCACAATTCTTCGGTCCGGTAGCCGTCACCATCACACAGGAAGACGGTGAGGGACAGGAGACGCCCAAGGCGCTTGTCACCGGTCTGCACGGCTGCTACCCGAATCCTTTCAATCCAAGCACGGAGGTATCCTTCACGCTGAAAGAGGATTCCGGAATCGAGCTTTCGGTCTATAACATGAAGGGGCAGTTGGTACGCTTACTGGCGAAAACGACCCTCACGAAGGGCGACCACCGGATCGCCTGGGATGGCATCGATCGCAATGGAAATCACGCCACCAGCGGCGTGTATCTGTTCCAACTTCGATGCGGAAAAGACATCTATACCAGTAGGGCGATCCTGCTGAAATAATACCCAAAACGCCTCTGCTTCCACCACAGGCAGAGGCGTTTGCTTTTCTCTGCTCACCCTCCTCCTCGTAGCCGCAGATATCCCAAGCTTTACGAAAATGAAAGCACCATTTGCAATCGTTCGATGCCAGATGTTTTCCTGTCGTAGGGGCAGGTCTCTGTGTCTGCCCTTCTCTGAGAGATGCGGACGAGGACGTCCGCGTTCCATGTAGAGAATCGGCCGCGCATTTCACACAGCCTGTCCGAGCGGCGTTCTCTACAGCAAATCCAAATATCATTTGACACCTTATCGCTGAATCCGAGACTATCATTTTATTGCTAGTCGCAATGATCGGAGCTTAATGCATGATACTGGACAGTATTTTCTTTCAATTCGCAACACTGATTTTCGCGTTCGCGATCCTGTTCAAGAGCGCGGACCTCTTCGTCGATAGCGCGGTGGGGATTTCCAACGATTTCGGGATTCCGCGCATCGTGGTGGGAATCATCATCGTCGGATTCGCCACCACAGCGCCCGAGATTACCGTATCGATCATCTCGGCTGCCAAAGGCAAGAGCGAATTCGCGCTGGGCAACGCGCTGGGATCGGTAATCGTCGATGACGGCATCGCGCTGGGACTAGCGGCGCTGCTCTCACCCGTGGTCATCATGATCGACAAACGAACGCTCAAGACGACCGGGATATTCCTCATCTCCGTGATCCTGCTCGGTTATCTGCTCGGATTCAACGGCATTTTCGGCAGAATCGAGGGCGTTGTATTTGTTCTGCTTTTATTCGCTTACTGGTTTGCCATGGTACTCGGCGAGCGACGTCGAAGAAAACAGGGTATCGACATCACGCAGGATTTTCCCGAGATTTCGGGATACGATAAGAAACCGCTTCACAAGCATATTATCCAACTTCTGATCGGTCTTGCCGGCGTGGTCGGCGCCAGCCACCTGGTCGTGTGGTCGGCGGAGAAGATCGCCATCTACTTCCACGTTCCGGAGGTGATCATCGGCTTGACCATCATCGCCATCGGCACGTCGCTGCCCGAGATCAGCACAGCCATCATCGCCGCACGCAAGGGTGAGGGCGAAATCTCGGTGGGCAACATCCTCGGCGCGGACATCCTGAACATCCTCTGGATCATCGGCGTATCGTCCATGGTCAACCCCATCGACGTCCGCGCGGACAAGGTTCATATCGCACTGTTAGGGCACGACTTCGGCGTCACCGGATCGATCCACTTCTCCTTCGTGTGGGTAATCCTGATCGTCGCCGCCATGCTGATCTTCATGCGCACCGGTTACAGGCTCCGCAAACAGGAAGGGATCGCGCTCATCTGCATGTATCTGGTCTATCTCCTGATGAACTACTCGATCTTCGCCTGATATGAAACACAGGATCGACCTGCATAACAACGAACTCGAAAGCGAACTGCTGCAAGAGCTTCACGATCGAGGGCAGACTTTTCGCGCCGTGAATTCCATCGACTGCCGATTCGAGAATTGCGACTTCACCGAATCGACCTTCCATAGCTGTCGGTTCATCGACTGCGTCTTTACAAAATGCGACTTCTCGATGGTACAACTGACCGGCTCCACATTCCGCGACACTTCGTTCGAAGACTGCCGCCTCGACGGCATCGACTGGACCCGTGTCACCTGGCCGCAAACCAGCTTCTCCGCGCCCGTATCGTTCAAACAATGCTCGCTCAGCCATTCTACCTTCATCGGACTGACGCTGCCCGAACTGAAGATGAGAGACTGCCGATGCCTGAACACGGATTTCCGGCAAGCTTCTTTACCGCGCGGGAGCTTTTGCGGAACCGATTTCTCCGAGAGCATTTTTTCCGGAACCGACCTGACAGGATGCGATTTCAAGGGCGCGCGGAACTACTGCATTGATCCGTCGCAAAACACGATCACGAAGGCGAAATTCCGGATGCCCGAAGCGATGGAGCTGCTCTACGCGATGGATATCGAGATTGTATAGCAAAAAACCGCCGCCGGCCGAACTGGGGTGTTCTTCGAGAGGATTCGACTCGTGGAACCGGCAGCGGTATAATCGAAGAACCTATCAAGCGATTGACCTTTAGGACACGACCGCCGCAGAATCCCTGCGAAATTTCACTAAAAAAAGCCCCGCGAATCTTGCGGGGCTCGTCATAGACTATTCGGTATAGATTTACGGTATCAGGTTCGTGTTGTCGTCGATGCTGCGGATGAACTCCGCGATGATTTTTACCGCTTCGTCGAGGTCCTTGAGCGAGACCAGTTCGCTGGGCGAGTGCATGTAGCGGCAAGGGATGCTGATCAGCCCGGTCGCGACGCCGGCCCGGTTGAGCTGGATGATGTCGATATCGGTGCCGGTGGAGCTGGATGCGGGTTCGAGCTGATACTTGACCTTCGCCTTGTCCGCGGCGTCCTTCAGAAGCTTATAGACGCGCGGGTTGATGCTGCTTCCCACCGCGATGACGGGGCCGTCGCCGACCTTTACCTCGCCCATCTTCTTTTTTTCCATACCGGGTGTGGTGGAGTCGAAGGTGACATCGACCGCCAGACCGAGTTCCGGATCGATCCCGAAGGCGCTGGTTCGTGCTCCGCGCAGACCGGTCTCTTCCTGAACCGAGGCAACGCAATAGACGTTGACGGCGATATCTTCGCCCTTGAGCTCCTTGAGCACGGCTGCCGCGACATAGACGCCGGTGCGGTCGTCGGTCGCCTTGGTCAGAACCATGTTGTTGCGCAGCGCGGTGTAGTTGGGCTCGAAGACAGCCACGTCACCAATGGTGACCAGTTTTTCGGCTTCCTTCTTCGTCTTGACGCCGATCTCGATCCAGTGCTGGTCGAGGCTCGGAATCTTCTCACGGTCGGGGCTCTTCTTGAAGAAGTAGTGCGGGCGGCAGATCACGCCGGGTATCTTCTTGTCTTCATGCAGGATCACGACGCGGCTGGAGGAAAGTATGGAGAGGTCCGGGCCACCGAGGCTCTGAAAGTAGATTCTTCCTTCGTCGTCGATGTAGGAAACCATGAGACCGATTTCGTCCGCGTGTCCGGATATGAGCAGCTTGCGTTTGCCTTTCCCCTTGCGGAAGGCGATACAGTTGCCGTTGACGTCGGTAGTCACCTCGTCGCAGAAGGGCTTGACGAACTCGCCATAGATTTTCTGAACCGGCTGTTCGTGCCCGGACGGTGCGCAGGTGTTGACCAGATTCTTGAAGAATTTCTTGTTTTCAGCGTTCATAAGCAGTCCTTTCAGCAGTTGTTGGCAGTACCCTGAGCGAATGGATTCAGGGTCTTCTTCTTGGGTTGTTCAGGCTTCTGGTGCGGAACCAGACAGAGGAAACGCAGGATGCCTTCGCCCGTGTTGCGAAACTGGTGCTTCATGTACGGATCGGCGTAGATCGCGTCCCATGCCGTGAAGGGAATTTCCTTCTCCTCGGTCACGAACACGCCCTCGCCCTCGATGATGAACACCTCGTGCTCCCACGAATGGCTGTGGTACGGCGTGAACCCGCCCGGCTGCACCTCGAACATGCGCATGGCGAAATTCGGCGCGCCGTCCTTTTCAGCAATCATCCAGCGTATCTTCGTCGATTTGGCTCCCTCGACGTTGACATCTTCCAGCGTGATTTTATCAAAATGTGTCACTTTCATCGGTCTGCTCCTTCTGGTTTGCTTTTATTCATAATCGTTTGAAAGGTCTGTTATGGCAAGTTTTTTTTCATGTATCCTTTTTCCTTGACGCCGCGTTCCGATCCCGTCACGATACACTGTGATGCGTAGAAAAGCTAAAACCCTTCCGGCAGTCCTGCTGCTGCTCATACCGCTGTGCGTGTTCGCGGTGGACAACGTCTATCCATTGGACGACGGCTACGTCCGCCCGTGGGAGATTTTAGGCGAAATCCGCGAGATCGTGGCGATCGACCCCGATATCGCATCGTGGCAGATCATCGGCACCAGCGGTACCGACCGGCTTCCTATCTACGCAATCAAGGTATCCGATCACGTGATCCTGTCCGAGGACTACGACCCGAAGCTGCTTTTCGTCGGATCGCATCAGTCGGAGGAGGTGATCGGGATCGAGGTGGTGCTGAACAACGCCCGCAAGACCATCGAATCCTACGGCGTCGATCCGCTATTGACCGATATCGTCGATACCTACGAACTGTGGTTCGTGCCCACGGTCGATCCTGAGGGTTTTGCGCTGGTCAACGGCGGGAAATGCCAGTTCAAGCGCAAAAACAACTCCGACACCGACTGGGACGGCGTCTTCGAACCGCTCGAGGACGGCGTCGATCTGAACAAGAACTACCCCGTCAATTGGGAACACGGCGAATCGTCCTGGAAACGATCCCGCTACTACAAGGGAAATTCCGCCGCCTCAGAGCCGGAAGTGCAGGCGATGATGCATCTGTGCGAATCGAACCGGTTCATCGCGTCCCTCTTCTACCACAGCTCCGCGTCCGGCAACTACTCCGAGCGCACCTTCTTCCCCTGGCACTGGGACGACGACCTCTCCCCCGACTACGTGGGCATGTACCGTCTGGCAAAGGATGTCGCCCGTGAACTACCGCGGGATTTCGAGGACGGGCATTACACCGTCCACACCTGGAACAACTACCGGAACGGCTACGCGCGCGACTATATCTATTCGACCTTCCAGACCTGGGCGCTGACCATCGAATCAGGCGGGAACTCACCCTACGGCTTCGGCATTATCCAGCCGCCGGATTCGCTGCTCCGCAAGCACCTCGACTGCCACTGGAACGCTTACCTCTCCTTCATCGAGCGCTGCAACGACAACCTGCTCATCCTGCGGTTCACCGACGCATCCTCCGAGCCATACCGCGACCTGTCGGTGATGATTGATGAACGAAACCATCCGCTGATCCAACCTATGCTGACCAACCACGGCGGCTACCTGTTCCGACTGCTCGAACCGGGTAACTTTGTGCTGAATGTTGCCGGAAAAACCTTCGACTTCAAGAAACGACCCGGCCTGACCCTCCGCGAAATCACCCTCGACGCTCCGCGAAAAGAGATGAATCCGACCGTCTTCAACGCGCTTCGGATGTGCATGCCCCCCCCTTCTCAGGAGACGACACCCATCGATTTCTTCGAATTCCATCCGGGAACCGCTCTGAGGCTGGTCGCGTCGCCGAAGCGAGTCGTCAGCGCCATCCGACTGAGGCTGCACGGCAACGAAGGCAACCTCCCCATTCGATTGCGCATAAAAATCTTCGCGGACATGCGTAGCGTTTTCGACAGGATAATTGACTACAGCGGAGAGACGTTGACCGTACCGCTCAATCGCGAATCTTCCGTTGAAAATCTGCGCGTTTTCATTGAACAACTGGACAACAAGCCGTATCGTCTGTATAAATGGCAGTGTGGAAAGAATTGGAAACAATCCGTCCGACACTCGCACTGGGAGGAGCTGGACGGCAGAGCGATCGGAGTGAGTATCGATTATGAATAACCTCGAATACATCGCAGAAGTCAGGCAAATCGTGCGTGAAGCCGGTAAAACGGTCCGCAAGCACTTCGGCAAGATCGACCGTTACGAGACCAAATCGACCCAATTCGACCCGGTCACCGAGATCGACCGCGGCGTGGAACAATACCTGAAGCAAGCCTTCACAAGCCTGATCCCGCAGAGTCGCTTCCTCGCCGAAGAGACCGCGAGCGAGATGAAATCGGCAAAATACCTGTGGATCATCGACCCCATCGACGGCACCATCAATTTCCTGCACGGATTCCCCTTCGTGTGCGTCTCGGTGGCGCTCTATATCGACGACAAGCCCTACTACGGTATCGTGTTCGATCCCATCCGCGACGAGCTCTTCGAAGCCGCGCCGGGAAAGGGAAGCTATCTGAACGACAAGCCGATCCGCGTATCGAGAAACACGAAGCTCGAACAATGCCTGCTCGCGACGGGTTTCCCCTACGACTACGCCACCAGTTGCGAGAACAATTTCCGCTATTTCAACCACTTCCATCAGAAGGTGCAGGGCATCCGGCGTCCGGGAAGCGCGGCGCTCGATCTGTGCTGCGTCGCCTTCGGCAGGTTCGACGGCTTCTGGGAATGGCGGCTCAATCCGTGGGACGTTGCGGCCGGAAAACTGATCGTCGAAGAGGCGGGCGGGATCGTCACCAACTTTGACGGCGAATCGCACAACCTTGACGACAGTGGCATCCTGGCGGCAAATCCGTCGGTTCATCCCCTGATGCTGACGGAGATCGGAATTCTGCTGAAGGCCAAGCGATGAGACTGACAACCTTTTTCGGATCGATCTATCGCAGATGGTACTTCGCGCTACTGATCGCCTGCGTCCTGGCGGGATTCTCCTACGCGATCTACCGGCTGCCACTCTTTCAGGTGCTCGAACGCAAGGTGGAAGACCTCCACTTCATCCTGAACAAGACCATGCCCGACTCCTCCATCGTCCTCATCGCCATCGACGATAATTCGCTCGAATTCACCCGCGAGAACCACCTCCCCTGGCCCTGGCCGCGCGATATATGGTATCCGATCCTGACCTTCTTGCAGCAATCCGGCGCAAAAAACATCCTCTTCGACCTGCAATTCACCGACCCCGATTTCGACCGCGCCGAGACTTTCGCCGACGAGACCGACGGCATGTTCGCGGAGGCGATTCGCAACAAGGGCGACGTGATCCTGGGCGTACAGCTCGTTCCCGAATCGACCGGCGTTTCCTCGGACATCGGGACGTTCTGTGTCGCGGAGCCGCCCATTCCCGTCGAGGAACGCTATCAGGGCATGCTCGAGCCGATCGAGGTGCTGCGCAACGCGGCGTCGAAGCTGGGCGTGATCAACGTGGAGCCGGACGACGACGGAATCATCCGGCGCATACCGCTCTACTACCGGATCGAGGACGTCATTCTTCCGCAGGTCGCGCTGGCGCCGGTCTGTGAGCAGACTCAAGATATTCACAGCAACAAAGAGGGAAAATTCCGCCTCTACTGGTACGGCAGCGGCGGCGTGGATGGAGCCTTCGGAGAGCAATATATCTCCATGTGCTACGTGCTGGCACTGGCACGGCAGCACCTTTACGGCGAGAGCAGTGCGGAAGCGCGGGCGCTGATGAAGCGGCTTGAAGGCAAATACATCATCATCGGAACCACTGCGGGAGGGCTGTTCGACCTCAAGCCCACGCCCACCGACCGCATCTTCCCGGGCATGGAAATCTGGGCGACCGCGCTCAGCAACTACCTGCGCGGCGACAACGTCTATAACCTGCCCATCGAGCTGCATCTGCTGGTGCTCGTACTGATCGCGTTCGGCGTCTATTTCAGCTTCGCGCGGTTCGAGCAGAGCGTGATCGTGCCGCTCCTGTTGTCGGTCACCATCATCTTTGTCCTGAGCATCGTCTGCTGGCGGGCATGGAGCCTTCTGCTCCCGGTGATCTCCATCCTGAACACCTTCCTGATCGCCTACTTCGTCACCGCGACCATGCACTACCTGCTCGAAGGCAGGGCAAAACGTCAGATTCGCACCGTGTTCAGTCGCTACCTGAGCGCGGACGTGGTGCAGGAATTGATCCGCGAACCGGACCGGGTGGAAATGGGCGGCGAAGAGGTCGAAGCGACGGTATTCTTCTCCGATATCGCCAATTTCACGAAGATTTCAGAAAGATTTACGAGCTCTTCCGGCGAACGTTCGCCCAAGGAGCTGGTGCGCTATCTCAACGACTACTTCGACGGCTTCGTGGATATCCTCATGAAGCAGGGCGGTCTCCTGGATAAATACACCGGCGACGGACTGATGGCGCTCTTCGGCGTACCTATCTCGCGGAAAGACCACGCGATAGCCGCCTGCAAGGCAGCGCTCGAGCACAAACTGCTCAGTCACTCACTACCCGACAATCAGGACGGCGACGTCACGCGGCATTTTCATCTCAACACGCGCATCGGAATCAACTCGGGAAAAATCGTCTCCGGCAATATCGGCTCCGTCAAACGCATGGACTACACCGCCATCGGCGACGACGTGAACCTGGCGGCGAGGCTGGAAGCTGTGAACAAGATTTACCGAACATCCATCCTAATCAGCGAATCGACGTACCGGCTTGTCGAAAACGCGATCCAATGCAGGGAACTTGACACAATTCGCGTAAAAGGTAAGGATAAGCCGACAAGAATATACGAGGTCGTCGCCCCGGTGGGTGAGACGTATAATAAAGAGTTGATCGATAAGTACGCCGAAGCGCTGGAAGCATACCGCACCGGCACCTGGACGGAAGCGTCGGATACGTTCCGCCTGCTCTCCGGAGCGCCCTATCTCGACGGCGCATCTGCGGAAATGCTTCGACGCTGCACGCTATATCAGAAACGGCCGCCGCAAGATTGGGACGGCGTTTATACACTGGAGGTCAAATGATCAAGAGGTTCCTGATTTTGCTGCTTGTCCTGTCCATCGGTTTCATCCATGCCGAGAGCATAACGATCAAGCGCGTTCGCTCCTATCTGCGCGAGGGTCCTGGCTCTTTCTACAAGGTAATCGCCGAGTTGCCCGTCGGCGAGACGTACGCTGTCGAAGAAACGGTCGGACGGTGGGTAAGAATCACCTGCGACAACCAGGCCGGCTATGTCTCGGAACGCGCCGGCACGGAAGCGAAGGGTCGCAACGCGATCAACCAGATCGGAAACGACGTCCCCTCGATCCAGGTCTCGCGGCACGGGATGTCGGCGGGAGCCAAGGGATTCTCCGGCAAGGTTGCAAGTCTGCACGGCGGCAACATCAACGGCGTCGAAAAGATGCTGGAATACGAGGTCAACCTCACCAAATACGGCAATTTCGCCCTGCGCGGAAAGAACGACTACCATATCTTCGCACGGAGTGAGCCAGCCATCCCCGCGGGGGACGCACCCGAATTCTTCTCTTACAAAGAGCAGGTCATCGGCTTTACGCTGGCGTCGTCGGTCATCGAGAAATACGGGATGGTAGATGACGATGTCTGGATGGACTACGTCAACTGCCTCGGAAACTACGTGGCCTCCAACAGCGAGGGCTTCGACCGCGAATTCCGGTTCTTCATCCTGGATATCCCTGAAGCGAACGCTTATGCCTTCCCGGGCGGCGTGATCCTGATCACGAAAGGACTCCTGAAGCTGGTCGATAACGAGGCTGAACTGGCGGTGGTGCTCGGTCACGAGATCGCGCACGTCAACCGCTTCCACGGTCTGATGGAGATGGAGAAACGCAAGCACCACATCCACGCCGAAAACGCCTTCGACGAGCTGGATCGGGAAGTCCCGGACGCCTACGATGAAGACGCGAAAAAGCTCGAAGCGGAGCTCGAAAACGATCTTCTGAATATATACGAGACACTGGTCGAAGGACGACTGGACCAGTACGAACAGGAAGCCGATCAACTGGGCATGATCTACGCGGCGCGGTCTGGATACGACCCGCTGGCGCTTGGCTCGGTGCTGAAGAAATTGCAGAACGCAACCTGCAACAATCAGCACATGCGCAGTGAAATTGTCATGAAGCGTATCGCGTGGCTCAATGCATCTAAAGGGCGATTCCGACCGATTCGTAATGTGCGATTGAATCCGGAACGTTTCTATGAAAAACAGCAACAGAGTGGGTTATAATGGATAACGACGAGAAGAAAGTGGATACATTACAAGAGAAAAGCTTCGCGTTCGCGGTGAGAATCGTGCGGCTGGCGAAGTATTTGAGGGATAAAAAGCGAGAGAACATCCTCAGCGACCAGATTATCGGGAGCGGAACCGCCATCGGCAGGATCGTTCGGGAATCGCAGGCTTTACCGAACCTCCGCCTCGCGCTCGATGCAGCAAACGAGACCATGTACTGGATGCTGCTGCTCAAGGAGTCGTCCATCATCAGCCAGACCGAGTTCGACAGCATCGAGCCGGACATCGAGGAACTGCTGAACCTGCTGACATCAATCCTGAACCAGGACGAAGAGGCGAAAGAAGAAGATTAGGCTTTGTACATATTTGGTGGGCGAGTTAGTATTCTTCTGTAAGCGCCGACCTCCCAGGCTGTGTGAGCAGCGTTTTCTCCCAGTCTTGTAGGGACGATAGATCGCGAGCGAGATTATATATCTGTCGCGCCTCCGGCGCTTTTACAATGTATCAGCTTATATAACTAGGGCTTACGCCCCTGTATGATTTCAGCTTGCTGAAAACATGAATCCCCTACGCGCCTCAAATATGTCATCCCTACGGGATTGCAAATGACGAGTCAATTCTACCCGCCATGTTTGCAACAGAGTCAATATTTATACCCAACCAATATGTGTAGCCCATGGTGTGAACCATGGGTTGTCATGAATAAATCTCACCTATCGAGCTTCCAGCCGAATCGCTTCAGATCGATCCGGTCGTCGTCGTCGAATTCGATTCCTTCCTGCAGGAGCATGACCTTCTGTTCTTCGTATCCGTCACCCGGACGCAGCGAGATCATCCCCTTCGAATTCACCACCCGAAACCACGGGAGATCGTGCTTCGCGGTCTGCGTGTGCAGAATCCGCACCACCTGCCGCGCGCCGTGCGGCGATCCGGCGAGCTTCGCCACACCGCCGTAGGTACACACCTTTCCATAGGGTATCGATCCGATGATCTCAACGACTGTTTCCGTGAATGTCATATTCGCTCCTTTATCCGGGAAAATCAATTCTACCGACTGAAGAAATGTGCGCAAGGTAAATGATTATAATGAGGTAGGGAAAATGCGAATCGGCATCAACCGATATTCGTGATCGACTACAGACGAATCCGGAAGAACTTGTTCATCATGCCGCGCATCTGAAGGAATCGAGTCGAGAAAAGGATACCCAGCGTGCGGCGTAGGGGAACGCTGCGCGGTTCTTCGACCCAGTGTAGCGGGATTTCAGCGGTCAATCGCAGCAGCGCGGTGAGTGCGAAGAGCACCTGCTCCGATTCGAGCGCGATAACGCCCAGATCAAGCGCTTTCGGGAAGAATTTTCCGGACAACACGGTCGAGACCATCATCCACAGCCCAGCCACCGCCCAGTAGATCGCGGAGTAGGTCTGGCGCTGCTCCTTCGGCGCGATCGAGAGCACGAAATTGGTGTAGATGATTCCTACGCCGGACCACATGAATCCCGAGGAAGCCGCCTCGATCCATAGCAGCCAGTAGCTGTCCCGAGTGACGAAGCACCACAGCGCGGGATTGATCGAGCCGAGCACGATGGCGATCTTCATGGCGGTCTTGTTGCCGTAACGGTCGATAAATCGTCCCCATCCGCGAATGAACAGCATCATTGAGATCGAGGAAATGGTGCCGTACATCGTAACCTCGAAAGTGCTCATCCCGAGGTTGTTCAGCATGAAGGGCTGCCAAAAAGCGGAGCCGATTCCCAACGCCAGCATCCACCAGGTGGTGAAGTACAGCAACTTGCGGAAATTGGCGTTCCTGAGCGGTTCGAGCAGGATCACGCGCAGCTTACGAAGATCGGGGTCCTTGCTTCGGTCGGGCTGACGCCCGAGAAAGATCAATCCGATCAACGATATAAATGCGCCGGAGACGATGACCAGCGTGATCCCGTATTTCTCGTTCGCCGGGAAGAAGTAGTCCGCTATGCCGAGTCTCCGCAGAACACCGAACTTCCATCCGCCTTGCGGCGCGACGAACGAATCCACGAAGAGGCTGGCGACAAATCCGACCACCAGACCGACCAGCAGGTGGACTTGCGAACGCGTGGAGAAGAACCTTCCCCTCACCCGCTGCGGGAAAATGCTCGAGACCCAGGCTGTCCAGATGTTACCGGTTATGGATGAGAACGAGCAGGAGAGGAACATGATGGTCAGGAAGAGCCAGATCGCCCAGCCGCGATCCATGAAAAGGAGCGGGATGATCAACAGCATAGGCAGAAGACGGGCAACGAAGGCGACGAGGATTGTCGGAACCCGGTAATGGTGCAGGCGGCGTGTCAGAATCACTCCGAATAGCTGAAACACCTGGGAAAGCTGCCCTGCGGCCATCAACAGACCGAACTGAAACGGCGTCGCGTTCAGCAGGATCGCAAACTTGGAGATGAACACGCTGCCGATGTACGCCAGCGCAAATTGAACCTGCGCGAACGATCCCTCCACCGTCGAAATCCGCATGATGGATTTCAGGCTGTCGCGGCTTTCGTAGTCATCCGTCCTCTTCATACCTCGTCTCCGATTCCATTGATTTCCACGCTCGACGTTTGTAAAGAAAATTGAGATGCCCCTTCCTGTGGAACGCAGGCACCCCTGCCTCAGACTGTTGACAAAGATGACCGTCCATTTTCCGTGCGGGATTTACAGCACATGAAAAAGGTTGTAAATATAGCATAAAACGCTTGCCATCAGAGGGATGCGCATTATTGTTGTCTCATATTTGAGGTAAATAATGCTGAAAAAAGAAATCGATTTTCAACCTGAGATGGAGTTCGTTAACATCGAGGATTTGGTTCCGAAGAATCACCTTCTGCGAAAAATCCAACGCCACATCGACTTTTCCTTTATCCTGAAGAATACAGCTCATCTTTATTGCGAAGATAATGGCAGGCCCCCCGTTCATCCGATCCGATTGTTCAAAATGCTGTTGATTGGTTATCTATTTGGCATCCGTTCCGAACGCCAGCTTGTTAAAGAGATCGAGGTAAATGTGGCTTACCGCTGGTTTTTGGGGTTTGGGCTGCTGGACAAGATACCGCACCATTCCGTATTTAGCCAGAACAGGCGAAGAAGGTTCACCGATAGCAAGGTGTTTGAGGAAATCTTTGTTGAGATTGTCCGGCAGGGGATTGCGAAAGGTCTGGTCGAGGGAAAGATACTCTATACGGATTCGACCCACACGAAGGCAAACGCTAACAAGCAGAAGTTTAAGAAGATTGTGGTGGAAGAAGAGCCGAAAACCTATCTCAAAGAACTGGATAAAGACATCAACGATGACCGTGAGAAAAGGGGTAAAAAACCTCTACCGCCGCGAAAAGAAGATGATCCACCCACCAAAAAGATCAAGTCCAGCACGACGGATCCGGACAGCGGATACATGGTTCGAGACGGCAAACCCAAGGGCTTTTTCTTTCTGACTCAGCGCACGGTTGATTCCAAATGTAACTTCATCACGGATGTGGATGTATTCCCTGGCAATGTCAATGATTGTATCCCTTATCTAACGCTGCTCGATCGGCAGATCGAACGGTTTGGATTCGACGTCAAAGCCGTCGGTCTTGATTCGGGATACAATACGTACTATATCTGTAAGAAGCTGCACGAACGAAAGATAATGGGAGTGATCAGCCCACGTCGAGACTCGGGTCACAAAGGACTTTTCAGAAAATGGCGGTTCGACTATGATCCCATAAACGATTACTATGTCTGCCCAAACGGGTGTATTTTAAGCTATCAAGGAACTAATCGGGATGGCAGTCAGGCGTATATATCCAACCCTGAAGACTGTCGTAAGTGTCCACTTCGAGATAAATGCACTGCGAGTAAGAAATGTCAAAGAATCGTGCATCGTCATGTCTGGCAAGACTATCGAGACGAGATAGACAGAAATCGGAAATCGTTCTGTGGAAGAGAAATCTTCAAGGGACGAAAAGAGACGATTGAGCGGAGCTTCGCCAACGCGAAGCAACTACACGGATATCGATACGCAAGATACAGAGGATTGGAGAGAGTGAAAGAACAAGCCTACATGACCGCTATTGCCCAAAACGTGAAAAAGCTGGTCAACAGGCTTTTTCGTCTTTTTTTCGCTGGGGGCATATACGGCTTCCGATGCCCAATTTCAGCCTGAAAATCGTAAAATAGAACCGCTGTATTATGATTACAAGTGCACACGTTGCCGCAGACCATGCTTGGTCAACAGCCTGAGGCACCCCTGCCTGCATCACTCGATTTCCTTTGACAGCTTTCATCAATCCGTTAATCAATGCCGTATCGAAGGAGGCGACCATGATCCGATACAGCAACGACCTGCCGAACAGCGAAGCTCTGCTCGATCTCTTCGAAACCACCGGCTGGAACAAGAAGTGCAAGCTGACCGAAGACGAACTCTATCACGCGTTTCAAGCAAGCTGGTATCACACATTCGCATTTGACGACGATCGACTCATCGGCTCGGGGAGAATCATCTGCGACGGTATCGCGCACGCGTTGATCCTCGATGTGATCGTGCATCCCGACGAACAGGGGAAGGGCGTCGGAAGAGAGATCATGCGTCGGATTATAAACCGTTGCCGCGAAAAAAACATCCGCGACATCCAGCTCTTCTCGGCCAAAGGCAAGGCGGGATTCTACCGTAAACTCGGCTTCAGAGTGCGCCCGGACAACGCGCCGGGCATGGAATGGATCGATGGTTGAAGCGGTCCTGCTCTTTATCGCGGTGATCCTCCTGTCGCTGACGGTGCGCACCACGTTCGGATTCGGCGACGCGCTCATCAACATGCCGCTCCTGACGCTATTCTACGGACTGAAGGTCGCGGCACCGCTCTCCGCGATGCTCTCCAGCACCATCACGCTGGCGATCCTGATTCTGCACTGGCGTCGCATCGACCTGAAGAGCGCCTGGCGACTGATCGTCGCATCGCTGGCGGGAATCCCCATCGGACTCTGGATGCTCAAGGATATCAACGAGACGGCCATGATGATCCTGCTGGCGCTGGTTTTGATCGGCACAGCGCTGAGCCGCATGCTGCATCCGGATCGATTTTATCTGAAATCCGCGAGTTGGGCGTTCCCTTTCGGCTTTGTGGCAGGAATCCTCGGCGGCGCATACAACACCAACGGACCGCCCGTCGTGGTCTATGGATCGATGCGACGCTGGGACGCCGACACCTTCCGCGCGACCATTCAGGGATACACCTTTCCGGTGGGGTTGACCGTCCTTCTGGGACACTACTCGACCGGACTGTGGACAGCGCAGGTGGGCTCGATGTACCTGACCGCGCTGCCCGTGATCGGAGCCGCCTTCCTGATCGGCAACTTTTTGCATGGACGATTGAAGGGCAGACGGTTCCACACCACGCTGCATATCCTGCTGCTGGCTATGGGACTGGCTTTGATCCTGAAAGCTGTGCTTTCGTATGTGTAGCCGGTAGAGAAAGGACTGAAGTCAATCGTTCGATGAAGATTGCGCAGCCCATGGATTATCATGATCGACGACGATGAAAAGGAAGCTGCCCGATCGATATGTGTAGCCCATGGTGTGAGCCATGGGTAAGGGATTGCCCATCAAATATACAGAAAATCCCCCAATGATCTTCCGCGGAAGATGATTGGAGGATTTTCTTTTTTTCGCGTGTGTTTTCATGAAACCCATGGTTCACACCATGGGCTACGCATCGCTTCAATAGGGCAATATTCTATCTGTAGCTCACACCAACACATTGCGTACGTATTCAATTGGATCGTCAATGCACGAATCGTGAGACAACATCACGTCTGCGTCTTGACCAGCACCTTGTTGTACAGGAAATAACCGCTGAGCAGCACCGAGAAGGTGATCGCGGAGACGGTAGCGATGGACGCGCCCACGATGCCGAACGTGCTGATAAGCCAGATGTCGAGCAAGACGTGCAGAACGGTGGTAACGATGCCGACGATCAGGTTGTACTTGATCTTGAGCTGGCTGGCGATGGTGTTGCCGATGGGGACGCGGAACGTGCCGCTGATGAAATAGCCGAACGAGAGGATGCGGAACGGCGTTACGGCTCCGAGGTACTGCGCGCCGAAGACGTACCGTATGATGTACGGCGCCAGCAGGAACAGGAAGGCGAAGATCAGGATGTTGAGTCCGCCAAGGTAAAGCTGAATCTTCCGCAGAAGATTACGCAGGTCCTGGTCCTTGTTCTTGATCAGGTAGGGAAACACGAACACGATCAGCGACTTGGGCAGGAAGTTGAGCGCGAACGGAATCACGGTCGCGATCTTGTAGGTCGCCACGAGTTCCGCGTCAGAGATGATGAGCCCGATCAGGAAGGTATCGATCAGGAAGAGAATCTGCGATACGCTGTTGGTCATCATCGCGGTGACGGAATAGCCCAGAAAACCGCGCTTCTCCTTGCGGGTCAGATCGATCTTGCCGTCTTTCAGCCTCGTCTCTTTGCGGATCATGACGAAAATGACGATGGCCGAGATCAGGAACGAGAAATAGCCGAACAGCGCTGCGCCTTCCACGCCGAACAGAAGCGCGCCCGAGATCGCGAAGATCAGGAGTAGCGAGGAATTGGTCAGGTTCATGTAAGCGTAGATCCGGTTCCACAAGAGGCTTCTCAGGTATTGTAATCCCGCCTGGAAGAGATGGAAGCCAAGCGGCAGAAACGCCATGATGCGCAGCAGAAGCGTCGAGCCCTCGACCGGCAGCGGTACGAAGTGGGTGAAGATCAGGATGCCGAATCCCAGTACCAGCCCAAACCATATCTCGACGCAAACGCCGAAATGCAGATAGGACGAGCGTTTGCCCGATTCGTCCGCCCGGGTACAGAACTGCATGATGCCGGACTCGATCCCCATGCCGCCGATGATATAGAGCATGTTGATGATGTTCCGCGCATACGAGAACTGGCCGAACTCGGTCTTGGTGAAAATGCGCACCAGCACGAACGACACCGAAAACGCGATGACGTTGTGCAGAACGTTCGCACCGACGATGTGAAACAGACCCCGCTTCGTCGATTTTACCAGGTCACCGATGATCTTTTGCTTCAACTATTTTCCTCGCTGTCATGCAATTCGGCACGATCCAGCCCCGATACGCGATTTCGGTCAAGTGATTGTTTGTTTCTTCCCGAATCGGTTCCGCGACAAGGCAATCAACTTCCGAATGTGCTGAACGAAGTGAGGCTCTTCCGAATGTTGATTTCCCTTCTCTCGGGTCCGCCAAGCTCCTGTGATTTTCTGATGGAGTCGGACAAATCGAATCCCCCGGACTGGCATTCCCTGAGAGAGAAGAGAGATGCCAAGCTGGAGCTTGGCGGACCATAGAGAAAACGCCTTTCGGGGTATGGGCAGACACGAGGACCTGCCCCTACGACAGAGAAGAGAATCGTCGCGCATTTTCACACAGTCTGGGAGGGATTGCCCCTACTTATCCCATCGATTACGACATGGCAAACCAAACATTCAGAAGACCTTTGGACATTCGGAAGTTTGTGTTTCCCGGGCCTACTCCGTCCGCAGATACTCGATCAGGTTGGTTCGGTGCAGGCGAATCCAGTGGAGCAGCACGGCGAGCAAGATGAGTATGAAGCTCACGATCAGACCCACGATAAAATCGAGAACCGTGAGGCTGACGCGACTGGCGAATCCTTCCAGCCATTTTTGCAGGACGTATTGCGCGATCGGGACCGAGATGCCGAGTGCAATCCCGAGCAGGATCACATAGCTGCCCATCAGCTCCTTGAGCGTGTCCAGCGGCGTCGCGCCGAAGACCTTTCGTATGGCGATATTCTTCATCTGATAGCGGAGCGTGTAGGCGGTCAGACCGAAGATGCCGATGAAGGTAAAGAACATGCCCAGGAAGGCGACGGAGACCATCAGCTTCATGAAGTTGCGCTCCGGATCGTACTGGTGGATAACCACATAGGGCGTATCGTACATGGAGGCGAAGAAGATGTTCTGCCGTGCGTTATCCTTGAAAATATCCCAGAGTCGCATCTTCGCCCCAGCTTCGGCACCCGGCGTGATCCTGAAATGAAAGTAGGACTCGATGAAGTTCATCTTCTTATATACGATGGGCTGGACAGGCTTTTGCAAACCTTCCCAATACGAGTCTTCCACTACGCCGATCAGCGGTCCCGCGAAGTAGAACATCTGCGGAGCGTCCTGCCCGATTTCGATCATCGTACCGAGCTCGATGCCGTGATGACCGTATCGCTTCATGAATGCCTGGTTGACGACCACGCCCGTCGAGTCGCCTTCGTGCCAGACATCGCCGCGAACTGTCGGAATATGGAACATTTCGAAGAAATCGCCGCCGGTAATCCCGAAGTTACACATCTGATCCTTTGCCACGCCCTTATCCGTATGGATGGTCAGGTACGTCTTGTGGAAATCCTTACCGGGGAAGAAATCCGAGTGCGAAGCCGCTTCCACACCTGGGATTTTCAACGCTTTTTCCATGATTTCGTCCTGGTATCTGCCGGTGTTCAGGAACTGGTGGAAGCTGGTGATTCCCTTGGCGCTGAAACCGGGGTACTTGTTGTCCAGCAGGTGAATCTGCCGAATCAGCAGGATCGCGGTGATGATGAGGATCAGCGAGATGGTGAGTTGGAAGAGCATGGCGACTTTCCAGTGCCGCGAGGATCGTTTCTTGAAGAGGATCGCACGGGCGACAAACGCGGGATAGGCCACGATGATCAAGCCGGCGGCAAGGATACCCACCGCTATATTGACGGCGACCTTCATCCAGCCGATATTCTCCAGCGTATAGCCCGGAATCAGCAGGTTGAGATAGGGCAGCGCCAGGTAGATGAGAAATCCCGCGATCAGGATCATCACGATGTAGAGAAAGAGGTGTTCCAGCATGAACTGACGCATGATATTTCCCGATCTCGCGCCCACGCTGCGGCGGATGTCGATCTCCTTCTTGCGGGTCATGGTGCGTACCGTCAGCAGGATCAGGCTGTTGGTAACCAGCACCAGGAGGATCGCCAGCGCGACGATGCCGTACTTGATCAGTCGGCTCTTGTCGAAGGTGTCGAACTGATTTTGGTAGTTCTTGTTGTAGTGGGTCTCGTCCAGCCGCACGGCGCGGAAGGTCACCACCGTTTCCTCATCGAGGTTCTCGATGCCGGATCGGTATTCGGCGAGAATCTCGTCCGCGGTCTGTTCGAGGATTTTCGGATCGGTACCGTCCTCAAGAACGACGTAAATCTGAGATTGCGAATAAAAATTCTCCGGATTTTCCATCACGGTGGTGGAATCCGAGATTTCGTTGTTGTAGTCCCAGGTAAAATAGTCACCCTGAATGTGCTGGTTGTGGGGCATGTCCTCGAACACACCGGCGATGGTATAGCGATGAATCTGGTTTCCCTGCACGTTGAGCATGAGTCGCTCGCCGCAGGGATCGGTGTCTCCGAAAATCTCCAGCGCCCGGGATCGGGACACGAGCAGCGACTTGCTGTCTTCCAGGCAATGGTCGCGGGTTCCGTAAACCATCTTGAGACCGAGCCATTCCGGTACGTTTTTGGACACGAAGATAATGTTGTTGAGCGGCACGCTTTCGTCATTGTGCGTGAAGAGCAGATTGAAATCGATGTTATCGAGCGTGTAAAAATCCTTGATCTGCGGAACACGGTTGAGCAGCACCTTGAAGACTTCGACGGACATGGTCGATGTGCTGAGTTCGATTTCGTTGGTCATGGTTATCTGGAGACGCCAGGTGTTTTCGTAGTTCGGAAAGTGCTCGTCCCAGGAGAGCTGGTAGGTAATGTGGATGGTCAGAAGCACGAACATGGCGATGCCGATCACCATGCAGATCATCAGAATAGGGCTCAGCAGCGGCTCGTTCAGCCAGACTCGCAGGATTCGCGGAATTCTATTCATGGATTCTCCTTATTCGGTTCTCAGGTACTGGATCAGGTTGGTTCGGTGCAACCTGAGCCAGTGGATCAGCACGGCGAGCAGGATCATGACGAAGCTTACGGCCAGTCCTGCCAGAAAATCGATCGCGTTCAGGCCGACGCGGTTGGCGAAGTTTTGCAGCCACTCCTGCAAGACGTACTGGCAGACCGGGATGGATACGCCAAGTGCGATTCCGAGCAGAATCAGGTAGCTGCGCATGAGGTACGCGATCGTGTTCAGCGGCGTCGCGCCGAAGACTTTCCGTATGGCGAGGTTCTTCATCTGGTAGCGCAGGGTGTATGCCGTCATACCGAAGATGCCCACGAAGGTGAAGAACATGCCCAGCGCGGCGATGAAAACCGTCAGCTTCATGAAGTTGCGTTCCTCGTCGTACTGGTGTGCGTGCTCCCAGTCCGTGTCGTACATTTCGGGTGTGAAAAGCCCGGTCCTCATATCCGCCTCGAGCATCTCCATGATCTGTTTCTGCGCCTCCTTTTCTCTGGAGGGCGTGATGCGGAAGTGATAGAAAACGCCGATTTCGTCTCCGCGGAAATAGACCATCGGATCGGCCTTGTTCCGCGTGCTGCGCCAGTAAGAATCCTCGACCACGCCAATAATCGATCCGTTGAGCGTTGACGAGTCGTAGTCCTCGAGGCATATCTCCACCGGGGTACCTATGTCGATACCGTGCCGCGCGTACCGGTTCATGAAGGCCTGGTTCACCACGACACCCGTCGAATCGGTACTCTCCCAGACTCGCCCCTGCAAGAGGTTTATGCGGAATACGTCGAAGAAATTGTCGGCGACCATCGCGAACGCGCATCGGCGGTATTTACCGGTGGATTCCTCGCCCTGAACGGTAAGTGCTTCCTGGTAGTAGTACATACCGGGGTTGAAGCTGAGATTGAAGGTGGATGTGACTGCCTCGACACCGGGAATCTTCAGCATCTTTTCGAGCCTCTCGGGGGAAATTCTCTCGGATCCGGACGCCTGGAACGAGGTAATACCCTGTATGTCGAATCCCGGATCGTGGCTGTCGAGCAGATGCGTCTGGCGATAGAGAAGGATCGCGCTGACCATGAGGATCATCGAGATCGTGAGCTGCACCAGCATGGCGATCTTCCAGAAATTTGACGAGCGCTTGCCGAACAGGATCATGCGCGCCACGACAGCCGGATACAGCACGATGACCGATCCTGCGACGAGCAATCCGATCATCGATACCGCGATCGTCTTGTGCCAGATGATATTGTCGATGGTAAAGCCGGGAACCGTATTGTGCACCCACGGCAGGATCAGATAGACCAGAATCCCCGACAGGATGACCATCAGGCTATATATCCCGACGTGTTCCATCCCAAACTGCCGCAGGATGTCCAGACTTCCCGCGCCCACGTTTCTGCGGATATCGATCTCTTTCTTGCGGCTCATGACGCGGACGGTCAGCAGGATCATGCTGTTGGTGACCAGCACCATCAGGATCGCCAGCGCGACAACGCCGTACTTGATCATCCGGGTGCGATCCATCCTCTCGAAATCGAAGATGTCGTCCGTGTTGTCGTCGTAGTGGATTTCGTCCAGGCGCGTCACCCGAAAGGAGATCACGTCGCCTTCATCGAGTCCTTCGATATGCCTGCGATTCTCTTCGATAAGGCGATTGGCCTCATCCACCAGAATCTGTGGGTCCGTTCCGTCCTCCAGAAGAGCGTATATCTGCGTTGTCAGACAATCCATGGTCGGATTTTCCCAGACGGTGGAGGAACGATCGAGGTCGTAGCGCGTGATGTATCGGTAGGCATCGCAATGTAAATGCTGATTCGGCGGCGGATCCTCGAAGACGCCCGAGATGGTCGTTGCGGGTACCTTTACCCCGTCTTCCATGCTATAGAGCGTTTCGCCGGTGGGATCGACATCCCCGAACAGCTCCAGCGACTTCTTGTGCGAAATGATCGTCGAGAAATCTTCGGAAAAACAGTTGTCGCGTGAACCATAGACCATCTCGAGGTCGAGCATCTCCGGCAGATTCTTCGAACAGAAACCGAAGTTACCGAAAACGACATACCGATCCTCATAGATGAAGTTGTTTTCGATCAGAACCGGAAGAACCATGTACCAGTCGCGAATCTGCGGCAATCTCCCCAGAATGACCTCGAATATATCGTTCGAGACGTTGGAGGATCGCTCGTTGAGGCTTCCCTCGCGCGTCATTTGTAAACGCCAGGTGTTCCTGTAATTCGGCAGGTGCTCGTCCCAGGAGAGCTGGTAGGTGATGTGGATGGTCAGCAGAACGAACATGGCGATGCCGATCACCATGCAGACCATGAGGATCAAGCTCAGAAGCGGCTCGTTCAGCCAGACGCGCAGGATTCGCGGGATTTTGTGCATGAAGGCTCCTTGACAGTGATGAATGGCGGTTCATGCAATGATTGTTCCATGAACGAGTATAAAAAACGCAATACCGTTTTCGGCGTTAAATGTCAAATGGAAAAATATAGACAAATTCGCATGTCAATATTTTCTGCCGCAAGAATGATCCGAAAATCGGAGGAATCATGCAGCGACAAGATTTTCTGTTCGAGATCGGCGTGGAGGAGATACCCGCCGGATTCATCGACAAGGCGATGAAAAAGCTGGAATCCTGGTTCAGGGAACAGCTCAAGCAGCATAAACTCGCATACGAAACCATGCACTTATATAGCACGCCACGGCGCTTCGCCATCCTGATCGGTCAGCTTCAGTCCATGCAGGAAGACGAGGTTCTGGAGCGTATCGGACCCGCCGAGCGTATCGCGTTCGATGCGGAAGGAAACCTCTCCAAAGCGGGGCAGGGCTTCCTACGCGGAGCCGGCGCTACCGAAGACGATATCTACATCAAAGAGACCGACAAGGGTCGATACATCGGAATCAAGATCGAAAAGAAGGGACGTCCCTCGAAAGATATCCTGAGAGAAATCTGCTCCGGCGTTCTGCACGAATTCAACTTCCCGAAATCGATGCGCTGGAACAACAAGGAATTCAGCTTCGCGCGTCCGGTTCGATGGCTCCTGGCGCTGTTCGGCGAAGAGGTTGTCTTCATCCGCGAGATCGGGCTGAAAAGCGACCGCTTCACCTTCGGAAACCGCTGGCAGAAGCTAGAAAACAAGATCGAAATCGCCTCGCCGTCCGAGTACATCGAGAAGCTCGAATCCGTGTGGGTCATCCCCGAGCGGGATCGCAGAAACAAGATGATCAGGCAGCAACTCGCCGACCTCGAAAAGACCGACAACCTGCGCGTCATCATGGACGAGAACCTGATCGAGATATGCACAGACCTGGTCGAATACCCCACCGCAGCTACCGGCGAATTCGACGAGCGATTCCTGCGACTGCCCGAGAAGATCATCACCTCGACGCTCTCCGAGCACCAGAAGTGCTTCGCCGCACAGGACGCGGAAGGAAAGCTGGTCAACAAGTTTATCTTCATATCCAACGGCGACCCCAACTACTCCGACCTCATCAAGCTCGGAAACGAAAAGGTGATCCGTCCGAGGCTGGACGACGCCGAATTCTACTACGACGAGGACACCGCGCAACCGCTGGAAGCCTTCGTGCAACGACTCGAAGAAGTAACCTTCCAGTCCAAACTCGGCAACTTGCTCGAAAAAACCGGACGCATCCGCGAGCTGTGCAGATTCATCGCCGATCATACCGATATCGACGACAGTACCGCACAACATGCCGACCGCGCCGCGCTCCTCTGCAAAGCCGACCTGGTGACCACCATGCTCGGCGAGAAGGAATTCACCAAGCTCCAGGGCTACATCGGCGGAAAATACGCGCTCCAGTGCGAAGAGCCGAACGACGTCGCCAGCGCCATCGAAGAGCATTACCTTCCGCGCGGACAGAACGACGGCCTGCCCACATCGATCCCCGGCGCGCTCGTCGCCATCGGTGACAAAATGGACACCGTCTGCGGCATCATCGGCGTCGATATGATCCCCACCGGATCGAACGATCCCTTCGCGCTACGCCGTGCCGCCAACGGAATCGTGCTTATCATCGACCAATTCGGATTCGAATTCAGCATCCTCGACCTGATCGAAAGAAGCTTCGAGCTGCTCGAAACCAAGCTCGACGAACCCGGACACAACAAGAAGATCGTCCAGAACTTCTTCCGGCAGCGCGTCGATTGGCTCTTGCAGCAGAAGAATATCGACTACGACGTGATCGACAGCGTGATGCACATCGACTACAGCAACATTCCCGATCTCGTTCACCGCGCGCAAGCGCTTCAGCAGTTCAAGACGCGTAACGACTTTGTCCGTCTGGTGCTGGGCTTCAAGCGCGTCTCCAACATCATCGAGGAAGCGGGTGATCTGAAGCCGGTCAATCCGGACATGCTTGCCGAGGATGCCGAAAAAGCACTCTATGAAGGATACCTGGCGCTTGAAAAGCGCATCGCCGAACTGCTTCCCGAGAAGAATTACACGACCTGCCTCGACCTGCTCGTCGAATACGGCGCGACCATCGACCGGTTCTTCGACGATGTGCTGGTCAACACCGAAGATATTCCAATAAGAAAAAACCGATACAGCCTGTTATCCGGCATCAGGAAACTCTTCCTGCGCATTGCCGATATCGCGAAAATCGTTGTGGAAGGAGATCAATCATGAACATAGTTGAAACCCTGAGAAACAAGGCGAAAGAGAATGTCCGCACCGTGGTTCTGCCCGAGGCGTTCGACGATCGCACCCTCATCGCCTGCGCCGAGATCGTCAAGCATGGTCTGGCCAAGCCGATCCTGCTGGGAAACCCCGAGACCGTCAACCAGCAAGCCCAAAAGCTCGGTGTCGAGCTGGGCGATACCCAGATCATCGATCCGGCTTCGTTCGAGAAGAACGCCGAGTTCGCGGAATTCCTCTACGAACGACGTAAAAAACGCGGCATGACGATGGAAGTCGCCGCCGAAACCGTCAAGGAACCGCTCTACTCGGGCGCGCTGATGGTCAAATTCGGCATCGCGCATTGCATGGTCGCCGGCGCCGCCAACACCACCGCGGACGTCCTGCGTGCCGCGCTACACGTGGTCGGTGTCGCAGCCGGACTCAAGACCGTCTCCAGCTCGTTCATCATGGTCGTGCCCGACTACATGGGCGAAGACCGCATCTACCTCTTTGCCGACTGCGCGGTCGTGCCGAATCCGGACGCCGCACAGCTCGCCGACATCGCCATGAGCACCGCGCTCACCCGCAAGAAGCTGCTCGGTGACGATCCGAAGGTAGCGCTCCTGTCCTTCGCAACCAAGGGCAGCGCGCAGCACGAACTGGTTGACAAGGTGCTCGAAACCCGATCCATCCTCGACGAGCGCAAGGTCGATTTCGAATACGACGGTGAGCTTCAGCTCGACGCGGCGGTTGTTCCCAAGATCGGCGAGAAGAAGGCCCCCGGCAGCAAGGTCGCCGGCAATGCCAACGTCCTGATTTTCCCCGACCTGCAAGCCGGAAACATCGGCTACAAGCTGGTACAGCGCTTCGCAAAAGCCGAGGCCATCGGCCCGGTCATCCAGGGCCTCGCAGCTCCGATCTGCGACCTCTCGCGCGGATGCTCCGCCGAAGACATCGTCAACACATCCGTGCTGGCATCCCTGATGTCCGTCTGATCAATTGATATTTCTGTAGGGCAGGCCTTGGTGTCTGCCCTTTCTCATATCTTTCCCCCAAAGCGCTCTACCAATGAGTGCCAGAGAAAAGGATGGCAAGCTGGAGCTTGACGCACCATCGAGAGGGGGATAGCCACGCTCCATCTTCATTATTGCTTGACACGCGTAATCAACCACATCCATGCTTGTTCAAAATTAAAATTGAGGTCTTCATGCACGAAATCGGAACGATCGCGATCTATTCCTTATTATCTGGGATAACGGTGATCATCGGCGGACTGGTCGCCTACTTCTTCAAGGTGCGAGACAGGCATATCCGCACGGAGATCCTGCACTGGACCATCGCGTTCGGCGGTGGCGTACTACTCGGCGCCATATCGTTCGCACTGGTTCCGCGTGCGATGAAGCTGCTGGATGTCCCCGAACTGATCATCCTTATGGTGGGCGGAACGTTTTCGTTCATGGCCTTCGACTGGGCCCTGAGCAAAATGAAAGGCTCCATGGCGCAGCTCATGGGGATGATGATGGATTATCTGCCGGAGTCGCTGGCGCTGGGCGCGTCGTTCGCGCACGATCATTCGTTCGGGCTTCTGCTGGCAATCTTTATCGGACTGCAAAACCTGCCGGAAGGCTTCAACACCTACGGAGAACTGCGCAAAATCTGGAGCGTGAGAAAAACATTGTCCGTTATGCTCGCACTGAGCTTCACCGGCGTTGTCGCCGCGCTGCTCGGGTACGGTTTCCTGTCCAACATGCCCAACACGATCGCGGGTATCATGCTGTTCGCGGCCGGTGGAATTCTCTATCTGATCTTCCAGGACATCGCACCGCTGGCAAAGTTTCGAGGTGCGTGGCTTCCCGCGTCCGGGGCAAGCATCGGATACCTGGTGGGTATGCTGGGAGAAAAGCTGCTGTAGCACGTAAAAGCCTTTACAATTCGCTATAAATCCCGATTGTGTATCCTGCATCGAAATTTTGGCTCTGTTACACAACGAGTGGGTAAGGACAACAAAATCAATGAGTGTCCGTAATAAATTCTGTAAGCGCTGATCGCCGCGACAAGCTACCGCGATACCAACATTCGGAAGACCTCCCTTTGGTCGGACATTCAGAAGTTGGTTATCAGCACATTCTCCAGCACATGTTCGAGCTTATCGACTGCGACGCGCGTATTGACGCAGGGGCCTTCGGGTCGCTCGTTGAGGATGCCGTAAACCGGTATGGGAAAGGCGTCCTGAATGCCATCGACAAGGTCGCGCTGGCACGCCACGGCGATGATGAATTTTGGTCGATTGCGTACGATGATACGACGCGCGAGCGTGCCGCCGGTGGCGATGGCGATGGTGATATCGTACTTTTCGGCAAGCTTCTTCAGTTCCGCGATATTGCATTTGCCGCAGCCCGAGCAGAGTCGGATATCGTTGGTAATGCGTATATTGCAGTCGGTGTGCTGAAGGCAGTGCGGCAGCAGTACCAGGATTTCGGACGGTTTGTACTGCATCTGCATGGCTTTCGTAAGCGCGTTGTTCACATGCACGTACGACTCACGAATCTTGTCTTTCGATATCCCGATCAGCCTGCCGAGGAACACCGTCACCGGAAACAGGAATTGCGTTGCAAGCCGCACCGGGAATCGCAGGATGAGCAGGTTTTTTTCGAGGTAGCAGGTGAGTAGCATCAGCAGAATGCCGAATAGCACGACGAAGTAGAACACTCGCAGCGCGGTGAGGGTAGCAATCGCCAGCCAGTGGCTGATCTCGTGCAGTCTTGGCGAGATGAACCACCACAGCATCGTCGTGACCGCCATCGCGAGGATGAGGCTCAGCGACGCGAGCACCAGAAACAGGTTCTTATACTTGGTCCCGATCTCGATCGGCATGGCTGAAAATCTCCCCTTCCTCGATCCGTGCGCCGAGGCTGTAGGCGTGCGCGGTCATGATCTTCTTACCGGCAGGCTGCACCTCGGTGACGAGCAGAACACGATCCCCCGTCGCCACCTTGAAGCCCGTATTTTTCACGATCTCGACGATCGTTCCCGGCTCTTTGTCCGATGACTCTTCGAGCAGCCCAGTACGGATAATTTTCAAAGGATTGTCGCGGAAAAACGCGATCGCGCCAGGCTGTAACGCCAGACCTCGCACGTGGTTATGAATCGCTTCCGCCGACAGAGTCCAGTCGATGAACGTATCCGACTTCTCGATCTTGCCGCAGAAGGTGGCCATCTCGTGATCCTGCTTTTTTTCCACGATCTCGCCCCGTTCGAGCATCCCGAGCGTGACGGCCAGGTCTTCCCCCCCCATGGCGGCGAGCCTGTCGTGCAGTTCGGTGTAGCATTCGTCGGTAACGATATCGACCTCGTGCCGGTACAGGATCGGACCCGCGTCCATGCGCCGGGTCAGCCTGAAGATAGTGTTACCGGTGACAGTATCGCCATGGAACAGCGCGGCGTTGATGGGGCTCGATCCACGGTAGCGCGGCAATAACGACGGGTGCAGGTTCAGGCATCCGAACGGTGGCAATTCGCGCAGATTTTTACCCAGAAACCCACCGTAGGCGGCGGTCACGACAGCGTCCGGTTTCACCACCGCGATCTGTTCGACCGCTTCGGGATCGTTGACGTCCTCCGGCTGGATGACGGGAATACCGAGTTCGAGCGCAAGAACCTTTACCGGCGGTGGCGCGAGACGACGCTTCCGTCCCTTCGGACGGTCGGGCTGCGTAACCACCAGAACTGGCTTGTACGGGCTGTCCGCAAGTCGCCTGAGCGCCGACACGGCGAACTCGGGCGTGCCCATGAAAACAATTCTACTTATCGAACTTGCGGATGTTGACGCCATGTTCGTCCGTCATACTTTCCAGTTCGCGGATTTTCCTCTTCCAGGGCAGCAGTTTCAGCTTGTTGACCCGATCCACGAAGAGGATACCGTCGAGGTGGTCGTTCTCGTGCTGAATCACGGTCGAGAAATAGTCCTCCGCCTCATAGACCTGCTTCTCACCCTTCGGATCGATCGATTCGATCACCACCCTGCCCGGGCGTTTCACCTTCTCGAAGATGTTCGGCAAGCTGAGGCAGCCCTCTTCATAGACGAACGATCCGTCGCTCTCGGTGATATGCGGATTGATCATCACGATGGGCTTTTTCACCTTGGTCTCGTAGAAGAAGGGATCGACCACGAAGATACGCAACGACCTGCCCACCTGCGGCGCGGCGAGTCCCACGCCGTCGTAGGTGTACATGGTCTCGGTCAAATCCTGGATGAATTCGCGTATCTCGTCGGTAATCTCTTCGACCGGCTCCGCCTTCTGGCGCAAGACCTTATCACCGATCATGTGTATTTCGAGCAATTTCGGAATCCGTTTCATTATTTCTTGGCTTCGGCAGGTTTGTCTTCTTTCGGACCGATGACGCCCGCGATTGCGTGACGCTGGAATTCGATCTTGGTGTTGGTGGTATCATCCACGCGCAGAACCACGCTGTCCTTGTCCTTCTTGATCGCGACGATCTTGCCGATGATACCCGAGGAGGTCGCGACGATGTCGTTTTCCTTGAGCGCTTCGAGCATTTTCTGATGATCCTTCTGCTTCTTTTGCTGCGGACGGATCAGAAGGAAGTAGAAGATCGCGAACATGAGCGCGAAGGGAAGCAGCATCCCGAGAAGTCCGCCGCCGGCGGCTTGCGTGCCACCCTCCCCGGCTCCGGCTGTTGTTGCCTGTAGCAATGCGTAGTACATAGTAATTCTCCTTGTTTCGTATTTTTTATCTTCCGGCACATATTCCGATAACGGGTTATGCTGTCAATATTTCTAACCGCTTTGGAACGGATAAAAAAGATTCATTGACGGGTTTCCGTCGTTTCACCTATTATTGGACAAATATCGCTGGGAAAAATGGGGTACACAATGAAGCGAAAAATCCTTTTTATCTGCCTGCTGCTGACAATATCCATCTATATCGCCGCATACGACTTCGGTCGGGCCTGGCAACGCGTGAATCAATACGACAGCGACCGGCTGCCGCGCTCCGCGAAAGCGTTGGTCGATTCCATCTACGAACAGGCGAAAAACGAGGGTGACACGATCCAGCGCCAGAAGGCTATCGTCTATAAGATGAAGTACTTGAACGAGCTGGAAGAGAAATCCTTCATGATGGAGCGCGATCTGGCATTGCAGGAGATCGAGGCCGCGCCGGACGATATCAAGGCGCTGCTTCACTCCATGCTGGGCGAGATGTATTGGGAGTATTATCAGCAGAATGCTTCCGCGATTCTGGAACGCACCGAGCTGATCGACGATGAATCAGGGAACATCGAAACCTGGGGCGCGCAGAGGATCCTCCGAAAATCGATCGAGCATTTCCAGAAATCGCTGGAGCTTCCGGAGAAATACAGAGCGAAGAGCGTCGATGATTACGGCGGCCTCATAAGATACGACGATATCTATACCGACGACCGGGCACTGTTTTCCAATCTGGCGCTACGTGCCCTCGCCGTGTTCCAGAGCGACGACAGCGGCATCGCCTACCCGGCCAACCGGTTTCTTCCCGACGAACGGTACATGCTGCCGACAGACGCGTTCATCGACCTGAAGATCGTCAGCGAGGATTCGCTCTCCATGGACTTTCACGCGCTGGTGACGTTTCAGGAGCTTCTACGCTACTATCGTGATACCGGTGCCGCGCAATATCTGATTCCGCTGGACCTGGACCGGCTACAGTTCATTCTGTCGAAGAACTCCTCCCCCGCCGTAACCTCCCGATACCAGGCGATCCTCGAAGAATTCCTTACCCGTCAGACGGACCCGAAATTCTACGACAGGTACGCCGACGCACTTGCGCGATTCTACTGCTGGCAATATGAAACCGAGCCGGACAATCCCGAGTACCGGAACAACTACATCGAGGCGGAGAAGCTTTGTCGGGAAGCGATCGAAAATTTGGAGCTCGTTCGCCCATTCTGTCAGTCCACGCTCGACTGCATCACGAACCCGAGCGCGCTAATCTTCATCGACGCCGTGAATCCGATCGAGCATGTCGCGCCTATGACGATATCCTACCGCAACATCTCCAGAATGTACTTTCGCGTCTATCGATACGACGAATCGATCAAGAAACGAAGAAAACCACCGCGGTCCATCGCCTCACAGTACAGGGAGCGGACGCCTATCGACGAGTGGATCGTGGATGTCCCCGACCCGGGCGACCATATCACGCGGAAACTCACGACCAAGTTCAACCCACTGCCACCCGGACACTACACGGTCATGTTTTCCTTAACGGACGACATCGATACATTATTCCAACTCGCGGAGATAAAAGTCTCCGATATCGCCTGGATGGTGGGTGGAAACAGCGACCAAAACAACATCGATGTGGTGAACCGCCTCACCGGGCAACCGATGGAAGGCGTTCGGGTGGAGATGTACACCGGGGGACGACGAAATAATTACAATTTGTTCGATTCCGTCGTCACGGACGAAAACGGGCAGGCTCCGCTCAAGGATGGAAGCTACTTCCTCGATTTCATCACGGACGGGGACACGCTGCGAAATCGAAACAGAAACCATTACACCAATACCCCGCAGGACCACAACGATCGAACCACGGCCTATCTGTTCACCGACCGCTCCATATACCGTCCGGGACAGACAGTCTATTACAAGGGTATCGTCATCGACAGCGACACGATTACCGAGAAGAATCTTGCAATCGACTTCCCGGTCGATGTCGATCTCCTCGACGTGAACCGGAAGATCATCTCAACAAACAAACATATCTCAAACAAATGCGGAAGCTTCAACGGCTCGTTCGTGCTGCCGGAATCGGGAATGACCGGCTCCATCACACTGCAAACGAGGTATGGAAGCGCCTATCTCCAGGTCGAGGAATACAAGCGGCCCAAGTTCGAGGTCGAGTTCGACCCGATCGACGAGGTTTTCACGCTGGACACCGACATCGAGGTCAGGGGGAAGGCCGTGTCCTTCGCCGGAAACGACATCGCCTCTGCCGATGTGGCCTACAGCGTTACCCGCATCGACTACCGTCCCTGGTTCGGCTCCTGGAGACATCGGCCCATCGTCGAGCAGTGCATCGCCTCGGGCGAGACCCATACCGCTGCCGACGGCTCCTTCTCCATCCCCTTCACGCTGGTGTCAGCTCCCGGGCAGGACGACAGGGCATACTGCTATATGGTCAAGGCGGACGTTACCGATATCAACGGCGAGACCCGCAGCGGGACATTCAACGTGTATGCCGGCAACCGCTCCCTGATTGTGGATATCCTGATCGACGAAAAGGTCAATCGGGAAAGCAAGAACCACTTCGAGATGGTTACCGACAATCTGATGAACGTCCACATACCGGTGAAGGGCACGTTCAAGGTTTATCGACTGAAGGCTCCGGATCGTCTCTTCAGGCTGGACAACCAGCATACGGGATGCGATACGGCGATCTATACATATGACGAATTCGTAGAAATGTTCCCGCACGATCCGTACCTCGATGAGAACGATCCCGACACCTGGGGGAAAATCGAGACGGTCTTTACGGGAGCATTCGATACCGGCGAAGAGCTGGAAATCGAGCTGGATGGAATGTCGCGGTGGAAGCAGGGACCGTACCGCATCGAGGTGGAGGCGAAAGACCCGCTTGGTGCCGATGTCTCGATCCACAAGATTTTTACACTCTATTCTCCGAATGAGAAGAAGATGCCGCAGCCGAAGGCCTTCTGGGCCGTACCCGTGAAAACGACTTGCGAGCCGGGCGAGAAGGCCGAGGTGCTTATCGGAAGCTCCTATCCCGACGCGAGAATCATCTATACGCTGAAGAGGGGCAACGAATCGATCAAAGAGGAAGTTATCGAGCTGGATAACGAGCAGAAGCCGATCCGAATCCCGATCGCGGAAATCGATCGCGGAGGCATCACCGCCGATTTCGCCATGTTCCGCGAGAATAGGGGCTACACGGAGCAAATCCGGATCGATGTACCCTGGACGAACAAGAAGCTGAACATCTCGTGGTCCACCTTCCGCGACAAGATCGAGCCCGGCGCAAAGGAAGAATTCCGCCTGACCATCGAAGATTACGAAGGCGATCCGGCGAACGCGGAATTTCTGGCGTGCATGTACGACGCTTCGCTGGACGAGTTCATCCCGCATACGTGGCGCGAGTATATTCACCGTGAACGCTACTCCCCGCAGCAATGGGATGTTGACGCGGCAACGAGACCCGTCTGGATCGAACATTCCTGGCCTCCGGTAGATTTAAGTTCAAATGGCTATCGTTCAAGCTTCAACCAAACCCGATATCACCTGCGAATCCTGAACTGGTTCAATCACCCCAAGCGCTGGCGATATACCCGTGGCGGATTCGGCGGCATGAGGGGATATCATATCGATGCGATGTCCGTAGCACAGGATGAGGATATGGCAGTCATCAATACGATCGAAGCGGCTCCCGAGGCTGCCATGAAAGTCAACGCCGAGGCTGCGGGACCGAGCACAACGCCGGTTCAATTGCGATCGAATTTCGCGGAAACCGCTTTCTTCTATCCCGAGCTGCGCACGAACAAGGATGGCGATATAACCTTCTCGTTCACCGTGCCCGACGCCCTGACAAAATGGAAACTGATGGGATTCGCCCACACGGAAGCGCTTCAGATCGGAAAAACCGAAAAATTTCTCACCACCCAAAAGCAGCTGATGGTCACGCCCAACCTGCCCCGATTCCTTCGCGAAAGCGACCGCATCGTGCTGTCCGCGAAGATCGAGAGCATGGTCGATGAGAAGCTCGACGGCAAGGCGCGACTGCTGCTCTTCAACGCCGCGGACATGCAGCCCATCGATGCGGAACTGGGCAACGCGAACGGCGAAGAGGCGTTCTCGATCGAGTCGAACGGCAATACGAGCGTCGAATGGGAAATCGCTATCCCGGACGACTATCAGGCGGTAGTGATTCGCATGGTCGCGCAGTCGAGCGATTTTTCCGACGGCGAGGAACATCTGCTGCCGGTTCTACCCAACCGCATGCTGGTCACCGAATCGCTTCCCATGCCCATTCGCGGCAATCAAACGAAGGATTTCACCTTCCGCAAGCTCAAAGAATCGGGCAACTCCACCACGATCGAGCACCATCGACTGACGCTCGAATTCACCACCAACCCGGTGTGGTACGTGGTGCAGGCGCTTCCCTACATGGCGGAGTATCCCCACGAGTGCGCCGAACAGATTTTCACACGCTACTACGCCAACACGCTGGCGGAATATATCGTTCAGCAGAATCCGAAGATCGAGCGTATCTTCCAGCAATGGCGAGACCTCCCGGATTCGAAAGCGCTGCTGTCCAATCTGGAAAAGAATCAGGACCTGAAATCGATCCTGCTCGAAGAAACGCCATGGGTAAGGCAGGCGGAGAACGAAACCGAGCGAAAGAAGCGCATCGGGCTGCTCTTCGACCTGAATCATATGACCATGCAGAGGGATACGAATCTTGGCAAACTCTTCGAGATGCAGCTCCCGAGTGGCGCCTGGCCGTGGTTCAATGGCATGAACGAGAGCAGGTATATCACGCAATACATCGTGGAGGGCTTCGGTCATTTGAAGGCGCTCGGTATCGATATCGAACCCGAGATCGAATCCGGCCTGACGCGCGCCATGCACTGGCTTGACGGCGAACTGGAAAACGACTACCAGTACTTGCTCGACCAAGGCTTCGATCTGGAGCAACAGCATATCCGTGGTCGGCACATCCACTACTTCTACCTGCGCAGTTTCTTCCCGGACGTCTCCATCGACGAATCGAGTCTGACGGCTTACAATTACTACTACCGGCAGTTGAACACCTGGTGGAAGGACTGGTCGCTACAAGTATCCTGCATGCAGGCCCTGGCACTGTATCGCTATAACGACATGCCAACCGCCCGAAAGGTTTTCGCATCCCTCAGGGAACGGGCGATGCACTCGGAAGAGATGGGCATGTACTGGAAGGAAAACCGTAGCGGGTACTTCTGGTACAACGCGCCGATCGAAACGCAATCGCTTCTGATCGAGCTCTTCCGCGAGATGGGAACGCGGGAGGAAGTTGACGAGCTGCGCGTCTGGCTGCTGAAGCAGAAGCAGGTGCAGGACTGGAAGACGACCAAGGCCACCGCCGAAGCCTGCTACGCCATGCTCATCGACGGAAGCGACTGGTTGTCGTCCGATGAGGTGGTCGAGATCGAGCTCGCGGGGAAAACCGTCAAGCCGGAATCGATGGAAGCCGGTACCGGATATTTCCATGAGACCTGGACATCGACCGGGATCGAACCGCAGATGGCGGATGTCCATGTCGAGAATCCGAACGACCATCCCGCCTGGGGCGCGCTCTACTGGCAATACTTCGAAGACCTTGACAAAATTACCCCGCATGCGTCACCTCTATCCTTGAAGAAGCAGCTCTTCATCGAGCGTCCCGACGTTCGCGGCACGAAGCTTCACCCGATTACGGAAGACGATCCCGTCAACATCGGCGACCGCGTGATCGTACGCATTGAGCTATCTGTCGATCGCGACATGGATTACGTCCACATGAAGGACATGCGCGCCGCCGGATTCGAGCCTGAAAACGTGCTTTCCCGCACGAAATGGCAGCAGGGAATCTGCTATTACGAATCGACGCGCGACGCCTCGACCAACTTCTTCATCGAGCGGCTGCACAAGGGAACCTACGTGTTCGAATACCCGCTCAGGGCATTCCAGTCCGGATCGTTCTCGACCGGAATCACGACGATACAATGTATGTACGCGCCGGAATTCACCTCGCACTCGGAGGGAATCCGCATTGTAATTGAATAGAAAAACACAGCGAGATGAGCATGAAGAAACACCTGATTCTAAGCCTGTTGGTCTTGGGGGCGTTCTGCCTGAACGCGCAGATTTACGAGGAAATGAATTCGACGCACCCGATCTCGGTCGAGTGGAAACAGCTTCGCACCGAGCACTTTCATCTGATCTTCCCCGCCGAGATCGAGCGGGACGCCATGAAAGTAGCCAACCGGCTCGAATTCGTCTATGGCCCGTTGAACAAGACCATGAATGCAAAAACGAAGTCCTGGACCCTCGTTCTGGGCAGTCGCAGCTCGGTCAGCAACGGCTATGTCGCCATGGCGCCACGGATGTCGCAGTACTACCCCACCCCACCGCAGGAAGGTCTGACGGGCGGACTGGACTGGTACGACCTCCTGACAGTACACGAAACGCGGCACATGATGCAGTTCGACAAGCTGAATTCCGGCATGACAAAGGTCTTCGGCTACATCATGGGCGAATACGGTATCTCGCTGTGCGCCATGCTATCGACGCCGCTCTGGTACTACGAGGGCGACGCCGTTGCGACGGAAACCGCACTGACAGACTGGGGTCGCGGACGCATGCCAAGCTTCGATGTCGCCGAGCGCGCCATCCTGCTGTCCGGCAAGAAACCGAACTACTACAAAGCCTATCTGCGATCCTACAAGAATTTCTACCCGAACCACTATCTGCTCGGTTACCTGCTGGTTGCCGGCGTGCGGCAGAATTTCCCCGCCGAAACATGGGCGAACGTCGTGCAGAAGACATCCCGCTTCTCCATCTGGCCGTTCCGCTTCTCGACCGCCCTTCACCACGAGACCGACCTCTACGTGGAAGAGCTCTACGACAAGACCTGCGACGACCTGAGAGAGATGTGGCGCGCGCAGATCAAAGGACTGAAGTTCACCGAAGCCAGGGCGGTCTCTCCCGTGATCGGAGACGACTGGACCCTGTACGCATCGCCGCACTACGATATTGATGGAAACGTCGTCGCCATGCGCACCGGGCTGGGGCAGACGCCGGAGATGGTTCGCATCGACGATCACGAGAATATGAAGCACCTCTGCTACGTGCAGTCGGCGGAACGGTTTTCCACAAACGGTGAAATCGCCGTCTGGAGCCGGACCACACCCGATATCCGCTGGGGAAACCAGTCCTTTTCCGATATCGTGACCTACGATCTACGGCGCGGGTCGAAGCGCCAGATCACCCACAACGAAAAATACTACGCACCTACGATATCGAATGACGGAAAGCGCATCGCCGCCGTCCGTTACGACACAAGCCGAAACTGCAACCTCGTCCTGCTGGACACGCGTACCGGAGACGTGCTACTCGAAATCCCCAATCCCGATAACGATTTCATCAAGACGCCCTGCTGGACCGACGATGGCAGACTGGTCTATCTCCGGCAGCACCACGGCAAGCTGCGGCTTGAAATCCTGGATATCGAGAGCGGAACCGGCAGCGAACTCACGCCCTTCGATACCGAAGACATCACCGCGCCCTTCTCGCATGGCAACCATGTCTATTACAGCTCCGCCTACTCGGGAATCGACAATATCTACGCGATCGATATCGAGACCGGCGAGCGGTTCCGGGTCGTGTCGCGCAAGTTCGGCGCCTACCAGCCGTCGGTTTCGCGGGACGGAACGAAGCTGGTCTTTGCCGACTATCGGAACGAAAACGGCTACCGCGTCTATGAGATTGATAATGATCCCGCGGACTGGGAGAAGCTCGAGGATGTCGAAATCCGCACCCTGCATTTCTACGAACCCCTGGTGCATCAAGAGCAGGGTAAGGCTATCCCGTGTTCCGACGACATTCCACAAAAGGACTATACCGTCGAGCCCTATTCGCCCATCCTGCATTCGCTCAACTTCCATAGCTGGGCACCGTACAGCACCGAAACCGAAATCGGGCTCGACCTCCAGTCGGACGACGTGCTGAGCACCACCCACGTACTCGCCGGAATCTACTACAACGTCAACGAGGACGTCCCGGGATTGCGCGCACAGATCAACTACGAACAGCTTCCCGCCGTGATCGGACTCGAGATCGACTCCGGCGGCAGAACGACCGTCTATTCCGACAGCACCGATACCGACGACGACGATAACGATGACGACGATATCGAGGACGATTGGACCGAATTCACATCCACCGTGCGACTCAGCATCCCGATGAACTTCTCTCGCGGCGCATGGTGGTCCACGTTCGAGGTCGGCTCCGAGATCAGCTATGTCTATGCGCAGGACCGCGATTACATCGAGCCCTACGAAATGGGAAACGGCACGCTCGTTCCCGTGCGCTACTTCGGTGAATTCTATCACATGCTGCAACCCTGCTCGCGCGATATCGCACCCCGCTGGGGTCAACGACTGGGCGCGTCCTACACGACCACGCCCTTCGTGCAGGAGGAACTCGCCGATTTCAAGGGAAGACTGTTCTCCGGGCACTACCGTCTCTACCTTCCCGGCTTCGTGAAACACCACAGCCTGAAGCTCACCGCCGAATACGAGAAGATGTATGAAGGAAACTACCGCTTCATGCGCGAAATCCTCTTCCCGCGCGGCTATGACGACCACGAGCACGAGCACCTCTACAAGGGAACCGTCTCCTACAAACTGCCCGTCGCCTACCCCGATATGAGCCTGGGACGCTGGCTCTTCCTCCGCAGAATCACCGGGGGAGGATTCTTCGACTACGGTCTGGCGAAAGACAACGATATCGAAACACTTTACCGCTCCGTCGGACTCGAATCCACCTTCGAGACCGCGCTGTTCTCCAACCTCGTCCTGCAAATCAACCTGGGAGTACGCGTCGCATACCGTGTCGAAGAAGAAGACATGGCCGCCGAGATATTCCTGGGCGGATTCGACTTTTGAGCGTGTCATGAACGTGTTTACGAAAACTATCGACAACAACCTCGGCGCGCTGGAAGGGTTTCTGGAGGCGTTCGACGAGATCGAAGAACTGACAGCAAAGGATAAATTCAACTGCAACCTCGTGTTCGACGAGATGGTCACCAATATCATCAACTACGGTTATCGAGACAACCACAGGCATCCGATCGATATCGAGGTGGAAATCTCCGATGATCGAATCAGGATCGTGATCAGCGACGACGGGGTCAATTTCGATCCGCTCGACACACCGGAACCGGACACATTGGCTGCGCTCGAGGACCGCGAAATCGGCGGACTGGGCATCCACCTGGTCCGGCAGATTTCTCTCGAAATCATCCACCGCTACGAAAACGGTATGAACATCAACGAAATCGTACTGGAGAGAGATAAGGTATAACTTCTGAATGTCCGAGCGAAGCGAGGTCTTCCGAATGTTATGCCGGAGTTCGATGCATAAATCAACATTCAGAAGACCTCGCTTCGCTCGGACATTCGGAAGTTGATACATTCCCGAAGGAGACCACCATGTGCGGAAGATTCGCCATCTATTCGAGTCTGCAAGACCTGTTCAAGTACATCGAGTACATCAACGAACTGGAAGCATACGATCTGCGCTACAACGCAGCGCCGACCAACCGGCTGCCGGTCTATCGCAAGGACAAAGACGGCGTGAGGCTGGAGACGTTCCGCTGGGGGCTGATCCCTTTCTGGGCAAAAGACGAATCCATCGGGAGCAAGCTCATCAACGCACGTAGCGAGACCGCCCACGAGAAACCAAGCTTCCGGTCGGCGTTCAAGGCGCGTCACTGCCTGATCCCCGCCAACGGCTTTTTCGAATGGCGCAAACCCGACAAGCAGCCGATGTTCATCTTCCTGCGCGACCAGCCCATCTTCAGCTTCGCGGGGCTGTGGGAACGCTGGGTAACGCCGGGAGGATCACCCCTGCACACCTTCACCATCCTCACCACCGACGCCAATGAAACGATGCGCGGAATTCACCATCGGATGCCGGTCATCCTGCCGCCGGGAAGGGAAATGGAATGGCTGGATTCGGAGGGTGATCTCGATACCTCGATGCAGTTGATGAAGCCGCTCGAATCGGATTGGATGGACTTCTATCCCATATCCGGGCAGGTCAATTCGCCGCGCAACAATTTCGCGGAAATCCTCGCGCGCCAAGTGCCTGATCAAGACTCTATATGCTTCAGATAGGTGTATAGCTCGCTGCGGGTGATGCCCAGATATTGCGCCGTCTTCGTTTTATTACCGTCGTGCCTTTCCAGCGCGGTTTTGACCATTTTGCCGATCCATTCCTTTAAATCGAAGCTCGATCCCGCCTGCTCGAGAATATCGTCTTCAAGCACCTGTCGGGGCTTGTTGTAATCGCGATTGAGCAGCGGACCGACATGCTCCGGCTCGACCGTGCGATCCTGATACAACAACGAGATGCGCTCCAGGACGTGTTTCAGTTCCCGAACGTTCCCGGGCCAGGTGTAGCCCACGAGCACCCGCGCGGCATCTTCTGAAATAGTCTGGAAGGTAGTTCGCTTGTCACTTTGAAGTTTTTCGAGAAAATATTTCGCAAAGGGGACAATCTCTTCTTTGCGCTCCCGGAGTGGCGGTATCCGGATACAGCCGACAGACAATCGGTGATAGAGGTCTGCCCGGATGCGTCCGTTTTGCAGGCACTCTTCGATCTCGCAGTTGGTCGCGCAGACGATCCGCGCGTTGGTTCGAATCTTACGAGTACCGCCCACGCGAAAGAACTCACGCTCCTGGAGCAATCGGAGCAGCTTCGCCTGGTATTCCTGACGCATCTCGCCAATCTCGTCCAGGAACAGAGTTCCGTTTTCCGCCAGCTCGATCTTCCCGGCTTTGCCCTCTCTGGAGCCGCCGGTGAAGCTGCCGGCCTCGTACCCGAACAACTCGCTCTCGAACAGCTCCGGCGGGATGGCGGCGCAGTTTATCGCGATGAACGGCGCGCCCTTTTCGCCACGGTGAATCTCGCGTGCGATCACTTCCTTACCGGTTCCGGTCTCGCCCGTGATCAGGATCGGGATATCAGGCTTTCGGTGCAGCGTCCGTGCGAAATCGGATACCTCCCGCATCCCGTCGCAGAAGAAGACGAAGTCGTCGCCGATATCACTGTACTCGCGCAGAATGCGGTTCAGGCGGCGGTTGCTCTCGCGCAGTTTCAGGTATTCCTCGACGCGATCCAGAAGCGCTTTGATCTCGAGCATGTCCAGCGGTTTCAGGAGGTAGTCGTACGCGCCCTCCTTCATCGCCTCCACCGCGTTGCGAACCGTTCCGTGACCGGTGATCATCACCACGACCACATCCGGATCACGCTCTTTGGCGAGCTTCAGAAATTCCATCCCGTCCATGACCGGCATCAGGATATCCGAGAGAATCAGATCTAAGTGCGCGTCCTTCATCAGGTCAAACGCCTTGATCGCACTCTCGCAGGTCGTTACACGGTGTCCAAGCCGACCCAGAAATTCTCCGACCGATGACCGGATCGCGGCATCGTCGTCAATCATCAAGATTTGCATAAATATCCCCTATCGTCGATTCATTCTGTTCAGGCAGCGTATGATGGCAAGATTTTTTATCTGGCACGGCTATCGAACTGATACCATTCAAGTTGACAAGTAGATTCCTGCGGACTATCTTGACCCGGTAATGGAGTAATGCACATGGAAAAAGCGATCATCACCAAGGAGATCGAGAAATACCTCGATTCGATATTCGACGGCGTGTATATCGTCGATCCAGACAGGAAGATTCTGTTCTGGAATCGCGGCGCGGAAGAGATCACGGGTTACAAGCGTGAGGAAGTCGTCGGTCGGTCGTGCCGGGACGGTATCCTGAATCACATAGACGAGGACGGCAACCTGCTCTGCGTGGGCAACTGCCCGATCGTGAAGGTGTTCGAGACATCCGAGCCGCAACGTGCCAAGGTCTATCCGCTGCATCGAAACGGCAAACGGTTCCCCGTCGAGACGCACATCTCGCCCATCTACGACGACGACGGGAGTATCGTGGCATCAATCGAGGTTTTCCGCGATATCAGCGCAGTGGAGGACTACCGCATCTTGCAGGAGAAGTTCAAGAAGCTGATCCAGCGCTACGTGTCGGCAACCACCTTCGAAGAGGTCAAACAGCTCGCCGCGAACGATCGGATCGCCCAAACGAAGGTGCGCGACATGACCATTCTCTATATGGATGTGGTCGGATTCACCAGCTACACAGAGCTGAACGGAGCCGAGGAAGCCATCGCCATGCTGAACGAATTGTTTGGTATTTGCGACGTGATCACCCGTGAAGCGTTGGGGGATATCGATAAATTCGTCGGCGATGCTCTCATGGCGACATTTATCGATGCCAACGACGCGATTAACGCCGCCGACAAGATCATGAACCAAGCGCTGCCGGAACTCAACAGGATACGGAATGAAAATGGAAAACAGCCCATCCACATCCGCATCGGGATCAACAGCGGCAACGTCCTTCAGGGCGATATCGGCACGAAAGACCGCAGCGACCTCACCGTCATCGGCGACGTCGTGAACACCGCTTCCAGAATCGAGAAAGCGGCGAAACCCGGGATGATCTACATCTCCGAATCCACCGCTTCAAGATTGAAATCGGACATATTCCGGCAATTCGCGCCGGCTGGTTCTATCCAGTTGCGCGGCAAGAAAACACCCATGCAACTGTTTCGAATGGAATAAAATGCGCTATTGCAAATCGAGTGGGCAAGTCGGTTTTCTTATGTAGGCGCCGATCTCCGAGCGGCGCTTACGTAACGCCAACAGACATCATCATGAAGATACTATTTACTCACTCAGTTTGCCACAAAACCTAATATCTACATCTCGCGATCGAGTCTGTCGAGGTCCATCTTCTCCGCCAGCGACTTCAGCACGTCGCCCGAATCGATCTGCGAACCCTCGATCATGACGCTCTTGTCCTCGCCGATCTTCAGGGTCAGCGAACCGGACTGGTTCGCCTGATCGTATTCGAGCGTACCGGTGTAGCCCTGAACACGGATGGTCGAACTACCCGCAACCGCGCCGCCGAACATCTGACCCATATTGGCAAAGGACGCCGCCTGACCGATGATCCCGCCAACGGTTATGGTAAGCTCGATGCGCGATCCGCTGTCACTGCCGTAGGTCGCTTCGGCCGCCAGAGAATTCGTTGAACCCATGAACGATCCTGCCGCGCCCAGTCCTGCCGAGTTGGCCGACTGACGGGTGTACCCAGCCGGAGCTTCGGGCATGAGTTCCATGAGCCTCTGCGCGAGAATCTCGTTGAGCTTCGCCAGCGCGAAATTGATCTCATCGACCGCTTTCGAATACTGATCGCCGGACACGAACTTCTTCGCCGTGTCGAGGCTGCTCAGCGCTTCTTCCTTCGGTCCGGCCACGAGCGCCAGACTTATCGTCATGATGACGAACATCACGAAAATCTTCTTCATTGGTATCCTCCAGTTTTTTTTGAAAATCGGGTAGAATTTTCAGGACGGCAATTCCCTGTCAAGCGATTGATATTCACCCGACCAACCGCCGCATCAACTGCTCCATCCTCTCGAAAATCGCCACCCACGATTTGCCGCGGATGAACGCATCCGTTCTCCGCCAATCGATCAACCCGCGCGACCATGCGGAATCGATCTGCTTCCGTAACGCCGCCTCCAGATTTTCCACAAACAGCGGAACGCAATCCTGCTCGGGGCAATCCACCGACGCCATGTCCGGCATGGGAACGAATTCGACCAGCGCTGGGTCGATCGGATCGAGCCACGGTCGAACGCCGGGAAGATCGGTGCAGACACAGCGCATCCCGCAGGCAATCGCTTCGATCAGCACCAGCGGCATCCCCTCGTAAAACGACGGCAGCACAAAGACGTCGCCCGTGCGGAAAATCTCCGCCAGCTTCTCCTGCGGAACCGCACCGATCATCGTAATGGGTGCTTTCGATATCTCCACGCGGGACGTGATCGCCTGCGCCTCTTCCCCGCTTCCGGAGCCGATGACCAGTAGCTCCATCGATTCGTCCGCGATCGTCTCGAAGGCGTCGATCAATTGTAAAACACCCTTGGACGCACTCAGCTTCCCTGCGTAGATCAGCCGGATCCGACCGCTCTGTTGACGCTGCGTGCGATAGAACAACTCCGAACGATAGCCGTTGCCGATGTCGATCACATTCCCGATCCCGTACTCCGCCTCGATGCGCTCTTTCTGGAATCCGTTCGGAGCCAGCACCAGATCGACATTCTCGCACCCTGTGATCACCTCTTCGGAGAGGCCTGTCGCCAACTTCAACTGACGAAGACCGGTTCCGTGCGCGTAGGCGATGACGGGGATTTTGCCGCGGAGTTTCACGGCGAGCGTGGTCAGCAGCCACAGGTGATGCGACAGGATGATATCGGGCCGGAAATCCCAAATCGTGTTGGAGATCGCGTGAGTGAAAGCCTTCTTCCAGCTCTCGATCATCGAGGGAGTCATGTCGCTGTAGCGTGTGGACTGGTAGGGCATGACGTCGCTCATGCCAGCGACGTGAAAGGGCAATTCGTCCGTCTCGAACAGCACCGGATTGAAGACGGTATCCTCCGGGAATCCGAAATCGCTATCCCGATCCGAAGCCGGGATTCCCGCGATCACCGCCTGTCGATGGCCTCGTCCGGCACCGGCGTTCAGGGTCGCCAACAGATTGATCCCGCTGCCGGTCCTGCCCGGTCGCTGCGCCAGAAGATGCAGGATTCTCATTTTCTGAAATAGCCGCTGCCGATCACGTAATCGAGGTCGCCCAGACGTTTGTAATACACGCGACCGCGCTTGACCTCTTCCGTTTCGGGATCGGCGATTGCGATCTTCAGCCAGCCTTCGCCATGGTTCATCGCAGCGTCGATCATCTGCCGGACGATGGGATTGCCGTCCGCATCGACCTCTTCAACCAAGTTCATCCCGCGAAGCGACGGGTCGCCAGCGTGCGCCATGCAATTACCTTCAAAATCATAGACATACACGTAGTGGTTCTTCTCGTGAAATTCGCCTTTCACGTCCGATATCTGCACAAAACCTTCTTGCAATTCCCTTCCCGTCTGGCTCATTCCATAGAGAAAATCGTAGGCGTTTTCGGTGATCTCCTTGGACGAGACCTCTTCCGGTGTCAGGTCGAGTCCGGCTTCCTCTCCAGCTTTCTTTCCTCCGCAGCCGATCATCAGCGCAATCGCGACGATCAGCAGTGCAATCCAAATCTTTTTCAATGTTTCCTCCGACTTTATTCTTCGTTTTCAATAGCCCAGTTCAGCGCTGCAAGGACGTGCAGATCGAGCGTGTCGAACACCTTCACACCGTCCGGCATGACATCCTGAAGCATATAGAGTTCGGTGCAGCCCAGGACAACGGCGTCGGCGCCCTTGCTCAGCAGATCGTTCACGCAATGAGCGAAAATCGTGCGTGCCTCTTCCGTAACCTCGCCGCGAGAGAGTTCAAGATAAATCGCCCGACTGAGCTTGTCGCCATACTTCCGATCCGGCGTGACCGTCGTCATCCCGTATCCACGCGACAGCCGGTCGTGATAGAACGGCTCGTACATGGTGATCGCGGTTCCCAGCAGGCCGGGGTGTTTCACGTGAAAGCGTGAAAGCTCGTCTCCGAGCGCGTCCGCGATATGCAAAACCGGCACATCTAGTTGATCCTGAACAATCTCGTAATATTTGTGAAGCGTGTTGGCGCACAGCAGAATGCAGTCCGCGCCGGCGTGTATCAGCGCAGAACCCTTTTCCGCGAGAAACTCCGCAAACTGCTTTGGCGAGACCTCATCTTGCAAGGCCCGGAGCTCCGCGAAATCGACCGAATAGAGCACGATTCTCGCCGCGTGGGTTCCGCCCAGACGCTCGTTCGCGCCCTCGTTCAGCAGTTTGTAATACTTCAGCGTGGAATGCCATGTCGTTCCACCGATCAATCCAATGGTTTTCATGCCTCGATCCTCGCAATCAGACCCTTTTCGGTGTCCCAGTACGCGAAAGCCATACGGTCTGTGTTATGCGCGTAGCCGTAGTTTCCGTGGCGGTCGATCATGATGAGCCCGGCGTCGCCATCCACGCGCTGTTTGAGCATCTCGATCGAGGACCGGCACGCCATCATGGCGCCCATATCGGTCGTCAAATCGCAGGCGTGCTTCGCAAGCATCACCTTCATGATCGCCTCGCCCCAGCCGGTCACCGAGCAGCCGGCGGTAAGGTTATCCACCCAGGTTCCAGCGCCAGGAATCGGTGAATCGCCGACTCTTCCCGGAAGCTTTCGCGGCGAGCCGCCCGTCGAGGTTGCCGCAGCCAGGTTGCCGTGTTCGTCCATCGCCACCGCCCCGACTGTTCCCTTGGGCTTCGGGCGAAAGACGTCGCGCGACTCGAAGTCGGGATCGTTTCTCACCTTGTGCCAGAACTCCAGTTCGCGCTCGGTCAGAAGCTCCTTCGGATCGAGCTCCACGAATCCCATGGATTTCGCGAAGTCCTGCGCGCCGCAACCCACCATAAAAGCGTGTTCGGTTCTGTCCATGACCATCCGCGCCACGGAGATAGGATACAGGAGGTTTTGCAGCGCCGCGACAGCCCCGATGTTCAGATCGATCCCGTTCATGATCATCGCGTCCAGCTCGATCTCGCCGCGCGCGTTCAGGAACGCGCCGCGACCGGAGTCGTACGTCGGATCCTCCTCGAGGATGTTGACGGCTCTCTCCACAGCGTCCAGCGCGGACATCCCGTCGTCAAGAAGCGGATAGACGTCGCGGATCGCCTGCTCGACACCCAGAAGGTGCGGGTCGATCATCTTGTTGGGGATGCTCCAGGCACCCCCGTGTACGATCAACTTCGGTTTCATCGATTAATCTCTCTGCCTCTCTTCCATCTTCTCCAATATCTTTTCGACCTTTCGATCCTCCCAATCTCTGCCGAGAAGGAAAACGCTGATGAAATGCATCACCACACCGATTCCCCATCCACCAAACGGATAGAAGAACCACCAGGATTTTGGAAATGTGAATACATTAAGAAGCATCAAGCCAAGATTGACCAGAATATAAACCATGAGATGGATATAGAAACATCTGAACTCATCGACCCTTCTGCGGGCCTTGACGATTAACTTGTCTCGTTCCATGGAAGCCTCCTTTTCCTAATTGATTCGTGAGGCTCCCGCGGCGTCAATGTTTTTATATCCCCAAGCAATACAAGTTGGATTATACCCTAAAAATTCGCGTAGAAGAACGGGTTGGACTCGACGGCGACAATCGTGAACAGTGCCTTGGCGGCGATGGCGGAAAACAGCAGCGTGAACACGAACGTCACCTTCAGGTAGAGCCAGAGATTCTCGTTGCTTCGTATTCGATCAAAAATTCGTTTCATGCTCTAACCTCCCGTTTCATATCTTCTACCTGAACCACATCCAGCCAACGGTCACGAATGTAAAGGTAACGACGCCCATCAGGATTTGATACGCCATCGTCTTCGGGGTCTTGATCTTGCGCTTCTTTTTGTAATAGACCCAGAGCTGATAGACCGCGATCCCGATTCCGTGCCAGACACCCCAGATCATGAAATGCCAGGCGGCGCCGTGCCATAACCCGCAAATCGCCATGGTGATGATGGGAACACAGACAAGGGACCAGAACACCTTGCGACTGATGCGGCTCAGAGGGAAGAACAGGTAGTTTCGGATCCACTCCGACAACGAAATATGCCAGTTTGCCCAGAAGCGGCTCATGTTGGTACGAAAATAGGGATTGTTGAAGTTCTCCATGATCTTCAAGCCCAGGATGCGCGACGAACCGATGGCGATATCCGAATAACCCGCGAAATCGGCGTAAATCTGGATGGAGTAGCCGAGTAGCGCCAGGACCCTCATCCAGAACGAAGCGCTGTCCCACCAGGGCTGAATGAAATAGCCGATCCAATCCGCGATCACCAGCTTTTTGAACAGCCCAAAGACGATACGCTGAAAGCCGTACCAGACATTCGGCCAGCTCTGGTGATTATCGGATAGCTGCGGCTGGAATCGCGAAAACCGCTCGATGGGCCCCGCCACGAAAATGGTGAACAGCGAGCTGTAGCTGAGAAATTCCAGAAACGATCCCCGCTTGGCGATCTTCCAGTTGAGGTCGCTCAGGTAACTGATGTGCTTGAAGGTGATGTAGGATATCCCCAGCGGCAACAGCAGATTCTCGATGCGGAAATCGGGAAGACCCTCGACGAACCGCGTCAGGTAACTCAACGTGCCCGAAAGCAGTCCGAGGTATTTGAACACGATCAGCGACCCGAGGATACCCAAGATACCGACCACAAGGAATATCCTTTTCTTGTAGTGCTCGAGGAGGTACGCGAAGAGGTACGTCCAGACGGTCAGCCCGAGGGTCACGATCGCGGCGGATCGATCCAGATGCGCGATGAACGCCAGGCTGGCGATGCTCAGGAACAGCACTCGTATCTGTTTCCAGGGCAATTGCCTGTACACCAGCGCGACAAGAACGAGATAGGCAAAGAACAACGGGCTGATAATCATTGTCAGTACTGGTCGATAATCTCGATCATCTGCTGAACGGTGTCAAACGACTCCGCCGTGATCACCGGTGCGGGAATCCGTTTGCCGAATTGCCTCTCGATGAAATCCTGAAGGGACACCAGCGAAAACGAATCGATCAATCCCGACGAAATAAGCTTCGTGTTCTCGTCGATCAGGACATCGTCGTCTTCCACGAACTCGTCCATGATGAATTCAATCAGCTCTTCTTTCATTTATTAAAACTCCTTGTTTTCTCCATTTTTTCTCAGTGCTCTTTTTTTTGGCAAGCTAATTTCACTCGTCGGAATACGTCTCACGGAAAGCCTCGAACAGGAACTCACCCAGTTTCCGATTCCCCTCCAGATTCAGGTGACCTTCGCCGTCGAAGCGATACTTTGGCTGCAAGATATTTTCCGTGCTCCGGAAGTGTATCCCGTGGTGCACACAGAACTGACCGAGTTCCCGATTCGCTCCGGCGTCGTTGTTAAACGAAGCAACAAGGAAATCATCGCCGTAGCGCGTCTGGAACTGGAGCAGACAAGCAGCGAACGCGTCCGGCATTCGCGTAACAACCTCGTCCTTTCGCTCCTCCGGCTGGTCGTTGTTTTTCGGGGCGCCTTGCCAGTAGAGCGTCCGCAACAGGTTCAGAACGCTCGAATAGCGAACGGCGACTTCGGATATCCTGAATCGCAGAGACATCTCCATCGGCTTGCCGAAATCGTCCGGCACCTCGAACGACAGGCTGTCTGTGTACGCGTCCAGCCAGTCCGGATTGAATCCCTCGACCGCCAGGACGATTTTGGCGGGCCGGTACGTTTCCGAGAACAGCAGGACCCGAAACCACGCCGCAAACGCGTCGAGCCTCGATTCACCGATGTTGACCACCTGCAAGTTCGATGATACGTCCTGTTGTAGCTTCCGCTGAAATATCGAGGATGCGGTGAGGTCCCGCTCGACCTGATAGGCTTCGATGAAGGACGATCCGGCGAGAAACACATACCGGCTGCTGTCGGAGACAACGATATCCGCCCCGGGCAAACCGACGTTGTTTCTCCGGTATTTTCGACAGCCGCCTTCCACGCTCCAGAACTCGGAATACGGCGCGTACATGGACGCGTGATGAAATCGTTTGCTATCGGTCAGAAAGAGATAATGCTTCCGCTCCTGCTCGACGGGATATCCGACAATGAATCGCATTGCCAGTTCGACGATAATCATCGCTGTCAGTAGGGCTATTATGCCGATCACTGCCTTCTTCATCGGCTATCCGTCCCTTGCGTCGGTTCTTTGTATGTTTCGCGGAATGCCCGGCACAGGAATTCACCCAGCATGCGGTTTCCCTCGATGTTCAGATGACCGTCTCCATCGAATCGATACTGCGGCTGAAGGATATCCTCCGTGCTTCGGAAATTGATCTCGTTCTGTTCGCAGAAAAAACCGAGCGCCCGGTTCTCCTCCACGTCGTTGTTGAACGAAACCAGAAGAAAGTCGTTACCGTAGTCTTCCCGGAACGAAAGCAAGACCTGCTTCATCGCTTCAGGCAACAGCAGTCGATCGGACGTGACGGTTTCGGTACAGGTAACGTTTTCTCTCGACGCCATCTTCAAGGATCGAGCCAGCATATTCATCATGGAAGAATATCGACGTATCGTTTCGGTGAATCGAATGAAGATCGAGGCTTCAACACGCTCGCCAAATCGCTCTGGGATCGTGAAATCCAGCGGTGTCTTGTATTGCGTAAACCACTCGTGAAACATTCCTTCCACAGGCAACACCACCTTCGCAGGTGGGTAGATACCGGCGAAAAACCGTGTACGAAACCAGGCGAGATAGGGATCATGCTTCGCCGATCCGATATTGATGACATTGTATTCCTTCGGATATTGTCGGTCCAGTTGACGCTGGAATTCCGCGGCGGCCGTTTGATCGTTCGACATGTGGTAGGCTTCGATGAATGAGGACCCGGCCAGAAGAATATTCTGTCGCTCTCCCTTCAGGTCGAAATCGCCGCCGGGCAGACCGATGTTGTTTCTTCGCCAGGCTCGATTACCACCTTCGACTGTCCAGAACTCCGAGAACGGTTCGTAGAGAACCAGCGTGCGGAATCGACCTATCTTCGGAAGGAAGACGTGCCGTTCTCTCCCGGAAATCACAGGGTAGCCAATCACGAACTTGACCACTAACTCGACGACGATCAGCGCGTTCAGAATTCCGCATATCGTTATCAGCAATCTCTTCGCCGTTTTCTTTCGCTTCATCATTCTGGTTTCTTTCCGGAGCATTTTTCTTTTCCATTTCCGGGATGTCCGGTATCTTGTAAAGCTTTTTGTCCGTCCTTTCGAAGCTCCGTCCGGATGATGCATGTTTATTTTTCGCTTCACAGGGAAATGGCATTATTATATTTTCGTAGAAATCATGAAGGATTCGGTGCAGCCATGACAACACAAGACAATCATAGCCAGATCATTTCCATTGTAAGTGAAGCGAAAGACTTGCTTTTGAAGGACCCCGAGAAGGCATTGGAACTTGCAACCACTGCCATCGAACGCGCGCGGGAATACGATCTGAAAGAAGAACTGGGGATAGCCTATCTCGCCGCCGGGTCGTCCCACCAGCAACTGGACAACGCCGTCGAGGCAATTATCATGTACAAGCACGGCCTCATGGTCGCCGAAGAGATCGACAACCTCACCCTGCAAGTCAAGCTGCTCTTCGCGCTGGCGAACCACTACGAGACAATGAACGATCTGGATACCGCCCTGCAACTGAACCTCAGAGCGCTCGATCTGGCAGACCAATCTCAGGAACCGCAACTGGTCATCCGGATCAAGGACTCGCTCGTCAGGCTCTTCTCCGATCTCGAAAACCATGAGAAGGCCTTCGAACTGGCGCAGGAGGTGCATCAATACTGGGAGAATACCGACAACTGCGAGATGCGCACGCGGTCGCTCAACAACCTTGGAATCATCTTTTGCCGCAGAAAAGAGATGGACAAGGCGATCGAGTATTACCGGCGAGCGATCGAGCTTGCCCGGGAACACAACTACCGTATCGGCGAAGCCTACGTCCTGAACAATCTCGGCTCTCTGTATCTGATGGACAACCGGTTCGAGGAGGCGATCGATTTTCTCCAGCAATCGATGGATATCAAGAAGGAACTGGGCAAGTACTATTACGAAGCCGGGATCATTCTCAACCTCTTCGAGGCGCACACCTGTCTTGAAGAGTTGGAAACGGCTGAGACCTATCTGCAACAAGCCGAGGAGATGATTAAGAAAAACAAGCACCACCAGATGCATCTCGCCCAGAAGAAGATCACCTACTTCCGAAAAAAAGCCGAAGTCGCAAGGCGGAGCCAGAGTCACGAGAAGGCGTACGAATCCTATTCGCACATGATCGAGGAATACGAGATATACATCAGGAATATCATCGGAATGTACTCCGACAATACCTCGCGCAGGGTCGCCGAGCTCGAAGTGCAGCATGAAGTTATGAAGCGCGAGCAGGAAGCCAGGTTCCACCAGGAACAGAACATCGTACTCTCGCGGAAAAACGAGGAAATCCAGGCGAAGCAGATCGAGCTTCAGGAAGCCCTCGACAGGCTTTCGCAGCGGGAAGAACAGCTCACCGCAGCCAACGCAGCCAAGGACCGGTTCTTCTCGATTATCGCGCACGACCTGAAAACACCCCTCAATGGCGTCATTTGCGGTATCGACTTATTGAAAAACACATCCATCCAATCCGACGACCCGAAAATCGACCGCGTAACCAGGATCGTCGAGCACTCGGCGAAGAACCTCTCCACGCTGCTCCAGAACCTCCTGGACTGGGCCCGATCCCAGCGTGGAGAACTGAAATACTGCCCGACCACCTTCTCGACCATCGACTTGATTCGCAAAATCATGGAACTCTTCTTCTACAGCGCCGGAGCAAAGAGAATCCAGCTCGACGTCGAGCAATCCACCGATCGAGCCGTTTTCGCCGACCCGGACATGGTCTATACCATCCTGCGAAACCTGGTCTCGAACGCGCTGAAGTTCAGCCATCCGGATTCGAAAATCGTCATCCGTATCGAGGAAGTCGACAAAAACCTCTCAATCTCTGTGATCGATCAGGGAATCGGCATGTCCGGTTCGTTCCTGAACAGCCTGTTCAATATCGACCGGAACAGCACCCGCCGAGGCACGAAAAACGAAATCGGCACCGGACTGGGATTGATCCTCTCCAAAGAACTCGCTCTTGCGAACAAGGGCGATCTGAAAGTAAGCTCAACCGAAGGAAAGGGATCGACATTCACGCTGATTTTGCCGCTTTCGGACACGGACTGATATTCGGACAGACCACAGGAATCCCAGGACAATATTTTTTTTGTGTTAGCACAATTCCCCTCAAATGCCATATGTTACGCGACCACCGTCGAGTGCAGTATTAATTATCTGTTTACCATACGGTTAACCCGCGCGGTGTTCACAAATTGGTTGACAGCATCGAGCCTCGAATCGTAATCTCGTACCAAATCTTGAAAAATATTACGGGGGTGATTCCCTGAACAAAGGAGTAAACCGATGAAGAGATTATTCGTATTTCTTTCGCTGCTACTCGTATTGAGCTTAATGAACGCCGAAACGATCTGGATCGAGAATTTTGACGATCCGGCCATCGACGGCAAGGGAGACAACGGTGGCACCATCGACATGGATGGTGTCACGAAATGGAATATCGATGTTTCCGAAGGAACCGTGGTCGCTGGAGACTACTGGTGGGTCAATGGACAGCAGTTCGAAGGAATCGACGTTGACGACAGCCAGGGATCCTATACCGGCGTAGTCTGGTATTCGGAAGCAATCGACATCTCGGAATACACCAACGTCGGGATTTCGGTCGATGTTGCCGTTAGCGGTAACTTTGAAACACCGAATCTCGATTTTATCATGGGCTCCTACAGTATCGATGGCGGCGCAATCACGCAGTTCGGCATCGATGAAGACCTCGACACACTCGAAAACTCCGTCTTTTCCGCGACCGGACTGAGCGGATCAAGCCTCATCATTTACATGGAAGCGAGCTGCAACTCCGGCTCCGAATTCATTTATTTCGACAACGTGACCGTAACCGGCACCTCGACCGGCGCCCCGGATCCCGAGCCGAGCAATCACCCCGCCAGCTTCACCGCGACCGCGAACGGCTGGGACACCATAGCCCTTAGCTGGGACAACAACGACGGCGCCGTCCCTGCGGACGGCTACCTGATCAAATGCAGCACTACCGACCTCGGCGCGATCGCCAATCCCACCGACGGCGTCGAAGTGGCTGACGACACCGATATGTCGGACGGCGAAGGCGCGGTCAACGTCATGCACGGACGCAACGGCTACAACTGGACCGGGCTCGCGGACGACACCACATACTACTACGCAATCTACGCCTACACCAACGGCGGAACAGATATCGACTACAACACGACCTACGGCTTCAGCAATCCGCGCCCGACCGCGGAAGCGACCACCGATCCCGAACCGGACACCATCGAGTTTGAGGACTTCGAAAGCCAGACCCTCGGGAACTGGTCAACCTACGATGTATCGGGCGATCAGTCGTGGGGAGCCTCTTCCTACGGTGGAGCCTGGTTCGCAAAGATGACCGGCTATGCATCTGGCACTCACGCAAACGAAGACTGGTTTATCTCTCCGGCACTCGACTTCACCAGCTACACGGATGAAACAATGTCGTTCGTGACCGCCGCCTACTCCGATAACACGGACAACAGCCTGACCGTCTATGTCTCGACCGACTACACCGGCTCCGGCGATCCGAACAGCGCCAACTGGACCGACATCACATCGCAATGCGCATTATCTACCGGTGGATACGGCTGGGTCGAATCGGGAACGATCGATCTGTCGTCCTACGAAAACAGCAGCGTGTATATCGCGTTCAAATACGTATCGACCGACACAAGCGCAAACACCTGGGAAATCGACAACATCAACATCATGGGATTCTTCCAGGGCGGCAACCTTCCGCCGCAGATTTCCAACGTGAACATCGACCCGGTCGCTCCCGGCACATCCGACGCCGTGACGGTCCGCGCCGACGTGATCGACGAATCCCGCTCGGTCTCCACCGTCAAATGCTGGTGGGATACGAGCTCTGGCGCTCTCAACAACGAAATCGCCATGACTCTGGAAACCGGGAACACCTGGGTAACCAGCTCCGCGATCCCCGCGCAGACCGGAGGTACCACCGTCTATTACAAGATCGAAGCGATCGACGACCAGACCGACAACTCCTTCAGCGCAGAATACAGCTACACTGTCGCCGCAGGCATCACCATCCACATGATCCAGGGTGAAGCGGCAACTTCACCACACCTTGGACAAATCGTGACCACCAGCGGTATCGTGACCGGACTCGCTTACAACGGCTACTACCTGCAAGACGGCGCCGGCGCATGGAACGGTATATGGGTCTATGACCCATCCAATGCCCCCGCACAGGGCGACATGGTAACCGTGACCGCCACCGTAGCGGAATACTACGACCTCACCGAGCTCAGCGGCGTGACCGCGTTCAATATCGATTCCAGCGGCAACGCGCTTCCCGAAGCGACCGTTATCACTACCGCCGGACTGACCGAAGAATACGAAGGCGTCCTGGTGAGAGTCGTTGGTGCACCCTGTACCGAAGACGATACCAGCGATGGCGAATGGCAGGTCGATGACGGAAGCGGCGCAATGATCATCCACGATCAGATGCTCTCCGGCTACACGCCCACCGTTGGTTACACGTACGATGTTACCGGTATCGGCGACTACAACCACAGCGCATACAAGCTCGAACCGCGCTACGAAGCCGATGTCACAGAGCACGTCGAGGAAGACACCACACCTCCGACCATCGACGATGTCAGCGTGGTGAACGAAACCACCGTCGTCGTCGATTTCAACGAAGACGTGGAAGAGACCACCGCGGAAGATGTCCTGAACTACTGGATCCACAGCCGCGTGGTCACGATCACAGAAGCTGTACGCGACGACATCGACAACTCGATCGTCACCCTGACCGTATCCGGTATGGTGTACGGCAACTACACCATCGAGATCAGCGACGTTGAAGACCTCAGCGAAAACGGAACCGACGGCGCCTCCTTCAACTTCACCTACACGGCACCGGAAATGATCGAACTGGTCATCAACGAGATCAACTACAACCCGCCGGAGGCCGGAACCGACACCCTCGAATTCATCGAAATCTACAACGCCGGCGAGAACGAAATCGACCTCGAAGGCTTCTACTTCGGCCTCGGTGTCACCTACACCTTCCAGGCCGGTGACGTGGTCGCGGCAGGCGACTACTTCGTGGTCTGCGTAAACGCAACCGCCTTCGAAAACTTCTATGGATTCGCACCGGATGCACAGTGGTCTTCCGGTGGACTGAGCAACGGTGGCGAGACGATCACACTTATCGCGGACGATGCAGCCGTGCTGGACGAAGTCACCTACGACGACGCCGGCGACTGGCCGACACTGCCCGACGGCAATGGCCCGTCCCTCGAATTGATCGATCCCAGTCTGGACAACGAATACGGTGTCAACTGGTCGCCCAGTAACGCCGATTACGGTACTCCCGGCGCGCAGAACTCGGTCTATAACATCGATACCGTGGTTCGCTTCAATCCGGGAACCGGCGAATACAACGAAGACGCCGGAACCTTCGATCTGGTACTCTCGATCACGCGTCCCAGCGAAACCGTCTCGACAACCGTCGATGTCGTTCTGATCGACGGCGACGCCGCAGATATCAACAACTACACGACCCAGAGCGTGACCTTCCCGGCTAACGATAACAGCGACCAAACCGTAACTATCACCATCACCGACGACTTCGATATCGAAGCGCCCGACACACTCTACTTCGAGCTCCAGAATATCGCGGGTGGAAACAACGCGGGTGTCGGTACTCCGGATCAGTTCGAGCTGATCATCATCGACAACGATGTGCCGCTTCCCGAGCTGGTCATCAACGAAATCTACTACAACGCACCCGGCGACGACGATCCATACGAGTTCTTCGAAATCTACAACGCCGGTACCGAATCCGTCGATCTGGAAGGCGTTTACGTCTCCGAAGGTATCGACTATACCTTCCCGGCGGAATCATCCATCGCTGCGGGTGAATATATCGTGGTTGCATTCACTGCCGCGACCTACGAAGGCAACGGCTATCAGGTCTTCCAGTGGACCGGTGGCGCGCTCAGCAACGGTGGCGAAGATATCGAGCTCCGTGCAGCGAACGGCGCGGTCATTGATTACGTCGATTACGGCGAGGCAGACCCCTGGCCATCCGCCTGCGACGGCGACGGCCCCTCGCTCGAACTGAACGGAACCGCTCTGGACAACAGCCTCGCTGCAAACTGGTCGGCTTCCCTGGTCGATTACGGTACCCCCGGCGCCGAGAACTCGGTCGTCGGCGGACAGATCGAAGCTCCAGTCAACGTGGTGATCGTTGTCAGCGGCAACGATGTCTCGATCGACTGGGATGACGTCAACGGCGCGGCTCAGTACCACGTCTATCGCGGTACCAGCCTCGACAACATGACGCTCCACACCAGCGTTACCACATCGGAATATCTCGATGCCGGCGCTTCCGCGGAACCCATGTACTTCTACAAAATCACCGCGGACACCGAAGTCCCAGTATCCAGAAGAAGATAATCGGAAACCTCCGATCCATACACGGCTCCCGATCCCCGGGAGCCGTTTTTCGATAAAAACAAACTTCAGAATGTGTTACGGAGTAACTCTTCCGAATGTTTGTTTTTTTATATCATGATCGGACATCCGCATTCCTTTCCCTGTAGCGCTCGACCTCCGGGCGAGCTTTCCCCATGGTCCGCCGAGCTCCAGCTCGGCATCTCTTCTCCCGTCAGAAGCAGGATTAGCAGGATTGGAAAAATGAACAGGATGGAGAAAGGGTACCTTCCGAATGTTATGCCTGAAGGCGCAGAGTGGAAATCAACATTCGGAAGAGTCTCGCAAGCTCGACACATTCGGAAGTTGATTTCATGGAAACACCGAAGTGCGGAGGTGGTCGCTCTCCAATGGTCCGCCGAGCTCCAGCTCGGCATCTCTTCTCCCGTCAGAAGCAGGATGAGCAGGATTGGGGAAATGAACAGGATGGAGAAAGGGTACCTTCCGAATGTTATGCCTGAAGGCGTAGAGCAGAAATCAACATTCGGGAGAGTCTCGCTTCGCTCGACACATTCGGAAGTTGATTTCATGGAAACACCGAAGTGCGGAGGTGGTCGCTCTCCAATGGTCCGCCGAGCTCCAGCTCGGCATCTCTTCTTGGAACGCGGACGTCCCCGTCCGCATCACTTTTCCTCGTAGCACGTGACCTTACGCATAACTTCTGAATGTACCGCTTGCGGTTCTTCCGAATGTTATGCCTGAAGGCGTAGAGCAGAAATCAACATTCGGGAGAGTCTCGCTTCGCTCGACACATTCGGAAGTTGATTTCATGGAAACGCCGAAGTGCGGAGGTGGTCGCTCTCCAATGGTCCGCCGAGCTCTAGCTCGGCATCTCTTCTCCCGTCAGAAGCAGGATGAGCAGGATTGGGGAAATGAACAGGATGGAGAAAGGGTACCTTCCGAATGTTATGCCTGAAGGCGTAGAGCAGAAATCAACATTCGGAAGAGTCTCGCAAGCTCGACACATTCGGAAGTTGATTTCATGGTAACGCCCGCCCGAATATTATTCTTTACAGATACAAATCGTTTCACAGGATGACCGTATTCGATATCAATAAAAAATGAATACATCAGCACCAAGGAGACTTTTATGAAAACATTCTGGATCGTCCTGATCGCAGTGATCCTGGTCGGGTTCATCTTCTTCGCAGTCGTGAAGCCGAAGCCCGAGGAAGCACCCACCATGCCGGTTGAAGAAATGACCGGGCAACTCTCGATCCTGCCGGACAGCGCCTTCATCGTCGTTGTCTTCGATATTCCCGAAATTCAACAGAAGATGGACTTGCAGAACATCCAATTCAACAAGGATAAAACGCAGATATTGAACATCCTTTCCAGCCTCGATATCGCGGGGATCGACCAGAACAGAAACGCCTGCTTGTTCGGCACAGCGAGCGGAGACAACGCGCTCATGGGCGTCTCCTGCACACTGATGGACCCCGAGATGTTCAAAAACGTGCTCAACACCGCCGCGGAGATCGATTCGATCCGACAGCGCAACGGCTATCAGTACGCCATCCTCGAAGAGGAAGAAGTCTGGATCGGCTGGAACGACGCAAACGCAGTCGCCATCGGCATCCCGGATGATTCCGAGGAATATTCGATCATCAAGGCCGGCGAAAGCAACGACGTAATGAATCTCCTGGACGCGATGTTCACCCGTGAAGGCGACTCGCGCATCCTGGAGGATCGCAAATTAAGCGAGCTGCTCACCCACGGCGACGACATCCGTATGTGGATGAACATCCGCTACTTGCCCATCCCGGACATCCCGTGGCAATATTCCGATATCTTCGACCTGCGTTCGCTCAAGCACGCCGACAACTACGTCAATGCCGTCATGAACTTCGAAAACGGCAAGCTTACCGCAGAGAGCTGGTACAATTTCAGCGACTCGCTCAAAGCCTTCCAGAACCGATACGCCAAACTGGAGAAGAAGGGCGTCGATCCCGCGTTGATCGACCATCTGAGCCTGTCCGGAGAGCCGATGCTTCTGATGTCCGGCGCGATCGATTTTCCGGCGTTTCTGCGCACAATCGTTGAGGACTTGCAGAAAAGCGACGAGTACGCCGGTGTAATCACGCTCGGGATGCTCTACATAACCAAGTTCGGCATCACGTTCGACAACATCTACGATGCCTTTGCGGGCGATATAATCATGGCTATGACCAAGATCGACAAAAACAACCCAGAGCAGGTGACCTTCCTCAAGATCAACGATCGCGAATCGCTGGACAAGATTATGAAAGCGGTCGGATCGAGCATAATCGCTATCGAGCAGCGCGACGGATACTCGGCGATGCAATACGACGGCGATTACGTCTATTATAAAATCGACGACGATGTCATGATCTTTACGGTATCGGAAAACATCATGAAGAACGTGGTTGCCAATCCGGGCAAAACATCGCTCTCGCAACCCACGCTCGACGCCATGAAGACCATGACCAATTTCACCCGCATCGACCTGGGCACCATCTTCGATTATATCCTCGACGAGGACATCGAAAAGGACGACCGGATATGGGTAGAGGCATTCCAGAAGGCACTGGGCGATGTCGAATACCGCTACGTCGATCAGAAAGCGAATCTCGCTGTCACCATGAAAGACCCGTCGAAAAACAGCCTCCATCAGCTTGTGCAGGCAATCGTGACGGCCTCGGAAGAATAATCGCTTGAGACTGCATCTGAAGTCGCTATCGCCGCTATATCTGGAACCTACCGATACCGGTCAGGTCTGGAATCGGGATATCGAGCTCGATCCCGGGAGCAGCGCGTACGTTCACGCCGTCTCGGGAAGAGGCAAGACATCGCTGGTCTCGATCCTGTGCGGTGTCTTGAAAGAATTCCGCGGCACAGCGATCCTCGGCGATACGGATATCCGGTCGCTGAACCCCGATCGATGGCGTGCGATCCGCAAAGACACGCTTTCCGTTGTCTTTCAGGATCTGAAGGTGTTCGAGGACCTGACCGCACGCGAGAATCTGTCGCTGAAGACGGAGCTCACCGGATTCGATCTCGAACGGGCATGCGAAATGGCGACGGAACTCGGTATCGGCGACAAGCTCGATCGTCGGTGCGGAAGCCTCTCATTGGGTGAACGCCAGCGACTCGCCATCGTTCGTGCCCTGTGCCAGCCCTTCTCGTGGCTGCTTATGGACGAACCGTTCAGCCACCTCGATCAAGCCAACCAGAGCCGCGCGTTCGAACTCATCCGCAGGGAATGCGACCGGAGAAGCGCCGGGCTGATCATGACCGGACTGCTACAAACCGACGAGGAATCTTTCGATCATGTTATGGCGCTGTGATCCCCTCGGCAAAATCCTCGCGAATGGATTTCGTGGAAGGGAGTTCATCGGAGTCCTGATCGGGTTGTTTCTGGGCATGCTGCTGATGATCCTCTCGGTCGAAATCTACCTCGATGTCCAATCCTTGCTCGCATCCGACAGCGCATTGGACCGAAGCGAAACCCTCATCGTCGCCGGACAGAGCGGGATCGACCCGAAGACCATCGAAAGCCTGAAAAAGCAGCCGGCCGTATCGGATGTGGGGATTTTCCGCAAAAACCTGTTCGAGCTGGACGCCTACATCAAGCTGGGCGCGCTGGGCAGCTACTACACCGAGATGTTCTTCGAGTCTGTACCGGATCGCTTCTTGGACGATACCGGCGAATGGGACTGGCAGGAAGGATCGAAAACCATTCCCATCGTCATTCCGAACGACTTTTTGACCATGTACAATTTCGGCTTCGCGCCGGCACGAGGGCTTCCCCGCATCACACAGGAATCGATCAGGAAATTCGTCATCGGTGTCCGCATCGGAAGCGACGACTACCGCGCCCGCGTCACAGGATTCACGAACCGCATCCAGTCGATCATCGTGCCGGAGGAATTCCTCGCATGGGCAAACGAGCAATACGCGCCCAACGCACACGACGATATCCGCAAACTGGTCGTTAAAGCTCGAAACCCCGACGATTCCGACCTGAAACGCTTCCTGACCGGGCACAGTCTGGAGATCGTCTCCGGCGCATCACCCGCAGCAAAGATTCGCTCCTTCACCGGACTCGCTTTCATGTTCACCGGCATTCTCGGCAGCCTGATCACCATCATGGCGCTGGGAATGTACGTGCTGAGCGTCCTGCTCTACTTCCGCCGGTCAGAGAAGGATATCGCGCTGTTGTCGCTACTCGGAATGGAGCGGAAAAGGGTCTTGCGATGGCTGTCCCGCAGACTGACCGCCATCTTCTCGCTGACCATGATCATCGCCTTTCTGGTGATGCTGCTGATCCAGCACGGACTCTCCGGCCTGCTCTCGAAACAGGGATTCGACGGTACGCAGGGTGTCCAGCCGATAACCCTGTACGCAAGCATCGCCGTGTGGATTGCGGTCGTTCTGTTGAATCGCCTGCTCGTGAAACACCAGATATCGGATGCGATGCGATAGTACAATTCTTTCTGTAGGGGCAGACCTCCGTGTCTGCCCATCCCTTCATTCCTGAAAACACATTGTACATGTATCGTCGATTGGGGAAAGAGAAAGGGCAGACACGGAGGTCTGCCCCTACAGGATCGTCCGCATCTCATATTAATTTTCTATCTACTTCAGCAGCAAAGCCTTACAAATCTTCGTCGTTTCATCGGTCTGTAGTCGAATAAAATAGACACCGCTCGCAACCGGCTTGCCGGACGCGTCGCTGCCGTTCCAGGTCACCTCGTGCGTTCCGGCGGGCATCGTCGCGTTCACCAGCGTGCGGATTTTCTGACCACGGATGTTATAAACCTCGACCGCGACATCTCCCTTCGCGATGCTAAACGAGATCGTCGTGCTCGGGTTGAACGGATTGGGATACGCCCGGATATGGTATTCAATCGGGCTGATATCTTCCGATCCAGCGTCCATGGTACTGTTCGCTGCTCCGGGCGTTCCATAATTCATGTACGACGCCTGCCAGCTCGACGCCAGGCTGTTGTCGGCCGTCGCGTCCGTCAGCTCCAGTGTCGGGCCGTTTCCGTCCGGCTCGTTGGGCCAGGGTGTTTCGTCGTCGTATTCGACGAAATCTATCATCGTCTCGTTCAGGTCGAAGAGCCGCAGCAATTCGCCTCCGCCACTCAGGCCGAATCCCGTATCGCCGATGTAATTCGTCACATTCGGGTGGATATCGGCAAACGCCTCCGTGTCCTCGACGATCACCAGATAACTGTCCGGTTCGAGGATGGTTCCGTCCGGAATCTGGAAGGCGTGGTCGTCGTCCTCGTCCTTGAAAACCCAGCCGGAGAGGTTCACGGACTCCGTTCCCGGGTTGTAAAGCTCGATCCAGTCTTCGGAACTGGCGTCGTCGGGCGAGTTGTAGTTGATCTCGTTAATGACGGCGACCCCTGTCTCACCCACCACATCGATTGTTTCGTATTCGTACTGGGCACGAGCGGGAAAGAAGGCTCCCTGATCGCTGTTCTCGGCATAGACATAGTACTCGATATCGCCGTAGCCGGCGGTGATTGAAGCGTCGTAGGAGCCATCGCCGTTATCGGTCATATCGATCTCGGCAAACGCATCTGAATCATTATCGCGCCAGCCGAGCAACACGATATCCGCATTCGATACCTGCGCCGTTATCAAAACTTGCGATCCCGGCTCAACGCCCTCATCGGAACCGACATCCGAAATCAAGGGAATTGTACCCTGAAAGAGACCATGATCGAGTAAGTAGTCGCTACGAACATCCATCAGCTCCGTAATACCCACAATAACTCCCTGAGGTCCGGAGCCTACCGATGAGTATAGATTCTGTTCGAAATACGCATAGGGATACAGTTTGTTGGGGTCACTCTGATAATCCTGATCAATGATGCTCTGTATCTGGAGCGCGCGTGTCTCATACCAGCCGTTGTCAAAGTTTTCCTCGATCATCGTGCGCATGTGAGCAATATACTTTTTCCGGAATCGGTCATTGCTCAGGACTTGCGAGATGATCGGGTAATTCGAATGATCAATGTTGAACAACGGCGTCAGTTGCTGCATCTGCGCAAGGCTCAAATGTCCGCCTGACATGACGTTCGCAAAAACACCGAAGTTCTCGTTCAGGTCCCACAAAATCGGATTGAATCGACCCACAGCATCCTGGAAAATATAGTAGTTGTGACCGTAGTTCACAGGTGCATCCAAATTGATCATCAGGATATCGAATGCCAGCATCCATAGGTGACGATCGACGTTCAGGACACTTTCTATCTGATCGGGGCTGTTATTGAAGATGTCGAGGAATTCGATCAGATCATCCCAACCTTCATCCGATTCGATCTCGTAGAAATTGTAATACTGACTTTCGCTCTCGCCTAAATAGCCCCAGACTACCGTACTTCCCGCATTTTCGGCAATCTCCCCCTTGAAGCGTGGACGTTCATTTGTCTGGAAATGAGTAATGCCAAAATATTTATCAACGTCTTGCACGCTGGTGTAAAGACCGATCAAAGTATCGTTCACATAGACATTTGCGTAGTTCGCCAGGCTGGCCGGCATGTATTTTCTTGCGATTTCGTAGCTCAGTGTCTCCCGAACGAACGATGGGTCTTTGAATCCATTGGCGAGTTTCAGCGTGCCGTAATTCTCATAAAGCTGATCGTCGATCACGTAGTCCAGTTTGATATTGAGCGGATTCTTTGTCCGGTTTGCCGAATAACTGCTATTACCCTTATAGCGCACACCGACACTGTCGAATTGAACGCCGTTGATGATCGCCGTTCCCAGCAATCGTTCCTCGTCTCCTGCAACATATAGTTGATCCAGTATCTGATCCCAGTTGTCTTGTTCGAAAATCAGTTCGATCTCGTTCACTTGCTCGATATTGTAAAAGTCCTGTGCGAATGCCGGTAGCACGATTGTAATCACCAGCAATACAATAATCCACTTCATGTATCCTCCCGAAACGTACATGGAAACCGATTCCATTATACGTGTTCTGTTAGACAAGAGATTACAGAAAGCCCTGCGAAAATTCACTAAAAAAATGAATACTGCCCGGAATTTGGGGGACTTATCGGATCCCCTAATGGTTAGGGAAGCTCGCCCGGAGGTCGAGCGCTACGAAGGCTCTTTTGCAAACCAAGTGAGTTAATACAACAAAATCGAGACGCGATATTTAAAAATTCTGTAAGCGCCGATTCTCTTCTCTCTTGTAGGGGCTGCGGGGGCGGACTATAGAGAAAACCCGCTACACGGCTGTGGAGCGGGTCTCATTCTATCTACTGTCTTCTTTGTTCTATCCCTATTTCATCAGAATCATTTTCAGCATCTTGTTCTGAGCGCCGACGGACAGTCTGCACAGATAGACACCACTGCTCACGTTCGTGCCGCGATGGTCGAGTCCATCCCATTCGATAGCGTGTTCGCCCTGATCGTACATACCCTTCGCCAGAGTCGCAACCCGCTGTCCGCGCACGTTATAGACCGCCAGTTCGACCGCACCGGCTTCCGGAAGATCGAACCGGATGGTGGTACTCGGGTTGAACGGATTGGGGTAATTATTCAGCGTGAAGCTGACCGGCGGGACCGTCTCGCTGCCGGATGCCTGCGGTTCGCCGAAGTCATCCATGACCATCGCCATGAAATCCTCCGCCTGCTCGTCCTCGACGAAGTAGAGCGGGAACCCGAGCAGGTAGAATTTGTTGCCGTCGTCATAGCGGATGCCACAAGTCTGGTTCTCCCATTCGGGATCGTCGGTGGAGGAGTCGTAGCGGTAGAGGACTTCCGCGTCCCCTGTCGGCGTGATGGCGCAGACGTATGGGAGGACGCCGTTCCACGTCGCCAGCTCGACCTTGTCCGGATCGATCTCCAGTTGCGGGTATCCGCCGCTTGCGAGCGCGGCGGAGAAGTCGGCGGTGTTGTGGAACCATGCTTCTTCGATTTGGAACGCGGCGCGGTAGTCGTTGGAGCTGAGGTCTTCCAGGTGCCGCCAGGAGCTGACCAGCAGGTTTCCACCTGCGGACAGATACGCGTAGGGCGAATAGAGATTCCCGTCGAACGGGGCGCTGTTGATGTCGTCGCAGTAGATCACGACGGAGGAGTAGCGCGCCATTTCGGAGAGCGGAACCGGTCCGTCCGTAGCCACATCCCACCATGTCACCGCGTATTCGGAGAGGATGTTCCGGTAAAAGACATCTACCTCCTCGTCGGTGGGCATGGGAGAGCTTTCGGGATAGTCGTCGGTCATGTCGATCGCCAGGACTCCCTGGTCGAAGGAGTAGTCGATTGCCTGAAGCTCAACCACGTTGGACGCCGGGCCCGTGAACCTGCTGTCCTCGCCGCTGACCGCCATGATCGCGTAGTGGTAAGTCTGGTTCAGATCGACCGAGTTGTCGTGATAAACCCCGACCGAGATCGGCTCGCCGGTGATGAGGTTCCAGTCCGAGCCGCCTGTGCTCCGCAGGATGTAGTATCCGGCAAACGTGGAATCGAAGAAGTCCGGCAACACCAGCATAACCGAGCCGTCGCGGCTCCTGACCGGTTCCTCGAGCACGGGAATCATTTCCTCGAATCCGCCGTCCAGGATGCGGTTGATCGGGTCCCAGACCAGGCTGTCCAGTTCGCCTTCAAGCGCCATCGTGTGGTGGCTCAGACCGCCCGGCGCCCAGATACGTCCTTCGTTGGTGTTGAGATGGTAAGGGACGTAGAGGTCGAACGGCTCGTCGCTGTTGTTGTAGGATAGCATCGTCACCTTGATCGAATCTACGACGTCCGAGGTGTAGCAGCAATAGTCGTACGAAGGTCTGCCGGTCTGGTAGTACCACTGGTCGAAATACCAGTCGAGCTCGATACCGGCGGCCTCTTCCATGTTCGCTTCCAGGTCTTCGTTGGTCGCGGTTCCGTAGCGTAGGTTCTCGTCACTCATGTAGTTGGCGACGCCCTCGAAGAACGTATCGTCGCCCAGCATGTAGCGCAACATGTGCAGCACCCAGGCGCCCTTGCCATAAACCACCCAATCCAGCACGTGGTTCTGGCTGCCGTCGGGGTCGCGTTCGAGCTTGTCCTCCAGTCCGTTGTCGAACTGCGTCATGTGATAAAGATACCAGTCGAAGCCGGAGGTGTATTCGGTATAGAGCGCTTCGGAATAGGTCGCGAAGCCTTCGTTGAGCCAGATGTACGCCCAGGTGTCGCAGGTGATCATGTCACCCGCCCACTGGTGCGAGAGCTCGTGCAGGACGGTGGAGTAGTTGTCCGGTGTCGATATCAGCGAGCCGAACGTTGTGCAGGTCTGGTGCTCCATCGCGCCGCCGAATCCCGGAACGACCGCGTGACCGTACTTTTCGTCCAGGAACGGATAGGTGCCGTATATCCCGGAAAGGAAATCGATCATGGCGCCGGTATCCTCGAACGCGGCGGCCTGTATGTCGTGATCCTCGGGAAATATGTAGTTGTGTATGGGCATATCGGTGCCGTCGTGAGAATAGGTCAGCGTTTCGATGTCGTAGTTGGTGCATGCGATCGAGATCAGGTAGGTCGAGATGGGAGTCGATTCGTGGTATTTGACGGTCTTGGTTCCGTCGCCATGGTCGATCGTATCGACGATCATCCCGTTGGCGGCAAGCTCGTAGTCATCCGGAATCGTCATCCAGATATCGACTGTGTCAGCCTTGTCGTAGGGGTAATCCTTGCACGGATACCACTGCGGGGCTCCGCGCGGCTGAACGAATGTGAACGCGATCGGTTCGCCATCGTGCGCATGGAAATACAACCCGCCACCCGCAAAGCCGTCAATCGAGGGTTCGCCTTCGTATTGCACGTTGATGGTGACGGTGTCGCCGGTGTTCAAGGGCAGCGCCGGATTGATGATCAGAAGACGACTCTCCTGCGCGAACGTCGCGGCCGCTCCGTTGACCGTCAGGCCGGTTACTTCCAGTTCGTCGTCGAAGTCGAGTTCGATTATGTTCACGTTGTCCTCGACAATCTCCATCTCGATGATGTTGTCCGCGGTGATCGACTCGTTGTCGAAATCGAGCGTCATATTGATTCGGTAGTATTGGACGTCGTAGTCATTCATGTTGCGAAGATCGCGCGAGATGTACTCCTGCCAGTTGTCCGCGAATTGCTGCTTGCTTTGGCACAGCCGCATCGTGTTCTCGGCGAGCTGCCCGACATCGACGGGCGGTTCGGCTGTCAGAATGATCGATGTGAGAAGGAAAAAAGCAATCAAAATCGTATGATTCCGTTTCATCATAGCCTCCGTTGTATATTATTTTTCGGCTAATTACATTGCATTTCTCATGCCATCGGTAGGAAGGCTCGCCCGGAGGTCGAGCGCTGCGAGAGATGAGAGACCAGAGGAATAGGCAAGACAGACAGACTCTGTGAAAAGTGTAATCCTCATCCTCCGCCTTCTCCCGTCCCGATGCACCGGGAGGAGAAGGAGCTAAAGGGAAGCGCTATCTGCAAATAGGTGTCCCCTCACCCGCGAAGTGGGAGAGGGGCAGGGTGAGGGTCTCTATTTCTCTGCTGAGGATAAAAACATATCATTTGTATATAAATATAAAATATCCGATATGGATCAATCGTTCCCGGGACTGATCAGGGTCATGCCGGCACATTCGTGATAGAGCGGCTGGCGTTCCTGCCAAAGCTTCATGACCTCCGATTCCGTTCTACCCTTGATCAATGGTCGATGGCTGCTCTTGATGCGCTCCCACAGGATTTCCCACGGCGGATCGATGAGAATGGTTCGATGCTTCGGGTTTTTCAGGAGCTCTCGGTTTTCCGCTCGCAGGACGATGCCGCCACCGGTCGCGCACACACCGTCTTCCGGCATATTCTTTAGTACTCGCATCTCGAGGTCACGGAAAAACGACTCGCCGTGCCGATCCATGATCCCCGCGATGCTCATATCTTGCGACGCTTCGATCAAAGCGTCGATATCGTAGAACCGAAGCCGCATCCTGCTTGCCATGCGCTGACCCATCGTCGTCTTGCCACATCCCATGAATCCGATCAGAAAGATCATTCGTTCTCCCCTCAACACCGGACATAAAAAAAGGGCGGTCAGTAACAACCGCCCAACATATATCGTTGATTATTCTTTGTCTTCTTCTTGCTCTTCAGCTTCGACAGGTTCCTCTTCGGGAGCGTCTTCCTCTTCAACCTCTTCGACAGGTTCTTCTACAGGAGCTTCTTCCTCGGCAACCTCTTCGACAGGTTCTTCAGCGGGAGCGTCTTCCTCTTCAGCATCTTCGACAGGTTCTTCAGCCGGAACTTCTTCCTCGGCAACCTCTTCGACAGGTTCTTCTACCGGAGCTTCTTCCTCTTCAACCTCTTCGACCGATTCTTCGGCCGGAGCGTCTTCCTCGGCAACCTCTTCGACAGGTTCTTCAGCCGGAACTTCTTCCTCTTCGAGGGATTCTTCTACGGGAGCCTCTTCCTCGACATACGAATCGACTTGCTGATCAACGACCATTTCCACAACCGCTTCTTCCGGCGTGGTTTCATCGACCATTGCGTCTTCCGCTACCTCGTCTTCGGTCGTCCCGTCCTGATCCTTCTGCCCCTGTTTTGCGCGCTTGCGGGCAGCTTTGGTTTCTTCCCGCTTCTGAGCCGCTTCTTTGCGGTCCTGAATACGCGCTTCGTGCTCGCGAAGGAATTCGGCCTTTTCATCGCGATCCCTACCGAAGTAGAACGCCTTCACGCTGAGGATGAGCCGACGGTTTTCGGTATCGAGCTCGATCACCTTGAGCGGAAGCTCTTCGCCGATATCGAACGCGAATTGCAGCTTGTCGATGCGCGGGATCGCCAGATGAGACATCGGAACGAATCCTTCCACGACGGTGCCGTTGGCGGGGACATCCACCAGGATACCCTTGGGGATCAGCTTGCTGATCGTACCGGATATCTCGGTGTTGACCGGCAGCAGGTGATCCAGATTTTCCCACGGATCGGAGTGCATCTGCTTCACGCCCAGCGCGATACGATGCAACGCCTTGTCGATGGAAAGCACCTTGGCTTCGATCTCCTGACCGACCTTATACACTTCCTTGGGATGGTAGATGCGCTTCGTCCAGGATATATCGGAGATATGCACCAGTCCGTCGATGTCGTCTTCAATCTCGACAAACACGCCGAACGGGGTGATACTCTTGATCTTACGGCTGATGATCTTGCCAATGGGATAACGCTCGTCGATGGTGAGCCAGGGATTCGCTTCCATCTGCTTCATTCCCAGAGAGATACGCTGGTCTTCCTTCGAGACGGAGAGGACGATGGCGTTGATCGAGTCGCCGGTCTTGACGATCTGGTTCGGATGGTTGATCTTCTTCGTCCAGGACATCTCCGAGACGTGTACCAGACCTTCGACACCCGGTTCCAGCTCGATGAACGCGCCGTAGTTGGTGATATTGACCACCTTGCCGGAGACCTTGGTTCCCTCGGGGTACTTCGCTTCGATGTTCTCCCACGGGTGCGGAACCAGTTGCTTGAGCCCGAGCGATACGCGATCGGAATCCTGATCGAATCCGATCACCTTGACCTTGAGTTTGTCCCCGATGTTGAGCATTTCGGAAGGATGTTTGATGCGTCCGTACGACATATCCGTGATATGCAGGAGGCCGTCGATTCCACCCAGATCAATGAACGCGCCGTAATCGGTGATGTTCTTCACCTCACCGTCGAGTTCGGCGTTCACCTGGATCTTGTCGCGCAGCTCATCTTTCTTCTTCTCGAGGTCCTGCTCCAGAACCTGCTTGCGAGAAACGATGATGTTGCGGCGGTCTTCATCCAGCTTGATGATCTTGAATTCGCTCTCCTTGCCGATGAACTGATCCAGGTTCGGGATCGGCTTGAGCGAAATCTGCGAGCCGGGCAGGAACGCTTCGAGACCCATGATCTCGGCGATCATTCCACCCTTGACGCGACGTTTCAGCAGGCCTCTGACCGTCTGGCGGTTCTTGTACATCTCTTTGAGTTTCTCGAGATGCATATAGAAATCGGCTTTCTTCTTGGACAGCTTCAGTTTTCCTTCACCGTCTTCGATCGCGTTGATGAAGACGTGAACCTTGGAATACCGATCCGGCAAATCGGAATTGGAAAACTCACCGATCGGAATCGTTCCTTCGGACTTGAAGCCGATATCGACAAGGACTTCCTTCTCGTTGAAGTCGATAACGATGCCTTCGATGATCTGTCCGGGACGTATGTTGTTGAATGTTGACTCATACATCTCCATCATCTTTTCTTCATCGGTCATCGGCTTCGGAGCTTCCTCGGTCTCTTCCGTAGCTTCTTCCGCGACAGGCTTTTCTTCCTCGGTGGTCACATCCATCGTGATTTCTTCCTGCTTCGTGTCGTTGTGCTCTTGTGTTTCGACGATTGTTTCGTTTTCGTCATGGTCCAGATACATCATTCCTCCTTGTAACCGGGGATATCTTCGACGTTCATAGCCTTCAAATCCCTTGCACCTATATTTTCTTTTATTACATTATAGACATCGATAATAATCCAGTCCGGTGTTGAAGCGCCGGCGGTTATCCCGATATTCTTTTTCTTTGCGAACCACGCCGGATCGATCTCCTGCGCGGTCTCGATGTGATGCGTTTCCGTCCAGCGATCGCTGATCCTGGCGAGCATCTTCGTGTTTGAGCTGTTCCTGCCTCCGATCACGATCATCAGATCGCTCTTCTTCGCCAGTTGCAGCGTCGAATCCTGACGGATGTTGGTCGCGTTGCAGATCGTATTGATCAGATGAATCTCGTCACAATTCGGAATCGCGCGGCAAACCAGTTCCTGAAACTTTTCCACGGACTGCGTTGTCTGCGAAACGATCCCCAGTCGCCGATAAGTCCGCTCAGGAAATTCACTCGCCGAGGCCACGATCTCCGCATCGCCGTTCACATACGATTTCAGCGCGATCACTTCCGGATGTTTCGCGTCTCCCAGGATCATCACGGCGAAGCCCTGTTTCTTCAGCTCCTCCGCGTGATGGAAGGTCTTGGACACATACGGACAGGTCGCGTCGATGATCCGGAGGTCCCGGCTCCTCAGCTCCTCCATCGTCTGGCGCGTCACGCCGTGCGAACGGATGATCACCGTCGCGCCCGATGGAATCTGGTCCGCCGAATCGACATAGTCGATCCCGTGACTCTTGAGCTTCTCCACCATCTGCGGATTGTGAATGATCGGGCCCAGCGTAACAATGTTATCGCTCACGGGTGCCGACTTCATCGCCATGTTGATAGCACGCTTCACGCCGAAGCAAAAACCCGAATTACGAGCCAGGCGTACTTCAATCCCCGAGCTCATTAATCCGCTCCAGAATCATGTTCGACAATGCCCGATAGCCCTCTTTATCGTCTGAATAGCCGGAAATCTCTCCGACCGTGATCGGCTCGCCGACCACCATTCGGAGCCTGTGCCTGCGGAAGAAACATCCCCACAGACGATGCGTGTTCTCTATCCGCACCGGTATGACCGGCTTTCCTGAGCGGATCGCCACCATCCCGATACCGGGCCTCGCTTTGAATTTCTTTCGACTGCCTTCCGGAAAGATCAATACCGACTCTCCGTCATCCAGACATTCGAGGACCATGTTCATCGAATTCCGGTCGATCATACCGCGCCGGATCGGGATCGCGTTCACGTTCCGAAAAATCTTCTTCGAAATCGGAGTGCGAAATATCTCACTCTTGGCAAGATAGTGAATCTCGTACGGTATCATCGAGCCGATAAACGGTGGATCCGGATACGCCAGATGATTCGAGGCGATGACGGCATTACGAATATGCAAGAAACGTTCCCGATGCATAACTTTACCGCCATAAATTACAAAAAAGAAAAACCTGAAGATCGCCTGGATGATCGCGTAACCCATGCGTGGCTTATCCACACTCTGTTGCGCTGTTTTGTCGTTCACCATTTTACCGCTTTTCACACAGTCTCGTTTTCACGTCGTTATCGCTTTTTACAATGATCTTTTATATACTCTTGGAGTACTCGTACCTGTTCATCGACCGACAGATTCGTCGTATCGATCCTTATCGCGTCGTCCGCCTGCTTCAGCGGAGCGATCGCGCGGCTGCTGTCATTCAGGTCGCGCCAGCGCAGCTCTTCTTCGATCTTGTCGAGCGGCACATCCACGCCCTTCTTCTGGAGCTCCATCCAGCGCCTCTCCGCACGTATCCGGACATCCGCCGTCATAAAGAACTTGTAGTCGGCATCCGGAAAAACCACCGTGCCGATATCGCGTCCGTCCATGATCACGCCGCCCTTCTCGCCCAGCTTGCGCTGAAGATCGACCATCTTCTTGCGAACGATGCCGATCACCGCGATCTCCGAGGCCAGACGCGAGATGTTCTCCTGGCGTATCTCACTGGTGACATCCACGCCGTCGAGGAACAATCGGTTCCCCTCCGGATCATACTGAACATCGATCGAAATCGTGTCCAGCATCCGGGCCAGTCCGTCCAGATCGTCAAGCGCGATACCGCGGTTCAACGAGCACAGCCCACAGGCACGGTACATCGCGCCCGTGTCGATATAGACATACTTCAATTCATGCGCCAGCCTCTTCGCGGTTGTGCTCTTACCCGACGAGGCAGGGCCATCTATCGCAACAATATATTTTCGTTCCATCATACCATTTTTCCAGTAAAGATCAACTTGAACAATTCGTCTATTTACGTCAATATTTTTTTAGAAACGACTGAAATTTCAGATAATTGGCATATTGATCAGAGACCACCGGGCACAAGACAAAAGGACTCTTTCAACCTTCAAGGTCAGTTTCGATCCTGTTCCATACGGGTCGGGTGACTTTTTCCGCCGATTGATCCGTATAAAAAATCTACGCAAGATTCAGCAGCACGATACCGATCACGATGATGGCGTATCCGATCGCCTGCCTCGCGTTGATGCGGAGCCTCCAGAAAACGATATCCGAGGCAACGCAGAGCAGCACGATGCTTGCGGCGCGTGTGGGATAAGCGATCGTCGCGGGGATCGATCCAAGGGATTTCATGAAAAAGAACGCGGTCAATTGATTGGGAACGCCCAGAAGGAGCCCCCACAGAAACGATCGGATCGAGATGGACTCTCTTCGGATCGCGATCAGAATCAGCGTGGCAACGAAAGCGCAGGAAAAGCCGATCACCAGGAAGAAGCTCTCCGAATGAGCGCCGAAGACCTTGTATATCTTGAAAAACGAATCCATCACACCTGCCGAAATGAACAACGCCAGAATCCAGTACAGTCCATGCACCTTCCGCTTCCGGCCCAGCATCCAGAAGGCGTACAGCACGAGGACGATACCCAGGTAGTTCCACGCCATCAGTTTTTCGCCAAACCATACCAGAGACAGCATAACCGGGATCATGAGCGACGCCCTCATCGCGCTGACACTGATGGCGAGACCGGACACATCGATGGACTTTCGGTAGATGAGGAAGCATCCGATGAGCAGCACGCCGGCGAGCGCGCCCATCACCAGATCGAATTGATCCGCCTGATGAAGTGGTGTTTTATTGATGGAATAGCTGACGATGGCGGCAACGAAGTAGTTACCGAGGAAAACGGTCGGGAACGACAACCCGCCGCGCTGCGAGATGAATTTGAGGTAGTTGGCGATGATCGCGGAACACAGAATGCTCAGGATCAGGTATGACATCAGGTCAATTTCAGATCAGGAAAGACGAACGCGAGTTCCTTTCGGGCATTTTCTACGCAATCGGAGGCGTGTACCGCATTCAGGGTCACCGTGTCGCCGTACAGGCACCGGATCGTACCCTCATCGGCTTCCTCCGGGTTGGTCGCGCCGATGAACTCCCGCAGAAATTGCACCGCGTTCTCACGCGTGAGCGCGACCGCGATGGTCTTCCCCGAGACCATGAATTCCACCAGTTTTTCGTAGAACGGCTTGCCCTTGTGCACCGCGTAGAATGTCTCGGCAAACGCACGATCCATCCGGAACATTTTCAGACCTTCGATCACGAATCCCGCCTCCTCGATCATCTTGAGAATCGCGCCGGAGACATGTTTCTTCGTCGCGTTCGGCTTGATGAGAAGAAGCGTGTGCTGCATCAAATCGTTCCCTTGGTTTCGAAGTAATCCAGCGCGGCAACCTTGATCGAGATGTCGCGGTTGAGCAGTTCGCTCATTTTCAGCTTGTGCTTGAGAATCTTGACCCAGAGCTCCAGAACGTTTTTGTCCTTGACCTCGCGATTCAGATAATGCTTGAGCATATCCGCGTAGAACGCTTCTCGATCCTTCTCCACATGGGCGATCACGTACTTGTACATCTCTGACGAGATTTCGTACTCGCGGTACCGGACATCGATAACCGCAAAGCCCTGTTTCAAAAGACTTTCAAAGTTTATCTGCATCTCGGGTTGAACTTCGTTTGGCATGAAAACCTCCACCTGCTAAGACATTTTCAAGCGAATTTACATACGCCGGAAATTTTGGCAATAAATTTCTCGATTCACCGATACAAGAGCGGTTTGAGAAGTGCGTCCCTTACGTCTTCCACCGGCTCGAAGATAATCCTGGCGATGCTGTCGAACAGCGGGATGTTCAGATTGAAGCGCGAAATCTGCTCGATCGTCTTCGCCATCGAGACACCCTCGACCACCATACCGACTTCCTGCAACGCTTCCTCGCGGGTCTTTCCTTCACCGAGCAGTTTACCGAATCGCCGGTTCCGGCTGTTCTCCGAGAGGCACGTCGTGATCAGGTCTCCCGCGCCGGCGATCCCATACACCGTCTTCGTCGAGACACCCAGGAACTCCAGCACGATGGCGAATTCCTGCAAGCCGTAGGTCATGATCAGGCCGAAAATATTGGTCTTGAGCCCGAGTCCGTCGGCGATGCCCACCGCGATGGCGATGAGTCCCTTGAGCGATCCGCATAGCTCGATACCGTCGATGTCGCGGCTGAATTCGAAGGTCAGAAGGTCGTTTTCGAGAACCTCTTGCAGCGACATCAGCAGTTCCAGATGACCGGAAGCGAGCACGGCCTTGGCGGGTAGCCCTTCGGCGATCTCGCGCGAGATGGTCGGACCGCTGAGCGTGGCGAACTGCACGTCCGGAAGATGCTTGCGCACGATCTGCTTCACCGTCATCAGCGTGTCGTGCTTGAGACCCTTGGAGACGTTCAGGATGTTGCGAACGCCGGTCTCTTTCAGCTCGATGGCAAGCGACTCGATACGGCGTGACGGAATCGCCAGGATCACCAGGTCGTCCGCCTCGATCGAACGGCTGTACTTGCTCTCGACCGTGATTCGCTCGGGAAGCTTCTTTCCGGGAAGGAACGCCTTATTCTCGCGCGTCCGGTTGATCTCGTCCGCTTCCTTATGATCGATCGTCCACAGATAGACGTCGTTTTTCCGGCAGAACAGCGTCGCCAGCGTGGTGCCCCAGTTACCGGAGCCTATGATGAATATACGCATGGGTACCTCATTGTCGGTTCATCGCTTGTTCTAAATTGTTCAGAAATCGATCCGCCCAAGTACTTGCTTCCCGTACCTTTTCAGGATCGATCTTACTGAGAATAGTGAAGGAATCTTTTTTATTCTTTTCGCTATACGGTTTCTTTGTCTTACAATGAGCCGTTGCATTAAACAGAGCATCGTAAACATCTTTTTTCGATATATTCTCTATATCGGTACGTTTGGGTAAAGCATTTTGATTGAAGCCCTGTCCATAAAAGTCCACCAATACTTTCTTATCAGCAAGAAACCACGATTCCATCATCACTACCATGAGATTACATTGATCATCTGTCGCATCTTCAGGAATGATGAATTGGGTTCCTTCGCGTTGTTGCAAATGTTTCCAAGGGGACTTTTCCTTCACCTTGTCTTCACTATCAACCAATAGTATAGCGTTTTTGCCCATTTTAATGGCATTTCGGAAATCCTTGAAAGCTTGCGTCCGTCCACCTGAAGCGAATATCGTTGGTTGTTTTCCTTGAAAACCAGCTTTATCGAGAAATTTATGAAATCCTTCACTGCATTTTCGACTAAGTTTAGTGTTGTCTTTACCGCCACCTTCAACGAAAAGGATCGTACCCGAAGTTACCATCTTGTACCACCAATCCCACCAGTCATCCAGAGATTACCCAAACTGTAATCTTCCAGCCAGTGAGATAGTTCTTCCGGATTAAGTCGTTCAATAATCGTTCCATTCTCACCGTTCTCACAAACCATCACCACTTCTGGTGTATCCGTAAACTCATCTACAAGCTGGGGAGAGTGGGTTGTGACAATAATTTGAGTTCGTTCAGAGGCAATACGTAGTGCCTCTGCAACAGAGCTGATCATATCAGGATGGAGACCCAATTCCGGTTCATCGATACAGATAAGCGGAGGCGGCGTGGGATCGAGAAGAATTGTCAGCAAGCAAAGATAACGAAGCGTGCCATCTGAAAGACGGGACGCAGGAATGGTTTTATTCATTTCCAGAATAACGACCTGAACCGTGCCTTCGATAATTCTGGTGTCGAAGTCCATCGCTTGTTCGTAGATTGAATGAAGCATGGTTTGTATTTGGCTTTTCAATGAAAAATTACTTTTTAGTCTGTTCAGAACAAGTGCTAGATTCGCGGCATTTTCTTCAAGCCATTTACTCTGTAGATCCATCCTTTGAGCATCCCGGATCGGTGAATGGCTTCCGAATGTCCAATGACGGTACATACCGAAATTCTGTAAATATTCTCCAAGTAATGTAATTTCAGGGAACTGATCAGGGTCTTTTCGTTGAGCAAGGATCGATTTTTCGGGATCGATATCTTCTCTTTGAAGCTTACGTTTTCGTCCATCAGGATAACCCTTGCTCATGATATTAATGACCGGATGATTGTCTTCATACCGATAATAGAAATACGGTTTCTTGTGTCCCGAATATGCTTCAGCATTTTCAATGAGTTCATCCACAATCTCGAAACGATATCTAGATTCGGTAAAACAGATTCGATATCGAAGTGGTGATTGTAATTTTGATCCTGCATTCGGTTCCCACACGATTTCGATTTCTGCCACGGGAGTGTTATCCGATCCTTTCCACAACCATTGTTTGATGCCATCTTTTCGTATATCCTTATTAACCAGAAAGGGGGCATTCTTCAGAAGTCCGAAGCCTTCCAGTAAGTTCGATTTCCCCGATCCGTTCGGCCCAATGATCACATTCAACGGTCGTAAATCAATCGGCTTGGATGACTCTCCAAACGACAGTATATTCCGCATCCGGATTTCTCGCAGCATTCTATCCTCCTGTAAACAAGCACACGATGTCGTGTAATCGTGCGTTGATAATTTGTAGAAATCATCCGAATCGGTAAAGGTTTTTTTCGGCGGCGGTAGTACGAAAGAAATATCGACGCTCCGCACCACTTTTTTCATTGACGAACGAATCCCCCTGTTCATACTTTCAAAAAAGGAGACACGCATGGATATTCAAAGCATTCAAACCACATTTTTCAGTCTTGTGGAGAAGTATGGCTGGAAGGTTCTGGCTGCCCTCATTATCCTGATTGTCGGTAGAATTCTGGCGGGGATCATCACCTGGAGCGTGAAGAAAGTCGTCTCCAGATCGAAGGGCGGCAAGACACTGGCAGTCTTCGTCGGGAACCTCACCTTCATCGGAATCATGGTGTTCGCCATCGTCGCCGCGATCAACAAGCTCGAGGTGCAGACCACCTCGTTCGTGGCGATCCTCGGTGCGGCCGGTCTGGCAGTCGGTCTGGCGTTGCAGGGATCGCTGTCCAATTTCGCGTCCGGCGTGATGCTGGTGTTGTTCCGTCCGTTCGAGGTGGGAGACGTGGTACAGATTGGCGGCGTCACAGGTATGGTCGAGGAGATACAGATTTTTGTCACCACCCTATCGACTCCGGACAAGAAGACCATCATCATCCCGAATTCGAAGATCACCAGCGACACGATCACCAATTTCAGCACGTCGCCCGTCAGGCGCGTCGATATGGTCGTCGGCATCGCTTACAACGCGGACATCGACAAGGCGAAAAGCATCGTCAAAGAGATACTGGACAACGATCCGCGCGTGCTGAAGGATCCGGCTTACACCGTCGTGGTGGCGGAACTCGCCGACAGTTCGGTGAATCTCGCGATCCGTCCGCATGTCGAGGGCGCCGATTACTGGGATGTCCTCTTCGAAACACAGGAGAAGGTGAAGAAGGCGTTCGACGCGAATGGCATCGGCATCCCGTTCCCGCAGCGCGACGTCCATATCATTACAGAGAAGGCGTAATCGGATAGCTATCAACTTCAACGACGCCAACCGTCATAGAACAAATTTACTGATTGGAGGTCCCATGTCACAAAGCGTTGGATTCATGGATTTATATGATTCGACAGCAATGATTTTGTTCCTGATCATCGATCTCGCGGTGGTGCTTTTCTATCTCATTTGCACCTGGAAGATTTTCGTCAAGGCCGGGCGACCGGGCTGGGCGGCACTGATCCCGATTTACAACACGATCGTCATGATTCAGATTTGCGGAAGACCGCTATGGTGGTTCTTCCTGCTCATGATACCCTTCGTCAACATTGTCTTCTCCATCATCCTGCTGATCGACTTCGTCAAGGCATTCGGCAAGCCCGGAATCTGGGCGCTGGGTATGCTCTTCCTTGGGTTTGTATTCGTTCCGATCCTGGCATTCGACAGCTCCGAGTACATCGGAAACGACACCAGAGAAGTATAGAAAGGAAATCGAACGATGGCAACGGATTTTATCGCCAGCATCAGGAGCCGGGCGCAGCTTGACTTCATCCGTGACATCCTGTCCTTCATCCACAGCACCGTCGTCCGACACGGGCTGGAAGAAAAGGATGCGACCCGGATGGAGATCGCGGTCGAAGAAGCGCTGGTCAACGTGATCGAGCACGCTTTCGATCCGGACGAGGAGGGCTTCTTCGACGTAATCGTCGAGCGTAAACCGGGCGCGATCCAGGTCGCTGTCGCCGACAGGGGATTGCCCTACGACTTCAACCGGCTCGATCGCGAAGAGAGCGGCCTGGGCGTCAAGCTGATGAAGGGGCTGGTCGATGAAGTGCGGTTCCTGAGCCTCGGAATCGACGGAAAGCGCGTCGAATTCGTGAAGCTGCTTCCGCACACCACGGCAGAGGACTACCTCGATCAAGAACCCGCCGATTTACCGATGGTTCCACCCGATACGAAAACCGTGATCCGGCTGATCCGCCCACAAGACTCCGAAGCGCTCGCGCGGTGCATCTATCGATCCTATGGCTATTCGTACGCCATGGGATTCGTCTATTACCCCGAAAAGACCCAGGACCTACTGAAGCAGGGACTGCTTCGTTCGGTGGTGGTCATCGGTATGGACGACGAACTGGTGGGGCACCTCGGGCTGAACCTGCCCAGGGCGAACGCGAAGGTGGGAGAATCGGGTATGGCGGTGGTCGATCCACGCTATCGTGGACGCGGACTTTTCAAGCACATGAAGAATTCCCTGATCGAGCACGCCCGTGAGACGGGCATGTACGGCATCTATAGCGAGGCGGTCGCGGTGCATCCCTTCACGCAGAAAGGTAACCTCACCCTCGGCGCGAAGGAGACGGGTATCATCCTCGGACTGATGCCGCCGTCCATGCACTTTCGCAAGATACAGGCCGAGGAGGCGAGGGAGCGTCAATCGGCGGTGCTGTTCTATCTCAAGCTGCACCAGAGCCCGAAGCAAACGATCTACCCGCCCCTGCACCATCGCGGAATCATCCGCAGAATCTACGACCACAATGAGATCGACCGCGAGCTGGTCGATCCGGGAAAGACGCCGTTTGAGCTGCCGGAGTTTTCCGCACTGACCACGAAGATGATTCACGAAGCCGCCACCGGCTACATCAGCGTCGAGGAGTACGGCGACGATCTGATCCCGGCTGTCCGGCACCACCTGCACGAGATGTCGCAACAGCGGATGGAGGCTGTCTATATCGATATCCCGCTGAACCACCCCGCCGCCGCGAAGTTCTGCGCCTCGCTGGAGATGCTGGGATTCTTCTTCGCGGGTGTCATTCCGGAGCTGTTCGAGTGTGACGTACTGAGGCTCCAGTACATGAACATGGCGACGATCGGACTCGACAAGATCACGGTGGTCTCCGACTTCGCGAAAGAATTATTCAAATACGTTTCGGAAGCCTATGCCGAGACGTACGCCTGAACCAATCCAACTTCCGAATGTGTCGAATGAAATGAGACTCTTCTGAATGTTGGATTGCGTGTGAAGATTGTGAAACCAACATTCGGAAGACCTCGCTTCGCTAACCTGGTATTTGCAAGCAAATACTTCGGCTTCGCTCGGACATTCGGAAGTTGGTTTCCGGTCAGATTGAAACATGGGGTGATGGAAAGAGTTAACCAGATAAAAAAGGATTGAGTGATGAAACTGTCGAAAAACCTCGGATTTTTCGCTCTGTTCAGCCTCGCGGCCGGCGCGATGATCTCGTCCGGGCTGTTCGTACTGCCGTCGATCGCGTATCGTGAAGCGGGTCCGCCAAGCATTCTGTCCTACATCCTGGCGGCGATCCTGATGCTTCCGAGCGTGCTTTCCAAGGCGGAACTGGCGACCGCGATGACTCGCAGCGGCGGTGATTATTTTTATGTCGATCGCATTCTCGGAACCCCCGCCGGAGTCATTGCCGGTTTTGCCAACTGGTTTTCCATCGCACTGAAGAGTTCCTTCGCTCTGATCGGTATAGGAGCCTTTGCCATCCTTGTTTTCCCTGATTTCACGAACATCAAACTTGTCGCGGTTGGGTTCTGCGTCTTTTTCGCACTGCTGAATCTTGTTAGCGTAAAGACCTCAGGCAAGTTCCAGGTAATCTTCGTGATCTTCCTGCTCAGCGCGCTGGCAGCCTATATCATTCTCGGCTACCCGAGTGCAAAACCGGAGTTTTTCCGTCCGTTCAACGTGAAGAAGTACATACCGATCCTGGAGGCGACCGGGTTGGTCTTTATATCCTACGCGGGTTTGACCAAGATCGACAGCGTAGCGGAAGAAAGCAAAGAAGCCGGGCGTTTGATACCGAAAGCGATGCTATGGGCTTATACGATTGTCTCAATCTTATACGTACTGGTCGTTGCGGTAACGATCGGCGTTCTGCCCCACAAAGAGCTGGCTGGAACCCTCACGCCGATATCCGCAGCCGCGAAAGTATTTGCCGGAACGCCGGGTATGATCGTGATGGCGGTCGCGGCCATGGCGGCGTTTATCACGACTGCGAACGCCGGAATTCTTGCGGCCTCCCGCGTGCCGATGGCAATGAGTCGTGACTACCTGCTACCGAAAATCTTCGGGCATGTCAGCAAACGTTTCGGGACACCGTGGTTCTCTATCCTTGTCACTTCTTCTTTCATGATATTCGTAGTCGTGTTTCTGGAAGTCGAGATGCTCGCCAAGGTGGCTTCCACCTTCATGATCCTGCTCTTCATCATGGTGAATTTCTCGTTGATCGTGGTACGCTATGCCGGCATCCGTAACTACCGTCCCACCTTCAAGTCACCGCTCTTCCCGTGGATGCAGATTTTCGCCATCATCGCCTACTCGATCCTCATCGCGCAGATGGGCAAGATACCGCTCCTGATCACCATCGGATTCATCGTGTTCGCCTACATCTGGTACCGCGTGTTCTTCACCGGACTCGAGAAACGCCACTCCGCGCTCATCCGCCTGGCGATGAACATCCTCAACCGCATCATCATCAGCGAGACCAACTTCGAAAAGCTGGAAAACGAGCTGCTGGGTATCCTCAAGGAGCGCGAGAACATCGAGGAAGACGAATTCGACCGGCTCATCCAGAACGCCCACATCGTGGATCAACCGGAGGCGATCGACCGCGAGAGATTCTTCCATCAAATCGCCGAAGATCTCACGCCGCGGCTGAACCTTACGCAGGAGCAGATATTCAGCATGTTCTGCGACCGCGAGGTGATGTCCAACACCAACATCATCCCGGGCGTGGCGGTTCCGCACATCATCCTCGAAGGCTCCGACCGGTTCGACATGGTGCTGGTGCGCAACAAGCACGGCATAAGGTGGGACGACGAATCAGTGCCGGTTCACGCCGTGTTCGTGCTTCTCGGCACGATGGATCAGCGCGACCTGCACCTGCGCGCCCTGATGGCAATTGCCCAGATGTTGCAGGGGAAGACCTTCATGGATCAGTGGATGGACGCCCGCGACGCTGAAGACCTGCGCTCGACCATCCTGCTCGCCAAGAGGCAGCGCAAGGAATCCGGCAAATAGCGGAAAATTTTGATGTACATTCATTGGTAAGTGAGATTCATAACATCCTTCATGGTCCGCCAAGCTCCAGCTTGGCAAAAGGATGTTATGAATTTCGCACGACTTCAGCCATATATGGGTATTCGACATGATCACACTGATTGGTTATTACAGTGCCAAGCTGGAGCTTGGCGGACCATTGAGGACATCGCTTCGTTATCCACTCGATTTGTAACCGAGTTGGAAAAACATTGCCAGCCTGATCCATCCGCGCAGCCTTGACGCGATTCGGAGGTATTTTAATGCAAAAAATCGATCTACTCGTGAAAAACGGCACCGTCGTCACCATGAACGATGCCATGCAAATCGTCGAAAACGGCGCTATCGCAATCCACGACGGCAACATCCTCGCAATCGGCGACGAAAAAGCGCTATCCATCCAATACACCGCCGACAGCATCCACGACGCAAGAGGCAGGATCATCCTGCCCGGACTGATCAACGCCCACACGCACATCGCCATGAGCTATTTCAAGGGCGTCGCGGACGATATGGCGCTGCAAGACTGGCTGCAAAACTTTATCTGGCCGCTCGAGGGCAAATTCCTCTGCGAGGAGTTTATCTACCACGCCTCCCTGCACGGCGTCGCCGAGATGATCCGTAACGGCGTCACCACGTTCTGCGACATGTACTTCATGGAAGCCGCTACCGCGAAAGCCGCGACAAAAGCCGGCATCCGCGGCATGCTGGGCGAGGGCGTCGTCGAATTTCCTGTGGTGAACTACACCCGCGCCGAAGAGATGATCGAGTACGCCGTCGAGCAGCATCACGCCTTCAAGGACAACGACCTGATCCGGTTCATGCCCGCGCCGCACTCCATCTACGCCTGCAACAGGGAACACCTGATCATGGCCGCCAAAGCAGCGCGCGACAACAATATGCACCTCCTCATCCACCTCGCCGAGACCTCAAAGGAGCGCAACGACGCCATCGAACAATACGGCAAATCGCCCGTCCGCTACCTGGACGAGATCGGATTTCTGGGCGACAACCTCATCTGTGCGCACGGCGTGTGGGTCGATGACGAAGAGCAGAAAATCCTGGCGAAGAACGGAACCGGCGTCGTGATCTGCACCGAAAGCAATTTGAAACTCGCCTCCGGAATCGCGCCCATCAAAGGCTATCGGTCGAACAACGTCCGGCTCTGCTTCGGCACCGACGGCGTCGCCAGCAACAACAACCTCAGCATCGTCGAAGAGATGGGAACCACTGCCAAGCTCCACAAAGCCGTGAACAACGACCCGACCTTCCTGCCCGCAGAAACCGCGCTACGCATGGCAACCATCGAAGGCGCGAAAATCCTCGGAATGGCCGACCGTACCGGCTCGCTCGAGGTCGGTAAAGCCGCCGACTTCATCGTGCTGCACGGCGGAACCGTCGAGACCGAGCCCATCTTCAGCGTCTATTCGCACCTCTGCTATAACATGAACAGCGGCAACATAAGCGACGTATTCGTGAACGGAAAAGCGCTCATGCTGGATCGCGAGCTGACCACGCTGGACGAGATGGAACTGCTCGACCGCGCGCGTTCGTATCGCACCAAAATCCTCGAGACGATCTGATATGCCACGTTACGCGATCAAACTTTCCTACGACGGCACCGACTTTACAGGCTGGCAGGTGCAGGTCGATTCCCGCACCGTGCAGGGCGTCCTCGAGACGGCGCTTTCGAAAATGGCGAAGAAGCCGATCACGGTCATGGGTTCCGGCAGAACCGACTCCGGCGTGCACGCGCTCGGGCAGGTGGCGCACTTTGACCTCGACCTGAACATGACACCGCAGCAGATTGGATTAGCGCTTCGTACCTTGCTTCCGTACGACATCGGTATCCTCGACGTGATCCCGGTCGCGGACGACTTCCACGCACGCTATCAAGCCTACCAGCGCGACTACCGGTACCACATCGCGCAGGAGCGAACGCCCTTCAACCGGCTCTACCGCTCAACCTTCGCGCGCAAGAAAATCCTTCCAGACCGGATCGCCGAATGCCTGCCCCACTTCCTCGGATCACACGATTTCAAGGCCTTCTGCAAACCCAATCCGGACATCCCGAACACCGTCTGCGACATGAACCGACTCGACTTCGACGAAGAAGACGGCGGCTGGGTGTTCTCCCTCTCCGCGGACCGTTTCCTGCACAACATGGTGCGCCGCATCGTGGGTTGCATCATCACTCTCACGCACAAGGGCCTCCCGCCTACCTTCATTCGCGACCTGCTCGAATCCGGCACATCCCATCAATTACTTACTCCCACCGCGCCGCCGCAGGGTTTGTATCTGATGAAAGTACATTATCCGAACGGGGCTTTCTGATCGGCTCATGTCTAAATAAATCATTGTAATTCAAAGTGCCAAATGGCACTGTTTGATCTATCCAAATCCATAGATCGTCATTGTGACATTTGGCACTTACAGACTCTGCCCCTTATTGCAGCATAATCCCCTTCTGGACGAACGTCTTGCTCCCTGTGTCCATAACGAAGAAATACACACCAGAACCGACAATTTCACCGTTTTCATCCTGTCCGTTCCACGAAAACTTGTGATTTCCTTCCGACTGGAGCCTCTTTGCGAATGATCGCACCTTCTGACCCCGAACATTGTAGATGCTGATTTCCACATCGGACGACTCGCTCAGATAGTAACTGACGTTCGCCGACGGATTGAACGGGTTGGGATATACCGGATTCAGTCGCGTGATTTGCGCAACATCGACATCCTCCCCATCCGGTTCCTGCGATGGTGTCAGTGTCACGCTGACCGGCCCGTGCATATTACTTTGCCCGGTATTCTCGATGCTCTCCAGCCAGTACCAGTACATGCAATCCATCTCGACCTCGACATCCGTGAACGTGTAGATGTGCTCGTCGGTCTGGTTCTGCGCCGGAATCATGTTCCCATTCTGGAGCAGTGCCCCCGTGAGGTCATCCTCCACATTGCGCAGCACATTGTAACCCATCATGTCGCTCTCGGACTGCGTGATCCACTGAAGATCGACGAAATTGCTCGCGGTAACCTGACAGGTAAAAGAGGATAGCTCGACGGGAACGGTATCGCAATCTTGTGTAAATGTAAGTGTATAGCTCGTGGTCCCACCAGATTGATATACGACTGCGATATTGACTTTTCTTGTGTCACCTTCTGGGGCAAGATTGGCTAAGAAGAAATTAACGTCTCCCTCCTTATCTGCAAGAAGTTCACATTCTGCCGGAATGAACATATAAAACCAATCAGCTGTATCCCCAGGACCGACATCACCCGTTACAACAGTCGTATTGGAAGGAAGCAACTGCCTATTAGCTTCATCATTATTCGGTTCCTGATCTTGAACAGTTATCCCAATCATCTGAATGGCAACGATTGCCAACACGAAGAAAACAATAAGCTTTTTCATAATTACCTCCTTGATAAAGCTCATGTATATTTAACACTGCATTCACCAAATCGTCAATCTTAATTTTTGACAGCCAATTATTCTATATCTATCCCATATTCACAGATAAGGCTATAGCACAAAACTTAACGCTTTTCGAATTTGTGGCGTAATTAAAATATAATTTGAATAACCCTATATTTCTTGATTTTCAGGATGTTTAGGGCCGATTATCTCATCATCTCACATGGATATTCCAGCCCTTCTCGATACGTTTCTCAATACGTGCTTATAACATGAACGAACATATTTCCCTTGACCCGAATCGATCACCGCATAAATCTATTTCGCATTAAAATCAGGCGGAAATTATGAAGATCGATCTACATACACACACAAGCTATTCGGACGGCAAGCTGCATCCGGAAGAGCTGATCAAGCTCTACGCGGAGAGCGGCTTCGAGATCATGGCGATCACCGACCACGACAACATCGATTCGTTCGAACCGGCCACGAAGTCCGCGAAGCAATACGGCATCGAGCTGATCCCGGGCGTGGAGATCAGCACCCTTTTCAAGGGACGCGACATGCACATCCTGGGCTACTACGTCGAGCGCAACAAGGAGCTGCTCGACCTGCTGGATTTCATTCGCAACGAGCGGGTTTATCGCGCCGAGAAGATGCTGAAGCTACTGAAGGAGCACTTCGACATCGAGCTCGAGATGAAGCGACTCTTCGAGATCAGCGGCACGAAGGACGTCATCGGCAGACCGCACATCGCCAAGGCGATCCTCGAGAAGGGCTATTGCAAGACGCAGCAGGAGGCGTTCGACCGGTTCATCGGTGACGACCGCCCCGCGAACCTGCCCAAGCAGAGCGTCACGCCGGACGAGGCTGTCGCGATCATCAAGCGCGCGGACGGAATCGCCGTCATGGCGCACCCAATCTACTCCGGCGGCGTCGAGAACATCCACGCCATGATCGAGGCGGGAATCCAGGGCGTGGAAATCCATTACCCGGGTCAGGAGAGTTGTACTGAATACAGGAAAATCGTGCAGAAACACAAGCTGCTGAGCACCGGCGGAAGCGACTTCCACGGATTCAAGGACGACTACAAGATTTTGAAAGATTTCACCATCCCGTCATCTTGCGTGGCAGCGCTGAAGAAAGCCAAAGGAGTCGAATAATGCCCGAGCGCAAAGTCTATCGCTTCAACCAGTTCGTGCGCTGGCTGGTGCTGTTTTTCGCCGTCGCCGCGATGGTGTACGCGATATGGGTCGCCATCAACAAGATCAGCGCCGACACCGGCATGTTCTTCAAGATCGTACCCTTCGTGATCATTTTCCTGGCGATCAACACGATCATCAAGAACATCTTCAGCATCAACACCGTGCGGTTCACAAGCGACGACATCCGGTTCGGATACATCGGACGGCCGCGCGTGATCATCCCGTGGAAATCGATGAAGAAGATGGAGTTTGTTACCTCGCGTCAACGGCAGATCAGGCTGACCTACGAGAAGGATGGCAATGACGTCGTGTTCGTGTTCACCACCGGCTTCCCGAAGATCCTGGACATCCTCAACGGCATCCTGAGAGAACGATCCGATATCGAGCTGGACGACTTTCTGGACAAGGTTCTCGTATCAACCGCGACGTATGAAAAGACAGAGGAATAACCCCAACTCTCTACTCTCTCGCCCTTTTACGGGTAAGGGCTCCCAACATTCGGAAGACCTCGCAAGCTCGGACATTCAGAAGTTGGGTCGAGGTGAGGGTCTCTCCCTTCTGACTCCTGACTCCTGTCTCCTGTCTCCTGAACAATCATGCGTATCTCTTTCGTAGGCCCCGCACACCCGATCCGGGGTGGAATCGCGCAATTCATCGCCATCCTGGCGGAGCGTTTGCAGAAGCGCGGTCATACTATAAAAGTCTTTTCCTTCCATCGACAATACCCGAAACTGCTTTTCCCTGGCAAGGAGCAGATCGACCACAGCGAGAAGCGCATCGAGCTGGATATCGAGGCGATCGTAACGCCCTACAATCCATTGACCTGGTGCAGCGCGATTCGCAAGATCAAACGCTGGCAGCCCGACGTATTGATCATGAAATACTGGATACCCTTCTTCGCGCCACTCTACGCGTGGCTGACGCGCAGGATGAAGCGCACGAGGGTCATTTTCATTATCGACAATATCGATTTCCACGAAAAATGGATCGCCGGAAACTTTTTGACCAGGCTCGCGCTGGGCAAGGCCAGCTACCTGATCACCATGTCGGACGCGGTCTATCAATCGGTCGGAAAGGTGTTGCCCCGGTATCCGCGTAAAAATGTGATCCCGCTCTTCCATCCCAACTACGATTTTTACGCCGAAAACATTTCCCGGAAAGACGCGCGGAAGCATTTCGGACTCGGCGAGGGAAAGATTATCCTGTTTTTCGGCTACATCAAGCGCTACAAGGGACTGGATATTCTTCTCGACGCCATGCGGGACATCCCCGATTGCACCTTGCTGATCGCGGGGGAAGTCTATGGCGACGCGTCGGTTTACCAAGAGAAGATCGCGCGACTGGGCGACCGGGTACAGTTCCACAACCGCTTCATCCGCAACGAGGAAGTACCGCTCTTTTTCAACGCCTCGGATGTCGTCGTGCTGCCCTACCGCAGCGCCACCCAGAGCGGCATCACGCAGCTCGCCTTCGCCTTCGACAAGCCGGTGATCGCCACCGACGTGGGCGGACTCTCCGAGGTGATCCACGACGGCGTGAACGGCTATCTGGTAAGGCCGGACGATGCGTCGGCGATTGCGCTGGCGGTGGAAAGATTCTTCGAGAACGACGACGCACATCGTTTCTCCGAAGCCATCCGAAAGGAGAAGGCGAAATACGACTGGGAACCGTTCGTGGATGAGATGGAGAAGCTCCTGTGAAGCGCTGTCTGCTTCTGACCTACTACTTCCCACCCTGCGGCGGCGCCGGTGTGCAGCGATGGGTACGCTTCCTGCGCTATCTGCCCGAAAACGGCTGGCTTCCGACGGTCATCACAACGAAGAACGGCGACTACCCCGTGATCGACGAAAGCCTGCTGCAAACCATCCCACCCGAGATCGAGATCATCCGCACCCACACGCCGTCCTACAAAAAGCTCTTCCAGGCGTTCGCGGGCAGGAAGGCGTCCATCCCCTACGGCGATTTCAGTACGGACAAGAGTGATTCGCCACTGAAGAAGCTCGCGTTCCTGATGCGGCTTCACCTCGTAGCGCCCGACATGCGCATCACCTGGAATCCACATCTATACCGCGCGGCGTTGCAGGAGCTTCGCACCAGACGCTACGACTGCATCGTCACCAGCGCGCCGCCCTACTCGACCCACCTGGTGGGCATGAAGCTCCGAAAGCGGTTCGGAATCCCCTGGCTGGCGGACTTCCGCGATCCGTGGACGAAAGTATTTTACCTTCAGCAGCAGAAGCAGAATCCCCTCATCCGATGGATTAACCGGTCGATGGAGAGGAAGGTACTGGCAAACGCCGACCTGAATCTGGTTATCACGAACTACATCGCGGACGAGCTCCCCGCCGGGAACAAGCGGGTGCTCTACAACGGCTACGACCACAAGGATTTCGAAGGCTCGGAATACCATGCGCAGGAGAAATTTCGCGTCAAATACATCGGCAAGGTGACGCAGGGGCAGGATGTTTCCGTCGCCGTCGAGGCGCTCCGGGAGCTGCGCGACGGGGGCATGGACAAGATCGAAATGGTCTTTGTGGGCACATGGAAGGCGGGCGAGGAGCCGTACCGGTACGATTTTGTGAGAAGCCTGCCGCAGATGCCGCACGAGCAGGCCGTCGGGCAGATCGTCGATGCGGAAGCACTGTTGCTCTTGATCAACCAGTACGCGGGTAGCAAGGGGATGCTGACCACGAAGCTGTTCGAATACATCGGGTCCGGAACGCCGATCGTATCGCTGGGTGACACGACGGGTGAAGCGGCTCAGGTGTTGCGGGATTACGATGCGGGCAAGATGATCGATTACAGGAACGTCGAAGCGTTCAAGAACGAGATCGGACGGCTGTATCGGGCGTGGAATGGCTCAAACGCTATTCGCAACCGGAACAACACCGCCGCCCTTTCGGCGAAAGAACAGACAAAGCAACTCGCGGAAGCGCTGAATTCGATTACCCTTCCTCTTTGAATCGCTCGATCATGGTGTAGAATTCCGGAGCGATTTTCTTCGATACATTTCCCGTCGGTATGACGTCAATGGTCAGTTTCGAACGCCATCCGAAAACGGAGTATTCGATCTCGTCACCGGCGCTGACATTCGCGCTGGCCTTGGCCGCCTTGCCGTTGATTTTGACGAGCCCTTTGTCGCAGGCGTTCTTCGCCATGCTGCGCGTCTTCATCAGGCACAGTGTGTTGAGCAGTTGGTCGATTCTCATGGTTACCTCACGTCGTTTTCCATCTTGAGGTCGCAGTTTGCGACTTCATGATATATTTTGCCAAGTCATTTTTTCCTTGCCAGAAAATACTACGAAGTAATTTTGACTCTCACGATGAAAATCAAGGAGCTGTAAATGGCTGGAATGAATGATCTCCGAAACGGAATGGTGATAAACTGGCGCGACAAGCTCTGGGAAGTCACGGAATTTCTTCACGTGAAGCCCGGTAAAGGCGCGGCGTTCGTGCGTTCGAAACTGAAAGACGTAATGACGGGACAGGTTATCGAAAACACCTTCCGCTCCAGCGAAAAGTTCGAGGAAATACGCATCGAGAAACATCGGAAGCAGTATCTGTATTTCGATGGCAGCTTCTACGTGTTCATGGACAACGACACCTACGAGCAGATGTCGGTGCCGGAAGAGGTAATCGGCGATCTCGCGCTCTATATGATCGAGAATATCGAGGTGTGGATGCGGCTCGATCCGACCGGAAAGATCATCGGCATCGAGCTTCCCATCACAGTCGAGCAGGAGATTGCTGACTGTGAACCGAATGTGAAAGGCAATACAGCCTCCGGTGGAGGCAAAGGCGCGACGACGACAACGGGACTCCAGTTGACGGTTCCGTTTTTCATCGAAGTCGGCGATAAAGTGAAGATCGATACGCGCTCCGGGCAGTACCTGGAACGGGTGTAAGGTAAAAATAAAAAAAAACTTGACAACCTGATCCACATAGGACACATTATCTATGTGGATGCGGAGGAACAATGGCTAAAGGTAGATCTTTCTCAGCGAAATTGGCACATGAGATTTCAACCGAAGGCAAGGTGATTTGCCCCGTGTGTAACACCGAAGTGAAACAGGTGAAACTGATCCGGGCAAGAAAATCCAAAAGCGAAAGCTGGCAGCCACGGTATGAATTCATCAAAATGTGCAAGTGCAACGAAAATGATGTTATGAGCGGTAAAGTTTAGAGTTCTCACACCCTACATAAAATGCCCTCCTAGCGAATACCCTCTAGTCGCCCGATTAGAGGGTATTTCCATTTTTACCCCAATCGATTCGCAATACAATATTTCAATCCCATATATTTCGTAGTGCCTGAATGTACTGATGAATACCGTTGTCGTTCGATACCAGATGTTTTTCTGTCGTAGGGGCAGGTCCCCGTGCCCGCCCTTCCATGCCTTATAATCAACTGTGTATCAAGCACTTACAGCGCCAATACTATATTGGCAAAGAGTTGAGAGGGCAGGCACGGGGACCTGCCCCTACGACAGAGAAGAGAATCGACCGCGCATTTTCACACAGCCTGTCTGTGTCTGCCCTTCGTTGAGAGATGCGGACGAGAACGTCCGCGTTCCTGAGGGAATCGTTCGCGTGCTTCGGGCACAACTTCGAAGATGTAGTTTTGCCCGAAGCAGAAAATGCTTGCGGAAAATTTACCGTTCATATCAACTTTGTTACGAGGGGATTTACGATAAGGGAGGTGCATCATGCGTAAATATCTCGTACCGACGATTCTCGTAATCTGTGCTGTTCTGGTATCCGTGCAACCCGTAATTTCGAATTCCCGGATTCAGCCTCGTTTTGTGCAGCGACCCGATACCACCCAGTTCAATCCCATGCACGTGGGGGACCGGTGGTGGAACAGCGGATACAATTCGATGGAGGACTGGCTCTGGATCGGGCGGGAAATCCTCGCCGACACGCTCGTGAACGACGAAGTGTTCTATCGGGTGTGGGGGCTTGGCGGCGGTTTCAACGAAGAGGTGTGGCAGATCAATCGCGGCGACTCCGTCTTCTTCCTCGATCTCGAAGACTATGACGACGATCCCTTGACCAGCGAACTTCTCTTTTTCAACTGGGGACTCGAAGAACCCGGAGACACATGCTGGCTGTATCGAACATCGTGTGCCACGAGTATGATAATGCACACGATCGTTCATTTATGCGATATTTATGAATCGCCCGGACTCGATAACGATACAGTCATGGTCAAACAGTTCTTCTTCGAGCCGTGCGATGAGCACGACTTTCCATGGGGCGGACTGGCGTATTTCGAGTGGTGGGCGAAGGGCTACGGTCCGTTTCACTTCGAGTTCGAGGATGCGGTCGAGCACAACATCGCCTGCGAGATCGACGGCGTGTTTTACGGCGATTCCACGGTGCTGGTGACCGACGATCCGTTCGATACTCCGCCCATGCCGGTCGAGCTTGCCTGCTACCCCAACCCCTTCAACCCCGAGACCACGATCAGCTACTCGATTCCGTCGGATGGACCGGTGCGAATCGACGTGTACAATATCAGGGGGCAACGTGTCAGGACACTGGTGAACGAGCGGCTGGACAAGGGCGATCACTCCGTCGTGTGGCATGGCGAAGACGATTACGGCAAAGCGGTCTCCAGCGGAGTCTATCTGTACCGGATCGAGGCGGCTGGAAGGGCGACCACGAGGAAGATGCTGTTGTTGCAGTAGCGCCCGGAAATCAACATTCGGAAGAGTTATTCCGTAACACATTCAGAAATTGATTTCGCGTGTTGATGTGAGGCCCCAATAATCTTCTTGACCGCAATGAATTGATCTGCGTTTGATTGGTGCAAATCAATCGACGGGGTATCGCAATGGCGACGGTAGATGAATTCTATGTCAAGAAGACGCGATTCGAAGCGCTGAACGACGGCGTGTTCGCGATTGCCATGACGCTGATGGTGATCGGGATCGAGGTGCCGGAGGGAATGACGGTCGCGTCGTCGTCCGATATGCTGCAAGCGTTATCGAAGATGTGGTCTCAATTCTTCAACTACATCCTCAGCTTCGCCATCTGCATGTCGATGTGGATCAACAACAACAGCATCCTGCGCCACATCGAGACGCTCAGCAAACCCTATACGCTCATTTCGCTCGGATCGCTGATGTTCATCTGCCTGCTGCCGTTTTCGTCCTCACTGATGGGCGACTACTCGGGGAACGTTGTCGCGGAGATGGTCTTCCACGTCAATCTGCTCGCGCTCGGAGTCCTGAACATGATCCGTTGCATCCACCTGAAGAAGCGAACGGACCTGATGTTTGAGGAATTCAGGGGGCATATCAACCGCGGTCGATTCATCCACGATATCCTGATGTACATAGGCGTACCGCTGCTGGCGATTGCCATAGCGCCATTCTACCCCGGCTACAGCACAATGTGCTACCTCCTGATGCCCATCATCGGGATGATCCACAAGAGGCGTAAAGGATAGATCGCACTGTCCGATATCGTACATAAATATTACGAAATTGGTGATTCGTACGACGGTTACGCCGCTTCCTGAACTGTCAACAGGGCGTTTTCACAGTGGTATGGGAATTGCACGTTCTACTTTTTAGTACGCATAGAGGAATACGAATCTTTGGAGAGGATATGTCTTTTTTACGGTTAAAACTTGTTCTGCGCAGCTACATGCGCCACCGGTTACTATTCATCTTGAACCTTCTCAGCCTGATCATCGGTTTGGTCGTGTGTTTCCTGATCGGGATATTCGTCACCTACGAATTGAGCTTCGATCGCGGGATACCCGATTACGAGCGCATCTATCGCGTGTTCATCTACGGGCGCATATCGGATTTGCCCATCAACTACTCGGTCACGATGCTTCCGCTGGGCAAGCATCTGCAAGAGGAGTTTCCCGAGATCGAAACGGCAGCTACGTTACAGCAGAAGAGCGGTTCGCGACAACTCAAGGTCGGGGATCGCGAGTTCAGTATAAACGGGATTCTGCCGGTTACCTCGGATTTCTGCGACCTGTTCGGCGTACCCATTATCGCGAGCACGTCGAGCGACATGCTTACCGAGCCCAACACCATAATCCTCACGCAATCGACCGCAGAGACATTCTTTGGCGATGAAGACCCGCTGGGCAAAGTAATCCGGACGAACCAGTCCGACTACACGGTTACCGGCATCGTGGAAGACCCGCCCGAAAACATGCACTTTTCCTTCAATATGCTGACACCGATCGAGGGGCTTGATCCGGACAACCCGCAGTTGTGGGGACGCTTCGGCTTCTATACGTACGTCAAGCTGTCGCAGAATGTCGATCCGATAGAGCTGGAGAAGAAAATCAAGACGTTCGCCATGGACAAGATGGAGATGGAGCCCGGCGAAGGCGGCATGGAGTTCAACCTCGGGTTGCAGCCGGTCAAGGATATCCATCTGCATTCGACGCTCGAATACGATATGGCGCTCACCGGCAACACGAACTATGTCTATCTGTTCACCGCGATCGGCATCTTCATTCTGGCGCTGGCGTGCATCAACTTCGCCATGCTGATCACCGCAAACGCCTCGATCCGCAACCGGGAGATCGGCGTGTCCAAGGTGTATGGCGCGTCGCGGATGGCATTGGTGCGGCAGTTCTTACGTGAATCGCTGCTGCTTTCGGTCGTGGCGGCGCTCCTGTCCCTGCTCGTCATCCTGATCATCTATCCGTTCTTCACGGAGCTGACGGGTTACAATCAGATGTTTGAACGGGCGCTCAACTGGCGAATCATCGGGGCGGGATTCCTGCTGGTGGTTGTGACCGGTTTCTTCGCGGGACTCTACCCGGCGCTATATCTCTCCGGCGCGGAGCCGGTTCCGATCCTTAAGGGATTCATCGGCGGCCGCAAGAAGTCGGGCGGGTTCCGTAACTTCCTGACCCTGTTCCAGTTCGCCATCTCCATTGCGCTGATCAGCGGCACGATTGCCATCTATCATCAGCTTCGCTTCATCCGCAATTCCGACCTCGGATTCAAGAAAGACAATACACTGATCGCGGTCTTGACGATGAACAATATGTACGAGCTGAGTCAGCGCGCAAAAACGGAGTTCGGCAAGCTCTCCGGCGTCCGGCACGTGAGCCTGTCCACCGGATTCCCGGGCGCGGGAGCCTGTACCGGTGGCGGTATGCACATCGAAGGACTCGATGATGAAGCCGTCATGATGATCAAATGGATCGACACCGATCCGGAGTTCATCGACACCTACGAGATTCAGATACTGGAAGGCGATACGATATCACCTGATCGCTATCCGGACAATGAGAATGTGCTGGTCAACGAGGCGCTGGTGAAGGAAGTCGGCTGGGAGAATCCCATCGGCAGGAAAATTCGTGATCTGGGCTCGATGGATGCGAACGGTGAGCATCGGGAATACAACGTCATTGGCGTCGTGAAGGACTTCCATATACGGTCGTTCCGTGAAAGCATCGAGCCACTGGTTCTGTTCATGCGCAGCACGGTCAAGCCTATCGTCAATATCTCGATCGAGGAAACCGGTGCGCAGGAGACAATCGACCGCCTGGAAGCGAAGTGGGAAGAGATCGAGCCGGGAATACCGCTTCAGTTTGGGTACGTTGCGGAGCATTTCGATGATCTGCATGCCTACGAAATGCGGTTGGGGAAGATATTCTCCTGGTTTTCGGGTCTGGCGGTCATGATCGCGTGCCTGGGACTGTTCGGGCTGGCGTCGTTCGCGCTGAAGCACCGCGTAAAGGAGATCGGCATCCGCAAGGTGCTGGGATCGACCAATCAGGAGATCGCGTTCATCCTCTCCAGAGACTTTGTCAAATGGGTACTGCTGGCGAACGTCATCGCCATACCCATCTCCTGGTACGGGATCCGGCAGTGGATCAGGACGTTCTGTTTCCAGGCGTCGCTCTCGCCGTGGATTTTCGTTATTTCCGCACTGATCGTGATCTTCATCTCGCTGGTCACGATCCTGTTCCACACGATCAAGGCCGCAAGGATGAATCCGGCCAACGCGCTGAAGTACGAGTAGAGGAAAGCCAATGCGAGCTATATTTTTCATTGTTACGCTGTTATCGATATGCGCTGTCGTAGCGTTCGAGCCGGCAACGATCGACACGACCCATCGTCCGCAGGATGATTTCTACCGTTACGCAAACGGAGTGTGGCTGGAGAGCCATTCACTTCCGAAGGGTATCTATCGATACAACGAATTGAGCGAACTGGAAAACATGATGCTGCATGCCGTATCGGAAAGATTGGCGCGAGGAAAGCTGAGCGGATCGAGATCCGAGCATGTACTGGTCACGTATTATCGTGCAGGCATGGATGACGAGGCGGACCAGGGTCGGGAAAGGGATATCCTGCTCGATCAGGTCGCTTCGATCGAAGAGTCGATGGGGAAAGGACAAATCATGGAGGCAATCGCCCGACTGCAAGCGATCGGTGTCGATTCGTTTTTCCGGATTCACGATCCCGAGAAATGGCAGGTTCCCGAGCAGCACTACCTGATCCTGATGCAGCCATACCTGAATGTCTCGTCGTCTGATAACGATAACTATCGAGAATTCCTGCGCGAGCTTTTCACGCTGATCGGATATTCCGAGGAGGAAGCGCTTTCGAAGGCCGATGCCGCCATCCGGATCGAGACCGGGATCGCATCCTTCTTGCAGCCGCAACCGCGTTCGCCCTGGGACCTCTACAACAAGGTGTCGGTATCCGCGGTTGCGAAGTGGTTCGAACCCATGGAATTCGGTGTCTGGTTCGACGGCCTCTCGATTTCCACGGATCAGGATATCGTCATCGATCACCCCAAGTATTTCGAGCAACTCGGCTCATGGCTCCAGCAGGCGGATCGAGCGGATCTGACGACATATATAGTTGCGCGATTGCTCCTGACCTATTGCAGATACATGCACGGAGATTTCAAGCTTGCGCGCGCGGAGTTTTACCGGAAGCAATACGGACTGGAACTGACCGATCCCGTCGTCGAACAGATGATGCGCGACTTGCCCGAATACCTGAATGAATTCTACCTTCAGGAATTCGTCGGACAGGTTGTGAGAGAACGAATTACGACGATGGTGGAAAATGTCAGGGCTGCATGGCTGAAGCGTATCGATGCCAACGACTGGATGGGATCGTCCGAGAGGGAGCGTGCGCACGAGAAGGTCGCGCGGATGGAATTCGTTATCGGTGGACAATCCCAAATGGACTTGCTGTCGGAGGACACACTCGCGGATCAGCTCGAGCCGGACGACACGTTCTTGGAAATCGCGCTGAAATCTCGCAGGTGGCGATTGGCGCAGACGCTTTCGCGCATCGGAAGTGCGTGGGACGACGTGCGCCCCGAATGCTGGTCGTTCTCGCTGACCTGTCACTACGATCTGGAGAGGAATATGGTCGTGCTATCCGGCGGAAATTTCCTGCCGACCCGCTTCGATCCAAAGGCTGAAACAGCGGCGAATTACGGCGGACTCGGAACCCGGATCGCGCACGAGATGACCCACGCGATCGATAGCCAGGGACGCCTTTACGATGTCGATGGAAAGCCCTTGAGCTGGCTGAAGAAGTGGATGCTGACCTCGAAGTTCAAGAAACGCACGCAACCGCTCATAGACCAGTACGATCACTTTTACGCCTTCGAGGATTGCCCGGTGGACGGCAAGGCGACACTGATGGAGAACCTCGCCGATCTGGGCGGCGTTCGGGTGGCTCTGGACGCCATGCACCGGGAATGTCCGGACAAATCGGCGGACCGCACGTTCTTTATCTCGTATGCGCAAAGCTGGCGCGAACTGATTACCGACGACGCCCAGCGCAACCAGTGCAGAGGTCCACACTCGCCAACCATGTTCCGTGCTTACGGGCCGCTTCAGCATATCGACGAATTCTACGAGACGTTCGATATCCGGCCGGACGATCCGATGTATCTGGAGCCGGAGAAAAGAGCTTATATCTGGTAGTTATCTATGGGCAATCCTCTGTGGTTGCCCTTTCTATTTGTGTAATAATAAATACAGAAATACCCCAAAAAGGATCCATCAATTGGCTCGTATATCAATACATTGCTATGTATTGCGTGTTTTCAGCCGTTGAAAATTCCAATGACAATAGCTGTTCCATTTTCTGAATTTGGTGGGTGAAATGGTTTTCGCCATAATAATCCCGTAGGGATGACAGATGTTAGGCTGGGGCGTAAGCCCCAGTTATTTCAGCCAATACACATAAAAGCACCGGAGGTGCGACAGATACATGATCCGGCATGCTATCTGTCGTCCCTACGGGACTTTACTCCTCATCCGAATTCTGTACCCGGCACTTACGTGTCGCGCTAGCATCTTTCGTCCCTCCAGGACTTCAGGATCAGCATTACAGCATTCACCCATTCGATTTGCAACAGAATCTACAATAATCGTCTCATACTGACAGAAAACCAAGACCATATAAAAAAAAGGGGGTATTCCTGTTGTGTAATAATAAATATGCTTGACATACTACATAAATGAATGTTGGGTTTGGAATTAATATTGGAGGAGAATATGGGATTTTTGAAATTATTGGTTGGGTTAATTGAGGCGATTTTTAAATCACAAAAAGCGAAAAAGCAAGCAATAGTTAAATATCAAAGACGAATTCAGCAGATTGAGAGAAATGCGAATGGAGAATTCTATATTGTACTATCCTCCTATCGAATCATCAATGAAACAAATGATGTTGGTGTAAAGCTTGGCAGGGTTAAAACAATACAGGACCCCATAAAGCGCATGATCGAATTAGCAGAAAATAACCTCATAGAAGTCGGATTCTCTTTACAGAGCTTACTATCTGAAATTATACAGATCGAAGAAAGGATCGAAAGTGGAATGATCACATTGCAACAAGTATTGACTGAGAAGGGGCGATTGGAGCCAGTATGCCCGAATTGTGGGTACCGATTTGATGAATTTCCAAAGAGAAAGAGGAAGTGTCCAGAATGCAAAGTTCCCATAATACGTTACAAAAACACTGAAAAACAGATATTTCTGATCACAGATTCGATAAATGATAATATTAAACAAATAGAGGCGGAAATTATCTCTATGAAGCTTTACACTTTGCCAATGGATGACGTTATTGAAAAGGAACGGCGACTGATGGAACAGCGATAACATTTTCTTTTTCGAATTACAGAAACAATGCCCTACCCCAACAGCGAGATAGATTGAATACACTTGAAATGTAGGGGCAATACACCATGCAAGCCACTTCATCGCTTTCTGCTTGACAACATGGACCATTCAAAACACATGTATGGACAAAGAGTAAAACAACGATTGGAGACAAGCATGAAAGAGTGGAATCAAATCCTTCGAAAGAGCGAGGACTACCGCGACGACATGGTGCGGTTCCTGAAAGATATCGTATCGATCCCGTCCTATAGCTGCCAGGAACAGGAGGTGGTGGAGCGGATCGTACAGGAGATGAAGAAGCTGGAATTCGACGAGGCGTACAGCGACAAGCTCGGGAACGCGGTCGGAAAGATGGGCAACGGCGAGACGGTCGTGCTCTTCGACGCGCACATCGACGTGGTCGGCATCGGCGATCCCGATAGCTGGGACTACCCGCCATTCCCCGCCTTCGAGAAATACGGCAAGATATACGGACGCGGCAGCGTCGATGAAAAACCCGCCGCAGCCTGCATGGCGTACGCCGCGCGGATTATGAAAGACCTCGGCCTGCTGGACGGCATCACGCTCTACTGCGTGTGTTCGGTGATGGAAGAGGACTGCGACGGCCTTCCGCTGACACACATCTTCGAGAACGAAGGCATCGAGCCCGACTTCGTGGTGCTGGGCGAACCGACCGACCTGCACGTCTATCGCGGTCACCGCGGCAGGATGGAGATCATCGTCCGCACGAAGGGCAAATCAGCCCACGGCGCGCACGAGCACCTCGGCGACAACGCCGTTTATAAGATGGCGCCCATCATAGAGGGCATCGAAAAGCTCAACGACAGGCTGAAGGACGATCCCTTCCTCGGCAAGGGTACCATCACCATCTCGCAGATCACCTCGACCAGCCCGTCGCTGTGCTCGGTGGCGGACAGTTGCGAAATCTACCTCGACCGCCGCATGACCGTCGGCGAGACCAAGGAATCGGTGGTCGCGGAGCTGAAGGAGATCACCGGCGACAATGCCGAGATCATCATCCCCGAGTACGACGCGGTAAGCTGGAAAGGCTACGAGGTGAATCAGGAGAAGGTGTTCCCCACCTGGATTCTGCCCGAGGATCACGTACTGGTCAAGGCAGCGAAAGAAACTGCCGACCTCGCCGTTATTCCGCCCAAGCCGGTCGGACGCTGGTCGTTCTCGACCAACGGCGTGTCCAGCATGGGACGTTTCGGTATCCCGTCGATCGGCTTCGCGCCCGGTAGAGAGGAACTCTCGCACTCGACGGACGAACACGTCAAGATCAGCGATCTGGTATTCGCCACGCAGTTCTACGCGGCGTTTCCGACCATCCTGAAGCAACATTTGAAATAATATACTGGAGGATCATTATGGCATTGGAAGGTAATGTAGTTGTCGCGCAGGGCGGCGGTCCCACGGCGGTGATCAATCAATCGCTGGTGGGTGTCGTGCTGGAATCGCGCAAGTTTTCCCAGGTGAATCGGGTCTATGGCGCGGTGCACGGCGTGCGCGGCATCATTGACGAGAATTTGGTCGATCTGACGCAGGAGACCACCAACAATCTCGAGAAGGTCGCCTGCACCCCCTCCGCGGCGCTGCTCTCCACACGCGACAAACCGGACGAAGCCTACTGCCGCGAGATTTTCAAGGCGCTCAAGGCGCACAACGCCAGATACTTCTTCTACATCGGCGGCAACGACTCCGCCGACACGGTGCGCATCGTCAATCACGAAGCGGAACGGGCCGGATACGAGTTCCGCGCCATCCACATTCCCAAGACCATCGACAACGACCTGGTGCTGAACGACCACACGCCGGGCTATCCCTCCGCGGCGCGTTTCGTGGCGTCCGCCTTCATCGGCGCGAACCTCGACAACCGCTCCATCCCGGGCGTCTATATCGGCGTGGTGATGGGACGTCACGCGGGATTCCTCACCGCCGCAGCAGCGCTGGCGAAGAAGTACCCTGACGACGGCCCGCATCTGATCTATCTGCCGGAACGCGCCTTCGACGTGAACAAGTTCCTCGATGATGTCAAGAAGGTCTATGACCAGTACGGACGCTGCGTAATCGCGGTTTCGGAAGGGATCAAGGACAACTCGGGTCAGGAGATCGTGACACAGCTCGTGGATAACATCGAGCGCGACCAGCACGGCAACGTGCAGCTCTCCGGCACTGGCGTGCTGGGAGACCTCCTCGCCAAGTACATCAAGAAACATCTGAAGATCAAGCGCGTGCGCTCGGATACATTCGGCTACCTGCAACGCTCGTTCGTCGAATGCGTCTCGGACGTCGATCAGAACGAGGCGCGCGAGGTGGGCGAGAAGGCCGCGCAATACGCTATCTGGCACGATCTGGACGGATCGATCACCATTCAGCGCATCGGCTACTACTCGGTTGACTATAAACTGGTGAAGCTGGATGAGGTTGCAGGAAAAACGCGCGTCATGCCGGATCGGTTCATCAATCAGGAAGCGAACAACGTGACCGACGACTTCCGCTACTACATCCGTCCGCTCCTCGGCTCCGGTTTCCATCAGCCGCATCGGCTCAGAGCGCCGCAGGTAGCGAAGATCCTGAATAAGTAGCCGATTGATTGTATCTTTTTCGTAGGGGCAGACACATCGGTCTGCCCTTTCTCTTTCCGGTACGCAGGCACCCTTGCCTGCATCTTCTCACCTGGTACACAGGCACCCTCGCCTGCCTTCCTCCTGCCTTCCGGTCTGTCTATCGTTCATCAGGGAAGGGAGATGGGGGATGCAGGCAAGGGTGCCTGTGTACCAGGTGAAGAGATGCGCGCCCGGAGGTCACAAACCACGAGGGGAAGAGAAAATGAGATGTGGACGAAGACGTCCGCGTTCCAAAGGAAAAGGGCAGACACATCGGTCTGCCCCAACAATTCAGTTTATATACATCCATCATCAGGATATACGGATTCCCATCACTTCTTTGCCGAATTCATGACCTTCTTGAAGGAATCACGCAACGGCACGGTGCGATTGATAATCACGTGGTCGTTCGAGCTTTCCGGATCGACGTAGAAATAGCCCATTCTGAGGAACTGGAAGTGCGTTCCGGGCGCGGCATCCTTCAGCGACGGCTCTCCCTTCGCGGTGACGGTTGTCAGCGAATCGGGATTGAGAATCTCGTGGAAATCGCTGTACTCGGCCGGATTCTCGACGGTGAAGAGATGGTCGTAGAGCCTTACCTCGATATCGACCGCGTGCTTCGCCGAGACCCAGTGCGAGGTTCCCTTCACCTTGCGTCCGTCTTTCGACCACCCGCCGCGTGTATCCGGATCGTAGGTGCAGTGGATTTCGCTAACATTGCCGTCGGTGTCGGTCTCGTAGCCGGTGCAGGTCACGTAGTAGGCGTGCTTGAGCCGAATTTCGGCACCGGGAGCCAGCCGGAAGAATTTCTTGGGCGGATCGATCATGAAGTCCTCGCGCTCGATCCAGAGCTCCCTGCTGAACGGTATCTTGCGTGAGCCCATCGATTCGTCTTCGGGATTGTTGATCGCGTCGAACCACTCCTCCTGATTCTCGGGGTAGTTGTCGATGATCACCTTGACCGGGTCGAGGACTGCCATCACGCGCGCGGCGCTCTTGTTGAGGTCTTCGCGCAGGCAGAAATAGAGCAGGCTGATATCGGCTGTGCTATTTCCTTTCGCCACACCGATGCGATCGAGGAAATCCAGGATCGATGCAGGTGTGAAGCCGCGACGACGCAGACCGGCGATAGTCGGCATACGAGGATCGTCCCATCCATTGACGATCTTCTCTTCCACCAGCGCGCGGAGTTTGCGCTTGCTCATCAGCGTGTAGCCGATATTCAGACGGGCGAATTCGATCTGTTGTGGGTGCGAAGGCACCGGAAGCTGATCGAGAAACCAATCGTACAATGGACGATGATCCTCGAATTCGAGTGAGCAAAGCGAATGTGTGATCTTTTCCAGTGCGTCCGACATGCAGTGGGTGTAGTCGTACATCGGGTAGATGCACCACTTGTCGCCAGTGCGGTGATGGTGCGCCTTGCGGATGCGATAGACGACCGGGTCGCGCATGTTGAGGTTGGGCGACGCCATGTCGATCTTGGCGCGCAGAGTCAGAGTTCCCTCTTCGTGCTTGCCGTCCTTCATCTCCTGAAAGAGTTTTAGGCTTTCCTCGACGGGGCGGTTGCGGAAGGGGCTTTCCTTGCCGGGCTCGGTCAGGGTTCCGCGGTGTTCTCGAATTTGGTCGGGGGTCAGCTCATCGACGAACGCCTTGCCATCCTCGATCAATTGTACGGCGTATTCGTATAGCGCGTCGAAGTAATCGGACGCGAAGTAGAGCCGGTCTTCCCAGTCGAATCCCAGCCAGTGGATGTCCTCCATGATCGAATCGACGTACTCGACCTCTTCTTTGGTCGGGTTGGTGTCGTCGAAGCGCAGGTTGCAGGTGCCTTTGTAGTCGCGGGCGATGCCGAAGCTCAGGCATATCGCCTTGGCGTGTCCGATGTGGATGTAGCCGTTCGGTTCAGGCGGGAATCGGGTCGCAACGCGGTCTCCGTTCTTGCCGGTCTCGAGGTCGTGGTCTATGATGTTCCGAATGAAATTCGATTTCGATTCTTCGGTCGTATCGTTGTTTTTTATCTCTTCACTCATTGGTACCTCACCAGGGAAATTGCTCGTCGATGCGCACCGATTTCACGTCCTTGTCGTGGGCGAGGAACAGCAGTCCCCTGACGGGGCGCAATTCGTCGAGTATCATGCGTTTATATCGGAAAGACCGGGTTCGATCTACCTCGTAGGCGGAGGTGACCGAGGGTCTCAAGTGTTCCTTCTGCGGGAAGATGTCACCGCCGTAATAGGCAATTTCTTCGCCGCTTTCGACGCGAACCACCTGGAAGCCGTTGGAGTGTCCTCCCGCCAGGATCAGCCTGATCTCCGGCGTCAGATTGACATCGCCGTTGACCAGCCGGAATTGTTCGCTCTCCTCCAGCAAACGAAGCTGGTGGTCGAACTGATAGGCGGAAGCGTTGAGCTCGTCGGGGTGGCGCACTGTGGTCCACTCGACCTCCTGGATGTAGTGAATGGCATTGGGAAAAGTCAGCTCGTCCCCGTTGCCAAAATCACTTATCACGCCTCCAGCATGATCGAAATGCAGATGGGTCATGATCACACCGTCGATATCCTCGCGGCTGTAGCCGACTTCCTCGAGGTTATCCACCAGTGTGAATTCGGATGCCTTGAAAATCTTTTTCTCTTTTTCGCTGATGCGGTTACCGAGTCCGGTATCGACCAGGAACACCTTCTTGCCGGTATCCAGCAGGAGCAGGTTGAAGTCCATACGGATGCGGTGCTTTTCATCGACCTCGACGTTCCGTTCCCAGATAGCGCGCGGCAGGATACCCATCGCGGCACCACCGTCGGACCAGAAATACCCAGCGGAAACGATTCTACTCTTGACTGCTCCGATTCGGACGACGCGGTCTTCTTCTTCTACGCGGTTTGGCATTTTGCGTTCCTTCTTCCTGTCGCGGATTTCTTGCTGCTCCCGGATTTCTCGGTGCGTCAGTTTCCGCGCCGGATTTCTCTTCCGAGTCCGGCATCATCACAACGCGCTTCATTTCGCCCTTTCCGACGGTCATGGTGCGCAGGCCATTGTCCTTTTCGATGAACCGGTGGATCAGCTTGCGGTCGGACGCGCGCATGGGGTCGAAGGTGTAGCTCTTCTTGCGTTGTTTAACCTTCTGGGCGATGTCCTTTGCCTTGACCATGATCTGCTTCTCGTGGTTCTGGCGGTATCCTTCGCAGTCAACCACCACCTGTATCTCGGTGACGCCCTTGTTGAGCAGCATGCGGTTGACCAGGTGCTGGATACTGTTCAGCAGGCGACCGTCCTTGCCAATGACGAAGCCCTTTTCCTTTACGCCCACCAGATCGACCAGCACGGTGTCGTTTTTCTTCTGGGTGGTCACTTTGTGATATTCGACGTCCATGTGCTTGAGGATACCCTCGATGAATAGCTGGATTCCAGCGTCGTCATTCTGGAGCGAGAAGTTGATCACAACCGGTTTCGCGCCGAAAAGATTGAAGAAACCGTTGGACCCTTTATCGATGATTTCGTAGGTAAACTGGTTTCGTTTCAGATTGAACTCTTTCATGAAGCCGGTGACGACTTCGAATTCGGATTTTCCCTGTCGTTTGATTATTTTCATTTTTCAAAACCTCAATTCAAATTTTAATCAGTTTGCGGCAGCGGCGTTTTTCCGCTTCCGCATGATGTACATCTGCACGATCGACAGGATATTGAAGATCGTCCAGTACAGTACGAGTCCCGATGATAAGCCGCTGAAAATCCACACCATCATCACCGGCATGACGTAGAGCATCATTTTCTGTGTTTGTGCGGCGGCTTTCTGTTTGTCGTCCATGTCGTCGGTAGCCTGTTGCGGACTCATCATTTTCTGTTGCACGAACATGAACACGCCCATGGCGATGGGCAGAATGTAGTACGGGTCCGGCGCGGAGAGGTCGTTCAGCCAGAGCATGAAGTTTGCCTGGCGGAGTTCGACCGAATAGCGCAGCGCAGGATAGAGCGCGAAGAGGATCGGCATCTGGAGCAGCGTCGGCAGGCATCCGCTCATCGGGCTGACGCCGTGCTCCTTGTACAGCTTCTGCATCTCGGCGTTCATCTGCTTGGGATCGCCTTTGTACTTCTGCTGTATCTCCTTCATCTTGGGCTGGACCTTCTGCATCTTCTGGCCGGATTCGAGGGTCTTGTGCGTCAGCGGATAGACCACGATCTTGATGATGATCGAGAAGACGATGATGTCGATACCGTAGTTCGGGATCACCTTGTAGAGCCATCCAAGAAGCATGAGGAAGAACTTGCTGAGCCACTGGAGCCACTTCCATCCGATCTCGGCGAAGTTTTCCATGCCCATGCCGAATTCTTCTTCCAGCATGTTGGCGATCAGCGGACCGATAAAGACGGTGTACTTGTGCTGAATCTCCCACGGATGGTCCGATGAATCGATGTGCAGGGACATGCCCGGGCTATCGCCGCGATTGGAGCCGAAAAGCTGGTTGGCGCGGACCAGATTGTCGGGGATCACCGCCATACCGAAATACTTGGTGCGAACGCCCGCCCAATCGATGTTGCCGTTGACTTCACGCGATTCTTTCATCAGCTTCGCGAGGGTGATCTTCTCGATGCTGTTGTCGATCTGCGCGACGATCTTGTAGTCGTTCTTTTTGTGCTTGATGTACTTTTCCGTGTCGCGCAGCCCGGACTCGAGTGCAATGTTGTAGTGCTCGACGTCCTGTCCGGTGTTGACATTGAACTCGACTTCGAGCCGGTAGTCGGCTGTCAGGCGAAAGCGTTTCTCGATGAGCCTCTGTCCGGAGTCGCTGGCGAGGAAAAAGACCAGTTCGGTGGTGCCGTCGAGGCTGATGGTTTCATGCTGATAGACCATGTTCGAGATATCCACATCGCCGGCATCGGTTTCGATGGGGAGTCCCTCGAAGCAGAGGGTCCGCTGTCCTTCGGGGATGAGCTGCACGTTGCTCGTGCGGTCCATCGACGGATAGTCTTTCAATACGGCTTTGGTGATGCTAGCACCCAGCGTAGAGAAGGTCAATTCGAGCTTCTCGTTCTCGATAGTCACGAATTCTTCCTGGAAGGATGTGTCCATGGCGAGCGTGCCGGTCGGCTTCGGCAATGTCGTGACCGAATCGGTATGCGAGGGGGCGGTTGTGGGTGCTTCCTGAACGTTCTCGGCAGTGGCAGCTTGGGTCTTGTCTTTCGGCGCCCAGACAAACTGACTGAAGAACCAATAGACGATGAAAATCAGGACGATAGCGATAACGGTTCGCTTATCCAAAATTCCTCCTGGTCATGGTAGAGGGTCGTGCCCTCCCGGGTGAAACGGATGACATTTTAGTATCCGTTTGACAGACAGGAGCAATGCTTTCGGAAACGAGTATTTCTGAAATGCCTGATAAGAATATTCGCTGCAGGTGGGCGTAAAGCGGCACGACGGCGGTAGAAACGGAGATATCCCCTTTCTATAGGCGGAGATCGCGATCATCGCGATCCTATTGAATATCCGCATGATCCTAACTCACTTCGGCGCTCAGGCTTGAAAAAAACTTCTCCAGTTCGAACGAAAATTCGTTCCAGTTAGCTTCCGCCGCGCCGATACGCGCGATAACGAGAAGCTTGCGAGGCAGCTCATGATACTGCCCGTGCTCCCTGATAAACGCCCTGATTCGCCGTTTGACCTTGTTTCGCTTTACTGCCTTCCCGACCCTTTTACCTGCAACGATCCCAACAAAGAGGTGCGGCGCGGTCCCGTTGTAAACAAGAAAAGTGAACCGTCTTCCGGGAAACCGCCGATGGTCGGAATAAACCTCATGATATTCGCTTCGTTTCCGAATCACTCCATACATTCATTATCGTCAGACAGTAAGTCTTTTGCGTCCCTTGAGCCTGCGAGCTGCAAGTACCTTGCGTCCACCCTTGGATGCCATGCGGGCGCGAAAACCGTGTACGCGTTTGCGACGCGTGTTGTGCGGCTGATACGTTCTCTTCATCTTTCTTCTCCTTAAAATTCTGCTTCCGGTTCACTTTGCACACATTACCTGTGTCGAGTTTGAAAAAAATTATTACCGCTTTTGTGTCAAGCATTTAATCGCGTGAATCTCTGAAATGGCTCTGTGTGCTTTGCCGATTTTCCAGTCTCGATTCTTATTCCCGGCAATTCGTGTTTACCTGATCTCCAAAATAAAAGCGTGGACAGCAATTTTCTGTTTAACATTTTCTTGTATCATACGATAACAGCGTGACGAATGAATTTTTCATCATGAATCGAATAAAGGAGTATTACCGTGAAAACAAAAGTGTTACCCCCGCATGGAGGCAAGGGATTAATTGACCGCATGATGCCGGAATTCGAAAGGGATTCGATTTTGGCGCAGGCTTCGAAATTGAAATCATACACCATCAGCGACGCGGATATGTCCATGTTCTACCGGATTGCCGACGGCGCGCTCTCGCCACTCGAAGGTCCGATGTGCAAGGATGAATTTAACCGCGTGCTCGAGGAAGAGGTCGTCGAGCGCGACGGAAAGAAATACGCCTGGACGATCCCCATCGCGTTCCCGGTACACAAGAAGGACGCCGACCAATATACCATCGGCAACAAGATCGTGGTGAAGACCGAGCAGGGCGTGGTCGCCGGACTGCTTCAGGTGGAAGACATCTACCCATTCGACAAGGACTACTACAACCTCAAGGTCTATGGCACCGACCGCAAGGATCACCCGGGCCCGCGCATCGTCAACGACGACCCACGCGACTTCCTCCTCGGCGGCAAGATATGGGCTCTGCCGCAATTGCAGCAGAAACCGTATGATAAATACATGCTCTCGCCCATCCAGACCCGCGCGCTCTTCAAGGAACGCGGCTGGGAACGGAGCGTTGCCTTCCAGACCCGTAACGCGCTGCACCGCGCCCACGAATACGCCATCGTCTGGGCAGTCGAAAAGCTCACCCGCGAAGGCCACTTCACCGGCGCGATCCTCAATCCGCTGGTGGGCGCAACCAAGCATGACGACGTTCCCGCCGATGTCCGTATGGAAACCTACGAAGCGCTGCTGCGTAACGGCATCCTCGGCGAAGGCGATATGGACGAAACGCTCTGGAAAGACATGGGTTACTCGCTCGCAGAACAGCTCCTGCTCGTCGGGCTGGACGTCAAAATGTTCTACGCCGGACCGAAGGAAGCCATCATGCACGCGATCTACCGGCAGAACTACGGCTTTACCGACATCGTGATCGGTCGCAAGCACGCCGACGCGCCCTTCGACGACGGCGCTCCCGCCTGGGGCGACTTCGACGCACACGACAAGTTCGACAATCTCGATGGTGACCTGAAGATTCAGCCGGTGAAGGTCGGATTCGCGGCGTACTTCGAGGAACTGGGCAAGGTCGCGCTCATCGAGGAGAACAAGGACAAGGGCTACCACACCATCTCCATCGCCGGCAAGGTGCTGCGGCAGAAGCTTCAGAACCAGGAGCCGATCGACACGCGCGTTATGAGAAAGCCGGTCGCCGACATCCTGACCGACTTCTACCAGCAGCGTGCGCGCCAGGAGAAGAAGGAGATCAAATCCACCAACATCACCTGGCACAAGAGCGGCATCTCCAAGACCGACCGCGAGAAGCGTAACAATCACAAGGGCGTCGTGATCTGGCTGACGGGGCTTTCCGGCTCCGGCAAATCGACCATCGCCATGCACCTGCAATCTGTGCTTTTCGAGATGGGCTGTCACACCTACGTGCTTGATGGCGACAACGTGCGGCACGGTCTCAACCGCAACCTCGGATTCTCGCCCGAAGACCGCGACGAAAACATCCGACGCATCGGCGAGGTGGCAAAGCTCTTCGCCGACGCCGGCACCATCGTGATCACCGCCTTCATCTCGCCCTACCGCAAGGGCCGCGACGAAGCACGCTACATGCTCGAGCGCGAGGACTTCTTCGAGGTCTTCGTCAATGCACCGGTACCGGTCTGCGAACACCGCGATCCCAAAGGGCTTTACAAGAAGGCGCGTCAGGGTATCATCAAGGAATTCACCGGCATTTCCGCACCCTACGAAGAACCCGAGAATCCCGAAATCGTGCTCGACACCGAGCACTACTCCGTCGAGGAATGCACACGCCAGATTCTCGACAAACTGATCGAAAAGAACGCGATCAAAGCCAATTGATCATCCGATAGATAGATATTTTGCCGCCCGGGGAGACTCGGGCGGGTTTGTTTGGGGCATCTCGTTCTACTATTATCAGATTGCTCAATCACATGAATCGCTTGACATGGAAAGAAGCAAAGTGATCCATTGGAAATTATTAAAAGTACATGGGGGTTGTTTTGAAGCGTTTATTCATGGCGTTCGTATCGGTTGCTGGAATCGTTATTCTTTTAAGCTGTGCAATGGGAAATGGTGAACTGGATCAGGTCGTGAAGCTCGAACCGCCTGTTTTTCAAAGTGGTTCCTATACGAATGCGCAGGGTGAGCATTCAGCAATTCTTCAAGGCAAGTCGATTACACTGGTAAATCGCGAAATCGAGAAAGTCCTGTTTGTTCCGAATACGGACATGGTCTTGTTGCAAACTGAAGAGAGAAAATGCGACCCAGTGATACTCTATGACTATAATAATGAGAAGGTCGTGTGGGACACGGTCGTTTCAAGAGGCAATAAAGGATGGAAATGTGCCGGCAGGGAGCACCAGAGGCTTCTCATCTCATCAAAAAAAGGAACGACCAATGTAATCGATCTCGAGACCGGCAAGCTGCTGATGGAATCGGAAGGAAAAATCCTCGATTATGAATTGAACGATCCTATATCACACTATACGATCCTGAAAAGCGGATCAAAATACAATTTACTCGACACGGATGCCCTCGAATCGAAACCGTTAACGTTTCCGTTGAAAAAAGTGCGATTCGAGGAAGAAAACTACCGGCAGTTTTCTTACGAGGACGGTTGCGTTCTTCAGGGCAAGAATCAGATGATCGCTATCGATTTCAAACATGGCTCGATTTGGGACTATCATTACGATTCGGATGTGTACGGCGGCGGGAAAAAGAAGGAAGCAATGTCCCAAATGCTGATGTATTTCACTCTTGTGAGACTCACGGAGGGTGCCAGAACCTATACGGACTTGTTCTCCAACGTCGTCTTCCACAATGGGAATTGCATCTTTTCGCTCAATCGTTTTTTGCTGTGTATGAACATGGAAACGGGCGAGATCGTGTGGGAGAAGAACTACAAGAAACAGGCGTTTCTGACGGCGGTCTGGCTCGAGGATGGTGAATTGTACTTGCTTTCGAAGGGATGTGCGAGCTATGCATCGAGAGTGGTCTATAGATACGGACAGATATTCTCCGATTGCCTGCACGAGCCCTATCTGAAGATATACAATGCGAAGACCGGCAAGTTTATCAAACGGTGGGAGATGGATGAGAAATGGGGTATTCGCCAGGTTATACACAGGAACGGCAAGCATTATGCGATAACCGGTAAGTCAATCTGGAACCTTTCGAAAACCAATGGATTCGAACGGACGGAGATAGAGACTCCGCAGGAGATGGATTGGGGTAAAACCCTTTCGTTCATCGATGAGAACGTATTGGCTTTCAACAACAAGCAAAAGGATTACCTTCTCATTGAGCCGGACGATGACCACTTCTTCATCCAGTCCGATCTGGGGATCGTCAGGATAACGGCCGATTCGTGTCGGGTCGATAAATTCTACGACGGGTTCTGGCCACTAGACGATTGGGGCGATCGAGGAAATTACATCTACCGAAAGCTGATAAACATTGGAGACGTAAGCACAAAAAATGAAGACGGCGAAAACAATCCTTGGGCTGAACCGCGAACCTATGCCCATGACATTTACATCGTTCTGGACAGAAGCATGAAATCGTTGTTCACGATTGAAGTCGAGGATTCTGACAATATTTGTTTCGGCAACGATTCGATTGTCCAGTATGATGATGATATGATCACGGTGTGCCCGATACCGGATCTGTGATTTTCTCGCGATCAAAGCCAATTGATCATCGGATAGATTGATATATTGCCGCCCGGGGAGACTCGGGCGGTTTTTTTTGTGTTGTAAGCTTCGATGCAGGTGAAATGTTGTTCTCTGGTAATCCTGGAAGGATTAAAGATGTTAGCCCGGTACGTAAGTGCCGGGTAGAAAACGCTTAATCGAGGCTCTGCGCCAGGAGGGCCGAGAAGGCGAGGAAGATCAGGATTGCGGTGATGATTCGATGCATGAAACGTACTCCGTTGTTTTCTACCATGGTTTATTGATGTTTGGTTTGATGTCAAGCAAGCTTTACCATTGCGATCCATGGAAGATGCGGACGGGGACGTCCGCGTTCCTGGGATTAACTCCCCGCATCGAAATCGAATTTCTCCACGCCGATGATGGTCCCATCCTCGAATTTCCGTGGCTGCCAGGCTCGAATGTGAATCTGCGGTTTGTCTTTGTCCGTCAGGTCGAACATCAGGAAGAGGTACCCGCGGTCGGCGTAGCTGGAAGACGAATAGTTCTGCGCCAACTGAATGCCATAGACCCGACCGCTATCGACCGGCGCTTTCACCACCTCGCTGTTGTCGAACCGGATGTTGATGTACTCGTTGGAGTTGAAGCAATACGCCAGGTCTCGCACGTATTCGCTCTTGCTCTTTTGCACTAATTGCACCTTATCCGAGCCCAGACTGCTATTCTTCCAGTTATCGCTGAGATCGCGATCCGTATCTTTCAAAACGCGGCCCACGATGATCAGGGCGTTATCGGCGAACACCTGCTTCACGAAGTCGATATCTTTCAGGCAGTACGCCGTCTTGTAGGTCTCGAGGAACTGCGCGATGCGGATTTTGTCCAACTGGCAGTCACCGAGCTTTTCATCGTTGAAGAGGTCGTCGAGCGCCTGATCTCCCAGCGCGAAGGTCACCTCGTCGATCCGTCCGGTTTCGTCGAACTGGAAATTGAGCTTGTCGGTAAAGCTGCTTGTGTTGCGCCGGAAATCGAACAGACATTCCACCGAGCGTGCCGTGACGCGGCCATCGACATCGATGTACTGGACCGGTGCTTGCGTATGCGCAAGCTTGCAATTGCCGTAACCGGCAATGGTCTCGAAATCGGAATAGCCCTTGTCTGTGAAGCAATCGCGCGCATGCCCCGTATCGTGACTCTCGATTGCGGCAATGACCTGCTCGATCTTCTTCGACCAGGTTTCCGCCTCGGAAGGCCTCAGAATTTTCACCTCGCCGGTGGCGGTGTGGGTCTTGATGGATGGCTTTCTGGCTGCGGCTTTTTCCCGGGAACGCTTGTGAAGTGACACATCGAATGTGTTGTTCGGGAACCACGGGATGTTGGGATCGTCCAGAGCACTGAGCAGCTCGTTGTCGTGCTTGGCCTCGGACGGAAACATGTATTCAACGTTGAGTGTCACGCAGGGCATGATTTTCAGGCAGTCATCCGTGATATGGAGCATGGCAGTGCCGTTTCGCGCGGTGTGTCGCTGCGTCGATGGGCCGGCGTTATAACTGAAAGTGAGCGACGATACGGGTTTCTCCCGATAGAAGAGCCGCATCTCGATCTCGGTGATGCCGTCGTGCGACTCCAGAAAGGTGACCTGTCCACACAGCCCCTTGAGAAGATTGTCGATGCGGTTGGTCAGGATGGGTTTCAGAAGGCGCTCCTCACCGCCCCACGAATAGGTGATGCGGTCCTCGTGCGGGTGGATACGCAACAGGACAAGCGCCCAGTAGTAGTTCTTCAACGCTGCGTCGATCTCGTTTTTACGCTCCGCGACCTGCCCCACCGATACATACTCTTCGATCTTCTCGCGCCGGTCTTGCCACAATTGATCGATCTTGCTGCGCTCGATGTAGCAAAACGCCCTCCTCCCGCGATCCATCTCAATGAACTGCGCGCCCATCAAGTCCAGCGTCGGAACCCACGCCTTCAGCACGCTCTCGCTGTATTCGCCCACGTTGCCGTTTACCTGCGAAGTGCTGTCAACGTGCGTCCAGTGCACCGACACAAAAATCTGCTTCACGAGCTCCTTCAACGCGGCGTCTTCCGCCTGCATGGGATTGTTGCCCCTGCCCTCACCCCAGATATAGACCTCGGGCTGTGCCTTGACTTCCACCGGCGTCAGTCCGGGCAGATGGGACGCGATGATGATCAATAATAAAATGAGAACTATTTTCCGCATGGTGACTCCTCGATGCGTGTTATTTAGGTTCATCTACCAGCATGGCGCGGTAGTAGGCGCCCCTCTTGCCCTGTTTCTGAAGCGATGTCCCGATTTGGGTAAAGTCCGCGATATCGAATAGCAGCGCGAAGCCCTCGAAGCTGTCAGAAAAGACCTTCTGTTCGTAGTTCTGGAGGATGAATGGCGGTATGTGCCGGATCACGGGTATCTCCCTTTACATTTTTCCATAATGAAATTCAAGATCGTATCGAATTGCGAAAAATGTCAACCTTTTCGGTCATAGACGGTACTGCAAGCAATGATAGGAGCGGTTGATCTGGAGATTGCCACTGCCGGTTCGTTTACAGACTACAATAGAAAAAGGCAGATCGGAGGGATGCCGGTCCCTCGAAGTGATCTGCCTTAAAATGGATTCGGCTATTCGCTAACAAGATTCTTCGATTCGATCTCGATTTCGCATAGCGAACCCGTTAGAACAACACGTCAGGAAAGCACTATCGGTGGCATATATATACATTTGTTGTGCCAAAGAGCCTCAATGAGTATAAGTCATTTCAAATCAGCGTGGTAGCATATTAATCAAGTGCAGGATATTTTCGTAATCGATAATTCGATTATCGTTTTTGATAATCATTTCAGGGATTTAATCGACAAAAAAAATACCCCGCACGATACGCGCGGGGTAAAGTGGTATCCCCAGGGGGAATCGAACCCCCGTTCCCGGACTGAGAATCCGGTGTCCTAGGCCACTAGACGATGGGGACATCTATGGTATATAGTGATTTCAAATGGCGACCCCTAGGGGAATCGAACCCCTGTTGCAAGAATGAAAATCTTGAGTCCTGGTCCACTAGACGAAGGGGTCATATCAAAGATCGATTATCCACATTTTTCAGCATGTATCGGCTGTCAAGAAAAATGGCGACCCCTAGGGGAATCGAACCCCTGTTGCAAGAATGAAAATCTTGAGTCCTGGTCCACTAGACGAAGGGGTCGTCTAAAAAAATGGTGAGCCTGGATGGGATCGAACCATCGACTCTCTGCTTAAAAGGCAGATACTCTACCTCTGAGTTACAGGCCCACACGTAGTTCGTTGCGTCAACTTAGAAATCGGTGTTTTCGTGTCAATGAAAAATTCACCTGTTTTGCAGCCGATCTTGCTGCACTACAGAAAAATCCCATGCCCGACTCCGCTACCGGACTCGGGCATGGATTACGGTTAGCATATCATGCAGGATTTACATCAATGCCTTGAGGGCTGCTTCGTAATCGGGTTCCTGACCGATTTCGGGAACCAGCTGACGATAAAGAACCTTACCGTTTTCGTCGATTACGAGAACGGCACGGGCGAGCAGTCCCGCCAGGGGACCATCGACGATGAGCAGTCCGTAGTCGTTTCCGAAGTCGAAGTTTCTCATCATGCTGAGGGTAACGACGTTGTCCAGCCCCTCCGCGCCGCAGAAGCGTGCCGCTGCGAAAGGCAGGTCGTGCGAGATGCAGAGAACGACTGTGTTATCGAGGTTATTCGCTTCCGCGTTGAATTTGCGAACCGATGTCGCGCACACGGAAGTGTCAATGCTCGGGAATATGTTCATGACGATTTTCTTGCCGGCGTAGTCCGAGAGCTTCGCGTTCTGCAGTGCTTTGGTCACCAGCAGGAAGTCGGGTGCTTGTGTTCCGACAGCGGTCATTTCGCCGCTCGTGTGGATCGGATTTCCTTGTAGTGTTATCTGTGCCATCTATCTTTCCTCTTTGGTTTTGATTAATAGTCTAAAGCGCAGGATCGATATGGCAAATCCCTTCTGTTTGCTGCAGCGTTTTTTTCGCGTCGATTCCGGCGGCGAAACCTCCCAGCTCTCCATTCGATCGGATTACGCGATGGCATGGGACGACGATCAGGAGCGGATTTCTCCCGACCGCTCCGCCCACAGCTCTCGCAGCGTTCCGTCTTCCAATGCGGTGGGCGATCTCGCCATAGCCGACCGTCTTACCGTAGGGTATATCGAGCAGCGCGTTCCAGACGTTCCGATCGAACGGACTGCCATTCATTTGCAGCGGCAGGTCGAAGGTCTTGCGCTGTCCGCTAAAATACTGCTCGATCTGTTTTCTGGCTTCCAGAAGCAGCGGAGAAGTGCTTTCCTCGCTGACGTCGTGGTCATTCAGTGCCAGTTCGATACGGCAGATCGCGCCATCCTTTTCCCGGATCGTAAGTATTCCGATCGGGCTCCGGGTACGGCTTTCACGATCGTATTTCATACCTCTCATGCCAGATACCTCCTTTGTACAATCTACCTGATTCGTTGCAGTTTTCAGACCGAAACCTTCAACCAAACCCTCTCCCGCAAGCAGACACGATACCCTCACCCCAACCCTCTCCCGCAAGCGGGCGAGGGAGTTATAAAGATGCTCACCCGTCGGCTCCCCTTCGTCTCCCGATCCATCGGGACGGAAGAAGGGGTTAGGGGATGAGGTTCCTGTATTCCACCAGTTCATCCAGCGATTTACGTTTCAGGTGGCGTTCGGGAGTCTCGTCCGTCTTCGGGTATCCGATCGGCAGCACGACGACAGGCTCGATGCCTTCGGGAAGCTTCAGCGACTGGCTCAGCATGAAGCTGTCGAAATAGCCCACCCAGCAGGTGCCAAGTCCGAGTTCCGCCGCCGCGAGCGTCATATGATCGACCGCGATGGCTGCATCCACATCGCCGTAGCTCTTGCCGTCCGGCCTGCGCCACGCCTGTGCGTGATCCACGCACACCACGATGAACACCGGTACCTCTTCCGCCCACTTGCGCGGATAGGCTCTTGCCACATGCTGTCTGTCCTCGTCATTTTCGATTACGATAAACCGGAAGGGCTGCAAGTTCTTCGCCGTGGGAGCCAGTCTCGCCGCCTCCAGTACCTTTTCGATCTTCTCCCGCTCCACCGGGCGATCCTGATAGCTCCGTACCGAATACCGTTTCTTCACAAGTTCAATGAATTGCATAATCGTCTCCTTTTTATGCCGAAAGGATAGTGGCGTGACAGGATTCGTCAATGAAAAAGGACAGGCATGTTCACCTGTCCTTCGAATAATGCTTTATCGATCAGCATCAACCGATTTTCACGAGCGCTTGATCGAGATCATGGATGATGTCCTCCACATCCTCGATACCAACGGAGAGCCGCACCAGTTCGTCAGTAATACCGGCGGCAAGTTTTCCTTCCTTCGAAACGTGCGAGTGGGTCATGGACGCCGGATGCTGGATGAGGGTCTCGACACCGCCGAGAGAGACCGCGAGCGCTGCGAGCTGCACGTTGTCCATGAGCGTCTTACCCGATTCGAGTCCGCCTTTGAGGCCAAACGAGATCATCGCGCCGAAGCCCTTCATCTGCTCCTTCGCCAGCTCGTGCTGCGGATGCGACTCGAGTCCCGGGTAGCGAATCCACGCGACCTTCGGATGCGCATCGAGGTACTTCGCGACCTTCATCGCGTTCTCTTGCGCGCGTTCGACACGAATGGAGAGCGTCTTCAACCCGCGATAGGCAAGAAACGCCTGATGCGGATCGATGTTTGGACCCATGTTCGCCATGGTCGCGTAGAGCGAGCGGTAGTCCTCTTCCGTCTTCGCGATCACGATACCGCCCACGATATCGGCGTGCCCGTTGATGAACTTGGTCATCGAGTGGAGCACGACATCGGCTCCGAGCTCGAACGGACGCTGAAGGTACGGACTGCAGAAGGTGTTATCCACAACCAGCGGGAAACCGTTTACGTGCGCGAGGTCCGCGCAGGCTCGGATATCGCTGATAATGATGGTGGGATTGGCCGGCGTCTCGATATAGAGCAGCTTGGTGTTGGGCTTGATCGCCTTTCTGATCGCGTCGAGATTCGAGGTATCGACGAAATCCGCCTCCACGCCGAAGCGCTTGAAATATTTCTCCAGAACGCCGCGCGAGGGGCCATAAACCGCTTCGGAGCATACGATATGCGTGCCCTGCGAAAGGTAGTTCATATACACGGTGGTGACAGCGCCCATGCCGGATGCCGTCGCGATACCGCCAAATCCGCCTTCGAGCTGCGCGACCGCCTCTTCGAGCGCACGAGTGGTGGGATTGCCCAGTCGTGTGTAGATGTATCCGTCGTCCTCGCCGGCGAAGCATGCCGCGCCGTGATCCGCGCTCTTGAACGAGAATGTCGAGGTCTGATAGATCGGTACGGAGACGCTCAGGTATTGATCGGAAAAGTGTCCTGCATGTATTTGTCTCGAATTGAAACCAAGTTTTTTCGTATCCACGATTTCTCCTTATGCGTTGTTTGGTGCCATCAATGAAAATCATATGTTTCTGTCTAATGAAATAAATATAGCTCCACTCGCGACATTGGCATTCATTATTTTCACGCAACATTCGGGATCCGCATCATGAGGACGCCTGATTATGAAATTGCAATTCCGTGAATCAAAAAATGTTTGACGAGTTACAACGCCTGACGCTAATTGATAAATGTTTTTCATGTGAAAATGTTTGCGAAACCGACATCAAGGGAGGATCCGGGATGAAAATTATACCGCGTTGGGAATGGAGAACTTTCGACAACAACCTGCGAGAGTATCTGCACAAATTCGAGTCATACGAAAAGACCGGCATGAAAGAGAGCGAGGAGACCTACATCCTCTCACGCCGGAGCGACGACAATATTAAAATCCGGTTCGAGATGATCGACATCAAGACGCTTCTGCGGCGAAGCCCCGAAGGCATCGAGCAATGGACCGTGCTGGGTAAGAACGGTTTCCCGGTCGATATCAATCAACTGGCGCTGATCTTCAAGGCGTTCGGGCTGCCAATGCCGTGGCTGGACAAAGACGAGTACGCATTCGACGAATTCATGACCGGAATCGTCGGAAACCTCGACGACCTTTTCACGGTCGAGGTGACCAAGGTGCGCCACATTTTCAATATCGAAAACTGCATCTGCGAGTTCGCGGAAGTCACGTTCAACGGCAAGCCGATCCAGACCATCGCCTTCGAGCACGAGGACATCGATCTGGTCAAAAAGCTGGCGGGACGCTTCGTTGACGCGAACCAGCAGAACATCAACTACATCCACGCCATGAAGAAATCGGCCGGACTGATCTGAAACGGTCGATGGGGGGAGATATGAATCGTTTCGCAGTGCTGGATATCGGAACCAATTCCATAAAATTTCACGTAGCCGAAAAGACGGAAAAGGGCATCGAGGTGCTCTACGACACCAACAACATCTCGCGCCTGGGCGACGGGCTGACTCGCACCGGCATGCTCTCCGAAGAGGCCATGGCGCGCAACATCGAAGCGCTCCGCGAGTTCATGCTACTCGGCAGAGAAAAACACGGCATCGACCAATTCACCGCTGTGGGAACCATGTGCCTGCGAAGCGCGAAGAACGCGAAGGAATTCATCGATCGCGCCCGCAAGGAACTCGGGCTGATCGTCAACGTCCTTCCGGGCGAGGAAGAGGCGCGATTGTCCTATCTGGCGGTGGTCTCCGGCGTCGGCGTGGGCAACGAAAACGTACTGATCATCGACACCGGCGGCGGCAGCACCGAATTCATCTTCGGTCACGGCGACGACATCCAGCGGCGGTTCAGCCTGGACATCGGCGCAGTACTGATCACCGAGAACATCCTGATTTCCGATCCGGTCGGAGCCGACGAGCTGGTCCGCGCCCGGAGCTACATCGAAAGCTTCTTCGACAAGAACGACGTCAAGGGCGACATCCGCCGACTGGTGGGCATCGGAGGAACCGTTACCAGCCTGTGCGCTGTGATGCACAAGATGGAGAAGTTCAATCCCGACATCGTGCAGGGCAGCGTCTTATCGCTGTCGGAAGTGCAGAAACAAATCGACAACTACGCGTCCAGGACGATCGAGCAGCGCAAGAAAATCACCGGCTTACAGCCCAAGCGTGCGGACGTGATCCTTGCCGGCGCGCTGATCGTCGAGGCGATCATGAAACGGTTCGATGTCGATGGACTGGTCGTCAGCGACCGCGGGTTGCGGCACGGACTGACCTACGAAAAACTCGGGAGGTAGCGTCCAGCCATGAATCGATTGATCCGAATTTCGAGCCTCGTCATCATCATTGCAATCCTTTTGTCCTGTGCCAGAGCCAATGAAGAAGCCTTCCCCAATCGCCCGATCAAGGTGGTGGTCTATACCGCGCCGGGCGGATTGATCGACATCACCGCGCGGAAGTTCACCGACGTCGCCTCGAAATACACTGACGCCACCTTCGTGGTGGAAAACCGTCCGGGCGCCGGCGGTGCGGTCGGTATCCAAAGCGTCCTGCAAGCTCCTGCCGACGGCTACACGATCTTCGCCGGAACCAAGTCGAACATCTCGTTTCTGGTTGGCGCTAACGCGGCAGTCGATCCGAACGACCTCAACTGGTTCGCCATGCTCATGGCTGACCCCGAATGCGTGATCACCAACCGCAACGCCGACATCGATACCTGGGAAGAGATCGTCGAGGACGCGAAAAACCGTCCCGGCGAGCAGATATGGCTGGGACCCGCGGCAGGCGGGCTCGACCACATCATGGCGATGAAGCTTTGGGAGCGCTGCGGAATCGCCTGCAAGTGGATCCCGTTTAAAAGCGGTGGCGCAGCCAAAACCGCGCTCTTGGGCAAGCAGGGCGTCTGCTACGTGGGAAATCCGCGCGACATCGGCGGCAATCCCGACCTGAAGATTTGCGCCCTTTCCGCGGAAAAACGACTGCCCCAGTTCCCCGATGTCCCCACCTTCACCGAGCTCGGTCTTCCCAAGCTCGAGCACGAGATCATGTGGCGCGGATTCGCGGTGAAGAAGGGAACGCCGAAAAGTGCGCTCGACTGGTATGCCGACCTGATCGACAAGGTTACCGACGATCCCGACTGGCGCGGATTCTGGGAGAAAGGCGGTATCGAAGTCGTCCACTACGGACCCGAAAAATTTCACCGGATCGTCGAACAGGATCGCAGGGAATTTCACCACTACCTGGCCGGACTGGGTCTGATCGAACCGGAACATCGTCCGACGGAGAACCCCGGACCGCACGGACCGAACATGGAGCTGATGACGTTGGGCATCCTCATGGTACAGATTCTCCTCTTCGCCCTGGCTGGTATCCGGCTCAAATCGAGGCTATTCCAATACACCGGCAGAATTCTCTTCCCCATCTTCTTCATCAGCCTGTCGCTGTTTTTCTGGATGCTCTCCACCCGGTTCCGTAGCGGCGAGAGTTACGGACCGGCGATCGTTCCGAGGCTGTGGTCGATCTTCCTGATCCTCTTCGGCGTCATCCTGTACATCAAGGTACTCCTCGGAAAGGAAGAGACGGATCCGAAGCCCGGCAGGCTGGACACGGTATTTCAGTTCATCGTCCTCTTGTTGCTCTATATCCCCGCGATCCACTACATCGGCTATTTCATCTCGACGATCTGCTTTCTGCCCGTCGCCATGTGGCTGTTGGGATACCGAAGGAAGATCGCCATTGTCCTGATCACCGTCCTGTGGGCGGCGCTATCGTACGCGCTCTTCTTCCACCTCCTGCACGTCGCGTTGCCGACCGGAATCCTGCTGAAAGCGATGGGGTAAGCGCATGGAAATTCTGACACACCTGCTGGAAGGATTCGGCTATATCGGAGGCTGGGCACCGATGGTCGCCATCGTGACCGGCGTGGTCTTCGGTATCCTCGCCGGCGCTATGCCCGGGCTTTCACCCTCGATGGGCGTCGCGCTGCTGGTGCCGTTCACCTACGCACTCGATCCTTCGCTGGCGCTGATCCTGCTTATATCCATCTACATCGCGGCGAATTACGGCGGCTCCATCACCGCGGTCACCATCAACGCGCCCGGAACCGCGTCCGCCGTGGTCACCTCCTTTGACGGCTATCCGCTAACCCAAAAGGGCAAACCCGGTGTCGGGCTGGGCATCTCGCTCATATCTTCCACCGTGGGCGGCATCGTCGGCACGATTATCCTGATCTTCTTCTCGATCCCGCTGGCAAAGGTCGCGCTGAAATTCCATCCTGCGGAGTACTTCGCGCTGGCGTTCTTCGGACTGACCACCGTCGCGTCGTTGGGCGGCAAGAACTGGCTCAAGGCCTTCACCGCCGTCTTTCTCGGACTGCTTCTCCGCACCGTCGGCATGGAACAGACCGGCGTCAATCGCTTCTCCTTTGGCGTCACCGAACTCTTCGACGGCTTCAGTCTGATCCCCATCCTGATCGGACTCTTCGCGCTCAGCGAGGTGTTCCGGCAGTTCGAGGCGCACGAATTCGAGGTGCAGAAATTCGAGGGCGGCAAATCGCACTGGCCCTCGATACCGGAGTACTGGCGCCTGAAGTGGACGATCCTGCGCTCCTCCGTCATCGGAACGATCATCGGGATATTCCCCGGCGCGGGTGCTACCATCGCGTCGTTCATCTCCTACGACATCTCCAAGCGAATGAGCAAGACACCGGACGAATACGGCAATGGATGTCCGGAAGGCGTCGCGGCGGCGGAGGCTTCCAACAGCAGTTCGGTGGGCGGTGCACTGGTACCGCTTCTGACTCTCGGCATCCCGGGCAGCGCATCGACGGCTGTCCTCATCGGCGCTCTGATGATCCACGATCTCGATCCTGGCCCACGCCTCTTCGAGACCGCGCCCGAGGTCGTCTATGGACTGTTCGCCAGTCTGCTGATTGCCAATTTCGTGCTGCTTGCGCTGGGACTACTGGGCAGCAAGCTGTGGGTCAAAGTGACGCAGGTTCCGCGCGAGGTTCTGTTTCCCCTGATCTTCGCCGTATCCATTATCGGTGCGTTCGCGGTGAACAACTCGCTGTTCGACGTGGCGATCTGCGTGGGCTTCGGAATCCTGGGCTGGCTGATGCGGCGGTACGACTATCCGGTCGCACCTGTGGTGCTGGGTATCGTGTTGGGGCGCATCGCGGAAGAGAATTTTCGCAACGCCGTGAAAATGGGTGGCTACGAAATTTTCTTTACAAGACCGATCAGTTTGACAATATTGAGTATTGCGGTAATTTCCGTCATCTTCCCCATCTTGCGGGAGGCTATTCACCGCAAGTGATCAATACGAGGTAGAAACTATGTTACTAAGAAGAACCAAACGCATCGAGCGAATGATCGACGAATTTCTGGATGTTATCAGCCAGGGCGCGATCCTTTTCAGCAAGGCCATCCGATTTTACGTGGAAGGCAACACCGAGGAATTCGAGGCACGCAGGCTGAAAGTCTCGGAACTTGAGAGCGTAGCGGACAAGCTGCGTCGGGATATCGAGGTAGAGCTCTACGAACACACCCTGATCCCCGAAGCGCGCGGCGACGTGCTCGCCATTCTCGAGAACACGGACGACATCATCGACAATATCAAGGAGACGTTGCTACAATTCTCCGTGGAATGCCCCGTCATCCCGAAGGAATTCGCGGAACAGTACGTCGAACTCTCCATCGCCAGCGAGGACAGCGTCGATGCCCTGATATCGGGCGTGCGCTGCTTTTTCCGCAACGTCAGAACCGTGCCGGATCACCTCCACAAGGTCTATCTGCACGAGAAGGAAGCGGACAAGATCGCCGAACGCCTGAAACGCGCCATCTTCCAGAGCGATCTCGAGCTCGCCTGCAAGATTCACCTGCGCTATTTCGCGCTACACGTCGAGCACATCTCCGACTACTCCGAAACCATGGCGGACCGGCTTTCGATCTACACTATTAAAAGGCAGGTGTAAGCCGTGATCCTGCTCATTTATCTCTCCAGCGGTCTCTTCCTCGCCTGGTCGCTGGGCGCGAATAACGCGGCGAATGTCTTTGGCCCGGCCGTCTCGACCAAGATGGTCAAATTCCGGACGGCGGCGATTGTGACCTCCGTATTCGTGATCATCGGTGCCGTATATGAAGGTGCCGGAGCTTCACAGACACTCGGCAAGCTCGGTTCGGTCAACGCGATGGGCGGCGCTTTTACTGTAGCTCTGGCCGCAGCGATTACCGTCGCGGGTATGACAAAGATGGGGCTTCCCGTATCGACATCACAAGCGATCGTGGGCGGTATCATCGGCTGGAACTATTTCAGCGGATCACTTACCGATTACTCGGCTTTCACGAAAATTTTCGGTACCTGGGTGATATGTCCGGTTCTGGCTGCGATTTTCTCTTACATCTTTTACAAGTTCTATCTCTATTTCATCGTGAGAACCAAAATCCATCTCTTGCGGCTGGACGCATTTACTCGAGCTTTTTATCTAATCGTGACCGCATTCGGTGCATACAGCCTGGGCGCGAACAACATCGCCAACGCAATGGGTGTATTCGTTCCGGCATCGCCGTTTCACGACATCAGCATCATGAGCGGATTCAGCCTCTCCGGTACGCAAGTGTTGTTTCTTATCGGCAGTATCGCGATTGGCGTGGGAGTCCTTACCTATTCCCACAATGTGATTCGTACCGTGGGAAACGAATTGTTCCAGCTTTCGTCGGTTGGTGGTCTCATCGTGATCATGGCTGAGGCGTGGGTTTTATTTATCTTCGGTTCGCAATCGCTGCACGACTGGATGCTGGCGCATAATCTTCCGGCGTTTCCGCTGGTTCCCGTATCCAGCTCACAGGCGGTCGTGGGCGGCGTGATCGGTATCGCCATCGCAAAGGGCGGAAGGAATATCCGTTTCCGTGTGCTGGGCAGGATATCGATGGGCTGGATCACCACGCCACTGATCGCGTGCGCGATATCGTTCGTCCTGCTCTTCTTCGTGCAGAATGTGTTCGACCAGAAGGTCCACAACGAAGCGAGCTACGATTTCGATCGCTATGCTATCGCTGCACTTGGCGAACAGAATATCGATTTCGACAAGATCGAGCCGCTCAAGGGTACCGGCTTCAAAAACGCCCGCGCCCTGAATACCTACCTCTCCGGCGTGAGCGATTACACGATGGACGAGAAGAATCTGATCTTCCTTTATGGATCGGTCGATCCGATCGAGGTTGCCGTCAAGAAGATTCACGTCATCCAGAAAGATTACCTGAGCGAAAGCCAGATGAGCGCTATCAAGCAACTGGAAGGTACTACCTACAAGCATCGATGGCGGTTCGAACAGGCACTGACAGATGAGTCCGATGCCTGGAAGACCGATACCGGGAACGCGAAAAAGGACGGCGAAACCAAAGAGCGGCTACACTATATCGTAAGCCATTTCAGGATACATTAGAAAGAATAGATTGGGGGTTTCTTATGAATCGACTCAGTTTGAAATGCGGAATCGTATCGATTCTGCTTGTGTGCTTTTCCATGCTTTTCGCGGATCGAACCGGCGCCAACACGGAGTGGAAAGACGGCATTCTACAATTCTCGTCCTCCGACGGCATGTTCAAGACGCGCTTCGACGTCCGGATGTATCTGGACGGCGCGATCTACTTCGAAAACGAAAACGAAGAATCCATGAGCGACGGTACCGACTTGCGTCGAGTACGCTTCGCCATGAAGGTCAAGCTCTGGGAAAAATGGCGCGCGGAATGGGATATGGATTTCGCCACCTACCAGAAGGAAGGCGACAAGAAGAACAAGGGGCCCGAGGTCAAGGACATGTGGCTCGCCTACAAGGGCTGGGAAAACATGATGATCAAGGTCGGGCATTTCAAGCCGCCCTTCAGCATGGAAGAGCTGACCAGCTCCTCGAAGATCGTCTTCCTCGAACGCGCCTATCCGAACACGTTCACCACCGGGCGCAGGATCGGCTTCGGCGTAACCTACTGGCGTAACTGGATGCACGCGTCGGCCGGTATGTTCGGCGAAGCGGCGGAAAATCTCGACCAGAAGTCGGACGACGAAGGCAGCGCTTTCGCCTGTCGTCTCGTCGCAGCGCCGCTGAACAGCGACAACGCGCTTCTGCACCTGGGCGGAGCCTTTCAATCGATAACGCCGGACGCCGTCGAGGATGGCGAAGAAAAGGTCCTCGAATTCGACGAGCGACCCGAGACCTCCGTCTCGCGTACCAAGTTTCTCGACACCGGCGACATCACCAACGTTACAGGGTACAACACCATCGGCGGTGAGCTTGCGGGTAAATATGGTCCCTTCTACGCGCAGATGGAATACACGCTGACCACCGTGACCCGCAAGGCAGACAAAGACGACGCGGAATTCTGCGGCGGATACGCGATGGTTGGCTGGTTCATCACCGGCGAATCGAAGCCCTACGATATCGAGGAAGCGGAATTCGGAAAACCGGTACCGGAAAGCGAATACGGCGCGCTCGAGATCGCGCTGCGCTACAGCCACCTCGACCTCACCGACGAGGACGCCCTCATCTACGGCGGCATGGCGAACAACTACGGCATCGCGCTCAACTGGTATCCCAACAACAATATACGACTCATGGTCAACTACATCATGGTCGAAAACTCGAAGTACTCTGACGGCGACGGCGACTGGATCGGAGAAGACGACTTCTCCTTTGCCACAGCGCGTGTGCTGGTCAATTTCTGAGGGGAGGTGCGGAATGAAAAACAAGACAAGCTTTACCGAATGGATACGCAAAATAACCCGAAAATCCCCGGGAAACAACCTTCGAATCGCGGAAACAAGCCGCTGTCCGAACGGCTGGTCAGACCGCATCATGTCATCATGCTGATGATCCCGATCATGTTCCTGTTCGCTTGCAGCCTGGACGAAGACCCGATCGGCGGAAGCTCGTCCGGCGTCAACCTGTGGATCAACGAGGTTTCCGCCAGCGGCAACGATTGGATCGAAATCTACAACCCGCAATCCGCCATCGTCGATATCACCAGCTTTCTGGTGTATGACGCAGGACACATGGACGACCCGTACATCTTCCCCAACGCCCAGATTCCGGCAAACGGTTATCTGGTTCTGCATTTCAACGCGGAAGGCCAAACCTACAACGCGCCGTTCGGTCTTTCGAGCGGTGGCGAGAGCGTCTATCTGGCGGACACCGGCGGAGGTCAGATCGATCACATAGACACACCCGCATTGAATGACGGAGAGTCCTACGCACGCATCCCGGACGGCGGCAACACATGGCAGGTCGTGAACACACCCACGCCCGGAATGCCGAACAACGGCCCGCAAGCGCTTTATCTGAACGAGATCGACGCCAATGGCGATCCGGACTGGCTCGAGATATACAACGCCTCTCCGGACAATATCGACATCAGCGGCTACTATCTCTACGACGAGGGTTCCTCGGACAGCAAGAGCACGTTTCCGAACGGCACCGTCGTTCCAGCGAACGGATTCCTCACCTGGGACTGCGACGATGTGCAGACATACTTCAAGCTCTCCAGCGGCGGCGAGCAAGTGTTTCTCGAAAACGCCAACGAAGAGCCGATCGACAGCGTGAATTTCCCCGCCCTCAATGACGGTGAATCTTACGCGCGCATCCCCGACGGCGGCGCCTGGAGCATCTCTCAGAACCCCACACCGGGCCAATCGAATACGGAGTAATCGATGAAATGGTGGATCGTGCTGCTATCCCTCTGTCTGCTGATCCTATCCGGCTGCGACGACGATAACGACGACAAGGATAGCATAAACATCGTCGAACTGAACTACACGGCAAGCTATCCGCTGAACATCGCGGAGCCGTCCGGTCTGGCGTACGACGGCACGAACCTCTGGACCGTAAGCGACGAGGGTGGATTGATCTACAAGATGGACTTGGAAGGAACCATCCTCGATACGATCGACACGGAATTGCGCGACCTCGAAGGGATCGGCATCGATACCGTTTCCAATGTACTGTGGCTCGCCGACGAATCCGACAGCAAGCTCTACGGTTTGTCTATAGGTGATGAAACGATTCACACGACAATATCCTTTTCGCCCGTCGATCTCGAAGGAGCCTGTTATAACAAGGTTTGTTACGCTGTTGTGAGTAAGAGCGAACCCATGCAAGTCCTTATCTGGACACAGGGAGCAATAGAAGGATCGGTAGATTACGCGCTCGATTTCGCACCATCCGGAATCGATCGCGGTGAAGATCAGGACACCTACTACATAATCAGTGACGAGACGCATTGCATCTATCACTGGAACACCGAAAACGGTATTGTGGAATCGTGGAAGATCAAGACGCGTGATCCGGAAGGTATCGCCGTTGTCGGCAACACGGCGTACGTCGTCGATGACAGCGAAAATCGACTGGACGTCTATATCCTGAATTAACAAAATCGATGTATAAAATGAAAAACCTGGAGGTTACCATGAAAAGGATTTTTATATGCGCTTTGCTTCTTGCCGCGCTGGGCGGACTGTTTGCGCAAAATCTCTACATCAACGAATTGATGGCGAAAAACGATGCCACCATCGCCGACCCGGAAGGCGATTACTGCGACTGGGTGGAAATCTACAACTCCGGAGATTCGTCAATTGATATGGGCGGACTCTACTTCGCGGACGACCACTACGACGGCACCCTCGAAAGCGCCTACATGATCCCGACCACCAGCCCGGACGACACGACCATCGAAGCCGGCGGATACCTGCTGTTCTGGTTCGACGAGGATATCGACGACGGCGTGACGCATATCGACACCAAGCTCGGAGGCAGCGCGGACGCAGTGTATCTTATCGACGCGAACAACACCGTCATCGACAGCTACGAATACGAATACGTCGAGGATACCGGACTCGACGTGGACGATGTCTCCATCGGACGCTCGCCCGACGCGACCGACAACTGGATGCTCTATGGCGCAGGATACGAACTCACCTGCACACCCGGAGCGGCAAACGAAGTGGTTGCGAACGACGACAATACCGCTCCGGAAATCGAAGCCGTCACGCTGAGCAACTACCCCAATCCGTTCAATCCCGAGACCACCATCAGTTTCTCCGTGCCGAAAGAGATGAACGCCAGCCTGATCGTCTATAACATTCGCGGTCAGAAGGTCGTGACCCTCTTCAACGGTCACGCCGATCAGGGTGAAACCACCGTCGCGTGGAACGGTACCGACGCATCCGGCAAGAACGTCTCAAGCGGTATCTACTACTGCAAGCTGAGCACGTCAAACCAGACCACGATCCGTAAAATGGTTCTGATGAAATAATTTCGGCTTCAGCGAAGCTGAAACGAAATCATGAACGTTGTAATATCAGCTTGCTGATATTATGTTAGTGGATAATCGGCTTCAGCGAAGCTGAAACGAAAACATGAGCGTTGTGAATTCGCGTAGCGAAATCATGTTAGCGGAGATATGTTTGTAGAGAGAGAATAAGAAATGCCAAGCTGGAGCTTGGCGGACCATAGAGAAAACCCGCTTCACATACGTGGAGCGGGTTTTGCATTGTGCTGTAGGGGCAGGTCCCTGTGCCTGCCCGTGTTTCATTGGAAATCGCCTGATGATATCCAAGCTCTGGGGATTCGATTTTGCAAGCAAAATCACAGGAGCTTGGCGGACCATAGAGAAAACCCGCTTCACATACGTGGAGCGGGTTTTGCATTGTGCTGTAGGGGCAGGTCCCTGTGCCTGCCCGTGTTTCATTGGAAATCGCCTGATGATATCCAAGCTTTAGGGATTCGATTTTGCAAGCAAAATCACAGGAGCTCGGCGGACCATAGAGAAAACCCGCTTCACATACGCGGAGCGGGTTTTGCATTGTGCTGTAGGGGCAGGTACCTGTGCCTGCCCGTGTTTCATTGGAAATCGCCTGATGATATCCAAGCTTTGGGGATTCGATTTTGCAAGCAAAATCACAGGAGCTTGGCGGACCATAGAGAAAACCCGCGTCACGGTCGTGATGAGGGGTTTTCTTTCAGAGGATCGTCGGACACTATTTCAGAAGGATCATCGGTCTTGTCATCGTGCCGCGATTCGTAGATATCCGATAATAGTAAACGCCGCTGGCCACGTTTTTGCCCGATTCATCGACGCCATTCCAGGTTACCGTGTGTTGACCTTGTTTTTGATAACCTTCCGATATTGTATATATAAGGCGCCCGCGAACGTCGAAGATATCGACACGAACGAAGGAGTCCTTGGGAATGGTGTAGGCGATGGTGGTCTCGGGATTGAAGGGATTGGGGAAATTCATGGCAGTGACTTCGTAAGGCTCGATCCCTTCTTCGTGGGTGGCGTTTCCTTCGTAGGTGAGTGTCAGCGATGGATGATAGTCCGCGTTTTCATGCTCCTTGGAGTAAAACTCGGAAAGTTTCTGATTTGCATCCGAGAGAATCGCAAAGCCGTAGTTCGCATTGTCGTCCTCGATACAGCAGTTGATAAAATCCGTGATATCGATATCGAAATCGACGATCGCATCTCCGCCGGTTCCGCTGAACACGTATGGCATGGAAATCTGATCGTTGTATGCGATATGCTGGGTGTGATCCCATGTTTCTTCGTCCCACTGCTGATCGATCGCGTAGAAGGTGGTAGAGGAAGTACCGCTGGATGGGCAACTGAAGAACCGCGTCAGGTGCAGGGTTGCCGATTGCAATTCGACGTCGGCGTAATCTTCCAAATCGAAGCGAATCATGATCCGCTCGAAATGTCCGGCGGCGGAGAAGTTCGCGGTCCAGAGCTGGGTAGGTTCAGGATCGACGTCCGGATTCTCGGCATCGGTGTACATGTCGTCACTGGGCGCAAGGGTCACGGTTTCCGCGAACAGCGCGAACGAAGCAACGACCAGCATTAGAAATACAAGCGCATTTTTCATCATGAGTTCTCCTTTTTTTTATATCCTTGTTAGCATGTAAATAGCATAGCTGTCGGGGCCTTTCGGGCAATCCCGATTCGTTCGAAACGATTCCCGCAGCAACGTATTCTCGGAAAGGAACAAATTTACACCAATCTCTAAATATTTGTAAACCTGTTTTTCCGGCTCGGATGTAAATCAAGGGGGTAATAGGGGCTATGATACCCGTCGATGCGATTTGACTGATTGTCGGGGTTGTCCTACCGGTTTGTGTTCAGGCCGGACTTCAGATGTCGGATCACCTTTTCGCGAACATCATGAACTGTTTCGATAATTGCCTCACTCGTGATGGTCGCGCCCGTAACAGTTTCGGGCGTGTTCTCACCATCGTAGTTCCTAAAATTCTTCAGGAAACCCGAATGCTTGACGTGGCGCACAAACGATGGCGTATCTTCGCTTTCCAGAATTCTCACCGATTGGATGGCTCCGGTCTCGTCCATGACGATTTCAAGAACCGTGATTCCGCTGTATCCATGGATTTGAACGAAGTCGTTGCTGTGCGTGTAAAGTCGTTTCTCGCCATCCTGATCGGTGCAAACAGCCACCCGACAGGAGTCGCTTACGATCAGATCGCACTGGACCGGTTCGAGTCGTTCTTCGGCTGCCCGGATGAACGAATCGTCATCAAGAAATGCTGCCTGCCCGCAGAGGAGAAGGGCAGGCAGCAGAAATGCCAGCCATGTAAGCAGAAGTCGAAACATGGTTCGATCGCTCGTTTGCATCGATGATCTTTGCGACGCTGTAAATCGATCGTTACCGGACATCACAAGTCTCATCATGCAAACCTCACTATTTCAGCATTATCATCGGCTTTGTAATCGTGCCGCGATTCGTATCGATCCGATAATAGTACAGTCCGCTCGCCACGGATTTTCCAGAATTATCCGTACCATTCCAGGTTACTTGATGCTGCCCCGCATGTTGATAACCTTGACTTGTTTCATAGGTAAGGCGTCCACGAACATTGAATATTTCAATGTTGACGAAGGAACTTTGGGGAATGGTGTAGGAAATTGTGGTTTCCGGGTTGAACGGATTGGGGAAGTTCATGGCAGTGACTTCGTATGCTTCGATATCTTCCTCTTGCGTTGCCTGGCCTTGGAACGTCAGTGTCAAGGATGGATGGAAATCGACATTGGAATGTTCCTTGGAGTAAAATTTCGACCACTTATAACCGTTGTTCGCCCTGATAACGAATCCATAATTGGGCAGATCCGTATCGATCCAGTTCTGTATGAAATCGGTTACATCGACTTCGTAATCGGTCACGGCATCACCCCCTGCGCCCGAAAACGTATAGGGCATGGAGATGCTCTCATTGTATTCGACATGCTCCGCAAACGGCCATGTATCTTCGTCCCATTCCTCGGTGATCGCATAGAAATTCGTGACGGTCGTGCCGGAGGATGGACAACTGAAGAAGCGTTTGAGATGCAGGGTTGCCGACTGGATTGTAACGTCCCGATATAGTTCGAGATCAAAACGCATCATGATACGTTCGAAGTGACTGGCAGCCGAAAACTCGGCTACCCAGAGTTCCGTTACGGTTGGATTGGTTCCCGGATGCTCCACGTCCGTGTACATGTCATCGGTTGGCTCGATAACCACCGTTTCAGCTATCAGCAAATTGATCGCTGCAAGAACAATAAGTACAAGAATGAGTTGTTTCATGGTTTCTCCCTCCTAAAAGCCTGATTGCAGACGGATGATGAAGCTTGTCGGGGCTTCGATCTCCCCATCGGGCTGCATGATTTCTTCACGGTATGCACATTTCAGCTTTGTCGAGCTCGATACTTTCAAGGTAACGCCCGGCTCAATATACCGATAGGTTGTGTCTTCCACATCCTTATCCTTTTCCCAGGATTCGAGCATGACGTAAGGCACGATCGCGTGGATGTGTTTGATCCCGACTGAAATCTCGTAACCCGCTTGGGCATACCAGCTATTCATGATCTGATCGGGATTGCCGGAAAATCCGCGGCCCGTGAAGTATTCGAACGTTGTCCAGATATTGTGCGCCTGGTAGTTTACACCAGCGACCGCGCGATAACCTTCCTTGTGCGTTTTAACCTGATCCTTCCAGTATTCTTCTTTGGTTCGGGAAACGGAACCGAGAACGGAAAGCCCCGTCAGGGGCGAATCATACCGAACACCGAGATTGTAGTAATGCGCCTGATCCAGATGATCGTTGTTTCCATTGAGGACAGCAATTTCGGCCTCGATGCCAGATATTTCGCCAAGTTCAAAATATCCGTCGGCCACGAAACCCATCAGGTGACATCCTGCATAAACCTTTTCCTGTTCAAAAATTGGTTTCTCCATTGCAAGACGGTTCGCGCACTCGGTCGTTGAAGAGAAGCTGCGCATGATGTGTCCCTTTTGTAATCCGACATTGATGTTTGGGTATAGCTCGTACATCAAGGATGCATCCATCAATTGAAACGTATTTCCGGAGTTGTTGCTCACGCATGTGGCTATTCCTCCTTCAAGCGCATACTTCATGTTGTCTTGAAGCTGCCCTTCAATCGAAAATGCCGCCTTGCGTATCGCGAATTTGTTGGTTGTGTTCGCGTCGCCATGGTTTGCTTCTTCCCCGCCGAAAAACTTGGCGTCAAGCATGATCGTGGAGTGGATTTCAGGATCGAATGCCACTGCCGTAATCGCACTGGTTACGAGTAGAAGAAGGAACATGATATAGATTTTCATTTAAACCTCTTTCCCCAGTTTTCAACTGGTTCTATTTTGATCGCACACTGCCGATGAGCAGTAGTTACAGTTTTTACAGTCGCTTTGTTCCGCTTTGCAGCACTGCGTCTCGCCACGAAGGCTCTTGATCAGCCTCCAGGCGAGAAACGTTCCCGCCGATGCGACGACTGCGATGACAACGATGGTTTCCAGCATGATAGCCTCCTTGTCAGAACAGCGTTCCGACCTGATAGACAATGGTTGTAACCAGCCATGCCATAATCGTCAGCCCCGCGACCTGGAACAGCGCCCATTTCCACGAGTTCGCCTCGCGTTTGGTCACGGCGACGGTCGCCATACAGGGCATGCTGATCAGCGAGAACAGCATGATGGCAAAGCCGATCAACGGTGTGTAATTCTCCTTGAGTTTATCGCGCAGGCTCTGCGATTCCTCGTCCGCCTCGCCGACCGAATAGACGATCCCGAGCTGCGCCACGAAGAGCTCCTTCGCCGCAAATGCGCCGATCAGCGCCGTGCCGATGCGCCAGTCGAATCCCATGGGTTTGATGACAGGTTCGAGCGCGTGCCCGATGCGTCCGGCAACGGTGTAGGAAAGGGCTTCGGCGGCCTGCGTGTATTGAATGACTTCGATTTGTTCGTCTTTTTGTTCCTGCGAGAGGTCGGTCGCCTGTTCCACGACGGTGATTTCATGCTCGTAGTCGCGATCGAATTCCTTCTTCTGCGGGTAGGTGGTGATCACCCACATCAGGATCGAGAATCCGAGGATGATGGTACCGGCCTTCTTGAGGTAGAGCCAGCCGCGCTGCCACATGTGCGTGAAGATACCCTTGAACGTAGGCATACGATAGGGCGGAAGCTCCATCAGGAACGGAACCGATTCGCCCTTGAGGATGGTCGAGCGCAGGAGCTTGGCGCTGATGATCGCCAGCAGGATGCCGATCACGTAGATGATCCACAGCATGGGCGCGTGCCACACCTGCGGGAAGAACGCCGGAATAATCAGCGCGTAGATCGGCAGCCTCGCACCGCAGCTCATCAACGGTACGACCATCATGGTCACCAGCCGGTCGCGGCGGTTGTCGAGGGTGCGCGTCGCCATGATGGCGGGAACCGAGCAGCCGAATCCGACAAGCATCGGGATGAAGCTCTTTCCGTGCAGTCCGATCTTATGCATGAGCCGATCCATGATGAACGCCGCGCGCGCCATGTAACCGGTGTCTTCCAGAAACGCGATCGCGAGGAAAAGCAGCAGGATGTTGGGCAGGAAGATCAGCACGCCGCCCACGCCACCGATGATGCCATCGACCAGCAGCGACTTCAGCGCGCTTTCGGAGCCTGGAGCCCACCAGCCGCTTACAACGTCGCCCAGCCAGCCGAAACCGACGTCGAGCCAGTCCATCATGGGCGCGCCCACGGTGAAGGTCAGCCAGAACACGAGGTACATCAGGCCGAGGAATACCGGGATGCCCAGGAAGCGGTTGGTCGCCACCATATCGATCACATCCGAGACGGAGTGCCGAAGCTCGATGGTGGATCGAACCGCCTGCGTGCAGGCACCGGAGATCATGCCGTAACGATGCGACGCGATTGCGGTCGGTACAGGCTCTTCGAGCTTGATTTCCAGCGCTGAGGAAATTTGCCTGACTTTCCCGCGCAAGGATTCGTCGGGATATTCCTTTGCGATTTCGGGATCGTCCTCCAGCAACTTCAGCGCAATCCAGTGCGATTGCTTCAGGGTCGCTTCGGTTTGCTCATCGATCGTCGCGGAAAGTTCGCCAATCGCCTTCTCGATCGCGTCTCCATAGCGCACGATCCCGGGATTCGCCGCCTTGTCATGCTCGTGAACGGACAGAATCGCGTCCAGCAGCTCGTTCGTTCCCCGGTTCTTGTGCCCCACCGTTTCCACGATGGGTACGCCAAGAAGTCCAGAGAGCTTCTTCAGGTCGAACTGATACCCCTTCGCCTGCGCCACGTCGCTCATATTGAATGCCAAAAGCAGCGGAACGCCCATCTCGATCAATTGCACGCTGAGATACAGATTCCGTTCCAGGTTCGATGTGTCGATGATATCAACTACCACGTCAGGCGTCTCATCGATCAGGACGTTCCGCGCGATGACTTCCTCCTGCGAATACGCTGTCAGACTGTAGGTTCCCGGCAGATCGACCACCTTGATTTCATAGTCCTTATACTCCCGAAAACCCTCTTTGCGCTCGACGGTCACACCCGGGTAATTCCCTACGTGCTGCCTCGCACCGGTTATGTTATTGAAAATCGTCGTCTTGCCGGCGTTCGGGTTGCCGGCGAGCGCGATGGTGATCTTTTTCTTCATGAGGCCTCCATAGTCTTTTCTAATATCTTTAGTCTTGCCTAACTTGCGAGGCAAAAAAATTTACGCCACTTGAATCTTGTGGCTCATGCCCCGTCCCAGTGCGATCTGGCAATCCTTGACCTTTACGATGAACGGTCCGTGGTGATGCGCGCTGACGACCGATATATCCGTGCCCGGAACAAAGCCCATCGCCTCGAGTCGGGACTTCATCTGTTCGCCGCCGTGGACGCATTGAACGGTCACGGTCTGGCCCACTTTACAAAAGCTGAGTGGGTACGTGTTGCCGAACGGGCAGTTATGACGGCATTTCTTCCACATAAATGCCTTCCGCTTCTTTCTTGCGCACGCTCAGGTGGTATCCCTTCAGCTTGATATCGACCGGATCGCCCAGGGGCGCGACCTTGACCACCTCGATCACAGAACCCACGGTCATTCCCATCTCGACCATGCGCCTGCTCGCGGCGTCCGCCAGCGTAACCTTGACGACCTTCGCCTTTCTGCCCGGCTTGATGTCGCGCAGCGTTCGTTGTTCTTTCATGGTTTCTCCTTTATCTTTACGATTTTCTATCAACTCGTCCAGATTGGTTCGCATGCACTGCTCGCAGTTCTCGCCCATCGAGTCCTGGTCGCAGAAATAGCCGAATCCGCGAATCCACTTGGTTCCGGCCCTCGGGCAGATCTCCACAAACTCCGCAAACTGGATAAATCGCTCCAGAAGCGGCTTTGTAATGCAGTGCTCCATCTCGCAGGCTGCCTTGTCCGCGACATCCTCCTCGACGGAGAGCACCTTGGTAAAAAAATCCTTGAGCGCGTTGTGACGACGCACCACGTCCCTCGCAATGATCTCGCCGTCGCGCGTGAAGGTGATGATCTCGAACGGCGCATAGTTGATGAGCCCCTTCTTCGCCAAGGACTTCATCGCGCCGGTGACCGACGCAGCCTTGACATGCAGACGCGCCGCGATGTCCTTTACGCGAGCCGCTTGCTTCTCGCGGATAATGTGATAGATCGCCTCGAGATAGTCCTCCAGGCTGGCGCTGAGATCATCGGTAACAGCCATATTTCGCCTCGCATATCTTAGTTAGGTCGAATATCGTTAGGCATGCCTAACCCGTCAAGTTTTTTTTCGCGAACGAGGTTTTATACCAGGTGTGCAGATATAGCGATTTCGATATTATTCGGTGTCGGGGGTGATGAGCGAATTGCGTATTTGTTGCGGATCCTCCGAGTCGATCAACTCGCAAGGGATGTGCCGGAACGAATGGATCGCCGCCCGGATGCGGCTGTTGGTCACGAGCGATATCTGCACCCCGGGATGATATCTGTATAGATAATCGAGAATGGGCGCGTCTTCAATCGAGTTTATCACAAGTATCGCGCGCTGAATATCCTTTTCAATCATGATTCGCGCCAGACTCTCCCGATCCGACGCAAACCATACCTCATTATCATCATTCTCAAGCCATCTCCAACGCTTCTGGTTCTTGGGATGACATTTGATCAGTATTCGCAAACTGCCTCCAATATCGATATCCCACTCTATATTGCATGGGAGATGCCAATCACGTTGAAATCACTTAACTTGTTATTTCGAATGCCATTACGCCGCTCTTCCGGTGAAGATTCGTTTTATCGATTTCGTATATCGATTGGAGTGAAATTGGGAAGGCCCGCGATACGAGAAGGATTTCGCGCATATCCGATATCGTAGTACGATTCGCGAAACGCAAGAGCCGAATCTACTTATTCCACTCATAAATGCAGATGATCATTGTGACATCAGACACGAAACTCCGCGCAAAGCCTGTTCCTTACTTCAACAGAATCATTTTTTCGACCGAAGAGCGGCTACCTGCCTGCAACTTGTACAGATAGACTCCGGAGCCGACCGTGCGATGGTTCTCGTCCGTACCGTCCCACGTAACCGCGTGAGGTCCCTGTTTCAGCTTTTCCGAGACGAGCGTGCGGATTCTCTGGCCACGCAAGTTATAGATATCGAGCCTCGTCATCGCCGCTTCCGGAATGGAAAAGCGGATGGTTGTGCTCGGGTTGAACGGATTCGGGCTGCACGACAGCGAGAATAATGCGGGGACAACTTCGCCCTGTACCGCCTGCGGCATTTCGAGGATGAAATTGATCGTGCGATCCGAGGACTGATCCTGATCGTCGGTCACGGTAATCAGCATTGGCGCCGCTTGGGTGTCCAGCGCAGAATGCCAAAGACTGAGCACACCGGTCGAGTCGTCGAAGCTCCATTCGAGCAGCGGATTGTCTGCCGAGAAGTCAAACGCCAGTTCCGCATCGGGCGTGTTGTCGTCCTCCACGTGATCCCACAGCGACAGGGTATGAACGCTGTCGGCGTGAATGATCATGTTCGCCGGCATGTCGATGAATGCCGGGGGTTCGTCGGGATTGTTGTCGATCATGATGAGCATCGGCTCCGTCGTCACGTTTCCGGCGCCGTCTTCCGCCCACACCTCGAGGTTGTAGAATCCGTCGGGGAATTGCGTTGTGTCGAAGCTCTGGTCGGCGTCGTTTTCGGTCATGGCGCTGTCCGCGTCGGCGTGGCTCAGGATGTAGTAATATTCTCGCGTATCGTAGTTGCCGTTGCTGAAGTATTGGTCATCGCGGCAGAAGATCGTCGAAAGGCACATGGCCTCGTAGGTCCCCTCGCCGTAGTCATCGCAAGGATAGTCGAACGTGAAGCTGATCTGATCGACGAGGATGCTGTCTGGATTCGACAACGCGGAAAGGCGGTAGCCGATGCGGTTGATGGTGCAACGCCAGTCGGAATTGATGATGTCGTGCGCGTGAGCAATGATATCGACCTCGCCCTCGAGTTCGTACGGGTCCATATAATTGCCGTCTCTTCGAAAGGCGCAGATCTGATCAGCCGCAACATCCTCGAATACCGGGGCTTCGGTGTCGAGGTGATCGTACGTGTCGCGCAGGGGATCGTCGGTCGTCCACCAGTCGCCGTTCCAAACGGATCCGCTATTTCTGACACGGGCGTAGTGGCAGTGATGGAAGTTCGCGACCGGCCATCCGACCAGCGTTCCGACCACATCGCCGGCGTGTACGCTGTCGCCGACGGCAACGGTGATGCTGTTTTCGTTCAGGTGGGCATAGAGGTAGCCTTCGGATTCGTCGTCGGTGTCTTCGAGCGCGATTGCCACGCGCCAGTATAGTTCGCCGCCGGTCGTGAGGATCGCCTTCACCACGCCGTCCTGAACCGAGTAAACGTTTTCGTTGGGAACGCCGAGGAAATCGACGCCCGGATGCAGGTAGGGCGTTCCGCCGTAGTCCTGGATTTCGAGGTAGGTGTTTCCGATCGGGTGCGGGTATGACTCTTCGCCGTAGTGCAGCGGCGACGGAATCGGTTGGTGCGTGCGTCCGGCGCGTGAATCCGGTGCTGGACGTGACTCTATCGTCGCGCCGTCTTCCACACGGATAAGCCGGTACCCGTCATGGCTCTTCACGCTGGTGTAGAGGTTCCCATCGACCCATGCGACGTCGTGCAGCGAGCCTTTCGCACGGAAGATGGTACGATCGTCATCGAGCCGCACGAGACTGCGTTGGGTCTGAATATAGATTTCGTCGCCGTGGACGATCAATCCGCGCACGATCTCGTTGATCAGCGTTACCCGATTGCGGTATGAAATCTCGCCGAGACGGGCATTCCAAAGCACCGGATTGCCGCGATCGTCGATGGCGAATTCGTCCGAGGCGGGATATTCGTGCATGGTGCCGGTTGCAGTATCGAGCACGCGAACGGCATCGCAGGTGGAGAAAGCCAGCCAGCGCCGATTGGTCGAGAATACCGGATCGATAACCTGCCTGAAGGTCCATGCGTTACCATCAAGCCACAGCTCGACCGGCTGGTGATCGTGGTGCTCGATGGCGATGATTCCGCCAGCGCATGGATGCGTTTCGACAAATCCTTCGCGGGTAACGTGGTTGCCCGTTTCGATGTGTCCTCCGTCAGTCAGAGAGACGGATGAAAGCGTGAGCGTTGCAAAAAGAAAAGCCGCAAGAACAAGTTGTCGTATCCGTATCATAGGTTCCTCCAGTGCCGGCAAGATAATCTATCCAGAACAAACATCGATCGCATGAAGTGTCAAATGATTTTCGATTCTCCCGATGTGGGAGAATGCGACTCAATATCGTCGAGTGCATTTTCCACATTGCAAAATAAGCTCTGCGCGCTTTTCTGATGATCGTCGGATAACATGGCGTTACAGGGATATTGCCAGTGCAGCCTTTGTGATGGACATGTACAGGACTGTCAATATGATGATCATGAGTACAAACATAGTTAAGGCGACTATACATGCGGCAAGCGCCTTGAAAAAGGCACCGACCGTTCTCGGCTTGCACATCATGAAATAGAGATAACCCGGAATAATCATCGAAATCACCGTACTGTAACCCACAATATCGGGAACCCAGCAGAAAACACCTAAAAAGATGAACTCCGTGAAATTCATTTGCCCCAATGCAAACATACTCAACACGATATGCTCCGGCAATGTCAGCTTCCATTTTTTGAAAAAGAGCCTTGTTGAAAGAGCGTAAAAGGGAAGTACGATAATGTGATAGATGGAAAGATTGGTCGAAGTCCACATATTGAAGCTATGTTCAATGCCATCTACCATAATCTTTTTCATTCCAAGGTCTTTATACATATAATTAAGGACTGTTGTTATGGCGATCGAGAACAGCATGTATTTGATCGGCGGATAAACATTCTTCCGCTTGCCTTCAAGGTAGCCAAATATCAGTTGCCTCGGGCGTATCCACAATTCACGAAACACATACAGGATACCACGCTCGAAGTCCCATGCGTGCAAAAAAGCAAGCAACAATGATTTCCAGGTGAATTTTCCGGTAGAGGCCGACTGCCCGCAAGAAGGACAGAAATCGCCCTCATATGGATTCCCGCAGTTCAAGCAGGTGATAATCGTTTGTTCCATCGATAATTCCTGAGTTTTTCTGCAAAATTGACAATGCCTACATTACGTCAAGGCAATTTGCTTGAGACACCTGCAACATACCCCACAAAACCTCTATAATTGACACCCTTTGGCAGAACGGTGCGTTCGTCCGAATGTTATGCCGGATAGCGCTGAAAAGAAATCAACATTCGGAAGACCTTCCTCCGGTCGGACATTCGGAAGTTTGTCTCAAGGCACAGGATTGCACGAGAAAGAGGCAAGCCGAAGCCTGCCTCTAAACTTGATTCATCGTCTTACTATTTAAGCAGTATCATTTTCCTGACCGACGACTGGCTTCCGGCTTCGAGCTTGTAAAAATATACGCCGGAGCTAACGCGGTGGTTTCCGCTGTCCAGACCGTCCCAGTCGATCGAGTGGGTGCCCATCGTCTTGTTGTCGGAGACGAGGGTGCGGATTTTCTGACCGCGCAGGTTGTAGATGTCGAGCTGCACGAACGAATCCTGTTCCAGATCGTAGGAGATCGTGGTTCTGGGGTTGAACGGATTCGGGTAATTCTGGTTCAGCGTGAAATCGACACGGTGGATGTCTTCCTCGTCATTCCCGAGCAAACCGCCGTCGTAGTAGATGTCGTCGAGACCGAATTCGCACATGGCTCCATGCTCTTCGAGAATCACGAATTCGTAGGAGAGCATGCGCATATCGATGAATTCGCCGCGCAGGTCTTCGATAGGAATGCTTGCCTGACCCCATTCGCCGTTGCGCTGGAGACCATAGACGGTCGTGTTGGCGGGAAATTCGACATAGTTCTGGTTGCCCCATGAGTCGATGACGCCGATCTTGAAGGTGACGCCTGCCGGCATCTTGATCATGAATTTCAGGTGACCTTCGCCGAAGTTGAAGAGGTTGACCGGCTGCGTTGACATGATCCCAGCGCCAAACCAGCCCACGCCGGCGGATTGCCAGCTTATGCCGTTCTCGCCTTCGTAGGGCGGGATACTTCCGTCAACCAGCGTTCCTTCCCACACATAGATGTAGGAATCGACGCCGATCTCCAGCTCGTTCCAGGTCTCGGTCTCGTCGGTGAAGAGTCCGTAGGACTCAAACTGCCAGTCCGGTGGGCCGAGCTTTACTTCGCCGTGGCCGTTCCACTCCATGACCTTGACATAATCGACAAACATCTCGGCGGGAAGCGGGATCGTCACCGGTGCGCCACTGCCCGGATCACCGAGTTGATAGCAATCGGTAAATGCGCCGCCGATCGCCAGATCGACGATCAGGTAGAAGGGATCCCAGAATTCGGCAGAGGTGCTGTCGATGGCAAAGGGCGCTTCGTAGAGGTCGTATTCGACGCCATCGTCGATAACGGTCATGCGAAGGCTGTCTGGATCCCAATAGGTTCTGTAGGTAAGAAAGCGTTCGGTGAGCGTAGGATCGTAGCTGTAGTAGGGGCGGCACGATTCGTCGGTCGGGTCCCAGGATATGCTCGCGGCGCCGGAGGGATTCTCGGGCGTCACAGCGGCGTCGGAGTAGTAGATCGCGTTGGCGCCGACCATCTGGTTCACGGTGGAATTGTCGAGGCCGTTGCCGCCGTTGTGAGTATCGTGCAGGTTGCGGAACGACTGGGTGAATCCCATTTCCATCATGTCGATCTCGCCGCAGCGGGGCCATGTGTAATTGCTGGTTCCCAGCATCCAGACCGCGGGCCAACCGCCCAGGTCGATATTCGGAATTCTTACTCGTGATTCGATCACGCCGTATTTAATCGATACGAAGGATTTCGTGTTCAGCCGCCCAGAGGTGTATTGAAGCGGGTTGCCCCACTGATCCACGATGTGGGCTCCGGTTTCGTTGCGTGCGGTGATCTTGAGGGCGTTATTGCCCGGCTCGTCCGCGATTTCGGCGATTTCGATGTTGTCCGACTGATAGTATTCCAGTTCGCCGTTTCCCCAGCCCCAGGAGCCGTTGCCGGTCTCGATCAGCCAGTTATCGAGATTGTCAAAGTTCTCTTCCCAGATCACCTCGCCGACCTGCGCAAACGCCAGCGTCGAAATCGAGACCATGAGAATCAGTGCCAGGTGTTTCAAAAACTTCTGTCCGTGTGTCATTTCGTACCTCAGTGTTCGGTTATTGTATTTTGGTTATGGTTCCGGATTCCTGATCATACACGTAACCCCATTCGCTGAGGTCCGCGAGCGCTTGCGCCGGGTCTCCGTAGAGGTCCAGCAGGTTCAGGTCGGTGGGATCGTACAGCGCTTCTCCGACCATGTTCCGCAGCACGACCGCGTAGTAGGTGTCGGCGTCGATCCACCAGGCGTTCCACCAAGTGACCGAATCGTAGAAATGATCCAGCACCGCACGGTAGGCTCTGATCGCCTGATCGTGGGCGTTTTCGCTGCCGCCTTCGGTGTATATCTCGTGCAGGGCTTGCGCTACGTAGTACTGATACTCGCCCATGGGCTGCCGTGCCAGCATGGTCGCCCAGAGGTAAAATTTCGCCTTGGCGGACGGGCATTCGTCGTAGAGGTCCCACACGTTTTCGCTGTTGAGGTTCGCGTTGGCGTAGGGGTTTTTCGGGTCGTCGAGGATATCGGTGTTCGGATAGATGCCCTCGTCCGCCGAATAGAGGTCGAGCGTGACGTCGGTGGGGAGGTCGATCATCGTGGTCTCGGTTCCGTTTTTCACATCGCAGCCGGCGATGAAAAGAATGACTGCGACGATGGCGATCGGGATTAATGCGTTTCTCATGATGTCACCTCCTTAAAAATCGATCCGGTAGTAGAGCCCGGTCTGGAATTCGTAGTCCTGGTCTGCGCCGTCGCCCTCGTTGGTGGGCGAGTTCTCGTCCAGCGTCCGGAAGATCGTCTTGTATCCGATACGACTCGACACCTGCTCGTCGAGGAAGTTGTCGATGAGCACAGAGTAATCGAGCATGTACTGGTAGGGATAGGTGATGTTGAACTGGCGATACCAGTCGTAGGGTCCCCAGGCGTCCTTCTTCACGTAGCACTTGATCAGGTGCCGGTTGTTGACGATGAACTTGGCGTCAAGCGTGTAGAACTCTGCGGGGTCGCCATTGGGATTGCCGGTCGATTGCTGTTTACCGAAGCCGAGGTTGGTCACCACTCTTAGTGACGGGCTCGGGTTCATGATGAAGCAACCGCTGAGTTCCCAGACTTCTTCCTCGGGTAGTCCCTTGCCGAAGGAGGCGTTGGTCTCGCCCTCCTGATAGTAGAACAGATAGGCGTCGGTCTCGGTGGTGTAGCTGGTGTAGTTGCCGCCCAGGGTGAAAGCGAACGGCGCGTCTTCCTTGAACTCGCGATCCCAGTTGTAGAAATAGCTTGCGGGGGTCGGGTCCCAGGTGATGAAGAACTCGCCGGAGGTCGCCTCACGGTTGTCGAGCACGGCGAAGGGATCGTCGTCGCGGTTGCGCGGAGAGGTTCCGGGATAGAGCTCGGTTCCGTCGGTGTAGGGCTCGGATGCGTCAACCGCGTCCAGCAGGTTTTCGCGGTACATAGCGCGCGGCAGTAGCCAGACATTGCCGATCGGAATCAGCGCGCCGGCTTCGTAAACGATCTTGTTACCGAGCGCCGAATAGGGCATGGTCGAGTTGCGTTCCACCAGCGTCTCGCCGCCGTCCGCGACAAGCCCCGCGTAGTGGACCGACGCGTCGATCACGGTGCCGCCGAGGTTGAACGACAGCTTCGCTTTGGCTGCCTGCGTGTCCATGAACTCGATCTCGTCGGTATAGATTTTCCCGTCTTCAATATATTCGTATTCTTCGTCGATCTTCTCGGTACCGGATAGGAGATAGCCGATCTGAATCGTCGTTCCCGGGATGAAATCGGTCTCCAGCGAGAGCGCTGTCTGTCGAGTCGCGCGTTCGGTAGCCTCGGTCGCGGTCGCGGATGCCTCGGCCTGGGAAAAGTCCTCCGAGTGGACGAAGGTGTATTGAACCTTGTCGGTGCCGAATTGATACTTGACGATCGCCTTCGGGTTCGCGCCCCAATAGACTTCCGGTCCCGCGACGATCTTCAGTCCTTCGAACGTCTTCTTGCCTTCGAATTCGACGCCGTAGGGAGCCTTGGCGTTCCAGATGTCCATGCCTTCCATGTCGGTCGCCTCATGCATCAGTCCGAAGAAATCGCCCTCGTAGCCCCAGTGGTAGCGCGGAACGTGGTAGAAGGCGGTAAAGTCGAATTCCTCACCCTCGTACTTCGCCTCGAAATCGTAAATCTCGATGCGCTCGTTGTCGGTGACCTCTTTGGTGGTGTTGACCTTCACGCCGTTCTCGTCTTTTTCCGAGGTGACGGTGACGTAGGTCTCGCCGCGCTTTCCATAATATTGTTCGAGCTGCTTGTCGGCGACATTGCCCAGCAGATTGAGTGTGAATTGACCGCTGATCCGGCTGGTGGGTTGGAATTCGAAGTCGAGGAACAGCATTTCACCGTTGGAAAATTCGAGTCCGTCCTTGCCGTCCTCTTCCACTTTCTCGCTCTTGCCGTTGAACAGGACATCACCTTCGATCCTTCCGCCTGCGAGCTTGAACTTCTCGTTGCCAAGCCCCTCGCTGGTGATCGACCGCAGCGTGCTCTTCATGCTGAGGAAATCCATATCGATGCCATCGATGCGGCTGTTCATTTCGTTCTTGTCTGTCGTGTAGGGATCGATGTGCCAGATTTTGGAGAGGACATCGTACGCCATGCGCGGGGTCGCGGTGGAGACGCCATCCTCGTTCGGCTCGCCCAGACGGCAGATGCCGAACCACTCTTCGTTCATGTTGTTCCTGCCGTGCACGAAGTCGAAGGAGTAGCCGCCGTTGCTCCAGGATGCGTGCTTGTCGTGGATGTCCAGGTTTTCGGTCTGGAGGTATTTCCACCACTCGTCGCGCCATTCGAAGATGCATCCGCCGATGGCGTTGCCTTCTTCGCCCTTGTCGTAGCTCTTGTTGTATATCTCGCGCCAGTTACCCCTGACCAGGTACGCCTGACCTTCCTGTTCTTCCTTGAAGGTCACCGCGTTGAACGCGTCGCTGCCGAACTCGGTGAGCATCACCGGCAGTCCGAGTTCGTCGTGAACCCGCTCCCACATATCGGTGAAGCTGACACCGCGGTAGGCGTTCACGCCCAGGATGTCCATGTCGGTGCAGTACTCTTTGATCAGGTCGATGTACTGGATATCGCCGTTGACGATCAGGTACGGATGATTCGCATCGACCGCCTTCGCTTCCTGCATCGCTTCGTTGTAGAGGCTGTAGAGAAATTTCGCCTTCTCTTTGTGGCGCTCGCCTTCCGGGATATTCTCGATCTCGAAGCTCGCCCACTCGAGCCCGTAGTTGTTCTCGTTTCCGAGCGCGAACATGAGCACGCCCGGGGTATCCTTGTACTTTCGGACCATCTCCACAAAATCGTGTACCAGTACTTCGCGGGTGCGCGTGTCGGCGTAGTTCGTCCACACGTACCACGCGCCATCGACCGTGTAGCCGTAGCGTCCCATAAGGTGGTTGACGACCGACCGGATACCGTGCTTCTCGTAGATGTACTCCACCCAGCGCGGCGGAACGTTGCCGAACACGCGGATGGTGTTGATGCCGGCCTTTTTCATCAGATCGCATTCGTAATCCAGGACTTTCCGAATGTGCTCGTCCGAGTTCGCCCACAGATTGTAGGAGTAGGTTTCCCCGATCGGTGTATAGCCCCAGACTACACCTTTAACAAAGTAATCATCGTTGTTTACTTTCAGCTTCCAGCCGTGGTCATCCTGTAAGGTCGAGACAACATCGGTGGTGGCTGCCGTCGCCATCGTGGCGCATAAGAACAGAGTAAAAATGATGCAAAATCGTTTGATCGCCGACGAGTAATCGTGTCTGAACATATTCTCGCTCCCTTTTGGAATCAGTGAAGTGATAACGGGGAAACCCACACTTCTATATAGCAATCAAGAATCTCGCCGATTGCTGTCAAGGTTATTTTAACACATTCCCCGGTTTTTTCTTCGCGCATTCTTTGCAATCCCCTTTCTGAGCAGACTCCGCCGATACAATTAATTTAGCCTTACTTTCGGTCGAAAGCGGAATCCATAGATAGGATACAGCATACGCGACGACATCCAATTGTTTAGCTGGGGAAGGATTATCTTGTGACTGGTTCGGTAATTGTAATCTTTATCCCACGCCTACGAAAACATTGTAACCCTCATCCCCCGCCTTCTCCCGCAAGCGGGAGAAGGAGCTATAAGGATTGACCATCTGAAACGTGATATTCCCTCGCCCGCTTGCGGGAGAGGGCCAGGGTGAGGGTCTCTGATATTCCTATATAGCAGTCCTATTTTCCGACCGATGCGCAGGAATTCCGAACGACCAGCGGAGCAGGAAGAATGATGTGCTGGTAATCGAGATCGGCGCCACCAATCATCTCCAGAAGCATGCGCACGGACTTCGCTGCGATCTTCTCGATGGGCGCTGCGATGGTGGTCAGGGCGGGAAATACCTTCGACGCGACGATGATGTCGTCGAATCCGACAACGCTCATCTCGTCCGGAATCTGGACGCCGTGCTCGCGGATCACCTTCATCGCACCGATGGCCATGGAGTCGTTGGCGCACATGATGGCGGTGGGCCGCTTCTTGAGCGATAAAAAGTGCTTGGCGCCGCGTTCGCCGGACTCGTATGAGAAGTCGCCCTTGAAAATCAGATCGTCGCCGGTGTCTGCACCGAAACGCGCGATCGAACTGGTGAACCCGGTGAGGCGTTCGTTGCAGATGTCGGAGTCCATCAGCCCGGTTATATAGCCAATCCGTCGGTGTCCGAGCGACCACAGATAGGCGACCGCCTCGCTGCTGCCGTTGAAGTTGTCGAGCGTCACGGATGGGATCGACTTGTCGGACGAGAGGTTGTCCAGCAGCACGATGGGAAGCATCTTTTTCAGCTCCTGGATCTTGTTCTCGATGCGCGGGAAGCAGCAGATGATCACGCCGTCAATCTTCTTGTGGTTGTTCAGCGGATTGAGGTTATCAAGCTCGGAGAAGAGCACCAGATTGTAGCCCTTCTGCTTGACTTCCTTTTCTAAAGCGTTGAAGACCAGCGAGTAATAAGGGCTGGAGATACCCTCCTTGATGCCCACGTCCAGAAAAAAGCCGATATTCTGCGTGATCTTGGGCGTCATCTTGCTGTGACTGACAAAGGTTCCCTTGGTCGTGAACTTATGCAGGATACCTTCTTCAACCAGCTCCGTAACAGCCCGCCTTATCGTCATATACGACACGTCGTGCATCTTTGCCAGCGCTCTTTCGCCGGGAAGCTTTCCTTTGATTTCTCCGCTTCGGATACCGTCTTTGATCTTCTCTTTAACCACCTGATATTTCAGCGTTTTACCACTCATCTGTTCCATCCGTTCGTGCTGTCGTTAGCCTGCTCGTCGCAATGGCGATAACCGCACTATAGCAGTGCTTGTCAAATTGCTATATTCAGTCAAGTAATTTGTTTGGTTTTTCTCGCTTTACAAACAAAAAAGCGCGCAAAACACGGCAAATTCGATACCTTATAGAAGCCGGTTTTTCCGGTAATCGCTCTTTGAAATCCTTGAAGCCTCAAGCCATGAAAGTCTATATAAGCCACCGTATCAATATATTGAGAATATGGTGGACAATCATGATTGTCATACCTTGAATGATCGAGACGATTGTTTGGACAACTGCTCTGCCGCACCCCATAGCAAGCCGAACAATTTTCATAGCAGTATAAGCGGAAAGGCAGAAAAATTTTACGGAAAACACACAGGTCAAAGAAAAAAAGCTTGACGGACTGGAAAACGAAATTGTTATTTGCTATATAGCATCATAAATGGATGTTTATTTTCATCCCATGCTATAAAAAGATGTGCGAGGTCCTTATTGTGAGACGAAATATCCTGAGCTTTTTTCTGGCAATGACACTACTGATGATCCTGCTTGCCGGTTGCGATACCATGACCGATCCGGATCCGGTAGATGATACGGTACCATCCTCCGATTACGAGCTTGTCTGGTCCGACGAATTCAACCAGACATCCACGACGCCCGATCAAGCCAACTGGAACTACGATATCGGCTACGGCGCGGACGGCTGGGGCAACGACGAATGGCAATACTACACCGATTCCGTAGAAAACGTGAAGGTCGAAGACGGAAACCTGGTCCTCACCGCAACCTGGGACTCGGGAAACTACCTGGCTCCGGGCAAACGCGACGGCTCCGTGACCTCCGGACGGATAAATACCGGCGGGAAATTCTCGATGAAATACGGTAAGGTCGAGGCTCGCATCAAGCCGCCCGAGGGATCGGGAATATGGCCCGCGTTCTGGATGCTCGGCTCGAACTTCGGCGAGATCGGCTGGCCCTACTGCGGTGAGATCGACATCATGGAGATGAGTCCGCTCTACTACGACGAAAAGACCACCATCTGCACCGCACACTGGTTCGACGACGACGCAGGCGAGCACGCCTCTTACGGAAGCTCCAAGGCCTTCGACGAATCGCTCGCCAACGACTACCATATCTTCTCGCTCGAATGGGACGCAAATCGCATCGTGGGGCGCATCGACGGCATGACCTACATGATCAGGACCATCGATCCCGCCACCATGGACGAATTCCGGAACGACTTTTTCATTATCCTGAATATCGCGGTCGGCGGCGGATTCGGAGGCGCTCCGGACGACACCACCGAATGGCCACAAAAAATGTACATAGACTGGATTCACTGCTACCAGACCAATCCGGACACCGACGACGCCGAGACCTTCGGCATCTTCTCCGACAACACACCCGTCGATGACGGCATCACGCCCGGACTCGACGCGGAAATTTACGTATGGGAAAACACCCTCTCCACCGGCTCGATCGATCCCTACGAGGGCGACAATGTCATGGCGTTCATTACCACCGGCGTGGGCTGGTTCGGTGCCGGCATCGAGGCGAACGAACCCGTCGATATATCCCACTTTGCAGGCGGAAACCTCAAGTGCATGATCAAGATGCCTTCCGATGTCCACTTCTGGATCGGCATGAACGACAACGGCGGTAGCGAACACTATGTCGAATTCCCCGCGGGAGAAACCGCCTTCGGACTCACTCGCAACGGCGAATGGGGACAGGCAACCATCCCCATCCAGGATATCGCGCAAGGACTCGATCTCGGCGCCATCAACTATACCTTCATGATCAAGGAAGAAGATGGCATGCAATGCTCGTTCGCCATCGACGATATCTACCTCGACGGCGGCGGCACGGCCATCAGTAGCGTCAGCTTCAGCGCGAATAGCTATTCCGTTGAAGACGACGGCGCGACCATTGAGGTGATTGACGAAGCGGCAGCCGGCACGACCGTAACCGTTTTCGTCGATAACGGCAGCGACAACATCGACCTCGACGTCAGCCTCGATGAAAACGGCAGCGGATCTTCAACCCTCCTCTTCGAAGACCTCACAGTCAGTGCGGGGACCGTCCTGACAGCCCGTTACACAGATGCCAACGGCATCGAGCGCACCGATACGGCGAACATCACCGCGATCATACCCGATGTCGAGCGATTCGGCGTGTTCACCGATACCACGCCCGTCACATCGAGCCTCACCATCGACACCGATTCATATATATACGTATGGGAATACACGCTGACCTCAACCGAAATCGCGCCGTGGGAAGGCGACAACGTTATCGCCTGGCAGACGACCGGCTCGGGCTGGTTCGGCGGCGGCGTGATGACAGCCGATTCCTACGACCTCTCCGCGTTTTCGAGCGGTACCGTCAAATTCATGATCAAGATGCCCTCGGACGTCACCTTCAAGATCGGCGTGCAAGACCAGTCGGGGCACGAGGACTACGTTACCTTCACCGCCGGACAGACGCTCTACGGTCTGACCCGAGACGGAGAATGGGGACAGGCGTCCATCCCGGTCGGCGAGCTGATCCATAACGTCGATATCAGCGACATGAGCTACGTCTTCACCATTCTGGAAGAAAGCGGCGCGCAATGCGAATTCGCCATCGACGACATCTATTGGGAAGAGGGCGAAGAGACCTACTTCAGCAACGTCGCGTTCGACGCGGATAGCTACACCGAGGACGCGGCAAGCGCAACTGTCAGCGTGGTCGATGAAGCAATCACCGGCTCGACCGTCCAGGTAAGCGTCTCCAACGGCACCGATTCGATCCAGCTCGACGTCGCGCTCGACAGCGAAGGCGAAGGTAGTTCGACACTCGACTTCAGCGCCGATACCATCGAAATCTCATCGGGTATGACGCTGACCGTAAGCTACACCGATCACAACGGCGACATCCTCACCGATACCGCGAACGTCACGTCGTCCGGCCCATCGGTCGATACATTCGGCATCTACACCGAAACCTCACCCGTCACCGACGGAATCACCGTCGGAAGCGACGCGCAAATATACGTCTGGGAAAACACCCTCAGCGCAGGAACCATCGAGCCTTGGGAAGGCGAATACAGCATGAGCTGGCAGTCAACCGGCGCTGGGTGGTTCGGCGGCGGCATCAAGATGAACCAGGCGCTCGACCTCTCCGCGTACGACGGCGGAACTATCGAGATCATGATCAAGATACCCGCCAACGTCACCTTCAAGATCGGCATGACCGATACCGCTGGACACGAGAAATACGTATCCTTTCCCGCCGGCCAGGAAGTCTTCGGGCTGACCCGAGACGGCGAATGGGGACGGGCGTCCATCCCGATCGGCGAATACACCTCGACCATCGATATCAGCGCGCTGGATTACGTCTTCACCATCCTCGAAGAGAACGGCGCGCAGTGCGACTTCGCCATCGACGACATCTACTGGGTTGAAGCAACAAACTAAATTCGAATACAGAGGACTGCACATGAGCAAGCGAACGCATCACACGACTCGAGCTGAAGACCGGATTTCGTTCGGACAGAAATCATCCTACGCCATCGGCATGCTGGTGAACAACCTGCAAGCCGCGGCGCTACCCGCCATGGTCGTCATTCTCAACCTCGGCCTCGGCATGGATGTCCTGCTGGTGGGATTGATCGGATCGATCCCCAGAATCTTCGACGCCGTTTCCGACCCGATGGTCGGCTACATCTCCGACAACACCCGCACCCGATGGGGCAGGAGACGACCGTTCATCTTCGTGGGCGCACTGCTGGCAGGATTGATTTTCGCAATCATGTGGCAACTGCCGTCCGGCTACATAGACGTGCTGGGCGACAAACCGGCGCATGTGCACCAAACCGTCGTGGGGGAACCGTCCGACGCAACGCTCGACGACTCGGGCAGCCTCGTGATCGACTACGACGCGACCCGGAACAAAGACATCTCCTTCGTCCTCTACGGACCGGAAGAATTTTCGCAGACACAAAACGACATCCTCACCACCGACCTCGACGGCTTCCCGCATCTCGAGATCAACGCCGATCTGCCGGAATATAAAACCATGACCGTGACCTTCGACGATCGTAGCGAAGCATTCGCACTCGACCTGACCAAGGCAGATTCCGAGGGCAGTAACGGCAAGCTCTACAAGATCGCGCTCGATGGGCTGAACGCGGTCGATGGCGAGGGCTCGATCGACATGCGGAACATAGAAAACATCGAAGTGACGCTGCACGACATCGAGGGCACCGGAACCGCGTCGTTGCACGCACTCAAGCTGCGTAAGAGCGAGAGCTTCTACAACGGCTATTTCATCTACTTCCTGATCATGTCGATCCTGTTCTTCCTCGCATATACGCTCTACGCAACGCCGTTCGTGGCGTTCGGCTACGAGATGACCGGGGACTACCACGAGCGCACCCGACTGCACGCGTTCGCCAACACCGTCGGACAGCTCGCGTGGCTGGGCGTACCGTGGTTTTACGCCATCATGGCGAGCAGTCTGTTCAAGGACACCGTCCACGGCGCCAGAACGCTGGCCATCTTCGTGGGTATCGCGGTGGCGGCACTCGGCATCATCCCGGCGATCTTCCTGCGTGAGAAAGTGGTGCTCGAGCCAGTTAAAAACGCGACCAAAGGACTCTGGAAAAACATGGCGGAGTTCTTCGCCGGCGTTGTGACCACGTTCAAGTGCAAGCCTTTCGTCAAACTCTGCGGCGCGACATTCCTGGTGTTCAACGGTTTCCAGCTTGGCGCCTCCTTCTCGATTTACGTGATGATCTATTATCTGTTCAACGGCAACGACGCCGGCGCCGGCAAGCTCATGGGCTGGTTCGGAATGACGACCTCCATCGCCACACTCGCCGTGATCCCGCTCACAGGATGGATCGCCACCCGCATCGGCAAGAAGAGGACCTTCTTCATCACCATCACGCTTTCGCTGATCGGCTATGTGGTCAAGTGGTTCGGCTACAATCCCGCGCACCCGTACTGGCTGCTGTTCGCGGCACCGTTCGTGGCGTTCGGAACCGGGTCGCTATTCACCCTGATGGGCTCGATGATCTCCGACGTTTGCGACTACGACGAACTGGAGACCCACAAGCGGCGCGAAGGCGTCTTCGGCGCGATTTACTGGTGGATGGTCAAGATCGGTATGTCCATCGCGGGCTTGATGACCGGCGTACTGCTCAAGCTCGTCAAATTCGACCAGGCGCTGGGAAGCGGTCAGGACGTGCAAACCCTGCAACTGCTCCGGTTCTTCGACGTGGCGATACCATTCCTCACCTCGGCGATCGCCATCTGGATCATCGCATCCTACGCCCTGAACGAAGACAAAGTTTACGAAATCCGCAACATCCTCGAACTGCGCCACAAGAAACAGGGTGGCGCCGAAAAAGCATAGGTTTGAACGATGAGTCGGTACCTGTTTTTCTCCATACTTGTGGCAATACTGGTCGCTCCCTCCTCTATCTGGGGGGAGCACCCTCTCTCGACCGCCGGGATCATCGTCACCTCGGCAGCCGGCGACAAGCTCGCCATGAAAGACAACGTCGATTTCAAGGCCGGTATCGCCGACGGCAACGTGCTCACCATTTTTCCTGAAGATACAAGACAAACCATGGACGGCATCGGGTCCTCCTTCACCGAGTCGTCCGCCTTTGTTTTAGCGCACCTGGACCCGAAGAAACGCGAAGAACTCATGCGCGACATTTTCACCGATTTCACACTCGCACGCACCCACATCGGCGCATGCGATTTCACCGTCGAAGGTAAATACTCCTACGCTGATGAGTCGATGGACGATTTCTCCATCGCCGTCGATTCGGAAGGCTTCGATCCGCGGCGCTATCCGGGCGTCAAAGACCCGACATACGACCTTTTACCTATGATCGAGGAAGCGCTTTCGATCAATCCCGATCTGCGCATCGTCGCCTCCGCGTGGACGGCGCCCGCCTGGATGAAGGACATCGGAACCTGGTACATCCCGGGAAGCGAGGAGAACAACTGGCAGGGCACCGGCGGATCGCTCAAGTACGAGCACATCGCCGACTACGCCGACTACCTGATCCGTTACCTGCAAGCCTGCAAATCCGAAGGCGTCGATATCTGGGGCATCACGCCGGTCAACGAACCCCACGGCAACAACGGCCAGTGGGAGAGCATGAATTTCACCGCGGAGTCGCAGGGCCGTTTCATCCGCAAGCACCTCGGCCCGAAGCTGAAAGATAGCGGCTTCGACGATGTCAGGCTTCTGATCTACGACCAGAATCGCGACGGCATGGAGCACTGGGCGGACGTGATCCTCAGCGACGAGAAGACCAACCCCTACGTTTACGGAACCGCCATCCACTGGTACGAAAGCACCGACAAGGTCTATGAAGACGTTCTCGACCGCATCCATCAAAAGTACCCAGACTACGCCATCATCCACACCGAGGGCTGCATCGACAACCTCGGCGGAGACGCGCCCGGCGGCGTGACCGATCCCGAAGGATACAAGGAAGAGGGCTGGTTCGACAACGACGAATTCTGGTGGAGCGATTCCGCCACCGACTGGGCCTATTCGGTAACCTGGCAGGGCGTCGATGTGGAAGATCACCCCATCTACACGCCGGTGCACCGCTACGCGCGCAACATCATCGAGAGCATCGACCACTGGGTGCAGGGCTGGATCGACTGGAACATCGTCCTCGACAAGGACGGCGGACCCAACCACGTCGGAAATTTCTGCGGCGCGCCCATTATGATCGACACCGAAACAGAGTATGTCTATTACACGCCGGTCTATTACGTGCTGAAACAATTCGCGCGCACCATCGAGCCCGGCGACAAAGCTGTCCGCACGGAACAAGTTTTCCCCGATGCGGGTGACGACGATTTCCACGCCTGCGCGACGATTAGTCCGGACGGAATGTTGAGCGTGCAGATTCTCAACACCACGCAGCACCCGATCGACTACAACCTTCAGATCGGCGAAGGCTACGCGACGGTTACCGTGCCTGCGAACGCCGTTCAGACGGTGAGAGTGCAGTTGTGATACGAACCTGTCTGATCCTGATTGCTATCGCGATCCTTTTCGCTGCCTGCGGGAAGAGCGGTCGGACAGAACAAGCCGTTTCAACGGCGCAGCAGCTCGAAGCGGGAATCATGCCGCCACCGGCGGAACCCTTCGAAATCCGCGCCTTCAAATCCTATCTGGACGAATGCTGGATCGGAAAGGCCATATCGTACGGGCCACATCGAAAGGGACAGGCACCGGGCGGAGAATCGCCGTCGGACGCGGAGCTGGAAGAAGATTTGCGAATCATCGCCGAACACTGGAACCTGATCCGGGTCTATAATGCGGACGACATCTCCGAAAAAATTTTTACCATTATCCGGGAAAAGCAGCTTCCCATCCGTGTCATGCTGGGCGTCTGGCTCGACGCGGGACCAGGCGACATCGCCAACACCCTGCGCGCAATTGATCTTGCAGGCCGGTTCGACGATATCGTCATCGCGGTGAGTGTCGGCAACGAAACGCAGGTCGAGTGGTCTGCACACCGCATGAATCCTTCCGACCTGATCCGCCACATCCGCACCATTCGAAACAACGTCTTCCAGCCCGTGTGCACCGCAGACGACTACAATTTCTGGAACAAGGACGCCAGCAGAGAGATCGCGCGAGAGATCGACTTCATCGCGCTGCACATGCACCCGCTCTGGAACGGCAAGACCATACCCGAGACAGCCGACTGGATGACGCAGATCGTCACCTCTGTCGAGAATCTGCACGACCGGCCCATCATCGTGGGCGAAATCGGCTGGGCGACCGACTTTGATCCGGACAGGAAAGGCCCGGGCGAGCAGGGAACGCTGGTCAAGGGAAGTGCGACGGTCGCAACGCAGGAGGAATTTCTGGTCCTGCTCGATCGCTGGATCGACGTCCATCGCAAACCGACCTTTCTGTTCGAGGCATTCGACGAGTCCTGGAAAGGCGGATCCGGCATCCACGAAATCGAGAAGAACTGGGGCGTTTTTTATGAGGATCGCACACCCAAGGCATCCTTTGAGCATATAGATTATGACAAACACAATAAAAAGAATTGGAGGCGAAAATGAAAAGCACCAACATGTTTGTTTTCCTGTTGTTCATCCTCACCGCTTTCAGCGGTCTGTTCGCGAATTCAACAACCGTTGACTTCGAAACCGGAGACACCGGTACCGGCTGGGTCTGGACCGTGTCCGAGAACGCATCGAATCCCGCAATGACATTCCCTGCGAATCCCGTCAGCGGAGGTATCAACACCTCGGCGACCGTTGTCGAATTCACCGCGCTGGACGCGGGGAATCCCTGGGCACTCTGCTTCACCGACGACATAGACGGTTTCACGTTCAACGAAACCAACAGCACAGTCAGTATCATGGTTTACAAGCCGGTTGTCAGCAACATCGGCATCAAGTTCGAGGGGATGAGTCCCGCGGTCGAACTGCAAGTCGCCAATACTCTGGTCAACGAGTGGGAAACCGTTACTTTCGACTTCTCGGGCTCGATCGGTAACACCTACACCCGCCTGGTGATCATCCCCGATTTCGCCGATCGCAGCGAGGACCACACACTCTATTTCGACAATATCGTCATTCCCTCCGCCAACACCATCATCCCCGAGCCGGACGCACCCGAGGTGGCAGCGCCGGTTCCGACTGAAGACGCAGAAGACGTAATCGCGATCTACAGCGACAGCTACACCTGCCTCGAAGGCACCAACTTCGCGGCGCCGTGGGGACAATCCACCGTCGTGACCTTCGACGAAGCGGAAGGCAACGAGTATATGTACTATTCGATGTTCAACTACCAGGGTACGCAGCTTCTGGGCGCACACAACCTCTCCGGCATGACCCACGTCCACATCGACCTCTGGTCGCCGGACGCGACCGTCGTCCTCTTCACGCCCATCAGCGCTTCGACCGGCGAGCATCTCGTGTCGCTCACGCCGCTCAACCAGGAAGCGTGGAACAGCTACGACATCCCGCTTTCCAGCTTCACGGGCGTATCCATGACCGACATCCATCAGCTCAAGTTCGACGGACAGCAGGGCGTCTCGCCGTCCAATGTCTATCTCGACAACATCTACTTTTACGCCGGCGACATCACCGGAACCGACGCCACCCTCAGCGACCTGCGCGTCGATGGTACCACCGTCGAAGGCTTCGCGTCCAACGTCTTGACCTACAATGTAGAGCTGGAAGAAGGCACCACCGTCGTCCCGACCGTGACCGCGACGCCCAGTGACGTGAACGCAAGCCACGTCGTGAACGCAGCGACCGAGCTTCCCGGCGCGACCACCGTTGTCGTAACCGCCGAAGACGATGTCACCAGCCTCACCTATACGATCAACTTCACCGTTGACAACGGAATCCCGACCGAACCGGAAACGGCTGCTCCGACGCCGACGCACCTGCACGAAAATGTCCGCTCCGTCTTCAGCAACGTCTATGGCGACATGGCCGGTGCTGTCTTCAACCCGAGTTGGGGACAGACCACCACCGTCGGGTTCGTCCTCGTGGGCGGCGACGTTACGCTTCAATACGCGAACTTCAACTACCAAGGAACCGAATTCCCGTCGATCGACCTTTCCGCGATGGAATATGTCCACTTCGACCTGTGGACAGCCGACGCGACCGTCGTCGAGTTCTCGCCCATCAGTGAAACGACCGGCGAGCATCTCGTTGCCATCAATCCGCTCGTGCAAGGAACCTGGAACAGCGTCGATATACCGCTCAGCGATTTCACGGGTGTCACACTGACAGACCTCTACCAACTCAAGTTCAACGGTCAGAACGGCGTGTTCCCATCCACCGTCTGGATCGACAACATCTTCTTCTGGAAGAGCCCTCCCGGCGATGACGAAGACGCGACCCTGAGCAACCTCATGGTGAACGGAACCACCGTCACCGGATTCTCACCCGCGGTTCTCACCTACGATGTCGTGCTCCCGTTCGGCACCGTGCAAGTTCCCACCGTGACCGCCGTCACCACCGACCTCGACGCAAGCTACGTCGTGAACGACGCCGCGAGCCTTCCGGGAACGACGACCGTCGTCACCACATCCGAAAACCTTGAAAACAGCCTCACCTACACCCTCAATTTCACCGTGGCGGAAGAAACCAGCGACCCCACCGAAGGCGCACCGGTCCCGACCCACGCAATCGAAGACGTGCGGTCTATCTTCAGCAATACTTATGGCGATATAGCTGGCGTGAACTTCAACCCTCCATGGGGACAGTCCACCGTCGTTACCTTCGAAAGCGTCGCAGGAAACACCACCCTGAAATACGCAAACTTCAACTACCAGGGAACGCAGCTTGCAACCCCGATCGACCTCTCCCTGATGGAATACGTCCACATCGACATCTGGACATCCGATGCGACCGACGTGAAGTTCTCACCGATCAGCGTCAGTACAGGCGAGGTTCTGGTTGCGCTCTCACCACTGGAGCAGAATACATGGAACAGCATCGACATCCCGCTTAACGACTTCACGAATCTGGCGATGTCCGATATCCACCAGCTCAAATTCGATGGAACCCAGGGCGTTTCTCCGTCAACCATCTGGCTCGACAACATCTACTTCTGGAAGAATCCGACCCAGGCTGGAAGCGACGCGACCCTCAGCGACTTGCGAGTCGATGACACGACCATCCCGGGATTCTCTTCAGGAACCCTCACCTACACCTACGAGCTGCCGATGGGAACGACCGATGTCCCCACCGTGACAGCCACCCCGACCGACGTGAACACAAGCTACGAAATCAACGACGCGGAAGCGCTCCCGGGCGCGACCACCGTCGTCGTGACCGCCCAGGACGAGACCACCCAGTTGACCTACACCGTCAACTTCGTGCTCGCAGATCCGGTCCCGACCGTAGCAGCGCCGGTTCCGACCCTCGAACCCGCCGACGTGATCTCCATCTTCAGCAACACCTACGGCGATATCGCCGGCGCGAATTTCAACCCCAACTGGGGACAATCCACCACCGTTACGTTCGAATTGATCGAGGGCAACACGACCCTCAAGTACGCCAACTTCAACTACCAGGGAACCGAGTTCATGCAGACCGATTTCTCGGCGATGGACTACGTTCATATCGACATCTGGACACCGGACGCGACCGTCGTCAAGTTCTCGCCCATCAGCGCGACCACCGGCGAGCACCTTGTCGAGATATCGCCGCTCGTGCAGGGAACCTGGAACAGCATCGACATCCCGCTGACCGATTTCACGGGCGTGTCGCCGTCCGATCTTCACCAGCTCAAGTTCGACGGGCAGCAGGGCGTGTCTCCCTCGACCGTCTATATCGACAACATCTACTTCTATCAGGCATCGGCAGGACTCGATACCCCGCAAAACGTGGTGATCGACCTGACCGCAACCGACGTAACCATCACCTGGAGCGCGGTCGATGGCGCGAACAGCTACAAGATTTACGCCTGCGACACACCGTACGGAACCTTCGAAGAGGTCACCGACGGTACGTTTGAAGGCACAAGCTGGACAAGAGTCATCGATGCTTCCATGAAATACTTCCATGTGATAGCCACCGACGCGGGTGGATTCTCAACCGAATAAATTCCCGGAGGAACATAATGAAAAAGACCATCTTCATGACGATGCTTGTCCTTCTGATGAGTACCTTCATGTACGCACAATACGAAACCGTTGATTTTGAAGAGGGCGGCCTCGGAGCCGACTGGGCGTGGACCGTCGGAGAGAACAGCGACAACCCGCCGCTGGAAATCATAACCAATCCGTCTGCGAGCGGCATTAACACATCGGCGACCGTCGCGCAGTTCACCGCGCGCGCGGCAGGGATGTCTTGGGCGCTGTGCTACGCGGACGACGTCGCGGATTTCCAGTTTGACGCGACCAACACAACCATCACCATCATGGTCAACAAGCCCCTCATCAGCCCGGTGGGTATCAAGTTCGAAGGAACCAGCACACCCGTCGAGGTTCAGGTGAGCAACACCGTCACAGACCAGTGGGAAAACCTCACGTTCGATTTCTCGAGCGCGATCGGCAACACCTACAACCGCATCGTGATCATTCCCGATTTCGCGGATCGCACCGCGGACCACATTGTTTATTTCGACAACATCCAGATACCGTCGGGCAACACCCAGCCCCCGGAGGAACCCGAAACCGCGGCTCCAACACCGACTTACGCGGCGGAAAGCGTGATCTCGCTCTTCTCCGACGCCTACACCAACGTCACCGTCGATACCTGGTCGGCTGACTGGGATAACGCTGTTGTCAGCGACGTACTGATCGACGGAAACAACACCAAGCTCTACACCAGCATGGTCTTCGCGGGTATCGAATTCATCAGCGAAACTATCGACGCGAGCTCGATGGACTTCTTCCATCTCGACGTGTGGACTCCCGACGCCATCGCCGAGGGCATTTCGCTCAACGTGAAGCTGGTCGATTTCGGCGCGGACGGAGCCTATGGCGGCGGCGACGATGTCGAGCACGAGATATCCTACGGTTCCGGCACGATGACCTCCGAGCAGTGGATCAGCCTCGATATCCCGATGGACGATTTTACCGGACTGACCACCCAGGGACACCTGGCGCAGCTCATCTTCTCCGGTGGACTCACCACCCTCTACGTCGATAACATCTACTTCCGCTCCGGCAATTCGACACCGAACCAGCCGGAAACAGCCGCTCCGACACCGAGCTACAACGAAGCCGCGGTCATCTCCATGTTCTGCAACGCCTACACCGACGTGACCGTCGATACGTGGTCCGCCGAGTGGGACGACGCCAACGTGGGCGACGTGCAAATCGCGGGCAACGACACCAAGCTCTACACCAGCCTGGTCTATGCGGGCATCGAATTCACCTCCGCCCCGCTCGACATCACCGATATGACCCACTTCCACATGGACATCTGGACGCCCGACACCATCGACGGCGAATCCACCTTTGCAGTGAAGCTGGTCGATTTCGGCGCGGACGGAGCCTATGGCGGTGGCGACGACGTCGAAGCCGAGGTGACCTTCGACAACGCGACCCTGCAATCCGAGACCTGGATCGCCCTCGACATGAATCTGGACGACTTCACCGCGCTCACCACGCGCGAGCACATCGCCCAGCTCGTCCTCACGAGCGGTCCGAACACCGTCTATATCGACAATATCTATTTCCGCAACGACAACCAGGATGCGGACGACGAGGTCGTCGATGTCATCAGCGCGCGCTACGAGCTGAACGGCAACTACCCGAACCCGTTCAACCCAGTGACCAGCATCAAGTTCTCCATGAGCCAGCCCGGTCACGCCGTGCTCAAGGTCTATGACGTTCGCGGCCGACTGGTGGAGACGTTGGTCAATGCGCGACTCGACGCAGACAATCACGAGATCGTCTGGAACGCCGACAACGCGGCATCCGGCGTCTATTTCTATTCGCTGAAGGTCGATAACGGCCCGACCGAAACCAGACGCATGGTCCTGCTGAAATAGTGATATATGACACCAGAGAAACCTGAAATTATGTGCAGCATACTGTGTCATATATCACAAGATTACCGAACATGGTCTTGCAAAATAGTGATATATGACACCAGAGAAACCTGGAATTATGTGCAACATACTGTGTCATATATCACAAGATCACCGAACATGGTCTTGCAAAATAGTGATATATGACGCCAGAGAAACCTGGAATTATGTGCAACATACTGTGTCATATATCACAAGATCACCGAACATGGTGATGCACTGAAAAGCACTGTCGAATCGGCCGGTGCGCACGCCGTGCCGGCTGATTCTTTTCCAAAAACGCAAAGGAGATCGTGTTGAATTCAATCAACAACGTACAATATCGACTGCAAGATTCGGGCGCGTTCGTCATCGACGGCTACAACTCCTCGAAACTATTCTCCAGCTTCTTCCCGGGCGTCGCAGGCAAGGAAGGAATCCCCATGTGGACCTTCTACGTAAACCGCGGACAGTGCGTTTGCAGTATGGGTATCGAAGGAAAGCACAACCCCATCATGGAGTTCCTGCCTGCCAACCAGGCGTACAACCTCGTGACCTCGCAGGGATTCCGCACCTTCGTGAAGATCGATGGCGCGTACTACGAGCCCTTCCGGAAGGACCTGCAAAACCGCACCATGAAGATCGAGCAGCGGATGATCATCCATCCCGCGAGCCTGACGCTCGAAGAAACCAATTACGACCTGAAGCTCAAGTTCACCGTCGAATACTTCAACGTCCCGCAGGATCGCTACGCCGGACTGATCCGCAGACTCCGCATCGAGAACCTGGACGAAAAACCGGTTCGCTTCGAAGCGCTGGACGGGCTGCCGCTCATCATCCCCTACGGACTGGATAACGGCGCGCTGAAATTCATCCGCCGGCTGGTGGAGGCGTTCGTTGAGGTGAAAAACCACGAAAACAAGGCTCCGCTCTTCAAGGGCAAGGTGGAACCGCACGACCGGCCGGAAGTGGTGCGCATCGAGAAGGGGAATTTCTACCTCGGATTCGTCGGTGACCAGATGGTCGATACGATCGTCGATCCGGTTAAAATCTTCGGTATCCGCGGCGACTACCTGGTTCCCGAAAGCTTCCTGGACAACCCCGTTGATGAGTTGATCGGCGGTCAGATACTCGAGAACAGGCTTCCCTCCGCGATGGGCGCACTCTCTGGAACCATCGAACCGGGCGCGACCTTCACCTACACATCGATCATCGGGCAGGCAAACTCTGCTCAGGCCCTGAACGAAGCGGTACCGCGCATCGCCACGCAGGCATACGTCAACACGAAGCTCGAAGAGAATTGCCGCATCATCGACAGACTGACCCAGCATAACTTTATATGCAGCAGCGAGAAAGCGCTCAACCACTACACGCGGCAGAATTTCCTGGATAACGCCCTCCGTGGCGGCTTCCCCTACACGTTCAAGGGAACCGAATCATCCACGACGCTATACCTCTACTCGCGCAAGCACGGCGATCTGGAGCGGGATTACAACGATTTTCGGCTCACACCCACGCCTTATTCGCAGGGAAACGGAAATTTCCGCGACGTCAACCAGAACCGCCGTCTCGACCTGCTGTTCAATCCCGAAATTCGCGACGGCAATATCGAACATTTCTACAACCTCATCCAGCTCGACGGCTTCAATCCGCTGGTGATCAAGGACGTGCGCTTCAAGGCGCCCGAGCACAACGGGCTGGACGACCTCCTGACCGGGTATTTCAACGAAAAATCGGCGCACGCGGTGAAGGATTACATCCAGAACCTCTTCACGCCCGGCGAACTTATCATCTACCTGCGGGAGCACGATATCGAGATTCTGGGCGATCACGAAAAATTCCTCGCCGATCTGATGAGCATCTGCGAGAAGGATCACGACGCCGAATTCGGCGAAGGATACTGGATCGACCACTGGACCTACAACCTCGACTTGCTGGAAAACTTTTTGGCCATCTACCCGGAGATGAAACACGAATTGCTGTTCGAGAAGAAGACGTTTTCCTACTACGACAGCCCGCATCACGTCGCACCGCGTGACGATAAGTACGTGATCTGGGACGGCAATCCCATGCAGCTCAACAGCGTCGTGCTCGACGAAGAGCACAAAAACCTGATCGAGAGCCGCAGACACGACCGGCACTTCATGCACGCCGCGCACGGCAAGGGCGACGTCTATCGAACCACCCTCTTCGGCAAGATGCTGTGCCTTATCGTCAACAAACTCGCATCCCTCGACGCGAACGGCGTGGGAATCGAGATGGAAGCGGGCAAACCGGACTGGTACGACGCGCTCAACGGTATGCCCGGTCTCATCGGCTCAAGCCTGAACGAGACCCTCGAGCTCAAGCGTCTTATCCTCTTCGTGCTCCGGACACTGGAAGAAATCGACTGCCCAGACCGCAATCTTTACGTTTTCAGAGAATTGCACGATTTCTTCCACGCATTGTCCGCATTGTTACAGAAAGACCTCTCCACTTTCGACTACTGGAACGAGGCGACGTCGCTCAAGGAATCGTACCGCCGGACGACAAGGCTCGGCATCGAAGGTAAGGAAAAAGCGCTCTCGCTCGATGCGATCAAGAAGCTGCTCGAGGACGGACTGAAGCGCGTCGAGGACGGTATCTCGCGCGGATGGAACGATAAGCAGAAGGTCATCTCGACCTACTTTATCAACCACGTGACCGACTACGAGCCGCTCTTTATCATAGATGAACACGGCAACCGTATAGAGAAGAGAAACGCGAAGGGACTGCCCTGCTTCCGCGCAACCGGATTCAGGCAGACAGCGCTGCCGCTGTTCCTCGAAGGACCGGTTCATTTCCTGCGTTGCAGCACGGACAGAGAAAAATCGAGGGAACTGGTAAGAAACATACGGCGAAGCGGACTCTACGACCGCAAGCTCAGGATGTACAAGGTTAACGAGAAACTCACCGATCAACCCATGGAGATCGGGCGCGCCCGCACCTTCTCGCCCGGATGGTTCGAGAACGAATCGATCTGGCTGCACATGGAGTACAAGTATATGCTGGAAATGCTGCGCAACGAGCTTTACGCGGAGTTCTTCGAGGACTTCCGCGACGTGTGCGTACCGTTCATGAAGCCGGAGGTCTATGGGCGTAGCGTTCTGGAGAATTCGAGCTTCATCGTCAGCAGCGCCAACCCCGATCCGTCCATCCACGGCAACGGATTCGTCGCACGGCTCAGCGGTGCCACGGCGGAGTTCATCAACATCCTGATGTTCATGACCGTCGGTAAGAACCCGTTCAGCCTGGACGAAGACGGTCAACTCCAACTCCATCTCGACCCGGCGCTTCCCGCGTGGCTCTTTACGAAGGAAGCCGCCAGCCACAGTCTGTTCATCGACGGACAGTGGCAGGATGTGCGCTTCGAGAAGGACACCTTCGGGTTCATCTTCCTCGGCGAGATTCCGGTGACCTACCACAATCCGCAGCGGAAGGACACCTTTGCCGTCAAGCCGGTGTCCTACACAATCGAGGACAAACAGGGTAACGTCGTGACCGCGAACAAAATCGTCGGCGACATGGCTCAGAAAATCAGAAACAGAGACGTCAGGAGCATCCGTATCGAGCTCGCCTGACCGAACATAGTATGTCAGTAAGAACCTCCACGGAGTATTCCCCATTTATTGCCGGGGAGGTTCTTACCCCTTATAGAGCAATCAAAGTCCAAAGGTTGAATGATATTGGCACAGTTACAAATGGTTCTCTTTCAAACTTGCTGGTTAGAATGGATTTCGTTGTTCCCAATCCCGCAGGGATGACAGATTTTAAGCTGAGGAGTAAGCCCCGGTAATTTATACAAATACATGAAAAGAGCGCCGGAGGTGCGACAGACAAATAACTCTGCTTATCGTCTACCGTCCCTACGGGACTTTTACCGCTCTCATATTCATGTACCCGGCACTTTCGTACCTGTAGGATTTCAGCTTGCTGACAATCCTGAATCCCCACGGCTAAAATCTATCGTCCTTCCAGGACTTCAGGATCATCACTGCACCATTAACCCACTCGATTTGAAATTGAAACTTCTTTATAGATATTCGATGTGGGTTTCTTTGAGGTATTTCTTTTCCAGCACGTTGCAGAAGTTCTTGATGAGGTTGCGCCGGATTTCGAGTTCGCGCGGCAGGGTCGGGTCCTGGTGGGCTTCGTTGATGCGGGTACCAACCACGAACTGCACGATGTCGCTCTCGATAAAGAGCCGTGCCAGCGTCTTGATCGGGCTTCGTTTGACCTTTTCGAGCGGATGTTCCTTGTCCAGGATTTGCAGGCAGCGATTCAGCGTGATGGTCCCTTCGGTTACGAGCTCGAATCCTTCCATCTCGGCGGTCGGCGGGATATCCGCATCGCGTCGAACCTCGTCCAGATTAACGGAGATCGGGATGTCCAGTTCCCGTGCGATGATCGAGGAGGTGGTTCCGCCACAGATGACCTTCCTGCCTTTGAACTCCCGCGCGATGTTCGCCAGGGTCGCATCCTTTTCACGATCGTAGGGAGGTCCCGACATCACGAGCAGTTTCCGCGGCTCCCTGAGATAGAGGGCTGCGCAGGTGATATCGTCCATGGCCTTGTGGTTGTCGTATTCGAGTGCCCGTCGCGTTGTCTGCATGCAAAGCTCGCCAGCGGAGATGGAGTTGTTTTCCTCCAGCTCGTGCTCCAGAAACCGCACCACGCCCTTTTCCGACCATCCCAGCGGCATGTACGCCGATCCCATCCCGGATTGCGTGACGCCGTCCGAGAAGAAGACCAGTCGATCTTCCGGCTCCATCTTGAACGTCGAATAGAAGAGCCGCCCCCTGCGCTCGCTGCTGAGGATGATTTCGTTTTTGTCCAGCGATATCGATTTGCCGTCGCGTAGCAGAACGATGGAGGGGTTGTCGTACTCGATGACGCGCACAGAGCCGTTCGATCCCGCATCGACGATGGTGAAGGTCGAGTAGCCGATCTTGCGGAGAGAGCAGACGGGAAGCGTTTCGAGGATAATCTCCGCGGCACGCCGGATGTCCATGTCGGAGAGGACGAATCTGGACGCCATGGTCGTGGTGAGGGTTGCCAGCACGCCTGCTTTCACGCCGCTGCCCAGTCCGTCGGCGAGGACGGACACGATGCGATCCTTGTCCTTCAAGCTGGTAAAGTGATCGCCACTCACACCCTGCCCATGCTTGCGGAGCTGGTAGTAATCGACTTCGAGGTACAGCTCGCGCATCACTCCTGTCCTTTGCGCGAGAACGACTGGATGATCGAATTGAGCAGCACTTCACTGTCCGCGGCGTTTTCGCCCAGCAGGAACGCGATCTGCTGCACGGTCGTAAGGTTCTTCTTCATGACTTCTCGCGCGTTCTGGATGATCTTCTCGCTCTGGATGACGGGTTTTGTTACGTCCTGTAGCACGCCGCCCACCGTAAAATGCGCCTCCACCGTGAACACTGTGAGCCGGATCACCTTCTTGTTGTGCTCGATGTCCATGACCTTCGATTCGCTGCCATCGTCCAGCACCTGCCGGAACACGTCGTGAAAAGGCACCAGCCGCTCCAGATAGACGCCCGACAGCTCGGGATTGACCTCGAACACGATACCCGCGTCGCCGCCCACGATCTCCACGAAGCGCGGATTGCATTCCAGAATCTTCAGCTCCTTATCAACGATCACGACACCGCTCGGCATCGATTTCAGGAGCGCGTTCGCCTTGTTCTGCGCCAGCCGCCTGAGATACGAGACGCACATCGCCGGCTCGGCTCGGTCTTCCAGCATGGCAACGGCGAAATCCTGGCAGGTGTCGTAGCCGCAGCCGCCGCAATTCAGCTCGTCCGAATGCCGTACCTTGCCGATCTTGAGAAGCGCCTGCGCAATCTGCTCGGGAAGGTATTTCTCCCTCTTCTTCGGCTCCGGGCGAAAGAATTTCTCGATCCGGTGGATGCTGTTGCGCACCTCGTCTTCCGAGGGCAGAGGCGTCGAATTCAATATCTGCGATCGCTTGACCACCGTCGCGCCGCGTTTGGAGACCTGAGGGCCATTCACACAGCCGCCTTCGCACGCCAGCGCTTCGATGAACACCGGCGCGTCAAGATCGAGCCTGTCGATGTCCTCCAGCGACTCCATGATGTTCTTCACGCCGCTGACGCAGAGGAACTGCACGTCCGTGAACGCGCGGTTCTGCCGGATACCGTCGATCATACCGCCGTCGATGGGATACCAGCCGCCTTCCTCGGCTTTTTCCGGCACGAAGGCGGCTGTTTCATCCGAGACTACGATTGATTCGCTGTTGAGCCATCTGCGAAGTTCTTTAAATGTCAGCGAGACATCGATGGTCTGACCGGTTTCGGTCTTCTTCGCGATGCAGGGACTGAAAAAAACGATCCCGATATCCTCTTCGAAAGTGTCGCGCAATATCCTGCCATGCGCCTGCACCGGCGACATCAGATCGGTCAGATTGCCGATGTAATCGGGATAGAATCGCTCGATCAAGCGCACCACCGAAGGGCACGCGGTCGAGATATAGACCCGGTTCTCGCCCTCCGTAAGTATCCGCGCGCACGCCGCCGAGACCTCCTGCGCACCCAGCGCCGTCTCCGAAACCCCAGCAAATCCGAGCTGCTCGATGCACGCCAGGAGCTGACCCTCCGGAATGTCGGCGAATTCGCTACGGAACGACGGCGCCAGCGAGGCATAGACCTTCTTGCCGGAGGCGATCAGGTCGCGCGCGAGATCGATATCGTCGCGCACTTTCTTCGCGCCCACGGGGCACACCAGCGTACACTTGCCGCAATAAAGGCAGTCTTCGGCGACCACGGCTGCGCTTCCGTCGCGCACCAGAATCGCTTTGACCGGGCAATTCCGCACGCATTTATAGCAGTCCTGACACTCCGTTTTCTCGGTATAGATCGGGTTCTCGGCGTTCATCAATTAATCCTTCATTACATGTTGTCGGCGTACACCAATTAATCCTTCGTTACAGGTTGTCAGCGTACACTAATTAATCCTTCGGTTACAGGTTTTCGTCCAGCAGCCGGATGATGTTCTCCGGCTGCACATTGTGATAGCAAACTCCGTCGATGATCATGTTTGGGCCCTTGCCGCACTCGCCCAGGCAGAGCGAGCCTTCCAGACGGACGAATCCCTCCAGACCGTGCGACTTGAGGTACTCCTCGATCAGGGACAAATTGTCGCGGTTTGCCCGTGCGAAGCACGAGCTCCCCATACAGATTTTAATGGTCTTCATGCTACGCACCGACCGACTTCCGAATCTTATCCACGACGCCGTCCAGCGTGGCGAAATGGATCACCTCGTCACCGATGGATACCGACGGTCCGCGATCGCACTTCTCCGTGCAGAAGGTCGCGCCCAGATCGACCCGATTCGTCCAGTCGTTTTCTTCCACGGTTTTGAGGAGATTTGCCAGAAGATCGTGCGCACCCCTCAGATAGCAGCTCGTGCCGACGCATACGCGCACTTTGACCCGCTCGGCCGAAGAGGTTCCGGTGAGCGAGATATTCTCGTCTGCGATGCGCTTGCGACTGGTGTAACGCGTGTGCAGCAGCTTGTGCGCGATCTCGCTGTTGGGCTCGGCGAGAGTCGAATCGTAAAGCTCCTGAATGTACGGATTGCGGTGCGATTTCTTTATCGGGCTAACCTGATCCGTATGCGTGATGGCCTTCGAGCGCATCTGTCGTTTCTCTTCCGAGTGAACGATGGGCTGACCCGCGCCGCCGATGCAGCCGCCCGGGCATGCCATCACTTCCACGATGTCGTATTGCATTTCGCCGCTGAGTACCTTCCGCGCCACAATCGCCGCGTTCTTCAGTCCGTGGACAACCGCCATGCGCAGCGTTGTGGACCCGAACGAAATTTCCGTCTCGCGAATGCCTTTCACGCCGCGGATTTCTTCCAGATCGATCGCGTCCGGGGCTTCCTCGCCCAGCACGTCGGCGGCATACCTGATCACGGCTTCGCTGACCCCGCCGCTCTTCCCGAAGAGGACGCCGGCGCCGGTCGCCATACCCATGGGAAGGTCCATCGCTTCCGGTTCGAGCGACGCGAAATCGATACCCGCTTCCTTGATCATGTTGCCCAGCTCCTGCGTCGTGAGCGCGTAATCGACATCCTGGAATCCGTCGGTCTTGAACTCGGGCCGCGCGCACTCGTATTTCTTCGCCGTGCAGGGCATGATCGAGACCACCATCAGGTTCTTCTGCTCGATGCCAAGCTTCTGCGGCAGCATGTTGCGCGCGATCGAGCCGAACATCTGCTGCGGCGATCGGCAGGACGAGAGGTACGGCAGGAGGTCGGGGTGCGACTGCTCGGCGTACTTCACCCACGCAGGACAGCAGGAGGTGAAGACCGGCAACTTGCCGTGGATCGATTTCCGTTTGAGAAACTCGTTCGCCTCTTCCACCACGGTGAGGTCTGCGGCGAACGACGTGTCGTAAACCTGATCGAACCCTATCATGCGCATCGCGGTGACGATCTTTCCGGTGGTTACTTCACCCGCCGGCATGCCGAACATCTCGCCGATTGCGACCCGGACCGCCGGTGCGATCTGCGCGACAACCGTCTTCTCTCCATCATAGATGGCGTCCCATACGTTCTTCGTGTGCGAGCGGATCGTTATCGCACCCACCGGGCAAACGGCGGCACATTGACCGCAGTTCACGCAATCGACGTCCGCGAGGCTCTTGTTGAAGGCTGTCGTCACCACCACGTCTTCCCCACGGTTGGTGAAATCAATCGCGCCGATGCCTTGAATCTCGTGGCAGTAACGGACGCAGTCGCCACAGAGGACGCACTTGTTCGGGTCTCGAACCAGCGCGATGGAACCGGTGTCCTTCTCTCTTGGATTCCTGGTCTTGCGGTAGCGGACGTTATCGATACCCAGCTTGGCGCTGAGAGAGCGCAACGAGCATGTCTCGGAGCGTGCGCAGGTCGGGCACTCTTGATCGTGATTCGCCAGTAGCATTTCGACGATGTTTTTCCTGAGCCTCTGAATCTGGCGGGTGTGCGTTAAGACGCGCATTCCTTCTTTCGGAGGCGTCGAGCAACTGGTGACGATTCCCTTGCCCTCGATCTCCACCAGGCACAGCCGGCAAGCGCCGTAGGTGCTGAGCTCCGAATGGTAGCAGAACGTCGGAATATCGATATGCGCCTTACGCGCGACGGCCAAAATGTTCTTCTCGCCTTCCAGCGGAATCGGTCGGTTGTTTATGTATATCATCGGTTTCATCGTTCACTCCTTCAGGAAATCGCCTTGAATTTGCAGACTTCGATGCATGCACCGCACTTGATGCACTTCTCGGGATCGATCGTATGCGGGTGTTTCACGGTTCCGGATATCGCGCCCACGGGACAGCTTCGCTTGCACAGCGTACAGCCGACGCATATCTCGGGATCGATGGTGATCGGAACCAGCGCGCTGCACTCGCGCGTCGGGCAGTATTTGCCGATGACGTGCGCGTCGTATTCGTCGCGGAAATAGCGCAGGGTCGAGAGCACCGGGCTGGGCGCCGACTTGCCCAGACCGCACAGCGATGTGAGTTTCACGGTCTCGGCGGTGTCTTCGAGGAGCGGAATCGTTGTCTCGTCCGCACGCCCTTCGGTGATGTCCTCGAGCAGCTCCAGCATCTGGCGGGTCCCCTCGCGGCAGGGTACGCATTTTCCGCAGCTCTCGTGCTGGGTGAATTTCATGAAGAAGGACGCGATCCGCACCATGCAGGTGCCCTTGTTCATCACGACCAGTCCGCCGGAGCCGACCATCGCGCCGATGGAGGAGAGCGAATCGAAATCGAGCGGGACATCGAGGTGATCTTTGGTGAGGCAACCGCCGGACGGTCCGCCAATCTGTACCGCCTTGAAAGCGTCGTTGTCGATCTTGCCGTTCTCGTCGATCACACCGCCCCCGATATTGAACACGATCTCGCGGATGGTAGTGCCGAAAGGAACCTCGATCAGCCCGGTGTTGGCGACATGACCGGTTAGGGCAAATGTTTTGGTACCGGGCGATTTCTCCGTACCGATGGAGCGAAACTGGTCGATCCCGTTCGCCAGGATGAGCGGAACGGTCGCCAGGGTTTCCACATTGTTGATGACGGTGGGCTTCCCGAACAGACCTTTCTCCGCCGGGTAGGGCGGTTTCGGAGTCGGCATTCCTCTTCCGCCTTCGATCGAAGCGAGGAGCGCCGTCTCTTCACCGCACACAAACGCGCCAGCGCCTTCCATTACATGGATATGGAACGGCCTGCCCGTTCCGAAGACGTCATCGCCAAGGATTCCAAGCTCTTCCGCGTCCCGGATCGCCTGACTGATGCGCCTGCATGCCAGCGGGTATTCCATTCGGACATAAACGTAGCCTTCACCGGCACCGACGGCTCTTGCAGTGATCAGCATTCCCTCTACAACCGCATGCGGATTGCCTTCGAGGATACTGCGGTCCATGAACGCACCCGGATCCCCTTCGTCACCATTGCACACAACGTACTTCCGGTCGCTTTCCTGAAGGCGAGTCATATCCCATTTGAAACCAGTGGAAAAACCGCCGCCGCCTCTGCCCCGTAAACCCGATTCGCGGTAGAACAAGCAAACCTCTTCCGGCGTCCTGTCGCTCCATGCATCGAATGCTGCGCGGTATCCGCCCAGAGATATATACTCGCGGATGTCTTCCGGATCGATCAACCCGCACTTCTTCAAAACCGTGCGGGACTGCTTCGTGTAAAAGGGTATATCGTCCTGTCCGTGGCAGTGACATCCGTCCTGGGGATTACTATAAAGGAGGCGGTCAACGGTTTTTCCATTCAGCAGAGTGGAATGTACGATTTCCTCGGCATCTTCTGGTTTTACATGCGTATATAAAATTCCTTCCGGCTCGATGGTGACCAGCGGCCCGACCTGACAGAATCCCTGGCACCCGCTCTTCGACAGCAGGACATCATGCTTTTCTTCGCCCTTGAGCTCGATTGCCACATCCAGACCGCGCTCGGAGGCGATCCGCTTCAGCGCGGCAAATACCTTCAGCGAGCCGTTCGCGATACAGCCGGTTCCGGCACAGACGATCACCCGCCGTTTTAAGCCGGCACGACCGTTCTTGTAGTTTTCCGCGATTCGTTCGAGGTTACACATGGTACCCCTCCTTCTCCATCAGCTCGTTCACAATTTCGACTGCCTTCTCCGACGTGACCTGACCGTAAACGTCCTCGTCAACCACCAGAACGGGCGCCAGTCCGCACGCGCCGAGACACGAAACGGTCTCGAGGGTGAAAAGCATGTCCGGTGTGGTTTTCTTCTTGTCCGTCAAATTGAGATGGTCTTGCAGAGCCTTGATAATCTTGCCGGAACCCTTTACGTGGCAGGCGGTTCCGTCGCATACACGCAGGATATGTTTCCCTTTTGGTTCGAGCGAGAAGTGGCTGTAAAACGTCGCCACGCCATAGATGCGCGCCGGCGAAACGCCCAGCGATGTCGCGATAAATACCAGTACTTCCTGAGGCAGATAGCGATATTCTTCCTGAACCGCTTGCAGGATCGGGATGATCATCTTCGGATCGCGCCCGTTCCGGTCCAGTATTTCGATCACTTTGCGAAAACTACGGTTCGCTTGCAGAGTGTCTGTCATTGTTTCTCCATGGTTATCCGATCTCCCGACCGCAATCGGCAAATCGCTACAGAGACGATTTCCCCGAAGCTTATTCCGGTGGAAAACGTCCTATTCAGTCTTTTTCATCAGCTTGACTGCCAGTCGCTGCGACAACACCGCCAGGCTGGCATACAAATCGACATCCTCGACAATGATGTCCTCGGGCGTCACAAGCTGAACCGGAGCAAAGTTCCAGATCGCCAGGATACCCGAATCGAGCATCATATCCACCACCGGCTGTGCAGCCTCGGGTGGAACGGTCACAATACCAATGTGGACATGCAAACGCTGTGCGAGGTTACTGAATTTTTCCATGGCAAAAACAGGGACATCATGAATTTTCGTACCTATAAGATCGGGGGCATTGTCAAATGCCGCAAGTATTTTCATACCCTTGGTCTCGAAAATATCCCGATAGCCCATCAGGGCAGACCCCAGGTTTCCCGCACCCACGAGGAAGGCTTCCGTCGAATCGTTCCAGTTCAGGAATTCGCTGATCGCAAGCGCCAGCTCATCCACCTTGTGTCCGCGCTTCGGAACGCCGACAACGCCGGTCGATGCGAGGTCTTTGCGAACCTGTGTCCGATGGACACCGGTCGCCTTTTCGAGCGTGGTCGCGGAGATGTATTCCTGCTTCTCCTTCTTCGCTTCGAGGATGACCTGCAAGTACTGCGAGAGCCTTCTGAGGGTCAGGATCGATACGGGTTTCATGATGTCTCCTTTCATTTTCGATAGATTTCTATCGATATGATTTTTGCCATTTCGTCGTCAATCTATTTCCTGATTATTCGTTGATCGCCTTCGGCTGACCCATCTTCGGGGTCTGCATCACGAGTCCCTCGACATCGCCCATCCTGCGCATGCTGCTTTCGAAGATGCGGCGGATGACTTCGTCGGTCGCCATCACGGGCGCGATTCCGAGCAGACCGTCCAGCGACGGGGTGTTGCGCGTCAGGTGCACCAGCTTGTCGATATCGGTTTCGGTGTAGCCTTCGTCCGAGAGCTTCTTGTCGATACCCAGGCTGAACAGCCAGTCTTCGATACCCTTCGCGACGATTTCCGCTTCCTCGGGAACGCCTTTGAGACCGGGAATGACCGGCGAATAGATGTCGGCGAGGACCTTCGGACGCGCGGGATAGATTTCCCTGATCACGGCCGGCAGAATCATGGCGAGTCCGAGACCGTGCGCCAGATCGGGCTTAACGGCACTGAGCGGGTGTTCGAGCGCGTGCGTGAAGTGCAGGAGTCCGTTGTCGAACGCAATCCCCGCGATGGCGGACGCGTAGGTAAGGAAGTAACGTGCGGTGAGGTCTTTCGGGTCCTTCAGTGCGCGCGGCAGGTATTCCGCCACGATGCCGATAGTCTCTTTCGCCATCATCATGACATAGGGGGTCGCCACGACGGTGGTCGCTGCTTCGGTTACGTGGTTAACCGCGTCGATGCTGACGTAGCGTGTCTGGTTTTCCGGAAGTCCGGTCATCAGACCCGGATCGTCGATCGCGAAGAGCGGGTATATGCAATCGTATGCGATCGCGGGTTTGTATTCCTTGTCGGAGATGGTCACGACCGCGAAACGGTTCACTTCGGTGCCTGTTCCGTGGGTGGTATTGACCGCGATGATGGGCTTTGCCTTCGCGGGTGCGAATTCGAATTCATAGAGCGCGCGCGCGGTCTGGTTCGGGTATTCGAGAAGGATGGCGGTGCTCTTGGCCGCGTCGATGGGGCTTCCACCGCCGATTCCGATCACGACTTCCGCGCCGAACGCACGTCCGATCGCTACCGCTTCATCGACCTGCTTGTCGGTCGGGTTCGGGGTAACGCCGTTGAACAGCCTGTACTCGATATTGTTGTCTGTAAGCGCTGCTTCGATCACATCCCACGCACCCGTTCTGCGGTACGAGGAACCACCGGTCATGACCAGCGCCTTCTTGATTCCGATGCTCTTGAGGTTTTCAGCGATATCGTTCATCTTCTTGATCGCACCGACGCCAAAGTAGTCGGTCGTGCGTGTCCGGAGTTCGAACACCTGGTTGATGTCAGTTTCGTTCTTCCACATCTTTCACTCCTTTTCAATCGTGATTTTATTATCGATATATATTTATCGAGATAATAATCGCGTTTCCCCGTCAAGCAAATTTTTTCCTTGAAAAACTTTCCGAATAGCTATCTGGTTTCCGATGTGCAGGTTACAAAATCCAGAATTTCAGTCTAATGGACAAAATGGTTGCTATTTCGACAGGATTTCGTCGATCATTATTCGTTTTCTCCATGGTTTAATGCCAGGATGATTTCTCAGCTTTCTTTTCAGCATTGAGAATGTCCCTTCCAGAGAATTCGTGGTGTTAGGGATGCCTCGATCTGGGTAATCCTGATAAATGAATAGGAAAGGGAGATTCGTTTTTAAGCTTCTGATTGCGCTACGTAATCTCCGATGAGTATAGTGCCATTTTCCAGTTTCCAGATTGAAGGTTTTCTCTCGTAGGAAAGATTTCCATTGCTGTTCCCACATCGAAAGCATAGCTTCAAATTCATGACGAGTAGAATGAGATAAATGCCGTACAATTTCCTTCAATTCTTTACCTGCTTCAAGCTTTGGATTGCGAGTTAGATATCGAGTAATGATCTGTACCTGATGGAATTGACACATTTGTACAGGGATATCGCTAAAGGCATGAAAAAGCCCTCGTTTCCCATCACAAGCGATTCCCAGGATTTCCCATGATCTACTCTGCAACCACCGAATGCCTTCAATATAGTCCTTCAATGACTCATGTTTCACATAAGCCCAGAGCAGATTTTTCCGACTCAGCTCATCCCGGTCTCTCGCGTGAAGGGCATAAACCGGATGCAGGGCGAGAGCATGTTTGCCGAAGTCATCATTGCAAACTACGAGGTATCAGATGAATAGCGTTATCGGCTGGGTGGGCGGCAAGCGACTGCTTCGCAAGGCGATCCTGCCGCTCATCCCGAAGCACGACACACATGGTGAGTGCGAAGCACGAATCCACTACGTCGAGCAGGCTCGCAGCCCGAACTTGCCGGATAACTGGTCAGGACTCACGCCTATCGGCGTTCGCCATAATTGCGAGCCCTTTGCTGGAGCGGCGTGGATACTGTTCGCCAAGTCGCGCGACCATAAGGAATGGCAGGCCACGAAGGGGCAGAAATACCGCGAAATCCTCAACGACATCAACGGGGAGCTGGTCAACTTCTGGCGTCACGTGAAGCACCATCCGGCTGCACTGAAAGCGGAGTTGGACAGGCTCATGGCGTCGCGGGAGCTGTTCCACGAGTTCCTCGATAGCGAATCCCGCACCGACCTCGAACGCGCGGTGCGGTTCTACTACGTCCTCGCGTGCTCATACGGCAGTCTCAGCAGCACCTTCGCCGTGCGCGGTCACCTGACCATGCTGCCGATTCGGCGCGTGGGCAAGCTTGAAGCCGCCAGTGAACGCCTGCGCGACGTCATCATCGAGCGGCTCGATTTCGATGCCGTCATCCGCAAGTACGACCGCCCGGCGACGTTCTTCTACATCGACCCGCCGTACTACGAGCGTGAGATGCTCTACGAACGCGACAAGGTGGCTGCCTTCGACCAGCACGAAGAGCTTGCCAAGCTACTGCGTGAGGTGCAGCGGAAGTGGCTCCTCAGCTACAACAACCACCCAGTTATCCGCGAGCTGTACAAGGGCTTCACCATTGACGTCGTGAACACGCGATACTCCGTTTCAGGCACCAATCGCGGAAGCTCCGAAATCCTCATCCGCAACTACTGATGGCGTCGATCAAGTTCAGGATCATCATCGAGAAGGGCGACGCGAAGGCGGCCGTAACCGACGTCGAGGCTCAGGTTGACGACCTGAAGCAGAAAGCGGAGGAGCCGAAGTCGCTGAAGCTCGACGCGCAAGCCGCGTTGGGCGTCATCCGCGACGTGATGCTGAACCTGTCCTCGCTCAAGTCGGTCATCGACAGCGTCGTGGGTAAGGCGAACGACCTGCTGAACGCCTCGCTCAAGCAGCGGCAGGCCGTGACGCTGACCAACATTGCGTTCGACGAGCAATCCGAGTCGATGCAGGAGTTTGCGTCGCGTATGCAGGCGGTGACCAACCACGGCGACGAGGAGCTGCTCCCGCTCATGGCGAAGATGCGCCAGACGTTCAAGATGACCACCGAGGAAGTGCAGGCCATCACGCCGTACATCCTCGATTTCGCGGACGCCAACGCTTCCACCGGCATCGAGGCGATACAAAAAAACGATTATTGAAATGAAATATTAAACTTGACATGGATCATTTAGTTTGATATGGATTCATTAATTAATAATTACAACATATGGAGGAATCATGAGGTATTTTCTTCTCGCTATCGTGTTAATGGCTTGCAGCCTGCTTACAGCCGAAACCTGGATATACGAAAAGACTGTCGTCAAGCTTCCCATGGGGGAAGAAGACGGGCAATTGAGTGTAAGGTATATGGACAACATGCACGAAGGCCCTACGAGCTTTATAATCGATGAAGATGAAAATATCTATGTTAAAACAAGGAGAAAAAACATCATCAAGAAATTCGATAAAAACGGAAACTTTATCTGTGCGTCAAAATACGAAAAGGGTGCCGGTGATGTCGTTCGATTCATTGGCTACCATGACGGTTACATTTACACGATGAGTGGAGACTTGCGCGTTGTGTGTCTGCGCAGATACACTCGTGATCTCGATTTACATGACTTTCATCTGATACAAGCACAACCCAATACATTCTATGGCAGAAGTTTCATAGAAAGTAATTCAGGAGATTTTGGATTACTTAGAGGCAGTAACCCTAAAGCAATTAGCGCAAGCGAACTGGTTCTACAGAATAACGTATACCATTTCCACAAAATGGAATTATTCGACTTTTCTTATAAACCTGTCGATTTGCAGTCTGTCTGGCCGTCAGACATCGGATACCGTTTCATGAATTACGATATTTCGAACAACTTGTTCTTCGAACGATATATCCGTCATCAAGCCAACGACCTTGGCATTATCGATGCCAAGGGAAAATTCATTTCTACAAATGTGATTTTCGAATCACACAAGGAGCATCGTATAGCATTCAACGACAGCATTTATCCGATTGTGTTGAAGAATGGTGCTATCTACAATCTGCTTGTCACCGAAGAGAAAATTGAGCTTGTTCGTTGGCGCAAGATTGGAGTTGAAAAATGAGAAACACCTTGATTGTATTCTTTATTCTGGCTGGCTTCTCTGCGGTCTCTGCTGATCCACTGGAGATAGCGGAAAATTATCTCGAATTCGAATGGACAGTACGTGATTCTAATGTAATAAGCCATTACACTAATACAGGCGATCCCCACCGGGGATACACCAATCTACGCCCCTGCGACTGGGTAGATAGTATTGGTGTCATTATTACCGGTATGCCTTATCACTATGGAGGAAAAGACACCTTTGCGCAATGGCAGGACGATTACGAGAGCAACAATTTCGGGCCAGGCGCACACAGCTGGCATTGGCAATCTGTTGCACCAAATTCAACGACTTGGGCGGCGGGTATTGACTGCTCGGGACTCGTAAGCTATTGCTGGGGGATAACTGATGTTGGAAATTGTAACTGTGATACTCTTGCAGAGAGGGCAACGTTGATTTCTGCTGAACAAGTTCAACCTGGTGATGCATTTATCAGAACTGCATATTACGATCATACCCGCTTGTGTTATGCAAGACTCGAGGATGCTCTGGAATATCAGTGGGTGGATGTAATTGAAGCTACTGCAGCGCCATACAATAAAGTGATAAAGCGCCAATTAACAATCGAAGAGCAGATGGATGAAGATTTCTATTGCTATTCGAATTCCGATTCCACCAACAGCGCATCCGTGAGAAGTACCAACTCAAGGCGGCGCAAGGCTTTTCCGAATCCTCGTTGGGTGAAAGGGGGGAAATCAGTTTGACAGATTTTGTGTGATTAACAGAATATGTTTGATTATAATGAGGTGAAATAAACATGGAAAAGTATAAGGTTATATCCCTGTTTTCTGGCTGCGGCGGTCTTGATCTAGGGTTTCTAGGGGGATTTGACTTTCTAGGAAAATATTATAGTGTAAATCCTTTTAATATTATATGGGCCAATGACATAAATCAAAAAGCTTGTAGAACTTATGAATATAACATTGGCGACCATATCCATTACGGTGATATCTGGGATTTGATTGATGATATTCCTAATGATGCAGATGTTGTGTTAGGCGGATTCCCATGCCAAGATATTTCAATTAATGGCAAGGGTGCAGGTGTGGATGGAGCACGAAGTGGCCTGTATAGAGCTATGGTTGATGTTGTTGCGCGAGTTCAGCCTCGCATTTTTGTTGCAGAGAATGTTAAAGGACTTCTCATGCGGAATAATGCAGATTCTCTAAGGAGAGTACTCGATGATTTCAGAGCTTTGGGCTATGATGTCTCTTACAAGCTTTATCACGCAGCAGACTACTGTGTACCACAGACTCGTGAAAGAGTATTCATTGTTGGCACGAAGCCTAATGAGAAGAAGTTTCTTCCACCAATTGCGACATGCAGAGATCATGTAACTGCTATTGAAGCAATTGGTGATTTAGAGCTTTTGTCAGAAGATCAAAGCATTAACCATGTCTGGAGTAAAGCCAACAAAAGCTCAGAGCAGGGAAACAGAAGGCTAAAGGCTAATCGGCCTGGCTACACGATACGTGCTGAATGCCATGGCAATATACAGTTCCACTATAAGTTGGATAGGCGTATCTCGATGAGAGAAGCTGCAAGGTTTCAGTCTTTTCCTGATAATTTTGTTTATCAATCTAAGCTTCGGGAAACTGAGCGTCAGATAGGCAATGCAGTTCCACCAGTACTGGCTTGGCATATAGCTAAATCAGTTATCGAAACACTCGGATAGGAGTTCGTTTGAATCAATCCAATTTTGAAGCTATCTTAGATGAAGCCTGTGATATACTTACTAAAGAGTCTCTGCAGAACAGATTCAAAACGGCCAATGAGTTTGAGTCTCGAGTGAGATCAGTACTTGATTATATTGCTAAGCCAAAATTCGGCATCAACATCGATTTCAACCCCCATCCTCAAGCTTTCCCTGATATTGACATGGGAAAGTATGGTGTTGAGGTTAAATTCACACTCAATGATACATGGCGCAGTGTCGCTAATAGTGTTCTTGAAACTAATCGCATACAATCAGTTGAAAAGGTATACCTTATTTTCGGCAAAATGGGAGGGCGTCCTGAAGTTCGTTGGGGAGATTATGAGCAAAGTGTAATACATGTTCGTACATCGCATGTACCTCGATTCGAGATAGAATTGTTCGCCAGCAAATCGCTATTCGACATAATGAATATCTCATATGATGATTTCAGAATTCTTCCGATGCATGAGAAAATGAAATACATTCGAGACTATGCAAGATCTCGACTTAATGAAGGCGAAAGATTATGGTGGCTTGAGGATAGACCAGATGAGGATCATACATTGCCTATTCAAGCAAGATTGTATACTTCCTTATCAAAAGCCGAGAAAACAAAGTTGCGTGCTGAAGCTGCTGTACTCTGTCCTTCGATTGTTGAATCTGGAAGAAAGAGAAACAAGTACGATGATGTTGTTTTGTTTATTCTTACTTATCATGGTGTGATTTGTCACCAAGCTCGTGATTTGTTCTCAGCAGGTAGCGTTGCAAACCCGAAGAACGACAAAAAGGGCGGTGTATACATTCAGAGAGCTCTATTTCTGATACAAGAAGAAATGCAAGAAGCAGCCCTAAGACTTGAAGATGCATTGTTTGTTGAGTATTGGGGCGAGTCAGTTCCCCCAGAGAACAGGATTGCTCGTTGGCTTGAAATGGCTGATAAATTGGCTACTGATTGGAAACCATCTAAGTCCCTATTCCTTGACCAGTAATCCCTACCCCTTCTCCACCTCAATCATCTTGCTTTCGCCGTCCCCGTAATCCTTGAGAAGCGGCTTCTCGATATCGCGGATGCGGCACAGCTGCTCATCGAAGGTGTCCAGTACCGCATCACGGAGCTGCAGCGCGACCCCAAGGCGGACAAGTACAAAGTCAAGGCGTGGGAAGTTCAATGATGAATTATGAATTAGGAATGATGAATGCCTGGAGATGCCGCCGACCGGTCTTTTCATTCATAATTACTCCTTCCTCATTCATCATTCGCGACCGGAGGGAGCGTTAATGCTGCTCTACGACGGCTTTCGGCTCATCTCCATCGCAGGTGGCGTGTACGCCGGATACGTCGTCGAGAGCGGTGTCATCGACTACCAGCCGCAGCGCAAGTATCGCGTCGAAAAGCAGTGCGCCTTCGATCCGACGATCCTCATCCGTCGCGAGCCGTACAATGAGGATTCCATCGAGTGCGAGGCGTATCTACCAGCACATCAGTACGACGAGTTGTACGCCATCCTGAGCGGCGCAGACCAGCTCTACATCGAGTTCGACGCCGGCTCCGGCACGCTACAGTTCCCGGTCGTCATCGACAAGCTGCCCAAGCTCGAGGACGACGCCCGATCGCATCGCAGCCGCATCAAATTCACGCTCACCAGCATCTACAAGCAACTTTCGCCCATCGACTTTGACAGCGTGTTCGGCTACGGCAACGGCTGGGGCGACTGCTGGGGATTTTAGGAGGACGCATGCCCGAAACAACCAATTTCAACCTCTACAAGCCGGTCGCAGGCGAATCCGGTTGGGCTGCCGCGCTCAACGGCAACTTCGACACGATCGACGCGCTGCTCTACTCGCATCAGACCAGCATCGACGGCCATACCGGCACAGGCTCGAACAAACACAACGCCGAGCAGATCCGCACCTCGGACGGCTCGGATGTACAGTCGGCTTTGGCAGGCAAGTCCAGCTTGCACCATTCGCATCAAGCAGAGGACATCATCCTGCCCGACAACAACGATATTGGCCATCACATCGACGATATCAACGACGCGATCCTTGTCCTGCAGAGCGGCATGGCGGACGCCACCCATGAGCACGCTGAGTACGCCCTGCAGACCGCTCTGGACACAGTTGAGAACACGCTCGATCTGCTGCTGCCAGACCTTGGTTCGGTGACGCTGAGTGTTGATGTCGTCAATCGCAGTGGCGGCATTCGCATCCTGTTCAACACGACGCCTACGGTGCACTTCACACAGGCCGATATCCTCGTCGAGAAAAACGGAGTGGAGGTGCATCACGAGACGGTTCTGAGCACTTCTGTGTTCATCGATGGAAGCGAGCTGAGCGGCGTCGAGAACGGCGATGTGATCAATATCTCGGTGACCCTCTACAGCGGCCTCAGCTCGAAAATCAAGAAGGTCGATCACACCTATACGACCACGACCTCACCGCTCGAGGAGCGCATCGAGGCCATCGAATGCGAGACCTACCTGCCTTTTAATCGGTTTCAGTTTACCCATTTATTGGAAGAATAACGGCGAATGTCGTACCCTTGTCAGCCGTACTCTCGAAGGTCAGTGCGCCATTGTGTTTGTCGACCACAATCGAGTGGGCGATTGCCAAGCCCTGGCCACTTCCGCTACCGATCTCCTTGGTCGTGAAGAAAGGCTCGAATACTCGATCCTGTATCTCCTCCGGAATGCCACAACCCGTATCTGAAAATTCGATACGTACGTTGTTACCTTCGAGCCTCGTTGCAACTCGTATCCGACCTTTTTCTCCGCTTGTTCCACCAACTTCGGCAATAGCGTGCGCTGCATTTACAATCAGGCTGAGAAAAACCTGATTGATATCCTCCAGATGACACCACACCGGGGGCAATTGTTCGAAATCAGTTTCTATTTCAGCCACATTCTTATATTCGCATTTTGCGATAAGCAGCGTTGTTTCCAAAGCGTGATTCAGATCGACAGACACCTTCTCTCGATAGCTTGGGTGGGCAAATTCCTTCATCGCCTTGACAATTGTAGAAATGCGTTCGATTCCATCAAGGGCCAGTTCAAATGCAACTGGAACATTCTCTTTATTGTAATCATGGTCAGCAGCCTCTTCTGCCTCTTTCAAGGTCTGCAGAAAATTCTCTTGTTTCGGTGAATAAGTCAATGTGACCAACATCTGTTGATACTTGGCCATCAACTCTAATTCTGCACGGAAGCTGTCAGCAAGATATTGAAGGCTGTCGTTGATGAATTGAGCTGGTGTGTTGATCTCGTGTGCAATCCCTGCTGCGAGCTGCCCCACGGCTTGGAGCTTCTGCGCGTGACGCAATTCTACTTCAGCCTGCTTGCGTCTCGCAGTTTCACGCTCCAGATTTTGAAGCATCTCTGCGAGCTCCAGCGCCTGTTGTTTCAACTTCCGATTGGCTTGGCCAAGTTCGATATTGCGATCCTTGACTTCGGACTCGAGGCTTACACGATCGGTTACATTACGGCATATCTCTACTCCGGCAACGATACGCCCCTCGCTATCAAAAATAGGGAAGCAAGAATTTTCCCAATATGATGTTCCACCATCAGCATCAAATGCAGTTCTCAGTACCAGTACCGATTTGCCGCTGGCGAATGCTCTTGCGACACCACAGTCTTCGCAGGTTTCGTCTCGGTGCTCATAAGCGGCGTAGCATTTTACTCCAACCTGGTCGCCAAAGGATTTCCGCATCGCCTGATTCTGGAAAATGACAGTGAACTCGCGGTCTTGAATTGTGACGCCATCCGGAAGGTTGTCGAGTACCTGTTCAGCGCTTGTAAAAGCCTGAAGATTACCGAGAGATTTGTTGTTTGAATCGGAAGTCATAAACATTCTCCTCAGTTTACAAATTTTTTCGAGCGAACGAATCGTGATTTTGCAAATCCATAGGTCTTTCCAAAGCATTCGATTTCTACGAATGCGTTACCTGCTGCCGATGTGTCAATGGCTACACAATGATAAGAAAGACACCCTTCCTATTCTCGTTTTTTAAGATCAATCCTTACAAAATTATATCATAAAAAATAGGTTAATAAACCTTGTTGTCAACCCTTTTTCGATCATCGGCATGATGCAATCCGTGAATCGCTCAGCTTTCACTGCCCTCGCGGCCAAAGTCGAGACGCGCACCAAGATCAATGGCCACGCGCTGGAGGGCGACATCAAGCTCGAGACCACCGACATCATCGCGGAGGTCACAGAGCTCCCCGAAGAGGGTGTCATCGGTGAAGTCGTGGCATACGGCGGGAAGCTGTATGTCTGGAGTGGTGATAAGTAAAAATCGAAGGAAATCAACCGGCCTGCTCGTCTCGGGGCAGGCTTTTTTTCTGATCAAAAACACCCATATAGTGCCATTGGTTTGGCAGAATTTGCCAAACCCGTGGCATTTTTGCCAAACCGCTGTCACTTTTTGCCAAACTGGTGGCACGCTTGCCAAACCTGTGGCAGCGATTTGCCACGTTTTTGTCACTTTTTGCCAAATCGCGTGTCACTTCACATCAAGCAGTGCCGGAGAAATTGTCTCCCCGCACAAAAAACCATTTGACACGATTGCGTGTTTGCGATATATTGCAAACATACAAGGAGTCGATATGGAATACGAACGAAACAAATTCGATCAGCTCGCTGCGATCATCCGAGCGACGGCGCATCCCGTGAGGTTGTTCCTGCTCGAAACGCTGATGGGCAATCGCTACTGCGTCAAGGAGCTGACCGACATGCTGCCCTACGACCTTTCCACGATTTCACGCCATCTGAAGCAGATGAAAAGTAGCGGACTACTGCTCGACGAGCGGGAAGGCAACTGCGTCTATTACCGGATTCAGTGCGATTGTGTGCGAAGGTATTTCGACGCGGCGATGTCGATCCTCAAGAGCAACATCAATCGCAATAACAATATACTATAGAAGGAGTTACGAATGGATATCAAGATTTTGGGATCGAACTGCGTGAAATGCGAAAGTCTTCTGAAAAACGCCAGGCAGGCTGTCGAGCAACTCGGTCTGGGCATCGAAGTCAACAAAGAGACCGACGTGAACAAGATCGTCGCGTACGGCGTGATGACCATCCCGGCACTGGTAATCGACGAAAAAGTGGTCTCCGTCGGCAAGGCGCTGTCGGTCGAGAAGGTCGTCGAGCTTATCAAAGCTGCGGAGTAACCGTCATGCAGTGGAAGAAGTTTTTACTCATCGCGGCGGTGTTCCTGGCCGCGTATTTCGTACCGGTTGAGGCGTCGCGTTTCCAGAACGCGGTGCTGGAAGCGCTCTATCTCGTACAGGGCTACGCGCACGAGCATGTACTACTGTGCCTGATTCCGGCGTTTTTCATCGCGGGTGCGATCGCGGTATTTGTCAACCAGGCGTCGGTGATGAAGTATCTGGGCGCGCAAGCGAAGAAGGTGGTCGCGTATGGCGTCGCGTCGGTATCGGGATCGGTGCTGGCGGTCTGTTCGTGCACGGTGCTGCCGCTTTTCAGCGGTATCTACAAGATGGGCGCCGGACTGGGCCCCGCCGTGGCGTTCCTCTATGCCGGACCGGCGGTGAACGTCCTTGCGATCATCCTGACGGCGCGGGTTCTGGGGCTCGAACTCGGAATCGCCCGCGCGGTCGGCGCGGTGGTGTTCAGCGTGGTGATCGGCGTGATCATGCAGGCGATCTTCCGCAAGGACGAGGCCGAGCGCCAGAAGGTACAGATTGCCATGCCGGGTGGCGACGAGGGTCGTCCGTTGTGGCAAAGCGGTCTCTATTTCCTCACGCTCGTCGGGATACTGGTCTTCGCCAACTGGGCCAAACCGGCTCAGGATAGCGGAGCATGGCACGCGATCTATCAGATGAAGTGGATAATAACCGGCGTGTTTTCCGTAGGACTGGGCGCGATTCTGACGCTGTGGTTCAAGGTCAGGTGGTGGAAACTGGTCATGGTAGCGATTCCCGTAGTAATTCTGGCAATAGTACTACCGTCGCAACCCGTGTTCGCGTTTTCGGCAGGGATCGTCGGACTGTCCGTGGTTCTCCTGCGCGGAAAGGGCGAGGAGAAGGAGTGGTTCGAGGCGACCTGGGATTTCGCCCAGCAGATATTGCCGCTGCTGTTGTTCGGCGTGTTGATCGCGGGACTCCTGCTGGGCAGGGTCGGCAAAGAGGGACTGATACCGTCCGAATGGATTTATCGCGCGGTGGGCGGAAACAGCCTGGCAGCCAATTTCTTCGCGTCTTTTGCCGGCGCGCTGATGTATTTCGCGACCCTGACCGAGATACCCATCCTGCAAGGTCTGATCGGCAACGGCATGGGCAAAGGTCCCGCGCTGGCGCTTCTGCTGGCTGGTCCGGCGCTGAGTCTGCCCAACATGCTCGTCATTCGCAGCGTGATGGGCACAAAGAAGACTCTGACTTTCGTATCGCTGGTCGTGGTCATGGCGACTGTCAGCGGCTATGTCTTCGGGTTGATAACAATTTAGGAGGAACGATGAACCCTATTCGAATGATCGCCATTCTGACAATTTTGCTGCTGAGCACACTCCTGGCTGCTGTCGAAGAAACTGCGGAAAAGCCTGCAATCACTTTTATCGAACTCGGCTCGAACAATTGCATACCGTGCAAGCAAATGAAGCCTGTCATGGAAGAAATCGAAACGAAATTCGGCGACCGTGTCGAGGTCGTCTTCTACGATGTCTGGACGGCTGAGCACAAGAAGTATGCGGAGGAATACGGAATTCGCGTCATTCCGACCCAGGTGTTCCTTGATGCGAACGGCAAAGAGATATTCCGCCACGAAGGATTTTTCCCCGCAGAGGACATCATTGAATTGTTCGCAAAGCACGATGTTCACCCTCTTCCCGTCGAAGATACCGGCAATTAACCGGAGCAAGCATGCAGGAATTGTTCACCTCGCTGACGAATCTGACATACACGAGTCAGAATACCATCCTGCTGGCTGCGACATTCATCTGGGGTGTGATTTCCGTACTGTTCTCTCCCTGCCATCTGACCGGCATTCCCCTCATGGTTGGATACATGCTGAACCGCGAGAGACACGGAATAGGAAAGACCCTGGCGATGTCCGGCCTTTTTTCGGTCGGGATTTTCCTGTCCATCCTGCTCGTTGGCTTTGTAACAGGCTTGCTGGGAATGATGCTGGGGAACCTTGGCGTTTGGGGAGAAATCTTCCTGATCCTCGTTCTGATTTACTTCGGCCTCGCCACGGTGGGTGTGCTTCCGTTTCTACCGGGCTTCACAATCAACAGCGGCAGAAAAGGTTTTTGGGGCATCTTCCTCGCCGGACTGCTCTTCGGTACAGGGTTGGGTCCGTGTACATTCGCATTCATGGCACCCGTTCTCGGCGTCTTCCTGGAGAAAGTGACTTCGAATCCACTCATGGCCGGGGGGCTGATCGTCTCCTTCGGATTGGGACACTGCCTCGTGATTATCCTGCTCGGAACCTGCTTCGATCGCCTCGCCTTTCTTGGTAGAAGCGGAAACATCGGGAAATGGATTCGATATATCAGCGGAGCAATCCTGTTCCTCTATGGATTGTATCGTCTCGTAAATCTTTTAAAAAACATATTTTAACGTAATCAGGAGATATCATGGGATGTACCTGCAACTGCAATGATGAAAATGGAAAGATGATGATCTATCCATGCTCCGGCGGAGCCGATGTCGGTGGTTTGACCGATCGAGCCGCCAGATTTCTGAATCTGAAAGGCGTCGGCAAGATGCACTGCCTGGCCGGAATCGGCGCGGGATTGGACAGCTTCATCGAGGCAGCTCGTAACGCCCCGGGCGTTATCGCCATCGACGGCTGCCCGCTCAATTGCGCCCGGAAGTGCATCGAGCGTCACGGGGTCGAAGTAACGCACCATTTCCAGCTTTCCGACATGGGATTTGCGAAAGGAGAAAGCCCGATCGATCACGAGAACACCGTGAAAATCGTTGAGATCATCGAACACGAGATATGCAATGGGAGATAAAATCCGCATCCTCGTTCTTTGCACGGGCAATTCCTGCCGCTCGCAGATGGCGGAGGGATTTCTGAATCGTTACGAAGGCGTCGAAACGTTCTCTGCGGGGACAAAGCCGTCGGAACGTGTTCACCCGCTCGCGATCGAGGTGATGAAGGAGATCGGGATCGATCTGTCGGATCGAAAGCCGAAGCACGTTGAACAATTCCTGTCGCGGGAATTCGACATCGTTCTGACGGTATGCGATTCCGCGAAGGAGAGTTGCCCGGTGTTCATCGGAAAGGTGGGCAAACGGCTTCACCGAAGCTTCGAAGACCCCGACGGACAATCGATCGAAGTGTTTCGAAAGGTGCGTGACGAGATCGAGGAATTCACGAACTCATTGATCGAATAGTAACAAATCTTGTTTTTCAACCTTCCAACCGACGCATATTCATTGATAAAACCGCCCGTATAACTATCTGCGATTCCCGCAAGTTAGCCCAATTTGCCGCAACCATTAAATCACTTGACAAAAAATCGAATTACAATCAAAATATAATTGTGGAAAATCGTGTGATGCAGAATGTAGCAATATTTTTGAAGCCAATTCAACCTTACCGGGAGGTTCTATGAAAAGGATACTTGTTACCTTCTTTGTTTTAACGCTATTCATCAGCATGATGTACGGACAGGCTCGCACATTGACAATCAACTGTCCTGCCCTTCATGTCACCTACGGCACTGGGCGCTGCACATGGTCGGAAAAAATGGATGGCAGAATGGAACTGTCTCCATCGACTGAACCTTCGCCAAGAACTGGCTGGGCCTTGTTCAACGTTTCCGCTATTCCCGAATCGGCGGTAATCGATGAAGTCATTCTACATGTTTATCATTCCAGTCCTGGCACAAATGCTTTTGCAACATACGTTCGAAAGCTGACCGTCGATCCGACAACATCTTCCGGGTCAACGATATTCGGGTCAAAAAGTTCAGGCACCCAATATCTCGACATCAATATCGATGACCTTTTCACCCGGGTTTGGACCGAACACATCCTGAGCAGCTCCATCGCGACAGATATTCTCAATGCGCCTGATGGCAAATTCGGCATCATCTTCGACCCGTATGGAACAACGAATGAATGGACACGCATGAACGGTCATGATTCACCTCAATCGCCCTATCTTGAGGTAACCTATTCGACTGTCGTCAGTGGTTCTGTGTCGGGAACCTGGCAACAAAGCAACTCCCCCTATTACGTAAATGGTGATCTTACCGTTAATTCTGGCGATGAACTGATCATCGAACCGGGCGTGGAGGTCGTCTTCAACGGCTACTACAAGATGACGGTCTATGGACGCCTGGAAGCAGCGGGTACCGAATCCGATACCATCCTTTTCACCAACACTTCGCCCGAAGCAGAAGGCTGGCATCGAATCTGTTTTCTGAATATCGATACCAATGGACAAGATCCCAGTATCATCGACTACTGCAAATTCCAGTACGGCAACGGAGATTATGGTGGTCCAGGCGGTAGCTCGGACGATGACGGCGGCGCGATCCTGTGCGAATACTCATCCAACCTGACCATCTCCAACAGCGTATTCTGCAACAACAAGGCGAACTACGGTGGAGCGATCAGTTGCCGTTACAACTCGAACATCACCATCGATCGCTGCTTCATTTACGATAACGATACCTGCGAAAACTCCGGCGCGATCATGTGCATCGATGCCGATCCAACCATCACCAACTGCCTGATCACAGGAAGTTCTCACTACGGAATCTGGAACCAGTCAGGCGCAGGACCAACACTCATTAACTGCATCATCCGGGACAACACATCCGGCTCGATATACAATCACAGCGGATCGATTTGCAATGTCACTTATTCCGATATCGAAGGCGGCTGGGAAGAAACGGGAAATATCGATGCCGACCCGCAATGGAACGAAAACGGCGAGCTCATATGGAGCGGATGGCCGGACCCACTAACCGGCAAATCTCCCTGCATCAACACCGGAGATCCCTCGATCCTCGATCCCGATGGCAGCCGTAGCGATATGGGCCCATATCCCTTCATGCATGACACAGCGCTTTCCGGGACCTGGCTCGCGGAGTGGAGCCCGATCGTCATTTCGAATTACAGCGAAGTCCCCTCCGGCAGCACGCTGAATATCATGCCCGGATGCGAAATCCTGTTCGGCGGTCGCTATTCCATCAATATCCTGGGAAATCTACAGGCCATCGGCACCGAAGAAAACCCGATCCTCTTTGACAGCAACATAGACGGCGCAACCTGGCTTCACATGGAAGTGACGGATATCAACAGCACTCGAACCGACACGATACGCTTCGTTCACTGCCTCTTCGAAAACGGTGAAAGCGACATTACAAATCCGGGCGGCGCACTTTACTGCAAGAACTCTGATAACGTCCTTGTTCAAAATTGCGTCATCCGCTCATGTTACGGACATCAAGGCGGCGCGATGTTTCTGCTGAATTCAGACATCCATATCGATCATTGCCTGATGTACGACAACACAACGAATAACCACGCCGGAGCAATCTATTGTAATAATTCCAGTCCGACGATCGAATTCTGCACAATTACCGGGAACAGTTCGAGCGATTCCGGTGCCCTGTTCTGCTACAATAACTCCGGCCCACACATTGAGAACTCAATCCTGTGGAACAATGCGCCAAACGAGATTACCTTCTACAACAGCGGAGCAATGTGCGCCGTCCATATCAATTACAGCGATCTGGATGGTGGTATTACCGAAATCAATACGAACTCCAACGGCCCCGTCTATTCGGATTACGGAATGATCGACGCTGATCCGCTGTTCACGGAAGACTACTTCCTTACCTGGGCGAACTACCCGGTGCAGGACGCGACCATGTCGCCTTGCATCGATGCCGGAGATCCTGCCACAGATTACGATCCCGACAACACCATCGCCGACCTTGGCGCATTCTATTACGAACAGGCAATCATTGTACCGGACAGCCCGGTCATAGCCAGCGCCGTGATCCAGGAAGGATATGTTCTCATCGACTGGGGTGAAGTCAGCGGCGCACATTCCTATAACGTTTATAGCGCGGAAAAACCTGAAGGACCTTTCATTCTGGACGAAACAGGAATATACGAAGGCACAAGCTGGTCGGCACCCGTTCCAACAGACATGAGAAAATTCTTCCGCGTAACCGCCGAGAATTGATCCGATAACCGATCGACAGGCATTGCATAGCTCACCAGAAGCGAACGGAGCATTACGCAATGGATCAGGATGGAGATAACATCATTGACTACAATGAATTCGAGTCATTCAGAAATAAATAACGATCTTCCTTGTTTCGATAGAAAGCGCTCCCGTTTACGGAGCGTTTTTCTTGAGGCAAGGCAATTGATTTGACACGGATATCCCCGTGTGTAATACTTAAAATCGATCGAAAGGAGTATCCGTGAGAAAATCATCCATCCGATTTCTATTCGCTGGAATCATGTTCATCCTGCTGCTGAGCGGTTGCGGTCTGTTCTCCGACAAATCGGCAATCCCGCGTCAGCCCGTCAATCCGCTGACCAACGATCCCGAATATCAGCGGTTGAATCCCTTCCAGCAGGACCTGGAATACTACCTCTATGTGATCCGGAATTCTCATCCCAACCCGTACGCCGAACTGCCAAAGGCCGAGTTCGACAGTCTGGCAGCCCAACTGAAAGACGACCTCGCCACGGTTACGGACACGTCTCGATTCGCGGTACTGCTCAGTCAGTTCACCTCACGTCTCGGCGACGGGCACACATCCGTCGGCATGCGTACCAGGGGCAAACTCGGCTACCCGATCTACCCGCGCTGGTTCCCGGAAGGATGGTACGTGTATCACATCGATAGCCTCTATTTCGAGCAGTTCCTCGGCGCGAAGATCGTGACGATCAACGACCACCCCGCCATGGATGTGATGGAAAGGCTCATGACCCTCGTTCCCGGCGAGAACTTCCACTGGCGCAGGTTCCAAGTGCGGAACCGGCTCTCGCAACCGACCAGCCTGAAACTGCTCGACCTCGCAGCGCCGGACGGCAATCTGCACCTCACACTCGAGCAGGACGACCAGACGTTCGACATCGTCCTTGAACCGGGCCCGTCCGACAGAATCCAGCCCATGGAATTCGATGGACCGACCTTTCCGAAAAACAAGCTGTTTTGGGGCGAAGCGCTACCCAAGGACGACGTCTATTACATCCAGTTCAACAAATTCATGGATAAGCGTTCCGCCAGCGACAACAAATCGCTTCAACTTCCCGAAGGCATGGTTTTGCCCGACTGGGGCGAATTCCTGACAAAGACCTTTCACACCGTCGATAGCCTCGGTCTGAACAACATCGTCGTCGATCTGCGCTACAATACCGGCGGAAACTCGATGCTCGGTAACCAGTTCATGTACTTCTGCGAGACGCCGGACTCGATGCTCAGCTACTCGACCCAGCGCTGCTACAGCGAGCTCTTGAAGGGTAATTATCAGTGGAGCGACATGCTGGACTACATCGCCGAACAACACGACATCGACAAGGACGATATCGTTCTCCCCTACCGCGCCAAGCCGCTCGATCCCACCCGGGGCAGCAAGGTGTCGCGGGAAGAATTTTTCGCGGAGATTCATAACGATGAAAGCATCTGGCACCTCGATAAACCGAAGAAGCTCTTCTCGGGGAACGTGATCCTGCTGACCGGCCCGATATCGTTTTCCTCAGCGGTCGATTTCGCCACAGCCTGCCAGGACAACGGCATGGTCACGATTTATGGCGCACCCACCGGCGGAAAGCCATCGTGCTACGGCGATATCCTCTCCTTCACGCTGCCCAATAGCAAAATCTACTGCACCTGCTCGTGGAAGTACTTCCGTCGTCCCGATCCAAGCCGCGACCCACAGGACAGCCTCATGCCCGACGTGCCGATCAATTGGACGAAAGACGATTTCTTTAACAAGCGCGATGTCACGTGGGAAAGGGTGTTGGAGGATATCAGATTCGGTAGCGTCCCGCAGCCAAGGGAGCAGACGAAATAGTCGCATGATAATGAAGGCGTGTTTTGGATAAAAAAATGGTGGGTGCTAACGGACTTGAACCGCCGACCACCTGCTTGTAAGGCAGGTGCTCTCCCAACTGAGCTAAGCACCCACAAGGCTATGACAGATTTACGACAAGCAAAAACCTGTCAAGAAATTGGTCGGGGTGAGAGGATTTGAACCTCCGACACCTGGTTCCCAAAACCAGTGCGCTAACCGGGCTGCGCTACACCCCGACGATGCATGACAGGTTTTCCACCTGAATGACCGTGTCAACAAAAAAGATACACCGAATCACTTGACGACCAATCCCAACTTGCGATCCTTGCAAAAAGGAGATATCCATGCTGATCGATGAAAATAGCCTCGCGACGACAATCGATAACGTCAACGAAGCGCTCTTCCGGGAAAGGCCAATCGATAATGAAGAGAAAAAAGCCGTCTCGGCATGGATTGCGGATCGCTTCGGCAAGCCCAGGTCCTACCGGGGACTGTTCGCGCCAACAGATGACGATTATAAAAACGGTATCCGGCTTTTCACGGGCGAGAAGATCACCTCGGGAGCCGGCACCGCGCACATCCTGAGCGAAGAGGCCGGTCGCGTCCTTCTGCTTCTGGGTAGCGACATCAACGAAAAAGTCCGGGATACACTGCTGTCGATGCTGAGCGAAAGAGATACGCCACAGCACCCATGGGGACAGTGGTGCTGCGGAACGTGTACGGCTTCGCTGTGGCGGCATTTCGCGGCCGGTGGCGGAAACCGGCAGGAAGAGCGGATGATCAACGGTTTGAAAGATATCACGCGCTGCCGAAACGAGAACGGACGCTGGAAACGCTACCCGTTCTACTACACGATCCTGGCCCTGACCGAAATGGATATCGCCCCCGCACGGGACGAACTCCGTTTCGCCGGGAACGCGATGGAGCGCGCATTCGCCAGACTGCGGGAACAGAGCGAATACGAAGTACGAAAAAAGGAGCTGCTCGCAAGAGCATTGGATAGGATATGAAGTGGTTATGGGGCATCATTTTACTGGTGATAATCGTCGGCTGCACGGGCAAGAAAGACACATCCGACAATCCTCTCGACAGAGAACCGGAAGTCATCGCGGCGCGAAACTGGCTGGAGCTGATCGATAACGGAGAATACGGCAAGAGCTGGGATCAGGCGTCCATGCTGGTGCGGGACTCGGTAACGCGCGACGAGTGGATCATGACCATGACCAGCCTGAACCATCAGTTCGGGAAGCGGATGAATCGAGAAACCGACGGCGTTACGTGGTTTACCGTACTGCCCGGTATCCCGGAAGGAGAATACCGGGAGATTCGGCTTGTCTCCGAGGCTGACGGCAAACCAATCACCGAGACGCTCACCATGCAGAACGACGCCGGCACATGGCTGGTCGCGGGGTATTTCATTCGTTAGAAGGATTATTCGGTCGGCTCAACCGGAAGCGGTTCGGTGTGGTAGGGATAGTAGCGTTGGATCACGAAGCCGGAAACATACACCACCGGAACAATCACACCCGGATACTCCGGCGCGTTCTCGTACTCTTCGTGTTTCACCTCCAGCTTGAAATTGATCATCGCGTTTCCGCCCATCGCGCAGGCTTTCCGATACGCGTGGTCGAGGATGACTTGATAGTCGATTTCCGCAACCTCCCAATCGTAATACGTAATGGTCTTCACGCCGGATTTCCTGGCCTCTTCCGACACTTCGTTCAGATTCTTCACCACCATCTCCGCTTCGACGTTGTATTTGAACTCGAGCACACCGATGGAATTGTATTTTCCGCTGTAACTGCGGGGCGTGAATAAGAATCCCTTTTCCGTGTAGTAACTGAAATCGAGCAGGAACGTCTGGATTTCTTCCGGTACATGCATCAGAACAGGAACCTCCTGCTCCGCGATACAAGCAGAAAACGCAGAAATGGTAAAAAGAATGAGAGCGATGCGCGTTCGTCTATAGAAGATGTAGATACCTGACATCGAAATCCATTTCCCTTACTCGAAATTTTGGGAATCCAGCGTTGGTTTATGGATTCTGTCAAGCTTTTCAGTTAACGAACGTTACTCACATTTCCCCGGCCATATTCCACTATTTTCGATATCTTAACACAAAAAAAACACGAGTAACCGACCTGGCTAATGACTTTAACTTCGAGACGCGCTTTCTGCCCGAACCTTATCCAGAACAACCTTACTTTCAGGAACAAATTCGATGAATTTCTCGATCTTCTCACAGATATAGTCATCGCACATTCCGCAGTTTTCCAGGCCACGTTCGACAGCGCACAACCTGATTTCGCACACATTGCAATGGCTGAAAAGGACTTCCCCGTTCTGGCAGCTCAGGCAGTTGATATTCTCCGGCGGAATATCCACATCGAACATCTTCGACCACTCTTCCGAGACTTGCGCCCGTAGTTCGTCGTCACCAGCCAGTGTCGCCTTGTAGGCTCCACAATCGCTGCAAATCAATCCGCATTTCGCAATGATCCGTTCCATGGTTCCCCCTTTTATCCGTTTATTTCGTTCAGAATTCTGTTGAGTACGATTCCCGCTTCCCCTGCCATCACCTGGCAGGTTCCGACGCGCATATGACCACCGCCGCCGAACTGGAGCAGCACGGACCCGACGTTGATCGTCGAGCTTCGATTGATCGTGCTGTGTCCCACCGAGATCATCACGAGTTGCCGGTCACGGTTATCGACCAGCCGTATCGAGATATTCTGCTCGGGGTAAAGAACATACTCGATGAAGCGGTTTCCGGTGGGGATGTCGTGAATACCCCTGAAATCAAGGACGATCGCGTCCCCTTCGGTGCGGGCGTGTTCGAGGATGAATTTCTTATAGACCTCGATCTGCTCGCGATAGACATCGATGCGTTCGAGGAAATCGGGCGAGCCGAGTATCTCTTCGATTGTCTGGTTACGCAGTCTGGAGGGCAACGATTTCATCAATTCGAAATTGCTGATACGGAACGTCCGCTGATACCCGAATCCCGTGCGTGGGTCCGCGATGAATGCCAGCATCATCCATCCCTGCGGATCAAGGATGTCTTCGCGGGTGTAGTGTCCGCTGTCGGCTTTATCGACGGCATTGATCATCCCGGCGAAACGCGTCAGCTTGTCTTTGTGCTTCGGCATGAAATAGTCGTAGATAACCCGTGCGCAACTCGGCTTGTTCTCGCTTGCACCATCGAACTCGAAATCGAGCTGCTGCCGCTCGTGCTCGCTCATATGGTGATCGAACCACATTCCGCAGCCTTTTCCGTACGGAACGTTGGCGAGGATATCGTTGCTCGTGATCGGTATCTTGCCATCCTGGATATCCTTTGGATGCGTGTAGTGAATTTCGTCGATCAATCCGAGCTCTTCCAGCAATGCGGCACAGACGAGTCCATCGAAATCGGAACGTGTTATCAGTCTCATGCTTCCTCCATTTACGCTTAATATCTCATTATTGTAATCATGAAGAACCGGATGGATTCGTCCAGTAAAAAAGTGAATAGCATGGAAAAAACCGCCGAAATGGAGATTGACAGAATGAAATCCGTCCCGATACTTCGATTCCGGAGGATACTTATGAATACTCGCATGAAAAGATATTTTCTGCCGCTTGCCCTGCTGCTGCTCGTTCCGATGCTGCACGGTGCCTCGAAAGGCTTCTTCTGGGAAGTGAAATCCGACCATACGACCGTGTATCTCCTCGGATCGGTCCACGTCGCCAAGGAAGATTTTTACCCGATGCAATCGAAGATCGAGAACGCGTTCGAGGCATCGGACAGCCTGGTCGTCGAGGCGGACCTCGACAGCGCCAACCAGGGTTCTATCCAGCAGGAAGTGAACAAGATGGCAACCTATCCATACGGCGAATCGATCAAGGATCATCTCTCCTACGAGACACTCAGCCTTCTGCGAAAGCGCCTGACCGAATACGGATCAAATCTCGCTGCTGTCCAGATGTACAAACCCTGGATGGTGTCCATGACCATTCAGATGCAGGAGATCGCGAAGGCCGGCTTCACTGCGGAGCACGGCATCGACCTCTACTTCATGAACAAGGCCCGTCGGACGGGAAAGGGAATCATCGAACTGGAAGGACTGCTCTACCAGATCAAGCTCTTTAATTCTTTCCCCGATTCGCTGCAGGAACTCAGCCTGCTCGACGCACTCACGACCCAGACCGAAATCTATCAGAACATCGACCGTGTCGGACAAGCCTGGAAAGAAGGCGATACGCAGATCATTCAGGACTTGTTTCTCAAGGATATAAACGACCCGAAAATGAAACCGCTGTACGAGACCGTGCTGTATGGGCGGCACCCCGGCATGATCGAGAAGATCGAGCGCTTCCTGAATTCCGACAAGACCTACTTCGTCGTGGTCGGCGTCGGCCACATGATCGGCGAACGCGGATTGGTTGAAATGCTTCAGGATCGCGGATACCAGGTGAAGCGAATGTAGATGGTTTTTGAGGGCAAGCAGAAGAAAATCGACTCACCCACTGAATATGTAACAGGGCCAAATGAAAAGGGCAGACACAAATATCTGCCCTTACAGCAATATCTTTTGGCTATTTCAATTCATCGAACACCGAGCGAATGATTTCAACGCATTCGTCGAGCTGCTCTTTCGTGATGACCAGCGGCGGCGCCAGACGGATGATGTGGCGGTGGGTCGGCTTGCAGAGCAGTCCTTTCTCCTTGAGCTTGAGGCAGACGTCCCATGCTTCCACGCCGTCTTTCGGCTTCACGATGATCGCGTTGAGGAGACCTTTACCGCGCACCAGTTCGATCATGGGTGTATCGATCTTCCGGAGTTCTCCGCGCAGGTATTCGCCGAGTTCTTCCGCTTTCTCGGTCAGCTTCTCGTCCCGAACCACCTCGAGCGCGGCCTTCGCGACGACGCACGCCAGCGGAAATCCGCCGTAGGTCGAGCCATGCTCGCCCGGCTTGATCACCAGCATGATATCCTTGTTGGCAAGAACGGCGGACACCGGCAGCACGCCACCGGAGATCGCCTTGCCGAGTACCAGAATGTCAGGCTTCACACCTTCCCAGTCGCTTGCAAGCAGTCTTCCCGTGCGCGCGATACCCGTCTGGACTTCGTCGGATACGAAGAGGACGTTGTACGCCTTGCAGACGTCGTAGCATTTCTTCAGGTATCCCGCGTCCGGAACGTTGACGCCGGCCTCGCCCTGGATGGGCTCCACGATGAACGAGCATACTTCGTCGCCGATCTCTTTTAAAACTTCTTCCAGCGCATCGACGTTGTTGTACGGTATCTTGACGATGCCGGGCATGTATGGACCGAATCCGCCGTAGGCGTCGGGGTCTGTTGATGCCGAAACGACGGCTAGGGTTCTGCCGTGGAAGTTGTTCTCACAGAAGATAATCTTCGCCTTGTTGGTGGGAATCCCCTTCTTCTCGTAGCCCCACTTGCGGCTGAGCTTCATCGCCGTCTCGACCGCTTCCACGCCGGTGTTCATGGGGAGAACCATGTCATAACCGAAAAACTCGGTGACAAACTTTTCGTATTCGCCCAGCCGGTTGTTGAAGAAGGCACGGGATGTAAGGGTCAGTTCTTTAGCCTGATCGACGAGGGCTTGAATAATCTTCGGGTGACAATGTCCCTGATTGACTGCCGAATACGCCGAAAGAAAATCGTAGTATTTCTTGCCTTCAGGGTCCCATACGCACGCGCCTTCGCCCTTTGCAATAACAACGGGCAGCGGGTGATAATTATGAGCGCCGTAGCGTTCTTCCAGTTCCATTGCCTCGGCGCTCGAGATGCGCCCGAATTCGAGTTCAGCCATTCGTTCCTCCAAAGTGTGTAATTTGATATCGCTAAATGCCAAAGCGGTTTAAATGTCAACGCATTTTTGAAGTTGTTCAGAATTCGGATCGGTATTGGTTTCGGATGTAAGCGTCGAGCATTTTCGACATCTTCTCCACGCCGTCGTGATTGAGGTGATCGGCGTCGTAGTAATCCTTCATTTCAAATCGATCGCATTCGTAGAGGTTCAGATAGGAGCAGTTGTCGTATTCCTCCGCGACTTCCTTCGAAGTGTCGATGGTGATGTCGAGGATTTCCCGATCGAGATTCGCGCTAGTGCGGTAGGTCTCGTACGCGGGCATCAGGAGCAGCACGACATGCACGCTACGGGCTTCGCTCCAACTCACGATTTTGCGCAGCGTCTCGACGTTTTCCCGGAAGATATCCTCGTATTGACGTGAACGGAAATCGTAATCGCAATGTCGCTTCGCCGCGTCGTCTCCCGACACGACCAAATCCTTCGCATCCTCCGGCCTGTAGGCGGTTCCCCAGCCCAGATCCGAGCAAGACAGCTCTTCTTCGCCCCGGACGTAGTAATCGAACGCCACCTCGGCATTGAACTGAAATTTCCGCGCCAGGATTTCGAACCACTGGCCGAGCTTGTTCGAGGTCTTGATATCGTAGTACAGCGCGTAGTTGTTCATGCGCCATTTTGCCACGCCTGTGCCGAGCCTTCCATAGAGCGTAAAGACAGAGACCGGCACCACGAGCGTCTTCAGGCTGGACATTTTGCCCCCGTACTTTTTCAGCAAGAGGTAGTCGATGTCGAGCGTCTGGGAAGGATGGCTCAGGTTGAAGGCATCGCTGTCAAGGAATTGCGGATCGATCCCGTAGAAGGTGTGCGAGCTCCCCAGGATCAACGTTTCGATCTCGCCGGCATGGGCGCTCAGATAGTCGTTCTTGTGCTTGTATATGTTCGGAATCCGGCGCAAAGCCAGTTCCAGCCCCGCCGCGATGACGAGAATCGGAAGAATGAAGATTACGATTTTTACGATAAACTTTTTCATAGGTCAAAACTGGAAATAGATAAACTGTTGATCCGAGCCACCGAACCAGAAGATCGACAGCACGATGATGTAGTACATGGCGTAGCGGAAAGACGTTTTCCACTTCAGACCGAGCCGCTCGAGCGCGTACTGGCAGTCCCGCCCCTTCCACTCGACGAGAATCATGACCATGCTCAGAAGCATGGCGAAGAATGCGTGTCCCCTGCCCGGGAAGAACGGGATCGTAAACAGCGACGGCGAAAACAGCCCCGCGATATAACCGAAGGCCTGCCCCATACTCTCCGCCCGAAAGAATATCCACGCAAAGACGGTCAGACCGAAAGTGGTCAGTATCGATATCGATTCCCTCAGACTCGGGAAGAATTTTCCTTCGGCCACCACATCGAGGTTCTTGCGGTTGTTCTTTGTCAAGAGTAGCGGAAGGAAATAGATCGCGTTCAGCGCTCCCCAGAAGATGAAGGTCCAGTTCGCGCCGTGCCAGAATCCACTGACGATGAAGATGGCGAAGGTGTTCCGCACCTTCTTCCATGTGCTGCCGCGACTGCCGCCCAGCGGTATGTAGAGGTAGTCCCGGAACCAGGTCGATAGCGAGATATGCCACCTTCTCCAGAACTCGGCGATGTCGCGGGAGAAATACGGGAAAGCGAAGTTCCGCATCAGGCTGAAGCCGAATAGCCTCGCGGTACCGATGGCGATGTCCGAGTAGCCGGAAAAGTCGCCGTAAATCTGAAGGGTGAAAAACAGGATGCCCACCAGCAGAGTCGAACCGCTGTAGTCCTGATACTGCCCGAAAATCTGGTTGACGTACAGCGCGCACTGGTCGGCGATCACGACCTTCTTGAACAGCCCCCACAGAATCTGCCGCATGCCGTCCACCGCCTTGTCGTAGTCGAATCTGCGCTTTTCATAGAACTGCGGCAGCAGGTGGGTCGCCCGTTCGATGGGCCCCGCGACCAACTGCGGAAAGAAGCTCACGAAGGCGGCAAATTCGATGAAATCCCGGGTCGGTTCGAGCTTCCGGCGATACACGTCGATGGTGTAGCTGAGCGTCTGGAACGTGTAGAAGCTAATCCCCACCGGCAACACGACGTTCAGGGAGTTGGCGTGAATCTCGTAGCCAAAGAACGTGAACGCGCTTACGAAGTTGTCCAGGAAGAAGTTGTAGTACTTGAAGAATCCCAGAAAACCAAGGTTGACGACGATGCTGATCCAGAGCAGAAACCGCCTTCTGCCGAGCCTCTCTTCGTTCTTCAGCCTGAGCCCGACGAGGTAATCGACCAGCGTGCTGAACAGGATCAGCGAGAGAAAACGCCAGTCCCACCAGCCGTAGAAGACATAGCTCGCGACCACGAGCAGGAAGTTTTGCCATCGCAGGTTCCGGTTCACGACGAACCAGTACAGGATGAACACGATCGGCAGAAATATCGCAAAATCTATCGTATTGAACAGCATGACGTCATATACCGTATATTACCATTATTTTCCCGTATTGTCTTTCGGAAGATAAAATGATCAATTTTCCCCTGATTCAGTGTCAATGTTTTTCTTGCGATTCGCCGCAACCGGATGCCGCTTGGTCGTTTCGGTTTGCTTCCGGGAAAAGCGTTTCCCGTTGGTTAACGGAAGCAAATCATCGCCGGAATCCCTTGATGGTGCGGCTTCACCGGTTGGATCGGAAAAAAAAGCAGGAAAAGCTGGACAATATAACCCTCCCCGAGTGGTTTTGTTTCGCATTCATGCTAACAACATGATGGAAATCGCACAGCACAGGAGTATTAGACATGGTTTTAGAAAATCCTGAAGAAACAAAAATCCAGGAAGGACAGGTAACAGCAGGCGAAGAAGCTGTCGAAGTCACGAAAGCGACTGAACCTGTTGATGAGAATCAACCCATTGAAGAAGCTGAGGAAGAAGACTTCGGCAAGATGCTCGAAGAATCGATGCCCCAGAAGTTCGAAATCCAGGCAGGAGACGAAGTTTCCGGTACGATCGTGAATATCACGGACCTCTACATTTTCGTCACCCTTGGAGACAAACTGGACGCCATTGCCGAGAAGACCGAATACCTCGATGAGGCAGGCGAACTTCCCTACAAGATCGGCGACGCCCTCAGCGGTTACATTGTCAAGAAGAGTGATACGGAAACTATTCTCGCCAAGAGTTTCTCCAAGTCTCATGCATCCAAGACCGTTCTTCTGGATGCACACGAACGGAAAATTCCCGTTACCGGTAAGGTCATCAGCATCATCAAGGGTGGCTTCACGGTTAACCTGCTTGGCGCCAGGGCATTCTGTCCTGTCTCCCAGATCGATCTGGGACCCGTTTCCGACACCTCGAAATATATCAACCAGGAATACGAATTCGAGATCACCGAATACAGCGAGAGCGGACGCAACATCATCGTCTCCCGCCGCGTATTGCTTCAGAAGAAGCGTGAAACCCTTCGCAAGGAAACGCTCGACAAGCTCGAAGTGGATAATGTCCTGAAAGGCAAGGTCACCAGACTGACCAATTTCGGCGCATTTGTCGATATCGGTGGTGTGGAAGGCTTGCTGCACATCTCGGAAATCGCATGGAAGCACGTCGAGTCACCGTCCGACCTGCTCAACATCGGCGACGAGATCGACGTGAAGGTCATCCGCCTCAAAGGCAACAAGATTTCTCTCAGCATCAAGCGCCTCGAACGCAATCCTGCGGAAATCGCGCTGGAAGAGATGAAAGAAGATGAGATCGTGAGCTGCCGCATCGTCAAGAACGAGACCTTTGGGTCGTTTGCCGAGATCAGGGCAGGCGTTCAGGGATTGATTCCGATCTCCGAAATGCGTCGCGGACGCAGAATCGGACATCCGTCGGAAGTCGTCCAGGAAGGCGACCTCGTACAGGTCAAAATCCTGCGCATCGACCGCGAGAAACGCAAAATCTCGCTTTCGTTGAAGGCCCTCGAAGAGGACCCGTGGGACAGCATCGACCAGATACTGACCGTCGGACAGACCGTCCACGGCACCATCGACGGCGTCTCGGACTTCGGTACCTTCGTCAAGGTAAGCGAAGGACTCACCGGGCTGCTTCCCAAGTCGCGCATGCGTCTCGCGGGAATGGATCACACCAACGAACAGATCGGACAGGAAATCGACGTACTGGTTCGCCATATCGATCACGACAAGCGCCGTATCTCGTTTGACCCGACCAACATCCCGGGTGATGTGATCGAGCGCGAAGGCGATCGCAACTGGCGCGCATACGCAAAGCAGAAATGGGATCCCACCGAAGGAAATCCCTTCAAAGACCTCGACTAAAACATCAAGCTATACACATTAAGCCCTTGTCCATACGGATGAGGGCTTTTCTTTTTTTACCTGCGATTACCAATATTAAAATGCTTGACAAGTAACTTTTCCGCATCTTAACATGAGTGCGGAGGTCAGACATGAGAAGGATGATTTTGCCACTGCTGTTTCTGCTAACCGCATGCCTGCTTATAGCGCATTCTCGTCCCGTATCCCATATCGACACGTTCTATCCTGCGGATGGATCGAAAGGCGTCGCGCCCATGCTTCCCTACCTGTGGTGGGATGCGCCTGAAACCGAGGTTCAGCCGGAAAACTATACGGTAACGTTGTCGCCCAATTCCGACTACTCCAATCCCATCATCGACAGCGTGAAAACAGCCGACTTGATGTGCCCGATTCCCACCGGTGCCCTCGATTACGGAACCGTGTATTATGCGATGGTAACCTCCGATGTCGCCGACGATACCCTCGCGTGGTCGTTTGAGACCTGTGCGGAAGGATATGGTTACGCGCAGAGCGGAGGAAACTGCAACGGTACCGATCCCGTGACGATCGAGCTTCCTTACATGTCCGTGAGCATCGATCCGGTCGAAGGCGAAGACGCTGTCGTGATCGTCGAATGGACAACCAATATCGATAGTATGTCCGGATTCGGAGCGCCAGACATGGATATTCAATGGTTTATTTTCGGCTTCAACATCGACGCCGGCGATCCCTCGAACCTCAACGGCACGATCGAATTCGACATTGGCGAAGGACTCGACATCACCGCCGTGTTCTACCACAATGACGGTGACGCATGGGTCGAAGTTGTTGCTCCCGCAAGCTGGGACTATACCCAGGGCGTCCTGATGATCGAAGGACTGAACCTCTCGAGTAGTACGGACGGCGATATCGAGATCGCGCTTCTCGATGCAACCGCACCACCACCACCATACTATGGTTTCGATGCAGTATATATGGAAGATGACGAATGCGTTCTCTTGAGCTGGACGACAGAAACCGAAGTCGATTTGGAGGGATTCAACGTCATTCGCAGCGCAACCGGCGAACAGGACGATGCAGTCTGCGCCAACACGAGCATCATCCCCGCTACCAATACACCGAATGAGACTCGTTATCAGTACATTGATCCAGACCTTGCGCAAGGTGAATACTACTACTGGATCGAGATGGTACAAGACGATGGATACAGAATGTACCATGGCCCCCAGACTGTAATGGTTCCAGATAACGCGCCGGAATTCACGGTATTTTCGGGAGCATACCCGAATCCGTTCAATCCCGAGACCACCATCGCGTTCTCATTGTCCGAACCCGGCAATGTGACGCTCGACATCTACAACATCCGGGGCGAGAAGGTGCGCTGCCTGTTATCCGAATATCTGGATGCCGAGGAATACCTGATCCCGTGGAACGGATTGAACGACAGCGGGAGCGCCGTCGCGTCCGGCGTTTATTTCGCACGGCTGAAGTCTGATGGAAGAACGTTTGTCCGAAAAATGCTCCTGCTCAAATAGAGCAGGAATGATAAAGGATAAATCAGCACATTAATATTCTTGACGAAAGTTTATTGTTGTGCCATACTTGCTTTTAGATGTTCATAATCAACCAGAAAAGGAGTCAGCTATGAAAAGGACGATTCTTCTCCTCGCTTTACTTATTGTCGCAGGTTCTGTGTATGCACAGCCTGGAACTCCTCACGCTATGATGGGTATGATGTATTGGAATGGTGGAACCAGATTGCATGAAGATATCGGTGTTGCTTTCTATAACGCGACCTATAACTTCGGGACGTTCTACTATAACTATCCCGGACATGAAGACACAGCCGCTGGAACGAGCTATGATCCTCCTACCGGCGAACTCCAGATTCAGCTTTCCGTGATGCTTGTTCATCAGGCTGGTAACGTCATCCACGTCGATTTCATCGACAATATTTCAGGCGACACATACACAGAGGAATTCATCAGGGATGGCGGTGCCTGGACCAACATGAACCACCTCTATTTCGGTGATCCATCAGATTGGACCCTTTCGGGTAACATCGGCATGGCTGGTGTGACCTTCACAGCGACCGGCACAGTTGAAACACAAGATGTTTCCGATGAATACGGCGACTGGGCATTCGAATGTGAAGATGGCGCTGATGTGACCATCACACCGTCGAAAGAAGGCTATGTCTTCGATCCGGCAGTACTTGAGCTTCTTGCCGTGAGTGAGAATATGTCTGGCATCGAATTCACATGGACCTCGCTTGCACCGGATGCACCGATCAATCCGTATCCTGCGGATGGAGCTACCGGCGTAGCCGGCGAGCTTCCGTACCTGTGGTGGGATGCTCCGGAAGGTGGCGAAGTCGCTCCGACAAGTTACTTCGTGACGCTGTCCGCGAACGCCGACTATTCCGCACCGATCATCGACAACATGGAAACCGTCGATCCGATGTACGCGGTCCCCGCGACCTCTCTTATGAACGCAACCATGTACTACGCGAAGGTCGTGCCTCACTATGCTCCGCCCGCACGCGCAACCGATGGTCTCAAGAAAGACACCTCGATCCGCAAAGTTACCAAAGCCACCAAGGTCCGTGACTATGGCGCAGCCCTTGAATGGTCATTCGAAACCTACGATAGTGGCGATGTCCAGAATGGCGGAAACTGCAACGGTGCCGATCCTGTCGTGATCGAACTTGAGTTCGTGACCGTGATCATCAATCCGGCTGCTGGCGTCAACGCTCTTATCATCATCGACTGGACGACCGTTGCCGGTAACATGCCCGGCTACGGCTCACCCGCTGTCGAACTTCCGGGATTCATCTTCGGTCTCAACATCGAAGCCGGCAATCCTGCGAACCTCAACGGCACGATCGAAATCGAAGTTGGTGAAGGCTACGACATCTCTGCCGTATTCTATCACAACGACGGTGCCGAATGGGTCGAAGTTGTTGCACCCGCAAGCTGGACCTATGTCGGCGGCATCCTTACGATCCAAGGTCTGAACCTCATGACCCGTACCGGTGGCGACATCGAGATCGCGGTTCACGATTCAACCGTACCGGTCGAATTCAGCGCGTTCAACGCAACCTTCATGGTTGACCAGGGTAACGTCCTCCTCAACTGGACGACCGAAACCGAAACCGACATGATGGGTTACTACGTGCTTCGCAGCGAAACCGGTAATCAGGATGAAGCGATCCGCATCAACCCGACCATTATCGAAGCTGCCAACACAAGCATCGAGACCAAATATCAGCTCGTCGATGAGATCAATGTAGAAGAAGTCGCTCCTTGCGCTTACACCTACTGGATTGAAGCGATCGAGAACAATGGCTACACCATGTTCCATGGTCCTCAGAATGTTCTGATCGAGGAAAGCAAGCCGGAAATGCCTGCATTTACGCAGCTTGAGGGCGCATACCCGAATCCGTTCAACCCTGAGACCACCATCAAGTTCAACGTAGCCGAAGGCGAAACCGCCAAGCTTACCATCTACAACGTACTTGGCCAGGTCGTGAAGACCTTTGGAACCTACGAAGCGCAAGTTGACATGCACGAAGTTGTATGGCACGGTACCGACAACAACAACAACAACGTTGGCTCCGGTATCTACTTCTACCGCCTCGAGAGCGATTCCTACAAGTGCATCAAGAAGATGCTCCTTCTGAAATAGAATAAAGAAGATAGAATGAGAAAACCCGCCTCACATACGTGAAGCGGGTTTTATTACTGGGAATCGAAAAATCAATCGATTGTGATATCCTGTAGTCGAGTTGGCTGCGCAGCCTTCAACTTCGCCGAGCCTTTGATCACGACATTCTTGCCGAATATAATCTCACCCTCGATCTCGAGCTTCCGGCATTCACGAAGCGACGGAACGCCTTCCTCGAAATGCTTCACCAAACCATCGATATCCTTGTAATAGCGATCGTCCAGCTTCACCGACGGTATCGATTCACCCACAGGCACAACGCGGTATTGCTCATCGAGCTTATACGCGTCCGACCAGACAACCAACAGGTCCGTGGTCTTCTTCACGGGCGCGAAACGATGGCGTGGAACCGCGATCGCCTTGCTGCCATTGAATACACCGATCGCAGCGCCCATCGCCGTCTCGATCTGATATACCGGCACATCATCCACAACCTTCGCATTCAGTATCAGCGGCAGAATCATCACGTTGTCGTTCTCGTCCAGCTTCCGCCGCAGAGCCTCCAGATTGATCCAGAGGTTGTTGGTGTTGAACCACCGATAGACATCCGTATCCTGGAACTCGTCCACCTCGTTTTCCGGGCACTGCGCGGCTTCCCGGAGCAGTAATTGTCCATCTTTGTCCTGCGCCAGATGACCGCCTTTCTTATCGATATCCAGCCTACGGCAGACCTCCATGGCGAACGGAATATCGTTCTCCGCGAACCAGGTCAGGATTTTCTCATCAACGACAGCACCGAGGTTGTCGGCATTCGAGACGAACATATAGAGGTATCCCATCTCGATCAGCCTGTCGAGAATTCCGGAAATCGCCATCGCCATATAGATATCACCGTGCCCGGGTGGATTCCAGTTTTGCACGTCGTCCTCACACTTAAGTGGTGCGAGGTTCTCCCGGATAAGCTTGGGAAACTTGTTCTGCACGAAATCGATCGGAAGGTTGCCCAAGGATAGATTTTTATAACGCAATAGGTGTTCCAGCGTATCATCGTGCGTGTTGAAGCTGTTCATAAAAAGTAGAGGAATCGCCTTCCCGGTAGCGTCTCGAAGGTGCAATACCTGCCGGGCGATGATATCCAGGAATGTCAGACCGTTTTTCACAGGTAAAAGCGATTTCGCCTTCTTCAGTCCCATGCTGGTACCCAAACCGCCGTTGAGCTTAACATAGACCAGTTTTTCGAGATATGTCCCGTCCTGGTGGGTCAGCGATTCGTAGCGTTCGACATTTTCATCGGACGGTGGATAGATTTCTTTGCTCGAAAGCTTGCCCGTTGCCCCCTTTTCCACCTGCCGGTAATACGCGCGAAATGTGTCTATCACGATTCGGTTCAACCCTTCCGTTTCCATGATGGCAGCGATTTCATCAATGTACGATTGCACATTTCCTCCTGCATACGGTATTGTCAATGGTCATGTCCAGATCGAAAAAAAAGGCTGGCGAGTGCCAGCCTTTTATATATTTGCAACCTCTGAATTATTTCAGAAGGAGCATCTTCTTGATGCACTTGTAGGAATCGCTCTCGAGGCGGTAGAAGTAGATACCGGAGCCAACGTTGTTGTTGTTGTTGTCGGTACCGTGCCATACAACTTCGTGCATGTCAACTTGCGCTTCGTAGGTTCCAAAGGTCTTCACGACCTGGCCAAGTACGTTGTAGATGGTAAGCTTGGCGGTTTCGCCTTCGGCTACGTTGAACTTGATGGTGGTCTCAGGGTTGAACGGATTCGGGTATGCGCCCTCAAGCTGCGTAAATGCAGGCATTTCCGGCTTGCTTTCCTCGATCAGAACATTCTGAGGACCATGGAACATGGTGTAGCCATTGTTCTCGATCGCTTCAATCCAGTAGGTGTAAGCGCAAGGAGCGACTTCTTCTACATTGATCTCATCGACGAGCTGATATTTGGTCTCGATGCTTGTGTTGGCAGCTTCGATAATGGTCGGGTTGATGCGGATCGCTTCATCCTGATTACCGGTTTCGCTGCGAAGCACGTAGTAACCCATCATGTCGGTTTCGGTTTCGGTCGTCCAGTTGAGGAGGACGTTACCCTGGTCAACCATGAAGGTTGCGTTGAACGCGCTGAATTCGACCGGTACGGTTGAATCGTGAACCGCGATCTCGATGTCGCCACCGGTACGGGTCATGAGGTTCAGACCTTGGATCGTAAGGATGCCGCCGACATAGGTCCAGCTTGCGGGTGCAACAACTTCGACCCATTCGGCACCGTCGTTGTGATAGAATACGGCAGAGATGTCGTAGCCTTCACCAACTTCGATTTCGATCGTGCCGTTGAGGTTCGCAGGATTGCCGGCTTCGATGTTGAGACCGAAGATGAATCCCGGAAGTTCGACAGCGGGTGAGCCGTAGCCGGGCATGTTACCGGCAACGGTCGTCCAGTCGATGATGATAAGAGCGTTGACGCCAGCAGCCGGATTGATGACCACAGTCACGCCGGGAAGTTCGATTGTCACAGGGTCTGCGCCGTTACAGTTTCCACCGTTCTGGGCATCGCCGTTGTCATAGGTTTCGAATGACCATTCAAGGGCTGCGCCATAGTCACGGACCTTGGTGGCTTTGGTAACTTTGCGGATCGAGGTGTCTTTCTTGAGACCATCGGTTGCGCGTGCGGGCGGAGCATAGTGAGGCACGACCTTCGCGTAGTACATGGTTGCGTTCATAAGAGAGGTCGCGGGGACCGCGTACATCAGATCGACGGTTTCCATGTTGTCGATGATCGGTGCGGAATAGTCGGCGTTCGCGGACAGAGTCACGAAGTAACTTGTCGGAGCGACTTCGCCACCTTCCGGAGCATCCCACCACAGGTACGGAAGCTCGCCGGCTACGCCGGTTGCTCCATCCGCGGGATACGGATTGATCGGTGCATCCGGTGCAAGCGAGGTCCATGTGAATTCGATGCCAGACATATTTTCACTCACGGCAAGAAGCTCAAGTACTGCCGGATCGAAGACATAGCCTTCTTTCGACGGTGTGATGGTCACATCAGCGCCATCATTACATACGAATGCCCAGTCGCCGTATTCATCGGAAGTGGCTTGAGGTTCGGTTGTACCGGTCGCCGTGAAGGTCACACCAGCCATGCCGATGTTACCGGTAAGGCTCCAGGTGGAGGGTCCATCGGGCCAAGTGATTGTCCCCATGTTGGTCCACGCGCCGCCATCCCTAGCGAAATCACGAGAAGTCGTGTCGCCTGTAATATTGTCGATGAAATCGACGTGGATAACGTTTCCACCCTGATGAACAAGCATCACGGAGAGCTGAATCTGAAGCTCACCGGTGGGAACATCATAGCTCGTTCCGCCGGCTGTGTTTTCCTGTCCGGGATAGTTATAGTAGAACGTCCCGAAGTTATAGGTCGCGTTATAGAAAGCAACACCGACATCTTCATGGTTTGCTCCGGTATTACCATCGATACAGATACCCATCATTGCATGAGGAGTTCCCGGTTGTGCAAACATAAAGCTTGCAATGAATAACAAAGAGATCAGAACTAATGCTTTCTTCATGTCTTACTCCTTTATTTCTTTTTTAGCTACGTTAACGTTTTGAGCTTCGACGCGCACTTGATTCCGAACGACTGCTCCGTTCCATCCAGGATATGCAGTTTCTGAATAGACAAGGAAACCATCGCTGATTCCAATGCTATAGTCACTGGAGGAGAAGCCCGGAATGTACTGAGCCCAAGCACCGGCTGACCAAGTGATAACACTTGTGACATCCTCACCGATATTGGTAGCCAGTTCGCTTGCAAGTGTAAGATCACTACGATCCAGCGGAAGCATGATTTGAGTGAAGTCTCCGGCTACGATGTCAAATGCTGCAGCATCACCGACAACACCTTCAGCGTACCAGGTCAGAGCTTCTGTGTCATTATCATTAAATACCAGGTAGGAATTTCCTTCTGCGATATCATAATCGGAAGAAGAGAATCCCGGGACATACTGTTCCCATGCACCAGCATTCCAACGGATAATGGAGGTGACATCAGCTCCCATATCGTTCCCAAGATCACTTGCCATTGTCCAGTCGGTTCCGAACGGAACAGACACAAAAGCAAAATCGTTAACGGCGATCGTGTACTGAATGTACCCGACGACATCACTTGGTGCTGACTCCAGGGCGAAGAGCGCTGAAAGTCCGAAAAGTACAAGTAACGGTAAGATAACTCTTTTCATTCGTTCCCCCTTACAGGTTTTATTTTGTCAGTATTAATTTCCCCATTTATTGCCGACATAATTTTGTCTCTCATGACAACCTTGTCAATCTTTTTATTTACGCGGTCGGCTGTTTTTTTTCAGCCGACCGCATAATTATGCTTATTTCTCGGCTTTCTGTGCCTGCTGGATTTCTTCCTCGCGATTGCGAAGTCGAACCACTTCAGGTGCTTGAGCCGTGATCACATAGAACTTCATCGGTTCTGGTGTGATGACGTAGAAGAGATCGGCGGTATTGGTGACCAGCACATAGTCATCCGGATACACACCGTACGGATCATCACAGCCATACACGTTATACGTATCAGCTCCGGTAACAGCATCCCAAGAGAGGGTCATGGTCGTGTTATCGATTGATACGTTGTATTCGATCGGTTCATAGTAGAACATGACAGCCATTTCATTCCATACACTGTAATTGTGATAGGAATAAAGCACAGCGTCGGTTCCGTCTGCATTCTCGAGACCGATCGCGGCGTAGTCCATATCGAATCCCGGATAGAATTCCTTATACTGCATCTTGACGCATCCATCCTCGAATAGAATTATCTGTGCGGTGATGAAGTATCCTTTTTCATCGCTATCATATTCAGGCATGTGATCATAGGTGATCACGTGAGCATTCTTGCCATCGATGAAGGCCGCTTCCTGATAGATCGCGGGGGTTCCTTCGAGCGGAGTATCCGTCGGATTCAGGTCGTCCCAGTAGAGGGCGACAAGTCCATTCGGAACCGTTGTGCTCGGGATATTCTGTCCGGAGAACGAGCTGTCCGGTGCGTAGAAATCGATCATTCCGTTACTGTTGACATAGAACTGATTGACCATGTCGCCATAGAACGGGAAGTCGAATCCAAGCGGGAACGGTCCGACGCAGCCATCATCGTCGGGCATCGGATCAAGGATCGCTCTCGTAACGGGGGAGTACCAGTTATAAGTCGGTCCATTGGTCGCGTATTTGTTCTTCCAGGTGTAGTAGAATCCTACGCCGTTACCTTCGGTACCGATGATTCCTGTGATGATCTGATAGGTATTGGTAATAGCCGGATCACCCTGAGAAGTGACGGTCACCATTGTGGTGTCGGTTTCGCCAACAACGCCATCGCATGTAACCTGGATGATCGCATTGTGTACCTGATTGGCGTTCACGGAAACCGAAGCGCCATCTGCCCAGACGGTTGGCCAATCATCTTCTTCAAGCGTGAGATCGTAGGTATCATTGGCACCACCAATGTTTTCGATTTTAACGATGTATTCAACCACAATACCTTCACATCCGTTCTTCATGGTTGCATCAATCGAGCTTATCATATCAAAGCTCGCCAGTGCTTCGGTTGTAACGGATGTTGAAGCGTAGCGCGAGGCATCGCCCTGAGAGATTGCTTTGATCGTGGCGGTATCGGTTTCGCCAGCGACAGCAGCGCCATCGACCGTGACTTTCACATACACGGTAACCGTCTCGCCAACGAGCACTTCGCCCGTATTGGTGATCTGGCTGCGACGTGATCCGTCCGGAGTATTCCAGAATGTCGTATCCCAGGCATAATCCTCAGCAACCAGGTCATAGGTATCTGCAAGGACACCGACGTTTGTGATTTCAACCGGATACATCGCGTAGTTACCCGGCAGAGCGCTACCGGACTGAGGAGCCGTAGGAATCTCGACGGTGTATTGCGGCGGAGACATGACCTGTACATAGTCGATACAGACGCCATAGCCGTAGTCGCCGAGTCCGTCAAAGGCGATCCAGTATGTTCCAGTAGGATTGGGAAGGGTGATTACTTCATTGGTCCAGTTTACGATAGACTCGGTCCATTGTGCGAACTGAATCCAGTCACCATTCGGATCATTCTTGTACCACAGAGTCAGGACATCCTGATCGGAGGACCAAATTGGCTGTGTATGCCAGAATGACAGAATTGGGTCTGTGATGGTTGTCAGATCGAACAGCGGAGTAACCAGATAGGTCTGGTCGCCATCCGTATCATAGAACTGGGCATTGAAGCTACCCTCGTACGCGGCAGACGGATTACCGCTGGTTCCACCATTCGTGTAGATCCAGTCAACATTGTTGACGGTCTGATATTCTTGTGACCATTCGGCGGGCAGCGCGCCACCTTCGAAGTCCTGTGTATAAGGAACCGAAGTCACGGTAAGGAATGTCACCTGCGGACCAGCGAGAGAGCCGGTTTCCGGGAACCGGAGCGAGCCCATATCGGTAGCCGCGGTGAAGTAGTAATCGTGGTTTCCTTCCGCCATGGTTTGGGTGTAGCAATATACACCGTCACCCGGATCACCACTGATGAGTGTCATGGTGTGAGGGCTGAAGCTGTTGCCATCGATGATAACCTTGACGCTTGTCGGGGCGTTTCCCAGCGGGTGCCAGTAGTTGACGGTCCATTCGAAGACGGTCCACTGGTTACCGGTTTCCGGTGTTAGAGCACCAACGGTAAGCTGCGGGGAGGCAGGCGGCACGATCATGTCGGCACCGATATCCCACGGGGTTGTACGGATATCGCCATCGAAGTCGTCGGTGAACCATGCGTTTACATTCGTACCACCATGATAGGCGGCAGAGCTACCGGCGGTTACGCCAGTGATGTGCAGATCGTAGGCAGCGACATCGTCGAAGTACGGATTGCCTTCGACAGAGTTCATGTCCATACCGAAGCCTGTAGCCTGCCAGTCAGCGAGCGTAGCATAGCCGGTGATAAGATCGCAACCATCTTCAGTATAGAAGCAGTTGTAGTCGGACATGCTATTGGGATGAGATGTCCAGTCCTGATTCTGTATATGGACAATTTCGAAGTTGTCCGCAGTGTAGTTACGATGGAAGATATTGTTGTAAACTACCGCTTCGCTGTTCGAGAAAGTCAGACAGATGATATAGCCCTGATCATCGGGAGTTTCAGCATAGACAGAGTTGTTCCATATCAGGTGATTGGAGCCTACGCCACCGTCGTACAACGCGATACCCTGTGTCGTTGCCCATGAAATCATATTGTTCCATGCGCGGCAGTTCTGGCTCTCGGAGAATCCGATACCGACCCAGCCAGGCAGATATAGCCGGGAGTTGGATATCCAGGCATTATCGGTACCGCTTGTGCGGAAGCCGCCCTGAACTCCATTGATCATGGTAAAGTCTTCAAACCAGACATTGCCCGAATTCAGGATATAGATCGGAGCGTCCGATGTATGAGCTGACCCATCGACGACGACTTCGCCGCCCACGGGGTAGAAGTGAACCATCTGAGACGACGAAGCGCCGTGCACATTACCGGAAAGCGTAGCTTCTTCGACGTATGTTCCAGCGGCAACTTCGACATCAACGGCACCGGCGATACCATGCATCGCCAGATCGTCGAAGCAAGCCTGGAAGGTGGTATAGTCGCCACCGCCAGCAGCGTCAATGGTCAGAGTTCCAGCCGTAATGGGATTATAGACTTCTGGTCCATAATACGGTGTAGTCGGAGCTGTATCGGGAAGATAAGCCTCTTCTGCCCCATCGCTGAAATGGAAGTAATATTCGTGCGCCGTTCCGAGCGGCAGAGGCATCGAATAGGTAAAGACTGCGCCGGCAGCATAGTCGGGGGTTGCCGGAGCTACCATGTCGTAAGGTGTACCGTTGACATAGACCTTATGAATGGTGGGGGCCAATCCATCCGGATTTACATAGTTAATCGCGAATTCGAACGGATACAGGTTGTTACCCGTGGCAGGATCAACGAAGCCAGCGGAAAGCTGAGGACCTGTTGGCGGGTCTTCGACAAGAATGTTGTCGATGTACCAGTAGTTGATATCGTAGGAATCCCCAACGAAGTAGAAAGAAATCTGGAATGTTGAAGAGCCAACATCCGCGTTGTCCACGAGGAAGATCATGGGCGTAGCCGGAATAACTGCTTCGGGCATGATCTCATAAATCGAATTCCACGTAACACCATCCGAAGAGGTGGCCACGCCAATTACATACGGATCATCCCAGTATGAGTAGTAGTTGACGTAGTGGTTGAAGGAAACATACACTTCGGTTGCACCGGTTGTGTTCATTTCCGGGCTGATGACTCTTCCGGTTCCGACTGCTGCGGGTGACCAGTCGAAGTACAATTCCGGAGCATCGCCGCCTGCATTGTTACTATCATCGATACCCCAGTTCGCTCCACTTTCACCTTCGGTTGACCAGCCTTCCGGCAATGCCGTAAGACCGTCGAAGTTCTCGTCAAGATAGGTGTTACGTGACATGCTTCTGGACACATCGATACGATCACCGATACGATGACGTGCACTCTCGATGGTCGCGAGCTCAGCACGCGTTGCCTGTCCGAGCTTCGCCCGGTGCAGCATTTGATCCAGAACGCTCTGGGTCGGGTTATCGATCCGCCTGTTCGGATCGTACGACGTTACGTTACTTGCCTGCACGGCGATCAGCGCCGCAGACATCACGAATAGAAACGCAATCAAGACAACTGTTTTTTTCATGTTTTCCTCCTTACGTATGCCTTTTGCGTAAATTTAGATATATTGTTCCAAAACCATTTTTATCGCGCAGTGATATTGTATGGTTTCAGAAAAGTACATTGGTGATGTATTTGTGACTGGGTGATGACAAGCGTCTTGTCTGTTAAAAACAAATGAATCTAATAACAAGGTACTATAAACTCCCCTTTTGCGTTACCGGTTCAAGCGACTCGACGACGCATCCACATCATGGATAGATGGGTGCATTACATATTTCAGGCAGATTATTGACTTCCGACAGATTTGTTGTCAAATCTTTTTTTGGATTTGTCCGTTTTTTTATGAGCGCCATTTATTACGCTTCTGTAATGGGTGTGGGTAGATAGAAAAACGGGGAGCACTTACACGCTCCCCGTTTGGTATTATTCCGATTATTCTCTGTCAGCCTCACACGTATAGACAATCATTGTGACATTTAGCATTCACAGCCGTTCGTCAATGCAAGACTCGCATGCCAAATGACACTATTTCAGAAGCATCATCTTGCGGATTTCCGAATAATCGTCGGTTTTAAGGCGGTAGAAATAGACACCACTGGCAACTGACTTGCCCGTATCGTCTTTACCGTGCCAGGTGACTTCACCCTTTTCGGTAGCCTGATGTTGATTGAAGAACGTCTTCACGCGCTGACCCCTGATGTTGTAGATCACCAGAGACGCATTCACCATATCGCCTTTCGTACCTTTGATACTGAACTCGATTGTCGTTTCCGGATTGAACGGATTCGGACAGTTGCCTTTCAGCTCCGTCACGTCATAGACTGCGGGCGGAGTTTCCTGTCCCTCGATCACGGTCGTACTGACCGGTCCGTGGAAGGAGGAGTACCCGCTGTTCTCGTAGCTTTCAATCCAGTAGTAGTAGGTGATGTCGAATTCGATATCGCTATCTTCGTATTCGTAGCTGGATTCCTGCGAGTTGTTGTTTGCCGCGATGATGTTCGTGGTAAGGCGAACAGCTTCGGCAATCTCGGAGCTCTCGGAACGATAGATGTGATAGCCCTGCATATCGCTTTCAGATTGGGTCGTCCAGTTCAGCAGCACGTTTCCGCTGTTAATGGGCTTTGCCGTGAAGGTAGCGAACGTAACCGGCAGGGTTTGTTCTTCGACGAATTCACCCGGTGTACCCGTATCGGAGCTTCCAGGTACTGACCAACCCGTTATTTTATTGAGGTGCACAACGTTCTCACCGGCGCCGATGGGCGGCGTGTCGTCCAGAGAGCCCGCACGGGTAAACGGATTGTACAGATCGTATGCTGCACCGCTGGTGAGGCCGAGTAGCGTATCGCCTGCAAGGTAGTTGATGGGCTCGGTGATTCCCCAGGCTGCCGTGAAGGTCGCGTAATCTGCGCCGCCACCGATCAGCAGGAAGTCGAAACCACCAATGATCGTATCCGCGGGAATGGTATATACAGTACCGGTGGGTGTGAAGTTGCCCATACCGTCGCCGTTACCGACGCGGATCTGATAGCCACTTGCATCGACCGAGTACGGCATGTTGTTGTACAGCTCGATATATCCTGTAGCCTCGCTCTGACCTGTACGGTTGTCGCTGACTTCGGAAATCAGGAATGTATCGTCGCCAGGGATCGATTCGAGAACCCGAACATCGTCGAGGCAGACGCCATAGCCGAATGAGGCAAAACCTTCAAACGCGATCCAGTATGTCGAGCTGAGGTTCGGAAGGTCGATGCATCGCATGGTCCAGGTGGGTGTATCGCTTGCATAATGGGCAAGCTGTGTCCAGCTACCGCCAGCAGAATTTTTGTAGTAAACGGTCAGCTCGTCCTGATCACTCGGCCATTCTGCCTGCGCGTGCATGAATTCCACATGCACTACGGAATATGCCGATAAATCCATCAGCGGGGTGACAAGCATCGTTGAATAGTCGAGTGAGCTACTTCCGAAGTAGAATTGAGCATTGTAGCTACCACTGTATGCGGCAGACGGATGTGAACTATGTCCACCACCGGTATAGATCCAGTTAACCGTTCCATTGGTATATTCCTGGCTCCAGCCGGCCGGAATAGCACCACCGTTTTCGAAGTCTTCGAGCCACGGAAGTGAAGATATCGATGGATCGACTTCGGTGGCAAAGCTCCATGTCGGGCATCCGGTTGCGTCGCCGATTGCGTTGTACGGCACGACTGTCCAGGAGTATGTCGTCTCGAAGAAGAGCATATCCACGGAATCGTCGCTCGGATCGTACGTCGTGACATTGCCCAGGTCCTTGTCCTGACACACATACTGGTTTGCACGCATGCCATCGTTGTACCAGAGGCTGAGCTTGTAGCCGGTAGCGCCTGTCGCTGCGTTCCATGACAGGTTTGTAAGAGAGCTTACGTCGGTTGCAGCGTCGGTCGGCGCAATGAGTGTCGTCGGGACTGGAGGCGTACCGCCAAGGAAGATCGACACGTCATCGATGCAGACACCGTATCCGTAGGATGCATAACCCTCGAAAGCGATCCAGTATGTTTCGGTCAGCGCCGGAAGTTCGATTTCCTCGTATGTCCAGTCTGCGATACTCGAATCGTAGTAAGCGAGTTCTGTCCAGGAGCCTGCCGGATCGTTCTTATAGTAAATAGTCAATTCATCCTGATCACTCGACCACAAACTTTGTGTATGATAGAATCCGAGGAAGGCTGAGCTCTGTCCGGAGAAATCGATCTGCGGTGTGATCAGGCGCGTAGTCGCGTCCGAAGTGTTGAAAAGAAGGGCATTGTAGGATCCGCCGTGAGCCGCTGCGGGGTGACCGCTGTTGCCGCCGTCTTGGCAGGTCCATGAAACGGTTCCCGAAATATAATCCTGAGTCCAGCCCATGGGGAGAGCGCCGTCGTTTTCGAAATCCTGATTGTACGGGAACGAATAGATGGTCTGATCCGTCATGGTCACGAAGCTTTCGACTGTGCATCCGTTACTGCTGCCGAATCCGTTATAGGCATCGACGTACCAGTAGTAGGTTGTTTCGAAATCAAGCATCGTCGTGACGGTGTAACTATCGACATAACCGACATCGAGTCCGTTATAAACGTTTGTCGGAGGATTGTCCGTACCCAGATACAGGTTGTAACCGAGCGGTACGCCTGTTGCGAGGGTCCACTCGAGTGTTGGGGTCGTCGCGATCTCGGTGGCGCCGCCAACTGGAGAATTGAGCACCGGGCAATCGGGAGCACCGGTAATCTCCTGAACCACGAGATCGTCGATCGACAGGTAGGTGTTGGTACCGTCGGTCGCTTCCGAGGTGAAGTGCATTCCGATGAAGAACGGGCCGGTACCCGTCGGCGTGAATTCGAACACAGCCGCTGAATATTCATATGAGGGATCCGCTACGAGCGTGCCGGAGAAAAGTTCGTTTCTCATATCGGCCGGGTTCTGTGATTCGCCCCAGTAGATCGAGAAGTCTTGATCACCGTCAACCGCCAGATTGTAGAAAAGAAGCTGGTAGTCGTTTCCGGCGGTAAGGTCGAGCGCGGGCAGGATACCCCAGTCATTTCCATTCTCTGTCGTATTGGTATTGATACCGACGGAGTAGGTTCCGCTATGGGGGATACCTTCGTAGATCGTCCAGTTCTGGCTATCGCCATTGTTATTGATGACATACCAGTAGGGCGCTCCGGATTCGAATCCCTGTTCGTAGGGCAGCGTGAGCGGAGTATAGGTTGTGAACGACCAGATAGGGCAACCCGTTGCGCTACCGTGTTCATTACCCGGAACAACCTGCCAGTAGTAGGTCTCACCCAAGTCGAGGGTTGACGGGATGTAGCTGGTTTCCGGATAGACATCGGTTCCGTTCACGATGTTTGTGGGAGGATTGTCCGTTCCGAAGTACAGCAGGTACTCGGTGGGAACGCCTTCAGCGGTTTCCCAGATCAGAGCCGTGTTGATATCGACATCGGTTCCCGCATCCGCAGGTTGAATCAGGGTCGAGCAATCCGGAGGAACCGTTGCCACCTGCGCATACACGCGCACGTCATCCACAGCCCAATAATAGCCATAGTCGCCAAAGTAGTTCCATTTGATCTTCACCAATCCGCGAGCAGATGCATACGCCGAGATATTGTATGACGCAAGCGTCGCATTGGTTGTTGAAGATGTCCACGTCTGGAGGATTGTCCAGTTTGCGCCATCATCACCACTGATGGAAAGGGTGCCCGAGCTGCCAGACCAAGACTTGAAAAAATGCTCGAACTCGAGGATGATCGGATCTGAAAGGTACCGTGAACAGTCGATCGAGCAGGTGATGAGGTCTGCATCCTGCGTAGTTGTGTAATAATCACTGTCCAGAATCGCAAATCCATTTGCACTCGTGGTTGTGTTGATGATGCGGTTACCGGGATTATCGAATGCCCAGACATCTCCACTGCCATCGTTATCGACATTCTGCCAATCGCGCGGTAACCCGCCACTGGCGAAATCTTCCGTCAAGATGTCCACATCGCGGGTATCGGTATGGCGCGGTGTGTGTGTAACCTGCTTGTCCATGCCAACGCGCTGGATGTTTGGCCCTTTCATCTCGTCCACGGCAGTAAGAACTGCGAAGACAAGTAAAATAGCGATGAAAACAAACGTTGCTTTTTTCATAGCGTTTCACTCCTTTTACGTATGTATTTCTTGTTTGGAATTATTGAATTGATCGCGAAAATCTTTATGATTATCCAGTTTGCAAACCAACATAACCGTCTTCGTTCCTCGCTCCTATCTCCATGCTAATCATTGAATTAACTATTTTTACCATTTTGACGGACAGATACCAATCCTGTCATACGGCAATTTTAAGCATTTTATAAAATATTTGTCAAATCTTTTATTTCAGATTTGTTTATCATGGTTCAGATTCACTACAATCTCCCTATCTCACCACAGGCATACCGCTTTCGACCCAGCCGGAGAACCCGGATATCAAATGATAGATCGTCCCGATCTCCTGTTTCACGATCGACGGAAGCGCCTTCCCGCTTCGTACGCCACCCTTGCAATAGACCAGGCACGCCTCGGCCGGATCAAGTGCGGACAACTGCTTCTCGAAATCCGGATCGAAGTAGTTGACGTTCACCGCACCCTCGACATGACCCTCGGAAAACTCCTCCGGCGTCCGCACATCCAGGATCAATAGACCTTCTACCGTCCCGATCAGATCAAGCGCCTCTTCCGGCGACACATCGATCACCGTCGTCTCTGCCGTCTCCTTCTTCGTGACGCGCAGCACCACGCCCCCATCGAGATGCCGCTTCCCGCTCGACACCCGAACCCAGAACGTTTCCCGGAACGTTTGCCCGATCGTGCCCGTGTCCATCTCGATCAACATCCAGCCCTTCTCGCCTCCGCGCAGCACTTCCGGCACGAACCGAATCCTGCCCCACGCCACGGAATCACGAAGGGAAAGCAAAAGCGTGTCGCCGCAGCAGTTCTTCATCCGGACGCCTTCCACGATTCGCGTCGCGTTTTGCGGAACCTCGATGTCGATGGTGTGCTCCCGGATCAACAGGTGGCCGATGCTCTTGCGGAACTTCTCAGGATCCGGAATCACCTCGCCGGATACCGCAAGCTCTATAGAAGGAACGTCACCTTCGAATTGCACCGTAGCGGTCTTGCGAAACGGCCCGGGGCGATCATCGGGATCGTAGGACAAACGAACCTCTCCCTCATTTCCGGGCTCTATCATGCCGACTGACCAGCCGGACGTCGTGCAGCCGCAAGACGCATGCACATCGCGTATCTTCACCGGCGAACCGGTGTTGTTCACGAAAGGAAACACCACCTCCTGTACACCGTCCCGCTCATCCATCATGCCGAAATCGTGCTCGATACGATCGAAATCGATCGACTGAGCGCATAGAATCGACAATATCATCTGGACGATCACATACAACAGTATCGTTTTTCTCTTCATACCGCACCTCGCTTGTCGAATTATAAATCGGATTAAAGAACCGTCAATCAAATTATCCCAGACAGACCGGGATCAGGCTCCAGGCCATTAAGTGGAAAAATTTTCGACGTAATATCCGATCTGATGCAATGGCGTATCATATCACATATCTAAGATTTAGAATCCCATCCTCTCATGGCGAAAAATTCTTCTTGACAATTCGACCGAAAAAATATTTTGGTCGAAAAGTATTTTTGAATAATGTGTGAATAGACGAAACAAAAAAATGATATAAAAAAGGAGTTACGATGACCGACGCAACACTGGAAAAGAAAGATGCGCTGATCCAGGCTGCCGAAAAGCTCTTCGAATACTTCGGATACAAAAAGACTTCGATCTCCGACATCACGAACGAGGCCGGTCTTGGCAAGGGTACCTTCTATTACTACTTCAATTCGAAGGAAGATATCCTGCTCGAGATCGTGAGAGAGCAGTCCGATTATATCCACCAGAAGATAACCGAAGCCGTCGAAGCCGGACAAAACACGAAAGAACGCATTTTCGCGCTTCTGGTCAAGCCGTTTGACTATATCAACGAGAAGGGGAAATTGTACATGACCCTGCTCGCTGAGGAGCCGAATTTCTTCATGATCAAGGTCAGGGAGTTCAAGGAACGCAACCTCGAGAAGACTCGCCAGAAGATCATGGATATCTTCAGCAAGGGAATCGAGCAGGGAGAAATCCGCAAAGACGTGAACATCGAGCGCGTCAGCGACCTGATCTTGAGATGGTTTCTGCTCGGAGACGACAATCTTCATTTTACGATAACAAAGGCGATGTATGTATCCTTTCAGGAAGACATGCGAATCATCGCGGACCTGATATTGAATGGAATACTCGAGAGGGGGAGTAAATGAAACAGCTACTTGTTGCGCTACTGGTGTTGATTCCGCTGCTCGTGCAGGCACTGACGCTGGATGAGGCACTTGATATCGCACTGAAGAACAATCGAACGCTCAAACAGCAATGGGAAGAGAAAAAGGCTATCGACGAAGAATACAACAACGTATTGGGGTCATTCTTTCCGCAGGTGACGCTTTCCGGCGGCTATCAGCTCGAACAGATGAGGTATCCGGATTCCGCTCTCGAGGGAGGACCATCCGCCAGCAGCCAGATCAGCGATTCTCTCAACACGAATCACGCGGAACCAAACAACGACGATACGCTCATAGAAAACGATCAGGCAGTCGCAGGCTACCTCGACAATTTCATGGCGGGTATGCGACCGGACAAGACCGAGAAAACCGCTTCGCTCTACGCGGGTGTCAAGATGGACCAGGTCGTATTCATGGGTGGAAAGCTTATCAACGGACTGAAGGTTGCCAAGAAGGCGAAATCGGTTCAGGAAAAGCAGTACTTCCTCACCAAGCAGGACGTGATCTACAACATCATCGAGATGTACTATGGCGCTGTCCTGGCACGCGATCTTTTGGATATACAGAATCAAGCGCTCGAACTTGCGCAAATGCACCAGCAGCAGGTCAACAAGATGTTCGAGAACGGTCTGGTCTCCGAATACGACAAGCTCCGCGCCGACCTCGAAGTATCGCGACTCGAGCCGGATGTCGTGGAAGCGGAAAGCCGGTACAAGCTGGCGCTCGAGGCCCTGAAAAAGGAACTCGACATCCACGAAGAAATCACGCTGGACGACGAGATCGTAGAGCCGCCCATCGAGTCCCCCGATCTGAAGCAGTCCATCGCGGAAGGACTGTCGAGCCGGATCGAGATGGAGCTCTCCAACATCGGCGTGGATATCCAGAAGACAATCTACACGACCGAGAAGGGCAATTTCCTTCCCAATATCGGGATAAGCGCCGAATATAAATACTTCGGATCGGGTGAGGATTACCGCATCGAATCGGATGATTTCGGCAACTCCTGGACGGTGGGAATCGGCTTCAGCATGCCGCTGTTCACCGGCCTGTCCAACACGGCGAAGATCAAAAGGGCGCGCCATAATTACCAGAAATCGGTGATCGGACACGAGGAATTGAAGTCGAATATCGAGCTCCAGATTCGCAACACCTACTACGATCTGACCCGGGCGATCGAGAAACTCGAGAGTCAGCAAAAGAACGTCGAACTGGCGGAGAAGGGTGAACGCATCGCCGAAGCCCGTTACCAGAACCAGGTCGGGACGCAGCTCGAAGTCTTCGACGCGCAGTTGCAACTCCGCTCGATCCGCTTGACGTATCTGAACGCCGTTTACGATGTCATCATGTCCCACGAGGCCTTCAAGAGGGCTCTGGGTAGAGAACTATAAATAAGAGTACGCAGGAGAAAACCATGTACAAGAACATATTTATCGCGATGATTGTGGCCGCACTGATGCTTGCCGGATGTTCTTCGAAGAAGGATACCGAGCAGGCGAAGAATATGGACCAGCTTTACCAGGAAAACGGCTTGCCGGTGAAGATTCAGCAGATCGAAGCCCGGAACTTCTCCAAGGAATTGACCTACAACGCGACGCTGAGCGGAATCCGGGAGACCTCCGAATACGCCAGCTTCGGCGCTGAAGTAGAAACGATCAAGGTGCATGTCGGCGATTTTGTCGAGAAGGATCAGGTTCTGGTGACGTTCCCCGAGGATACGCCGGTCGCGCAGTACGAAGAGCTTCAGGCGATGTATGACAACGTCCGCACAACCTACGAGCGCATGCAGAAGCTCTACGAGGTCGGCGGAATCTCGAAGCAGGACCTCGACAACGCCGAAACCCAGTACAAGGTCTATAGCTCCAAGATGGACGCGCTGGGCAAGATGCTCATGGCGCAAGCGCCGATCAGCGGTATCGTCACCGCGATCGACGTCCGCGTCTCGGACAACGTCAACCCGGGCGACCTGCTCTTCACCATTTCCGACGTGAGCAGAATGAAGGCTCGCGTATGGGTTACCGATACCGAGATGCGCCAACTCCAGCCGGGAATGAACGCCCATGCACGTTGGGAAGACCTGAAGCTCGACGGAAGAATCACTCGCGTATCGCTCGCCATGGACAACGAAACGCAGGCGTTCGCCGTCGATATGGAATTCGACAACCCCACCAAAGCGAAATACACCGGCGTGACCGCAGAGATATCCCTCGAGACCTACGCCAACCCGAAAGCGATCGTTGTCGAGCGTAAAAGCGTCCTCAGCGACGAGAAGGGACACTACGTATTTATCGAAAAGGGCGGCGTGGCTCAGAAAGCGCGCGTGACCGTCGGAACGGACAACAATCTCGATCTGGAGATCACCGGCGGACTGAATCCCGGCGATCACCTCATCATCCAGGGTCTGCACCTGCTGCATGACGGACAGAAAATAAACGTACTCAACTAAGGGGTAACCATGTTTTTATCAGACCTGTCAATCAAGCGCCCGGTACTGATCACCATGCTGATCACGGTGTTCCTCGTGTTCGGAACGCTGGCGTTCGTCGATCTTCCGCTGAACATGATGCCGGACGTTGATATACCGTTCATCACCGCCCAGATCGTGTATGCGGGTGCGAGTCCTCTCGAAGTCGAATCGCAGATCATCAAGCCGATCGAGGACGCCGTCTCAACCGTAAGTAAAATCGATTATATCGAATCGTATTCCATGGAAAGCGTCGGATTTGTTATTATCCGGTTCGAAACGGGTAAGGATGTCGATATCGCCAACCAGGAAGTGAAAGACAAAATCGACGCCATTCTGAACGACCTTCCGGACGATGCCGATAAGCCGATCATCAGCAAGTTCGACATCGGAGATTTCCCCATCGTCGAGCTTACGCTTGGTGGTGATCGGACTCCGATCGAACTCTACGAAATAGCCGACAAGCAACTCAAAGATCGCCTCTCCCAGATCGAAGGCGTCGCCAATGTGAATATCAGCGGTGGTCAGGAACGCGAAGTTCGCGTCGAGCTGGACGATCGCGTCGTCCTCGAAAACTCGATTTCACTCGCGCAGCTCGGTCAGATTCTGGCTGCGCAGAACCTCGACCTGCCGGGTGGACACTTCCTGCAAAAGGATCAGGAATATACGGTTCGTCTTCAAGGGCAGTACGATTCGGTCGAGAAGCTCAGAAATACCGAAGTCCCGACCGCAACCGGTGTCAAGCAGTTAAAACAGCTTGCGAACGTGATCGATACCGGCGCTGAGGTTCGGGAACGCAGCGTCTATTTCAACAATGCGAGCAAGGTTCGCGATCCGAATGTCGTGCGCCTCAGTATCATGAAGAGTTCGGACGGTAACGCAGTCGATGTCGCGGACCAGGTGAACGAATCCCTCCCCGAGATTCGTAAAATCCTTCCCGATGGTCTCGAACTCAATATGGTCGATGACAGCTCGATCTTCATCCGAAGCTCGGTGGAAGATACGCTTGGAAACATCATCCTGGGTATTCTGTTCACCGGTATCGTGCTGTTAATCTTCCTGCACGACTGGCGCTCGACCCTGATCGTGGCGCTCGCCATGCCCACCTCGATCCTCTCGACCTTCATCCTCATGCAGGCGGCGGACTTTACCATCAACATCTTCACGCTGATGGGACTCTCTATCTCGGTAGGTGTGCTGGTGACAAACTCGGTCGTAGTGCTGGAGAATATCTTCAGGCACAAGCGTCTGGGCGAAAAGAAAGTGGAATCGGCTGCAATCGGTACATCGGAAGTCGCGGTCGCGGTAATCGCCTCCACCATGACCAACATCGTGGTGTTTCTTCCCATCGCGTCCATGTCGTCGATCGTGGGGCAGTTCTTCCGCGAGTTCGCCCTCACGGTGACCTTCGCGACCATCTTCTCGCTACTGATATCCTTCACCATGACCCCGATGCTCTCATCGAGATTCCTGCCCGTGACCATGAAGAAAGGCAGGATCGGCCAATGGATTGAACGGCAATTCGACAACATCGATCGGGGCTACGGCAAACTGCTGACCGCTCTGTTCCGCAAGAAACGCTATACCGGATTCCTGATGATCGGAACGGTTCTGCTCCTTATCGGTAGCTTCATGCTCGCCGGCAAGATCGGTTTCGAGTTCATGCCACTGATGGACGAAGGCAACATCAAGCTGCAAGCCGAGTTGCCACAGGGCTACAACCTCGAGCAGACCGCAGAAGTTCTTCAGCAGATCGAAAGCATCGTGGTCTCCCATCCGGAAGTGAAGCACATGCTCACCACCCTCGGGAAAATCTCCGATACCGATATCGGAACCAACCTCGCGTACGCCAATATCAAGCTGGTCGATTCCGAACAGCGCGAGATGATCACCTCGGAGCTGAACAACCTCCTCATCAAGGAGCTGTCCGCTATCCCCAACGCGCGTATCAAAACCCAGGTGGTCTCGTCCGCGGCTGATTCTGGCGGCGCGCCCATTGAATTTTATCTGAAGGGGTATGACATCGACGAGCTTACCCGATTGAATGATAAAATTCTCGAGAAAATCGGTGATATCCCCGGGCTGATCAACCTCGACAGCAGCCTTCGCTCAGGAAAACCGGAAATCACCTTCGTGCCGGACCGACGCAAACTGATGGATGCCGGCGCCACGATCTACGACGTCGCGATGACGCTACGCGCCTCTATCGAAGGAATCGTATCCACGGAATATAAAGAGAACAACGAAAACTACGACCTTCGCGTATGCATGACGGACGAATCGGTTGATTCACCCGAGAAAATCCGCAACATACCGGTCGTCACGCCATCCGGAACCTATCGACTGTCCCAGCTTGGCGATGTGAATTTCTCCGAAGGCGTGAACAAGGTGATCCATCGAGACAAGGCAAAGACCGTGTTGATCTCCGGTAGCAACGCCGTCGGTGTCGCGCTTGGAGACGTCACGAACACGATCAACGCGCGACTCGCCGAAGTCGATTTCCCCTCCGGCTACAGCTATCAGTGGGGTGGCGACGTCGATATGATGAACGATATGATCGCGGACATGCTCCGTGCGCTCATCCTGGCGATCCTACTCACCTACATGCTGCTTGCGGCGATCCTGGAAAGCTTCGTGCAACCGCTTCTGATCCTCAGTACGCTACCGCTGGCGCTGATCGGCGTCTTCGGTGCGTTGTACTTCACCGGTATCACCATGAACCTCTTCTCCATGATGGCGATCATCATGCTGGTGGGTATCGTGGTAAACAACGCGATCCTCCTGCTCGACTACACGAACCAGCTTCGCAGGGAGGGCAAGAATCCGCACGACGCGCTGATCGAAGCCTGTCCGACCAAGCTCAAACCGATTTTGATGTCGTCGCTGGCGATCATGCTGGGTATGCTCCCGATGGCGCTCGGTATCGGCTCCGCTGGTCGCGAGTTCCGCCAGGCACTCGGCGTGGTCAGTATCGGCGGTCTGATCGTGTCAACCTTCCTGACCCTTATCGTGATCCCGTCGTTCTACTACCTGACAACGCGCAGACAAAAACATCAATCATAACCTCTGGAATAACGAAAGCCCGATTCATCCATGGATCGGGCTTTTTTTATAGCTTACGGGCATCTCCTTGTACCGCCAAGCTCCAGCTTGGCATTCCCCATCTCCCTAGTAGCGCGTGACCTCCTGTGATTTTCGACGGAGTCTGACAAATCGAATCCCCCCATATGCACGCCTTCCCTTTGTGGATGGACGGATTGTTCCTACACCTGTGGGTGCAGAGCTCCCAGACGGTGTCTGCCCGTCTATCATCTCTGTTGGCGGCGGTTCTTCCCAGTGTTATACTGATTGAAATCAACATTCAGAAGAGCCTGCGGCACATTCGGAAGTTGATTTATGTGAGAATGCCAAGCTGGAGCTTGGCGGACCAGAGAAGAGAAATTTCAATTGCTACATCAACGAGCCGGGATCGATATCGAGTGTAACCTTCATGCTTCCCAGCGACGGAACCTGCTGCATCAGGTACTGGACGCTACGTTGCAGGCTCTGCACCGAACTTGATTTCAGCACCACGTGATAGCGATAGGAATCGTCGAGGCGCGTGATCGGCGCCGGTACCGGACCGAACACGTTCACATCGAGCTCCGCAAATCGCTTCGATTCCTTCTGCAGAATGCTTTTGAGCCGATTCATCTTCGCGTGGAGCGTCTTCTGGTCCTTGTGCCGGAAAAGAATCCGCGCGATCCTCGTGAACGGCGGGTACTGGAAGCTTTCCCGGTAGCCGAGTTCCTGACCGGAGAACGCGAGGAAGTCTTGTCTGGACGCCAGCAGGATCGAATAATGCTCCGGATTGTAGGTCTGGATCACGACCTCTCCCCGCTTCTCGCTGCGACCGGCACGACCCGCAACCTGCGTCAGGAGCTGGAAGGTACGTTCGGCGGAGCGGAAATCGGGAACATTCAGCGTCACCTCGGCGGACAGAACGCCCACCAGCGTAATATTGGGAAAGTCGAGTCCCTTCGAGATCATCTGCGTGCCGAGAAGGATATCCACCTGACCGCCGCGCATCCGATCGAACATCGACTGATAGCTGTCCTTCGCGCGCGTGGTATCGGCGTCCATGCGCAGAATGCTCGCCTGCGGGAAGATGGTTCGAATCTGCTCCTCAGCCTGCTGGGTTCCGGGCGCGCCGTACGAAAACAGATAGCTACCGCACTCCGGGCACTTGCGCGGCATCTCGGTCCGATAGCCGCAATAGTGGCACATCAGTTCCTTCTGACGGCTGTGGTAGTTCAGGCTGATGTCGCAATTCTTACACTTGAATAGCTTGCCGCAGCTCGTGCATTGCAGGAACGACGCATGGCCGCGACGGTTCAGGAACAGGATCACCTGTTCACGCTTGCGGAGGCGGTCTTCGATCATGGTGCGAAGATAGTGCGACAGAATCTCCTCGGGCGGCTGCTTGCGCATATCGACGATCTTCACGTTGGGAAGCTCGCTCCCGGCCGGTCTGCCGGTCATTTTCAGAAGCCCGTAGTTACCTGTCTGCGCGTTCTGCCACGATTCGAGCGAGGGTGTCGCACTTCCCATGAGCACGACCGCGCTCTCGTGCCTCGCGCGCACCACGGCGATATCACGCGCATGGTACCTGGGCGCCGATTCCTGCTTGTAGCTGGTCTCGTGCTCCTCATCGACGATGATGATCCCGAGGCTTTCCAGAGGCGCGAAGATGGCACTGCGCGCACCGATCACGATGCGAACCTTGCCGCTTCGAATCTTACGCCACTCCGAGAGCTTCTCCCGTACATTCAGATGACTGTGCAGCACCGCGATATCCTCTCCGAACGCAAGGTAGAACCGATGCACCATCTGCGGGGTCAGCGATATCTCGGGGACCAGCATCAGCGCCGACTGCCCCTTTGCGATCACCTTCTCGATCAACCGGATATAGACCTCCGTCTTGCCGCTACCAGTGATCCCATACAGCAGGAACGAGCCGAACGATTGCTGCTCGAGCGCTTCCGACACCTCACGCAAGACTTGATCCTGCTCCGCTGTCAGATCGAATATCCGGCGCGTCCCCTCCGGCTTTTCGTACGCATATTCGTCCCGTACCTTGCGCGGCTCCAGACGCAACAGCCCCTTCACACGCAGCGCTTTGACTATCGAGTAACTGAACTGCTCCGCAATCCTCGCCAACGGAAATTCCTCGCCCTGATCCAGAATAAACTCGATGGCTTCCCGCTGCTTCGGGCCCAGATCGGTAGTCTCGAGATTCTCGCGGCAGTTTGCCTCGGTGATGACGTAATTGACCGTCTTCTGCTTTACCTCTTTGTCCACGCTGCGCCGAATCTCGATGCAACCGTCATCCTCGAGCCGTTCGAGCATGCTGTGGAGGCCGGATACTTGCGGCAGCTCACGGATATCGATCTCGCTGTCCGCCGGGATCGCGCTCAGCAGCCGAAGCGTTTCTTCATCCAGGTTTCTCGTGTCCGCCCCCGACTTCCGGATTGCCTTCTGCACCAGTCTGACGTTCAGTCCCGTAGGCAGCATCGAGAAGAAGCTTATCCCGAGCGGAGTCTTGTAGTAGCGCGATATCCACTCCGCCAGCCACATCAGACTCTCCGGCACGATTGGCTTGCGATCGACGATCTGCTGCACGGCAAGATACTTGATGCCCGGCTTCAGGTTCTTATCGTCGCACTTCTCCCAGACCACGCCGGTGTAGATGTTGTTACGAAGCGAAACCAGCACGCGACAGCCCCGTTCGAGCTTCTCTACGCTGGAATAGGTAAAGTGCTGCGCCAGATTGACCGGCAACGCGATGTTGTAATAAGATTTCGTGTCCATTTCAGGCAGAATATCCATGCCGCGAATTGATGTCCAGATGAATTGTGATGTAAGTACGGAACGACGGTAGATTGATTGGAGATTGTCGATATTTACCAAGCTGGAGCCTGGCGGTTCCTGGCTCCCTCGTAGCGCGTGACCTCCGGGCGCGCCTGTAGGGTGCAGACTTCCGTGTCAGCCTGTCCCGATCCTCCCAGGGATTCCAATGTGCGATTGCCGTTTATTGGGGAGAGAGATGCGGAAGGGGACGTCCGCGTTCCTGGAGTGACTGCCAAGCTGGAGCTTGGCGGTCCAGGGAAATTAAAAAACCCCTGCAAGCAGGGGCTTATATTTGTTATGATCGATTATTTCATGAAGGTAATTCGCCACTGATAAACAAGCGTGTTCTTAATGGGGAATTTCCACTTCAGGATTACATCGTCATGAATCTTCTGAAGGAAAGCATCGGTGAAATAGCTATTTCCAACCTTCGCTATGTCGGCACCCTCGACCTTGCCCTCGTTGATGTAGAGCGTGATCTCGAGCGAACCATACATATCGATAATCGCCGATTCACGTTTGAATGTCTGCGTAATCTGCGGTTCGAACGTCTTGACATAGTTCCGGACATTGACATAGACACTCTTGTCCGCCGGCGCGAGATCAGACGTTTCGATATCCTGCTGACGAACGGTTCTCAATCCGCTGTATCGCGCGGCCTTGATGTTCTCGAACTGTCCCGATCCCTTGATCACGACTCTCTGAATCTGACCGCCGGATGCACCGACAGCTTCGAGATCGACTGCTTCGAACTTACCGCCGGCACCACCGACATTGATGGCGTCTTCGGAAAGGATCGCGTCCAGTCCACCTTCGCCGCTCATGATCTCGGATGCCTTACCACTCTTGGTATCGAACTGGGCGATCGCAGCGGATGACGACTTGCGGGAAGCGCCCTTCGCCGGACCGGCAGCCACGATGTCCGTAGCCTGATTCACTTCGAGGATCATATCCTGACCGATGCCGGTTTCGTCGAGGTTTCCACCGCCGCCGCCGGTGATGTCGAATTCACCGAGCGTGGCTGCGATATCGCTGACCGTCTTCGCCTGCGCCTGCTCAACAATCTCTTCAGCCTGCTGCTCAGTCACGCCTGCGTCTTTATCGACCTGTTCACCGACGCCATAAGCATCTGTGGTTGGACCTTCATCGACTTCCGGCACATCGTACGTAACCTGCGTGGCCATCTCCTGTTGCTGATAGAGATCGACAATCGAGCTTTCCTGCTGCTTCGGTTCGTAGGTCAGGTTGAAGGTAGTAAGCCCGATAATGGTCACCATGATACTGATGATCAGGAACCATTTCGTGAACTTCTGCTCCGGGGAAGACGGTGGCTTGCGATTGAACTCGCGAATCATCGCGATTTCAGCCTGAGACAACACCTGTGGTCTTGGCGTCTGGAAACTATATTGTACCTGATAATACTGGTTCAAGCCGATGACTCCGCTTGTACGCTCGTCGAGCATCAGGTCATTTCCTTTGAGCAGTCGCTGCCCCTTCAGGTCATCGAGATTGAGGCTTTCGTCGCCCTTCTTGACGGAGAGATTCATGCCCTTGTTGAGATGCAGCACGAAATTGTCTCCTTTCTTGGAGAGCAACTTGAACTTGCTGGGGAATCGTTCGTCCAGTATCTGCCAGAACATGTGCGGGTCGGAACCGAGCGTGAAGGAATTCTTGAACTCCCACGCCTTGGACTTCCCATCGCTGTTCTGAAAGGCGAAGCTGACTTGTTTCCCCTTGTACAGCAGTTTCAAATTTAGTATTTTGTTACCCATAAAGACTACTCCTGAGGAAATTAGGATTGAACAAAGTGCTCCTTAATTTTCGCATCATGCATACTCGAGAAGTAGATGTGCGTAAATTCCGAATTTGCACACAGAACGATTATGTCGGTAATGTAACGGCATAGCACGTTGTTATCCGCCTGAATCAGAATCGCGGGAATCGCGTCGGTATTGGCCGATTTGATTTCGGAAGCTTGAGCCTGAAGAAGCCCAAGCATCGCCTCGCGCGTATCCTTATCATTTGTGAAAACATCAAGCTCTCGTCCTTCGTATCCGACCGTCTTCTCTTCCGGTATCACCTTCGTGTTGGAGGTACCGAAGAGAATCTGGTTCTGATAGACCTTGATAATAACGGTGTTACCGTTCTCGATGAGTTCCTCTTTGGTGGCGGTCGTTGGCAGCTTCATACCTTCGGGCTGCTGCACCTTCTGAGCTTCCATCGAGACGTTCTTGATAAGGAACACCAGAAGAATCGTGAGGATATCGATCAGCGATGTGATGTTGATTTCCTTCGATTTCGGGAGGTTCCTTGCCTGCTCTCGACCGGAGCTACCTGATAATTTCCGTTTTACCTTGGTATAGGATATACGTTTTGCCATAGGAACTCCTACTGAACCCTTTTCAACCCGGCACGCTCGTACTTCTTGTAATCCACCTCGAAGCCATTGCTTTTGGCAATGTCGATGGTGGTCAGAAGTGCTTCGAACGTAACACGCGGATCGGGCATGATGCCGATGTTCTTGAGGGATTCATGCTCTTTTCTAAGGTTGGCGATTTCCTGATCGAGCCGATAGAAATCGTACTTCTGGATCGCATCGGTTGCATTGGGATTCAGGATCGGCAGGTTCAAGCCATCTTCCTCGCCGCCTGGCGTGAAGAGTTCGAACCCTTCCGGGGTGATCGCCAGAAGCTTCGCTTTGACTTCTGTCTGATCCTCATCCTGACCCTCACCTGCACCGGCTTGCGTCGGCAGAGAAATTTCGATCATCGCCATATGCGTCATCACGATAATGGTCAGAAGCATGGGGATGACCACAATGAACAGATTCATGATAGGAATCAGGTTCAGTTCTTTGGTCTCCCATTTTCCGCCTTTTCGCGAATCCGATGGACGATATGCCATGGCACTAATCCTTTATCGTATTGTTGATTCTATTGATCGTCTTCACACTAAATTCGTCGATCTGGTCGGTAATGCGTTCCGCACGGCCCTGCAGATAACCCTTTATCAGCAGGGTGGGAATCGCGACGATCAGACCGAGACCCGTCGTACCCATAGCGGTACCGATACCCTTGGTCAGAAGACGTGTCTTGTCGGCTTCTGCCACACCCACGCCCGAGAGCGCGTTGAACGCGGAGATCAGACCGAAGATCGTACCGAGAAGTCCGAGCAGCGTCGCAACCTGTGCGATAAGATCGAACCAGTGGAGACCGGCGGTAACTTCCGGAATCTTTTGCATACCGGCTTCGTCGAAAGAGTTCTGCAGAATCTGCCGCAGTTCCGTTCCGTTCTTGCCGAGATTACGTGCCTCGTTGAAAGCAACCAGACCGTTCCAGAAGATAAATCCCATGGTTTTGTTCTTGAAATTCTTGCAAACCTTGATCGCTTCATCATACTGTTCGTTGTTGATGTAGCCTTTCAGCTTCACGAAGAAGCCCTGTGCGTCGAATTTTTCCTTGATAGCGAGACGGAAAAGTTTTACGATTGCGAGCACGACACTCACGACACCGAGAAGAAGAAGCAGGTACATGAAAATACCCGGAATCCCCGTAAGCATCGCCGCAAAGTCGATACTCTCACCACCTCGAACCTCTGCATCCTGTGCCACAAGTCCTATGGTCAGAACAAGTAGCGCTCCCATGAAGCATATTTTTTTGAAGAACGAAGACATTCTAAACCTCCTGTTTATCAATATAATAACTTATTTGACTTTTGAAATCGTTCAAGATATACCCGTTTCGCGCCGGCAGTCGATTTCGATTCCTGGCGCTCTTTCAATGCGGATTGACCCGGTTTGAGGTCATCCACCTGTACCTGGCTCTCTTCGGTATCGCGGTATGTCTCCACATTCCGAAAGCGTGCCCTTACATCATCTGTCGTTTGTGTCTGTGTCTGCGTCTGCTCCGCCTGCTGCGCGAAAAGCCCAACTCCGGTAAACAGAAGCGCTACTGCGAGTACCTTTTTCATATTGTACCTCTTTCTGCCTTACGGCTTCTTGACAAACATATCCAGATCGAACAGCAGACCCTTGTACTTCGCGCCGCCTTCGACGCGAATCAGTACCGTATTGCGACCCTGGACAAAGTATGACGCATCCAGCGGCATCTGATAAGGCAGTACCTGACTAAGCTGCTGGTCGATCATGATCTCGATCGAATCGAAGATGTTGACACCGTTGATCCAGACCGAGCCAACCCTCTCCGCGATGAGCGACATCGAGCCTTCCAGAACCTCTGTATCGACATCGAAGGTCTTCATGAAGTAAACCGTCGAAACCTCTGACGTATCGATTTCCGGCGACCATATTTCGATAGCGTTCGAATCTTCCATCATCTGAATCTGAACGCGATAGAAACTGAAGTTACCCTTTCCGGCCAGTTTCCAGGTCGAGTCGGGTGTCGTGGTCGCGGGATCGATTTCTGTAGCCTGGATGGTGTGCCACGAGTAGTCTGTCACGATCTCCATTTCCGCAGTCGTCCGGAAGAATTCCAGATCCGCCTTGTCGTACTGCGCCTGGTATTGCGCGGAGAACAGCGTCGTGCTGAGCGAGTCGCCCGGCGTAACACTGAATCCGACCGTGTTTCTACCCTGCGTTACAGACTGGCTGGTAACGAGTGCGTAATGCGGGATATCCATACCGTCCACGACCAGCGTATCCACAACGTTCGGCTGCTTGTCAACCATGATGTCGTTGACATAAATCTGAACCGGCTGGTTGCAGAAATAGTCGATGGTCAGGAGTTCGGGTTGAATCTCCGCATCGAGCGTGCTTCGCAGCATGACATCCGATGCGGCGGGAGCGATTTCACAGAACTCGATCAAGCCCTTTTCGGCGTGGTTCGCGCTGGTGATCGTCGCCACCGGTTTGTAATCGATATTCCAGCTATTGTCCATGACAACCTGCTGGTATTCCTTCGGTTTACGGACACCTTCCTCGATCAACCTTTCCATCGCCAGATCGGTATATTCATCGGTATAACCCGTCTTCTCGGTGAAGCCTGTAACGATCATCAGATAGGTCTGGAGATATCTTTTCTGTAGCTCCGAACGATATTCGTTGGAGATGGAGGCGATAGCACCCGCAAACTGCTGGTAGGTCGCGGGACCGGCATCGCGATATTCCTGCGCCTCGGTCGTCACCTCGAGGTATTTCTTGAGCTGATCGATCAGAGACTGGTAGCTGTGTTCGAACATCTGCGCGGTCAAATACAGCGCTTTGGTCGTCTGCATATCGCTGATATCGTACTCTTTTCCGTTTGCGATAACATCGAGCACCTTATTGTATAATGCGTCTGTGTTCTTGACAAGATTCTTCATACGCGGAACGACTTTCGATTTCCATTTGGTCGGAACACCGATAAGCACCAGTTCGTTGGAGGATTTTTCGAGGTAATCGTCAAGTTCGCCGATGACCTCGTTGTAGCTGTCTTCCCAAACGATGTATTTGTCGATGTAGTCGAACTGGTCATAGACCGTTTCGATCCGAAGGTCGAGTCCTTCCTGTTTGTATCTGTTTTCGGTATCCTTGTACTGGTTGATTCTCTCGCGCATGGAGTCGTAAGACTTGGCTTCGAACAGCGTGTTGACATCGATGAATATGTCACGCAGTTCTTCGCTGGCGATGGATTCAAGCAGCGGAATGGAAGGATCCTTGCGGTTGATGTAGAGCGCAAGGTCCTTGTATTTGTCCTGGTCGCCCATGTTCTTGTACATCTTGGCGACTTCGATCAGAAACTCGTTCGCTGCCGGATGCGCCGCATAGGTGGATTCGAATGCGAGCATCAGTTCGATCAGCTTTGCGTCGTTGTTCATTCCGCGATAGATCGCGATCGCATTGAGCATCAGGTCTTCGATCTTATCTTCGCCGAGATCGATGTCGCCGGCCTTGGCGTGGAGATCGAGGTACATCTGCGCGGCGGCTTCCTTGGTCGCCGGGTCATCCTCGTAGCGTTTGATGATCTCAAGCTGGATGTTGTATGCCTGATTGCTCTTGGGATACATATCAACGAATTCCCATCGGAGCTGTTCGCCGAGCTGCGGATTCATCATCAGAGAATCGGCGATATTCCAGGCGCGCACGTAATAACCGAGCAGGTCGTCGATCCTGCTTTGCGATTTCGCGATCTCCTTGAGAAGCGAGATGCTCATATCGTATTGCGGTATTTTATTATACATATCAATCGCTTTGACGCGGAACGCAATCCATTGCGCCGAGTCCTTGTAAGCGATTTCGTCGGAAAGTCGGATATATTTCTCCGCTGCCTGCTGGAAGTTGCCCATACCTTTTAGCTGTTCCGCATCGGACTGATACGCGGCCGCGATATTGGTCTTGATCGCGTCGCGTTCGTCGGCCGTCTTGGCGAAGTTGGCAGCCTGGTTGTAGAAATCGATCGCCATGGTGTAGTCGCCACGGGTCTCGTTGATGCTTGCCAGTCTGCTGAACGCGATCTTGCGTAACTCGTCGGTGATTTGCAGGTTGAGCAGCTTTTCGTAGTCTTCGTACGCGAGGTCGAGGTCTTCGTTCTCGTAGCGAAGCTCGGCACGACGGTAGATGATCTTTTGCAGATCGTCTTCCTTCTCGGTGGCCTGATACTGTTCGGACGCCAGAGTCTGCTCGTAGCGGACCGATGCATCAATGTACATCGAATCGAGCACCGGCTTGGTGATGAGCGTACTGTCAACCGGGCTGGTATAAGGATTCTCATCGATTGACGGATTGAGAATGTCATAGACCTGTTCGATGCAGTAGAAGGCGTTGGTTTCGTTGGTGATATAGCGATCGTTGTTCGGGAAGCCCGAATTGATTTCGATCAACTGCTCGTGGGCAAGGAGGTATTTACCCGGGTCTTGCGACTGATCCGCGAGCGTCAGGTAACCTGCGGCGGAACTCAGTTCGAATTCGAAGAACCAGTCTCCCTCACCTTCGTCAATATCCATTTGCGCGAACTGCGGGAATTTCTTGTAGTCCTCGAACAGCGCGCGATAACGGCGGAAATCCTCTTCCACATTGCTGTTCTGGAAGGCGATCAGATAATCCGGCGCGAGGAACTTGTATGCCTTGCGGATCACGACGAGCTGGTCTTCGAATCCCGGCTTGCCCTCGTTCGCAACATACCAGTCAGAGCCGTATTGGTAGTTGTTTACCAGAAATTCCTGTTCCTTCTTCACCGCCTGATAAATGTCTTCTTCGCGTAGGCGATTCGGATAGCGCTTGTAGATGTTCATCACCGAATCGATGAACGAAGGCGCTTCGAGGCTCATGCCATACAGGTTGACATATGCTTTGTAGATATCGACAGCCTGCATGGGCGCGTTGAGCTGAAGCTTGAGGTCGATCGCTTCATCCAGAATGCGCTTTCCGACCTCTTCATTGACGAGCTGATTAAATGAATCGCGCGCAAAGGCTGCCGCTCTCGAGCGTTGTTCAAAGTTCGTGCTGTCCGCTTCGATCAAGCTGTAGGCGATGTTCTCGATCGCTTCGCTTTCGAAGTAGGTCTTGAATTCGTCGGACGCTTCTCCTTCCTCGATGGTCTTGAGAATTTTGGAGAAGTCGTCGATGGCGTCCTGGTAATCGCCCTTCGTAAACTTGACCCAGCCACGGTAGAAGATACCGAAATTCTGATACGTGTCGCCTTCCCGGCGTGCGAGAATGTCGAAAAACTTCGAGGCGACGGTGTAGTACTTCTCGCTCCTGCGTGCGTCGAAGCCGAGATCGTAGTAGATGTTTCCAAGCCGGAAGAGGGCTTCCGAGTTGTAGGGCGAGTCCAGATATTTAATATAGATTTCCGTATAGGCGTCGATCGCGCTCTTGACGAAAGGCTGGTCTTCCGAAAGCCGATGGCTGTCGGGCCAGTTCATTGCGAGCTGAATATCACGTTCACGTTTCTCGTCGCGAGCCTGTTTCGCGGCTTCATAGGCGAAATAGGCAAGATTGTACAGAACAACGTCTTTATCGGGGAAATTCGGTTCGAGATCGAGGACTTTCTGGTAGAAATTGGCTGTCTTTGCCGGATTCTCGATACCCTCGATTTCCGAACTCAACTGCGCCAGCCTGAAGTAAAGATAGGGCAGGTCGGGTGAATCGGGATTCTGTCGGATATCGGCTTGAATCTGGTTGTAAACGTCTCGCTTAAAGTCCAGCAATTTCTGGTGTTCCTGTTCGAGTTCGTTTAGTGTCAGGCTCGATAGAGAGCCCGCGACAAACGTGAAAAGGACACAAATCCATAATATGCTTGGTTTCATAGTCTTCATGTAACTATTCCCCGGAGTTATTCAAACTTTGTTTGTACTCGGCTTGTTTCGCTTTGTATTCCTCATCCAGCAGCATCGATTCGCGATAGAGTATATCGACGAGCGTGTAGCGATACTTAGCCGACGTATCTTCGACATTGCCCTCGAGCTTCGAAAGGAAGTCTTCGTATCGCTTCTTCATTGTGCTGTTCTCATCGACCATGAGGCTATCCAGTCGTTTCAGCCGAACTGCGATTTTCTTGTTGTATTCACGCACGGTTTGCTCGCGAATACTCTTGAATTCTTCCTTGAGGCGCGCGATCTTCTCGATTTCGCCGGCAAGCTCTTTCTGGATATCGGTACTGTTCCGCAGTTCGCCGAAGGTGTACATGGAAACCGTGGCCAGCGAGCTGATGTTTTCTTCCAGAAGCTTGATAGCCTGATTCGCCTTGTTCACGATGTCTGTCATACCCTTGCCTTGCGCTTCCAGCTTGATTTCCCTCCATTTCTCGAGCGTTCTCTCGGAAATGTAGGTCTCGCTCGCGATGACATACGCCATTTCGTACTCACCCGGGTTTAACTGCTGGAGGTTTGAGAGCAGACGCAAAGTATTGATGCGGATTGCGTAATCGTCGAGGATTTCCACTTTCTGGTCGATGCGTTTGGGAACCTGTTTGTTCGGCTTCGTATTCGCGATCTTGGTCAGCAGATTGATACGCTCGAAGGTCTCGTTGTAGTAGGCGAGTTCTTCCTCGTAAATCTGCAGACGTATGTAGTCCTCTTCGGTCAGTCCGGCGCCGAGTGTTTCCAGTGCTTTGCTGGTAGCGATTATCGCCTCGTTGATTTCCTTTATCTGAGTGAGGACATTGTTTTTCATCTCTGAAGACACCGCATTGTCGTATTGACTCATAAGGTTCTCATGGCGAGCCATGAGCTGATTCTTAAGGTTGATCGCCTCGAGAATCTGAGAGGTTGTCGCAAGTGCTTCGTTTATATTCTCCCGTGCTTCATCCAGGTTACCCATCTCCATATTCACGATCGTCGAGAGATAGCTCGCAGAGGTGTAATATTCCGAGGATGTCGGATTCTCGATAATCTCCGTCAGGTATTGCTTCGCGGTTTCGAAGTCGCCGATCTTGAGCAGGACGACGATCATCTCGTAGCGAAACGCGTCGTCGATGGGCTGATCGGTGAGCATCAGATACTGTTCGTAGCAATACATCGCCTTATCGTAATCCTGACGTTCCTGATAGAGTCGGGCCAGCGACAGATAAACGAAATAGAAATACGGCGTATCAGGTTGATAGTCGATCACCAGATTGAGGTAGCTTTCGATAGCATACTCGAGACCGTAATTGAAGTATCCGATCATGCTGAGCATGCAGTTGCTTCGAAAGCCAAACTCCGGATCACCGACAAGGGTCGTGAAGATGTTCTCGGCTTCTTCGAGATTGCCGAGGTTGTAGTTCGCCTGCCCCATCCAGTAAAGGTGCTGGGGATCGTTCTGATCGGGATTTCTTGCAGCAACGGAGAGGAACGCCTCGTCCATACCGGCGTGGATATACAGGTCTTCCAGATAGCCGATGGACTGTGCGAAATAGATCGAACTCGGATACTTGCCGATCAAGCGTTCGAAGATGCTCTGGGCTTTGATTTTGCGCCCGTACTCATAATAGATGGCACCTTCGAAATAGAGTAGCTGATCCTCGAGATATTCATACCCTTGATAGATCATGGCAAGATCGATATACAAGCTGAGTGCTGCCGAGTAGGCCCCTTCATCCAGGGAGGTTTGCAGTTCTTGTCTTTCTTGTATGAAGGCCGTGCGGACACCGCTTTCGCTCAATCGATCGAGCTCTTTCTTGCGCGTGGCAAGCTCCCGAAGGTGGTCTATCTCGCTGTATAGTTCATCCAGCGCTTCCACTTCCTCTTGAAGAAGCACCTCGACAGGCACCTCTTCTTCGTCATCATATTGCGCGTTTAGAGGCGGGAAACACAACAGCAATGCAAGAAGTATCGCAATCAGGAGAATAGGATTTTTCATAATTACTCTTCTTCAAGCACTTTTCTGATTTCTTCCAGTTCTTTCTCCGCTTGGCGACGTTTTGCACGGATTGATTCCAGTTCTTCAAGGAGCGGGTTTTCTCCGGTTGACTCGGTGGTCTTACGCATCACGCGAGTACCGCGACGTTCGGGAACAACTTCCGCAGTCGGGCTGTAACGTTTGTTCTTACCGGCAGCCTTCACCTCGGACAATGCGTCGATGGTATATTTAAGGTTCAGAGCGATTTTCGGATTGTTTCTGCCTTCGCGTCCCATTTCTTCGATACGGTACAGACCGACTCTCGCTTCGTAGTTTTGGTAGATGAAGTTCAGCATCGCGTTAACGTTGTAGCCGTCCATCTCGCCGATAACCGACAGATACGGAAAGGGCTTGAACTCGACCGCACCGAACATACCACCGAGCCGCTTGGAGATCGCCACGTTACCTTCGAAGCGATTTTGTCCCCAACCCAGCGTTACGACTGTTTCGAGCTGGTCGAAAACAGAGATGCCGCGCAGGATGGTGGCTTTCGAAAGTACGATGTAGGGCGACCATGCAGTGTAGTCGTCCGAGTCGGCGTAACTGTGATCTTCAAAATCTTTGAGGTCGTCCTCGCTTTCCATGTCGCGAGAGCTGTCCTCGTAGTCGGAGAACATGTTGTCCACACCAACGGACACAGCCGGCATCGTCTCGGATTCGTAGATAAGCTGGGCTTTGAGATTGGCGTAGAACATTCCGTCGCCAACACCGGAGTAAACCAGTCCCAGATCGACACGATCGAAGAAACCGTAGTTGATCGCGGCAGAATAGGTAAACTGCGCGTCGGCGTCCTCGATGACGTATTGCTCAACGGTATTTCCGTTCTCCAATTCAATGATCTCGGTGTCGTACTCCTGTACGCCCGGGCCCATATAGCCTACTACAGATATCTCACCCATCAGATGGGGAAGAACGTATCCGGTCGGCACTTTCATGTAGCCGAGGCATGTAAAAGGCACGGCATTCAAACTGCCGGCAAAAACCAAAACCAACACAGTCAAGAAAAACAGATTTCTTGCTTTCATTCCATAACCTCCTGGATTCATTTATTCACATATTCTTACTCTTAAGTCTATGCAGGCAAGACTCATGCGAGTTTTGCCCATTGAACCAACATAACTTTTAAAATTTGACAGCGGATAGTCAAGTTATTTTTTTACTCCATGCTCAAAATATCAGGACACGCAATGGAACAGCTCGCTGTATCGTTCTTACAGCGCAAGGGATTTACGATCCTGCAAAGAAATTACCGCTCACATTACGGCGAAATCGATATCATCGCCGAAATGGGAAGTCACAGTATCATATTCATCGAAGTAAAAGCAAGAAAAAACCGTCTGGAAAGCGCTTTTTCGAGTGTTTCACGATCCAAACAACGGAAGATAATCAAGACGGCGGCGCGCTATCTTCAAAGCAATCCAGAACTTGAAGACAGGCTGGTTCGATTCGATATCATCGGAATCGCGGAAAAAAAAGATGGCTTCTATCAGATAGAGCACATGGAAGACGCCTTTCGGGGCGACCTATTCGAGGAGTGATTCGTCGAATTCGTCTCCGAAGTATCTTCTCCATGATGGCAACGTCTGCTCCTTGTCGTCGTTATCGACATAGACCAGCTTGAAATCGCCGTTCATCATCCGATCGATGAAGAGGTAAACCCTGTGCTCGGGCTGGTTGTATTTCCAGATAACGTACTCTTTGCTCGCGAAGCGCGTCTGCGACGGATCGGTGTTTTCCTTCGTAACCTCGTAGGGCGCTCCATTGCGGATGTAAATGCGCCCCATATCCGTCTTCCAGCCGTCCTCGAAGCGGGAGTAGTGTTCGTTGGCGTAGGTCACGCGTTCCTGCATGAGTCGGTAGAACTCGTTCTCGGGCGTCTCCGGATCAGGATCGTTCACGCGCCAGAAAGTATCGAGATAATTGTCTTTCGCCGTGTCGCTGAAGTCTTCCCACGTCTTTTGCTCCGCCATGGATAAGAAGGTTCTGACCAGTAGAAACTCATCGTCAATATCGGTGAAGAAGCGAAACCGGGTGTTTTCCCGCGCCCGCACGATGACCACGTCCTTCCGCGAAGCTTCTCTGCCGGAAGCGATGTCGCGAATCTTCACTTCGACGTCGTACCTGCCCGATTCGAATCCCGTCAGATCGATCCGCTTCAGAACCGGTGTCCTCGATCCGATGATATGCTCCTCGATCTTCGTCTGATAGATCGTATCCTGCCGGCTCGAAACGGTGATCGTCTCTTCGTAGTCGGATGTCCCCTGGTCGGAACAGCTCAGATTCAATACCTGGTAGTACATGTACATCGACGAATAGTTCTTCAGATTGTAAATACGATCGGGCGAAACGAAATAGAGCGAATCGCCGCGACTGAACTTGACGAAGCGCTGCGTCGTATCGACCATTACCTGTGTGGAAAATTCCAGGTCGCTCAGGAGCGAGCCCGGTTCCAGCAATTCCAGTTCCTTGCGGTATTTGGTCGATTTCTCGGAAGCGCTGTCGATGAAGTTCAGTTCGACGAGAATCGGTTTACTCAGCGTCAGCGATATCTTGTCGAGAAAAAACTCACCGCTCGATTTCGTTTTCTGGAGGTCCCCCGTGACGATCGGGTTCAGGTATTGCTTCCATTGTCTCCTTTTCTCCCCCTGCTCGAAGATGATCGCCACGTTGACGTTCGCTTCGAAACGGTCTTCCATCTGTACGAACTGAAGCTGGTCGTAGGGAATCTTATAGACGATCTCGAAAGTCGTGTTACCCGCGTTGTCCATGAACCGGGTGGTCGAGACGTACATGTTCAAATCGTCGGCACGGACGACTCCGCAAAGGAGAATGAAGAAGACTGCAAGCGCGATTTTAGTCGCGATCAATGTACCACTTTTCTGTAAGTTCATAATACCCAAATCCTTTCTTGTCATAGAAGATAAAGCGTTTGTCCATGGAGTAGTAATACCAGATGATATATGGATATTGCGCATCGTTCGGGAACGATTCCACGTGCTCGTATTCCGGTTCGCCATATTTGATCAAAATCCTGCCCTGATCCGTTCTCCAGCCCGGAATGAATCCCTTCAGGCTGAACCGTCTGTCCGCATCCAGAACCCGCTGGATGAACATCTCGCGGTTTTCGTTGTACTCGGTGTCGGGGGTGGGGTCGTTTCGCTTCCAGTAATCACGGATGTAGTCGCCGATCTCATCGTCCTCCACCGATCGGGCATCATGGATATCGGCACTCAGCATGATGAGCTCCAGTTGCCGTATCTGAACTTCCGGAGGATAGCGGTTGTCGTACAAAGAGTAATACGGCTCGCGATCATGACTGCTGACGCATTCCTCACCGTAATAAGTGTGAACGTGTATCCCGTCGTAGAGCCGGTCCTCCACGGGCATTACCGCCCTCAGATTCTTCGATGGCCGATCCTGGCGCCAGACGATGCTGTCATCGACCAGGACATGGATACTGTCGGGTGCCGCGGCGTAGTGCTGGATAATCGTCAACGAGTCGGCACAGGCTCCGTTGAATGGAAACTGTGTCACGAATCGATTGGAGTCTTTTTGGAAGATGTACAGCGGCGTGGTCTGTGGAAGCTCGGGGTAGGGTGGTCTCAATGGGAAATCCACATTCTGACGTGTGCCCTGCAACATATTGGATATCTTGATGTGACCGTCGATTTCACCCTCGACCTGATCAAGCCGGAAAATGATCGGGTAGGCGGAACGGCGGATCAGATCGCGGTCGTGAAGCTCGATGGAGAATGTGAAAAGCTCGTGATACAGCGTGCGGTCGCTTTCGTCGATAAGGTACAGATCGATTTGCGTTTTACTGACCTGGATCGAGTCCCGAAGCTGGAAATGGAGACCCTCGAAGGGTATGAAGAGGCTGAAATAGCTGCTGCCGTCAACATGCTCGTGTTGCAGCGTAATCGCGGTGATTGCCAGGCAGGCAAGCCACAAAGCACCCGCGAGGGCTATTCTCTTACCGATTCTTCTCAAAATCGAGCACCACGAACGGCTTCTTTCTCAGATAGGGATCGACACGCTCCATAAAATCTCCACTCGGGAAGAAGCACAGCGTTTCCGGAACCGTTATTACCAGTTCCCTGAACTTCTTCGTTTTAACGTAAAACCTCATCTTGACATTTCCGGGATTTTTCAGTTTTTGATCAAGTAATATTTGCGCAAGATTTTTGCCGGCACCCTCTTGCTTGATGTGCATTTCGAGCTCCCCGGCTTCACTGGGCAGCTCTTCGAGCGCGATGATCCGCTTGGGATAAACCCGCAGTTTCGCATCTTCCTGACCATTACCGTTTTTTCGTCTTCCGACGATAAGATATTCCTTTCCCGCTTGAATTCGATGATGAAATTTCACGTAATCATCCGAGAAAAGACCGATCTCGAACTTGCCGTAGAGGTCCTCGAATGTGATATAGGAATAGGGATTTCCCTGTCTGTCCGTCTTTACCTGCATGTCGGTGGCGATCCCGGCGATCTTGATGAAGCCGCCATTTTCTCTGGTCCCGAAATTCTTCGTGTTGGTGTTGGTATATAAATCCAGGATCGGTTTGTGCTGCATCAGCGGATGCCCCGAGATGTAAAACCCGAGGAACTTTTTCTCTTGCTCGAGCTTGTAGCTGAGCGTCCAGTCAGGGATGTTTGCCGGCATCTGCGGTTCATTCTCCTCCGGCTCCATGGTATCGGACATCACGTCGAAGAGGTTGATCTGCGCGCTGTTTCGCTCCTGCTGCACGATGTTGCCGTGGTTGAGCGCTTCCTCGATCACCGCGACCTTCTGCGCCCGCGAGCCCTCCAGACAGTCCATGGCGCCGGCGCTGACCAGGCTCTCGATTACCGCGCGATTGACCGCCATCGTATCCACGCGCGTGCAGAATTCGAACAGCGTCTTGAACGCCCCTTCCTTCTTGCGTTCGCCGACGATGGCGTTGATGGCGGCGGAACCGACGTTCTTGATGCCCCGCAACCCGAACAGAATCTTGTCGTCCTCGACCGAGAAGGCCTCCACGCTCTTGTTGATGTCGGGCGAGATCACCTCGATCTCCATCTTCTTGCATTCGTCGAGGAAATAGGGTATCTTCGCGGGATCGTTCTCCACCGAGAGGATCGCGGTCATGAACTCGACCGGATAGTGCGCCTTGAGCCAGGCGGTCTGGTAGGCGATGTAGGCGTAGCAGGCGGAATGGCTCTTGTTGAAGGCGTAGTTCGCGAATCCCTCCCAGTCGTTCCAAATCTTGTCGGCGACCTGCGCCTTGACGCCATTCTGGACGCATCCGTTACGGAACTTGACATGCAGCTCTTCCATCAGATCGCGTTTTTTCTTGCTGATCGCCTTTCTGAGCACACCCGCTTCCGCGCTGGGGAATCCCGCCATCACCTTGGCGATCTGCATCACCTGCTCCTGATAGACGGTCACCCCATAGGTTTCCTTCAAAATCTCTTCCGCCAGCGGATGGTCGTAAACCACCTTCTCGCGTCCGTGCTTGCGGTTGATGAAGGTATCGATGAACTGCATGGGGCCGGGACGGTAGAGCGCCACCATCGCGATCAGATCGGCGAAGACGTTTGGCTTCAGCTCTTGCAGGTACTTTTTCATGCCCGTCGACTCGAACTGGAAGATACCGTCCGTCTGCCCGTTGGAGAGCAGTTCGTACGCCTTCTCGTCGTCCAGCGCGACATTCTCGATATCGATTTCCTCGCCCTTGTACTGCCGGATGAGATCGACCGCGCGCCGGATGATGGTCAGGGTCTTGAGCCCGAGGAAGTCCATCTTCAGCAGCTTCAGGTCGTCCAGCCATTTACCCTCGTATTGCACCAGCAGCGCCGCGGGACCGTCTTTCTGACTGCTGACGGCCAGCGGTACGTAGTCGGAGAGGTCGCCCGGTCCGATCACCACACCCGCCGCGTGGACGCCGATCTGACGAACCAGTCCTTCCAACACCTGGCTGTACTTCAGCACGTTCCGGTAATCCTCCCGGCTGTTCATCGCGTCGGCAAACTCGGTCGATTCCTTGAGCGAAGACTCGATGGTCACCTTCGGGCCGAAGGGCATTTTCTTGGTGAGCAGGTTCGCTTCGGAAGCAGGGATATCCAGCACGCGCGCCACGTCCTTGATCACGGATCGAGCGCCGAGGGTGGTAAAGGTCACGATCTGCGTCACGGCGTTGCGTCCGTATTTCTCGACCACGTAGTTGATCACCTCTCCCCTGCCGTCGGCGCAGAAATCGATATCGATATCGGGCATTCCGACGCGCTTGAGGTCGAGGAAGCGTTCGAACAGCAGACCGTACTCGAGCGGATCGAGCTGCGTGATATCCAGAAGGTACGCCACGATACTTCCCGCCGCGGAGCCACGTCCAGGCCCCACCGGAATATCCCGGCTTCGCGCCGCGTCGATAAAATCCTTCACGATCAGGAAATAATCCACGTATCCCATGCGGTGAATCACGTCGATCTCGAACTCGATGCGCTCCTTGATTTCATCGGTAAGCTCAGGGTAACGCGTTTCAGCGCCTTTATAGACCAGCGCCCGGAAGTAGTCATAGCTTTCCTCATAGGGAGCAGGGATATCGATCTTGGGGAACAGGAAATCCTTGTAGGGCAGATCGAACTCGATCGTCTCGGCGATTTTCACCGTGTTGTCGTAGGCTTCGGGGACGTCCGGGAAGAGCGCGCGCATCTCCTCTTCGGTCTTGAAGTATAATTGCGTGGTCTCGTAGCGCATGCGGTTGGGGTCGCCGAGAGATTTCCCCGTCTGGATGCAGAGCAGCACGTCATGCGCCTCGGCGTCTTCCTTCTTCAGGTAGTGGCAGTCGTTGGTAACCACCATGGGGGTGTCGGTCTCGCGGGCGATTTCAATCAAACGGCCCTTCACCTTGCGCTCGTCCTCGAGTCCGTGATCCATCAGCTCGATGTAGAATCGATCCGGGAACACCTCTTTGTACCACCGGATGACCTCGAGCGCTTCTTCCTTCTTCCCTTCGAGAAGCAGGTGCGGGATTTCGCCGTGCAGGCAGGCTGAAAGGCAGATCAGACCCTCCGAGTGCTCCTTCAAGAGCGACTTGCTGATACGCGGCTTGTAGTAGAAACCCTTCGTGAAGGATACGGACGAGAGCTTCATCAGATTGTGGTAGCCGGTGTCATTCTGAACCAGCAGAACGAGGTGATGCCGAAGGTCCTGCTTGGTCTTCGGATCCTCCAGTTCACCGTTCACGATATAGGCTTCCATACCGATGATTGGCTTGATACCGGCCCTTTTCGCCTTGTTGTAGAAGTCGATGGTGCCGAACATGTTGCCGTGATCGGTCATCGCCACGGCGGGCATATTGTACTGTTTGGCGAGATCGACGATTTTATCCGTGCGGCATGCGCCGTCGAGCATACTGTATTGCGTGTGATTGTGCAGATGAACAAAAGCCATGATAACCCCGATAACTCATTTCCCCAGAAAGCGTTACGCGATTTGGGGATCGCGTGATGAAATGGTGTTAATTTCGTAATAAGCTGTTTTGCAACAACTTAAACGGAGTAGGTCATATCTTTCCAAATTCCAGTTAGTTATGCCTATCTTGTTGCAAAACATGCAGTTATGAAATCAACACACCTCGCGATATTTTGCCGCTTCCCCGATTTTGTCAAAAGGTTTTATTTCTTTTTTTGCAATTGTGCCGATACCGCCGCTTACAGCAAGCCCCGAAGCGTCTTCAACATTTTTTCCCAGTGCGTGCCGCGCCAATAAATCCGACCGCATTTCCGGCAAGCCAGAAATCGTTCCTGCGTCTCGAAGACATATTTGGGCACCAGCGAACCCACCTTCTCTTTGTCGATCGGATAGAGCAAACGGTTGCACTCCATGCAGCGGGTCCCAACGGCTTCGTCGTCCAGCCCGATCAGGTCCTTGATCTCCCGAAGCTGCTCCGCGCAATCCTCCGAGACGATCCTTCTGCGGGCGAATTTCCAGTCGGACACGGCGTGCTTCCCGCTGCGGGTCAGCAGGATACGACGCTCCCTGACCGCCAGACGCGCCAGGTTGGTAAAGCTCGCCCCACGGTACATCGCGGCATCATAGCCCATGAATCGCAGCCAGCGCGCGAGCTTTCCGAGGTGGTCTTCGAGCAGAAATGTCGGCTTCATCGACGGCTTCCGCGCAACAGGATCAGACGGATCAACTGCACCAGCGCCATCAGGGTCGATGCGACGTAGGTGAGCGCCGCGGCATTGAGAACCTTCTTGTTTCCGGCAAGCTCGTCCTGTCGAACGGCCCAGCCATTCGACAGCTCCATAATCGCTCGATGCGAGGCGTTGAACTCCACCGGCAGCGTGATAATGTGGAATAGGAGAGCCGCCGCAAAGAAGATGATTCCGATATCCATCAGCATCGGGATGCGGAAGAAGAGCCCCGCCAGAAACAGCGGAAACGCCGCCGTCGAGCCGAGATTCGCCACCGGCAGGATGCTGGCACGCAAGGTCAGCGGTACATAGCCGTTCGCGTGCTGCAAGGCGTGCCCCACCTCGTGCGCCGCGATGCTCGCCGAAGATACCGACCTGCCGCTATAGACGTGCTCGGAAAGGTGCACCTCCTTGACGCGCGGATCGTAGTGATCGGTCAGTTCCCCCGCGATCGGCATTACGCGCACATCGGTCAGCCCGTTGCGATCCAGGATTCGTCGCGCGATCTGCCCGCCGGTCATGTTGAGCGAGTTGGGCTCTTTCGCGTACTTTCTATAGGTTCCCTTCACTCGGGACTGCGCCCAGAACGCCAGGATCAGAACCGGTATGATCAGGATAAAGGTTGGATCGAAAAACATCCTTTGCCTCCGTGATATTAGTTTACGCCGCCCGGACAGACTGTGCGAAAATGCGCGACGATTCTCTTCTCTGTCGTAGGGGCAGGTCCCCGTGCCTGCCCTTCGCTGAGAGGTGCGGACGAGGACGTCCGCGTTCCTGTAGCGCTCGGTCTCCTGTGATTTTGCTCGCAAAATCGAATCCCGAGTGAAACGTTAACGAGTATCCGTATCGATTACGCCGCCCGGAGGTCGGCGTCTACAGTGAAATCAACTTCCGAATGTTGATTTCATCCAGCCCAACATTCAGAAGAGCTGCAAGCAGCACATTCGGAAGTTGGGCTCTTGTGTAACGCAATCCTGCGGCCCGTATTACACGCCGAAGTAGCGCTCCGCGTTGAGGTAAGACTGCTCGGCAACCTGCTTGGGCGAGACGCGTTTTATCTCGGCGATCTTCTCGATCACGTAGCGCAGATAGTAGGGTGCGTTGCGTTTTCCGCGGAACGGCACCGGCGCCAGAAAGGGGCAATCCGTCTCGATGAAGAATTTTTCCTTCGGCAGCATTCCGACAACGCCGTCCTGGCTACTGTTCTTGAAGGTCACCGTGCCGGTAATCGAGATGAACCAGCCGTTGTCCAGCACACGCTCGGCAATGATTTCATCACCCGAAAAGCAGTGGAAGACCACCTTCTCGGGCCGCATGCTCTCCAGGATATCCAGGCAGTCGTCGTGGGCCTCGCGATTGTGTACCACGATGGGCAGGTTTTGGTCGATCGCCATCCCGATCTGCCGTTCGAAGACCTTCCTCTGCACCGGCTTCGTGTTGTGCATGCGGTAGTAGTCGAGTCCGATCTCGCCGACGCCGACCACCTTTGGCATCTGCATCAGGTCGAGCAGTTGCGCCTCATCGAACTTGTCCGCGTCATGCGGGTGGAATCCGACGGTGGCGTATATCCTGTCGTATTTCGCGGCGAGCCTCACGCTGTTCAGCGAGGTCTCGTGGTCGATCCCGATATTGACGATCCGTTCGACGCCGCTCTCGAAGCACTTCTTGATCACCTGATCTCGATCCTTGTCGAAATCCTGAAAGTCCAGATGCGCGTGGGTCTCGAATATTCTCATAGTATCTCCAATGATTTGTTACCAAATGGTACACCACTTGTCAACGATGATTTCAACGATTCATGGATGAAGCGGGTGTGAGAAACATCATAGCGAGGTCGATGCGGTAGTATTTGTTCAGGTGAAATCGTACCTCGGCGAAATCGAATTCGGAACTCCCGCCGTTCTTTCTGGCAACGAGGTTACCGCGGAACTCGATGTAATCGTTTTCCTTTTTCAGCTCCGTGATGCCGAAATAGACGGTTCGATCCTGCCACCAGTGATTCAGGAGCAGTAGCAGTTGCAGATAGCTGTGCATCTCGTACAGCTCGCGTTCCTCACCCTTCAGGACCAGCGTCGTCGATGCCGCGTCGGGCGTCAGCAGAAAGTGTATCAAGGGCTTCCCAAGCGAACGGTGCTGGTTGCACAGCGCCACCAGATTGGGTGCGATCTCCTCGACCTCTTCATCCGTCAGATTTCCCGTGGAAACACGCTCCCCGCCCGGCAGTACGATCCATCCCTGCTCGACCCGGTAATCGCGCGAGGAGGATATCTGCAAGCCGTCCGACAAAAGCGTGGAATAGACGTCGATCTCGGAACCGAGCATGTCTTCGTAGCGGTCGCGATGAATGCGGTAGCGATTGTCGTCGATCTCGACCTGGTAGCCGGGAAATCCCCGCCGGATGAATTCGATCGGGTCCGTCACCTGATTCTGCAAGACCTTCCGGGTCAGAACGCGACCGGAATACGCTTGCAGCAAATCCCGCAGTGTCGTGGAACGGATATCCGGGAGCTCCGACGCCGGCGCCATGGTGGCAATGTCTTTCGAAGGCTTCGGCCTCCACTGCGGCTCGGGCTTATGAACCGGTTTGAGCTGAACCGGTTCGAGCACAGGCGCTTCCCGTTCTGGCTCCTGAACCTGCTCGATCATTTCCGGCTCGATCACGCGCGCAGGCTTGATCACGACGGTCTTCTGTCTTGGCTCCGGCGCAGGCTCGCGTCCGGGCAGCGAAAGGATCGTCGCAGCTTCTTGACGCCATCTCGCCTTCTGCGGAATCACCAGTTGAAAGCTGATCTTCCCATCGACAGCCGCGATGGTCTCCCTGCCATCGTGCGCGAAGGTAATCGCCTCGGAAAAGTACCGCTCTCCGGACAATTGCCTATACAAATCCGACGCCACGATTTCCCGTCCGTGCTGCAATATCCGCAAACGGTTGTCGCGAGTGTAGTGCGATAGCACGTCCTCTTCCGCGTTGAGCAGAAACAGAAAGGTGCCCAGCGTGCGCAGAACCGGATCGCCCGGGTGGCCCTCGGCGTACTCCGTCCATATCTCGGTGCATTCTACAAGCAGTCCGCGCTCGATAAGGAATCCGACCCGAACCGGCCTGCCGTCCTTCGTGTAATAGGTCATCTTGATCGATTCGGCGTCCAGCGTGGCGGGGGTGTCGTTGTACATCCCGGATTGCTGTAACCAGCTTTGATATACGGTAAACATCGTGGATGACTTGAAATGGGATCGCTCCGGCGTGAATGCCCCGATGGATATAGCTGTGATCGCGATGACGATGGAGAAAACGACTGCCTTCTGCCGCATGGTACAGACTCCTTACGGTCAGAATCGGATATCCCGCTCCGGCGGTCAAATTAATTCGGTGTGAAGATAAAACATTGACGAAATTCTTCTGTATCCGAACCTGTCGTAATACGAAAACTGGAATGCATTTTGCAGTATTTACAGGGATACTGACCAATATTGAGGTAGTCATGTACATATTGATTCTGGCGACGGTTATTCTGATCGCATTTTACGTACTCGAGTATTACCGGCATCGGCAGAATGTCGCGGCGATACCGATTCGCGTTCACGTCAACGGCACGCGCGGTAAATCGAGCGTCACCCGGCTGATCGCTTCCGGGCTTCGTGCCGGTGGACTCAAGACCATCGCAAAAACGACCGGCACTCTGCCGCGAATGATCCTCGAAGACGGCACCGAGGCATCCATCGAGCGTCTTGCCAACGCCAACATCATCGAGCAAAAGTACGTCTTCCGCTACAGCGCGAAGAGGAATCCCGACGCCATCGTGATCGAGTGTATGGCGGTCAATCCACTTTACCAGTGGGTCACGGAAAAGATGTTCGTCAAATCGACCATCGGCGTGATCACTAATTCGCGCATGGACCACATGGACCTGATGGGAAACACGCTGGAGAGCATCACCCGAAGCCTCTGCAATTCCCTGCCCAAGCACGGAGTCTGCTACACCTCGGAGGTCGATCAGTTCCCGATCATGCAGAAGGCAGCGCACAAGAGCCACACCGATATGGTTCAGGTGCCGAAGGACCTGGTCACCGACGACGAGATGCTGCACTTCAACTACATCGAGCACAAGGAAAACGTCACCCTGGCGCTGGCCGTGTGCGAAAAACTCGGAGTCCCGCGCGAGAAAGCGCTGAAGGGCATGCAGATATCCCGTCCCGATCCGGGTGCGCTCAAACGCTATTTCATCGACGACAGCGGCAAGAAGCTGTTCTTCTACAACGTATTTGCCGCAAACGATCCGGACTCGACGGTCATGATCTGGAACTCGATCATCAAGCCCCTCGCAAAGGTTGAGAAGGTCATTATCCTCAACACGCGCAGCGATCGCTTTTTTCGCTCGAAACAGTTGGTCGATGTCTGTAAGAATATGGAATTCGACTTCCTGGTTCTGACCGGCGAACGCACCTTCCAGCTCGCGTCCTACGCGAAGGAAAAGGGCATCTCCAAGAAACACCTGATCATACTCGGCGAGGACGATCCCGAGTTCGTCTATAAGAAAATCCATTCCCTCGTGAAGAAGGAATGCCATATATTCGCAATCGGAAACATCGCTGGACGCATCAAGTACGGCGCCCAGATCGTGAAATATTTCAAGATGAAATCCCAAGGAGGAATCAATGGTTGAAGCGGCCGTTGGTTTAGGAGTAATTGTCAGCCTGGTGTTCAGCGAACTGCTGGGCGCTTCGGCAGGCGGTATCGTCGTACCGGGCTATATCGCCATGTACCTGGATAAGCCCGGATTTATAATCGGAACACTGGTGGTGAGTTTCGCGACCCTGCTGGTCATCAAACTGATCTCGAAATTCACGCTGCTTTACGGAAAACGTCGCATGGTGCTCAGCATCCTGATCGGCTTCATCTTCGGATGGCTCTCGTCGATGGTCTTCCACCTGTCACCCATGGACCTCAGGTTTCACTCGATCGGATACATCATCCCGGGCCTGATCGCCAACTGGATGGAACGTCAGGGAATCTGGCGCACCCTCTCCAGCATGTTTCTCGCCGCGGTCATCGTTCGACTGATTCTCCTGATCATATTCCCGGGGAGGTTCTAATCATGTTTCGTCCATCACTTCGCTCGATATGGTCGCTCATCGGACTCGCCGTTCTGGCACTGGTTCTCTACTTTATCAGCCAGAGCAGTTATACCATCGTACAGGACCCGGTCAAGACCGCTGCCGCACAGAAGATGCAGCAGTACATGGACATCCTGAAACAGGAAGTGGAAAGCCGCGGATACGTCATCGATGAAAACAACGATCCCAACCTGACCGGACTCATCGGCGTCAAACGCGACAGCTCGAATATCACGACCAGCTACGGAACCCTCTCGCAGCGACTCACCGCGCTGAACCCGAACACGGCGGCGCTGATGATCGAATTCCTGCGCGAGGCCGGCGTCGATTCGCTCGACATGGTCGCAGTCGGTATGACCGGCGCGAACCCCGGCGCGAACCTGGCGCTCTACGCAGCAATGGAAACCATGAAGCTCAGACCCGTGATCATCACCTCGGTCGGCTCCGCCGAATTCGGCGCCAACCGCGACGACTTCACATGGCTGGACATGGAACACCTTCTCTACCAGAAAGGTCAGATCACCTTCCGCTCACGGCTGGCCTCTCTCGGCGGCTACAAAGACCGTGGCGGCGGTGTCGGCAAGTACGGCAGAAAGATGATCCGGGAAGCGATCAGCCGTAACGGACTCAATCCGGACGAGCTGTGGGTACCACGCAGCAGCAACGAAACGGTCGCCGGAAAACGCTGGGACGCCTATCAACGCTACCTGCCCCCACGTGACAACTACGTCGCGTTCATCAACATCGGTGGCGGATACGGTAACGTGGGCGTGCTCGAAAACGCCAAGATCATCCGCAACGGCGTCAATCCAACGCTGGTCAAGCTCGAATTCGAAGAGCCCGGCGTGATGATGCAGTTCGCCGAAACCATGCCCGTGATCCACCTCTACGACATGGTCAAGATCGCCGAACGCTACGACCTGCCCGTCGATCCGGAACCGCTCCCCGCAGTCGGCAGCGGCTCGATCTTCGAATCGAAGCGTCGTAACGTGACCGTCGCTGCCATCGCGCTCGCGGTCATCCTCCTGGCACTCACCCTCGTCGTGTTCTTCGATCGCAAAGACCGTCACTTCACCCAAAACGTGGTGGATGCGGCCGACGACCTGTAAGATATTGTCCCATATACTATAAAGCCCCATCTCATCGAGATGGGGCTTTTTCTTATGGAACGCGGACATCTGTTGGTTTTCAGGTACGAAAAACCTGAACCTGCATCTCTCCTGGAACGCGGACGTCTGTGAATTTGCCTGCAAATTCGAATCCCTCAAGTCGTCCGCATCTCTTCTCTCTCGTAGCGCTCGACCTCCGGGCGAGCCTGGATTGGTCGGGTCAGGAAACGTCACTCGGAGATCGATGCCTGCAACGGAGAATGTGAAGACCTCCGTGTCTGCCCGTCTCCATCCTCTATGGGATTCCGATGTGCGATTGCCGATGATTGGAAAAAGAAATGCCGAGCTGGAGCTCGGCGGTCCCTGGGATGAGATAAACGGGCGAAAGTCAGGCGAACAATAAGAATAAACCCCTCTCTTCAGACACGAAGAGAGGGGTTTTGGGTGAATGAAAGGTATCTTGCTTATCCGCTAACATGATTTCGTTTCAGCTTCGCTGAAGCCGAAATTATTTCAACATCAGCATCCGTCTGTTTTCAGTGTAGCTGTCGGTCGTCATGCGGACGAAATAGACACCGCTTGCGTTTCCTTCCGCATCCCAGACAATGCCGTGATCGCCTTTGGCCATCTCTTTATCGTTGAGCAGCGTCGCGACCTTCTGACCGCGAATGTTGAACACTTCCAGCGTCACATTGCTGCCTTCCGCGAGACTGAAGCTCACGGTCGTCGATGGGTTGAACGGATTCGGGAAATTGCCGTTCAGGCCGGTCGCCAACACGACATCCGGCGCGTTGGGTTCCTCTTCGTTCGGTGTCACCGCGCAGGTGACCGGACCGAAGAAACTGACCGCGCCACCGTATTCGATCGACTGCAACCAGTAACTGTACGTTACATCGGAGGTCACGTCGATGTCCTCGAAGCTGTAGTCGGTCTGCGCACCGCTGTTTGCCGCTGAAATGATCTCGTGGTTGAGCAGGAACGCGTCGTCGATCTCTTCGTTGTCCGCGCGCATCACGTAGTAGCCCATCATGTCGGACTCGGACTGCGTGGTCCACTCGATCATGACGGTATTCGCGGTGGTGACGCTTGCCGCGAAGCTCGACAGCTCGACCGGCAGGGTCGATTCAGCGCCGTTGTTCATCACGAATACGTCGCTGCCGTCACGCGTCGAGCCGAAGGTCCAGGTGAAGGTCGCCGTCTGGTTGACGCCGTCCCATACGACACCGGGAATCGCCACCCAGGTACCGCCGTTGTTATAGACGAGTTCGGTCGGCGTGAAGGGAAGTCCGTCATAGTGCAGTACGAGCTCGACCGGCTGATCCGTACCGAACACGGTCACCTGATAGGTCAGGCTGGCGTTGTCGGGGATGTTGACATCGCCATTTCCGCTGAGAACAACAATATCCACCATGATCGAAGCGCCGGATTCCTCCGGATTGACATCGACATCCGGATCGACAACAACCGCGCCGTTGCCGTCGTAGTCATAGGATTCGAGCGGAACGACATCGACCGCGAGCGGATCCTCGTCGGCGGGCGTGCCGACATCGTTTCCGGTGCCCGGCTCGACGAACTCGAGGAAATACAATGCTCCTGTATCCAAGTATGTTTCACTGTCGTAATGCATCGTTCCCGCGATTGCGTTTTCCCCCGATATCGCGACGGAGTATCCGAATTTGTCGTAGGTTTCACCGTCGCTCGCTGTCACATAATCGTTCTCCAGCCACATCGTGCCGGATCTTCTGTAGAAGTAAACGGAGCCCGAAGTGCTGCCAAGCACATTATCCATGTACATCCCGACAACCGCATGCTCCCCGCTGATATCCACATCGTATCCGAAAGTGCCATTGTTTATTTCTTTCGAGGGGAGGAGTTTGACTTGTTCTGTCCAGATTTCATCCTCGAGATGGAAGATATAGGCAGCTCCGGAATTGAGACATTCTCCATCAACATTGTAGGCTGAAATGATGGCATAGTCACCGGAGATGGCAAGGTATTTGCTGAAATTGTCGTATGTCATACCATCGCTGGCCAGGAGCTTCTGCTGAAGCGTCCAGACGTCTTCGATATTATGGAAAACATACGCCGCACCAGCGCTGGAACCGGAATCATCGTCTCCCCAAGCTCCGACGAAGCAATAATTGCCATCGATAGCCACCGAATATCCAAAGAAATCACTCGTTTCGGGAACGGTACCAAGAAGGATCGCCGTCTCGGTCCATGTTTCTCCGCTACGCTCAAAGATGTATGCCGCTCCATCACTGTTTGCCACAGTATCATGATTGTATGCACCGACGATAGCATAGTCGCCGGAAATAGCGACATCATATCCGAAGTAGTCTCCAGCCACGGCATTGCTTGCCCTAAGCTTTGCCTGTTGCGTCCAGGTGGTGCCTACGCGGTGGAAAATATACGCTGAGCCGGAGCAGGATCCGTTATCGTCGTTATAGGGCGCTCCGACGATTGCGTAGTCGCCCGAAATGGATGCGGAGTTTCCAAAATGGTCCTCGGTGTAGCCATCCGATGCAACCAGCTTGGCTTGCTCTTCCCAGCTATCTCCGTTTCGATAGAAGATGTACGCCGAACCTGCATTCGTGTAGATGTCATCATCGGTGTAAACTCCGGTAATCGCGTAGTTACCGTCCATTTCGACGTTCCTGCCTACGCACTCAGAACCGGTAGCGTCGTCGGGGATAAGTATCTGGACCTCGTTCCAAGCCGCCATGGCTGATGATATGGTTAATGATATGAAGGCAAACAGAACCAGTAATCTTTTCATGTCGATACTCCTGTGTGTTTTAGTATTCACGCCATGCTCCGCGTTTCCGGATCGTCGTGAAGCCCGATATCATGGGCAAGTTTGTACTAATAGTATATTGTAAATATCCCGCATTACAAAGAAGGTTTCTTTTATTATTTAAAATAAACAATGAATGTGATTTATTTTATGTGGGGACTTTACCAATTTCGCGAGGTTGTGAATTACGCGCAACCGACTCTCTTTGAATCGGTTGAAGATGCGGACGGGGACGTCCGCGTTCCAGACAAAAGGACCAGAAAACCCTCGCCACGATCGCGGAGAGGGCTTGTATCGGTATTCAAATGCGATCTGTGTTGTTTAGAAATCCGGTGCCAGCCACAGGTAATAGGTCGGTTTGCTGCTGTTGTTCAGGTCGGTCTCCCAGGCGATATCGAGCTTGAAGACGAACCACCCGAGCAGCCAGCGCGGCCCGAATCCATAGCCCATCTTGAGGTCTTGCATCTCGTCATCCACGATTCCGTGATATCCGTCCTCATCGAACCACACGCTTCCGAAGTCGTAAAAAATACTGCCGCGAAGCTGCTGGAGCACGATCGGCAGCGGGAAATTGATCTGGAAGTATTCGATGAGAGGATAGCGAAGCTCGATCGATCCGAGGAATTTACGATCGCCGTCGATGTCGTCCCTGACTCCGCGCACGCCGTTGTAGCCGCGAACCGAAAAAACGCGAGGATCCTTGCCGGTGCTTGCGCCGCCGAGGAACCGGAACGCGAAAGCGTAGCGCTTGTTGAACAGCAGATAGCTGCGCAGATCGCCGTAGGCAACGAAGTACTCGTCGTCCTTGGAGAGGCTCTTATCCAGCGAGATCGCGCCGCGCCAGCCGGAGATCGGCCCCGTGTTGCTCCAGAGCGTGTTGTCCTGCGCCAGATCGATCCCGACCGAATACACGGCGGCTTCCCTGGTATCGACAAGTTCCCACTCACCGTCCGCGGATTCCTCGATGGTCGGATCGTAGTCCCAGGCGTAGCGATCCCGTTCCCACTTGGAGAGCGAATTGGTAAAATCGAGTCGCCAGAATTTGTTGAACGGATAGCTGATCACCGTCTCCAGTCCGAAATCACGCTCGACGATCTTGGCGTCGGCATACCGGCTATGCTGCCGATCATACCAGTAATCCAGATAGATGGTCTCGGTGTTGTAGTAGAAACCGCCGACACCGAGGTCGATACGGTGCGGAAGATAGTAGTACATCACGCCGGCGCTGGAATCGTCCAGATCACCCGCCAGGGAAAGCTGTACACCGAGCGCGTGATCGCCCATCAGATCGCTCATGCTGAACTGGAAATAGCCCAGCGCGCCGTAGCTCGACGAGTACGCCATGCCGCCCCAGAACCGATCCAGCGACCATTTCAGCCGGAAGGGCTGCAGTTCGGGTATGACCGAGACCGTATCCGGCCTTTCGTCGATTGCCAGATTGTGCTGCTTGGCAAGGCTGTCACTTTCGCTGACGTCAATGAGATCGATCGTGGTGACGTTGCGGTTGGAGATTGGCCGGCTTTCGCGCTTGAATTTTCTTTCGCGCTTTCCATACAGTTCATACCGGTCGATATCGAACCGCTGATAGAAATCGTTTCGAATTCCAACCTGTACCGGCTGGTGGTAGTCGTAGAACGCCAGGTCTTGTAGCGGATTGGAGAGCGTATAGACATCCCAGCCGTTATTGTAGAAGCATGAAAACGCCAGGTATTCGTCCGATGGACTCAGGTCGCCGGTGAACACACCGCAGAGCGTTTTTGTCACCTTCGCACGTCGTCCCGTCTCCAGCTCGATGATATCGAAATTGGCGATGTAATCCTTCTCGGAGACAAACAGCAGCTTCTCGCCATCGCTGTTCCAGAAGGGCGAGTGGTTTTCCCAGTTGTCGTTCGTCACCTGGTAGAACGATTCTTCTTCGGTGTCGTAAAGAAAGATATCGCGACCGAGGTTGTAGAACACATGGCTGGAATCGGCGTGGGTGGAGTCGCGCTTGGTCCGCTCGGAGTAGAAGGCGATCAGGGTGCCGTCCGGTGACCACCTGGGCGAACCGTCGTCGAAACGATCGTCCGTGATCTGATCCAGCGCGCCGGACGCGGGGTCGAAGATATAGAGGTCGGTCGCCATCTCCTTCTGACCGCTCAGCACGAACTTGCCGTTCGCAGGCGAGTAGTCGAATTCATAGACGTTATCGAGCGTCGGAAACTCGTACTCCTGCTCCATGCGACCGGTCTCGATATTGCGGATGTACAGCTTGTCGCCGAAGGTCGATTTGGCGACCAGCGCGAACCGCTGTTCATCCAGCCAGGCGACGTTGTTGCGCAGGAAATGAAATTCCTGAAGCGCACCGGTCGTCTCGCCTTCCACCATCAGTTTCTCTTCGTCCAGATCGATCAGCGATCCTTGCCAGATGCCGGTTCGGTAATTGATGTTGGTGAAATAGAGGAAATCCTGTCCGTTGGGCGAGAATCTCGGCGCGTAATTCATATAGGCACCGGTATTCTCGTGGTTGGTCTGCTTTTCCAGGACTTCGAACGGCATCTTGTATTCGCCGATCAATGGATAATATTTTCGTTTGAGACCCATCTCCCAGCGCTGTTCGAGCTCCTCGAACTTCATGCCGAAGGTCTTTTGGGTCGATGCGTCGGGATCGCGGGCGATACGCGCGGAATGGAAGAACTTCATGACCATGTCGCGACCATAGACTTCCGATATCCAGGTCAGAAACGCCTCGCCCATGCGGTAGGCGTAGTAACCGCCGATCTGGTTGATCGGGTACAGCCCGTCGTTCAGGATCATGTCGATGATGAACATGTTGTTGTAATTGTCTTTGCCGCCGATCGACTCGAACTCGGGCAGACCTTCGCTGAACCAGAAGGGAAGTCCGGCACCCGCTCCCATCAATCCGCCATGCGAGACGGCCTTGACATAGGCGTGCGTCAACTCATGAACCAGCACCTCTTCCAGCTTGCGGTAGCTGCCGTCGAACGGAACCACCACGCGATTCTTTTCGTACTCGGTGAATCCGCCGACACCCTCGCTCAGGAGCGGATAGATGATGTTGGTGGTCTCGAATTCGCTGTGCGATTCGTAGAATATGATGGGAATCCGGTAGCGGATCGGCTCTTTGAAGTCCTGCTTGAGATAGTAGTACGCCTCTTCGGACATCAATGCGGCGATCCTGCCAAACTCCTCGGAATCTTTCTTGAAATAGATATCGAAGTGCATGGTCTCGAGGACCGACCACTCCACCTTCTTCTTCTGTACCTTGTTCTTGCCGTAATACACGGGGTACAGGCCGACACTGAGCAGTATCAGCAACGCGGATAGTATGATTTTGTTTTTCATCAGAACACGCTGAAATCAAAGTATTTTGTCGGATGCGCCTTGACATCCTCGAGAAGTGAATCGAGCTCCGTGACGGCGTTCACCATATCGTCGTAGAGCTTTTTTTCGTACAACAGGCGCGAGACCGTGTTGTCACCGTCTTCGATATTGCGGGAAATCCGATCGAACCGCACCATCAGCGAATCCAGACGCGAAAAGAGCTCGCGTGCGTCCTGCGCAGCGCTGTCCAGCCCCTTCACGGTCCGCTGAATCGGCTCTTCGTTCTCGTCGAGGATGCGATTGACCCTGCCGAACGTCTTCGAAGCGCCTTCGACCGCCTGGCCCAGCGGCGCCCTGTTCTCTTCGATGACCTCATTCAGGCTGGCGATCATCCCCTTGGCGGAATCGGCGAGCTCGTTGAAGTCGGCCAGGATACCGTCCGTGTCGCCGATGTTCGAGAGAATGCCCTCGATCTTCTCCACCAGGTTGTCCAGCCGCGCAAAGACTCCCGTGATGCCGGCGTCGGTCTTTCCGTCCTGCACCTTCGTCAAGTCGATCTCGCCCGGACCCTTCCCGGGACGGATATCGATCCGCTTGCCGCCCATGAGGTTGGACTCGTGCAGATGGAACATGGTACCCTCTTTGAGCGGGAAATCCAGCCGCACCAGCAGCGTGATCAGAACACCGTCTTCACGCACCTGCATCGACTTGATCCTGCCGACCTCCATGCCGTTCATGGTGACCGTCTCGCCCGGCTTGATGTTGTTCGCGTTCTCGAACATCACCGTCACCCGGGTGTAATCGCGCAGGTCGAGATACTGCTTCAGCCACGCATAGCCAAGAACCAGGATCACCAGCGATACAATCGTGATGACACCGACCTTGACCTCGATCGACCGCTTGTCGCGATAATATTTTTCCATCTCGCTCCCGCCTTTACTCAGACATCCACCGATTCCATATCCTGCGAAAAACCGCCGGCAAGGCCAGCGCCTCCACCTCATCGGGCGTGAACCATTCCCCTTTACCGTCTCCAATCGTGCATTCGTACACGTCCAGCGCCCATTTCAAATGCGTGAACGTGTGCGTCGCTTCAAACAGCTTCCGTTTCGATTGCACACGAACGGACGAGATTTCGGGAAATTCCCACATGGATGCCAGTAAACCATTCCCGGCTCGTTTGACCATTAAAATTTTTCCGCCCTCACGCACCAGCGCGATCTCGCGATGAACCACCAGAAGCTTATCTCGTTTCCTGCGTATCGGATAGCGCGATTGATCGCTGCACACCCTCGCCTTACAAACTACCGTTATCGGACATGAATCGCAATCCGGTCTGTCGGGAAGACAGACCAAAGCGCCCAGTTCCATCAACGACTGCACAAAATGCGGAACCTCTTCCGTGTCCTCTGGCAGCAGTCGTTCGGCAACCCGCTGAATCCGTCGCCGCTCGGGAACGCTTTTCCCATCCGTCCTGACATGAAAGAGCCGCGAGACCACCCGAACGATGTTGCCATCCACCGGAACCGTCTTCCTGCCAAACGCGATCGATGCGACCGAGGATGCCGTATAGAAGCCGAATCCGGGTAACTTCTTCAACTCATCCGTATCCGAAGGTATCTGCCCATCGTGTTCCTGCACGATCCTCTTCGCTGCGTCATGCAGATGCCTGGCGCGCCGGTAGTAGCCGAGTCCTTCCCATGACTTCAGCACCCTATCGAAATCGGCTTCCGCAAGCACTCTGACATCGGGGAAATCGCGCAGGAAGCGTTCGTAGTAATCGATCACCGTCCGCACTTGCGTTTGCTGGAGCATCACCTCCGATATCCAGATGCGGTACGGGTCGCGCGTCTTTCGCCAGGGCAGATCGCGCCGGTTCGCATCATACCACGCGAGAAGCGCGTGTGTTATCTCAGCATCGTTCACGGTCGTAAATCAGCTTTCCTTTCTTGAAGACCTTCAGCACGTCGCTGGAGCCGAAGTGATACGGCAGATACTGGTAGGAGGGCATGTCCATGATCAGGATGTCCGCCTGCTTTCCCGCTTCGAGCGAGCCGGTGACGTCACCCATCTCCAGCGCATAGGCCGCGTTGATGGTGGCGGCCGTGATGGCTTCCGCAATCGTCATGCGCATTTGCAGCGTCGCCAGCGTGACAATCATGGGCATGCTGTCGCAATTGCAGCTTCCGGGATTGTAGTCGGTCGCCAGCGCGACGGGCAGTCCTTCCTCGATCATCTTCCGCGCACGTGCGTACGATTTCATACCCAGGCTGAAGATGGTTCCGGGCAGCAGCACCGCGATCACCCCGGCGTCCTGCATGGCGCGGATTCCTTCGTCCGAAGCGGCGCCCAGATGGTCCGCCGAGACCGCATTTATCTCCGCCGCCAGCTCCGCCCCGCCGATGGGCTCGATCTCGTCCGCGTGCATGCGGATACGAAAACCGAGTTCCTTCGCGCGGTTCAGGATATCGCGCGATTGCTCGATCGAATAGACGTGCTCCTCGGTGAAGATGTCGCAGTACGTGGCGAGCCCCTCCTCCGCGACCTTCGGCATCATCTCCTCTTTCAGGATGCGGATGTATTCCTCGCGGTCGTCCTTGTACTCGACGGGGAATTCGTGGGCACCCATGAAGGTCGGAACGATGTCGATGGGCAATTCGTCCCTCAGCCTGCGGATCACGCGCAGCATCTTCATCTCGCTCTCGGTCGAGAGACCGTAACCGCTTTTGGCTTCGAGCGTGGTGGTGCCGCAGGTGATCATGCGCTCGACGCGCTTCTTCGAGAGGTTGAAGAGGGTGTCTTCGTCCGCTTTGCGCACCGCCTCGATGCTCGAGCGAATGCCGCCGCCGCTTTTCGAAATCTCCACATAGGTCTTACCCTCGATGCGCATCTCGAACTCGTTTTCGCGTGTGTTGAAGAACACCGGGTGCGTATGCGGATCGACGAATCCGGGCATGACCACTTTCCCCGTGGCATCGAGCGTTTCGCCCTGGAAATTCGCCAGAATCTCATCGGTCGTACCGGTGGCGACGATTTTCCCGTCCATAATTGCGACGGCGCCGTCTTCGATAATCGCCAGTTCGCCCATCTTCGCGCCGGCTCTTGGCGCACTATCTCCCTGCAATGTAAGCAGTTCTTTCGCGTGCAGAATCAATTGATCAACTTGCATGTTATCTCCAGTTATCGTTTTTGCCATTTCAGGCAGACGCCGCATTTATTCAAGCAATTTCTGCCGAATTATCAATCGCGGATCGTCCTTACAAAAATTAAACATTAAAATGTTTGGCTTCCAGCATTTCCCGTTCAGATTATATGTTGTATAGCATTATAACAGGTGGTTGCCATGGAATATGACTTGATTATAGGAAACAGACTAAGCGAAATCGGACGGGTTCACCGGTTCATCGAGAAGCTTGATATCTCGCAACGGACGAATTTCAACCTGACCCTGATCATGGATGAGATTCTCTCCAATATCGTGAATTATGGATTTTGCGATAACGAGGAACACGCTATCCAGATCAGGATATCGTCCAAACCCGGAGAAATCCATCTGCTCTTCGTCGATGACGGAATCTGTTTCGATCCGCTTAAACTATCCGAGCCCGACCTCGATCTGCCGATCGAGAAAAGACCCGCGGGAGGACTGGGCGTCTTCATCGTGCGGAAACTCTCGCAGAGCATGGATTACTCGCGCAAGAACAATATGAATCATCTGCGCGTGATTGTTGCCTGCGAACAGGAAGTCCGCAGAATAACCTTTCGAAAAACGAATACCGAATCCACGAAATTGACAGCAGTACAGATATAGTTATAATAGACTAAGAAAGCCGCCCCCACCAGGGAGCGGCTTTCTCTATTTGTTTCTGCCTGCTATGTGCCAATAGACACTACTTGATCAGAACTGCCTTACGCATCGAAGAGAAGTTCTCGGTTTCCATGTGGACCATGTAGATACCGGAAGCCTGCTCCGCAGCATCCCAGCCAACATGATTCTCACCCTTGTCTCCGTGATGGACGATCGTATCGACCAACTGTCCCTTCGTATTGTAGATGTTGAAGGTGACTTCGCCTGCTTCGGGAAGTGAATACTTGAAGCTGGTGCACGGATTGAACGGGTTCGGATAAACCGAAGTGAACATCGCGATCGATTCCGTCGGATCCGGCGGAGTTTGGCCACCGCCATCCTCGACCGTGACACTGACAGGACCGAAGAACTCGGCCTGTCCATTCATTTCGATACTTTCCAACCAGTAATGATAGATGCGGTTCATCTCGACTTCCGTATCGGTGAACACATAGTTGCTCTGGTTAGTGGTGTTGTTCGCCTGAATGTATTCCGTGTTGATCGGAATCGCTTCGTTCAGGGCCGTAGTCTCGCTACGAAGAACGTTGTATCCCAGCAAATCGCTCTCCGACTCTGTGGTCCAGTTCAACTGCACGAAATTGCTATGCGTGACAGCCGCATCGAAGCTGGCGAGCTCGACGGGGCAGGTATGTTCATGACATCCGCAGATCGTCAACGCCTGGCTCACGGTAGCATCGTATTGCGCGATTACCACATCTTCCCAGGTCATACCGCCGGTTTCCCAGAACGCGGAAACAAATCCGTTGTCCGTAGCACTGGTCTTCCATCCGGGTACGCCACCGGTCGCTTCGAGATCGATACCGAGCCAGTACGTCTCACCTGGTGTGCCCCAAAACGGCTCTGTCAGATGTGAAATTGGATACGGAGGAACCGCAGGATATGGATCGCTACAGACACCAATGCCGACCAGATAGTAATCGTTATGATCGTCTGCGGTATAGGTATCCGTAGCAGGATCGTAGAATGCCTGCGTACCGGAACCGGCATATCCGACCGTCGTGACCTCGTCTCCAGGAGCGAACGTGAAGCTCCACAAAACATTGCCGGGCTCATTTACGTTGTTGTCGTAAATGTTCACATGGATAGCGGTTATTGTCCCGACAATATCTTCCTGCCAGGATATCCAGAAATTGATCGCACAGACCCATTGGTATGAAGATGTCACTTCGAAATCGTCACATAAGTACTCTCCAAATGCGACATCAACGCCATTTGCGTCCGGGTATTGCTCCCAGATCAACTGGCAAGCTTGTGCAAAGATGGCTGATAGACTCAGCGCAAATAAAACAACCAGAATTTTTTTCATGGCTTCTCCTTCTCCGCTGTTGCGGCATTATTAAGGTTTCGTAACGCTTGATATTGACAATGAATTAACTATTACACCACACAGGGCATCCAATCTCCCCAGTACTTGATGCCATTTATTGTTTTCACCACACTATACAACTCCTATTGAAACGATTTGAGTCGATATGTCAAGCAAATTTAACCGATACCTATTCGATATATTAAGCACATCTAACTAAATGTGCGATATAAGCGGATTCCCACCCCTGATACTTACGCAATTTTTTTTACATCCCAATCGTTTTCATTCATTTCTTCGGACATATGCCGCCCTATCTATATACAATAAAGCCATTTAAATTACATAGTCCGCAAATTCTATTATTCTTTAATTTTATGAATCCGTACGAAATGTTATTGAAAATTCAGGCTCTGCTTCAAACCGTGGAAATGGGTGTCGTAAAGATGTTCTTTCGGGCAAAAATCCAGCAGGATCACTCTATCACCTTTGGGATTTCTTCGTATGATATAAATGATGATGAACCGACAGCTATAAATATAAGAGCCAAGCATGCACAACCTTGAATTTATCACTCCAACCCATATCGTATTCGGAAAAGACCGGATCAAGCGAATCAACGATCTCATCCCCACAGGCGCAAAAGTGCTCATTACCTGCGGCGGCGGCAACACCAAAAGCAGCGGACGGAGACCTGCCCCAACAGCAGAGAGAAGAGTTGGTCGGGATTTCTTCACAACCTCGACAGGGGCGAAATAATGTGGGCTATTTTCCAGGAAAAGCAAAAAATCGATTTCCGCATACTTTTTATGAACAAATCCATCTGTCGTACTTTTTTATTCTCCTTCAGGCTTTTTTTCCTTTACTGATACGGCTGTCATGATACGATGAATAGGAGGATTCGACCGATCGCTTCGAGTCGTATTCAGAAAAAAACTTACTGAGGGAGAGTACATATGAAAAAAGGATGGATTCTGCTACTTTTCGCGTTCCTTGCGCTGAATCTCAGCGCTGCTGCCGTCGTATTCACAGAAGATTTTTCGGATGATCCCATGTCGGAATGGGTGACCCTGGGCGCCAATAACGGCGACAACTGGTCGATTTTCAGCTCGAACAATGCCGGAGGTGCCGTGCCGGAAGCACGTTTCGGATATAATCCGGTTACGAGTGGGGAGCAGGAACTGATCAGCCCGGATATCGACACATCCGGCTATCAGGACTTGACGCTGTCATTCAAACACATGCTCGATTTCTTCAGTTTGGGCAATTTCACCATCGGTGTGAAGGTGTATGGCGCAAATGGTTCGGAAGAAGTTGTATGGAGCATGGAACCGGATTTGGATATCAGCGCGACAACAGTATCCGTGACCATCGATAACGCACTTGTCGATACAGATCAATTGCAGCTTTCGTTTTTCTACACCGGCGATTCGTACTTGATCGACTACTGGTTTGTAGATGATGTCGTGCTCGAAGCCGACACACAGATTCTCTCCGGGATCGTTGCCGAGAATGAAGACGTCCATATTATCTGCGACGCGCTCGTGCCCGTTGGTGAAGTATGGACTCTCAACCCCGGCGTAGATGTGATCTTCGACGGGGCATTCGATATCACCGTTGATGGTGAAATAGACGCAGCCGGAACCGACGCAAATCCTGTGGGATTTGGGCCACCGCTAGCTGGACCGGAAACAGGACACTTCGTCTTTGAGAATAACAATGGAACCCACACATTCGAATGGTGCGAGTTCAAGGGATTCGATCTTCATTCCAATGATCCCGTCGATGGTGCGGGAGCCGTGGCGCTCATAAGCCAGTCCAATGGCATATCATTCTCGAATTGCCTGTTCCAATACAACGCGACATGGGGACGCGGCGGTGTATTTAATATCCTGCAATCCGGAGTTGATTTCAATGACTGTATATTTAAATCGAGTACCGGGTCAGTTTTTGGAGGAGCAATTTACGCAAATGAGGCAATTATAAATGCTGACGGTTGTTTGTTTGCAAGTTCTTTTGCGCAAGCCGGCAGTGTGATGTCACTTATCAATGCTTGTACAGTAAACCTAAACCAATGCACACTGACCCACAATTCGGACTCGGCATACGATGCAGATATCTACGCCTCTTCCGGCTCATCCAACCATATCTTGATCAATATCACCAACTCGATCTGGTGGGACAGCGACGACTACTTTATTCTTGGAAGTGACACTGGAACGGTAGAGGTGAATGTAGATTACTGCGATCTGAATGATACTTCAGGATTTCTGGGGAATAGCGTCATTCTCGATATAGACCACACCGTTTCTGCCGATCCGCTCTGGGACGACGATTACTTCCCGACCTGGACCTCATACCCCGCGCGAGACGACAATCGTTCGCCGCTGATCGACGGTGGCGATCCCACGATGCCCGATCCCGATAACACGGTAGCCGATATCGGCTATATATATTACGACCAGGGTCCGCACGTCATGGGCGAGGCATACGGAATATGGTCCGTGGATGAAAGCCCCTACATTATCGGTGGCCCGATCGAGGTGCCGGATGGCATGGTTCTTTCGATAGACCCCGGCGTAGAAATCATATGGGACGGTCCCTGGCAACTCACAGTCAATGGTTCAATCCAGGCAAACGGCACAGCCAGCGATCGTATCGGCTTCACGGCTGCGGTTCCCGATATGACGACCCACAATATCTGGCTTAATGCAAACATGCCGGGAAGCAGTTGGTTTACTTCATGCGATTTTACGGGTTTGTCGTGCCGCAGCGATTTCACGAACGGTGGCGTGATCTCGATATATCTTTCCGACAACGTGTCGATAACGGATTGTGTGTTCACTGACAATTACAGCTCCGCATGCGGTGGCTCGATCGCATTGACACGGTCGTCGGCGGATATTTCTTATTGTAAGTTCATCGATACCGGTTCGTTGGAACACGGAGGTGCGATCTACACCTTCCGCTCAGATATCAACCTCGATCACTGCCTGATTACAGAGTGCACAAGTGCGAGTGGCCCGGCAATTTACTTTAACGCCACGACGAATAGCCAGATTAACAACTGCACTTTCGCATGGAATTCTACATTCCTTTCCACTTCCGATATATACATGTATCCCTTGAATGGCTATGATGAGTATCTGACGATCACAAACACCGTCTGGTGGGGAGACGAGGAGTACTTCATTCGTAATTCGGGATACGGCTATTCCGAGCTGAATGTCTCATATTGCGATCTTCGTATATTGAATTGTTTCAGCAATATCTACCCCACCACAAACAACGTGTTCTCAGCCGAACCGATCTGGGATGATGAATTCATCCCCACCTGGGAATTCTGTCCGCAAGACGACGGAAGCAAATCACCTCTCATCGACGCCGGCGATCCATACACGACTGACGAGGACGGTACCGTCGTGGATATCGGCTACGCCTATTTCGATCAGGCCGTTCCGATGATCGCGCATGTCCACGATATCCCGGGCGACCAGGGACATCAGGTGCAGGTACTCTGGAAGGGAAGCAGCCACGACAGTTCGTACGATTTCAGCTCGTTCTACAGCCTGTGGCGGCAGGACAATGTGGTTCGCGCGAGCGAGAACGCGGTCTTCGACAACGCGGCGGAGCTGATAGCGGCTGTCCACACGAGAAGCGAAACGCTCTACCTTCGCTACGACGACTCCTACTGGGCGTTCATCGCCTCCGTACCCGCCACAATGAGCGAATTCTACATCTACAACGCGCCCACGCTCGCCGATTCCTCCACGACCGGAGCCAACGACGCGACCTTCAAGGTCATGCACCACCGCATGGAAGGTCTCTGGGAATCGGTTAGCGCAGACGGGCATTCGGTCGATAACATCGCGCCCGACCAGGTCACGCTCGTGACCATCCATCGCGGAGCCGCCATAGTGAATCTCGACTGGTCGGCGGTTACCACCGGCAGCTACGAAGGAAACAGCTATCCGGAACTCAACGGCGTCTGGTATAAAGTCTATGCCGGAGCGACCCCCGATTTCGTGTGCGATGAGTCTAGCTATCTGCTCACCACGCAGACCCCCTCGACCGTGGTCGATCCGGGAACGCATCAACAAATGTTCTACAAGATTGTGTCCTCCGACCAACCCTAAACAAACGTAAGAATTGCCAAGACAGGTCGCAGAGCATTGCGACCTGTCTCTTTATCTTTAGAGAAACCCTCTGTTTCGAACTCGACGCATATATAAAAAACTTGACGCTCACAGAAGTAAAGATAACGCATGCCATAAGTGAATACCCCGGAGGATAATATGAAAACCATTCATTTATTGTTTACTATTTTCATTCTTGCCCCGATCAGCATCTTCGGTTACGCGACCGTCAGTGGAAATGTGTCGGGTAACTACTGGCATCAGGACACCTACTACGTGCAATCGGATGTATGGGTGAACGACGGACAAACCCTGGTCATCGAGCCGGGCTCGCGAGTCAAGTTCGCCCCTGGGTGTGAGATGCGCGTTTACGGAACATTGCTCGCCATCGGCAACTCGGCCAGCAACATCATCTTCACTTCAGCCGATGACGACACATGCGGTGAAATCCTTCCCGACTCGGACGGCGAATCGCACCGCGGCGACTGGAAGAGTGTTACGGTAACCGGAACAGGTGAATACGACGGGATCGCGGACTTCGATTACTGCATTTTCCGATGGGGTGGAAATAGTAGTTACGGCATGCTGTACATTCTCGGAAGCACGGATGTGACCCTGTCAAATTCGCAGCTCAACCGAAGCGCGACAAAGGGACTGTACCTTTTGAACGGAGCCATCTCAAGCATGGACAATCTGTTCTACTACAACAACACCGGAGGAATTTTCGCACTGACCAGCGAAGTCGATATCGTGGATACGGAGTTCAACTGGAACGGCGAATACGCTGCCATCCTCAACACTTGCGATATCGGCGACATCTCCTCCAACACCGGCGACAACAATACCATCAACGCCTTCGGCATCAGCGGCGAAATCGACCATGACTTCGAGATGTCGGATAGCGTCGGCGGATTCCCGTACGTGATCATCGGCACGACGACGCTATCGCAGGATCACACACTCACGGTGCCGACGGGTGAGATCGTTAAATTTGATACCTACGGCAGATTGAATATCTACGGAACGTTGAACGCCGTCGGTAATCCCACCCAGAATATCATCTTCACTTCCTTCAAAGACGACACCCACGGTGGCGATCTGAACGGTGACGCTGACACGACATCTCCCGCAAAAGGCGACTGGTACTATATCGCGATGAACGGAGAAAATGCCTATCAGGGAATCGGATACATGGACTACTGCCAAGTGTTGTACAGCGGTCATTACAATAATGACGCCGTCTGTTTCAACAATACTGACGACGGCTACTTCACCAACAACCTGATCCAATACAGCGATTACAACGGATTTCGAGCAGTAAACGACACGCTCACCGTTACCAACAACCGGATTCTGGATTGCGATCTATACGGCGTCTATACAACGAATGCCACATTGAATCTCGATGGCTGCACGATTGATGGTTGTGGCTCGTTTGGTATCTATGCCTACAGTGACTGCGATCTCCAGATCAACGATTGCGATATCAGCAATTGCGGTAGTTACGCCGCGTACATCGACGCTTCGAATATCCGGGTCTATACCGGCAACACCGGTTCCGGCAACACAATCAACGCCTTCGGCATCAGCGGAGACATCGACTGCGACTACGTGCTATCCGAAGCCGTTTGCGGATTCCCGTACGTGATCGTTGGCAATACGGCACTCACTCGCGACCATACACTCACCGTTCCGGCGGGTGAGATCGTTAAATTTGATACCTACGGCAGATTGAATATCTACGGAACGTTGAACGCCGTCGGTACCCCTACGCAAAATATCGTCTTCACTTCCTTCAAAGACGACACCCACGGTGGCGATCTGAACGGTGACGCTGACACGACATCTCCCGCAAAAGGCGACTGGTACTATATCGCGATGAACGGAGAAAATGCCTATCAGGGAATCGGATACATGGACTACTGCCAGGTGTTGTACAGCGGTCATTACAATAATGACGCCGTCTGTTTCAACAATACTGACGACGGCTACTTCACCAACAACCTGATCCAATACAGCGATTACAACGGATTTCGAGCATTAAACGACACGCTCACCGTTACCAACAACCGGATTTTGGATTGCGATCTATACGGCGTCTATACAACGAATGCCACATTGAATCTCGATGGCTGCACGATTGATGGTTGTGGCTCGTTTGGTATCTATGCCTACAGTGACTGCGATCTCCAGATCAACGATTGCGATATCAGCAATTGCGGTAGTTACGCCGCGTACATCGACGCTTCGAATATCCGGGTCTATACCGGCAACACCGGTTCCGGCAACACAATCAACGCCTTCGGCATCAGCGGAGACATCGACTGCGACTACGTGCTATCCGAAGCCGTTTGCGGATTCCCGTACGTGATCATCGGCACGACGACGCTATCGCAGGATCACACACTCACGGTGCCGGCGGGTGAGATCGTTAAATTTGATACCTACGGCAGATTGAATATCTACGGAACGTTGAACGCCGTCGGTAATCCCACCCAGAATATCATCTTCACTTCCTTCAAAGACGACACCCACGGTGGCGATCTGAACGGTGACGCTGACACGACATCTCCCGCAAAAGGCGACTGGTACTATATCGCGATGAACGGAGAAAATGCCTATCAGGGAATCGGATACATGGACTACTGCCAAGTGTTGTACAGCGGTCATTACAATAATGACGCCGTCTGTTTCAACAATACTGACGACGGCTACTTCACCAACAACCTGATCCAATACAGCGATTACAACGGATTTCGAGCATTAAACGACACGCTCACCGTTACCAACAACCGGATTTTGGATTGCGATCGATACGGCGTCTATACAACGAATGCCACATTGAATCTCGATGGCTGCACGATTGATGGTTGTGGCTCGTTTGGTATCTATGCCTACAGTAACTGCGATCTCCAGATCAACGATTGCGATATCAGCAATTGCGGTAGTTACGCCGCGTACATCGACGCTTCGAATATCCGGGTCTATACCGGCAACACCGGTTCCGGCAACACAATCAACGCCTTCGGCATCAGCGGAGACATCGACTGCGACTACGTGCTATCCGAAGCCGTTTGCGGATTCCCGTACGTGATCATCGGCACGACGACGCTATCGCAGGATCACACACTCACGGTGCCGGCGGGTGAGATCGTTAAATTTGATACCTACGGCAGATTGAATATCTACGGAACGTTGAACGCCGTCGGTAATCCCACCCAGAATATCATCTTCACTTCCTTCAAAGACGACACCCACGGTGGCGATCTGAACGGTGACACTGACACGACAGAACCAGCTCCGGGAGACTGGTATTACCTCTATTTCAACAGCCTCAACAACAACCAGGGTAACTGCGTGATGCAGCACTGCGCGGTTTTCTATGGCGGTTCCTCTTACAGTGCGATCTTGTTCGACAATGCGGACACGGGGATATTCACCGACAATCTCGTTCAATACAGTCACGGGCAGGGTCTGCGCTTCGGGAGCTCGAATGTTCTGCTCCGCAACAACGTGATTCGCGATAACGACAGCTACGGTGTCTATATTTCAGGCACACCGACTCCCGATCTGGGCGTGGCGAACGTCCGCTACCGCGACGAGGGGCTGAACACACTCCAGAACAACAACGGCGGCCTGATCCAGCTCTACAACCAGTCATCTACCGACGTGCAAGCATACTACAACGACTGGGGCTACTACACACAGGCAGAGATCGCGGAGCATATCTACGATGCCACAGACAATAGCTCTTGCGGCCAGGTATTCTACGATCCGTGGTACGATCCGGCGACAAGTCCCCCTATCGCCGAATTCTCGGCCAACGTGACCACCGGTGCGTATCCGTTCGTTGTGCAGTTCACCGACGAATCGACAGGATACCCGGTCGAATGGCAATGGGACTTCGACAACGACGGAACCATCGATTCCTACGAGCAGAATCCGCAATTCATCTACACGGAAGCCGGAGCCTATACGGTGACATTGACGGTCTATTCCGTCGGCAGCGAAAGCGACAGCGAGGCGAAGATCGATTACATCAACGTCTATGAAGACCTCACCCTCTTCCACATTCCCGGCAACTTCGCCACCATTCAGGAGGGCATCGACGCCGCTTCCGAAAACGACACCATCCTCGTGCATCCGGGAACCTATGCCGAGAATATCGATTATAGCGGAAAAAATATCGTCGTCGCCTCCGAATATCTGACCACGGGCGACGAATCGTTCATCGGACAGACCGTGATCGACGGAACCGGCAGTGGAACGACTGTCACCATCGCGAGCGGCGAGAGTTCCTCCGCCAGACTGATCGGGCTAACCGTCACCGGCGGTAGCGAGAGTGGCATCATGATCCAGAACAGCAATCCTATGATTGAACATTGCGCGATCGTGAACAACCAGTCATCCGGCTACGGCGGCGGGATATTCGGCAACAACACCTATGCGACCTTACGCTATCTCGAGGTGCTGGACAACCAGGCGCCGCGCGGTGGTGGTATCTACATGCAAGACGCGTTGCCCATCATGGAATATCTGCTCCTGTCCGGCAACACCGCCGACGTATCGGGTGGCGCGCTGCGTATCACGAGCTGCGACGGACTGATACTCGACCACTGCACCATCGCGGACAACACCTCGCAGTACGGCGGCGCCATGCTCCTGACCGCAACCTCGGTCTCGTTGACCAACGCCATCGTGTGGGACAACACCGTCGATCAGCTCTACTTCAACGCCTACGACGACCCCAGCACGATCGACATAAGCTACACCGATTTCCAGGATGGCGCGGCAGGCGTGACCGGCACCAACGGAACCGTCAACTGGGGCACCGGCGTTATCGATACCGATCCGCTCTTCCTCGATGCCGCGAGCGACGATTACCACATCCCCTATGACTCGCCCTGCTTCAACGCGGGTGATCCGCTCATGGAGCTCGATCCGGACGGCACCGTCACCGACATGGGCGCGTTTTACTTCGACCTGACGACCGTTGCGCTGATCACTTCCGTGACCAGTGAATCGCTGGACTTCGAAGACGTCTATATCGGCGCGGACCGCACCCTCGATATCACCGTCCGCAACGACGGCGGCGAAAACCTCGTCATCGGAAACCTGGCGATTGTCGGCAACCGGACACCCGTGTTCGACTGGGCCTATGGCAATCTGGGCAATCCGATCGCACCGGGCGCCGAGGACGTTATCCAGGTGACCTTCACGCCGGAATCCGATCAGCCTTACGCAGCCACACTGACCATTACCAGCAATGCGCTCAACGATCCGGAGCTGGAAATCGATCTCGCCGGAAGCGGTATCTACGACGATATCCCGGCTCCGCAGAACGTTCTGATCGCGCTCGATGCGCAAGATGCAAACATCAGCTGGAATCCGGTAACACAAACCGTTCACGGCGTACCGGTGACACCGGACTTCTATGTGATCAATTACAGCGAGACGCCCGAATCGGATCCCGACGACTACTACCATCTGACTGCCACGACCGACACGACGTTTGTGCATGAGCGGGTGGTTCAGTTCTCCGAAAACATGTTCTATCGGGTGATTGCCATCCGCGACTACGAAGGTCAATTCATGGCCAGGCTCCAGCCGCTCATGCAGAGCAGAAAGATGACCTGGAGAGACGTTAAAGCCATGCTGAAGAAGTAAAATCGCATATTCCAACAGACAGGGACCTTCTTGAGATACAGGAGGTTCTTGCTTTTTACCGGATATTGTATAATTCGATTGGGTGTTTGTAAGCTACGTTTTGAAATGCCGGAGCGAATCCACCTGCTGCCATCTGCCGAGCTGCGGATCGTAGTAGCGGGCGCCGTAGTGGTACCCGTCGTCTCTCAAAGGTTGAGGTTGAAGTCGTCCTCCAGCTCTTTGCCGCCACCGGTGAACTTGGTTTCCGGAGCGCCGGTAACCAGGCTCAAGCCGGCCATCTTCATGCCGAACAGGTAGTAGTGGTCTTCCTGCATGATCTCGTTTCCTGCTGCTGTCGGTTTGAAGCTCACGCGCGTATTCCCCAGGTAGTCCTTGACGTCATAGATAAATTCATACACATCATTGGTTGCATTATAGGCGATGCGTCCCTCGGATGTAAAGATAAATTTCAGCACACCGTCTTCATATACCGCGCTGCCGAAAACAGTGTGTCCGATTCCTATTGAAAAGAGGCAGGTTAGAGGGCATCACGAATGAGATGACCATATCCACATGAAAAAAAATAACCCTCTGCGTCACTGTTTACGACTAAATCAAATGCCTGTCCAATTGCTTCTATCAATGTGTCAAATGTACGTGCCTCGACTCCTCTCGGGTATGCCTTGATTTTGCTCCACATCTTTTCGATTGGATTTAGATCCGGACTGTACGGGGGAAGAAATTCCAGTCTGGCGCCGCAAGCTTCAATCATATCCCAGGCCAGTTTATCTTTGTGGGCACTTAAATTATCTGCAATGATCACATCTCCTTGCTTCAATGACGGGCAAAGAACCTGGCGTACATACTCTCGCCATACCTCAGCGTTGGTCGATCCGTTTACTGCCATACAAGTTGTTGTTCCATCAAGCCTTATGGAACCAATCATTGTCGTGGTGTTCCAGTGCCCGTGGGGTGCATATGACGTAACTCGCTGACCTCTTCGTGCTCTTCCATATCGGCGGGTCATGTTTGTTTTAGCCGAAGATTCGTCGACGAAGACAAGCTGACGGCAATCCAGCTTCTTCTGAAACTCTCGCCATTGGCTACGGGCTCGAGCTATGCTATCTCTCTTTTGTTCGCTGGCGAGTAGAGTTTTTTTTTAGGCTGTAGCCAAGCCTGACCACAGCTCTGTGCACTGACATGATCGAACATTTCTTCCCTGTAGCCTTACGCAACTCCTCAAGTGTTGCATCGGGTTTATTTTGAATGAGTTCATCCAATTCTTTCAAGGCCTCGCTAGTATAAACTGCTACTCGGTGGCCTCGGGGTTTGGGAGCGGTTGTGCGATCGCTTTTGTACTGCCTGTACCATCGCTGGAAGGTGCGGGAACTAATCCCAAATAAATCGGCTATTTCCGATTGTGTCCCCTTGCCATGTTCGTAGGCAGTAAGTGCTTTTTGGCGTACTTCGCTTATTGATATCTTCATGGTGCAAATGTACAAACCCAATACGTCATGTCAAGCGTTATTTGCTCTAAGCTAAATAGTTAGAGCATGTTACAGAAGAGGCGAGAGCCGCAAACCTCCTGCAAAGACGAACCCAGAGTGGAAGAACCCTCCCGCAGAAACCCGCAAATGGAAAAAGTGCAATAACGCTCTGCAAATACGCCCAAGCAACGTCATTTCAATCAAATATCAGAAGAGAGAAACGTTTTTGCACGATGGAAAGAAGGGTGTCAACTTACAGACAGGAAATGCCATTAACTCTCGCACCATCAATCATATTCATGTGGTCACTCTTCCAAGTTGCAAGTGACGGCAGTCTTTCTTTCCAGTGACGGCAGTTTTTCCATCGTTTCGAGCCGTTTTCCAGTTGTTGCATTCACAATGATGAGAAAATTGGGCATTACTCTAAACTAATCCTTCTCCTGCTTCTCCCGCAGCTTTTTCCACCACTCGAGGCGTTTGCGGATATCCTTCTCGAATCCGAAAGGCGAGGGCTCGTAGTAGGTCTTCTCGCCCATCTTTCCGGGGAAATAGTTCTGGTATCGGTAGTGGTTTTCAAAGTCGTGGGAATAGGCGTAGTCCTTGCCGTAATCGAGGTCTTTCATGAGCTGCGTAGGGGCGTTTCGGATGTGCATGGGAACGCCGAGGTGACTGGTCTTGCGGGCGTCGTCACGGGCGAGTTTGTAGGCATGGTAGATGGCGTTGCTCTTGGGCGCGGTGGCGAGATAGACGACCAGCTGCGCGATGGCGTTGTCGGCCTCGGGCATGCCGAGGAAGTGAACCGCGTCCTTCGCCGCGATCGCCTGCTGAAGCGCGTTTGGATCGGCGAGTCCGACATCCTCCGACGCGAATCGCACCAGCCTGCGCACGATGTAGAGCGGGTCTTCGCCGGCTTCGAGCATACGCGCCAGCCAATAGAGTGCCGCCTGCGGATCGCTGCCGCGAATCGACTTGTGTAGTGCCGAGATCAGGTTGTAGTGCTCCTCGCCGCTCTTGTCGTAGAACATCGCCTTCTTCGCCAGGCGTTCGGAGGCTGCTTCCACAGTCAGCGATTCGCCTTCCATGAACTGGTTGAGCAGGATTTCGAGGTAGTTGAGCGCTTTGCGAGCGTCGCCGCCACTGAGCTCCGCGATGTAGTCAAGGACGTCGTCCGGTATGCTGCGATCGACTTTTTCGAGCGCCCGTTCCGTGATCGATTTCAGGTGCGGTTCACCCAGCGATTCGAGTACGAAGACGTGACATCTCGAGAGGAGCGCCGGGATGACTTCGAAGCTCGGGTTCTCGGTTGTCGCGCCGATGAGGATGATGGCGCCCGACTCGATGAAGTGCAGAAACGCGTCCTGCTGCGCCTTGTTGAAGCGGTGGATTTCATCGACGAAGAGGATGGTACCTCGGTTCTCGGTGTGGAGCGTGTATTCGGCTTCCTTCATCACCTCGCGGACGTCCTTGATGCTTGCGAGCACGGCGCTGAAGGCGAGGAAGCGTTGATCGGTCTTCTGCTGGATGAGTCGTGCGATGGTGGTCTTACCGCAACCGGGCGGACCCCACAGGATGAAGGAGGAGTATTTGCCGGTCTGGATCATGGTGCGCAGGGCGGAGTTTTCGGACAAAAGCTTTTCCTGACCGAGGATGTCTTCGAGACTGTCCGGTCGAGCCTTTTCCGCCAGTGGGATGTTGGTTGGCTTCATCTGATCGGCGAAAATGTCGAGCTGGTCTTTCATGGCGTTTCTCCGGTGACGACGCGGATCGGATCGCGCACGACCTCGATCAGCATGTCGTTCCACTTCTCCGGCAGGGGCAGCTCGCCGTCATAGTAGATGGGAATGCCGTCCGGCGCGAAGAGGTGCAGTTGGCGGCAGCGGAATTCGCGCACTACGGGATGCTCGATGTGCTTGCCGGAAAAGACTTTCGGTAGCAGGAACAGCGCTCTGAAAATCGAGATATGCCGCACCAGGCAGACGTCCAGCAGTCCGTCGCGCAGGTCGGCGTTGGGCGTCATGGGGATGCCGCCGCCGGTGGTGCTGCCGTTTCCGATGGCCGCCAGAAGGTATTTCTCGGTAAATCGCTCGCCGTCAGCCTCTACGTCCATCTCGTAGCCCTTGTAGCTCATAAACGCCAGAAATATTCCCGCCAGATAGCGCAGCATTCCCTGCATGGGTCGTGCCTTCTCCGCCATCCAGGACGCCTTCGCGTCGAATCCAGCGCCCAGGTTGTTGATGAAATAGCGGTCGTTCACGCGGCAGACATCCACCTCGGTGACGTGGTCCCGGAGGATCATGTCGAAGGCGATCGCCGGTTCGCGTGGGATACCGATCATCCTGCCGAAATCGTTTCCGCCGCCGGCGGGGATGGTTCCCAGCACAGGCCGTTGGTCGGGATCGATCTTCATCAGACCGTTGAGGATTTCGTTCAAGGTGCCGTCGCCGCCGACGGAGATCACGTGGCTGAATCCCTCATCTGCCGACAGGGACGCCTTTTCCTCTGCATCGCCGGCGCACTGGGTCGTGTAGAGTGTAATATCGAGTCCGGAATGCTCCTTCACGTACTCGACGTAGCGGTGTGTCTTGTTGCCGCCCCGTGTGATGGGGTTGATGATGAACAGGTATTTTTTCATACTTTCAAGCCTTCATTGTGCGAATATAGGAACTGAGAACCCCCCTATTATTCCCTGTTGAGAGATTCGAGTTATTGCTTCGCAAAACTCACACTTGTCAGGGGGATGAAATCATCTGCAAATATGTCGCAATCGCCGCTTCACCAACAGGAACAATCGGATTATGATCGATGAAATGCTTCAGCTCGTCAATCGGCACGAAGCGTATCTCCGTGTGCTCTTCGGCATCGATCGCGTGGCTGAGCCGGGTTCTTACATATTCCGGGTCGCAATTCAAGCGTGCACGGAAGAGCAGCTCCGGTTTCTTGCCGATGACGCATAGTCCCAGCGCCATGCATTCGAGGGTTTCGATATGCTCCGGATCAACGCCGGATTCCTCGACGATCTCGCGCTTCATGAGCTGGTAGGGATCGAGAATGTCCAGATTTCCGCCGATCACGTGCCATTTTCCTGCGCCCTTTGTCTGTCGGTCGCTTCGTTGTCCGATGATTACCCTGTTATCCGAGGTTACGCACACGCAGCAGGCGGCGAGGATGTCGGAACGGTCGTTCGGGTCGGTCAAATCCTTCGCGTGGGTGGCGTTGGTCCCGTAGAACGATTTATAATCGGTCTCCTGAACGAGCAGATGCAGCGTTCGATCTTTCACCGAGCTTTCCAGCAGGCTGAAGGCGACGCCGTTGTATAGCGTGGGATTCTGGCGGGACGCGCGTTCCCATTCGAGATCGATCTGCTTCAGGATTTCGGGGGAATACGTTCGCTTCCCGGGAACCGTCGTTATCTCGATTCCGTCGAAGACGCCGCGATGCAGAATTCGCCAGTTCTTCATACTTTCTTTTTCCGGCGCTTTTTCTTCAGGATGAGGACGAATTCACCCTTGGGCAATCCTTCCGCCATTTTCTGCAATTCGGCGAGCGTTCCCCAGAGCACCTTTTCTTCGGGATAGGTTATTTTCCAGGCGATCATCGCTTCCCGATCCTTCCCGAGGACGCCTGCCATGTCCCGAAGCAGTTGTTTCAGGCGGTAGGGCGTGTCGAGGAAGATGAAGGTCTCGCTCGTTCGGGCGCGGAGCTTCTGCAATTCCTGCACGCGGTCTTCGCGTTTGGCGGGAAGGAATCCGTAATATTGGAATCGTTTCGTGTTCACGCCGCATGTCATCAGCGCGGCCGTCAGCGACGACGCGCCCGGAATCGGAAAGACCGCGATATTGTTCAGGTGGCACTCCCATACGAGCCGGGTGCCCGGGTCCTCGAAGAGAGGCGTTCCGGCGTCGCTGATGAGGGCCAGAACCTCGTTGCGGTTTTGCAGTCGTTCTATCAGCTCCACGGTAGCGGCGCGTTCGTTGTGCTCGTTCAGCGGCACCAGCGGTTTTTTGATGTCGTAATGGTTCAGGGTGCGGCTTCCGGTCTTGTATTCCTCGCAGATCACCGCGTCGGCTTCCTGCAAGACTTTGATCGCCCGCAGCGTGATATCGTCCCGATTGCCGATCGGGACGGCGACGACGTAGAGTCCGGGTGAAAGTTTTTCGTCACTCATGATTCGTCCTTAAGCACGAATTCGGTCTTGCCGCCGTAGTTTTTACGATAGAAGAGGAAGGCGCCCAGCAGCGTGATCACGGTCGCGGTGAGTAGCCCGATGAGGCTGACGGTTTTGCTGATGTGATAGACCGCGGGATCGAATTTCATCTCGATGGTGTGCGATCCGGCGGGAACTTCGATGCCGCGCAAGATGTAGTCGGTGGGGTGGATCGTGACGGGTTTGCCGTCGATGAACGCTTCCCATCCGGCGGGGTAGTATATCTCGCTGACGACCAGGAACGCCGGTTTTTCGGTCTTTACCTGCATCGTCATGGATTGAAGCTGGTAGTCGGTGATCGTGACCGACGCGCTGTCCGGCTTTTCCATGCCCTGGACGGTCGATTCCACGATGGCGATGCGCGCGGGGTCCCAGGTCGGATCGTTCAGTCGCTGGATAATCTGCTTCGGGTCGCCGATCACCTCGAGCGAATCGGCAAACCACGCCCTCGGCAGGTAGTCTTCGTTCCGATAGACAATCATCTTGTTCTTCTGGTCGTTGTAGGCGTATTCGAGGTTGTCCAGCGGCAACGGCCTGTTGAACAGCACGTATTTCGTATTGAGCATGTTGACGATATGCCAGTTGATGGGGATTCCGCTCCGGATTTCCACGTTCAGGCACTCCTCGATGACGTCGCGGTAACGGCTCAGCTTGGAGGGGTGATAGCCTCCGATGGACTGGTGATACGCCGTCCAGCGGTTGTCGCTGAAGCCGGCGCCGAGTGGGTAGATGCGGAAGAGCTCGCTATCTTTCAGCAGAAATTCGTCGGCAGCGGTCTTGTCCATTTTCTGCACCGTTTTCGTCTTGGTGATCAGCCCGTTCGGATTGTCCTTCGATTTCTTCTGCATGAAATCGGCGTTGGCGATCAGGAGGTCCATCACGACCAGGATCGCGACCAGCCACAAGAAGGAATACTTGCCGATCTTCTTCGCCATGAGCAGCCAGACCGAGCCGAGAAACACGATCGCGAAGAGGAAGGAGGTCAGTCCGCTGGACATCAGCATATCCAGTCGGGTCTGCCGGATGCTCTTCAGTTGATCGGGGGTATAGTTGGATAATTCGTAGGCGCTCGCAAGGTTCATGCTTGCAAAACCGCCGCGCATCAGGAAGAAGAGGATCATCATGCCGGTCGTGGCGATCATGGCGTACAGGATGGATTTTGGGAAGCGTCTGTTGTCCTGCTCCTGCATATAGAGGACGACGCGGATTCCCTGCGCCGCCAGCAACACGATGCAGAATTCGAGTAGTACCATGATCATGGCGGGTACGCGGAACTTGTTGAAGTAGGGCATGAATTTCAGCAGGAATTCCGAGAGCAGCCCGAAGTGGCGTCCGAACGAGACCAGTAGCGTCATGATCGAGACGACGATCAGAATCCAGGTGAGCCGGTCACGATGGGTGGCGACTGCGATAATCGCCAGGATCAGGATGATCGTCCCCATGTAGAACGAGGTCTGCGTGGAAGGCATCCAACCCCAGTAGTAGGGCGAAATACCGCCGAAGAATTTCGGGATGAAGAAGGTGATCATCTCGGCCGGGTGGAACGACCAGCCCTGCGCGTACGATGTTGAAAGCCCTTCCTTTCCGCGGATCGAGTAGTCGGCGTATTCGCGCGTCGAGAGGTAGGGATTGGTCACGGCGGAGACCGCCACGATCAGCGCGAAGAGCAGCAGAACCGAGAAGATGACGAACGGCTTGAGTTTTTTGTCGCGGATCGACCAGATCAGATGCATGACCCAATAAACGCCGATCATCATCATGGTGTAATAGACGATCTGCGGGTGGTTCTCGCGCAGTTGACCGATCAGCATCACCATCAGGAGACCGAGCGCCAGGACGCTGTGCTTGCGCCGCAGATATTCCAGCGTGAGAAAGACCCACGGAATGTACATGGCGGCGCGGAATTTGGTGTTATGACCGATATCCAGCAGTCCCGGGAAATGACACGACAGCGCGAACGCGATACCGCCGGTGAAGGCGACGATCGGCTCGAATCCGAGCATGATCAGAAGCAGATAAACGCCGATTCCGCCCGAGATCATCATCAGGACGCGCCAGCTCACGATGTATCCGAAGAGGTCCTTCAGGTTGTCGATAAAGGGAAATTTCGCCGGCAGGTGGATCAGGTAACCGGGCATTCCGGAGAAAACGTTGGGGTTCCACAGCGCCTTGTCGTCGTGGGTTTCGTTGTATTCGATCATCGGTTGCGCGGTGTAGCGCCACTGTTGCGTGTCCTGCGCCTGCGGGACGTAGCCCTGGAAGGCGACGGGGAAGAAGCGGATCAGAAGGATCAGTGCGATGATTACGCCGAAAGCAATGATGGCGTATTTGCTTTTGTAGAAACGGTTCATGGTCTCGTGAATGCGCTCGATGCCTGTCTTTCCGGTCATGATATCCTCATTCGTGCGTATTATTTCTTACTTGTACGAATACCGTCGTCCGGTCGATCAGGTCAATGAAAATCTGTGAGGTTACATTCTCCTGTCGATTGATACCCTCATCCCCCGCCTTCTCCCGCAAGCAGGCGAAGGAGCTATAAGGATGCTCGTGTACGTTTCACTCGGGATTCGATTTTGCGAGCAAAATCACAGGAGACCGAGCGCTACTCCGTGAACTTCCAGCTTCCGAATGTTGGAAATGTCTGAAGCAGGATGGTCAGGATTGGGGAAAGACCCTCACCCCAACCCTCTCCCGCAAGCGGGAAGAGGGAGCAAAGAACGTCGCTCACAGATTGCATCCACTTGCATCTTCGTCCGATCCCGCCACCTCCACCGTGGATATAGCACAGCATCCAGACTATCGGACACGGGAATAATGCTGTGCAACACCACGTCTGCGGTGTCGGATCGAACCAATCTGCGGCGTGGATGTTTCTCGTTGGTGCGTTAAGCCATGACTTACGGATGCAGGGTTTTATAGAGTTTGTGTGATATCGCGGACCAGTCGATCGGTTTTTCGATGACGTCGGTGGCGATGCCCTTGAGGTTGGGAAGCTCCTCGTAGTAAGCGGTGATGATGAACACGGGCATATTGGGGTGGTACTCGCGTAGTTCGTTGACCAATTGCACACCGTCCATGTCCGGCATGGCGTAGTCGAGCAGCACGGCGTCGATCGATTTGCCGTGTTCCTTGATATGTTGCAATGCCTGTGTGGGATTCTGGAAGGTGACCAACTGGTAGTTGAAGCCCTCCAGCATAAGCTTGCCGATCGCCAGAATCGATTCCTCGTCATCGACCAGCAGCAGTTTTTCGCCCTCACCGTGGATCGGTTTGATCACGGTCGGCGATATATTTTTCTGTTTCTCCTCGGCGCTGGGAAGATTGACAGTGACCGTTGTCCCCTTACCGACCTCGCTCTCGATCGCGATGGTCCCCTTGAGTTCTTTCACGATGCCATAGACAATCGACAGCCCCAGTCCGCTACGGTCTTCCTTGTCGCTCGTGGTGAAGAACGGATCGTACACTTTGGAGATGATCTCGTCCGGGATTCCGCAGCCCGTGTCGGAGATGCTCATTCTCACCTGGCGCTTCTGCTCGCCGGTCGTCGAGAGACGCAGGGTCATCGTGCCTTTCGGCTCCATCGCCTGGCAGGCGTTTTCGAGCAGGTTGATCAGAAGCTGCTGAATCTGTACCGGATCGGCGAAGACCGGTGGTAGCTGCTCGTCGATTTCGGTGAGCATCTCGATCTCGGCGTTGACGCTCTTCTTGAATTGCTTCAGCGTAATACCGATTTGCTGCGGAAGAGAGAGCGGCTGCGGGTCGAGCTCGACCTGCCGGCTGAAGGTTAGAATCTGCCGCACGAGTTCCTTCGCCCTGTCGCCGGAATCGAGGATCGAATGGATGTAGTTGGTTCGCTCGGGGTGCATGCGCGCAAGCTCGGCGTAGCCCATGATGGATGACAGCGTGTTGTTGAAGTCGTGGGCGATCCCGCTGGCGAGCGCTTCCATCGCTTCGAGCTTCTGCACGTGATAGAGCTTCTCGCGTGCCTTGCGCATCTCCTTCTCGAATTCCTTCTGCTGCGTGATGTCCTGGACGATGCAGAAGAGGAAGATGTGCCGGGAGAGGATGATGCGGGTGAGGAAGATGTTCACGTTGCGTGTCTGACCGTCCGCGACCTTATTCACGCTCGGGAAGGAATGTACGTTGCTTCCGTTGACACTACGGATGGCGTCGATCATTTCGTTTTCGGACGAGAAATTTACCTGGGAGAACCGCATGGATTTGAGTGTCTCGATCGGGTAGCCGTAGAATTCGGACGCACCGAGACTGGCATCGAATATCCTGCCGTTGTTGGGATTGATCAACAGGATGATCGCGTGGTTGTGGTCGAGCAGCGAGTGATAGAACAAAGTGCTCTCTTCCAGCTTCGAGTCCTTCTCGGCTATCGCCATATCCTGAATGATCGCGTGCTCGATCGACCGACACAGCATCCGGAAGAGAGAGGTAAGACTCTTGTATCGTTCATCTGTCAATACGGGCATTTTTCCGATTGCGTTCGTGTAAGCGCCCGAGTCGAACCCATAACGCTTTGCCGAACGCTCGATGCGTTTCTCGGTCGGCTTCTCGAAAGAGAATCCACAGACGACGATCATCCCCATCGAGCCCCTCGGCGTTTGTATCGCATTACATATCAGCGGATAACCGAACGGGCAGAGCGGTTCGGCGGTCTTCTCGCTGCCGCTTCTGATCGACATCTCCTGTGCCCATTCCCGCAGAAAGCCGCTGCCCACGGGATGGTCGAAATGAAATACGTCGCAAACAGTATCTCTTTGCGCCTGAAGCAATAACTTGCCTTCCGGCGATACGATAATAACCTGACAGTCTGTCGCTTCCTGGAAGTCATTCAATATGTGCTGCAATGTCGATGCGTCGATCGATGGAGGAAATTCTCCCTTTTCCATGTTCTGTTTCCTTTCCGTTTCTATAATCAATTTACTATCGTTCTGAGAAAAACCGAAATGGAATATCACCCGGAACCGGTTTTTTCCGTGTATTCCATGACGCACAAGCCAGATACAATATATAGTCGATGCGCTGATTTGGTGTCAATGAATTCCCGCGCTTTTTTATTGTTATGCAATAATAACACCAACACATGAATTGTGGCTAATGTTTGGCTGCGCGGGATTTATTCATTCGTTTGTTGACGACTGGATTCATTTCAAAATAGTGGCGGAAAACATGCGAGGTATTCGGATTGGAACGAGCAATCATGAACTGGCTGGAAGAGAAGCTTCCGGAGTTTGCGAAACAGCGGATCGTGCTGGAAGACGAGAAGGAGATTCCCTACGGCGTGCAACTGACGCTTCGCAGGGGTGAACTCAAGCTTCCGGTGAACGTCTATTGGTCGAAGAAGAAAGGGCTGTCGGTCGTCCTCGGCGGCAAGAAAGACAATCCGCTTCGGGAGGCTGTGAATGGCATTCTGCATCAACACAGCGAATCGTGCCTGCACGACTGGAAGAGCTGGATCGGCTCGGACGAATCGGGCAAGGGCGATTTCTTCGGCCCGCTGGTCGTCTGCGCGTTCAACGTCGATCAGCCGACGCTGAAGAATTTACAGGGCTTTCCGCTGGACGACTCCAAGAAGATCAACGACCGCAATATCCACGAAATAGCACAGAAACTTCTGCAACGATTCCGCTACCGGATCGAGATGCTGGCGCTTCTGCCCGTGAAATACAACGAGCTCTACGAGGATTTCCGCTCGCAGGGCAAGAAGCTCAACCAGCTTCTGGGCTGGATGCACGCGCGGGTGCTGGTCAACAGTTACCAGCGATTCCCGACCGAGGGCCTGGTCGTCGATAAATTTGCCGACAAGCGCGTGCTGACCGGTGGACTGAAGGAACTGGCCGGCATTCCGATGGTGAACGTTGTGCGCGCGGAGGCCGACCCCGCAGTGGCGGCGGCTTCGATCCTGGCGCGGCATCGTTTCCTGATCGAAATGGATAAGCTTTCCGAAAAATACGGCATGATTCTGCCCAAGGGCGGAGGTGCTCCGGTGGATGTCGCTGCTCGAAAATTCGTGAAGAAATTTGGCAGGGATGAATTAAAAAACGTTGCCAAAATTCACTTCAAGAATTATGCTAAACTTGATCAACAGACAATCGAAGGAGTGATGGAATGATAATCGTAACAGGTGGCGCCGGACTGATCGGCAGCGCTTTCGTATCGAGACTGAACGACGAGGGAATCGCCGATGTTATAATCGTGGATAACCTCGGTGAATCGAGCAAGTGGAAGAATCTGGTCAATCTCAGCTATGTGGATTATCTGCATAAGATGGATTTCATGGAGCAGCTCCAGATGGGCGAATTCGACGATCAGATCGACGTGATCGTCCACATGGGCGCCTGTTCATCGACCACCGAGACCGACGCCGATTACCTGATGGAAAACAACTACCGCTATACCCGTTATCTTGCGGAATGGACCATCGCCAACAACGTCCGGTTCATCTATGCCTCCAGCGCGGCTACCTACGGCAACGGCGAGCACGGCTACAGCGACAGCGAAGACATCATCCAGCTCCTTCGACCGCGCAACATGTACGGCTACTCCAAGCACGTCTTCGACCTCTGGGCTATCCGCTCCGGCGCGACAGCAAACATCGCCGGACTGAAGTTCTTCAACGTCTATGGTCCCAACGAGTACCACAAAGGCTCCATGCGCTCCATGATTCACAAGGCGTTCGAGCAGGTGCGCGACACCGGCAGTATTAGCCTCTTCAAGTCCTACCGCGACGAATACCCGGACGGCGGTCAGATGCGCGATTTCATTTACGTCAAGGACGCGGTGGAGTGCATCTGGTGGCTGATGAACCACCCGGAAGTCAACGGCGTCTTCAACGTCGGAACCGGCACGGCACGCACCTGGAACGATCTCGCGAACGCCGTGTTCACCGCCATGAAGATCAAGCCCGAGATCAACTACATCGACATGCCCGACGAACTCCAGGGCGCCTACCAGTACTACACACAAGCGGAGATGAACAAGCTGAAAGAAGCCGGCTGCGGGATTGAACCCTTCTCGCTCGAAGAGGGTGTCGCGGATTATATAAGGAACTACCTGATGACGGACGATCGGTATTTGTAGTCTATTCCGCAAATGAAGCAGGCGTTACGCGATAGAATCTTGATCTGAGACCACGTGTAGAATCGACGAAACAGGTATCGGATGTCACGGTCAGAAGGCTGAATCCATCGAAGGGATTCGGGCTGTATTCGATACGATAGCGTAGCGGCTTTTTCCAATCACGTGGCGGTGAATCCCATCGAAGAATGGTTGAATCGGAGTTTCGAACCAATTCCGGACTTACCTTCAGCGGCATTGTCCTGTCTTGCATGAAGTGGAATTTCAACCAGTTGTAAACGCTCTCCGCCAGACGCTGATTGCCACGTGTCGTAAGATGGACATTGTCTGTTATATCCGTCCAGGGATCGATACATAAATGGAGTGGGATCACCTCGAGATTTTCGTGGTAATCCGTGAAGGTTTCAACGATTCTCTTGTTCATGTATTTCGTGAGAGGTTTCCAGCTTTCGTAACACAATCCGGGCTGGTAGTTCCCCGAGGTGATCAGGGCCAGAGCGATCTTTGTGTCGGGCATTGCCTGAAGCATATGATCGAGCAGAAGATGACCGGGCTCGAAGTAGAAGTGTTCCAGCGCTTGATCGATTACATGCCTCCGGTTGGACGTCACCCAGTACGTGCCGTTGATTCCTAGAAAAACGACGATGTAATCCGGTGGAATTCCATTACACACATCCTGTAAATACCGGCTCACATCGAGAGCGCCGTTATAGATGAAAGGACTATCTTCCGATTCCACGAACCAGTTCCACGTCATGCCGCCCGAATACGCCTCCGCGGCGATATTCCCGTTTCTGTCGGTTCCCAGCATGGTGATCTGCGGATTTGGCTGAGAGGTCAAAAGTCCGTAGAGCTGCGTCGGATACCTGAAGCTTCGGGTCATGCTATCACCGATCAACAGGATTCGATGATGTTCGTCGAGATTGGCGTTCGGAGAGCTGACATGAAGGGTGCTGTTTCCCGAGCAAAAGCAGTGCTTTATCGAATCGACTACCGTGATCCCGAGCGAAAATGTGCCAGTCAGATCATCTCCTGGATCGAGCAAAAGGTATTCGTCATTCGCGGCATGCGGTATATCGGTTTCGACCGTGATGGTCGATGTATCGAGGTTATCGGTATAGAAGAGGTTATTGTAATAGATTCGATATTCTCTTCCGGCTGTCAGGTAAATATCCGTTGGCATGGTCATGCAGAAGACGTTAAATGTCTGGTAAAACGTCTTTTGGAGCCCATTCAGATATTCGACCTTGATCCTCGCCGGGTAGATTCCGGCAATCATGTGTGCGTCGAAACAACTTTGCGTTTGTCCGCACAAAAATTCTCGCTGGGAACGAAAGAAACCGTCCTCATCGAAATCGATATTCATGCTCATCGATTCATGTTGGTCGATTTGAGGATGGTATATCATCAGGCTATCCTGAACAATCATGTAATCAAAACGGCTTGCTTGTTCCCAGTTTTCCCGAGAGTCTTTCTGCGATATATGTCTTGAATCATATGAATCCATATCCGCGGAAAACAATGGAATAATTACCAGTGAGATGAGAATAAAATATCCGATCCGTCCCATGTTCAAGACTCCTCATCCGATAATCGGGCATGATTCATTTGTTATTCCTACCCCTCTCCCAACTGCTCGTAATACTTCTCCACCTTGACGCCGTGCTCGGTCTGCAATCGCTCGAACCACTGGTCCCACTTCTCGTCGAGGAGCTTCCTTCGGATGGGCTCCTTGACCTGCGTGAAGGTGAGCTTCGCGCCGTCGATGCGATCGAGGATTTTGTAGATCACGTAGTGGTCGTCCTCGGGTACGGGTGGCACGATATCGCCGGTGTCAAACGGTTCCAGCACGTCGTAGGTGTCCTTGAGAAACTCGCGGTTCATGGGCGCGGAGATGCCTTTGGTGCGGGCTTTGCTTTCGTCGATGGAGAACTCCATGACTGCGTCGGTGAAGTCGAGCCCCGCCTGCACGGACTTGAAGGCGGTCTTGGCGGTCTCGTGGTCGGCGAGGATGATTTTTTGCAATTTGAAGATATCGGATCGACGGTAGCGGTCGGAATTCTGCTCGAAGCGCGCGAGGATTTCGCTGTCTGATATCCGCATTTCGCGGTCTTCAATGAACGTGACCAGCTTGGCGCCGCGAGCTTGCTCCAGCTCCGCCTGTTTCTTCTGCCATTGCAGGTTGAAGCGCAGGGTATTGTCGATGTGGATGTCGCGTGCGTACTGTACCTGAAGGTCTTCGCGGGCGATGGTTGTCGCGGTCTCGATGAGCCATCCGGGCGCTGCGTCCCGTGCGTCCAGGATGTTGAAGCGATCCTTGAGAATTAGCAGCAGTTCTTCCAGCCGGATGGTGTTTTCCTCTTCCCGATAGCTGATCACAGTGCGGGACCGGGTCTCGGAATCGTAAAACTCCGCATCGTCCATCGAATGCAATTGATCGAGAAGCGGCTTGTCGATGACGATACGCGAAGCGAGGTCTTCCTCGAGTTCGAGCAGCATATCGCGGTACTTCTCCTGTCGCACCCACTCGAATATCATCGGCCACACCTTCTCGAAATCCGGGTCCTTGCCGCGATAGAGAATTTCGTAGAAGTAGCCGCTTGCGACGACATCGCTGAATTGTCCTGTGCAGGATAGTTTCTCGGCTTCTTCGATAAATCCGGGGTATCCGAATGAATACAGGTTTTGCGGGTAGTAGCCGTAGAACCCGCTGTCCGCCTGCGTCGATGGGTCCCCGAACTCTTTCAGCACCTCGAAGAACGGCTTTCCTGCTTCGAGCAACTCCTTCGCCATGCCGATCCGTTGCCGGGAATCTTCGTTGATGCGCGGCACAGCAATGTGATAGAGCGCGATATAGGGATGCCGCGAGAAAAACGCCTTCTCTTCGGCTCCCGTGACGCCGCTTCCCGTATCGGCGGCATAGCGGGTGAACGCGCGATCGAGAATGGCGCGGAAGGCGGAATCCTTCTCTTTCTGCACCTGCTCGCGGATTTCGTCCTCGAAGATGCCGGTCTTTTTCGCATAAACTTCCACCGCGCGCTGCACCACCATGTCATCCAGGAGCGGAATTTTCTCATCCAGCGGGAAGTCGTCCTCGTCGCTCCTCCCGGCATAGGCAAGGAAATCGATGTAGGTTATCTTCTGGTCGCCTACGCGCGCCACGACGCGGTCGCGGTTGGACGGAACGCGGAACTTGAAGAATACGAGCAGGAAGATGATGATTATCCCCGTCAGATACATGATGCGGCGATTGAATTTCTGCATGCTACAGCTCTTCCGTAATCCAGCTAAAAGTCTTTGTCTCGCCGTCTCGCCATACCTTGAGCTTGATCTCCTCACCAATCGCCAGATCGGAGACCGCCAGCGCGACATCGTCGAAACCCTTGATCCGGTAATCGTTGATCTCCTGGATCACGTCGTTGAGCTTAAGCCCGGCACGTTCGGCGGGACCGTTCTTTTCCACGCCCACCACGATGACCCCGTTGAGGTCCGGGAGGTGGAATCTCGAGGCGATCATGGCGTTGAGGTCTTCAACCGCGAATCCGAAATGACGGTCGCGGATCTTACCGTAGCGAACCAGCTCACGGGCTATCTTCTTCACGCGGTCAATGGGTATGGCGAAACCGATTCCCACGCTCTCGCCCGTCTCCGAGAAGATGAACGTGTTCAGTCCGATTACCTCGCCCTCGATATTGACCAGCGGACCGCCGCTGTTGCCCGGGTTGATCGCCGCGTCGGTCTGAATCATGCGCTTGTAAATTTTGCCTTCCCCGATACCGGCGAAGTTCCGCTCGACCGCGGAGATCACGCCTACCGAAACGCTGGGTCTGGAGTCCTTGATCAGGTAGGCATACGGATTCCCCACCGCGATCGACCACTCGCCGATGATCAGGCTTTCCGAATCGCCCAGTCTTGCTACAGGCAGGTTTTCGCCGGAAATCTTGACCACCGCCACGTCGTGCACGCTGTCCAGACCGATCAACTCAGCTTCCATGTTACGTCCGTCGTTCAGGATCACCGAAATCTTGGTTGCGCCCTCGACCACATGGCCGTTGGTCACGATGTAGCCGCGCTCGTCGATGATCAGCCCGGTACCGATGCTCTGTACGTCCTGCCGATAGGGGATGTCGAAGTAGCCAAAGAATGGATTCTGGAAGGGGTTGTTGTAGCGCCGTACGATGCGGGTCTTTAGCACGTTGACGCTCACGACCGCCACCTCGACCTCCTTCACCGCCCGGGTGATGGGATTCTCGCGCGAGTAATCGACATCCTGTACATGGGTCTCGATCGATGTTTCTTTCATCTGGAGCGTTTTTTGCGTGAAATGCCGGTACAGCATGAAGTTGGCGGCAATGACGATCAGCACGAATATCCAGAAAGGGGCGTATCGCTTCATAAGGTCTCCGCTTGGAATATCAGGCTCTGATGTACGCCTGCAAGAGTTTGAGTGTGTTTTCCACCGCTTCGCGATGAGTTCGTTCGTAGCCGTGCGAGGCGAAGACACCGGGCCCGATCAGTCCGTGCAGGATGTCGTAGCCCGCGCCGAGCGTCACGTCCGCGTCCGAGCCGTAATAGGGATAGATATCGACCGCGAAGTTGAGCTTGTCGCGCTCCGCCAGTTCGATCAGCCTGTTGGTCACGGTGTAGTCGTAGGGGCCCATGGAATCCTTGGCGCAGATGGAGACCTTGTACTCGTCGGTCTCGAGGTCGTCGCCCACGGCGCCCATATCCACGCTGATCATCTCGACGACGTCTTTCGGGATACCCGCCGCGCCGCCGTGACCCACTTCTTCGTACGTGGTGAAAACCAGATAAACCTTGCGATTGAGCTTGATCTTCTCCTCGCTCACCCATTTCGCAAGGGCGATGAAGATGCCGGCGCTGGCCTTGTCGTCCAGGTGACGGCTCTTGATGAATCCGCTCTCCGTAACCACGGTGCGCGAATCGAAGCTGACGAAATCGCCCGCGCGGATGCCGAGTTTCTCAACGTCTTCCTTCGACTTTACCTTCTCGTCGATCACGATATCGACCGTCTCGTCGGTGCGTTTCTTATCGCGCGCGTCCTTGTTGACGTGCAGGGACGGATTACAGAGCTGGAAGGTTCCGGAGTAGGTCTTGCCCTTGCGGGTGTGGATGGTGCAGTTCTCGGTCTCGATGTAGTTGAACGGATAGCCGCCCACCTGCGTCACGCGCAGATTTCCGTTCGACTTGATGCTTCGTACCATTGCACCCAGCGTATCGACATGCGCCGCCAGCACCAGCGGTTCGCCCTCGCCGCCCAAATCCACGATGACTGAGCCTTTGCGACTCAGATAGGGCTGATAATCCAGACAGATAAATTCGTCCATCAGGTACGCCTGCGCCTTCTGCGTGAATCCGGACGGACTCGGAATGCGACAGAGGTTCACGATCTGCTCGACCGCGTAATCTGTGGTTTGTTCCATATTCGACTCCAATGCGTAATATTATTCAATTATGCAAGAATCGATTGCAAAACGTGAAACGTCAAGGTTTTTGAATATGAAGTCACCGTACCGCGGGTAACCAGGGAACAAGGAGGATATTACGAGTCATTTCCCGATCGGGAAGTGTATCTCCAAAACCATCGTATTCATGTCGCTGCCACCGAGATGCTTTTCCATCCACTGGTGCGTTGCATGGTTGTATTCGCTGTTTTTCACCCACTCCATCAGGCTCAGCCATGTTTTCATGATCATGGACGGATCGCCCTTGGGCTCGCATCGCGTTACCGCGTACAATCCGCCGTAGAAATCCACAATCCGCATATCACCTTCCGGAACGACATCCTTATCGACTTCCAGAAGAAATTCGTAGCCGTAAGGATCGTCTTCGCGACATGGATTCGGGTTATTGAATCCCATGATGGTTTCGTGATAACGGGGATGCTTTTCCTGCCAGTTCTCAAGCTTCTTCCAAGCATTCATCTCGGGTTCTTCGCCGAAGTGATAGAAACTGGCACACCGCATGGGTGGTAATTCGACAATGTTAACAGTAATCTCAGTCATGGTTTCCTCCTATGTCAATTGCTCTTTTTTTATTTTCCGATAGAATCGCAACATTCAGAAGAACCTCCAGTACATTCGGAAGTTGCGCTCTATTCCATCTCGGAAAGTTCGTAGATACGGTCGCGCAGCTCGGCGGCCTTCTCGAAGTCGAGGTTCTGTGCCGCCTTCTGCATCTCCTTCTTGAGCACGTTGATGATCTTCTCCTTCGTATCGAGATGCAGGTATTCCTCGAACTCGGCGCGGTCGGGCTTCTTGCCGGGTTTCTCACCTTTTTCCTTATAGCCTTCCGCAACGCTGGTCGAAAGCATGATGTCCTCGATGCTCTTGAGGATGGTCTTGGGGGTGATGCCGTGCTCGATATTGTAGGCGAGCTGCTTCTCGCGACGGCGGTTAGTCTCCTCGACGGTCTCCTTGATGGCCGGCGTGATTTTATCGGCGTAGAAAATGACCTTGCCGTTGACGTTACGCGCGGCGCGCCCCGCCGTCTGGATCAGGGATCGCGTGGATCTGAGGAAGCCGATCTTGTCGGCGTCGAGGATGCCCACCAGCGATACTTCGGGCAGATCGAGTCCCTCGCGCAGGAGGTTGATGCCCACCAGCACGTCGAACTCGCCCAGTCGCAGGTCGCGGATGATCTTCGAGCGCTCGATGGTATCGACTTCGCTGTGCATGTAGCGCGCTTTGACGCCGGCGTTGGTGAGATAGACGGAGAGGTCTTCCGCCATGCGTTTGGTGAGCGTGGTGACCAGCACCTTCTCCTTTTTTGCGGTGCGCTGCCGGATCTGCTCCAGAAGGTCATCGACCTGCGTGGCGATGGGCTTGATCTCGATCTCGGGGTCGAGCAGTCCGGTGGGACGGATCACCTGCTCGGTGAAGACGCCCTCGGTCTTCTCCATCTCGTAGTCGCCCGGTGTGGCCGAGACGAAGATCACCTGATGGATGTGGTCTTCGAACTCGGGGAATTTCAGCGGTCGGTTGTCGTGCGCGGACGGCAGCCGGAATCCATACTCGACCAGGTTCTTCTTGCGGGTGTAGTCGCCGCCGTACATGGCGTGAACCTGCGGAATGGTGGCGTGCGATTCGTCGATGACGAGCAGAAAATCTTTCGGGAAGTAGTCGAGCAGGCAGTAGGGCGGATCGCCGGGTTTCGCGCCGGTGAGGTGCCGACTGTAGTTCTCGATGCCGCTGCAGAAGCCGATCTCCTTGAGCATCTCCATGTCGAACTTCGTACGCTGCTCGATGCGCTGTGCCTCGACGAACATGTTGCGATCCAGAAAATACTTAACCCGCTCGTTCATCTCGGCTTCGATGGTCCCCAGCGCGCGTCCGAGCGAGTCCTCGCCGGTGATGAAGTGGTTCGCCGGATAGACGGGGTACTCCTCCACCTCCTCGATGACGTGGTTGTCGATGGGATTGATGCGCTGGATGCGTTCGATCTCGTCGCCGAAGAACTCCACCCGCACCGAGTGCTCCATGTAGGCGGGGTAAATATCGACGGTGTCGCCCTGCACCCGGAAGCAGCCGCGCTCGAAGGCGATGTCGTTGCGCCCGTAGTGGATGCGCACCAGTCGCAGCAGCATCTCGTCGCGGTCGATACGGTCGCCCTTCTTGATGCGGATGAGCGCGTTACGGTAGTCCTCCGGCACGCCCAGACCGTAGATGCACGACACGCTCGCTACGATCAGTACGTCGCGCCGCTCCATCAGGGACATTGTCGCCCGCAGCCTGAGCATCTCGATCTCCTTGTTGATGTCGGAGTCCTTCTCGATGTAGAGGTCGCGGCCGGGGATGTAGGCTTCCGGCTGGTAGTAGTCGTAGTAGCTGATGAAGTACTCGACAGCGTTGTTCGGAAAGAGCTGCCTGAACTCGCCATAGAGCTGCGCGGCGAGGGTCTTGTTGTGCGAGATGACCAGCGTGGGCCGGTTGATCTTCTCGACCACGTTGGCGATGGTGAACGTCTTGCCCGAGCCGGTCACGCCCAGAAGCGTCTGGTGTTTCTGACCACTGCCCAGTCCTTCCACGAGCTCCTTGATGGCCTGCGGCTGGTCGCCGGTGGGCCTGTACTTCGATACGATTTCGAAACGGTCCATGCTGCCTCACTGTTGCGATGATGTAATCACGGTTCCATTTTTGCAACGCGGGAAGAAATTGGCAAGGGAAAATCATAGCCCGGAAATTAATTGTATTATTAAATTGCCCGAAGAAATATCTTGACAGATGCAATTTATTATCGCAATATTTCTATAAGGATACAGGAGGAATCATGAAACATACATTTTGCATCTTATTTTTAATGGCAATTGGACTGTTGTTAGCCGAAACCTGGATATACGAAAAGACTGTCGTCGAGCTTCCCATGGGTGAAGAAGAAGGGCAGTTGAGCGTACGTATTGTACCAAGAGACTATGACTGCTTGGATGAAGGTCCAACAAGTTTCACAGTCGATGAGGACGAGAATATCTACCTTCTTACCCGGCGCAAGAACATCATCAAGAAATTCGACAAGAATGGTAACTTCGTTTGTGCATCGAAATATGAAGGATGTGCCGGTGACGTAATCCGCTTTCTCGGTTACCACGATGGCATGGTTTATACGATGAGCGGGGATATGAGCGTTGTGTGTGTCAGACGATATTCCATGAACCTTGAACTTGTCGATTATCACACCGTTATACAGGGGGGGGGATTTTATTATGGTTTCAGTTTTATTGAAAGCTATCAAGGAAAATTCGGATTACTAATCTATGATGGCCCCAAAGCAATTCAAGCCGGTGAATTAGTTCTAATCAATAGTCAGTATCATCTCGAAAGCATGGAACTCTTTGATTTTACCTACAAGCCAGTTGACCTGAAAAAGGTATGGCGTTCCGAAATTGGATATCGATTTATGAACTATGACAGGGATAACTACCTGTATTTCGAGAACATGGTTGCTCCATTGACAGCGACAGAACTCGGTATTGTGACAGAAAATGGCGACTTCATTTCCACGAATGTCGTCTTTGATTCAAATTTAGTTCATGACGTTCATTTCTACGATAGAGTTTATCCTTTCATTTCGAAATCCGGAGTAGCCTATAATCTGGTAGTTTCAAAGGACAAGATTGAATATGTCCGCTGGTATAAGACAGGAGTAGAACAATGAAAACATTCTGGTTTATGGCTTTGCTGTTTACGGTAATGGGATTATCTGCTGTTAATTTAGAACTCGCAGAGCAATATCGCGATTTCGAGTGGACCGTTCACCATAATAACGTTTGGACTCATTACACCGAAACAAATAATCCTTTGTTGGGTTACACACAAGCAGATCCTTGCGACTGGATTGACAGTATCGGTGTTACGATAACAGGAATGCCCTACCATTATGGTGGCAAAGATACCTTTGAGCAATGGAATACTGGGTACGAATTAGGTGGATTTGGCCCCGGTGCACATAGTGCTCATCACTCGGATTCAACCACCTGTTCAACATCCTGGGCAGCAGGCATTGACTGTTCCGGATTGGTTGGTAGGTGTTGGGAGCTTTCTGAGGCTCTTATGCCGAATTGTGGTTGTGGATATTTACGAAGTAATTCCAGAAGTATAACAGCGCAACTGGTTCAACCCGGCGATGCATTCGTTAAAATTGGTCCCGGCCACGCGCGTTTAAACTATGGCAGAAACGAAGATGACCTGAATGACCAATGGGTAGAAGTAATTGAAGCAACAGGTGCCCCATATAACAAGGTTGTAAAACGTCCGTACAAAATCGAAGATATGATAGCCGAAGGCTACGGCTGTTACTCATGCTCTGATTCCACCAACATCACATCCGGCTCCGTCTCGGGTACATGGACGCTCGAAGGCGGTCCTTATATGGTAGGTGGCGACATCCAGGTCGATTCCACGGCGACACTGACCATCGAAGCCGGCGTCAACGTGCTCTTCACCGGGCACTACAAGTTCACCGTATATGGTCAGTTGCTCGCGCTGGGCACCGAGGACATGAACATCTTCTTCACCGCGCAGGACACCACCACCGGCTGGGGCGGCCTGCGATTCATCGACAACAATACCAACGAATTCGATCCATCCCGGCTGGCACACTGCAAGATCGAATACGGAAACGCGCAGGGGAACTGGCCCGACAATGTAGGCGGCGGGATTTTCTGCCAGTCCTCCAATACGAAGATCGACACCTGCATAATCGTGAGAAACAAGGCGGTTGCCGGCGCAGGTTTATACGCCTCCGACTCCAATCCCGAGATTTATTATTCCTTGATCGCGCACAACCGGGCGCAGGAATTCGGCGGCGGGATCGCGTTGTGCGAAGTATGCGTAGCGATGATTATAAATTGCACCATTTGCGATAATGATGTCGATGAAACGATGTATGGTGGTGGTGGAGGCATTTACAGTGGCAGTTACTGCTGGTCCTATCTGCTGAACTCCATAATATGGGGAAACGATCCCAATCAGCTTTATCAGGTTTATCGATCACGCAATGACAGGGATTTCACGATCATGTACTGCGATATCGAAGGATTCACGCCCGATGCAAACGGCAATATTGGGAGCGATCCGCTATTTACCTGCGTGGGTCCCGATTATTACAGCCTCAGCGAAAACTCTCCCTGCATCGACGCCGGTTATCCATCCGAACAAGACTTGGATCCGGACGGCACGCGACTGGACATGGGCGCTTTTCCGTATTTCCAGACACCGGAGCCGCCTGTTGTCGCGATCAGTATCCAGAATAACCAGGTCAGTCTCGCCTGCTCGGGCTCGAGTCGAAGCAGCTATGCGGTCTATTCGTCGGGAGATCCGGAGGGTACTTTCACTGTTGATGAGACGGGATCATTCAATGGAGACGTTTGGACGGCGCCGCTGTCGGGAGATAAGCGCTTCTACTACGTGAAGACGGTAACCGGCAGCCGTTTCGACGAACAGAACGTCGCATCGTTATCCGAATTCATCGAAATCCACAAGAAGAAAGCTTCGCACTAAAAGCAATCCAGTAGCATCATCGGAAAGCCGTATAATTCATCAACGCCCGACCTGTTTCCAGACCGGGCGCTGTATCATTTTCTGTCCTATTGGGACATTTGTCACTATTTCAAAAGCAGCATCTTACGTACCTTCGAATAATCGTCCGCCCTGAACTTGTACAGATAGACGCCGGAGGCGACTGGTTTGCGGTTGTCGTCCTTGCCGAACCAGTGGATTTCGTGTCTGCCGGCCTTCCGCGGTTCGGACACGAGGGTTCGGACGAGCTGGCCACGGATATTGTAGATGGTGAGTTCGGTAAAGGCGTCGTGGGCGAGCGAGTAGCGGATGCAGGTGGATGGATTGAACGGGTTGGGGTAGTTGCCGTCCAGTCCCGTGTATAGCGGCATGTCGCTGTTTCCCTGCTGACCGACGTAATCCGTCTCGACCTGCGCGGTGTTACTGAAGGCGCTTTCCTGCCCGTCTTCCACGGCGGTGACCACGTAGTACTGGAAAGTTCCGGTGTAGGCGTCCGTGTCGATGAAGCTGGTGTTGGTGGTTTCGGCGATCTGCTCGAACGGCGCCGTGAGGCTGACCGAGCGATAGACGCGGTAGGTGTCCGGGAAAATGTCCGGTTCGTTCCACTGGAGGTCGATGTGGTGGGGCTCGGTGATCTCCGCCATGAGTTCCGTGGGCGGATCGATCGCGGCATAGCTATCGGTCAGCATGATGTTGTCGATGTACCAGCCCTCGTGATTGACGCCACCGTCCGAGCCGAACACGAACCGAAATCGTACCGTACCCGAGTAGCCCGTGATGTCGAACCACGCGGTTTCCCAGTCGATACTGCCGGCGTAGATAGGCGTGTTCTCGGCGAAGGGCGGGTTGTTCTCGCCGCGTGAGATGTAGGGATATCCGCCGATGGGCTCGATGGCTTGCCAGTCGTTGTTGTAGAGCATCTGAACCTGTCCGCCGTCGTAGCAGGTGCCGGGCCAGTTTCCGCTGATTTCCGATTCCATCCAGTGCCGGAAGGTCAGGTAGCTGCCGGAGCTCAGCTCGATCTCCGGGCTTTCGAGCGCCATGTGAAGGTTGTCGGAGTAGGTTCCTCCGTCGTAACCGCCGGCGTGCCAGGAGTGCTCGGGCGACCAGGCGCAGTGATCGTCGATATGCCATTCATCGTTACCCCCGTTCAAGTCGTAGTGCGTCCAGCCGTTATCGCCCAGTTCGCAGCTTTCGTTGTAGCCCACCAGGTAGTCGATCTGATGAAGGGCGTAGTAATCCGTATCGGAGGATATCGTCAGGTTGAGCCGGAACGAGTGCGGCACCGGGCAATCGTCATCTGCCACGAAGACGAACGGCGATGTCATCTCGGCGCTTTCGCCGGCCGAGAGGTCTTGCAGTTCGGTATTGGGTAGTGTCACGGCGATGTTCTCGTCATCGGCGTAAAGGTAGCCGGCCAGCCCCGTAGCCTCGAAGTGACCGCTGTTGATGATCGTGATATCGATTCCCGCGGCTTCGCCCGGTTCCAGGTATCCGTTGTTGTTGTCGTCCGCGATGGTGTAGGACTCGATTTCGAGCTTTGGCGCGTGGCAGTTGAATCCGAGGGAGTAGTTCCACTCGCTCTGATCGCTACTAATCTGAAGCGCGAACGGAAGCGCTTTCATGTCGGGGCACCATGCCGATATTTCGACCTGGAACGTTTGCTGGGAGGCTTCCGATTCACCGCCCTCGATATCGTTGAAGGTGGCTTGCGCGCTCAGGATGGAAACCCACGGCGACATGGAGGAGATGGTCGCCTGCACGTTCGTGGCTGTTTCCAATCCCGCGTTTTGCAGGGTAATATTGAACTCGGAGGTTTGACCATAGATCAGCGAGGAATCGTCTTCGTAATCGACCACATCGACCCCTGCCAGCGCGAGACTGGGTTCTTGGGTAACGACCGGAAGCGTGGTGAAGAGGATTGCCCTCTGATTGCCCAACGAAGCGGCGCCGTCGGCGTATTCGTTGTCATAGGAGTACTGGAGTCCGATGCCCCCGGTGTGATCCTCCAGCCCGACCGTACAGAAGTTGCCTTGGGAACCGCTTTCGAAATTGCTGTTATCCACGTTGTTGAACACCTTGTACTGAATCTTGATGGGCGTATCGCCGGTCGGTGTCGAGTAGAACGAGGTGTTGTAGAGGATGATCTGAAACGTTTCTTCCGAGCTGTAGGCGGTGTTCTGGCATTCCGACCACTCGATCACAAACGCGTCGATGGTCGCGTTCTGCACGTGCTGATAGTATATTGCACCCCCTGTGGTTCTCAGGTCGTCCCAGAATGCGGCGACCATCGGGCTGGGCCCGAGTCCGCTCGGGATGGGCCAGTTACGGAAGGTGCACTGCTCGGTTTCCCGTGGGCCGAAGCTGATCCAGCCGTTGGTGCAGATGCCTACTCTGCTATAATCGATGCCGTAGAACCGAACCGTGAAGGGCAGGTCGAAGAACGCTGTCTCGTCGCCTTCGTTCGTTGTATCCGAGAGTCCGGTATTGTTTCCGTTTCCGCCCATGCCGGGATCGATCTCGATCCAGTCGTAGTCGGGCGCTTCCAAATAGCTCGTGTCGCTGTCGTCGAAGCAGATGTAGCCGTATTCATCGGGGGCTGTCGGATCGCCGTTACCGGTCTCGCCGATCGGTATGACGAGCGTTTCGGTTTCCTCGAACCCGGCATCGTTGTACATGTGGACCTTGAACTCCACTTCCATGCCGGGCAGTCCCTGCGCGAGCGTGCCGATCTCAAAGCCGTCCGTCGTGCATGTGGCGGAACCGCCGATCGGGATATCGCCAAAGAACGCGATGGAATCCGGATACAGTGCCAGCGCGTTCGAGCTGAATATCTGGGCATAGACGTCGGTCAGGTCGGTTTGTCCGTCGTTGAAGAGCGTCATGGTGCAGGTGTGCGTTTCGCCCGGTTCGAGGAAATCCTCGTTACCGTCGATGGTGTAATCGGTGATGTCCAGGTCGTTTCCCGAGATTTCGAGGTAGAACCTGTCGTCCCACGAAAAGTCACCTTCCGCGGTGATGAGGAGATCGATCTGCGCGCGGTGACCGTCCGGGGCACCCGGCGCGATGACGATGTTGAAGTCGTCTTCGGTGGGTCCACTCGAACCGCTGTTGACCGTTTCCCATTCTTCGGTGTCGTCGGTGATCTGGATATAGGGGTCGTCCGAGGATATCACCGCCACGACGTTGTGGTACGTCGGGTCGCTGTAATTCCGGATCGTCATGACCAGTTCGATGGTCTCGCCCGGATTTGGTTCGCCGTCGTCATTGCCGATGGATTCGTCTTCGTTGTCGTCGTCGCAGGTGAAGTCCGTCGCGCGGATTCCGTTGCCGGGCTGAATCGTGAAGCCTCCGACATGCGGAATGTAATCGGGCTTGGTGGCGACCAGCGAGAGTTCGCCGGCCTCGAAAGTACTGAATTCGTGGGTGATTCTGCCGCTAACGTCGGTATAGCCTGTCCGGAACATCGTCTCCTGCCCGTATTCGTCGAGCTTGCGAATCGTGACCCACGCATCACGGACGGGGATGCCGCTTCCGTCGGTAACCGCGACGTCGATGTAGCCTTGCCCCTGGTAGATCGATGATTCGTACGCGACATTCATCTCTTGTGGCTCGCCGACCCACACATCGACGCTGGGATCGCCCATCAGGTTGCACCAGTGGGTGAATATCTGGACGAAAATGTATGCCGGGCCTTCGTATGCTTTATAGAGGTCCATCTTGCCCTGATAGAGCGCTTCCCCCATGGTTCTCACGCCGTTGACGAGAAGCCCCTGGAAGATACCACCGGAGAGGATATTGTTGAACTGGGTATGTGTGCCGGAGGTTGACATGCCGATCGCGCTCACACCGCCCTTGGGGGCGTTGGACGTACCGGCGCGGAGCACGGCTTCCGAGCGTGAGGTTCCCGATGCGAAGGAGCCGGTTCCGCAGGTCAGGATTACCGCGTTCATGAGCTTGTTCGCGTTGTCCAGGCCGTCGATGTTGCCGTTGTCCCAACCGCTCATGCCCAACCAGCCGCGGTAGTTGAAAAACTGCACGCCCTCGTTGATCGCGCTGTTCATCTGCGTGGGATTCGGGGAATCTCCATACAGTTCTGTGAAGGTATGATCGGGATCGACGCCAAGCAGTATGTCCTTTACATACAGGTTCGTCTGGATACAGGAAAGCCCCGACGGACTGGTGTCTCCCACAAGCAGGCTGCTGTGGTACATGTTCATGTCTTCCGGATCCAGGTTTGGCTCGATCTCGCTGAGGTTCATCTTCGAGAGGAAGGTGAGGAAATCGTTGATGCTCCCGATCGAAATGCGCCCGATGAAAACATCGGAGATATAGTCGTTGCCGTCCAGCGTCGTGTAGGGGTGATCTCCTTCTCCACTATAGCTGCTCCAGTTTTCAAACCAGGTAGGCATGGCGTATGTGCCGGAGGGATCCCCGACAAGAACGACGTACTCGGGTGGCGAATCCCAGCTATCGTAACAGTCCTGAATATAGTTCTTTACGCTTGTATTGCTCGTTCCGGTTTCGCCGGTGTCGTGCGCCTCGATGTAGAATCCTTTCGATCGTTTCCAATCGACATACGCCGCGATGTAGGGCTCGAGTTCGGTGACATTGGGGTACAGGACCAGGATGGAGCGATCCTGATATTCGATGTTGTCGTCGCGGATATCGTCCCAGTTGGCGAAGTTCGCGCGGTAGATTTTTTCGAAGCTTCTCGAAAGCTTACGGTTGGCGGGTATTTCGTTTACACCCGATCCACCCTCGTAATGCAGGGTGATGTTGATACTTGTGGCGATCTCCAGTTGCCGGGTTTGCGCGTTCCACCCGAACGGCGATACATGGAGGTTCACCATGCGGACATCGCGCATGATCACGGGATCGCCGATGACAACGGAAGGCTCGCAGGTATATTCCCTGCTGCTGTAGATCGCGGAATCCCGATGGAACGTCCGGTCTTCGTTCGAAAGATCGACGCCCTGAGACGGATATACATCGATGTCCCGCACGGTCTCGCTCTCTTCGACCTGCCATTCCAGCCGGACATTGCCGGTCGCGGGAATCGCGATCGCGGACGAGAAAACGGGCAGTTCCGGTTTTCCTTTATCGAGCGTCGGAGCCGCTTCCGGATGCGTAATGCGCGTGAAATCGTTCCCATCTTCTCTTTGCGTTTGAAGCTGGTAATTGTCCAGTTGGAAGTGCAGGACGGCCTGATTTGCGGATGTGAATTCGTACCGCACCGTTTCAGCGCTTTGAGCGGCATTCAGGAATAGTATCGGAAGTGTAATCAATAAAAACAAGAATCGTTTACGCATACGGGGACCCCTTTTTTTTCTTGAAGGATTGCAAGAATCGTTCCTTATTATACGAATAAAAAACGTGATGCTTTGCCGCTAATCGAGAGTGGTAAAAGAGCATTTGTTTTACTCAGTCCTCATCGTCTTCCGCGTTAATATCCCATCTCAACAGCAGCATTTTGCAGGCCAGGTTTTTACCGTCATTCTGTAGCATGCAAAAATAGATGCCTGTCACGGTATCCGTCGCGTCCCAACATATAATATGGCTACCTTCGGAAAGATCCTCGTCGATCAGCGTCGCGATCTTCTGACCTCGCACATTGTAGATCGTAAGTGTCGTGCGGCCTCTCTCAGCAACCGAAAACTCGATGTTCGTCGTTGGATAGAACGGATTGGGGTAGATTCTCAATTCGAGATCAGACACGATATCGGGTGGGATCGGGTCGGAATCGGTCGTCGGGTCCCACTCGTAGCAGCCCATATCGATTCGACCGTTATGGATGCGCGGGTTGCCGACGATATCGGTGGCGGGTAGCTCGATCCAGGGGATGTCGGACGTTCCGGCGTCGATGCAGGGCGAGTTGTCCCCGAGCGTGAAGGGGTCGTCGCCGGCATTGTAGAATCCGGGGTCGTCCGCGATGTTGCCTTCGCCGTCGTAGCCCTCTTCGATATCGTTGAAGCGGATGTAGTATGGTTTCCCTTCGTAAATCTGACCGCCGAGGAAGTAGATGTGCTGGTTGCCATAGACGATGTTGTTAAAGAGGATCGGCTTGGAGATGAAGTTGTGCACCGGTAGTGTGTTGTCGAATTCGCTTTCGTTGAGCAGGGTGTTGCCGGTCATGGTGTTGCAGATCAGCTTCGGGTAGGCATAGACGCTGATGATGATGGATCCCGTTTCGAGCGCGTAGCACTTGTTGATCAGGTTGCCGACGATCTCGGGGCTCGCGTGCGCGGTGCAGTAGAAGGCGCCGCCGCGCAGAGCCAGGCAGTTGCGGATAAGGCAATTCTCGATCCGCACCTTCGAGAAGCCGAAGAGGTAGAACGCGCCGCCGTGCGGTTCGTCGCCGACCGCCTTGCTGTACTCGATATCGCAGAACGCGATCCGCGACGGCTGGTTATGCGACGGAGTGTTGTCGAACCGTATCCCATGCCAGCAGCCGGTTTGCGCGTCGTCGATGGTGAAAGCCACCGGATTCGACGATGCAAAGCGGATTCGCTCGTCCGCCGTACCGACCGCGGTCAGTGTCCCCTGTACCCTCAGCGCGTAGTAGCCGTCGAAGACCACCTGTACGCCCGGCTGGACGACCAGTTCGACGCCGTCCGCGATGGTCACGTCCTCCACCACGTGGATCGTATCCGCCTGCCAGACGGTGTCCTCGTCGATCACACCGCCGACATCCTCACGAATGCCGCTAAAATACCGGTACGAGCGAAGCGTGCAATCCGGCTCGGGAAGCGACCGGCGAGTCGCGAACGTCTGGCATCCGTAGCCTTCGGCAGGCGATCCGTCGATGGGCATGAAGAGACCGCTCTCGGGGTCCGTGAGCTGAGGGTTTTCGTTGAAAATGTTGTTGTGGGGAGCCGACCCGGCATCCTGCCATGCTTCCGGCAGCGCTCAGCCCCAGTCGCAGAGCAGACTGAAGTGGGTCAGCAGGCTCTGGTTGAGTTCCTCGTCGCTGTGCCAGGACCAGTTTTCCACCACGTCGGGAATACCGAAGAAACCGTACTGGACGCTGTAGGAGTAGCTGGTGCCGGTCGGAAGCCATTCGGAGGCGATGCCGGTGTGGTAGATGTAGTCGTAGCCGGTGTCGATCACATCGACGCAGAGGTTGCGCTCGATCAGGATGCCTTCGCCGCAGCCCTGCAAGCGGACGCCGTATTCGTGCGGCTTGTAGAAGGTGACGTGGCGCACGCTGCCTTCGGGGAGCGCGACCAGCTCCGAATTGATCCCGCGAAATCGGATGTTGCCGTTCACGACCACGCAGTCGGAGATATCCAGACGGTTATCGCAGAATGAGATACAGAGCTGCTCGCCCCGGAGGTCGAGGATGGCTCCGTTGCCGATGATGCGCGTGTCCAGTCCGTCGTCACCATACAGGATGTACGCCTCGTGATCCAGCATTTTGCCGATCAGCAGTCCGCCCGTGTAGGTGACGCCGGTCTCCAGCTCGACCAGCCTGTCGTAGTACCGATCCTGATCCCAGCCCGATTCCGCGCTGTCGAAGGCCTCTTTCAGCGAGAGTCCGCTCAGCGCCGCGACCAGCGTGAGAAGCATCGTGGTGACGAATGTTTTCATATCGGTAATATTCGGAATTGTGCCGCTGACACTGTCAATGATTTTCTGTCGGGATGAGATTTTGTTATTGACAATATTTGACGCTATTAAATAAATTGCCATGAAAACATTGGAGGTTACCATGAAGTCGATATATATGTTGATTATCGGTGTTATACTGGGCGCTGTCATCACGATGGTTGTCCTGTACACATCGGCGCCGGGCATGATGCTTCTCGAAGATGAGAGTCCGTATGGATTCCAGGAAACGATCAGCCGTTTGGAGGCTGCGACGGAAGCGCAGGGTTGGAAGATTCCCGCCAAGCACGATTTGCAGAAGTCGATGAAGAAATTCGGGCACGATATCGCGCCGGTGACGGTGATCGAGCTTTGCCATCCCGATCTCGCGACCCGCATCCTCAGCAGTGACGACGAGCGCGTTGTTTCGAGCCTGATGCCCTGTCGCTTGGCGGTTTACGAAAAGCACGGCAAGGTCTATGTCTCGCGCATGAATTCGAAGCTGATGGCCAAGCCGATGGGCGGTCTGGTCAACGAAGTGATGTCCGAGGCATCCGCCCAGAACGAGGAAATTCTCAAATCCATCATACAGTAAGCAACCTTCCATTTCATTGCTTACTGCTCCCGGGGAAACTCGGGAGTTTTTGTTTGCCGATGATCGATCGCTATCGAAAACAACTTCTGTGCGAAGCATTTCTTCCGAATGTTGTTTCTCGCATCAATACACGTATCGCGATCATTCTCACATTTCAATTGACCGAATCCGGTGGCTGTGGAATTTTTACGAAAAAGAAAACGAAGCGGGAGCGCGATGTCGGAACAAAGGTCTCAATTCATTGCATATCTGGAAGATATGGGCAAGTTCGATGTGGGTCGGGTACTGCCGGTGTTCGATCGTTATCACGAACTTCTGGTGGAAACGAATGCGAAGATCAATCTTGTTTCACGTGCAACACCGATCGACGAGTACTGGACGAAGCACTACCTCGATTCGGTCACGCCGGCGCGGTTTTTCGATTTCGCTGGCGAGAGGGTGCTGGACTTCGGAAGCGGCGGCGGTCTGCCCGGTATTCCGCTGAAAATACTGTATCCCGATAGCGAGATGTACCTGCTCGATTCGATACGGAAAAAGTGCGACGCGGTGACGGATATCGTGAAAATGCTTGACGTAAAAGGTTGTCAAACGGTTCATTCACGACTGGAGGAGTATCGCCCGGATACCCGGTTCGACACGATCGTGTGTCGTTCGGTACGGATCGAGCCGAGATTCGCATTCAGCCTTAAGAAGCTTGTCCGGCGTGGCGGAAAACTGCTCTTCTACAAAGCGAAAGAGATTGACGATCTGAAGCCGTTTGGCGGAATCGAGTTGCTGGACGCATCGCACCCGAGCCTGGGCGAGCGCAGGATCGCGGTCTGGAAACGAAAATAGATGCTATCATTGAGAAATACATGAAGAAGATCATAACCGTAGTGAATCAGAAGGGCGGCGTCGGCAAGACGACCTCGGCGGTGAATCTGTCTGCGGCGCTCGGTATTCACGAGAAAAATACCCTGCTCGTCGATTTCGATCCGCAGGGAAACGCCTCCAGTGGGCTGGGCATCGATACGAAGGAGCTTACGGGTCACATCTACGACGTGCTGATCCAGAAGAAGTCGCTGAAGGATATCATCCGGAAATCCTACATCGAGAAGCTCAGCATCGCGCCCACGAACATCGACCTGGTCGGCGCCGAGATCGAACTGGTAAAGGAATTCGCGCGCGAGCAGCGGCTCAAGAGCGCGGTGGATACGGTGCGGGACGACTACGAGTACATCGTGATCGACTGCCCGCCGTCGCTGGGCCTCCTGACCGTGAACGCGCTGACGGCCTGCACCGACGTTCTGATTCCGATCCAGTGCGAATACTACGCGCTGGAAGGGGTTAGCCAACTGCTGAACACGATCCGGCTGATCCAGAAGAACCTCAACCCGAGTCTGCGCATCATGGGCGTACTGCTCACGATGTTCGACAAAAGGCTGAACCTGTCGAATCAGGTGGCGAAGGAAGTGCGACGCTATTTCGGCGACAAGGTGTTCAAGGCGATCATCCACCGCAACGTGAAGCTGAGCGAAGCACCAAGCTTCGGGCAATCGATTTTTCACTACGATATCAAGTGCAAGGGCGCCGGAGACTATTTCGCTCTGGCTGCCGAAGTGATAGAGAGATAGAGATTTCAACATGTGCGACGAAGGAGCTCTTCCGAATGTTGAAATCGTTACGAGCCAAACATTCAGATGACCTCGCTTCGCTAATCTGGCATTTGCAAGCAAATGCTACGCGCGAGCTCGGACAATCGGAAGTTTGGTGTTTTGGAAGAAAAGAAAATTATTGGATAGAACTATGAGCAGATTAGGACGTGGACTCGACTCATTGATCAACGACGGTCCGGAATCGACCGACCGCAGTACCGGTATCACAACCGTACGGGTGGAACACATCCATCCCAACAGCTACCAGCCGCGAAAGGTCTTCGTGCGCGAGAAGCTGGAAGACCTGGCGCAATCGCTGAAGGAAAACGGCATGATCCAGCCGATCATCGTTACCAAACGCGACCAGACCCACTACGAGCTGATCGCGGGAGAGCGAAGGCTGGAAGCCTCCAAAATCGCCGGCTTCGACGAAGTTCCGGTCATCATCCGCAGCGTGACCAAGAAGGAGCAGCTCCAGTTCGCCATCATCGAGAACATCCAGCGCGAGGATCTCAATCCCATCGAGGAAGCGAAGGCCTATCATGTTCTGCATGATGAATTTAGCTTGACGCACGCGCAGATATCCGAAATTATCGGCAAGGACCGTGTGACCATCTCCAATTCACTCAGGCTCCTCAAGCTGAACGAGGAAGTCCAGCAGATGCTGCTGGAAGGAAAAATCTCGGCAGGGCACGCCCGCGCGGTCTTGCAGCTCGACGGCGAGAGGCAGTCGGAGTTTGCCAGGATGGTCGCGGCGAAGGGATGGTCGGTTCGGCAGACAGAAAAAGAGGTGAAGCGATTCGCGGAAGACCAGCCCGGGAAGCAGCCGGAAGAGAAGAAGGGATTCTTCCCCGATCTGATCCGGCAGGTGTCGAAGCAGCTCGCGGAGCGGTTCAACGTGAAGGTCAGCATCAAGGGTAACCCGAAGAAGGGCAAGGTCGTTTTTCAATACACCAACGAAGAGGAAAGAATCGCGCTTCTGGAGCGCTTGCGTAAATTTCAAGACGAATAACTCTCCCCAAACGAGCGGGTGATTATGAAACGCTATCTGATCGGACTTCTGATATTTGCTATCGCGGTCATGATATTTCTGGCATCGGAGAATGTCGGTCTGAAAAAGCGTTTGCGTAAAACAGACACCCGGATCGAGCGCCTCGAGCACCGCAACGACTCGCTTCGTACCCGCATGATCGAGCTGGCGAGACGGCATCCCGATATGCCGGAGATTCCCCGACAGGAGAGCCTCAACAAGCTGCTGGACGAGTATTTCAAAGAGAAGGGCGACCAGCCGTCCCAGCCCGAGATTACCACGCGGGAGCTGCGCGACGAACTGCACCTTCTCGACATGAAGCAGCGCATGATCCCCGATCTGAACCCGGTTCGCGGCGAACACATTATCTCGCGACGGTTCAGCAAGGATCACAAGGCGGTCGATTTCGCGGCGGCGATCGGCACGGAAGTGGTCGCGACCGGCGCCGGCGTGATCAAGTCGGTCTATGAGGATCAGTATTTCGGCAACGTCGTGGTCATCGACCACCTGAACGACTACATTACCATGTACGCACATCTGAACCGGAGCTTCTTCCCACCGCGTACGTTCGTCGAAAAGGGCGAGACGATCGCGTACGTGGGGAACACCGGTAACAGCACCGATCCGCATCTTCATTACGAGGTGCTGCACAAGGGCGAGAACATCGACCCGTTGACAATCATCTCGAAAAAGGATTGAAAGCTATGGAGAAAAACCGCAAGATCGAACTTTCCACCATGATCGGCAAGGGTAGCACTTTTAAGGGAACGCTCGAGATCAACGGCGGAATCCGCATCGATGGCGAGATCGAGGGGTCGATAAGCGCTGACGGATTCATCCTCGTCGGAACGTCCGGCGTCGCCAGAGCCGAGCTCAAGGCCAAGGAGTGCCTGGTTTCCGGGTGTGTCGAAGGCGACATCCACGTGCAGGATCAGCTCGAACTCGAGAAAAACGCCCGCGTGAAGGGCAACATCGTCGCTCGTACGCTGCGCATCCATGCCGGAGCTGTCCTGAACGGAAACTGCTCGATGACCGCCGAAAAGGAATGATCGGGATGTTCCGGCAAGTCAGGAAGATCAACATCGACAAAAAGGACAAGGTTCAGCAGAATATCTGGCCCATGATCCCGCAGCTCATCTTCACCATCTTCATCTCGATGCTGATCGGATTTCTCGTCTTTCTGCTGATCGACCGGATTTTCGACGCCAAAAACGTCGTGACGCCGTTCGGAATCCTCTTCGGATTGATCGTCGGCTGGATGGCGGCGTTCAGACTCTACAAGAACGCCAATACCTCCGAATGCCACAAGCCGGAAGACAAATTCAAGCAGGATCGATGACAATATCTTTTACGAAGGTTCAACCATGCTCGACAACCCCAAATTGCTGATCAAGCGTGTTATCTTGATAATTTTCTTGACAGACGTGCTTGCGGCGTTGACATTATCATTGTTTTTCAGGCAAGCACTGGGTTATTTGCTCGGTTCTGTCGGAAGTATGGTATATTTCCTGCTGCTGGCGCGAGATACGAAACAGATACTGGATACTGCAACCGGTAAGGCAGGGGTGAAGGCGTTCAAGACCTTCTACCTGAAATACGTTTTTCTGATCCTGTATTCCATCGCGGTCGTGAAATTTCTTCCGGTCGATATTTTCCTTTTCGGGATCGGACTCTTGTCGATGCAGATCGCGCTCTATATCAACGCCGGCTGGGAAAGCCTGAAAAACAATAAGTACTTCAGGGGATAGAATGAAGAAAGGCGGAGTACTCCGATTACTTATTATATTCGCGGTTATCGAAATCATTCTGCTTGCGCTATCGGGTTTCTTGAACAAACAACTCCAGATCGGATTTGACGACGGCAAGTTCGTATTCCGCAACACACCGCACGAATTTGTTCTTTCCGATCGAATCACCGAAGATTTCCAGCGCGACAAGTTCATCGAAGAGAAGGGCGAGGAAAAGGCGATCTATGGAAGCGAGGAGCTCTACAACGCCATGACGACCATCGCCAAGGGAACGCCGGTCAGCACATTCCAGCTTCTTCGCATGCTCCTGATCGTCGATCTGGTCCTCTTGTTCTTCGCGTTTTTCACCAGCAAGCGCCTGTTCGAGCGCCCGAGTAAAATCCAGGTGCTGTTCGAGTCGATCTACGGGATGCTGGACGGTTTTGTGGTCGAGACACTCGGTCCCAAGCTTGCCGGTTTCACACCCTACATCGTCACCATCTTCATTTTCCTTTGGATATGCAACGTGATCGGCATGATCCCCATTCCCGGATTCATGGAGCCGACCCGTACGCTGAACGTGACGATGGGTATGGGTATCCTGGTTGGCGTCGTTGTGCATGCCACGGCGATCAAGCACAAGGGTGTCGGCGGATATCTGAAAGGATATCTCACGCCCATGGTGGTGCTGGACGTTATCGGCGAACTGGCGAAGGTGGTTTCGATCTCCTTCCGTCTGTTCGGTAATATTCTTGGTGGCGCGATCATCATCCTGGTGGTCTCGTCTCTGGTCAAATTTGTCGTTCTGCCTGTCGGGCTGAACCTGTTCTTTGGATTGTTCGTCGGTACGGTGCAGGCATTCGTCTTCACCATGCTGGCGCTATCATACATCAGTGTAGCGATTTCGGAGTAACAATGGTTTTCACGAAAGAGATCGTAGAGATCGCAGCGTATCTGGGCGCTGGAATCGGCGTCGGAATTTCATCGGTTACCAGTGGTATCGGCAGTGGAACGATTGCCGACCAGGCGACCCTGGCGCTTTCCAGACAGCCCAAGTCGTACGACCGGCTTTTCGGCACCATGCTGATCGGCCAGGCGGCAACCCAGACGGGCGGAATCTTCGCGCTGGTGGTGGCGCTCTTGCTGCTGTTCGGCGGCATTGACGTCGTCGAGGGCGGATGGTATCGCTTTGCCGCGCTTCTGGCGGCAGGTATCGCGGTAGGACTCGGCGCGGTTGGCCCCGCCTTCGGCGCGGGCTACGCCGGTGGCGAGGCATGTAAATCGATCGGGCGCAACCCGCGTCAGTCGAACATCCTGATGGGTAACATGCTCATCGGCCAAGCGCTTTCGCAATCGAGCTCGATCTTCGCGCTGGTGGTAGCGCTACTCCTGATGTTCTCCACGCCCATCCAGCCGCAGGGCGCGAGCATGGCGACCATCATCATGAAGATGGCGGCGTATATCGGTGCTGGATTCTCGATCGGACTCGGAACGTTGGGTCCGGGCTCGGGAATTGGATTCGTGGCGGGAAAGGCGAACGACTCCATCGGACGCTACCCGGCACAGAAGGCGTCGCTGATCCGAACCATGTTCCTGGGGGCGGCGGTATCCGAATCGACTGCGATCTACTCGCTTGTTATCGCGTTTCTGTTGATCTTTGCATTGTAATAAATACATAAAGACTGTGGAATAAACAGGAGGAAAAAGATGGAAATGACATTGGCACAAGGCATCGCGAAAGCTGCGGCGTTTCTCGGTGCGGGCATCTGTATGGGAATCGGAGCGCTTGGCCCGGGCGTCGGCGAAGGTTTCGTCGCCGGCAAGGCTTGTGAAGGTATCGCACGTTCACCTGAAAATCAGAACCTGCTTATGCGTACCATGCTGGTGGGTCAGGCTGTGTCCGAATCAACCGGTATCTACTCTCTGGTTATCGCGCTGCTGTTGATTTTCTCCACCTGATTCGGCGTATTGCAAAATAACTTTCAGCGAATGGAGAAGACATGATCACAATTGATTATTCTCTCTTGATCGTTATCGCGAACTTCGTTCTGCTTCTGATCATCTTGAACAAGATATTGTACAAGCCGATGAAGAAGTGGCTGACGGAGCGCTCGGAGAAAATCTCCGGCGATATCGATGAAGCGGCCCGTTCCCGGGAGGAAGCGGGGAAGATACTCGAACAGCAGAAACAGGAGCTGATCGCATCGTCCGAAGAGATTCGCAAGATGCAGCATCGCGCCCGACGCGAGGCGGAAGACCAGGCAAAGGATATCCTGGATAACGCCCACAAGCAGCAGAAGCAGGTCGTGCAGGACACCGAAGCGCAGATCGCGCACGTCCGCAAACAGACCATCGAAGACTTGGAAAGCGAACTCGCCGGCATGATCTCATCGGTCTCGGCGAAGATTATCGCAGATAAAATGGACCCGGAAACGGACCGGAAGCTGATCGATAAACTGCTTCAAGACAGGTTGAGCCAGTGAGAGACATCGAAGTATCCGGACGGTATGCGAAGGCGTTCATCGAACTGATCGCTCCCGAAGACCACGCGAAGCTTCTGGAAGACATTCGCGGATTGCATGAAGTCCTCGTGAAGGACCCGGAGATTATCCGCTCGGTCCACATGATGATCCTCTCCCTGCCCCGGAAGAAGAAACTGGTCGCCGCGTTGGCGGAAAACCTGAATTTCCACGAGCGCTGGCTGTCGCTGTTCCAGCTTCTGGTGCAGAAACGGCGGTTCTCCGCGATCCTGACGATCCTGGAACACATGGAGGGTATTATCCTCGACGAGAAGAACCAGGTCATTGTCAAGCTCTCGGTCGCGCGGGAACACGACGAGGCTACCATGCAGAAGATCACCAAGCTTCTGGAAGACATCCTGAAAAAGAAGATCGAATTCAAGACCCGCGTTCGTCCCGAATTGATCGCCGGTTTCCACGCGGAGACGAGTTCGTTGATCATAGACGGTTCCGTAAAGAACAACCTCGAACGTTTTATAAAAGAAAAAATACCGCAGAATTGAGGGTATTATGAAAATACATCCCGATGAAGTCAGCTCGATCCTGAAACAGAAGATCGACAGTTTCAAATTCGATATCGACATCGCGGAGACCGGTAAGGTCGTCATGGTCGGTGACGGTATCGCCCGCGTTTTCGGCATGGAAAACGTGATGGCAGGCGAGATGGTGCTTTTTCCCAACGACATCTATGGAATGGCGCTCAACCTCGAAGAAGACAACATAGGCTGTATCGTCTTTGGCGACACACACTACATCAAGGAAGGCGACATCGTCCGCAGAACCAAGAAGATTCTTCAGGTTCCGGTCGGCGACGCGATGCTCGGACGCGTGGTGAACGCGCTGGGGCATCCGATCGACGGCAAGGGCGATATCAAGACGGATCAGTCCTTCCCCATCGAACGCAAGGCGCTGGGCGTGATCCAGAGACAGCCGGTGAAAGAACCGCTCCAGACCGGTCTGAAGGCGATCGACTCCATGATCCCCATCGGACGCGGACAGCGCGAATTGATCATCGGCGACCGCCAGACGGGTAAGACAGCCATCGCCATCGATACCATTATCAACCAGAAAGAGACCGACATGTACTGCATTTACGTGGCGGTCGGCCAGAAGAAATCCTCCGTCGCGAAGATCGTGGAAACGCTCAAGGCAAACGACGCCATGGACTACACCATCATCGTCTCAGCCTCTGCCTCCGAGCCTGCAGCGCTCCAATACCTCGCGCCCTACGCCGGATGCTCGATCGGAGAATACTTCCGCGACAACGGCAAGCACGCGCTCGTGATCTACGACGACCTCTCCAAACACGCCGTCGCGTACCGTGAGATTTCGCTGCTCCTTCGCCGTCCCCCGGGACGCGAAGCCTACCCGGGCGATGTCTTCTACCTGCATTCGAGACTGCTCGAACGCGCGTCAAAGCTCAACAACGATCTGGGCGGCGGTTCGCTTACCGCACTGCCCATCATCGAGACGCAGGCGGACGACGTTACCGCGTATATCCCCACCAACGTGATCTCCATCACCGACGGTCAGATATACCTCAGCAACCGGCTCTTCTACTCGGGTATCCGTCCCGCTATCAACGCGGGTATCTCGGTCTCCCGCGTGGGCGGTAGCGCGCAGATCAAAATAATGAAGGCCGTTACCGGTCAGCTTCGTATGGACCTCGCGCAATACGCGGAAATGGAGGCGTTCGCCAAGTTCGGTTCCGACCTCGACAAGGTGACGCAACACCAGCTACGTCGCGGCGAGAGACTGCGCGAAATCCTCAAGCAGCCGCAATACCAGCCGCTGACAGTCGCCAAGCAGATTCTCATCATCTTCATGGGTAACCAGGGTTATCTGGACGAGGTGGAGATCGACAAGGTGAAGGATGTGGAGCACGAGCTCAACATGACCCTCGATTCCGAGTACCAGGATCTGATGAAAGAGATCGTTTCGGCGTCCAAGCTCAGTGACGAGCTACAGGAAAAGATGCACGCGGTCTGTAAAAAAGTCATCGAGAAATTCAAGGTGTAACGGGAAAAATCATGGCAAACCTGCGCGATATCAAGACCCGGATCGACAGCGTCAAGAATACGCGGCAGATCACCAACGCGATGAAGATGATCTCCGCCGCCTACCTGCGTAAGGCGCAGCAGCGTATCATCGCCGCACGCCCGTACGCGAATTACATCGACACTATGCTGCGAACCCTCAAGGTCAAGAACGACCAGTCGCAACATCCCCTGCTGATCGAGCCCGAAGAAGGCGGCAAGACGCTGATGGTCGTCGTCACGGCCGATCGCGGACTCTGCGGATCGTTCAACACCAGCATCATCAGAGAAGCCATCAGGCTGCTCGAAGACGGCGGGGAAGATGAGGACATCATCTGCATCGGCAAGAGGTGCTACGACCACCTTAAAAAGCGCACCGATAAAATCATCGCGCACTACACGGGGCTGTTCAACGAGATGAACTTCTCCCAGTCGCGCGAGATAGCCGAACTGCTGCTCGACCTGTACCTGAACAAAGGCTACAACCGGGTTCGCGTACTCTTCAACGACTTCAAGTCCGCCATCCAGCAGAACATCGTCTTCAAGCAGGTTCTGCCCATCATTCCGCTCGAATCGGAGATCGTGGCGGGTATCGACTACCTCTACGAACCCGATGAAGATACCATCATCACGGAGTTGGGTAAGAAATATCTGGATGTCGAGGTGTGGCGAATTCTCCTCGAATCGTCCGCCGCAGAGCAGGGCGCCCGTATGACGGCGATGGAAAACGCTACCGACAACGCCACCGAGATGATCGGTGAATTGACATTACATTATAATCGTGCGCGTCAGGCGAGCATCACCACGGAGATTATCGAGGTTGCCTCCGGCGCGGAAGCCATCAATCAGTAGAACAATGAAAGAACGTATCCGATAGAGGTTAAGTATGACGGAAGGTAAGATCATTCAGATTATCGGTCCGGTTGTGGACGTCGAGTTCCCGGAAGGGAAGCTGCCGGCGATCTACAACGCGCTGAAGTTTAAAAGGGATAACGAAACCGATCTCATCCTCGAGGTGCAAATGCATCTGGGCGAGAACAAGGTCCGCTCCGTGGCGATGGACTCCACCGACGGCCTGGTCCGCGGTATGACGGTGCTCGATACCGGCGAAGGTATTTCCACGCCGGTGGGCGACAAGGTGCTGGGACGTATTCTCAACGTCACGGGCGACCCGATCGACAAGCAGGGACCCGTCGAATCGAAGGTACACTGGCCCATCCACCGCGAAGCACCGCACTTCGAAGACCTCGAGACAAGCGAGGAAATCCTCGAAACCGGTATCAAGGTCATCGACCTGATCTGCCCCTACACCAAGGGCGGCAAGACGGGTCTGTTTGGCGGCGCCGGACTGGGAAAGACCGTTCTGATCCAGGAGCTTATCCGCAACGTCGCGACCGAGCACGGCGGTTACTCCGTTTTCGCCGGTGTGGGTGAACGTACCCGCGAGGGTAACGACCTCTGGCTCGAGATGAAGGAATCGGGCGTTATCGAGAACACCGCCATGGTCTTCGGTCAAATGAACGAACCGCCCGGAGCGCGCCAACGCGTGGCGCTCACCGGTCTGACCATCGCGGAATACTTCCGCGACACCATGAAGAAAGACGTTCTGCTCTTCATCGACAACATCTTCCGTTTCACACAGGCGGGTTCCGAAGTGTCCGCGCTCCTCGGGCGTATGCCCTCCGCCGTGGGTTACCAGCCCACACTGGCAACAGAGATGGGCGAGCTCCAGGAACGTATCACATCCACCAAGGACGGATCGGTTACCTCCGTGCAGGCGATCTACGTGCCGGCGGACGACCTCACCGACCCCGCGCCCGCGACCGCGTTCTCGCACCTCGACGCGACCACCGTGCTCTCCCGTAAGATCGTGGGTCTGGGTATCTATCCCGCCGTCGATCCGCTGGACTCCACCAGCCGTATCATCGATCCGAAGATTATCGGTGACGAGCACTATTTCGTCGCGCGTGAGACGCAGCGTATCCTCCAAAAATACAAGGAATTGCAGGACATCATCGCCATCCTCGGTATGGACGAACTGGGCGAAGAGGACAAGGTCGTGGTCAGCCGCGCCCGTCGCCTCGAACGCTTCTTCTCGCAGCCCTTCTTCGTGGCGGAGCAGTTCACCAACCTCGCCGGCCAGTACGTGCCGCTCAAGGACACCATCGAGGGATTCCGCGCCATCATCGACGGAGACTGCGACAAGTGGCCCGAACAGGCGTTCTACAACGTCGGTAACATCTCTATGGCGGAAGAAAAAGCCAACAAGCTGATAAAAGAATATGAGTAAGATTCGACTGGAAGTCATTCAACCGACCGGCAAGAAGATCGACAGCGAGTTCGATCACATCGTGCTGCCGGGTGTCGATGGCGATTTCGGCATCTCGCCGGATCACACATCCCTGATCACCCAGCTACGACCGGGTGTGGCACAATGCTTTATCAACAACGACCTCAATCAGGTCTTCGCGATCCACGACGGATTCGTGACTGTCGAGAAGAATCATATCATTGTGCTGTGCGAGAACATCGAAGGGAAAGGCGAGATCGACGAAAATCGTGCCAAACAGGCTCTCGAGCGCGCCGAACAACGCCTCGCGCAGAAACAGGAAGGTACCGACTTCCGACGCGCGGAATACGCGCTGCAACGCGCTATCGCGAGAATCCACGCCGTGGAAGGCTTGTAGAAAATTTCACAGATACATCATACAACGAAGCCCGGTCCTTGCGATCGGGCTTTTTCTATTCCGTAACCATCCCCTGGAACGCGGAGGTCCTTTTCTGGCTCAGTTGCAAACCGAGTGGGTAAATTCAACACATTCGATACGCGTCTGTTTTATATTCTGTAGGCGCCGATCTCCGAGCGTGCATACCCAATATCACACACCCATTGGAGAATATAAAAAAACCAACATTCGGAAGAACCGCAAGCGGTACATTCAGAAGTTGGTGTTCCCGAAAACTGAGAAATACGGGCAGCGGTAAACAGGGTTACTTCGTCGATAGCTCCGTGATGATCACTTCGGATATCTCGCCGTTGTCCATGTACCGGTTGACCACGCGCAGGATTCGTCGGGGAAGAAATCGTTCGCGAGTGAGTGGATCGGAAAAATCCTCCCGGGACATTTCCTTCATGATCTCCGCGATACCGCTTTTGATTTCATCCTTCTTCGACATTACCTGCCCGAAGGCTCGTTTGACCTTGCGGTGGTAGCGGAACTCGACCGAAATGGTCACCGTGTGTCCGGGATCGCTTTCGAGCGGAAAGACCAGTCCTTTGAATTCGCGATGCTCGATAGTCTTGTAATCGATCTCCCAATCTTCTTTGCCGGCGTCTTCATCTTCCGGCCGGTCGCGATTTTCATCGGATATATGAACCTGCGGTTTTACCAGTCGTCCCGAATTTTCCAGATCCTGGACGATCTCCGTTTTCAGCTCCTCTTTCAGTTCCTGCTTGATTTCCTCTTTCAGTTTTTCCTTGTTGACGCAGCCGGTCAACAGAATCAGCGGCATGACGAGTATCGGTATGAGGCGTTTCATGATGTGTCCTTTATCCGCGCAGCAGTTTATCGAAAAGCTTGCGGTTATAGTAGTTATATTTTTCTTGGGTCACGGTGTTGATGTATAAAAACGATGAGATAGAGAACAGGAGTATCACCAGTGCAATCTGAGTGATAATCCGCCAGGTCAACGGCAGGGGAATCCAGTTGCCGAACGAAAACAGGATGAATATCCAGAGTCCGAGGTTTATACCTGCTCCGATCAGATGCTTCTCCTTCAGGTACTGCGTCTTTTTCTTGAAGGCTTGCCGGAAATCCGGTTGCACGATCAGTTCAACGATCGTGGAATCCAGGCGGGATCGTCTATTCAGATAGCGCAGGAATCGATAGAAGGTTTCGTAGTCCTGCTTCTCCACAAATTCAGCCTGGAAATGCATCCGCTTCCCGATGAAATTCATGCTGTTCCAGAGCATTCGGTAGCCACGAAGCAACCGGCGCAATTCGCGTTTATCGTCTTTCGAGTGCGCTTGCCGAAGGATATTTTGAAGGGTGTCGATCGCTTGCGGGAAGCTTTTATCGATAATCCGCATCAATTCCCGTTCGCGGTAGAGACAACGCCTGAGAATCGTCAGATTGCGGAAAAACGTCTGTGGCGTCGTGTTTCTCTTGCCCGAGCTGTAACCGTTGTGAATCCTGCCCGCACTGTGGAACAGCGCGCTTCGAATCATACTACGCAGCCGAACAACGCGCATCAGCAGTCTTCTACATTCCAATACCTCATCCATATAGACCCATCCCTGTAAGTTTCTAATCGTCTTTTTCGATTATTTCCTTTGCCTTGTCAACAAGTTTGTCCTTCTCCTCCTTCGCGGATTCCAGCATCTTCTTGCCGGACTTTTGCGCGTCCTTCAGAGCCTTTTCTCCCTCATCGACGATATCCTGACCCTTGTCTTTCGCATCATCGACCATGTCCTGTCCTACTTCCTTCGCGTCGTCGAGCAGCTTTTCGCTGTCCTTCTTCAGTTGATCGAGCTTACTTTTGGCTTCCTTCTTTTCGCAACCTGTCATCATGATGGCAACGATCAGCAGGATGGCGAGTAGCGGTAAGATTCCTGTTTTCTTCATGGTATCCCCTGTCTATTGAACGAGTTTCTTTTCAATTCGCTTCGCAATGCTTTGCGCATCCAGTCCCACGTAACGATAAACGTCGCCGGCGGTTCCCGAGATGCAGTAATCCTCGACACCGAATCTCTCGAGCCGGCAGTGCAGTCCCATGTCGAGCAGCTTGACGGCCACGCAGGCGCCCAGCCCGGTATGCACGTTGTGGTCTTCGACGGTGAAGATGGCGCCGGTCTTTGCGGCTCGCGTCAGCGCTTCCTCGTCGAGATCGCACGGACAGGCGATATTCCAGACTTGCAGTGAGACGCCTTTCTCCTTGAGGATATCGGCGGCTTTCACTGCGTTTCCGGCGAGGGTTCCCATCACCAGGATGGCTCCGTCGTTTCCGTCGCGCAGCAGATCGGCTTTGCCGTACTCGAACCGGTAGTTCGCACCGAAAACGAGCTTTCCGTCGTTATCGCGGATCGGCTCGAGCTTGCTTCTGCCCATGGGAACCAGGAAGTTGCCGTAACGACCTGAAATATAGCGTATCGCGCGGTCGGTCTGGTTGGGGTCGGCGGGAACGATCACCTTGAAGTGAAAGAGGTTTCGCATCGCGCCGAGGTAGTCGATGCACTGGTGGGTCTTGCCGTCTTCTCCGACATCGAGTCCGACGTGGGTCGTGACCAGTTTCAGGTTGGTTTCGTTGATGTCGTTGAGCCGGTGCTGGTTGTAGGTTTCATCGACGCCGAAGACGCCGAAGTCCGCGAAGTACGACTGGATGCCGCACTTGGATACGGCGCCGGCGAGGGTCGCGGTGTTGTGCTCCATGATACCGCCCTGGAAGAACCGATTTGGCGCGACTTTTTCGAAGCCGTTTGTCTTGACGCTGCCCTGGAGGTCGCAGTCGAACACAGCCATGGGCGCGTTTTCGCCGCCGTTGGCTTCGGCGAGGTCGGAGAGCGCGTTGCCCCATGCCGAGCGGTTGTCGGTCTTGGCTTCGTATATTCTCGGTGTGCCCGGATCAAGCTTCATTTCCGGGTGCTTCGGGTGATCGTATTGCGGATTGCATTCGCTCCTGAGCTTGCGGTAGTGCTCGATGCGGTTCTCGATGCCCAGCTCCTTGCAGGCGTCGGCGAATTGCTCGTCGTTGAGCGTCGAGCCGTGATATTTCGCCTTGTTTTCCATGAAGGAGACACCCTTGCCCATGACGGTGTGCGCCATGATGACGACGGGTTTCTCGGACTGCATGGCGTCGGTGATGGCCTGATCGATGGCGCTGAAATCGTGTCCGTCGATCTCGATGACTGTCCATCCGTCCGATTCGTACCCCGCTCGGATGTTCTGCGGCATGACCTGATGGATGTCGCCGCCGATCTGGAGCTGGTTGTAGTCGATGAAGGCGGTGACGTTGTTCAGCCCGTACTTGACGGCGAAGCGGCGTGCCTCGGCGATTTGTCCCTTCTGCTGTTCGCCGTCGCCCATGAGGACGAAGACGTGGTTGTCGAAACTGTTCAGCTTGGAGGCGAGCGCGAATCCGACGCCTGCGGACAGCCCCTGCCCGAGGTTCCCGGTGCCCCACTCGATGCCCGGTACGATCGGCTCGACATGCCCCTCGAACATGCTTCCGGCGAGTCGGAACTGCGTGACGGCGTCGTCCATGTCGATGAAGCCGTTCAGTGCCAGGGTGGCATAGACCGCAGGCGAGATGTGCCCGTTGCTGACGACGATGCGGTCGCGGTCAACGCTTTTCGGATCGACGTTGGCGCGGCTGTAGAGCGCGAGGAGAAAATCGATGGAGGACATGGATCCGCCCGGGTGTCCGGATGCCGACAGCGTAGTCATGGTGAGGATGGCCGCGCGTGCGAGACGTGCGTCCTTGGTGAGTTTTTCAATATCTATCATGGCTCATACTCCTTTAAGGTGGTTCAGTCGCCGCTGATCAGGTCGCCCAGAAGGCCGCCGATCCCTTTCTGTTCGCCCTGTCGCTTGAATCGTGCCGTCGAGATGATGCGATCCGCCAGACGGGAGAAGGGCAGGCTTTGCAGGTAGATGGTTCCGGGGCCCTTGAGGGTTGCGAAGAAGAGTCCCTCTCCGCCGAAGAGGACATTGGTGAATCCGCCGATAAATTCGATGTCGTAGTGAACGCTCGCCTCCATTCCGACCAGGCAGCCGGTATCGACGCGCAGGATCTCGCCGGGCTGTAGTTGCCGCTCGACGATGGTGCCGCCTGCGTGGATGAACGCCATTCCGTCACCGCTGAGCCTTTGCAGGATGAATCCCTCGCCGCCGAAGAGTCCGGCTCCGAAGCGCTTGGTAAATTCGATATCGATGTCGATTCCCCGTGCCGCGCAGAGGAAGGAATTCTTCTGACAGATGAACGTCCTGCTGAATCGGTTCAGGTCGATGGGGATGATTTTCCCGGGGAAGGGCGCCGCGAACGCTACGTGCTTCTTCGCACGGTCTTCGTTGAGGAAGGTGGTGATGAAAAAACTCTCACCGGTCAGCATGCGTTTGAATCCCTTGAACAGCCCGCCGCCCATGCCGGTATCCATCCGAATTCCCTGTTCCATGTATGCCATCGCGCCGACTTCCGCCCGTACGCCCTCGCCGAAATCGAGCTCGATTTCCACCAGTTGCATGTCGTCGCCATAAATCTTGTAATCGATGATGTCCGCCATATATAAACCTCCAGATGCTTTCGATGAATTTTGTATATCAGACAACCAGCCCCGCACGGAACGTCAAGCAGAAAATGCGGCGTTTTGGAATATCGACGGACACAAACGACAGCGGCGATTGCGACAGCGGCGCCATTGCTGAAAACAATTCGCTTTTTTCTTGTTTTAACGGGATTTTACCGTAGTATATGTGTAGGTGTTGGATATTATGAAAACAAAAATGCTAAAAATGGTTAATATCACCTTGCTGTCGGCTTTCCTCGTAGCTTTGATCAGCATGTCGCTTTATCGGTTTATACCCTCGCCCTTGCAGGGAATGGAGGTGTTTTACAAGATTCATGAAATCAGCGGTCCTGTCTTCGCGGTGATTGCAATCGTCCATCTCGTTCTGAATTGGGGCTGGGTCAAAGCTAATTATTTTCGGAAAAGAACAAAGGAGAAATCTTGAGGTATCAAAAACTACTTATTTTGGCTGTCGCGATGCTTTTTTCGGCATTGCTTTTCGCGCATCCCGCCTCGGAGATCACGGTCTCCTACGATGCGGATACGATGGTCCTGACCGTCGAGTACAAGCACTCGGTATCCGACCCCGTCAAACACTACATTGATGAAGTGAGTGTTACCCTGGATAAGAAGGAACTCGTCGTTCAGAAGCTGATGAGCCAGGACACAGAGGAAGGCGGTAAGGTGTTTTACAGAGTCCGCGATCTGAAAACGGGCGATACCGTCAAGGTAAAGGTCAACTGCAATCGGTTCGGCGGCAAGACGACCGAATTCACAATCGAATAGCGGCCCGTGCTGACACGCAAGTTTCTTCTCCTGACAATCCCGGCGCTACTTCTGCTGGCGTTGATGGATCTGCTTGTCGTCGATAATCTGATGACAAGCAAATTCAATCGTATCGAGGAGCGAGAGGCGATACAGAATGCAAAGAGAATCCACGATGCGATCGATCGCGAACTGTATCATCTCGAGTCGCTCTGCGTCGATTGGTCGGCGTGGGACGATTCATATGATTTCATGGTGACCCGCGATGAAGGTTACCTCGAATCGAACCTCGGTATCGATACTTTTCTCGATAATCACGTCAACCTGATCATGTTCATCGAGATGGACGGCACTGCGCTCTGGAAAAGGGTTGTCGATCTGGAGAACGAGACGGATATCCACGTTGCGATCTTCGATCAAGAGCGATATTCTCAGAACCATATGCTGGTCGCGCACGATATCGAAGAACGCATGGCAGGGCTTCTGCACACCGAAAGGGGATTGTGCATGATCGCGAAGTCTCCCATTCTGACCAGCCAGAAAGAGGGCCCCGCGCATGGAACATTGATCATGGGCAGGTATTTTAACAACGATTATCAGGATATCCTTTGCGATCAGACACGCACGCGGTTCGAGATCAAACAGGGCAGAATGAATGGCGACGCGAACAAAGAGAGGAAACTCAAGAGGATCGACAGTAAATACATGATCGACCGCAGCCATCCAGATACGCTGGTGATCCTGAGCAGGCTTCCCTCCCTCAATGGCGTCGAGTACTACATCGAATCCACGATCGATCGCGACTTCATGAAAGAGGGGAAGCGAACGGTTCTGATCCTCTACATTTCGTTGATGGTTGTGGGATCGGTGATCCTGCTTGTCATGCTTGGCGGTATCCAGTTCATGGTCATCCGTCCGATCAAGAAGGTCAAGGAGCACGCGCTCGAGATCGCCGGCAATCAAGTGCTGGAACAAAGACTCTATCCGAAACGCAAGGATGAAATCGGAATCCTTGCACATGAATTCGACCTGATATTCGAGAACCTTCTGGAGACCCGTTCTCGACTTCTCGAGAGTTCCTATAAATCCGGTTTGGCGGAAATGGCGTCCAACTTCCTGCACAATCTACGAAACTCGCTCACACCGCTGATGGGCGAGATTCAGGGTATTCGTTTCGCTTGCCGCAACGTCGATTTCCAAAAGTACTACAAAGCTCATATCGAGCTGGATTCGGACACGAGCGATCCCGAACGCCAGAAAAAGATTCGGGAGTACTTGCTACTGCTCGACCGCCAGAACATGGATTACGTGGAAGAGATTCGCGCGCTTTTCAACACGCTGGACGACTACCGGCACAATATCGAGAAGCTGCTGGATACGCAATCCCGCTGGACCAGCGCGAAGCCGGTTGTGGAGACACTCAAGTTGAACGAGGTTGGGAAGGAAATCCACGCGTTTATTTCTCCGTCGGTTATCAGGCACATGAATATAAAGATTCACAATGAGGATATCGGGCTGGAGGTTGTCCAGACCTATCGTGTCACCTTCCTGATGATTCTGTCACGGTTGCTGGAGTTCATACATGAAAACCAGACAGATGAGGGTGGTGCAAGGGTAGTCATCCTGATCAAACGCACGGAAATCGATGAGAAACCCTATATCTCTTTCCGGATCGTGCTGCCCGGCTCAACTAACCTCGTTAACAAGATGTCCAGTGTTTTTGCTATTGACAATGCAAAAGGCATGAAACCGCTGCATGGCGACCTGATATGGTGCTCCAATACCGCGAGCGTGATCGGGGCCAGGCTGGAGGCGGTCGAATCGGACGGAAGCGTAAAATCACATTTTCAATTAACAATACCCATTATCGAAGAGGCAGGTGATAAATGAAACAGGTCTTTCGGATACTGATTGCAGATGACGAACCTCATGTCCTCAAGTCGTTTGAGAAAATCCTGATGCGCAAAGGCAAGCGCGGCGAGAAGCACGATGCGCTCCAAGAGCTCGAAAAGGCTTTGTTCAACGAACATGCGCAACCCGAAGAGGGTTTCAGCTACGAATTGACGCTCTGCAATCAGGGCGAGCAGGCGATCGACGCTGTCGAGATATCCGTGCGTGAGGACAATCCCTACGCGATCGCATTTCTCGATGTACGGATGCCTCCGGGAATCGACGGGATCGTCACAGGAGAGCGGATCAGGGGAATCGACCCGGACATCGAGATTGTAATTGTGACCGCGTATTCCGATACGGATGTCGATGAGATTGCCCGACGCATTCCGCCCCTGGACAAGCTCCTGTTCATTCTCAAGCCCTTCCATCCGATTGAGATGATCCAGTTCACGGCGGCTCTGGCAACGAAATGGCAGAATGGTAGATACCTCAAGTTGCTGCACCGTCAGATGGAAGACGAGCTGAAGTTCCGCGAAGACAATATCATGGTGCTTTATCAGCGCCTCCAGGAGGACATCCAGAAGCGAAAACGCTACGAGAAGCAGTTGAAGCGGCACGCGATCGTATTCGAAACCATGGACGAAGCCGTTCTGATCTCCGATCTGGAAGGCAGGATGCTCGACGCCAATCCCTCGTTCCAGAAAATCTATGGATACACGAAAGACGAAATGCTGGGGCAGCGCCTTGAAACCGTTCATCCCAACGGAGAGAAGGTCGTCGATATGATCATAAAAAACCTGAAGGAAAAGGGTTTCTGGAATGGAGAATTGCCCATTGTAAAAAAGAACGGGAGCACGGGCTGGATACGAGTCAATGTGAAAGAATACTACGATCAAGACGAGAATCTGCTGGGCTATATCAGCGTTAATCGGGATATCACGGAGACAAAACGCGCGTTCGACATCATGCGGCAGCAGAAGAACCTCCTCGAAGACGTTTTTACGAGGATTCACGAGGGGATCGGGATCGTGAATGAGGACGAGGAATTCATCTTCGTCAATCCCTCTTTCGCCAGAATCTACGAGACCTCTGTCGAGGGGCTTCTGGGCAGAAATGTCCATGAATTCGTGACGGAGGAAGGGAGCAGCAAAGTTCAGGAACAGACGAAAGAACGAAAGCAAAATATCGTCGGGACCTACAATCTGGAGATTACCACCGTCAAGGGGAACAAACGGATTGTCAAAATCAGTGCCTACCCACGCTTCGATAAGTACGGCATTTATCAGGGGGCCTTCGGTGTCTTACAGGATATCACGGAGCAACAGCGATTGCGAGAACAGTTCTTGCAGGCGCAGAAGATGGAGGCAATGGGACGGTTTGCCGGCGGTATTTCGCACGACTTCAACAATATACTTACAGTCGTCAGCGGAAACAGTGAGCTTCTGCGCCCGAGCATGACCAGGGATGTCGATAAGGAATATCTGGACGAGATCATCCACGCCTCGTCGCAGGCGAAACAGCTTGTCGATCAACTGCTGATGTTCAGTCGCAAGCAGACCTCTCGCCCGGATATCGTCGATCTCAACAAGGTGATTGAGGACGTCCATGCCTTCCTGAAGCGGATCATCGGCTCGAATGTCCAGATCGAAATGGCGCTCGACAAGGAATTGGGGCTTGTCGAAGTCGATTCGAGCCAGTTCCGGCAAATACTGATGAATTTCGCTGTGAACTCCCGCGATGCCATGCCGGAAGGCGGTAAGATCACGATCCAAACGCGCAATATATCCATCGACGAGAGGATGAAGGAGACGATCTCGGGATCCAGAGTTGGCGACTTTGTTTGCCTTGCCTTTGACGATTCGGGAAAGGGTATCCCGGAGGATGTCGTTACCCATATCTTCGAGCCCTTCTTCACGACCAAGAAGGAACACGGTACCGGACTCGGGCTTTCCACGGTGTTCGGCATCATCCAGAAACACGACGGATGGATCAACGTCGAAAGCGCGCCGGACAAGGGTACCCGTTTCACCGTCTATCTGCCGAGAATCGACAGTGATTTCGTTCAAAAAAAGCAGCAGCAGCAACTGGAGAATGAGCTCAAGGGCAACGGCGAGGCGATCCTTGTTGTCCAGAGCAGCGAAGCGCAAAGGAATTTCACGATCAGGGTTTTGGAGGACAACGGATACCGTCCCTACGCGGAAAGCGGCGAGGAAGGAGCCATTCGGTGTCTGGAAGAGCACAAGGACGAGATCGATATCGTTCTCGCGGATATCGATTCTGAGCGTGGGGGCATAGCATTGATCGGGAACCTGCGCAAAATCAAGCCGGAACTTCTGCCGATTCTTGTCACCGCGTCCGTGAAAGATCATGAACACCCGGAGATGACAGGCGGCTTGATTCTGCAAAAACCTTTCACGGAACAGCAATTGCTGGTCTCGATCAAGAAGGAGCAGCATTTCGAGATCAATATATACGACTACTGCGAGCTGTATGAAATCTGCGATTTTCTCAACCAGATGCCGCCCGATAAAGAGTATCTCAACGAGGGCTGGAAGCGGATGTTCTGCCAGAGTATACTGAAATCGGAACGGTGCAAGCGCAAGAGTTTCTTTTTCGAAAACGGAAAACAGCCCGACCCCAAGATGCCCCCGACAGGATATGTCTCCGAGGAGTAGGATTATTTCAACATGAGCATTTTCCGTGCCTTCGTCTTTCCGCCGGACTCGAGACGGTACAGGTAAACACCGCTGGACACACGTTTGCCGGTGTCGTTGTCGCCGTCCCAGACGGCCTTGTGCGTACCCGCTTCAAGGTGATCCTTCACCAGCGTCTTCACGAGCTGACCCTTGATGTTATACACCTTCAACTCGACCTTGTCGTCCTGCCGACGTGCCCCCATATTCTGTACAGTGTATTATGCGAGTCATCCGTCAGTGCATAACTGATCCAAAGGAAAAGAGACAAAAAGCCCCTTTTCTCTTTGGATTTTTTCTTGTTGGTTCTCCCAATCTCTCCTGAATTCTTCCGGTGTCAAGTAGTTCAGTGAGCTGTGCGGACGATTCAGGTTATAATCAATTCGCCATTCTTCGATGATAGACTTCGCTTCCCGGACATCTATGAACACATTTTCATTCAGACATTCATCCCGCATCCGACCGTTGAAGCTTTCCACAAAAGCATTCTGGTTCGGCTTGCCAGGCTCGATGCGATCAAGTACGATACCCCTCTGAAAAGCCCATTCTTCCAGGGCGTGACTGATAAACTCCGGACCATTATCCGATAATAACCGCTTGGGCTTCCCGTGCATTTCGATGGCTCTATCCAGCACCCGGGTGACGTATTGACCGCTGATCGAAGTCGCAACTTCGCAGGCCACGCACTCCCGCGTGAAATCGTCCACGATGTTCAAAATCCGTATCTTCTTCGAATTTACTGCACTGTCGTGCATGAAATCCATCGAAAAACGTTCGATAGGGCGTTGCGGAGGATGCGCCATTTCCCCGCGAACCCTCTTCCCGCGCCGCTTGGTTCGCTTCCTGATCTGAAGTCCTTCCTCGCGATAGACACGCTCGATCCGCTTGTGGTTATCCGTAAATCCCATCCGACGCAGAAGAATCATCAGGCGTCGATAGTCCCATCGACGACGCTCTTGCGCTAGCTTCCGAATCGCCTTACGAAGCGCTGCATCATCCGGCATAACCGGCTCGTAAAGGTAGCTGCTGCGAGCAATTTTGAAGAGTCTGCATGCCTGCGATACGGGCAGATCGTGTTCCTGTTTAGCGTAGGTCACTGCCTGCCGACGCGACGCAGGCATCACCAATATCTCCGTAACATGAAATGTTACCTTTTTTTGAGTTAACGTCCTTCAGAACCTTGTTTTCGAGCGTCAAATCCGCCACGATATGCTTGAGCTTGCGGTTCTCGTCTTCAAGTTGGCGTAAACGGTGCGCTTCACTGACGCTCATCCCGCCGTAAGCAGCTTTCGGACGCCATCGAGGAAGAGACGAACCAGCGGCTGGAGGTGCAGAGGCAGTACTCGCTGCTGGCCATCGAGGACGTGCTGGAACGCAAGATCGCCCAACTCGCCGCAGAGCGCGACACCGAGTTGAAGCGCGCTGAATCGCTGCAGGCTGGCGAGGAGACCTTGCAGAACATCCGCGCCTATTACGCCAACGAGGAGAAGCGGTTACGCGAAGAGCAGACACGCCAGCAGGAGACCGAGGACGAAGAGAAACGCGCTCGAAGGCAGCAACATGAGCAGGAGATCGAAGCCATCCGCGAGGAGTTCCTTAGTCGCGGCGACGACCTGGCATTGAAGAGCTACGAGAGCGAGCTGGCCGCTGTCGACGCCTACTACGACTGTAAGCGCACCAAGCTCATGCAGGCGGGCATCTCCGAGGAGCAGATCACCGAGCAATCCGAAGCGGCCAAACAGCGCATCCGCGAGAACTACCAACTCAAAGCGGCGCAAGGATTTTCCGGCATGTTCGGCAATATCGCGAAAGCTGCGCAGGCGTTTGGCAAGAAGGGCTTCGCCGCGTGGAAGGCGATGGCGATGGCGCAGGCAATGGTCGACACCTATTCCTCGGCCGTCGCTGCCTTCAAAGCAATGGCGGGACTGCCCGTTATCGGCCCCGCGCTGGGAGCGGCGGCGGCCGCAGCGGCGATTGCGGCAGGTCTCGCAAACGTCCACACGATTTCGAAGCAGAAGTATCAGGAAGCGGCGCAGGGTGGGCTTCTCACGGGCCCAAGCCATTCGGGTGGCGGCATCCTCATCGAAGCCGAAGGCGACGAGTACATCACGCGCAAACAGCGTGTGCGAGAGCTGGGCGCGAAGTTCTTTCACTTCCTCAACTACGCTCCGCTGGAGGCTGTCCGCAAGACCCTTGGCAGCGTCCTCGTACCCGACATCCCGGTTCCCGCGACGCCGTCGTTCGCGTTCGCCGGTGGCGGCAGTGTGCCGTCGAGCAGCGTGCTCTCCACGCTCATCGAGCGCATGGACGACCTGATATCGGAGAACCGTTTCCTACGCCGCGAGCTGCGCGACAAGGAGCTGAGCGTCCACAATCACATATCCGCCAACGGTGTGCTCTCGATGGCCGACCCCGTCATCGTCAGCGAGAAAGCCGAGGAAGGCACGCTGGTAAGGAGCCAATTATGAGTTATGAATTAGGAATGATGAATGCCCGGAAGCGGCTCCAGATGGGCTTTTCATTCATAATTTCTCATTCATCATTCATCATTGAGCGACCGGAGGGAGCATGACGTGGCGCGTTGACTTCGTGGATCGATTCACCTACTCAGTGCAGCACTCCCTGAGCCTCGCCGACGGCTTGGACAACATCCGGCTCAATGCCGACAAGATCGCCGGTACCAGCTACTTCGCCAAAGAACCGCGTCACTTCGATCACGAGCGGCTTCGAGATGTGCTCAAGGGCGTGAAAGGTCGCTGGCTGCTGAGTTACGACGACTGCCCCGAGGTGCGCGAGCTGTACAAAGGATTCACCATCGACGTGGTGAACACCCGTTACTCGGTGTCAGGGACGAACAGGGTAAGTTCCGAGATACTAATCAGGAACTATTAGCGACCTTTGGAATACCAATGTTGTATCGCTTACACAAAGCCCATAGATCGTGCCAGCACTCATATTCCCCCTGGAGTTTGTGTTGCACATCTGAATGTAAAAGCGCATTCTCTAAGGGAACACGATATGCTCGTTCAAAGAACTCTGGCTCTATTCTATTCAACTGAATGAGGACTTCACAATGCTCATAAAGCCCCAGATAGTTATCGATTCTTGCCCAATCCTCTGCTGTTTCGGGGCATTTGTCATTCCATTTGCCTCCTGGCCTAAATGCCACTTGTATATCATCATAGTCGCGAAACATCTGCATCAGTTGAAACATAACGTTGGTTCTGCTGTCTCTGCTTTGATTTCTCAATTGCACTATGGCAAAGATGAAACCGACAAGAATGAACAAGGCTTGGAGACCAGCAAAGATATCTCCCCAAGTCAGTGCAGACAAATTGAAAATGTTCATAACACCTCCTATGTTATTGAACGATTGAATTTAATTTAGAAATAGGTGTCAAGTAAATAACAACATTGAGGTTCCGCATCATCATCGAGAAAGGCGACGCGAAGGCGGCTGTCACCGACGTCGAGGCGCAAGTTGACGACCTGAAGCAGAAGGCGGAGGAGCCGAAGTCGCTGAAGCTCGACGCGCAGGCCGCGCTGGGCGTTATCCGCGACGTGATGCTGAACCTTTCCTCTCTCATGTCGGTTATCGACGGCGTGGTGGGTAAGGCGAACGACCTGCTCAACACCTCTCTCAAACAGCGGCAGGCCGTAACCCTCACCAACATCGCGTTCGGCGAGCAATCCGAGTCGATGCAGGAGTTTGCGTCGCGCATGCAGGCGGTGACCAACCACGGCGACATCAAAGAACAGATCGCAAACTACGGGGTGACAGATGAATAGCGTCATCGGCTGGGTGGGCGGCAAACGACTGCTGCGTAAGGATACTTCCGAGTGCGTTCCACAAGGATTCAATCAAACATCGAGTCTGAAACCTTGAATGCAAAGCGACACTGTAATTTTAATTGACTTCGTGCAAGGACGGCATTATATTATACTATGAATAAGTGTGTGTGTGTTTCTAAAAAGAACTGTGAGATGGATTGCGCCAAAACAATCACCTCTGTAGATTGCCACAAAACGTTAAACCTAACAAAATGAGCATGAAGCTGGTATAACCTGGATTAATGCGACCAATTGATGTCCCGAAGCAATACTTGTGTCGGTTATCCTAAACTTAAAGGTCGATACCTATGAAGGTCTTATTGATATACCCATTTTGTCCAGACTCGTTCTGGAGTTTTCGTTACGCCTTGCATTTCATTTTGAAAAAGGCAAGCGATCCCCCACTTGGTCTCTTAACTGTGGCTGCCATGCTTCCCAGGGATTGGCAGATCGAATTGATCGACATGAATGTGTCCAAATTACAGAAGCAGGATATTCTTCGGGCCGATTTGGTCTTTGTAAGCGCAATGTCGATCCAAAGAAAATCAGTATTAAAAGTGATCGATCAATGCCATAATCTTGGACGAAAGATTGTGGCAGGCGGACCGCTGTTCACATCACAGCCGGATGCATTCCCGATGGTCGATTATTTGCTTCTTGGCGAGGCGGAAGTCATTTTACCGGAATTTCTTGTCGATCTTTCCAGCGGGAATCCTAGGAAAATCTATAGAGCCACAACATGGGCCGATATAACGACGACTCCGCTACCTCGTTGGGATTTGATCGATTTCAGAAAGTACGCTTCAATTGACATTCAGTATTCGAGGGGATGTCCGTTCCGTTGCAGTTTTTGCGATATTTCCGTTTTATTCGGAAATGTGCCAAGAACGAAGACTCGCGAGCAAATTCTGGCTGAAATGACTTCACTGTATTCCCATGGGTGGCGCGGTGCAGTCTTTTTGGTGGATGACAATTTTATCGGCAATATCAAGAAGTTGAAAAGTGATATTCTTCCTGGCATTATTTCCTGGATGCAGGAACATCGCTATCCATTTTCCCTCTATACCGAATGCTCGATCAATATGGCAGACGATGAACCATTGATGCGGATGATGGCGGCTGCCGGGTTTGACACGGTCTTCATAGGGATTGAAACGGTGGACGAAAACAGCCTCGTCGAATGTGGAAAGGTCGCCAATTGCCGGAGAGATATCATTGCTTCCGTGCGAAAGATCCAGACATACGGGTTTGAGGTCATGGGAGGGTTTATCATCGGTTTCGACAATGATAAACCAACAGTTTTCGATAATATGTTCGAATTCATTCAGGATAGCGGTATCGTTACCGCCATGGTTGGCTTACTCAATGCTCCGGTCAACACTACCCTATATAAACGCATGGACGAGGAAGGAAGACTAATCGGAAAAATGACCGGCGATAACACTGATATATCGATGAATTTTATTCCAGCGATGAGAATAGAAACTCTTATCTCCGGTTACAAGCGTTTAATGAATAAATTATACTCTCCAAAGGTCTTTTACGATAGAGTGAGAACCTTTCTATCAATCGATAAGCGAAAGCCCCTTCATGAATCGGTCCATTTCTACGAAGTCATCGCGTTGTTGAAAACATTTATAATTTTAGGTGTTATTGGCAAAGAACGGTCCCAGTACTGGAAACTTCTATGCTGGAGTATTTTCCGAAAACCACACTCGTTCCGTAAGGTTATCACTTATGCTATCTACGGTTACCATTTTCGTAAGATGATGCAACAGTATTCTCAAAATGGAACACCACCAACTACTGCCTCTTCTTGATCTCTTATTTTATTAAGAGAAATACATAGTTATCAATAGTTAAGCACATTCTCCAAATCAGCCCAAAGAACAGAAGTGATGTGCGTTTTTGGGACATATTGTACTCCTGTCGTTTATTTCCGCTTTCAGAAGGCTCGAATTGGTCCGAATCAAAGAAATCCTTGACGGATACCCATGAAATGACTAAATTTATAGGTGATGAAGTTAAATATTAGTCATTGACCGCTTGCAAGCCCACTTGTGAGCGGTTGTTTCATATATGAAATCGAGAATATAATGCTGACAATTAATGTCAAGAGTATTTTGTGTAAATTCTTGTGTATCAAAGGGTTGCTTAATCTGAACCCGTGAGCTAAAATCCTACAAATCATCACCCAATTTTGCTTGAGCACATTTCACCAATTCATCCCGAAGAGTAGGGTTGATTGACGATAGACTCTCGGCAGCCAGGATATGGGCCATCACATCGACAACATCAACGACGCAATCCTCGCCCTGCAGAGCGGCATGGCGGACGCCACCCATGAGCACGCTGAGTACGCCCTGCAGACCGCTCTGGACACAGTTGAGAACACGCTCGATCTGCTGCTGCCCGACCTTGGTTCCGTGACGCTGGGCGTGGACGTCGTCAACCGCAGTGGCGGCATTCGCATCCTGTTCAACACCTCGCCTACAGTGCACTTCTCGCAGGCTGAAATCCTCATCGAGAAGGACGGCTCAGAGGTGCATCACGAAACGGTTCTGAGCACATACGTGTTCATCGATGGAAGCGAGCTGAGCGGTGTCGAGAACGGCGACTTGATCAACCTCTCCGTAACCCTCTACAGCGGTCTCAGCTCGAAAGTGAAGAAGGTCGACCACACCTACGCGACCACCACATCGCCGCTCGAGGAGCGCATCGAGACCATCGAGACGCAGCTCACCCTCGGCAACATCATCGACGCCTTCGCGCAGGATGAGGACGCGCTGCAGGCTCTCGCCAACGTGCTGCACTCCTCGAATACGTTGGCGCAGAAGGTCTCGGAGCTGATGCAGACGTGAGCACGATTCGCCAGAACTCCGTCTGGGACTTGCTGAACCGCAAGACGAAGCCGACAGTCTCCACAGACCGCGATATCGCCTTCGTGAAGCCGATCTATTCCACTGTAGACGAGAAGGAAGACCTCGGCATTCACGACGAAAATCTCGTGCTCAGCGGCGCGGATTTCCCGTCGGACGCGAAGCCAGGGCAGGTGTTCATCAAAAACGGTAAACCATACATCTACAAGGAGAACGCATGACGCAAACCGAACTCTTCCAGACCACCAAGCTGGAGCTGACCAAGGAATATGAACGGCTCCAGCGACTCATTCAGGAATCGCGCGAGAAGCTGCTCAAGACCGAAGGCGCATTGCTGCTGCTCGGACGGCTCGAGCGTGAAACGAAGGAGGGAATATGGTAAATGCTTCCGCTCTCGCAATGCCGCTTTGCGGCAGTGCTGGCGCTCGGCTGTTTACGCCAGAGGCGCAAAGGGCAGGCACATGGCAGGAAATCCTCGACTCCGGACAACTCGGCGTCGCCAACGGTATCGCTCAGCTCGACAAGTCCGGCAAGCTGACAACAACGCAAATCCCTCAGATCGTACCGAGGAACATCACAGGCGTGCTCGAAGCAAGCCAGATCCCCGACCTCGATGCATCCAAGATCACCACCGGCGTCTTCGTCGTGGATCGCGTACCAGACCTCGATGCCGCCAAGATCGCAACAGGCGCTCTCGCCACCGACCGCATCCCGACCCTCGCCCAAAGCAAGATATCCGGTCTGACTGCGGCTCTGGAAAGGAAAGTGGAGACGTCAGTGAAGATCAATGGCCATCCGCTTGAAGCGGACATCAAGCTTCAGACAGCCGATATCGTCGCGGAGGTCACCGAACTGCCTGAAGAGGGTGTCATCGGGGAGGTCGTTGCATACGGCGGGAAGCTGTATGTATGGAGTGGTGATAAGTAGAATAATCGAGCATCGCAGGCCTGAGTCGCGTGATTCAGGCCTTTCTATTTGCCTTGCTATCAGCAGAATAGCTTCATTTGTGCAAGCATGTTTTCCTTAAGGAAAAACTGCCGTCACTTGCAGTTTGGCTGTAACTTACAGATTGAAGAGAAGATAGCTGGTTTCCGCATGAATAATATTCAGGCCCCTAAACCCTTGCAACAACTGGAAAACGGCTCGAAACGATGGAAAAACTGCCGTCACTTGCAACCTGGATAAGTGACTACACTTATATATATGAAAAGGCAGATTTAAAGGCATTTCCTGTCACTTCGACATGTTGCACGATGGAAAACATGCTGTCACAAAGTGGAAAATGAAGGTGTCACTTTGCAGCTGTAATTTGACACCCTTCTTTCCATCCTGCAAAAACGATTCTCTCTTCTGATATGTGATTGATTTGACGTTGCTTGCGCGTATTTTCTGAGCGTTTTTGCACTTTTTCCATTTGCAGGTTTCTGTGGGATGGTTCTTCCACTTCGGTTCCACTCTTGCAGGAGGTTTGCGGCTCTCATCGCTGGCGCAACATGCTCTATCTATTTAGCTTAGAAACCGCTTGCGCGCATCGGCTCAATCGATGTCGCCCCAAGCGTCGCATAGTTGAAAACACGAAACTGCATCGCCATCTCACCGATGATCTGGAAACGGGCCAGTTCTTCATCCTCGAGGACGAGAGTTTCGAAGTCAGAGTTGAAAGGCTTGAGCAGCACTTGCCGTTTGATCGGATCGTACGGCACCTTCTTGAGGGTGATGCCATCTGAGGTGCGAACCGCGCAGACGCGACGGTCGAGGTTGTTCCAGTCGGAGCGCTGGTGGATGACCACGATGTCGCCGTGGTTGATGCGCGGCTTCATGCTGTCGCCGTTGACTCGTAATGCGCAGTAGGAGTCGTGGTCGAATCGCCCATCAGCTGCCGCGCGTTCTTCAAGTTTGCAAACAAAATGAGTGATGTTATGGGTCGTAGATGAGATGGTTGCTATTTTTCCAGAACACTTTCGGTCGAAAGAATTTCAAACGAAATCGACTTCATCAGTGTCAGCAGCTTTTCCATGTCGGGTTGAACCAGAAGCGATATTTCGAGACCGGGTGAAATGGACAGCAGCATATCAAGCGTACGACAATCCGATAGGCTCTTCAATTGAAAATAGAGTTTGCTGATCGAGTCTGTTTTCATACTCGATATCAGCGAGCCAATATTCTGGTACAACTCGGATGTCCTGATCGCCGTAGTGCATGGATTCGGCAATCTCATGAGCATTTTCCGCCTGGGTATGATACAACAGAATCATGTTTACCTCACAAATCGCTATAGCAATCCAGGCGCCAGTGAGTCGTGGCGGTTCATCACGGCTAAGAAACAGTATTCCTTGTGAGTTGGCGATAGAAGGTGAACGAAATCGTTCGGTTATTTCATTGAGTATTTGGTGATTCGTCGGTTGAGACTGGTACGGGTGATTCCGAGCAGTTCCGCTGCGCGGGTCTTGTTACCCGCAGCTTGATCGAGGGCTTTCAGGATCATCTGTTTTTCGATTTCTTCCAGTCGCTGGAGGTTCAAGCCTTCGGAATGCAGAGTTATTCCGTGGATATCGTGAATGGTGTCGGGGAAGCAATGCTCATCCAGTTCCATGGCATTCGATCCCGCAAGAATATAGGCTTTTTCAATCATATTTCTCAGTTCGCGAATATTGCCCGGGAAGGCGTATTTACCGAGTCGGTTCCGCACCGATTTCGCAATGGGCAGGGCATCGCGTTTCATATCCCTGGCGGTGCTCATGGCGTAGAAATCCAGAAGAGGCGGGATATCGTCCGTTCGCCCGCGCAACGGCGGGATATGCAGTCCGAAACGATTAAGCCGAAAATAGAGGTCCTGCCGAAATTTCCCCTCATGAATGAGCTTCCGGAGGTCTCGATTCGTCGATGCGATTACACGCAGGTTCAATGAAAGATCTCGTTGCGCTCCGAGCCTGCGAATACGTCGTTCTTCCAATGCCCGGAGCAGCTTCACCTGCATGGAAAGCGGCATATCGCCGATTTCATCCAGAAAGAGCGTTCCACCATTGGCAAGCTCGAAGCAACCCTTTCTCGCGGTTTGCGCGCCGGTGAAAGCATGTTTCTCGTGCCCGAAGAATTCGCTTTCGAACAGTGTCTCGGGGATCGCAGAACAATTGATGTCGTAGAACACCCCATTTATTGTCCCGTCCAGATGATGGATTCCTCGGGCGACAAGTTCTTTGCCGGTTCCGCTCTCTCCGGTAATCAGGACATCGAAGCAGGGCTGATCGGCGACCTGGCGCATTTGCTGCATGATGTTCAGCATTGATTCACTGACAGCGATGATCGAATGCCGTCCCTCTTTTTCCAGCGTGCTTTTGAGCACATTCACCGCGTTTTGGGTTGAATCGAGTTTGCGCGATAAATCGAGGTATTTTCTTGTACGCTCGATGGAAATCCTGATATCGGTCAGGTTGAAAGGTTTCGGAAAGAAGTCGGTGGCTCCGGCGCGCATCGCATCGATGACACTGTCGATATCACCGTGACCGCTGATCATGATGATCGCGATCGAGTCGTCGAGGCTAAGGATTTGCCGCATCAATTCGATCCCGTTCATCTGCGGCAGCTTCAAATCGACGATTGCGATATCAACCTGCTGTTGCTTGACGATCTCGAGCGACTCCTTTGGTGTTCCCGCCGTGAATGTGCTGAAATTGCAGTCGATTAGATATTCGCTGATCTCGTCCCGATAGCCCTGTTCGTCATCGACGATGAGGATGTTGAGTTGTTTCATGAATTCTCCAGAGCCGGAAGCTCGATTTCGAAGGTGGTGAACTCCCCTCGACTACTGTTACAGGTTATCGTCCCGCCCATTTCCTGAACGATTCCGTAGCAGATCGAAAGACCCAATCCGGTGCCCTTCATTTCGTCTTTCGTAGTGAAGAACGGCTCGAAAACGGATTGCAGATACTCTTCTTCGATACCGGGTCCGTTATCCGTCACTTTCAACCTGACTCGAGTTCCTTCTTTCAAGCAAGCTATCGTGATGAGCTTCGCGTCGTCGAACCGGTCGAATTTCTCTTCCAGCGCATCTTTTGCGTTCACGATCAGATTCAGAAGCACCTGTTCCAGCCGGTAAGGATTACCCAGCACCAACGCTGGCTCATCCGCTGTTTCAATGTTCAGCCGAATGTTGTGCTCGTTGCATTGAACCTGCACCATCGACAGCGTGCTTGCGATCACTTCCCGCACGTCCAGTAGTCGAATGGCGCTGGATTGCTGCTCACGCGAGAATAACCTGATATGCTCGATGATCTTCTTGATCCGCTCGATGTGTACGTTCATCAGGTTTTGCTTCTTATCCAGATAGTCGGGAGTGACCTTTTCATGATTCAGTTTATTGTACAGGTTCTGGAGTCCGATACTCAACATTCCCAGCGGTTGATTGATTTCGTGGGCGATACCGGCTGCAAGGCGTCCAAGCGATTCCATCTTCGATTTCTGGATAAGCCGCTGCTGTTGGGTCTCGTGTTTTCTCATCTCTTCTTCCACACGCTGCGTCAGGTCGATCGTTTTCAGTCGAAGGACTTCGGCTTCGTACTCGCGTCTCTGGACTTGCAGTCGCGTTTTGATCTCCTCGATCGCTCGATTCCGTTTCTCTTCATTCAGGAAATCCAGATGCGCCTGACGTTTACGAGTCAATTCGAGAGCCATCTTGAAATCGTTATCATCTTCGCTTACCTTGATTTTCAATTCCAGTCCGTTGATAATGGTTGTGCGGAAGTTTCCCTCCTCAGCAAGAGCCAGACACCGGTCGAGGTGCTCCGTCATTTCTCGATGATCACCCGTTACATAATATGTGCGCGCAAAAGCAAAATGAAGCGAGGCCTGTTGCTGCTTTTCACCGGTATCGAGAGTCAGACGCATACCCTCATTCAAGACTGCAAGCGAATCATCCAGTCGTTCCTCGTCATAGTAGAGGTAGGCGATTGCCTGACAGAGATGAGAGAGTCCGGCCTTGTCCCCGATCTTTTCGTAAGCTGTTCTGGATTTTCTGAAGCACTTATGCGCTCCCTTGAAGTCTCCTGCCCGGCGACGACTTTGCCCAAGGCTCTTGTATCCCAGGGCCAGAGATGGGGTAATGTCATGCTGCTCAGCCAGTCTCAGGGCTTCCGTCAGATATTCACCGGCAGTTTTCTCGTCGCCCAAGTCGCAATGAATCGTGGAAAGATTGTACAGGATTGTGCATTGCAGCTTGGGAATGGGAAATCGATTTTCGAGATCGAGATTTTGCGTATAATACTCGAGCGCTCTCTGATGATCTCCCCATTGACGATATGTAACACCCAGATTATTATAGAGACACCGCAGACCGTACCAGTATTCTTCGCGCTGCAAGACAGGTTCCGCTTCGAGATAGCGCCGTAACGCTTCCTGGAGCTTGCTCTGGTGAAAACAGCCCAGCCCGATGTGCATCAGCGCCATGCCCTCGCCGACACCGAAACCGATTTCGCGGGAAATATCCAGCGCTTCTTCCGAGAGGCGGACGCAATCCTGCGGATCGCTGTTCATCAGTGTGAACGCTTTTGCGATCAGTTCCCGCACGCGAGACATTGCACTTTCTTGTGACTGTTCCATATCACCATAAGGATCGATCGATTCCCAGTGCGTCAATCTATTTCATCCAAGAGGTGATCGAAATCGCCCGGATCGAACGAAAGCGTTCATCCGAGAGCTTGGGTCAAACACACCAAATCGCGCTATTAGAGGAACCCGGCGCGCTTCGCGAGTGGCACAACCTCTGCATATTACTTACAGAAAAAACGGTAGTGGGGACGATTATGCGCAAAATGACTTTCCTTTCTATATTCATTCTTCTGAGCCTTTCTGTGACACTGCAGGCTCAATGGGATTCTTACTTCGATAAATGCTATCGATTCAATAATTCAGGTGGATACATCGAGCTTTCTAACGAGTCGAATTTCGATTTTACTACCAATATGACGCTTGAGCTTTGGGTTGTTGTCGGCGGATTCGATATGCCGTGGCAAACCCTGATCGCCAAGGGTGACAGTAGCTGGCGGCTCCATCGCTACGACGAGACGAATCAGATCCGCTTCACCTATGGCGGCGCCAGTGTAACCTCTGATCAGTCGAAGTGTGATTTCACTAACGGCGGTCTCTTCAGCGGTTTATTCCATCATATCGAGATCATCAAGGGCGGAACGGTGTTGAGCATGTATGTCGACGGCGTCTTGCATGACACAGCCACAGTATCCGGAACGGCAACGAACAACTACCCTGTTCGTATCGGTGACAATGCCCAGATGACCGGAAGGTATTTCAATGGCTGGATGGATGAAATCCGCATCTGGAATACTGCCCGGACTCCCGAGCAGATCGCCGCGAATAAATACAATCATTTGAGAGGAACTGAAACAGGGCTTGTCGCTTATTACAAGCTGGACGACGAATCGACATCCATTGAAGACCACACCGGCACCAACGATGGAGCGTTGCATGAAGGTGGCTGGTGGGCAGATTCTGCGATCTCCTACGACTATTCGGTCGAGGACCGCATGCTTCAATACGGAGACGATAAACAGCGCGTGATCTTCAATCCGCTCTGGAACTCGCCGCCATCATCCGTGACCGCAGAGGCCTGGTTCTATCCGGAAGACCTCGCCGCTTCCAACCGCACGATACTCTACCACGGCGATCACGGAGAATTCGAAATCTATACCAACGACACGACGATCTATGGAAAGGCGACCCTGAATCGCGGAGGCTCCATGGAATCGATAATCCTCTCGTGGGATGGGTTGAATCCAGAGCGCTGGTATCATGTGGCGCTTGTCGTCGATACGAGTGGAGAAAGCTCGCTTTACGTCAACGGCATCATCATGGACAGCAGCACGCAGGCGCAAGGAACTGCGCTCAAAGATCCCGACGGCAGCCCGATCTGCGCAATTGGATCGAAGTCCGGATCGTCGCAGTATTTTCATGGCTGCATCGACGAGGTGCGGATATGGGAAACGGCCCGGACGGCATCCGAAATTTGGGACAACCGACATGTCTCGCTGACCGACCCGGAAACAAACCTGGTGGCAAATTACACCTTCAACGAAGTTATCCATCGTCCCGTCTTCAACCTCGCGGGATTATACAACGCCGTCTGCGTGCAGGTTTCCAGCGAAACGCCCGACCTGGAATCGACCTGCCCCATCGGAGGATTCTATCTCGGCGGAATATACGATGATGATCAACCGATAACCTCGACAGATGTAACCGTCTGGGACGACCTAATCATCCCCGCCAGCGAGACCATGACGCTTCTGCCCGGCGCGACTGTGACCTTCCAGGATCACTACGGCATCCTCGTTCAGGGGGCGTTGCAGGCGCTCGGAACCGAAGCCGACTCCATACGCTTCACTATCGCGGATACGACAGGATTCCACAATATATCCGGCGCCTACCCGATTGCGCCGGACGGGAGCTGGGCGGGTATCACCCTCGATATTGCTTCCAGTCAGGATTCTACCATCTTCGATCACTGCATCCTGGATCACGGCAAGGCAGTCGCACAACTCGGCGACGACGACAATGAACGGTTTTGCGGTGGCGCGATGTTCATCAACAGCAACGGCGGCTGGCGGATTTCCAACTCTCGATTCAGCTATAACTACGCCTACTACAGAGGCGGCGCGCTCTGGATCAACGACCTTTCGGAATGCATGATCACCGGCAGCGTATTCAGTTACAATCAAGCGCTTTTTGACCAAGACTTCAATCAAGTCATCACCCAGGGCGGCGCGATATGTTTCGGGGAATCGAACTGCCGCATCGTGAATTGCCGCATCGTGAACAATTTCTCCAACGGACTTGGCGGCGGTATCGCCAGCTTCACTTTCCACAGCGAACAACCGGATCCGCTTTTCTCTCCGGTTATCCGCGATAACTACATCGCATATAACTACGCGACAGAAAGCGGCGGCGGTATCGGTTTGCGTGGCGTCGATTATCAGGAAATCGTCATCCACGGAAACGAAATCTGCTACAACGAGGCGCAATATGGCGGTGGCATCGGATTTCAGAACTTGGGCGACACGTGGTTCTTTCCGATTGTGCAGGATAACATTATCTACGAGAATGAAGCGGAATACGGTGGTGGAATGTACATGTGCTATCAGCGGTCTGAGCATCTTTGGAACAATACCATCGTCGATAACGAAGCGACCGTCAGCGGCGGAGGATTGCATGTCAACAATTTCTGCGATTGCAGTATCGTTAACACGATCATCCGTGGCAACGAAGCTCCCAGCGGCGAGCAGGTTTATCTCGATGCATCCGCCTGGCATCCCGATTTTCGGCATTGCGACATCGAGGGCGGATTCGAGGGATTCGAAGGCGACGGGGCTGCTGATTTCAGCGGATCCTACACCGACTGCTTCGATCTCGATCCCGACTTCATCTCAGGGAGCACGCCCTATCAGATTTCCGATACATCGCCCTGTATCAACCGCGGCGAGATGTACGACGGTCTTCTGGACACCGATTTCCTGGGGAATTCGCGTGCGCTTGCCAGCACTTCGAGCATCAATTCCACCATCGACACCATCCTGAATACCGCCGATATCGGCGCCTATGAAGAGCAAACCGGGCGTGGACTCATCCCGCAGGATATCACGCTCGGCGGACAGGTTACAATCAACGTCCCCATCGCGATTGCCGGGGGCTACACGCTGACAGTCAATCCCTATTCAACGCTGCGATTCACTTCCGATGCGCTTCTGGGAGTTTACGGATCGTTTCAGGCGAATGGAACCCTGTATCAAAAAATCACGTTCAACGAATCAACCGAAGATGCCGGATGGGGCGGTATCTACTTCGGCGATTCCGCAGACAGCAGCTACGCCGAATTCATCAACATCTGGAACGGTAACGACGATAACCCATTCAAGCCTCATGGCGGCAACCTCTGCATCGACGGTTACGACAATCTTACGTTCAAGAACTGCATGCTGCTCAACGGCGAGGCGGAAAATGGCGGCGCTGCGTATATCCACGACAGCTACGCCAATATCCTCGACGGGCTTGTGCTCCACAACGAAGCAACCGTTTCCGGCGGCGCGTTCCACATTGTCGATGGAAATCCCGGACTCTACAATCTGGATATCATGTTCAATGACGCGCCGGTGGGAACAGCGATACGAACTTCGGGTACAGCCGAACCGGATGTCGCCAGTTGTATCATCTGGGACAACGGCGATTCTCCGCTTTCCGGCAACATGGATATCCGTTACTGCTGCGTCGAGGGCGGCGCTGAAGGAAGCGGAAACATCAGCGACGATCCGCTATTCCTGGGTAGCGGAATCAATCCATACCAGCTTGTCAGCACATCCCCCTGTTTGAACGCCGGGTTCATCGACGGCGGATTTCTCGATCTTCCCGATATCGACTACATCGGCAATCCGCGCATCTACGACCACGCCCAGAGCGTATCGAACCGCATCGATATCGGCGCATATGAATTCCAGGGTATGATGACACCGTGGAATATAACCGCCTCCGACGGTAACAACAACTACAATGGTTACGTATATCTCGAATGGGAGTTCAATTCCGACTACCAACCGCTGACCGGATTTCGTGTCTATCGCAACAACGTGCAGCTCCAATCGATCACATCCGACGCGCGTTCGTTTGCCGACTACACAGCCAATCCTGGCGATTTCTACGAGTATTCCGTTATTGCTTACGCAGGATCAGAGGCGTCCGCCTCCGACAGCGACTTCGGCTACATGAAGCCCAACGGCATCATCACCGGCAATATCTGCACGCCGAATGACAATCCGGTCGGCGACGTCATTGTCTCCGTGTCGCCGGCACAGGGGAAATGCCTCGATCTGACCAGTGAACTTGTAATCGACGATCCTGAGCTGGATACCAGCCAGGATTTCACATGGGAAATCTGGGTGAAACTATCCACAGCGAATTTCTCCATTATGTACCAGGATATCGGGCTTACCGTCAACGCTGGAATGTGGGACGATTATCTTCGATTTGTGCAAGTTGATACGACGATGAATGTTACTGCAATGCTGGAGCAGCCGGACACCACGGCGTCCATTGTCGATGACCAATGGCATCACCTCGCAGTCGTTTACGACGCGTCCCAGCCGCTTCTTACGCTCTTTATCGACGCGGAGGAAATCGTGAGCGAAGTCGTGAGTATCACACCCGTTCTCGAGAACGATCTATACGTCGGTGTGGACGGTTCGATTGACGAATTGCGTTTCTTCAATGCCGCTCGAACGCAAACGAAAATCGATTTGCAGCGCAACCTGATCCTGCCCTGGACCGAGACGGGGTTGATCGGCTACTGGCCGATGAACGAGGGCGCGGGGGATCATCTGTTCGATGGCACCAATTACAGTCACATCGGAACCTTCTCCAGCGCAACATGGTCGAACGACGAACCCGGGATCGCACCCGGCGCGGTGACGGACGTATGGGGCGACTACGCGATCTCGCAGTTGAGTTACGGCTCCGCCACCACCTTCACGGTCACACCGTCCAAGGCGGGGCATAACTTCCAGCCCGAGCAGAGGCTGGTCACGCTAAGCAACAGCAATATCAGCCAGAACAGCGTCGATTTCACCGACAACTCCATGATCAGTGTGTCGGGAATCGTTCGCTATGTCGATACGCAAGTGCCGGTGGAAGGCGCATCGGTGCTGCTGAACGGTTCACCGACCATTCCACCTACGCTGGTCGATGAAAACGGTGAATTTACCATGGATATGGAGCATGGAACCGAAGCCACGCTGAGCGTCTCGTTCGAGGAACACGAATTCGATCGTGTCTGGGAACTCGGCGCGGTAACCTACCCACGAACCGGAATCAACTTCTGGGACATCGAGAAGGTCAGCTTTGCGCTACGCATCGTTGGCGGTGTCGAAGGATATCCTATCGGCTCGTTTGATATCCTGCTCCGCGAGGTGGGCGATCGTTACACGCAGGTTGAGAACAATCTCCCCTGGGGCGGCGGCATCGTCGCCATCACCAATGTCCCGCCGCTAAACTACAGTCTGACCGCAACCGCGGATCCGAACTACGATCCGTTCGGGCTTGGCATATTACCGAGCTTCGAGGACATCAGTACGGTCAATGTTGATCTGCGCTACACCGAGACCGCGCCGGATACCGTCAGCATTGTCTGGCGCAACGACCTTTCTATCGAAGTGATCTGGCCCGCCTCGCTCGACATGAAATACATGGATGATGATCCTGACGAGGATTATGGCTTCTATGTACTGCCACAGAACGAGTGGTGTAGTGTGAATGTCCGCGCCTTCGAAGACTACCGCGCCGCCGGAAGCCCCGCCTTCGTCACCTACATCACCGACTGCGACATCCAGATCACCGACGAAGTGGGAACGCAGGGCGAGACCGAGGATAATTTCGATGGCAACAACTACTACACCTATACCTTCGCGCCCTACCTGCCCAATATCACTGTCGACGGCGATCGCAAGCACCAGAACATGCTTGAATTCACCGTACACGACACCGAACTGGACCGCTATGCGACGCAGACCGACTGGGTGTTGACAGAAGGCACTCGCCCAATGGAAAGCACCTTCGCGACAACCTCGCCAGAGCTGCCGTTCCTCGTGCTGCACGATCCCCCCGGAGATTGCAGTTACAGCTCCTTCAGTCAGACCAGCAGCACTAACGTATCGATGTCGGTGTCAGCGGAAATGACCATAGCGAACAACCAGCATCAGACCATGCACATGGGCCCGGACTTCTCCTTCGACACCGGATTGTTCTACAGCATCGAAACCGAGATAGACGCGACGATTGATATCGGACAGTCGGTCACCGCCGAGCTGGGCATGGGATGCGATACGGAAACCCAATACACCTTCTCCACCACCGAAGAATACAACACTTCTTCGGACAATCAACTCATCGGGCCGGAGTCGGACCTCTTCGTCGGCGGCGCGGTGAACCTCGTGTGGGGCGTCACCAAGGAAGTCGCCTGGAACGATACAACCAACTCCGTGGATCTCACGCAGGGTGTAATGGTCTCGCCCAACGGTTTCGACACCATCTACATGTACACCGAGAGCCAGATACGGCTCAGCGTGATTCCCAACCTCATCGCAATCGGTGACACTACATCTGCCGCGTTGTGGCAGTCGTACCTTGACGCCAATGACGACAACATCGAAAACGCAATTGCGAATCCCAACCATCCTGCAAACGTATCCTTCAACGCCGGAGCAGGATATACCTACGAGGAGACTTGCGCCTCGACAGATGCCAATACGTTCTATTTCACAACCACCGTTTCCGAAGAATTCGGTATGGAGTTCGGCTTAACGGTGAACGGCATGGGCGATACGGGCGGATGGTCGTTTGAAACCGGCGTAACGATCGGGCATTCGACCGCTACCGAAAACGAGATGAGCACCACCAGCACATTCGTTCTTGCCGACGACGATGAGACAAGCTCGCTCAACTACCTCTCCGACTACTTCACCGTCGATATCAAGACCGATCCGGTATACGGAACGCCGGTGTTCGAGACGCTCGCCGGCGCGTCGTCCAACCGGTGGGAGCCGAACACTCTGCCGCGCGACGGCGTGAATCTCACTGCGAATACGTATGCACAGTCGGGTCTGGAAGATGGCGAACAGGCGGTCTTTCTGCTCAGCCTGCAAAATACCAGTCAGAGCGAAGAATATCGGCGCTACTACCTGACCATGCACCACGACAGCAATCCGGGCGGTGCTACGGTGAAAATCAATGGTGTTCCTCTCGAAGATCAGATGGCGTTCGATATCGCGCCCAGCAGCGCCGTACAGGCTGTGATGACAGTCGATCGGGGGCCATACGAATACGATTACGAGGACCTGGCGCTGGAGTTCTACGCCCCTGGCGACCGTGGAAACGATGGCCCGGACGGTCATTACTTCTACGTGTACAAGTACTTCGATGTGCACTGGGAGCCGCCCTACAGCCGGGTAGATATCCAGTTCCCCAATGACGACTGGATCATCAACCAGGCAAACGACGATACCCTGAACGTGATTCTGACCGGATACGATATCGAAAAGCCCTATCTTGAATCACTCCTCCTACAATACAAGAAGACCTGCAATCGCGACTGGATTACCGCGGCGGAAATTCCCGATTCGGTACTGACGGATTACCCACACTACATACAGATACCCTGGGATGTCAGCCTGCTCTCGGACGGTGCATACGAAATCCGCGCCGGAGCGACTGACGCGGTGCAGACAGAAAACTACTACTGCACGCCGGTATCAGGTTACATTGATCGCATCTCGCCGACATCCTTCACTGCGCCGGAACCGAGTGACGGCATCCTGTCGCTCGGTGATCAAATTCTCTTGTCTCTCACCGAGGCAATCGATCCCGTGGGCATCGACCCCGACGATATCAACCTGACGATCCTGGACAACTTCATGCCGCTGAACTGCGACTTCAGCGTGTTCAACAACCAGATCGTCCTCACGCCTGCGTCCGACATGTTGTGGTGGATGGAAAATCACACAATCGAGGCGATTGTGGAGGGCATCACCGATCTGCACGGAAATCCGCTGGAAGAACCGATTACCTGGGAATTCTTCGTCAACGCGAATCCGGTGGAGTGGTCGCAGACAAAAGTTGAGGCGATCAAGCCGCTGAGCGAGGAGATGCAGATCGATATGATGCTGACCAACAGCGGTGGACAGACCTCGTCCTTTGTTATCGAAGAACTGCCTGAATGGCTGACGGTGGATGTCGAGGGCGGTCAGCTCTATCCGCTGGACAGCCAGAGTCTGACATTTACTATCAGTGATCAGCTCGGGTACGGAACCTTCTGCGACACGATCTATGCCGATATTCCCGGGCTGGGGAGAGAACCGCTTGTATTCGACATCAGCGTCCTTGCCAACCCGCCGGCATGGGCGTCGACTCCACTGAACAACTTCGAGTACTCCATGACCATCACCGGTCAGTTGAACATCGAAGGCGCGATATCCACCGACACGAACGATATCGTCGGCGCTTTCGTTCTCGATCAGGACGGTGCATATCAATGCCGCGGGTTTGCAAGTATCCATCACGTGCCGTTCGTCGACAACGCGCACCAGTTCTTCCTGACTGTTCATAGCGACGAAGAATACGGCGACACCCTCTACTTCCGCACTTGGGATTCATCCGAGAACAAAGAGCACTTCGGGGTCGAGCAGCCGTATCTGTTCCTCTCCGGCGCGGTGTATGGGACATCGCTGACGCCAGTCGTGCTCGATGTCTGCCCTGAGCTGTTCACCACCATCGATTGCCACAGCGGGTGGACCTGGTTCTCCATCAACCTCGAAAACCAGACTTCGATGCAGCTTGATGACATTCTCACATCACTCTGTCCCGCTCAAAACGACCTCGTCAAGAGCCAGACCGCATATGCCCAATACGTGGAAGGAACCGGCTGGGTCGGTTCACTATCGAGCATCGAGACAACGCAGATGTTCAAGATCAAGCTGGCGCAACAAAGTGAATTGCAAATCGACGGGCTGCTCGATGATCCGCAGACCACAGCGATCTCATACGGCAGCGGCTGGAACTGGATCGGATACCTGCCGCATCTGAGCATAAGCGTGAACGAGGCGCTGGCAGGCTTGCCGAATCCCGTTTCGGGAGACCTGATCAAGAACCAGGCCGGGTATTCGCAGTATATCGAAGGGTACGGCTGGTATGGCTCCCTTCTGTTCATGCACCCAGGTGAAGGCTATATGCTGAAGACCACCGGAAGCGGTTCGTTCTATTACCCGGACTACACGATCATAAGGGAACTGCAAACGCTGGAGCAATGTACTCAGGAACAAATCAAAGCGCCACGCGATGTTCAAGGATGGGAGTATGACCCGCTCGACTATGAATATTCGTCCAACATCACCGCGGTCGTCCAGATCGACGACGAGCTTGTAAACAGCGAGAATTACGTTCTGGGAGCCTTCTGCGGCGATGAATGCCGCGGTGTCGCATCGCTGGTTCAGGTTATGGATCAATGGACATTCTTCCTGACCCAGTACGCGAACACGATCGGTGAAACCATCCAATACCGTATCTACGATCCCGATCACGATACCGTTTATCTCGCCGATGAATCGATCTTTTTCATCAGTAATCAGGTTCTGGGCAATCCGCTGGAGCCGTATGTGTTTCACGTAGAAACCGCCGGATTGCTGCCTCCACAGAATGTTCGACTTCAACTATCCGGTGATGATGTCGTGATTACCTGGGATGCCGTCGATGGCGCATCTTCCTATCACGTCTATCAAGCCGAGACCCCCGATGGACCATGGAGTGATGTAAGTGGCGATGGCGTCTTCACGCAAGAGCGAAACAGAGTTGTGCGCTGGACAATCGAGTTGCCAGAAGTTGGGTTGGGATTCTTCAACGTTACGTCCGATACAGAGCCATACAACAGAACAAGAACGATCCAACCTGCTGCCGATAATACCAGTGCGAGAAAGGAATAATCTCACGGAGTTCAATTGCCTGCGAACAGCCTTGTATCAATGATGCAGGGCTGTTCGTTCCTTTCTCGCTATTCTCCAGCTAGTGTGATAAGAGAATCGATTGCGCACTCACCACAATGAAGATCAGCACTGAAGAATCGACTAACTGTGTTGCAATCGATAATAATACAAGGAATGAAAGGAATTGTTATTGACAGCAAACACTATAGAAGCTTTTAAAGATGTAATTTTATCGTGTGGAGATTGAGAATGGTAAAATATCTTTTCGCAATTCTTCTGCTTAGTTTTGCTTTGCTATCCGCGACGGCTGTCCAGCCCTCCGGAAGCGGCGCCGAGGCCGATCCCTATCAAATCGAATCCCTGGACAACCTCCAGTGGGTCTATGAGAATGAAAACATGTGGGATCGATGGTATATCCAGACGGACGATATCGACGCCAGCGCGACCAGCTTCTGGAACAACGGCGCAGGTTGGATGCCGCTGGGGTATCGCAATTCCTCCATTGATCACGAGTACTTCGATGGCTCCTATGACGGTCAGGGACATTCGATCAGCGGCCTGACCATCAACCGCCCTGCAGGGAACAACCAGGGCTTCTTCGGTTACGCTTCCCAAGCGACGATTTCGAACCTTGTTCTCCTCGACGTGAATATCCACGCATACAACACCGTCGGTGCATTGATCGGCAATTTCCTCAACGGAACCGTTTCAAATTGCTGCGCAACGGGAAGCGTCGCAGGCAATAACGTTGTCGGCGGATTGATCGGCGATAAACGAGGCGAAACGTCTTGCTGCTACAGCGCCTGTGCGGTGACCGGTTCAAGCAATGTCGGAGGATTCGCGGGAAGCAATTCCAGCATGCTGTACGACTGCTATACGACCGGCAGCGTTTCGGGGACATCCAACGTCGGCGGATTGGTGGGCGGAAATTTTCCCGGCGGAGACATTCAGAAAAGTTACTCCGTGGGTTCCGTCATCGGCGATACGAACACCGGCGGGCTCGTCGGCTACAACAACGCCACCGTCGCGACCAGCTTCTGGAACACGCAGACCAGCGGTCAGAGCTCCAGCGCCGGCGGCACCGGCAAAAACACAGCACTGATGAAAACGGCAACAACATACACGGAAGCAGGCTGGGATTTTGTGGGCGAAACAGCCAACGGTTCGAACGACTACTGGAGCATCGATGGCGGAAACAACACCGGCTATCCCTACCTGAGCTGGCAAGGCTATTTGGCGTATATATCCGCGAATCCGGCCTCGCTCGATCTGGGAACGCGTTACTGTAATGGTTCCGCGATCTCGGCCGACCTGACGATCTCCAACAGCGGCGAAGAATACCTTGCGATCAGCGCGTTATCCTTCGCAACGGGCGGTCAGGGATTTTCTACTACCGCCGTCACGCTTCCATACACCATCGCCCCAGGCGGATCGCTCACGATAACTGTAACTTTCAATAACAACACCCTCGGGGATTACAACGACACGCTTGTCATCACCTCCAACGCACTCGACAACCCCACACTCGAGATTCCCGTGTCGGCAATTACCCGCTACAATATTGGAGATACCGGAATGCTCGGTATCGGAACGGAGGCTTCGCCTCTTCAGGTGGCCGACTTTGAGGACCTGCTCTGGATCACGAACCATTCATCGCTAATGAGCGCCTGGTTCATCCAGACCGACAATATCGACGCCAGCCCAAGCACTGACTTGAACAACGGGTGCGGCTGGAGTCCAATTAGTACATTTACCGGAAACTATGACGGGCAAGGCTACATCATCAGCAATCTGTATATCAATCGGCCGGATTCTAACGACCAGGGCTTGTTCGGGTATGCAGCGTCCGCAACGATAAAGAACTTGGGCGTCACCAATGCCGATATAGCGGGAAACCAGCGTGTCGGCGGCCTTGTCGGAATGACCGATACTTTCGATATATTCAATATAACGAACACAGAGATCAGAAATTGCTTTTCCACAGGACAAGTAAGTGGAAACTCTCAAGCAGGTGGATTGGTTGGAACTGGTTCTTACGCAACAATATCTAACTGCTATACGACCAGCAGCGCCAATAGTACAATGTATTCCGGCGGGTTGGTTGGAAGTATATTTTCTTCCAACATAAGTAAATGCTATAGTACGGGAAACGTCGGTGGGATGCTCTATTCCGGCGGACTCATCGGGCAGAATGACGGTTCGACAGTCAGCAATTCATTCTGGAATACGCAAACCTCCGGACAGTCATCGAGTTCTGGCGGAACAGGTAAAACGACTGCCGAAATGATGACGCAATCCACGTTCACCGATGCGGGCTGGGATTTCGCAGGAGAAACGGTCAACGGCACACAGGACACCTGGTCGATCAACAGCGCAGTCAATAACGGCTTCCCTTATCTTACCTGGCAACCGCTAGCGCCTATCATCAGTTATATGCCACTGGCTATCGAACTTGATACCTGTTATTACGGTCAGGTGGCGGCTATCAAGTCGGTGACTGTTTTCAACGATGGTCTTGCAGACTTGACAATTTCAGACGTGAGCTATATGAATAGTGGACAGGGCTTCACTCTTTCATGCCCGACATTGCCGCATGTCGTCGCTCCCGCCGGATACTGCACGATCACTGTCGGTTTCCAGAATAGCACTGCGGGTGAATACAGTGATATTCTTCTAATCGATTCCGACGCCTCGCAGGTAGCAGTACCGGTGAGTATATTCAACACCGATGACCTGGGCGATACCGGCATGGAGGGAGATGGCTCGGAGGACGCGCCGTTGCAGATTGCCGAGTTGGACGACTTGCTCTGGATTAGCGAAAACCCAATATGCTGGGGCGTTTGGTTCGTTCAGGTCGCCGACATCGATGCCAGTTCGACATCCACATGGAACAGCAATACTGGATGGATTCCCCTCGGCAACAGCAGCCAGAAATTCACCGGTCACTACAACGGACAAGGATACACGATAAGCGGGTTGCGTGTCAATCGCTCCAGTTCCGATTATCAGGCATTTTTCGGCTACACCGACGGCGCTGCGATCAGTAATATTCTATTAACTGGCGCTGTGGTTCACGCCGACAACTTCGGCGCATGCCTAGTTGGAAACAACGATAATTCGACAATAACAAACTGCTCCTGTCAGGGAAGTATTAACGGAAGTCAGTGTGGCGGTCTGGTCGCAGTCAATACGAATTCGTCCATCTTTGGATGCCGCTCCGCCGGCAGTATAACTTCATCCCCTTTCAGTTTGTACAACGGTGGGCTTGTATCGATGAATACCTACTCGTCGATAACAAACAGCTATTCATGGTGTAGCGTGTGTGGAAGTCTCTCCGGCGGGCTGATCGGTAGCGACAGTCATTCAACGACCACCAATTGTTACAGCAAGGGCTCCGTATCAGGTTTATACAGCGGTGGAATGATTGCGGAATGCGACTCATCAAACGTTATCAATTCATTCTGGGACACCCAGACCAGCGGGAAGAGCTCGAGCGCGGGTGGAACAGGCAAGACAACCGCCGAAATGAAGACACAATTCACTTTCACCGACGCAGGTTGGGATTTTATGGACGAGACCGCCAATGGCGCCGAAGACATCTGGGTAATCGACGGCTACAACAACAGCGGCTACCCCTACCTGAGCTGGCAGGACGCCCTCCCGGTCATCGATGTGTCATCGGTTCAATTAGATTTCGGCACCGTTTCAATCAGCACGGAATCTTCCCTGACGATAACCATACGCAACGAGAGTCACGTGAGCCTCGAAATCAGCCAGATGACCTTCGCTGACGGTTCGCAGGGCTTCGGCGTCGAACAGGGTACACCTGTCAGCCTAGCAGCGCACGATTCGCTGATGGTCGATATCACCTTCGCTCCGGAAACAACGGGAACTTTCATCGATACACTCCATATCGTTTCGGATGCCTGCAACGCAGAAACCGTGTCCATTGCGCTCAGCGGAATGGGGATAGTTTCCGAACCATCCGCGCCGGAGAACGTCACGATCCAGTTGCAAGACAATGATGTGATCCTGAGCTGGGACCCCGTCACAACAAATATCAACGGCGCTCCCATCACGTCGGATGGCTACAATGTTCTGTACAGCGAGACTCCCGACGCCAGTGCGGAAGATTATCTGCTCCTCGGGTTCGTAACAGGCACGACCTGCACGCACAGCCAGGTGTTGCTTTCCAATAATCGCCTGTTCTATATCGTCCGAGCGGTCATTGGCGAGGGAAGTGTACGTCCGGGACATTGGTAACAGATTAGCCCGGGGACATAGGTTACACTTTTCGCGTTTCCTGTCCAGTATTCTCCATCAGCCCGGCGCGCCGGGCTGATGGAGAATTTCCCGCCTCGCCAACACTTCTCTTCATCGGGATCAACTTCATGGTTTGAGTATCCAGGTCTGCAATTGGCGTTTGGTAGTAGTAGATACGCCAGATACCGTCGTTGTCCTCTTGCTCCTCCAATGCAACATATTCGCCAGCAAGAAGTTCACTCACAAACACACGCTTCCCATTTAGCTTCACTTCGCCCGTATCCTTTATTTTTCGCTTCTTAAAATCCTCAGGATACTCCGGACCCAATATCTTGAGCGGAAACTTACGATCACTGGGTTGATAGACCATTGACGGTGCCTGTCCTCCCAATGCCTCATGCGGACGAAGCGTATTGTATTCCGTGATGAACGCATTGAACGCATCCTGCTGGGAATACATGTCGTACGCTGGCTCAAGGCAGGTCTCTTGCTTCAACGTTCGGTGCATCCGCTTATGACAACCATTCTGCTGCGGCTTACCCTTCTCGATCCGCTCCAGCGTTATTCCAAGCCGAATCAGATGAAGCCAGAATCGACTCAAGCCTGTTTTGCTCGCAACGCAGAAGGGAACGCCGTTATCCGAACGAATACGGTCTGGAAGACCATCCTGTTGAAAAGTCCAGTCCAGCCAATGCTGACAATCCTTATGGCTTGTGCTCGGAAGAGCCTGGCAACACAGCAGATAACGGCTGTAGTTGTCCGTAAGCGTAAGTGGATAGCAATACTCGCCGTTACGAAGACGAAACTGTCCCTTATAGTCAATACTCCAAATGGAGTTGCTGCGGTTGCAATCACCGAATGGCTGACTGCATGGCGGAACATGCTTGCGCACAATACGATGTTTGACAAGGCCGTGGCTTTTCAAACACTCTCCCGCAGTACTCGCAGCCGGCCAATCGATCGCCGGATTCTGAGTCTGCAATGCGTGTATAATCTTGCGCGGACCCCAATTCAGATGCTCAAGCTTCATATTGATTATCAGTTCAATGATCTCCGGAGATATCTGATTTGGATGACTGTGCGGAGCGCTGCTACGAACTCGTGCCCAGTTCTCCGGGTCCGACTCATAACGATCAAGCCATTTGTAGATCGTTTTTCGAGATATACCATATATCCGATGTAAATCCATTATCGTATATTGATTACTAAGATAATCACCAATCAACTGGTGAAGTAAATCCAATTCGGTTATACTTCGTAAGGGCATAGGTTCTCCTACATTCGTTTGAGTGTAACCTATCTGCCCGGTCTATTTTGTCACCTATCTTCCCGGTTTGTACCGCTATCTCTTCACCCCCCTGACAAGGGGGGGGTATTTCTCTTGGAAACCTTGAATAAGATAACCAGTCAGTTTTTTATTTTCATACACGATGTCCGCGTCAGTCTTTTCCAATCTCTCACCGCGCGTTGGTGTTCATGCGATTGCAGAGAGGAAAGAAAGGGCAGACACAGACAGGCTGTGTGAAAATGCGCGACCGATTCTCTTCTCTGTCGTAGGGGCAGGTCCCCGTGCCTGCCCTCCTATGCCCAATAATTATTTACGTATCAAGCGTTTACAGCGTCAATACCATGTTGGCAATGGATTGAGAGGGCAGGCACGGGGACCTGCCCCTACAATTTGATTTTGCCGAAATTACTCCAGCACTTTGTGCTTCCTGCAATATTTCGTTTCAGCTTCGCTGAAGCCGAAATTACTTTAGCATCACCGCTCGTTTGACCTCGGAATAGCTTCCGGCCTTGAGCCTCACCAGGAAGATTCCGGAACCGACCGAGCCATTGTTCATGTCGTTGCCGCTCCAGGTCGCCTCGTGCCATCCGGCCTTCACGCGACCCTGATCCAGACGCTGCACGAGCTGTCCGCGGACATTGTAAATCTCCAGCACGACCCGCTCTTCGTGCGCGATCCCGAACCGGAAGGTGGTCGAGGGATTGAACGGATTCGGATAGATACCCGCGAACGTGTCGCTCACCGGAATTATATCCGCGCCGGACGAAGACAACCATTCGTGGTCGATCTCCGCCGGGTCGGACTCGCCGGTCGTATAGACGCAAGTCACGCCGAGAGTGTGCAAGCCGCCCGGGACGTCGATCCACAGGAATTGCTCGTCGGTCGTGTTGCCCCGAAGCTCGCCGTCCAGATAGACGTTGAAGCTCTGGAGACTGCGGCTGCCGGGAGCGTCCCAGGTCATCAAGACCCCGGAGGTCGTTTCATCGACATCGAGATTGACCGGCAGATTCAGGGTTTCGATCATTTCGATCGCAAGCTCGGTATCCTGCTCGACTGCGATACCCGTCTGCTCGTATTCGTCGTATCCATCGAGGGTGACATACAGGTCGTAGGTCCCTTCGAGAACGCTCGGGAAGCTTACGGTTCCATCCTCGGGGACGGATGCACTGTAGATGAGAAACTCGTCACCGTTCTGGTTGGCTAGCGTCAACTCGGCGCCTTCCGGGGATTCCTCGCTGTTGAGCGAGACATCGATATCCACCGCATATAGTTCTCCGTTGGATACCAGCAGGGTGCCGGGAATATCGATGATCGGGGTGGTCGCGTCGTTGCTGGTGAACCTGATTGTCGCGTGGTACGTGCCATCGGGCAGATCGGTTGCGGAGAACGTCGCGCCGATATTCACGGTTTCGTTGGGTGAAAGCGTCCCACTCGTCGTATCGAGTTCGAGCCAGCAGGGACCCGCTGAAATGGCAATCGCCATGCCGGGCTGGATATATTCCTGATTGTACGATACTTCCAGACCGATCGTACCGGGCTGGTTATCGATACCAATCGTCGCGCCGTTCGAGCTGCCGTCGAGTTCTTCGTAGTAGAACACTATACCGCCGCCACGCTGCAATATCATCTGCATGTTGATGCTATTCTGGTAGTAGTTGAACGTGGCGTTGTCATATTGAATAACGGTTTCGTTCTCGTTATATTGAATATAGACATCGGCATCGCTGATGCTCAGATCATCCCAGAACGGAGCGATGATATTCGCGAGATAATGCTCGTTGGGCAGGTGGGTATTCCACGCCCCCGAGATATGAATCATGGCATAATTGAAGCTCAGGAAGCCGTTGGTCGAGAGGTAAAACCAGTTGTACATCTCGCCGTAGAACGGGAAATCGAATCCCATTGCGAGCCCCTTGTAGCCGTCTTCGTGTGGGGATCCGCCATCGGTTGCATTCCAGTTGGTGACACGAGTTCCGGTCTCGGAGATGTCGTTCCAGACGTATTCCGGACCCTCGGGATCGTTGCTGTCGGTCCAGCGGTAGCCGAATTCGTCCGGGCCGCCCTGATCTCGATCACCACTGAGGTTGTCCAGGTCGATCAGAACCACCTCGAAGTCCAGGTCTCCGGTACCGTTGTTGGTAAGCGTGAGGCTCTGGCTGTCGTCGGTTCCGTCTGGCGGCAGAATCGAGCTCAACTGCGAGGGGGTAATCAACAGCCCGGGCGGTTGAATGCATTCCGCGTGGAGATCGATGATGTAGGGTCCATCCGGGGCGTTGCTGTTAATGGTCAGTTGTTCGTTGTATTCCTCTTCATGCGTGGCGGTACAGGTCACTTCGATTGTAACCGACTCCCGCATGTCAAGGCTCAGGGGTCCGTCTTCGTTGATCGAGAAGACGTTGTTCGACAGGGTGATGCTACTGATATCGAGCATGTCCGCTCCTTCGTTGGTGACGGTGAAGGAGAAGGTTTCGGGATAACCGACGCTGACATAGTCGAAATCGATATTTTCAAGACTGACGTCCAAGATGGGAATATTGCCGTATTGCAGGAACGACATATAGCGAGCCATCAATTCGGTCCAGGTGTTGTCTTCGTCCTCTATCAACGATGTGAACATCGACACAGAGCAAATCGTACGATAGCCGTCCGGGCTGTCGTTGAATACACCGCTGACATGATTGGTCGATGCGATCTGATATGCGTTACCGCCATCGGCAGCGATCACATCCACTTGCTGGTGTGCAGCATCGCTGGTGTTGATCTGGTAACTGAGATTGTTCATGAGTCCGGGCGTGACGCCATCCACCGAATCGATGAATCCGTCATAGTCTTCCACATACTCGGTTCCAAAGTGATTGAAAAAATCCGTTCCGACGTGATCGGAGCCAAAATCGACTCCTTCGATGTAGATGGCCTTGCCATCATCCAAAAATTCGACCAATCTGGTCTGATCTGCAGTGCCGACCGCACTGGGTGGTGTGCTTCCGCATCCTGTACACCATACTCCTAATGTGATAATGATCACATTGTAATCAGACAGATCGGTAGGTAATACGCTGACCGTATCAAATTCATATCCAAGATCCGTCAGCGCGTCTTCAATTCCATCTTCGTATCCATAGTGATAAGGAGTTCCGGGGATGGCGAGCCAGGTATCTAAATCGCTATCCCAAACCAGGATATCCGCAGCGGTGCAAAGCGCGGGCATCAATCCCAGCAATAGTCCCATCACAATCAGGATACCAATACGCGAATTCATGCGCATTACGTACCTCCTGCCATGTCTGAGTAAGTCAAAGATCAATCCCACAGGTCCCCGTGTCACCCCGGGAACGTTGGTGGATAGTTACCCCTTGATATTGCATAAATCATACCGTTTCCGGGAAATTAAAATTCGGTATTCATATTTGGAGATGAATTTTCGTTGGTACCTGATGCCGGGTTTCTTTTATTGAGCGAAGCAATCATTGGGGCGGGAAAATCAACGGGAAAATGGGGACATCCGCGTTCCATGAAAAAAGGGCAGACACAAAGGTCTGCCCTAATATTGATCCACTTATGTAATCTCGATAAATCGGGATTACAACGTTCATGTTTTCGTTTTCGCTACGCGAAAGCCGAACTTCCGCTAACATAATTTCGGCAAGCCAAAATTACAACACTCATGGGTATCGTTTTCGCTACGCGAAAGCCGAACCTATTTAATCATCATCATCTTTTTCGTGATGGTCTTGCTTCCTGTTTCGAGCTTGTAGAAGTAGATACCGCTTCCACAGCTATTGTTGTTGTCATCGGTACCGTTCCAGGTCGCCGAGTGGTCATCGCCGCGAGTTCTCTCCTCGTCGATCAGAGTCTTCACGAGCTGACCGCGCGAGTTGTATATCTTCAGGGTGACATGCGCGTCGTCCTGAAGCGAGAAGTCGATGGAGGTCGTCGGGTTGAACGGGTTCGGCGAGTTCTGAGACATCGAGGTCACGTAGTTGAAGTCGGGTGTCTCTTCTTCGTCGTCTTCGATCGTGATCGCGGTGGGACCGTACAGGGTGGCTGAACCGTCGAGTTCGACCGCGCTGAGCCAGTAGTAGTAGGTGTTGTCGATTTCAACGTCCGTGTCTTCGTACTCGTAGGACGTCTCGTTGGGGCTGTTGAGCGCCACAACGAGGTTCGTCGTGATCATCAATGCGTCGTCTGCGTTGTCGGTCTCGCTGCGGAGGACGTGGTAGCCAAGCATGTCGCTTTCGGACTGGGTCATCCACTGAAGCGACACGTAGCCTTCGCTGGCGTAGGACGCGTGGAAACCGGAGAGCTCGACCGGCAGGGTCTCTTCGTCGCTGCCGAAGACGAATTCGCTGAAGCCGTCAACGCGCGCAATAATAGCATTCATAGCTCCATCATAAAATACATCCGCACCATCGATCATGGTGAAATCTTCGAATTCCGAGCTGCGATGCCATACGTTCACGTTGGTCGGATCGATAATTCCAGGTCGCGATATATAATCGAGATCGAATGCAATCCAAGCCTCGCTGAAGACTATTTCGTCGTCCGGATCGACGTTCCAGCGGTAAACGCTGACATTCTCGTCGGTGATACCGTTGGTGTTGATCGGTCCTTCGTTGAAGAACATGACCGTTACGTTACCGCTGGCAGTAACGCCCCCAAACTGAATTACTATGCCGGTATGAGGGGAATCGAAGTCGATCGCCGGATCGCCGGTCGGCACGGCTTCGGTATCCTGGTTCTCGGCGGAGTCTTTCACGACGAGTTCGTCGATGTTCCAGTAGGAGAGACGGTTGAGATCCTGGGCAACGAACTCGAACTTCAGGTAAAGGTTCGGGCTGCCGACACCATCGGTGGTATAGATGGTAACGCCCTGATTCTCGTTATCGTTTGCACCGGTGTATGTGTACGTCCAGACCGCTGGTCCCCAGTTTATTCCATCTGTGGAAGTGAACAGACCGAGCTCGAAGCTTCCTGTGCCGCCACTGTATGTGGAGATGCTCTGGCACCATGTGACGTCGAGCGAGGAATATCCTGATGTATTAATGGGGCAGGAAACGAGGTTGTCGCCTACCGCGTAAGAGCTGTAACCAATGGAGGCTTCAGGAGCGACACCACCGGCATAAGAGCTGTTGCCAGAATACCAGTTGCTGTTGTTCTGCCAGCCTGCAGGCGGGAATGCCAGGAAGTCCTCGTGGTACGGGATCGTCGGAGCTTCGGTAGTAGTGATCAAGACTTCGTTGCTATAGATAGAGCCTTCTGCGAACATTACGGCAAATACAAGGTAACCTTTTCCGGCTGACGGTGTAACCAAGCTTAACGGATTGTCGGATATACCTGATGGCATATAGGGGCCACCGCTTGTCTCGGAGACAGCCCATTGCCCTTGTATTGCACTCCCGACAATGTTTGCAGTGAGCGGGGTGATTGCCTGGCCAACCATAACATATTGAGCCCCGGCTGGCGTAACGGTTACGCCGTTGACGGTGAACGGTGCGCTATCGGATCCGATCACAACCGGATTGTCGCAGACAACGCGGATCACGTAACCGATGTCTCCCGGGAGCGGGTCCGGAATGGTGATGTCGATATCAGCGGCGGGATCGACCGTCTCGGCCGAAAGTGTGTAGGTTCCGATATCGGTTGGGCTGCCAAAAGCGCCGGTTCCGTCGGAAAGCTGCGCGGTGAAGGTCGCGCCGTTCGCAAATGTTCCACTGCCGGTAAAGGCAACGGTTCCGGTTCCACCGGGATTGAATGGAGCGGTTGAGATTGCGCCGGTAGTAATCGTTTCGGAAGAAGAGGGTGTACCGGTTACGGAAACGTCGTCAAAGCGGATGTATTCGCCGGAAGCGTTACAGTCGGCTTCGACCCAGACGACGAGCGATGAGCCGCTCAGTCCGTTGACAGACCATGTTGTGTCCAGACCATCAGGGTCATTCATGTAGCCGAATGAAGTTACGGTTCCACCGTCGATCTGATACGATGCCCGGATAAAGTCTGCGGGTTCAAGACCGCCGGTAGCATATACCCAAAGGCTTACGCCAACATCGGAGTAACCGGAGATATCGATCGATTCGGAGTACCAGATTGCTCCACCGTCGGAACCATTCTGGTCGCCATCGAGGTCACGGCCTTCGAACAGATAATTCTGCACGCGCCACCAGTCGGTTGTTGCGTAAAGCCCAGTGCTGTTACCTTCTGCGTTATCGACATTGCTGATATCGACTGCCCATTTGGTTACGCCGGCAAGATCGACTTCGGCAGGTGTTGTAGCGCCGGTTCCCGTTGCGCCCTTGCCCTGGATTGCGTTATCGCTGAAGTCTTCTATCCAAATCTGCGCAGCGCTTGCCATACAGACGATCAGAAGAAGAGACACCAAAAAAATAAGTTTTTTCATTTTGTTCTCCTTGTTGATTTGCATTGCTTGCTTCTATATTCATTGACCATTATCTCAATACGCTCCCATTCCATGCAATGATTTCCCAATTCATTGATGAGAAAAGAGATACATTTTCACTCTATTTCATCTCCAAAATTTTAAAATAGCGTGTTCTTCTGTCAAATCATTTCTTCGACATGCGTGAACTATAATCCGCTGCTAACGAAATACTTACATTTCAGCCAAAGGGGTGAAGCCATAACCGGAAGTGTGTCTTGAACTTGTGGGCAGTGAATAAGTTTTTCTATTCTTCGGGATCGCGTCCCTTATCCTCATCGAACACGACCATATCGATCTCGTCGGCGTATGCCTGCATTCGATAGTCTTTCTGCTCCTTGTAGCGGCCGAGGATTCGGTCGATGCGCGAGGTAGCTTCGTCGATGCGCTTGATATAGGGATTGATCTCCGGGCACCCGTATTTCATTTCGAGCATCTCGACGTTGCCCTTGATGATCATGAGCGGCTGGTTGATCTCGTGGTTGGCGGTCACCGCCATGGCGAAGATGGAGTTTTTGCGCTCCAGCTTGAGAATCTCTTCGTGCGCCTGGGTCAGCTTGTTGTACATCTGGGTCAGCTCGTCGTTCATTTTCTTCAGTTCCTGGTTCTTCTTCCGCAGCAGTTCGGATTCGCGCTCTTTCCGTTCGGTTTCCCAGCGCACCTTGAGGTTGGCGATGCGGCTGTTCAGGTCTTCGGGGAAGCCGTCCTGCATGGTGTTGATCATCTTTTGCAGGTATTCGGCTTTCTTCTTGTATTTCCGCTGGTGACCGTACAGGTCAGCAAGCTGCTCGAAGATCAGCGAGCGATTTTTATTCAAGTCTTTCGCTTCCATAAGCTCATCCGCTTGAAGGAGGTATTCGAGTGCCTGTTCGTATTTACCGGTTCTGATATGCAGCTTTCCGAGGAGCGCGAGCACGGTTGCCTGCAAGTTCCTGTCGAAGGAGGTTTCGGATTTAGGCAACGCTTTTTGCAGCCAGGCATTGGCTTCTTCATATTTCTCGGTCATGATGTAGATGTTCGCCAGATTGATGTACCCGTTCAGCAGCCACTGCGGCATCAGACAACTTTCTTCGAGAAGCTCGACGCCCATCTTGAAATCCTTGATCGCGTCATCGAACCGGTGCATGTTCGAGTAGGTCGTACCGCGGTTGATGTACGCGCCGGCAAGGTCGCCCGGGCGTTCTCTTTTCTTGCTCAGCTCGATCGCTTTCCCGGCGTATTTCAGCGCATCCTCATAGATACCAAGGTTGTTGTTGACGTTGAGCAGGTTCAGGTAGGCGGATATGAGAAGTCTTTTATCGGCTCCGGGCTCGATCGCATCCACGGCCTGCTGAAAGTAGTCCAGCGCGCGATCGTAGGCGTTGATGGCGACATTGACCAACCCGAGATTGACCAGCAGCGCACTCTTTGCCTTCTTGTTGTCGGAGTCCTTGGCGTACTGCAAGCCCTGCTGGATGATATCGATTGATTTTGGGATATCTCGCGTATAGAAATAGTACTTCGAAAGGTCGATGATCCACAGCGCCGCGTTGTAGAGATCCTCGTCGGCAAGGTTCGCGGCGATCTCCTTCTCGAGTAGGCCGATATTCAGCTCGATTCGTCCCACCAGTTCATTCGCGAAGACGTAGTCGCGAAGAAGAAGTTCGCGTTCGCATGACTTGAGCGTTACCTGTTCGCTCAGTTGTAGCGCTTCTTCGAGAAGCTCGACCTTCTTCTGGGGCTGCTTCGCCTTTTCAGCCATCTGCCGAAGTTGTTTAATTTGCTGGCATGCAGTCTCTTCCCGGCCACTATGTTTATCGTTCATTAATCATTCTCCCATTGACAGGTTAATCATTAGTTTGAATATCGATTCCCAAATGTCAATAACAATTATCACTCCACGCGCGTCTCGGCACTCACGAATCGTGCGGAGAAAGGTTTGAAGTCTTATCTTTTGAGTGTCGTGGCGCGATCTCAATTGCCTGAATTCGATTCAAACAATCTGGGCCGGTTAAAATTTCCTTTGACAACATCTTGCTTCGGTATCCATTCTTTGCATCAGGTATGCGAAATCACTTTCAAGCAATAACGAGGAGGAATTATGCGCAAGTTTCTACTATTTACAATCTTGGTTCTCGCGATAGCCGGTATGCTTTTTGCCGACGCGATGAGACCGGGCTCGAACCGAACGGCCCGTAACGACTACGGTACGCTCAAACCGACCCTTCATCGTGACGCTCCCGTCTGGAGCTTCATTGTCGAACCATCGGATGTCCAGAGTTCGTTTTTCGACTACATGATGGGCAGCTACAACGGTACACCGGTACGCGTGCAGGACAACGGCGGCGTCTATATGATTTTCCACGGCAAAGAGACAGCAGCCGCCCAACGCCGCCAGTACATCACCTACATCAATCCGGACGGCTCGATCAACTCGACCAACTACGTCGGTCAGACCGACCAGTATGAAGGCTACGCCGGTATCCAGATCGATCCCGAGACCCAGGACCCGCTCTACGCATGGCACTATGAAACCGAAGTCGCATCGACCTACGATGTCGCGCTGGGCATGGACGTGTGGCATCTTCTGTTCTCACCCGGGCTCTTCAGTACGCCGCTCAGGGTTATCCCGAACAGCGACTGGGACGCGATCGACTTCGATCCGCCTTTCGAGGACGACCAGTTCCTCTGGCCCTATGTCGAAATCAGTAAAGCACCCAGCTACGACGTGGATGGAAAGCGTCGTGTTTACGTCCTGGCAAACAACAACGTCGCACACTCCGATGATGGAAATCCGTCCGAGAACGTCGTCATCGCCTATTGCGATTTCCTGTCCACCGACATCGAATCAGGGCACTTCCCCACGCTGGAATGGAACTACATCACCATCCCGCAGATGGACGATTGGAACGCCGACGCGGGCTGGATTCGCCCCTTCTGTTCGTCAGCCTGTACCTGGGACGGCAAGTTCGCCATCTTCGGATACCTTGTCGGCGGCGAAGACTACTTTATGGAAGAGGACCCCGATTTCTTCGTCCTGCTGAACGATAACTACTGCGAAGGCGATTGGGAATACTATGTGGTCAATTCCGAGGTTTACGTCGATAATCCGCAGAATCAGGACGGCTCGAACCACTTCGACGCAACCGACCTCTACTTCTCATTCTCCCACTCCGGTCACATGACGACCCGCTGGGATTCGGACGGACGACTTCATTTTCAGGCTCCCTACGCGCTCCACGGAACATCCGGCGACGAAGGCGTTTACTGGCCCTACTACCTCCAGATGCGTAGCCTGATCTTCGATAGCAATACCGAAGAATTCATGAGCTTCGACCTCTACCCCAAAAGCGCTACCCCGAATGACGGACTGCCCTTCATTCCGTGGGATGTCAACGAGGACGGCGAAGTGGATGAATACTACGAAGAGGGTAACGTCAACGCGGTAAGCGGCTGGCCGATATACTACTACGACGCGGAACAGGCATTCCACGAAAACTACTTCAACATCGCGTACAACGAAGAGAGAGGCTGGATGGCGGCTATCTGGTCGGACGGACTGAAAAACCGCTATTACAACGACGCCGGCGACGAAGACTATGTCGATTGGGCAACGGTTCCCGAAATCATGATCGCCATTTCGGGCGACAACGGTACGACGTGGTCCGATCCGATTATCATGAACGCCAACGCGAACGACGCCGACGGAAACTATGTCGAGCAGCTCGATGGACAAATTCCGTGCTACCTCTACCTCGGCGACAAGATCGAAGACCTCGGAAACAACCACGCCAAGCTGCACATCATGTACTTCAACGACAACAGCTTCGGATCGTACGCCCAGAACAACCTCGGCGACAACAACGGCGGTATGGTGACCTACATGGCGATCGACATCGATTTCTCGTCGGTCATCGACGCGGTGGATGAAGCTCCCTCCGTCAGTCAGAGCATCACGCTGGGTCAAAACTTCCCGAACCCGTTCAACCCCGAGACCACCATCAACTTCAACGTTCCGAATGAAATGAACGCCGAACTCTCGATCTACAATGTCCGCGGACAGAAGATCAAGACCGTCTTCAACGGACGAACGATTCAGGGACAGAACACGGTTGTCTGGAACGGTACCGACGAATCGGGTAAAAACGTCTCCAGCGGAGTCTATTTCTACAAACTCGACGCTAATGGACAGACCGTGACCCAAAAAATGGTGCTGATTAAATAGGTTCGGCTTTCGCGTAGCGAAAACGATACCCATGAGTGTTGTAATTTCGGCTTGCCGAAATTATGTTAGCGGAAGTTCGGCTTTCGCGTAGCGAAAACGATACCCATGAGTGTTGTAATTTCGGCTTGCCGAAATTATGTTAGCGGAAGTTCGGCTTTCGCGTAGCGAAAACGATACCCATGAGTATTGTAATTTCGGCTTGCCGAAATTATGTTAGCGGAAGTTCGGCTTTCGCGTAGCGAAAACGATACCCATGAGTATTGTAATTTCGGCTTGCCGAAATTATGTTAGCGGAAGTTCGGCTTTTGCTTAGCAAAAACGAAAACATGAACGTTGTAATCCCAATTTATCGGGATTATGTTAGTGAATCAATATTGGGGCAGACCTCGTGTCTGCCCTTTTTTCATCGCAACAAGCGGTCGATCACCGTTTCGTAGCGGTTCTTTCCATCGACCATCCTGTGATACGTCTGCAACACCTTGGGCTCGAGATCATTCCACCCCGTATCCCGAGAAAGATCGATCATCACCGACGGATTCGAGTACACGCCGTTCCTCAGCGCAATCAGCCGGTAAAACACGCACGGCTTCGGTATCCGGCATGTGCGTGCGTTCGTCCTGCATAGCAGATTGGACACGGATTTCATTTCGAGTTTGCCGTCCAGTCCGTCAACAGGCTGCTCATCGGTATAGATATCCGGAATGAAGTCGAGCCGGTCGCTGCCGAAGACCAGAAACTCGCAATCCTCCCCACCCCGCCAGCTCGCGAGGATATCGCCTTCACGATTGAGCTCGATCTTGATATCATGCGGCGTACTGGGCTTGGCGACGCGGAATGTCACTTCTTCCGACCAGCCGCTCCAGGTACCGTCAATTTCCTGCTGGGCACGCACCCGGTATATGCCTCCGTTATCGAAAAACGTCTGCTCCAAAGGGTGGAATCCTATCGATACTTCGGCCTTGCGAACGTAGTCCAGTAGCGGCTGTTCGTCCTCTCCAAGCACATGTATCCAGATCGATTGCGCATTCCCGGAATTCCACTCGAAGCACACCGGTTCGTCCCGATACTGATCTTTCACGGATAATTCGGGTGGTGTTGGCGGCTTCATCGAAGAAACTTCGGGATTCAGATCGATCGTCAATTCCGCTTCGACATCTTTATCCGGGCTGTCCAGCCGAATCGTGTTCAAGCCTCTCAGAATGCGGGGCGCAGTGACGCGACTGCATTGGCAGATGCATTCGATCTCTTCCGCAACGTCTGCGGGCAAGCTCACATGCGTGACGATCTGGTCGTCGGGAACGTCGATCGTCCTGTTTGTATCGACAAAGCGAATCGACCGGATCGAGTAGCGGGTAAACAGTACCTTCTCGCCACGTCGATCGGCAGGTCTCCGATCGGGCCTGAAACGGTATCGAACCTGCATCAGCGAAACCTCGCCAACCTCTTTCGGAAGCGGTGCGGAAGATTCTTTCAATGGTCGGCGGATCGTTCGCTCGAAATCGTATGTGATCGACTCCCCCGGGTACAGCGACATCGGCTTGGGCAATCCCGAAAAGACATCGCTGTCGTACGCGGGAGGCTTCTTCATCTCCGTCGGGTGAAACTCATACAGAGACGCGCTGAAGCGGTTTCGCTCGAGGTCGAAAGACCGGTGCCTGCCGTAGGTGTTGGTTCGATGCACAAGGAGTGGGTCTTTCCGGATATCGTCGAATCCGGCGAAACGGCGGTTGTCCAGCATTCGATAAACGCAGTTCAAATCCGCATCGAGGATGATCCAGCGTTCGTTGATACGGTACTGGTGAACAACATGCCCCTGCACCGGCACCTTTTGCGCCGGGATACCGAGCTTTTGCAGAATCGAGCTGAGGAACGCGGCCGCGAAACCGCAGATGTTGTAGCCCCAGTAGTTGTTCAGGAGAAAGGGGTGCCGACAGGCCTTGATTCCGACGGGATAGTGGACGATATTGTCCGTCCAGTGTCGATAAAGCCTCAAGGCTTTCTGGCGCTGTGTCGGGTTATCGTCTGTCCGAATCAGCGACTCGATGCGATCCGGCGGCTTGCCGTTGATGCAGAACCGGGGGCTGCGGATGACCCGATTCGACGTGTTCATCACCCGAAGCCGCCGCAACAAGCGATACCGTGGCTTCTTCGCGCGATAGCCCCTCGGCTGAACGAAGTTCCTGTCATCGACATCCAGGTCAAGGAAGAACCTGTTTCCCCGGTTCGTCAGCAACTTGATGATCTTCGGATCGCGTGAGAAAGCACTACTCACAACATGCCACGACCCGATAAAAGATTCCGGCTTGCGTCAACGGATCGATCCATGAGGTGGTGCTGATGTTGTCCTGCCGCAGGGTCCACTGGCTGAAATCGGCGTAGGGATCGTCGCTGGAATAGACGCGGTAGAAAGTCGCGCCCGGGACCGCGCTCCAGGATAGGGTGGCGTCTCCTCCCGATGTGACAATCGCGACGTCCTGCGGAGTGTCGAGCGACTGGTTGTACTGGTGCTCGTGCGTTTGATCCATGTATGGCCAGAAGTTGACCAGCCCCAGGGAGCTGTTGTCCGGCTCGTGGAAGATGGACGCTTCGATTGCGGAAGCGTCGGTCGTGCCCCAATAGACGTACCCGGCGTTGATATCGATATTGCCGTTGTAGAGGTTGTAGATACCGTTGTCGTGGATATCGTTCCAGTGGTCCGCGTCTCCGCCAAACACCAGGTTGGCGTTATCGACAAGCAGGATACCGTATTCGCTGTTTCCGGTGACGACATTGCACGGTGTCAGGTAGTTGGTGCTGTGAGAGCAGTAGAGGCCCGTCCGGCAGTCGTGCAGATAACAGTGTTCGATATGGTGATACCCCGTGTGCTGGATGCTGATACCGTATTGCGCGGCGTACTGGATTTCACACCCGGTAACCGTTACCGAGCTGAAGTTCGCGTAGTTGTCGTTGATCGTGATTCCGTTGTTCGCGCTGTGGCTGAAGGTGCTGTTGGAGACCGTGGCGTCAACGTCGCTCCTGATCTCGAGAAGCGCTTCGTTCGATCCGGCGTGGGCGAAATCGCAGTAGTCGAAGCTGCACGCGCCCGAGCATTCGTTCAGATAGACGCCTCTCCAGTTTCCGGCCGCCGGCTCATTTGACGCTGAATCGAAGGTGATGCGTTCGGTCTCGGTTCCTTCGGCGATCATATTACCGAAAACCGATAGTCGCAATCCGTTGTCGAAGAGCAGCGAGCACCCGGGTTCGATGGTCAACGTGTTGTTGTCCGTCACCGAATTGTCCGAAGTCAGATGATAGGGAATTCCGAAGTTATACCATGTACAGGTGCCGATGCTTCCACTCGTGACGACAATCCGTTCTTCTCCGTTACCACCGAATGTGAAGGGTCCGTTCAGCCCGGGCACTTCATTTGCAAAAAGTTGTATCGGCGCATAGCCGTTGTCCTGGACTGTGCAATTCGAGATATCCAAACTGGTAAAACCGCCGGTCAGATCGAAACCGTAGTGGGCGTTGTTCGTCGCCGTCGTGTTCGAAACAACCACAGAGGATGGGCTTGTGTAGTAGTCGCTGCAATAGAAACCGTCCTGTGAACTCCAGGAGACATTGACGTGATCGATGGAGATTGTGCAGGAGTTATTGATATAGATACCTGCACCGCAATCGCCGCCGTAGGTGACGTTGCAATAGTCCAGCGAGGTGCCGGTATCGCATCCGTCGAAAGCGAGTCCTCTCCATCCACCCGGCGCTGGCGTCGTCATTGTGGTGGTAAAGATGATCGGTTCGCTTGCGGTGCCGTTGGCAATCAGTGCGCCCAAGGTGTTGAGTCCGGTTCCGTCGTCGAACCGGAGTTCGGTTCCCGGCTCGATGGTGAGTATCGCTCCGTCGTTTACGTTGCAGGTACCGCTGAAGCTGTAGGGGATACCGAAGTTCCGGAAGGTGGCGTTGCCGACATTGCTGCCGATGACGCGGATCCATTCCTGACCGTTGCTCAGGAGACTGGTTCCCGCATTGATCCGATTGATCGTGTATGCCCAGATATATAATGGTGCGCTTCCGTTTCCGGTGATGGTGCAATCGATGATTTCCGGATTGGAGCCACCCGAACTGCAATCGATACCGTAGAGGGTGTTGTCGCTGATAACGCAGTTTTCGAGCGTCGGATGCGAGCTTGCGGCATAGTCGTCGTTGAGACGGACACCGGCGGCCCCGCTGTGGGTGATGTTGCAGTTGGTCATCGGGAAGTTGTTCGGTCCGTTGTGGATATAGATCATTCCGTTGTTCGAACCGCCATAGGAAATGTCGCAATAGTCGAAGATCGTTCCTTCGTCGGCCTGATTGAGATAAATGTAACGCCAGTTGCCCGGAGCTGGAGGATTTTGCGCCGAGGAGAACAGGATATGGCCTTCCGGTGTTCCGTCTGCGATCAGCGCACCTTCGACGCGAAAATAGTACAACCCGAGGAACAGGAGTTCGATTCCCGGTTCGAGCGTCAGGGTCTCGCCATCGACCACCGCAATGTCTTCCGAAAGGTAATAAGGAACATTGTAATTGTGCCATGTACCTGTGCTGACGCTTCCTCCCAGTACCTGAATACCGTCGGGGCTGTTGCCGTTGATCATAATTGAGCCGGAAAGCCTATCGATCGCGCATGCCCACAGCTTCATTGCGTAAGAGCCGTTGTTCTGAAACGTGCAGTCCGCGATGTAGGGATAGGATGGGCCGTTCCCGGCGTTGAGGCCAAATCCGGCGTTATCGGTGAACGAGCAATTCGAGATCGTCGGGCTCGAAACGGCCTCGTAGTAATCGTGAAGGAAGATACCATCCGCGGCGCTGTGGGAGAATGTGCAGTTCGAGATGGTGAATTCATTCGGACAGCCGTGGATATAGACACTGGTGGTGCTGAAACCGCCGTAAGAAAGATCGCAGTAGTCGAGCAATACACCCGCCTCCGCCTGATAGAATCGCAGATAACTCCAGTCTCCCGGAGACGGTGTTTCCTGCGCGGAAGTGAAGACGATATGTTCTTCGGGCGTACCGTCCGCGACGAGGCAGCCCAAGACGTAGATTTCGTAGGTGTTGGTAAATAAAAACTCGTTACCCGCTTCGATGGTCAGGGTCTGTCCGTCGTTAACGGTTATTGTTCCGCCAATATAGTAGGGAGCGCCCCAATTGGGCCAGGTACATGTATTGACCTCGTTTCCGTAGAGATAAATACCGTCGGGGCTGTTTCCGCCCATATCGAGCGTTCCGCTCACCAGGTGGAGCCCCGAAGCCCACAGCTTCAATGGATACATGCCGTTGTCATGGAACGCACAATCGATTATTTCCGGTAAAGACACGGCATGCCATGTGTCGATGCCAACTCCGAGATTGTTGTTGAACTGGCAGTTCGTGAAGGTGGGATTCGAGGTTGCCTCATAGTAATCGTGTATCAGAACACCGTTCGATTCGGAGTAGGAGATGTTGCAGTTCGTGAAGGTGATGTTGTTCGGACAACCGTGCATATATAGGTTTCCGTAGCTTCCTCCCGAGTAGAGGATATCGCACCATGAGAGAGAGGTTCCCGCATCCGCACGATAGAAGTACAGATATTTCCAGTCACCGGGCGCCGGCGTCGCGCTTGCCGAGGTAAAGACGATATGTTCCGATTCGGTGCCGTTTGCGACCAGGGCTCCCTCGATTTTCAAACTCGTGTTCGCAAGAAACTTGAATTGCGTTCCGGGTTCGATGGTTAGCGTGTTGCCGTCCGGAATCGTAGAGGCTCCGTGCATGTAGAAGGGAAGATCGAAGGTGAGCCAGGTGCCGGTGCCGATTGCCCCGCTCAGTACCAGGATACCCTGCGTGCCGTTACCGGTGCCGGTGATGTTTCCGGAGAGCCTGTCGTACCCGTTCGCAAAAATGCTCATTGCAAAGTCGCTGTTGTTGTTGAAGGTACAATTGGATATCCAGGGAAGCGAAGTACCGCCGGAGCAGTCGATTCCTTTACCGATACAATTCTCGATTGTCGTATTGGTTATGGTGGGCGACGATGGTGTAGCATTGTAGTCGTAAAGGTGGATGCCGCTGGAGTGGCTGTTGTTTATCGTGCAGTTCGATATATTCACGTCGTTGGAGGTGTTGTTGAAATAGATGGTCGATCCCGAGGAGCCGCCGTACGAAAGGTCGCAATAGTCGAGAACCGATCCCGGATCGGAATTGATGAATTGGATGCTGTTCCAGATAGCCCCGATAGCGGTCGTGAAGACGATGTGACTGCCCGGCGTACCGTCCGCGATCAGCGCTCCATAGACCATAATGTAGTACGCGCCCGTGAAGCGGAGATCGCACCCCGCCTGAATTGTGAGGGTGTTGCCGTCGGGGATGGTGACGTTTCCGTTCATGTAAAACGGAACACCGACGTTGTTCCACGTTCCGGTATCGATGCTGTTACCGGAAACCAGGATTACGTTATATCCGTTCCCGGACATCCCGATCGTTCCGGAGACCCGTTTCAGACCGCTGGCAAACACCGAAGCCCCGTACATGGTATTGTTGGTAAACGAGCAGTTGTAGATGTACGGAAGCGAGAGGCTGGTACCCGATTCGAGACCGTAGTTGCTGTTGCTGTTGAAGCTGCAGTTACTGAAAGAAGGTTCCGATGGCGATGTGCTCTGGTCCCACAGATAAACGCCACTTCCGATCGCATGGGAAAACGAGCTATTGCTGAATGATATATTGTCCGCACAGTTGTGGATCAAAATCATGCCGTTTCCGGTTCCGCCGTACTCGAATACGCAGTGGTCGAGAGTCGTTCCCGCATCACATCCGATGAATTGGATCTGGTCCCAGTCGCCTGCCTGGGGCGTGAAAGATCCCGAAGTGAAGGTAATCTCGCCGAGTGACGTTCCATCGGCGATCAGTCGTCCATTAATGACAAGCGATTTATTGATCGAAAACGCGACCGTGGCACCCGCTTCGATCGTCAGAGTTTCTCCGTCCGGAACGGTTACGTTGTCCAGTATATAGTGGGTATAACCGCCGACCCAAGTTTCTGTGCCGATTGTACCGGAATGATCGACTGCCGAGAGCACAGTGATAGCCAGCATGATTAAAACAATCGAGAATACCCTTCGTCCTTCGCTCATAATAACCTCCGCTTCCTCATATCGTTCAAGATTATGGATTTTTATCTATTTTTGCACCGAATCGAATGACAGTCAATTAATTTCTTTCGCAATTTCATGCACGCCCACAAAATAGATACATTCCGGGATGATTTTCTCGCAGGAAATTCGTGAGCACAGAAATAATTTGACGGGTACCTGCCGAATTCTTCATCATGCATGCAAGCAACAACAAACGCAGGAGAACACCATGACAGTATCCTGGATTCTCACCGTCCTTGCGGCCGCGCTGCTCGTCGCACTACTCGCCGTTATCGTCATCATGCGGATCAAAGGCATCAAGCAAACGCCCAACTTCCGCAGCCTGTTCGTCATCGGGATCGCCATCATGGTCGTCGGAATTCCCGAGACGAACTACCCGCTGATGGGGCTCGGATTGCTCTACATGATCATCGGATTCGTGAATCGGAAGAAGTGGAAAGACAAGCCCCGATGGAGCGACCTGCCTCCGGCGCAGAAGAAATTCAAGCTGGTGGTCGTTATCGCCCTCGCGGTACTGGTCGCAGCCGAGATTGTTACCTATTTTCTGTATCGATGACAGACGGTTCCCTGAAATTACTTGACTCCAGATAGAGCATATAAGAAAAATATGCCAAAGGAAGGAGACTTTCATGAAAGTAATGGTTAAAAACCTCGGTCCCCTCAAACAGGCTGAATTTACTCTCGGCGATCTTACGATCATTTGCGGAAAGAACAATTGCGGTAAGACTTATGCAACATACGCATTATATGGTTTCCTGACTTTGTGGAAAGAATCTCTATCAATCCATGTTGATCACCAAAAAATACAAAAGCTACTTTCTGAAGGCACAATAGGATTAGATATTCATAACTATATAAAAAATGCGCAAGAAATTCTTGACAGAGCCTGTGTGCGCTTTTCTAGAGAAATTTCACAGGTATTTTCTTCAGCAAAGAAACTTTTTGCTGACACATCATTTCGTATCGAGATGAATGAAAGTGACCTGAAAACAAGGCAAGATTATCAGTATAGCTCAGGAACAATGAGAAATCAACTCTTTGCTATAGAAAGAAAAGGGGACTCTCCAATCATTACCGTATCTTTGCTTGTGGAAAAAGAGTCGATCAGAATACCCGTGAATTACATTGCTCAAATGATTGGCGATTCACTGAAAGACGTTTTATTTGGACTCACATTCCCAAGGGCGCAAATTTCCAGCACAGAAAGAACTGGAGCAGCAATCTTCAGAAATGAACTGGATTTTGCTAGAAATAGACTACTTGAAGAAATGGCAAAACAAGAAAACGGCATAGACCCAATGGACCTTCTTTTAAAAACTTACTCAACTTATGCCATGCCTGTAACGAGGAATGTTGACTTTACAAGAAGTCTTGAAGAGTCAACAAAGAATGAGAGCTATATTGCGCAGAATCACAGTGGAATACTCAATGATTTTTCTGACCTCATTGGCGGTGAATATGTTGCGAAAAGAGGCCAGCTATATTTTGTTCCGAAAAAGACAAATATCCGTCTCATAATGAATGAAAGCTCAAGCTCCGTCAAGTCATTGTTATATATGAATTTCTATCTTCGACATGTGGCAAAAAAAGGGGATCTATTGATGATTGACGAACCAGAGCTAAATCTTCATCCCGAGAATCAGCGTCGCCTGTCTCGTTTATTCGTACGATTAATTAACGTCGGCATCAAGGTATTCATTACCACCCACAGTGATTATTTCATTCGTGAATTCAATACTATGATCATGTTGAACCAGAACGACAAAAGACTTAAAGGAATTGCAGAGAAAAACGGATATAAGCAGGAAGAAATGCTTGATGCAGAAAAAGTACGAGCGTATATCGCTGACAAAGCCCTAATTAAGGCTACAGGAAATACACGAAGATCAAGATGTTTAACTTTCATTCCCGCAAAGATAGATGAGAAATACGGAATAGAGATGAAAAGTTTTGACAGTACTATCAACAATATGAATCGTATCCAGGATGAAATAACATGGGGTGAATAACACCATGAATGATTATGAAATACTCGATAACCTTATAAAAGCTGAAGCACGGGAAACAATTGAAACCATTTGCGGAAAGCCCGTCGTCGTACTCCGAGAAAAGCAAGTCTCTGGCTATACTATAGAGGTAAGAGATATTCCCACAGATTCTATCGTGATAAATTTGGATGACCGTTACAAATGTGATCGGATATTCAAGGGGGCCAATAACGAGTGCAAAAGGGCTGATTACATTATCATTAATCCCCGACTGAAGAAGATCATTATTATTGAACTAAAGAGCAAGAGCTACCGTAAAACAGAGGTTATGCAACAAATGCATGGAGCAAGATGTTTTATGGGATTTTGCCAGGATATAGGAGCTACATTCTGGAAAAAGGATGAGTTTCTTCAAAATTACGAATATCGATATGTTTCTTTACGTGACTCGAAGAGTCCTAAACGAAGCACTGTATCTCAGCCCGAGGATTGTCATGACACTCCAGAAAATATGCTGGAATTTCGTTTTGAGGACACATTGTACTATAAACATATTGCGAAGTAAATCAATGTTGATTTTGCTAATCGATTCACAAATTAAATCATTAATTCTATAATCTTTCCGTCCTATCGAATACCAGCATCCGGTAGAACCAACCTTCCAATCCGCCATTGTTGATCTGTTTCTTCCAGCGGGGGCGCAGGTTCATGCATTTCAGGAGTTCCTGATCCGAGCTGAACACATGGATGTTGCCGCCGGGGCAGCTCTTGCGGATGTATTGTCCGAAATCTTTATACAATTGTTCGGTATCCGCTTTCTTCAATCGCACACCGTAAGGCGGATTGGTGACAATCGTCACGCCCGGCAAGGATTTCATATCCCGGAAATCGATCTGCTTGAGGCCAATCCGGTCACCGAACGGTAGTCGGGAGAAGTTTTGCCGACATGCCTCGATTGCTCTCGGATCGACATCGCTGCCGGAGATCAATCCTTCGGGCAGTTCGCGGATGTTGACCTCGGCCTTCACCTTTTCCCACAGCGCGGGATCGTAGTCCGGCAGTTGCATGAATCCGAAGCGGTCGTTCAAGTATGAGGCTGGAATCCGGCAATAGTGCATCAGCGCTTCGGCGAGGATGGTTCCGCCGCCGCAAAAGGGATCGTAAAAGGTGTGTTTGCCGTCCCATCCCGACAGCCTCACCAGCGCTGCCGCGAGGGTCTCCCGCATGGGTGCCTGGACGTTCTGCGTTCTGTATCCACGCTTGTTGAGCGAGAATCCCGCACAGTCGATGCTGATCGTGGCACGGTTGTTGTGGATCGCCAGATGCAGCGTGACATCGGGGTTGTCGCGGTCGATGGATGGTCGCTCGGGATAGCGCTCGCGCAGTTGATCGACGATGGCGTCCTTGAGCCGTAGCGCGGCGAACTGCGAGTGCTGGATATTGCTGTTGGCGGCGTGGTGCAGAATCATGAAGCTCTGATCCGGACCGATGAATTCCCGCCAGTCCATCGTGAGGGCTTTCTTGTAAAGGTAGTCGGTATCGTGGCAACTGAACGTACTGATGGTGCCCAGTACGCGCGTCATGAGCCGTGTGTGATAGACAATGCGGTACATCGTGCCCATGTCCGCCTTGAAGAGCACGCCACGCTGTTGCTGCCGGATATCGTGGGCGCCCAGTTCTTCGAGTTCGAACACGGCGAGATACTCCATGCCTCCCGCAACCAGCCCGAACCACGTGTGAAACTGTTGATAGTGGTGCATTGTCTGATTACCGTCCACGTCGTTTATAGCTCATCATTCAGCAGTTCCAGCGCCTTTTCGATGTCGATGTACGCCACCTTGTCCGTCTCCCAGAATTCCACGCCCTTCTCGCGCAGCTTCTTGTAGATTCGCAAGGTTTCCTTGCCGAAAAGCTCTTCCGCCGACATGTCTTGGAATTCCTTGTCGATGCGCAGGCGCATATCCAGTGCCTGGCAGGCCGTGATGTACTCGATGGCGATGATTCGCTTCACGTTTTCCAGAATTTCGCGGAACTGCCGTGCCGAGATCGGCCCCATCGAAACGTGGTCTTCCATATCCTCGCTGGTGGGGATCGAATCAACGCACGCCGGGTGGGCGAGAACCTTGTTTTCGGACGCGAGCGCCGCCGCGGTGTATTGAAGGATCATCACGCCGCTCTGGAGTCCCGGATCGCTGGTCAGCATACTGGGCAGACCGTGGCTGATGTACTGGGAGGTGAGCTTGAAGATGCGCCGCTCGGAGATGTTGCCCAGTTCCGCCATGGCGATCTTCATGTAGTCGCTGGCCAGGGCGATGGGCTCGCCATGGAAGTTCCCGCCCGAGAGGAAGGTCTTACCGTCTTCGGCGTCCGGGATAATAAGCGGGTTGTCGGTTACCGCGTTGGCTTCCCGTTCGATGATGGGCGCCACCAGGTCAATGGTCGCCTTGATGGGTCCCACGACCTGCGGGAAGCAGCGCAGGGAATAGCTGTCCTGCACCTCGCCCTGTCGCGAATCGATCAGCTTGCTGCCTTCGAAGCACTCCCGCACCTGCTGCGCGATGAGCTGCTGACCTTGTTGCCTTCGAAGTTCGTGGATGCGCGGATGGAAAGCGTCGGAAACGCCGCGCAGCGCTTCCAGCGACGCCGTGAAGATTTTTACCGCGTTGTTCAGGAGCGTGCGCGCGTCGCATACCGCCAGTACGGCAACCGCGGTCATCATGTTCGTGCCATTGTTGAGCGCCAGACCTTCCTTCGCGTCCAGCACCACGCGCTCGATACCGGCTTTCTTCATGGCTTCGTTGCCGGAAATCGTGCGAATGCGGTAGTCGTCGCGATGAAGATTTTCTTCGACGATCACCCGTCCGCTGCAATCGTCGCAGTCGTTATCCTCGTCGCGGGAAAGCACCAGTGCGATGTGCGAAAGCGGAGCCAGATCGCCGCTCGCGCCGACGGACCCCTGTTCGGGTACGGCGGGATGGACGCCCCCATTGAGCATGTCGATCAGAGTTTGCAGCGTGTTCAGCCGGATGCCCGAGAATCCGCTTGCCAGAGAGTTGATCCGTAGTAGCATCATGGCGCGCACGGCCTCCACCGGAAGGTATTTTCCCACGCCCGTGGAGTGGCTGATAATCAGGTTACGCTGAAGCTGTTTGAGCTTGTCGGCCGGGATGCGCTTGTCCTTGAGCGCGCCGAATCCGGTGTTGATCCCGTAAACGACCTTCTTGTCTCGAATAATACGATCGACTTCCTCGCGGCAGTGAAGCACGCGCTGTTTCGCTTCATCGGTGAGTGTGATCTCTTCCCGTTCCCGCGCAACGCGATGAATCTCCTCCAGTTTCAGTGATCGTCCATCTATATAGATCATGGTCATACCGCCTTTTAGGTAATTTCTGCCAAAATCTCCGGTGGGATAAATGTGTCAATCAAAGTTCGAGTCCGATATTCGAAAGAGTCACAAGCATCACCATCGGAAATGGGATTCTTCTTGACGATGGATCGAAGCATGGGGAGTATGCTCGGAAAACTCAGATCGGGTGAATCTCGTATGAAAGTCCTGTATATATCGCCGTACTATACGACATTTGTGCATTCGCAGGTAGCGAAACTGCTGAAGATGGAAGACATTACCGGCAGGGTAGAATTCGTCGTGCGCCTGTATGCCTGGTGGCGAAGCAGCAAATATCGGCGGAGTTTCCAGCCGGAGAAGCTGCGTATCAGCGTACCGGGCGAGGTCTCGAACCTGCTCTTCTACCCGAACCTGCCGCGCGACTGGATGCAGAACCTCGATGCCGGCTGGATTGCGAGATCCCTCAAGAAACGCTATCGCAAAGGGGATTTCGACCTGATCCACGCCCACACGCTCGTTCCCGCCGGCGTAGCCGCCATGCGGCTCGCGGAAGACTGGGGCATTCCGTTTGTCGTGACATCCCACGGCGCTGATTTTTACAGGACGCATCCCGACCAGGCACGAATCCGCGACGATAGATTGTTCAACAAGAAGACCGTCCGCAGCGTGGCGAACGTGCTACAACGCGCCGATCGCGTCATCGCGGTTTCGCAGGGATTCGCGGACGATATTCTGTCGCTTCACCCCGATGCGAAAATGGAAGTGATCCCCAACGGCTACGATCACGAGACCTTCTACCCGGGCGACCGAAACGAATCCCGCCAGGCACTCTCCCTTCCGAAGGACGGAATTATCCTGCTCGGTGTGGGTAACTACGTGCGCACCAAAGGATTCGAATACATGATCGCCGCGATGCCCGGGCTGGTCGAACGCTTCGGCGATATCCGGCTCTTCCTGATCGGAAGCGGCATCTACGAAGACTGCTACCGCACCATGATCAACGAGCTCGACATGGGTCGTCACATCGTCCTGCACCCGCCGGTACGGCACGATCTGCTCGCGACATGGTTCCGCGCTGCAGACCTCTACGTCCAGCCCTCGCTGAACGAGACGTTCGGACTGGCGCTCGCCGAAGCACAAGCATGCGGACTGCCGGCCGTCTCGACCCACACGGCGGGGCCGTCGTATATCCTGGGCATCTCGAAAGGCGGTTTGCTGGTTCCGCCAGGCAATACGAGCGCTCTGATGGATGCCGTTTGCGAACTCCTGGAGAATTCGTATAAATATAAGCAAATGCAGCGGTTAGCGCCTGAGAATACCAGAAACGGACTGCCCGCACCGGAAGAGCGGATTCACAGCCTTTACCTCGAACTGATTTCCAACCGGAATTGCAAATAGCGCGAAATCGTCGGCAGGATCATTCCCACGTTTGCTAAGTCGATTGCTTGCCATGTGTTAAAAACACATTGACAGAAATAACGCTAACGATCTTAATGTTTTGTTCATTATCAAACACTGGATTGATATAACTTGGGGACTACATGGATAAAGAACAGCGAATCGCTCTGATAACCGGCGCTGCCCGTGGCATCGGAGCTGCCATTGCAAAACAATTGAGCACGGACGGATATACCATCTGGGCAAATTACCGCAGCAACCACGAAGCGGCCAGCCAATTGAAGCGCGAGATCGAAGAACAGGGTGGACAGTGCGTTCTGCTGCCGTTCGACGTCGCCGACGAGGATCAGGTCAACAGTGTCCTCGCGCCGATGCTCGAAGAGGCGACGCCGGATGTCCTGGTCAACAACGCCGGATTCAGCCGCGACAGCCTGATGGTCTGGATGTCGTCCGAGGACTGGCAGTCGGTCACCGACGTGACGCTCCGCGGATTCTTCCTGGTGACCAAGCTGGTGCTCCTGGGCATGATGAAGCGGCGCAAGGGCGCGATCGTCAATATCGCCTCGACAGCGGGACAGAGCGGACTTGCCGGTCAGGCCAACTACTCCGCCGCGAAGGCGGGGCTCATCGGCGCCACCAAATCGCTCGCCAAAGAGGTGATCAAGCGAAAAGTCCGCATCAACTGCGTCGCGCCGGGATTCATCGAGACCGATATGACAAAGGAACTGCCGGTTGATGAAATCAAGAAGACCATTCCGGCGGGACGATTCGGCAAGGTGGAAGAAGTCGCCTCCGTGGTGAGCTTCCTCTGCTCGAACGCGGCATCCTATATCGTTGGAGAGACGATCTCCGTCAACGGCGGAATCTATACATAAAGAGGATCTATCATGTACGATGTGGCAATAACCGGAATTGGCATTGTATCCACTCTGGGCACGGGAATCGATAAAGTCAAGACATCGCTCGAACAAGGAACATCGGGAATCGGAATCGATCCGGAACGCAAAGAACTGGGATTTCGTAGCGCATTGACCGGAATCATCGACGATTTCGAGCCGCCCCAAATGCCCCGCAAGCAGCGCAAGACGCTCAGTGACTTCGGGTTGCAGTGCTATGCCGCGGCGCTGGAAGCGACAAAAATGGCGGGATGGGGTCAGGAAGATATCCAGACGACCAGGACAGGACTGATCATCGGCAACGACTCTTCGTCCATCGCCAACATCCAGCCCTACGAGGTCGTCATGCGGGAGAAATCGACCTTCCCCATCGGCGCGACCGTGATCTTTCAAGCGCTGACATCCACCGTGACGATGAACCTCAACACCCTTTTCGGCAACCGCGGTGCATCCTGGACGATCTCCGGAGCCTGCGCCAGCGGCGGCCACGCGGTGGGTCAGGCGGCAGGGCTTATCGCCATGGGCAGTCAGGATCGCATCATCTGCGGCGGCGTGCAGGAGATAACCTGGCAATCGGTTTGCAGCTTCGACGCGACCAACGCCTTCTCGATCCGCATGGACGATCCCTCGCAAGCCTGCCGACCCTTCGACAAAGACCGCGACGGACTGATCCCGAGCGGCGGCGCGGCGGTCGTGGCGCTCGAACGCGGCGATATCGCCCGTAAACGCGGCGCGAACATCCTCGGATGGATTCGCGGATACGGCTTCTCCTCGGACGGGCAGAACCTCTCCGTTCCATCCGGCGACGGTCTTCGCGACTGCATCGAACTCTGCCTCGAAAACGCAAACCTCAATCCCGAACAAATCGACTACATCAACGCCCACGCGACCTCGACACCCGTCGGCGACGCCATGGAAGCCCGTGCGATCGGCGAGGTGTTCATGGGATGCGACCCGTGGGTATCTTCCACAAAGTCCATGACGGGACACGAAATGTGGATGTCGGGCGCGGCACAGGTCGTCTATACACTCCTCATGGCGCAGGGCTCGTTCATCGCGCCGAACCTCAACTTCCGGACGCCCGATCCCGAAATGCCCAAACTTCGGATCGCCCGGGAGACGATCGCGCACAAACCGAAACGGGCACTGCTCAATTCGGCCGGGTTCGGGGGAACAAATTCCTGTTTAATTATTGAAAGCGTATGAAAAAATACGACACGATCGTAATCGGCGCGGGGATCAGCGGATGCACTTCGGCGCTCATCCTTGCCATGAACGGACACAAGGTAGCACTTGTCGAATCGAACCGCTCCCTGATGCCGCTGATCAGGCGATTCAGGCGTAAGGGATTCTGGTGCGATCCGGGATTCCACTACACCGGTGGCCTGCACGACGACGGCAAAATGTCGGTATTTATGCGCTATCTGGGCATGGACAGCCTGATTCAGCCCGTCATGATGGACCCCGAGTGCTTCGACATCATCCGGTTCAAGGACCATGACTACCGCATCCCCTGGGGCATGGACAGAGTGCGGGAATACCTCTGCGGCGAATTCCCGAAATCCCGCGACGCTATCAATACCTACCTCGACTATTTCCACAACCTGAACGTCCGTACCGCCTTTACCAACTTCGATCTACCCTACGGCGCCTATCCCGAAGACCTCATCGAAAGCCGCAGCCTCTACCATTACCTGCGCGACCACGGTGCCGAGCGGAAGCTCATCCAACTGCTGGGCGTACACGGCAACATCATCTACGGCGCGGACGTCATGGTCATTCCCATGTACACCAACGCCTACATCATGTGGTCGTTCTACAATGGCACCGGCAATTTCGTGAACGGCGGCGACGCACTGGTAAACGCCTTAACAAAGCGACTGAAAGAGGCGGGTGTGGATATCATGCTCGATTCTCCGGTCACACGGATCGATATCGACTCGAGTCGCCGCGTTCGGGGCGTCGAAATCGGCGGCGAAATCATGCTCGAAACCACGCACTGTATCGCCACGCCACATCCTTACCTCCTTCTGAATCTTCTGCCCGGAAATGGCGTGAGACCCGCTTTCCGAAAACGGATCCGCGATATGGAGAACACGGTATCGTTCGCGGCGGTTTTTTACGGCACCGATTTCGTCCCCTCGCCGATCGACCGTATGAACGACTATATCTATATGCCCGAACGAAAAGGCAGCCTGGAGGGGATTTTCGCCATCATGAAAACGGTACCCGATGGACAACACGCGCTCCCTGTCATTTTCCCCATGAGCCAAAGCGAACTGGACAGGTTATTCGATATTGACAGAAAAGCGGAACCTGAGAAATATAAATCCATCAAGCGGGAGATCGCCGAACGCGCGGACAGAGCGCTGTATTCCCGATATCCCGAGTTGCGCGGACATGCGGAAGTTTTGGATGTCGCAACACCGGCGACCTATCAACGATACACCGGTACGCCGCGCGGAACCGCGTATGGACTGAAGCAGTCGAATCAGAGCTACACGCTCGCGACGCGCACACCGGTGCAGGGCTTGTATCTGGCTGGCCAGAGCCTGAACCCAGGCATCCTCGGATCGATGGTGACCAGCTTTATGGCCGCGGCGTCTATCGTCGATCCGGAGCAGATATGGAAGGAAATCAGAAAATGCAGATAAATCGAGTTTTTATCACCGGCATGGGTGCGGTATCGCCCTTCGGCCTCGGCGCGGAGAAGATGTACGATCATCTCCGTGCGGGTGATAGCGGCGTTCGCAACATGAAGTCCGTATGGCAGGAGTATGTTCAAGACTTGATGTGCTGGGTTGGCGCACCGGTCGCGGAGAAGATCGACGTGAAGAAGATTCCGCGCCGCTACCGCAAGCTGATGGGCAGGACGGCGATTCTGTCCGTACTCGCGGCACAGGAGGCGATCCGGCAGGCGCAGGTTCCCGAGGAGATACTCCCCTCAGGCAAAGTCGGGATATGTTTCGGTTCGTCGATGGGCAGCATCGAGAGCATGGAAGTGTTCTTCAAGGAAATCATCGATTCCGGTGAGAGCCACCAGATTCCGTCCGGGATATTCTTTCAGGTGATGAGCCACACGGCCGCTGCGAACATGGCGCACATCCTGGGTGTCACGGGACGGGTATTGGCCACCAACGCCGCCTGCGCGTCCTCCCTGCAATCGATCGGCATCGCGTACGAGAACGTGCGTTGCGGAATGCAGGACATGATGCTTTGCGGCGGTGTCGAGGAGCTTCACGCCTACACGAGCACGACCTTCGACGTCGTGCAGGGAACCTCCACCCATTTCAACGACAGCCCGACGAAGACACCGCGTCCTTTCGACCGGGATCGCGACGGAACCGTTTGTGGCGAGGGCGCCGGATGTCTGGTCATCGAGAGCGAGGAGTCCGCGAAAAAAAGAGGTGCGAAAATCCTTGCCGAAATTATCGGGTTCAATACTTCTGCAAGCGGAGAACAGATGTCGCATTCGGATGCGGAATCTATCGCCGTCTGCATGAAAAGAGCGCTCGACAGCGCCGGAATCGAGCCATCCGATGTCGATTATATCAACGCGCACGCCACAGCGACCGAGCTGGGCGATGTCCACGAGGCGCAGGCGATCACCGAAATCTTCGCGGATCACGGCGTTCCGGTCAGCAGCCTGAAAGGCTATATGGGGCACACACTGGGTGCCAGCGGCGCGCTGGAGCTGATCGCGTCGGTACTTATGATGCGGGACGGCAACATCCTGCCCACCCGCAATCTGGAGAATCCGGACGACGCTGCGAAGATGCTCCGGCACGTCACGAAGATCGAACCGGCGAACCTGAATATCATCATGAAGAACAGCTTTGCCTTTGGGGGTATCAATACGGCATTATTAATAAGGAGAGATATACCATGAACGATGAAATGATCATGAAGGGGATTTCCAGAATCCTGATCGAAGAATTCGAAATCGAAGAAGACAAAATCAATCCCGAAGCCACACTTTACGATGAGCTGGGTCTGGACAGTCTGGACGGTGTCGATCTGATCGTGATGCTGGAAAACGAATTCAGCTTCAAAGTTGACAGGAAACAGGACGAAAGCGTCATTCGAGGGATGAGGGTCGTTCAGCACGTCATCGATTTCATCAAACAAAAAGCTGCCTGATTCACGATTCCCGAGCAGAACAACATGCTTCTTCTCCTGAATCTCTACTATCTCGTCATGATCGCGGTCGCGTCCATCGTGTTCGAGACACTCTATCATTTGTCGATACCCTTCCTGATGATCTTCAAGGGTTATCGCCGCGACGATGTGTATCGAATCAAGAACGCGGTCTATGGCAAATACTGCGTTCGCGCAAGCTGGCCGATCCTGCGGATGGAGATGAAGGGAAGGCAACGGGTTCCGAAAGACGGCTCCTGCATCTTCATCTACAACCACCGCACCAATGTCGATATCTTTTTCGCTTCGACGGTACCGCGCAGCAATTTGATGGTGTTCGTCCGCTCCTGGCCCTTCCGGCTGAAACTCTTCGCCTGGTCCATGCGGCTGGCGCACTACATCAACAGCGAGAAGACCTCGCACGACGAACTGGTGCGACGCGGCATCGAACTGGTCGAGCGCGACGTGTCGTTCGTCATGTTCCCCGAGGGGCATCGCTCGCGCGACGGCAAGCTACGGCGATTCTACTCCGGCGCGTTCTACCTCTCGATCCACACCGGCATTCCGGTCGTTCCGGTGGTCATGACCGGCGTTGAGAAGTTCTTCAGCACAAAATTCCCCTTCGTGCGACCCGCCAACGTCACCATCGAGATGCTCGATCCCGTCTATCCGCAGGACTTCCCGGACGGACAGCGCTGGCTGGTCATGCGCAAGCACGTCGAAGGCATCTACCGCGAACACCTGGGAGAAGAACGATGCGTTTGATCCAGAATTTTCATGCAAGCCGCTACGGCAACGTCCAGCATCTGAGCCGCGACGAGCAGGACGCGATCACGCTGGCACTACTCAAAGAGCACGTCGCGTACGCACTCGAAAACAGCCCCTTCTACAGGCAATACGACATCGAGATCAAGGATTTCGATTCCATGCGGGCGATTCCGACCACACACAAACATCATCTCACCGAGCGGAATATGGACTTTCTGTCCGTTCCGCGCGGTGAGGTGACCGATGTCTGCATGACATCCGCGACCGTCGGGTCACAGCCGACCATGATCCTGCAAACCGCCTCGGACCTCGCGCGCCTGGCGCACAACGAAGAGATCGCGTTCGGCATCTCGGGACTGGGCGGAAACGACATCCTCGCCATCGGAGCCGCCATCGACCGCTGCTTCATGGCGGGACTGGCCTATTTCCTCGGCGCGCAGCGAATGGGCGCTACCGCCGTCCGCATCGGAGCCGGAACCGCGGCGCAGCACTGGGAACTGATCAGAACGACCGGCGCGACCGCCATCGTGGGCGTACCGTCGCTGATGCTGAAGATCGCCCAATACGCGCAGGAGCACGGCGACGATCCGGCTTCGGGCAGCGTGAAAAGACTGCTCGCCATCGGAGAACCGACCCGCGACAACGGGCTCGAACTGCTGCCGCTCGGAAAGCTGCTGGAGGAGACCTGGCAGGCGCCGCTCTTCTCGACCTACGCCTCCACCGAGATGGCGACTTCGTTCAACGAATGCGAAGCGCGCTGCGGCGGACATCTGCGTCCCGAACTGGCATACGTTGAGATACTCGACGACGACGGCAATCCTGTCCCACCCGGAGAAACCGGCGAGGTGACGGTAACGCCTCTGGGTGTGAAGGGCATGCCGCTTCTGCGGTTCCGAACCGGCGATATCGCCTATATCATCGACAAGCCTTGCGTGTGCGGCAGAACGACGCGGCGCATCTCGCCCGTCCTGGGCAGGAAAAACCAGATGCTGAAGTACAAAGGCACGCTGATGTTCCCGAATGCGATCATGTCGGCGGTGGAGGGACTGGACGGATTTCTGGGCGGTTACGTGACGGCGCAATGCGATGCGCACGGAAACGACCTGGTGACCCTTTGCGCAGCGATCGACCCGGCAAAGCTGTCGATGGAGACAATGCGGCAGCGACTTCAGGCGAAGATTCGGGTAGTTCCGCAGATCAAACTGACGGATGAGAAAAAGATTATCGAGAAAGTATATCAGCCCGGCAAACGAAAACGGGCAATATTTCATGATTACAGGAGAAACCATGCGTGATACGATCGTATTAACAGGTTACGATTTGAGCATAGAAGAGATAGTCTCAATCGGCCGCGGCGAGAAGAAAGTCGAGATGGAAACACGTGCGCTGAAACGTTGCGAGGCGTCGAGAACATTCCTCGAAGAAGAGATTTCCAAGCAGCGCGTTATCTACGGCGTGAACACGAGCTTCGGTCCGATGTGCAACAAGATCATCGACCACAACCACATCGAAACGCTGCAAACCAACCTTATCCGCAGCCATGCCGCCGGACTGGGCGAACCGCTGAAGCCGGAGATCGCGCGCGCCGTGTTCGCGGTTCGGCTCAACACGCTGGTCAAGGGCTATGCCGGCGTGCGTATCGAGCTGCTCGAACTGCTCAAGAACATGATCAACAGCGGCATCGCACCCTGGATTCCGGAGTGCGGCAGCGTCGGCGCTTCGGGCGACCTGGTGCACCTCGCGCACATGTCTCTTGCCATCATCGGCGAGGGCAACGTGTGGTACGAGGGAGAGGTCGTACCTGCGGAACAAGCGCTGCAAAAATGCGAACTCCAATCCTTGAAGCTAAGCTACAAGGAAGGTCTGGCGCTGATCAACGGCACCGCCGCCATGACCGCCATCGCCGCTTTCGCCATCCACGACGCCGTGAAATCGCTCGACATCGCCTGCCTGAACGCGGCGTTCGCCATCGAGATTTTCGGCGGTATCGACGACGCCTTCGACCGGCACCTGCACGCGGTCAAGCCGCATCCGGGACAGGTCTGGGTCGCGGACCGCATCCGCTGCCTCTACAAGGGCTCCGGCAACATCACCCTTCGCGAGAACATGCACGAGATCATCCGCAGCAAGCAGAAGGGCGACGAGCAAGTCTTCGAGACCGATATCAACGTGCAGGACGTCTATTCCATCCGCTGCACGCCGCAGATTCTAGCGCCGGTGCAGGAGGCGATCGAGTTCGCGTCCGCCACCGTGATGCGCGAGGCGAATTCGTCCAACGACAACCCCATCATCATCCCCGAGAAGCGCAAGATCATCCACGGCGGGAACTTCCACGGCCAGAGCATCAGCTTTGCCATGGACATGCTCGCCATCGCGGTTTCGACGATGTGCAACCTCTCCGAGCGAAGGCTGAACAAGCTGCTCGACCGCAACCTCAACGAAGGACTGCCCGAGCACCTCATCCCGGGCACGGTGGGGCTGACCATGGGCTTCATGGGCGCGCAATACCTCTCCACTTCGACCACTGCGGAAAACCGTCAGATGGCGGCGCCGATGAGCACCAACACCATCTCCTGCAACGCCTCCAACCAGGACGTCGTCAGCATGGGAACCGTATCCGCGAGAAGGACTTACCGCATGCTGCAAAACGCATCCTACGTCCTGACCATGGAAACGCTGGCGGATATGCAAGCGCTCTCCTTCCGCAACGCCGACAAGCTGGGCGGCAAAACCGCGAAAATCTACCGCGAACTGCACGAAAACTTCAAGGTCTATGACAACACGCGCATTTTCCACGATGATCTTTCGAATTTCAAGCACACGATCTTCACCCAAATCGATCTGAGTAAAACCCTGAACGAAAAGGAATGATCATGTATCCGGTCGAATTTCCCGTTGACGCGCTTCAGTTGATACCGCAGCGCGGAAAGATGAAGTTGATTGACCGTCTCTTGCGGGTCTCGGAGGACGAGGCCTGCGCCAGCGCGGACATGTCCGGCAAAACGATGTTCATCACACCGTCGGGTCGCATCCTGCCCGCGGCGCTGGTGGAACTCGCCGCGCAGGCGACCGCATGCTTTGCCGGCTATATTTCGATCCTGGAAGACAATCAGGGGCCCATGTCGGGGCTGCTGGTCGGATTGCAGGATATCGTCATCGAAGAACTGCCGCCGGCGGAAGATGAGATATCCGTCGAGCTGCATCAGGAGAGCGCAATCGGGCCATTCAGCTTGAGCCGGGTATCCATGTTTTCGAATCAGGCGCAGTTCGCCGGCGGACTCCTGAAGACCTGGGAACAGGCACCACAGTCAGCAGAGCTTCAGATCGACCGCCAGGACGTTGACATTGCGGGTTTCTATCCCGTGTTGCATGATCTGGCGCCGATCGAGCACGAGATACTTGCGAGCGTCATATCGATCAAGAACGAGGACGACCACATCCGTGCCAGGCTTTGCTATCGGCCGGATTTCTCCGGGTTCAACGGTCACTTCGACAATTTCCCCGTATTGCCGGGAATCATGCTCCTGCAATCGGTCGAGACCGTCGTCTCCCATCAACAGAACCACCTCTACCGTATTCGCAAAATCGAGAACGCCAAGTTCGCGAAGCTGGTCTTCCCAGGGGACGAAATCGATTACGACATCGCCCTGAGCTATAGCGAAGGTGAGATCACAGCCGTGGTGCTGATTTACGGCGGCAACGAATTGAAAGTCAGGTTCTCGCTTACACTGGCGTAACATATTCCAAGAGAGCACATTATGAGTCGCAGAAGCAAGAAAAAGTATTTTATCGAAGAGCCGGGCGCTCCCGAACCGCTGATCGCCGAATGCACGCGCGTGGTACGGTTCGAGGAGGTCGATCCCCTGACCATCGTTTGGCACGGACGCTTTCCGAGTTTCCTCGAAGACGGTCGGGCCGCGTTCGGAGGGAAGTATCGAATGGGCTACATGGACATGTACGAAGCCGGATTCCTGGCACCCATCGTCCAGATGCATATCGACAACCACAATCCCTTGCAGTTCGGCGAGGAATTCCTGATTCGCGCGCGGCTGCACTGGACACAGGCGGTTCGCATGAACTTCAGCTACGAGATCGTGAAGGGCGATAACATCCCCATCGCCACCGGCTATACGGTGCAGCTCTTCACCGACCTTCAGCGCAACGTGATGCTGGTGCGTCCCGATTACATCGAGGATTTTTTGCGCGACTGGCAGGAAGGGAAGTTCTCGTGAAGCCGGTCTTTATCAGCGCCGCCAACATCGTGACCGGGCTCGGAACCGGCGTCGAAGCCAATCTCGATGCGCTCAATTCCGGCAGGATCGCCATTGACACGATCGAGCACTTCGACACCGATCGACTGCTTTTTCACAAGGCGTCCGTGGCCAAACACATCCGCGAGCGCAACCCGAAATCGGTAATGATGGATCTGACCCGCGAGGTGATCGGAGACCTGCCGAAGCTGCCAGAAGACACATTTTTGATCTGGGCCGGCGTCAAAAACGACATCGAGTACATAGAAGCCGGACAGAATCCTGAATTGCCCTATCTTCCCGAGCATTTCATCGCGTTCGTACGATCCGAACTGGGCATCCATGGCGGAACGCTCTGTTGCAACGCCGCCTGCGCCGCATCGACGGTCGCCATCGCGCTGGCAGCGCAGAAGGTCGCGTTCGGGCATGAACAAAGCGTGCTGGTGGTCGCCGCCGACATCGCCAGTCGATTCACCCATACCGGTTTTTCGGCACTCAGGGCGCTTTCGGGAACCGATTGCAGACCGTTCGACGATAGCCGAGACGGACTCTGCCTCGGAGACGGCGCGGCAGCCATCTGGATCACCGACGGAAGCGAGTTTCCCGTGCAATCCACCATCACCGGATGGGGTATCGCCAACGACGCCAACCACATCACCGGTCCCGCCCGAGACGGATGCGGTCTGATCGCGTCGATCCGGCAGGCAATGACGATTTCCGGCATCGAACCGGACGAAATCGAAGCCTTCTGCGCACACGGCACCGGCACCGTCTATAACGACGCCATGGAGCTGACCGCCATCGAAACCATCTTCGGTGAGAAGAGGTTCGCCGTATTCGGCGTCAAGGGCTCCATCGGACACACGCTGGGAGCCGCCGGAGCCATCGAGCTCGCGCTGTGCGATAAGATTTTACACACCAACACGATCCCACCCACCAACGGCATGAGCAATCCGGAAGAGAGAGCCATCGGACGCGTATCGAGCCAATCGCAGATGTTTTCCGGCAACAATATCCTGACCACCAATTCCGGCTTCGGTGGCGTGAACGCCGCTGTGATATTAAAGCCCTCACCCCAACCTAACTTCCGAATGTCCGAGCCTGCGAGGTCTCGTAGTATTTGCTCGCAAATACCAGAGGAACGAAGTGGAACTGAATGTTTGGAGCCCTCACCCCAGCCCTCTCCCACAAGCGGGCGAGGGAGAAGCGAGCTGGACCGCCAAGCTCCAGCTTGGCATCTCTCTTCTTCAAGTATTTCCACACAGACCGAGCGCTACAGTGAGAACGGACGGGGGTTAAAGGTTCTCGGCGGAAGCTGGATCAACCATTCCGGGTTCGCGCAACTGAACGATGCCGACAGCTTCGAATACCAGCCCGGCGATCCGGAAATGCCACCTGCTCGCGGACTCTTCAATCCGCCGCTGGCACGCTACGGAAGGTTCGATCGCTACACCAAAACCGGGCTCGCCGCCATGGCGCTGGCGTTGAAGGATGCGGGACTCGACACCTACGAAGACAAACGAAACATCGGAGTGATACTCTCCACGAAATGGGAAAGCTTTGCTACCGATCTGAAATATTACGAAACAACGCTCTCGGACGGCGGCATCGCGTCCAGCCCGAACCTGTTTTCGTACACGCTTCCCAACGTGGTCATCGGCGAATGTGCCGCCTATTACAAGCTGATGGGTCCCACCTTCACCGTGGGAGGGTGCTTCCTGCCCGCGCTTGATGCCATGATGGCGGGTTTGACCGACACGATGGTCATCGGCTGGCTGGACAGCGACCCCATGGGCGACCAGAACGGCGCGCTGTTCGTGGTGGTACGACGAGCAAACGACAATGAATTATACGACTACCAATACACGAATGGGGCGCTGACCGATCCTGAAGGCAAGACAATCGACAGCTTGAAGGAGCTGGTTCGCGACCACATAAACAAAAAAGGCTATAACAATGAAATTTAAACTGATATACCCCAAATGGCGCAAGCTCGAGATGCAGACACCGTTCTTCCTGCCACCGCACGGACCCGTGGTGATGTCTGCGGCAGTTCCGGACGACGTGGAAATCGAGTTCATCGACGACAACGTTCAGGAACTGAATCTGGATGACAACCCCGACTTCGTGGGAATCTCCGTCATGCTCACGGCGCAACTGCCCAGGGCGTTCGAGATCGCCAGGCACTACCGCGATCGCGGCATCCCTGTCATGGCGGGTGGAATCTCGGCGAACCTGCATTCGGAAGAACTCCGGCAGCACGTCGATTCCATCTTTCTGGGCGAGGTGGAAGGACGCCTCGGGCAAGTCTTCGACGACCTCAGAAAAGGCGAACTGAAGCCGGTTTACGACTATCATCTCGACTTCCCACCCATCGAATCCATCGGAACCGCGAAACGCGACATCCTCGACCATAGCAAGTACGTCTATCGCGGCGCAAAGATGCTCGATCTGATCCACGCCTCACGCGGCTGCCGGTTCAACTGCTTCCCCTGCTGCACACCCTACCTCGGTGGCAGGCAATTCCGACCGAGACCAATCGATACCGTGATCAAGGAGATGCAGGAGATCGACAACAACCGGCTCTTCATCGTGGATAACTCGCTGGCGCAGGACTCGAACTGGGAAAAGGAGCTCTTCAAGGCGATGATCCCCATCAAGAAGAAATTCGTCAGCCACCCCATCGAACGGGACGACGAAATCCTCGACCTGGCGTATCGAGCCGGCGCGTGGTACGTGTATCAGGCGGTGTTCGATACCAGCGATTTCATCCGCAAGACAATTAAAATGTACAAGGATCACGGCATCGGCATCGAGGGAACCATCATCCTCGGAACCGACGACCAGGACGTCGATACCATCAAGCGACTGGTCGATTTCCTGCTCGAAATGGAGATGGACACGGCGGAATTCACCATCCTCACACCGTTCATGCATACGCCCATCCGGTCACAACTCGAAAAGGAAGGACGCCTGCTCTCGAACGGCTGGGAAGACTACACCTGCGACCGCGTCGTCTTCAAGCCCAAGAAGATGACCACTACCCAACTCCAGGACATGTACTACTATGCCTGGGAGACCTTCTACAAGGACGAGACGCAGGAACTCAAGATGGGCAAGCTCTTCCATAAACTGGTGCAACGCGAATTGGACGACGGAACCTACGTGCAGCCCAGTCTCGCCGGAAGACGCCGACGAAGACGCACCGGCTCATGATCCTGCTTTTATCCTGCAACACGACCACCGAGCCCTACCCGGTCTATCCGCTCGGTATGGCGCTGATCGCGCACACTGCGGAAGACGCCGGATTCGAGGTGCTTCAACGAGATATTCAGGTCTCGGACGACTGGCAGAAGGAAATCTCCGAGTTGCTCGAGACGAACGATTTTCTCCTGATCGGGCTATCCATCCGCAACGTCGATGATGTGAACTACTGTCAGGGACACACCTATTTCGAGCACTACAAGCAGATCGTCCAGTTCATCAAACAGCATTCGGACAAACCCGTCGTACTCGGCGGCTCCGGCTACTCCATCTTTCCAAAGGAGATGCTCGAGATGAGCGGCGCCGACTACGGCATCGTGGGCGAAGGCGAGAAGGTCTTCGTCGATCTGGCGAACGCGATCCGAAACGGCAATCCCCCCGAAGACCGCATCCTGCGCGCCACGGCATATATAGAGCCTTCCGATCTGATCCCGTCGCGTCGCGATCCGAAGCTGGCGGATTATTACCTGCAAAGAGGTGGCATGCTCAACGTGCAAAGCAAGCGCGGGTGTCCGCACCGCTGTGTCTATTGCTCGTATCCCGTACTGGAGGGCGTTCAATATCGATTCCGCTCCGCCAAAGACGTGGTCGATGAGATCGACCTCTTGAAATCGAAATACAACGCCGACTACATCTCCTTCACCGATTCGGTATTCAACGACGCGCGCGGCAAGTACCTCACCATCGCGGAAGAGCTTGTCCGGCGGAATAATCAAACACCCTGGATGGCGTTTTTCCGTCCCGCCGACTTCCGGAAAGACGATGTCGAGCTGCTGAGGAAATCCGGTCTGCACGCGGTCGAATGGGGCACGGACGCCTCGACCGATACCACGCTCGAGGGCATGAAGAAAGATTTTACGTGGGACCAGGTTGTCGAGTCGAATCGCTTGTTCGCCGAATCCGGTATCGCCAACGCGCACTTCATCATCTTCGCCGGGCCGGATGAGACCCGCGAGACTGTCGAAGAAGGCATCCGGAACATCGCCATGCTCGAAGATTGCGTGGTGTTCGCGGGCATTGGCTTGCGCGTGTTCCCCGATACGCCGATCTGGAAGACACTCACCGAATCGGGCGAAATCGCCGCCGACCAGAACATCCTCGATCCCTACTGGTATTTCTCGCCGGATATCGACCGTGAATGGCTGCACCAGCGGCTTCTGAAGGCGTTCAAGGAGCGGAAAGACCGCATCTACCCGGACGGCGAGCAACTCGACATGATCAAGGCCTTTCACACCATGGGCTACCGCGGACCGGTCTGGAACATGATTTTATCACACAAGAGGACCCGACGATGAACATAAATGAACGAGCACTCTACCTGATCCACCCGCTGGGCGAAAACTGGATGCCGGGCGAGACAGACATGTCCAGAATCGCGAACATCATGCCCCCGCTCGGCCTGTGCAGCATATCCGCCTGGATGGAGCAGCACGACTGGCAAACCGAAATCTACGACTGCTACGCCTTCCCCGGCGACGACAAACGACTTTTCAAGCAGCTCGAGCGCGACCGGCCGCTGTGGATCGGATTCAGCACCACCACATCGAGCTTCCCCGACGCGATTCGCCTGGCGAACCACTGCCGCGAGATTCTCCCCGAAGCGAAGATCGTCTTCGGCGGCGTACACGTCTCCGCCCTGCGAGAGCAACTCATGAACGAATTCTACGTCATCGACTACATCGTCGTTGGCGAAGGCGAACAGACCCTGCTCGAACTGATCGAGTGCAAAAGCGAAGACCTCTCGCACATCGAGGGGCTGATCTGGCGCGACGGGCACGAGGCGGTTTTCAACGGGCACCGCAGAGACCTCTTGAACCTCGACACGCTGCCCATCCCCGCCTACCACAAGCTGCACGGCTTCCCGGAAGCTTACAAGCTGCCCATCTTCAACTATCCCAAGGCGCCCGGAACCACCATCATCACAAGCCGAGGATGCCCCTTCCGGTGCTCCTACTGCGACCGCTCGGTGTTCCAGAGTTCCTACCGCTTCAACTCCGCCGACTACATCCTCAGAATGATGAAGCACCTGCACGACACCTACGGGATGCGGCACGTGAATATCTACGACGACACATTTACCCTTCAGCGCAAGCGGATCGAGGAATTCTGCGAGAAGAAGATCGCCTCCGGGCTGAAGATGACCTTCAACTGCGCCGCGCGCGCGGAACAGGTCGATCCGGAGCTCCTGAAGCTGATGAAGAAGGCGGGATGCTGGATGATCAGCCTCGGCATCGAGACCGGCGATCCCGAACTTCTGAAGCTGCACCGCTACTACGCCGGCAGGATCCCGGACGACGCGCTCGATATGAATCGAAACGCGGTTAAAATGATCCGCCGAGCCGGTATCCGCGCCAAAGGGCTCTTCATGCTGGGTCTGCCCGGCGAGACGGAAGAGAGCATCGAACGCAGCATCCGATACGTGCTGAGTCTGCCGCTGGACGACTTCAACCTGTCCAAGTTCACGCCGTTCCCGGGATCCCCCGCCTACCAGACAATCCACGACTTCGGCGAGTTCGACGAGGACTGGTCGCTCATGAACGCGCTGAACTTCGTGTTCGTGGCGAAGGGCTTCACGAAGGAACGCCTCGAGGAGCGACACCGCGAGTTTTACCGTCGATACTACCAGCGTCACAAGGTGATGTGGAACTATGTCACCATGCTGTGGAAATCGCCCGATAGCTGGCGCCGGTTCATCAAAGACCTCTCCGTCTTCCTCAGCTTCCGCAAGAAATACGCGACCTGAAATGAATATCCTGATCGTCATCCCGGTTTACAACAACGCCTCGACCATCCAAAATGTGGCACGCCGCGCGCTCGACACCGGCTATCCGGTGCTGATCGTGGATGACGGTTGTACGGATGGCGGTATCTCACTCCCTCGCCCGTCATCAAGAACAAGCTCTCAACCGGATGCTGCCGACTCTCTTCTCCCTCGCCCACTTGTGGGAGAGGGTCGGGGTGAGGGTCCCTTCATCACCGGCTTCAAAGAAAACCGGGGCAAAGGCGCCGCCATCATGGAAGGCAACCGGTGGGCGATGGAGCATGGCTACACGCACATCCTGACCATCGACGCGGACGGTCAGCACTACCCGGAAGAGATTCCGAAGTTCGTCGAAGCAGCCGAAGAATCGCCGCTATCCATCGTGATCGGCACGCGCGATTTCGACAGCGAGGACGTCCCGGGATCGAGCCGGTTCGGCCGAAAATTCTCCAACTTCTGGGTTCGCGTCTGCACCGGGCAATCGGTCTCCGACAGCCAGAGCGGTTACCGCGTCTATCCCTGCGAAGCGCTGAAGCTGTTGAAGATCAAGGGCAAGAGGTACAATTTCGAGGTTGAGGTCATCGTGCGCGCGCTCTGGGCGGGGCTCGAGATCAGCGAAGTCCCCATCCGGGTCGAATACAGCGACAGAATATCGCATTTCCATCCCTTCAAGGACAACGCCCGAATTTCGTTGACCTATACAAAACTGGTGCTGCGAAACTTCGTGCCGCTACCCCATAAGCTTTTATTCGGCAAGAAGCGCGAAAACCAGTTCAAGCTGTACCTGACCAATCCGTGGAAGACGCTCAAGATGCTGTTCACCGAGAAGCTTTCGCCCGGCGAACTGGCGCTGGCTGTCTCGACCGGCGTGCTGCTGGCGACCCTGCCGCTGATCGGATTCCACGGCGTCGCTATCGTGTTCTTCGCCACGCGTATTCGGGTCAACCGGCTGGTCGCGCTGAGCATGAACCACTTCTGCGGCCCGCCCTTCGTGCCGGCGCTCTCCATCCTGATCGGCTACTACGTTCGCAACGGGCATCTTCTCACGAGATTCAACTGGGAGACGCTCGGGCATCAGGCGTTGCAGCGACTGGGCGATTACATCATCGGATCGCTCGTGCTGGCACCGGTGCTGGCCATTGTTTCCGGCCTGAGCATCATGGGTGCGACCTGGCTCTATCACAAGGTCGCAAAGCGAGGCAGCGATGTCCGAACGTAAGAAATCACCCAACTACGGCGGCAGGTTCGGATACGGATTCTTCCATCTGATGATCCGGTTTCTGGGCCCCTACCCGGCATACGCCTTCGCGGCGCTCCTGATACCGTACTACCTTGTGAAGGTGTGGTTCACAAGGTCTTCACCCGTGTTCTATCTGAGGCATCGTTTTCCTGAGAAATCGGCTGTGGCACGGTTCTTCCTGGCTGGAAAATATTTATACGAGTTTTCGAAAGTCCTGATCGATCAGGCGTGCATGGGCATCCTCGGACCGGGAAAATTCAAGATCGAATTCACCCACTGGACCGAACTGTACGAGATGTCCAAGGAAGAAAAGGGTATGGTGCTGCTGACCACCCACGCGGGTACATGGCTGGCTGCCATGGCGGCGATGGATCACCTCGAAAAGCCGGTCAATTTCCTGCTGCGGTTGCAAGAGCATGATCGCGGAAAATACTTTTTCGATCTGGCGCGCGAGAAGGGAATCAAGATCATCTCGCCGGACGGGATGTTCGGCGGACTGGTGGAGTCGATCAACATGCTCCAGAAGGGCGAATGCGTCTCCATCATGGGCGATCGCGCCTGGGGATCACGCACGAAGAAGGCGTCGTTCCTCGGCGAGGACGCAGCATTTCCCATCACGCCCTACTACCTCTCCGTAACCGGCGACGCGCGGCTGGTGATGTTCCTCACCGTGCGCACGGGGCCGCTCGCCTTCCGCATCGACTACCACGTACTGACCGACGAGGTCGATCCGGAGCTTCCGCGCGATACAAGGCTCGACGCGTTGATGGATCGATATGTGTCGCACCTCGAGAAGTACGTTCGGGAGAACCCCTTCATGTGGCTGAATTTCTTCGATTTCTGGTCTGACAATTGATGTAACGGGAGACGTCCGCGCCTACAGCAGAAAAAAGAATCGGTCGCGCATTTTCACACAGTCTGCCCGTTCTCCCTAGACCGCCAAGCTCCAGCTTGGCATTTCTCTCCCTGGTCCGCCAAGCTCCAGCTTGGCACTTCCCTCATTGAACTGCCAACCCTTTTCAAGTCAGAAATCGACATTCGGTAGAGTTGCTTCGCCACACATTCAGAAGTCGAATTCAGAAAAAAAAAAGGCGATCCTTTCGGACCGCCTTCGAATATCAAAAGCAACTCTGCATGTTTAATATCAGGATTTCTTTTCCTTGGGCTTTTTGCTCGGTTTTTCCTTGGTGCTGGTTTTCGGTTGGAGGTTTGGTTTTGCGTTCGGCTTGGGCGCAATCGAGTAATCTGACAAAACGATCATAATACCTCCTTGTCATAGTAATGTGCTACTTGATAATATAACCCGGGATCGGGCAAACGCGTTACGGAAAATCATAGCTATTCGTCGTTGCCAGACGCAACTCATTTTCTTCGATAGTCTTATATCGGCAGATTAATTTGCTGCTTGAATTGATTTGTCAGAATGGAAACAAGTTCTGATCCGAAGGTGACAATTTTGCAATGTCTCTCCGGATTTCCGCAATCTGGTCCTTGAAGCGCTTCAGCTTGTCACCCGTTAATTTCTGAGCGCCCACCATGCGCAGCTTTTTCGGATTGATCCACTTGCCGTTTTTCTGCAGGCCGAAGTGCAGATGCGGCGCCTGCGAGTAGCCGGTGTTACCCGAGAGTCCGATTTTCGTGCCCTTCTTCACCACCTGCCCTTTGCGGACATAGACCTTGCTCAGGTGCGCGTAGTGGGTCAGCATGTCGTTGTGCTTGATGCGAACTTCCTTGCCGTTTCCGCGGTTCGTTCCGGCGCTGGTGACGCGTCCGGCCGCGACGGCATAAACGGGCGTTCCCGTTCGTGCGCGAAGGTCCATTCCGAGGTGCATCTTCCACTTGCGCGAGATGGGATGGATGCGCTTGCCGAAAGGCGAGGTGACGTGCATGTAGTCGAGCGGCGTGCGCACCGCGTTGTGGACCAGAGCCTTACCGTCGGTGCTGAACATGCCGTTGAGCGCGGACGAAACGTTGTCGTCGGTGTAGCGGAAGGCTTCCTTGTGCCCGGCGACCTTGCCGTCATATGAAGCGTAGAGCAGCCTTGCGCGCGGCAGCTTCTTGCCATGGAAGTAGCGCTCCCTGACCATCACGTTGAATACGTCGCCCTTGCGGGTGTCCGTCTGGAAGCTGACCGACGCCTCCAGAGCGTTGTTGACCTCCTGCTTGACCGACGCTTCCAGTCCAGCGCTCAGAAGTGCGGCATCGAGGGTGTTCTCGACTTCGCCCGTGACTATGCGCAGCTTCTCCTCCACCGGCTCCTGAATGTAGCCGTAGGAGAGCGAATCGCCCAGATTGTACATGATGTGCGAGGTGGTCAGATCCGGCTTATAGATGATTTCCTCGACCGTTACACCATCGGTGGCAAACTTCACCTTCAGCGAATCGCCCGGCTGGATGGTGCTGATATCGACGTACTCACCCATGAAGATGGTGAAATCGGCGACCGCTTCGATACTGGCGCCCATCTCGGTCAGAACCTGGTAAATGCTCTCGCCCTTCTGGATTTCCTTCATGATGTGAGTCGGCTCGGGAACGTAGGTGTTCTGTTGCTGGACGACTTCCGGTTCTTTCGTGTTGACGCTGCATTTGATCAGCATGACAAGGATCATCACGGCGACGACCGCAACGACGATGTATATTCCTAATTTCTTGTATTTCATCACGTTAAAGCCTTACTCAGAGATTTACCAATTCACGGCATTTCATAGTAATGCCCAATTTTTGCAAGCAGAAACAGGCTGTCAATAAAGAATCGAGAAACAAACTTCCGAATGTGTTGCGCAGCAACTCTTCTGAATGTTTGTTTCTGATACTGCTGGACAAAGGTGATATGGAAATGCATTGGCGAGACGTCCGCGATCCATAAGAAAAGAGGCTGCCGCGGCGGAAGTTGTGGGGGTATGGTGGATAGGGTATGTCGGTAGTTCAATCGGAATGTGTCGAGGAGGATCTTCCAAACTATGCGACCGACAAAAAAACTTCGCTTCAGCAACCTCATATTATGTAAAGGATCTGCTTATCATAAATGCAATCCTCGTTCCAACAACGTATCGTTCCATTTTGCAGAAAACTACGAATATTGTGACCCGGAAGCATTGTCGGATGTCGAACGGGTCGTGTTCGAAGACGGACACAGTGAACGCTTTTCATTAAAAAATTAAATTTGACAATGTTTCGTCACGATGCCATTATTTGAATGGCAAGTATGTAACAAGGGCAAAACCAGGAGGGAAACATGAAGGGTTTATGGACTGTAATCGCACTGATACTCGCGATACCACTATTCGCACAAATGGATTTTACGCAGAAAGAAACGATCCCGATCGAAAACGGAACCTTTTCCTACGCGGAACTGAGGTCTGTGGAAGGTACGGACCGGATCGTGGCCTATTCGCAGGACACGGACAATATCTACCTGACAATCTCGGACACCGACGGCAACGTCGTGGAAAGCATGTCCCTCGCCATGACAGACAGCACCGACGCAAGAAAGATGAGCTATTTCGAGCATGAGGGAGAGCCGCGCTTGATAGTAAGTTGGATTGAACTTGGGGTTGACGACTTCAGTGGTAATAACGGGGTTCTTTGGTGTCGTACCGACACCCTTAAAGTCGATATCTACAGTCTCGATAATGCAAACAGGATTTCTTCCTCCATTGTCAGCTCCTATACGAGTGATGATTTTGGATCGGGAACGGAGACGTATTATTTAGAGGCGTTACAACCGGCAACATATTCTGAAAATGGCTTCGTATCGGCATTTACCCCATTCAAGCATGGGTGTTCTCTTTCTGATGATGATGGCCCCGGATACTACACTTCCGGATATAACAGTACGATTTTGGGAAGTTTCACGATCAGAACAAACGATGTGGAATATTCCGTTAATAATAATGATGGTAAGAACTTGATTATTGGTGCCATCGATGGTACACCGATAATATCAACAGGTCGCAATTACTCAACTAGCTACCATGATGGGCTTGCCGATGGATACACATTTATCGGAAGATATATCTATATAGGCGATGTTCTGATTTCGGATACCTATACAACAGATGTACATAATTATAACTCGACCAACCGCTATATCCTTCTTTCGGATAAATACATGGAGCAACCCGAGACCTTCACCATGTTGTCACAAGAATATACCAATCAGAGAGAGGTAATATCAATCTTTTCGGAGCGCGACCTGAATGGAAATGAGATATGGTCAACCTCAGAAACATCCTTTACGAATGAGCATCTCACAGATTGGAATTACCCATCCAGCTGCTTCACGGATGACGACGACAACCCTCTCACCATCTACTTCGCGCCGGATACGACAAGCTACGAGATCCGCAACCGGCTTAACGGCAATATCGAGGACAGCGGCGAAGCGCCTTTCGTGCCTCTGAACATTGAGCGGACCGAAGGTGGAACGCTGGTCTATCTGGCTTCCACGGACAACGGCGTTCAGGTCTGGCACGGCGCGTACACCGTCGGAATCGACGATCCGACCGACACGCCGCGGTTCGATCTCACGGCGAGCAACTACCCCAACCCGTTCAACCCCACCACCACGATCTGCTACTCGATCCCGTCCTCCGGGCATGTCGAGCTGGACGTCTATAACACGCGCGGACAGCGAGTGAAAACGCTCGTGAACGATGTCATCGACGCCGGTGAACACGAAGCCGTCTGGCACGGCGACAACGACATGGGCGAGACCGTTTCCAGCGGCGTGTACCTCTACCGATTGAAAAGCGCCGATAAAAAACTATATGGCAGAATGCTAATGCTGAAATAGCGACTTAATACTGAAGGACAAACAGGAGGGAAACATGAAGCATCTATTGATTGCACTGACACTGGCACTGACACTGACGATCCCATTGTTCGCAACGATGGATTTTACGCAGAAAGAAACGATCCCGATCGCAAACGGAACCTTTTCCTACGCGGAACTGAGGTCTGTGGAAGGTACGGACCGGATCGTGGTCTATTCTCAGGACACGGACAACATCTACCTGACAATCTCGGACATCGACGGCAACGTCCTGGAAACCGTGACGCTCGCCATGACCGACAACACAACGGCACGAAAGATGAGCTATTTCGAACAGGACGAGACAGCCTGTCTTCTGGTCGCCACTGTAACGGAATCCGAGAGGAATTATTCGGAAACCGGCTACACCAGCCACAGCTATCAGACAATCTCGATATACGACATCGAGACCGGCGACTGCATCGATACGCACGACTTCGGAAGCTATTATAACTCGTTTGAAGCAGTGGGCGAATACGGTTACGCCAACAACTGCTTCTTCGAGATGGAACCACTCCAGCCGGAAGTAACCTACGGAGACGAAGTACTGATCACGAGCCCCTATTCCGTTGTGGAGACGGAGTATTTCATGCAGGGCTTTGTCCTCGATACCGACTATGTCTGGCGTTCCTACACCAACAATACGGCCGTGCTCTCTTCCAGAAACCAGCGGTACAGCAGCGTTGACAACATGGGAAGCATGGTCATTCGCGGTGATATGGTAGCCTCTCCCCGGATCGTCTCGGGAATCTATCGCTGGTTCTCCGAAGGCACCCTGAGCCTGACCGATATCTACGTGAGCTGGGAAAACACCTGGGATATGATCGATGAAGAAACGGGAGTAACGAACCTGCGCCCCTATCTCCTGCTCTCGGACAAGTATCCCGATCTGCCGAAGACCTTTACGCTCGGAGAAACGCTCCCGAACGGCAGTTTCAGGATCAGCGAGCTCAATGCCGACGGCAATCGCATCTGGACCGACATAACGACGAATGTGGATCTGCTGATTCCCTTCGACGACCTGTCGTTCCTGCCACCTTCGTGCTGCTTCCCAAACGCCGACGGGGATGCCTGCACGATCTATTTCGGTCTAAGCGGAACCGGCTATGAAATCCGCAATCGTATCAACGGCGATATCGAGGAGTTCGGTGACGCGCCCTTCGCGCCGCTCGAAATCGACCGGATTGACAACGAAAACCTGGTCTATCTGGCTCCGACGGATGACGGCATCGTGGTCTGGCACAGCGCGTATGTCCTCGGATCCGAAGATCCCAACGACACGCCGCGGTTCGATCTCTCGGCGAGCAACTACCCCAATCCGTTCAATCCGACCACCACGATCAGCTATTTGATCCCCTCAACCGGGCACGTCGAGCTGAACGTCTATAACACGCGCGGACAACAGGTGAAAACACTGGTGAACGATATCGTGGAAGCCGGCGAGAACAACGTCGTCTGGCACGGCGACAACGACATGGGCGAAACCGTCTCAAGCGGCGTGTATCTGTATCGCCTGAAGACCGAAGGAAAGAACATCACCGGACGCATGCTGATGATCAAGTAGTCCTGCATTTCGTTTGACATTCGGGTGTAGCCTTTCGATAATTAATATCGTTATACTTCAAGGTTACACCCGGTTGTTTCATCCTAATGCGGCACAACCCAAAACATACACGGAGGATTTATGACGTCACCCGCAATTGATTATTTACTGTTGTACGCATTTTCGTACCTGATTTTCGAACCGATCCTAAACTATCTACTTACCCTCGCCGTTATTGGCATCCTTCTCCACGGCTTCATGAAGAAGAATCTATATACCATCCCGTTTTCCATCATGCTTCTCACGCAGTCGGTTTACCTGCTGATTCGAAGCGCTTCGCTTGCCGCACACTTCTCTCGAATGACCGGATACGATTTCTGGGCATTGGGAAACGTGATCGTCCTGGCAGGCAATATCCTGGTGCTTGCCGCAACGGTCATGGTTGTCGTCTCCATCTTCAAGCGGATCGATAAATTGCTGCTGGCGGGATCAATTCTATTCGGTGTCGTGAACCTCTATTTCCTGATCAAGAGCTTCATTCACCTGTATATTGTTATACGCTACAGTGGCATGTCGATCGACATCATTTTCCATAAAACGCTGCCGGCCATTATCATTGCAGCCGAAGCAGGACTCATCATCGCGTTCGCGGTTCAGCAGAAACGCTTCTCCCTCACCGGGACATAGTACAACGCATCAACAGATGAGCTGATCGCTGTACAGGTCGGGCGGCTGACCAACCAACGAAATATCGAACTTCAACGACGGTTCGACTTTCGTGCTGGCGTTGTGTATTCTGAAGCTTATCTGCCAGCCTTCGTCCATCGTCAGAAACAGCGTGGTCGCGCTATTTTTCTTATAGTCGAGCTCGATGATCCTCGTCGGGGATTTCAGTCTGCTGAGCTTGATCGTCGGCTTTGTGCTTTTGTAGTTTCTGTTCAGCGTCCCATTGAAATGGAAAGCCTGAAAGGATGTATAACCGTTGACTTTCACGATCTTATAGAAATCTCGTCGTCCGATCAGATAGCGCAGGATTTGCTCTGGAACGCTATCGTCCTGTCCGGCTATTCTTAAAAACTCATCCTTGAAAGCTGTGGTGATATCGCGGTAAACATCCATTTTATTCTTCAGGGAACTCCAATCAATCCCTTGCTCCCTGAGCTTTACCAAAGCATCGAATATTGGGTTGATTTCGTCAAAATATTGATTGGAACAAGGATGCCCGAGCCATTTATCGCCAAAATCGATATTGCCCGATAGTCTTGAGTGCTTGACCGCAAAATGATGATGTTTTGCCGAAATGCCAATTTCCCAATCAATATCTTCAGCCCGGATCACGATATCCCGCACATCTCCATGCGTACCCGCACTGTCGGGCTGGATAATCAGAAAGATTTCACCTGGGTATTCTCTCAGGATCGGTTCGAGTTCCAGCAGCCTTCTTGATGCCGTTTCAGCATGCTTCTTATATTCTTCATTACTTGGTTTTTCAAGTTATCCAAAACATTCGCGGGTTTTTATAAATGATTTATCCTGAATGAGTTTTGCGTTTGGCACTAATTCAGAGATTGATTGAATAATTGCAAATTCAAATGCCTTACCTGTTTCAGTCTGGTTCATAATTTCACCCTGTCACGTACGTCATGACTCAATATGATGACTTCACGGGATTTTTTTATCCTTTGACATCCCGTATTTCCAATCCGGAAAGAGAATCTCGTATTCGCCATACCAGTCCAGAATCGTTTCGCTGTTGTTGTAAGAGAGTATCCAGGAATCCCGCTCCTTCAAAATATCTCGTAAATCTTCATGTGCGAATCCTTTGTGTGTATTTCCATTTTTGCCGTACAAATTGTTTTTAATTAAATACGGCGGGTCCAGATAAAGAAACGAGTCTTCGTGCCGTGCAATTGATTCGCGGAAATCAGCATGCTCAACGTGGAGATTCGGATTGTAGAAATTACGAATTCGATCAATCGATGATTCTGTAAAACGCGGATGACCGGGCGACATTCCTCCGGAAAGAGTTGAACCGGAGTAGGAAGACCTGTTCAGAATGTAGAAGATCGCAGCTCTTTCCAGTCGAGTCGGGGCCTTTGACTGGGTTTTCTGGAATAAATAAAACCGTTCTTTGGGCAGCGGGTATTCTTTCGCGACAGCTTCGGCAAGCTCTTCCGGACGCTCCAGAAGCGTATCCCAGAAATCCACCAGTGGCAGAAAAGCATCATACCCGAATACCGCAATACCATTTGAGGCGCATTTCAGTTCTATCGAGCCTCCTCCGAGAAACGGCGAACAAAGCCGGGTGATATCCTTTGGAAACAATCGAGTTATAAATTTTACCGCTCTTGTTTTACCTCCGGGATATCTTAAAGGAGAAACGGATTGAATAGGCTTCTTCCTCGCGGATCGACAAACACGAAATCCTGCATTTTGAAACGGTATTTCTAACTGCATGCCTTCATACATTTTACACCTCAATCACAACAATGCAATCCCTGTCCGAATTGGCAACATAAAACTGGCTAATGCAACCCAAAGCAGACCGAAGACAATCCTGTATTTTTCATCCTGAAGTGACAGATGTCTATCGCTTCTCCCCCACCAGCAGATAGCTCATCGGTAGGATTCCCGCTTTCGACTGCTTTTCCATTAGATCGGAGATATCGTGCGGGGATTCTTGCTTCATCTCCATCGTATGAGTTTACCGTTAGCGAAATATACCCGTAAAGCATGGGGAGGTTGAGGGATATCAAGCTTTATAGACTGCCGAATGTCGAGTAAAGAGATCGCGCCGATAATATTGATAATTAATTATGGAAATTATTGACATAACCGCACCAATATGCCAACTATGACCGCGAATTTCAGAAACTATCATTCTTTCTGTCACCATTACTGAGCCTGAAGTGGAAGTAGCTAGCTAAAAAAAGAAATCGCATGAAAACTTTATCAGAAGGTGGTTATGTTACACACTTTTATGAGAAAAATTCCCCTTGTTCTTCTTCTGCTGATCCTTTGCACGAGCGGTCTCTTGTCCCAGGTGAAGGAAAAATCGCCGAAAGAACTTGCCCTGGAAATCAATGAAGCGATCACGCCCGAGAACGGCAAGAAAGACATCTTCGAGCTGATGGAATACTACGGAACCATAAGGTCCACGAGAAGCTTTGAATACCTGAAAAGCCTGAACGACATCCTGTGGACCCTCGATCGGCTCAACGTGCTGTACGGCGGCTCGAAATGCAAGTCCGTACTCGACCCCGGCACGATCGAGACACTCCGCTTGAGGATCACGGATCAGATAGCGGAAATCCAGAACGGAATGATCATCGACATTCAAGAGGAGAGCACTCAAAACGAAGATCAAATCATTGCTGAGATAAGAAGCATGAAAGATGCGGACGAGAAAATCGATTCGATCCGCGTGAATTTCGATCAGATAAAGGAAAAGAAAGACTATGGTTACATCAATTTTACCTCCGAACTGGTCGGATTACTCGATACGATCAAAGCAGATGACTTTAAAGAGAAAGAGAGAAAAACGAAATACGACTCACTCAAGCAGGCGATTAATGAGCATATCGTACTGCTTAAAGAAAAACGCAAGCAAGACGCACTTAAAATCGAAGAAGTTATGGATGTCAAGGTGGCCCAAAAAGACCTGAATGATTTGCTTGGATATTACGATACAATCGCTAAACCTCCGACTGAAAAAGACATGGAGGCACTAAAGGAAATCAACCGTTCGATCAACAAAATGTGCCTTCTCTATGGCGGAAGCAACTACAAGGGTGTGATCAATCTGGAGAGCTTGAAAGAACTTCGGACAAAGATTGACAAACAGCTTGTAACATTTTCGAGCGAGAAGGCGACCAACGAGCTGAAAGCTATTATGAGCAACGGCAATAATACCATAATTACGAAAGAGCAAATCGAGAAGATCGTCAACGCGAATAAGCAGGTCTTTAAACGCTTTGACTGTCCGGTGGCGATATCGGAAATAGGACGAGCGGAAGAAACATCTTCGGGCATCGCGATTGTGGCCGGCTCGCAGGACTGGGAGCAGGCGATCATCGAGGGCACGGCGAGCTTCATGATGGAGCGGGCGAAGCAATCGTTTACACTGAGCTTCTTCAATCGCATGTACCGCAGGAAGCTTTCCGACAAGGAAAGCAGTAGGAAGCTTTCCGACGAGGAAAGCAGTTTCGGAAAATACTTCCCTAACACGAAGGAATACTTCGAGGGGCTCGCGAACGAAGGCTTGAGCTCGCTGCAAAGCGCCCCTGATTGTGACGTATTGAAGGAAGTACTCCGAAAAGACCTCCTTGTCTGTCTCAGGAAAGTGTATAAAGAAATTGTCGATGCCAGGATCAATGATATGGTCATCAAGGGTGATAGCCTGGCAATCAAGGGTGACAGCCTGCTCATCGAAGGCAATAACCTGAGCATCAATGATAAAAGCCGGGAAACCAAATGCGACACCCTGATCATCAAGGGCGATGCCCTGGTCATCAAGTGCGAAAGCCTGGTCGTAAAAAGAAATAGCCTGGCAATCAAGGGTGACAGCCTGCTCATCGAAGGCAATAACCTGAGCATCAAATGCGATAGCCTTATCATTAATAGTAAAAAGCTGGTCATCAAGGGTAATAGCCTGATCATCAAGAGTGACAGCCTGAACGTCAAAGGTGAAAAACTTGACCAGATCGTGAACGAGACCTGGCCAATTGTCGAGGTGATGATCGAATTTGTCGATGGGAAATCGCTTGGAGTCGCGTTGCACAAGGTTGTGAACGAGATCGAGGATCCGGCACTGAAAGGATGGCTGGATATGATATCCTACTTGCTGGAAATCGATTTTCACTCCTATCCGGCGAAAGACCGAAGCCAAATACTAACGCTGGCAGTACTGCGATACGCAGATAACAATGGCTTGGAGGAGCTGCATCACGCCGACGTTTTCTTTGATCCAAAGAATCAGCAAGAATTGTGCTCAATCTTGAATCAGATCGTCGAAACAAGCGACAAGATCAACAGCGAAATCAAGGCGAATCGAATTGATCCGGAGCGGTTCTGTGAATTGGCGATCGACCTCAGCGGGGAGTTGCTCAAATTACTCACCTGCGAATCCGGTATCAAGCTTTTCGAGGAGATTGACGGGGATAGCGATAATCTGGTAACGGCGCTCAAAACGTTGCAAAGCTATGCGGAAGACGTATCCATTATGCTGTCGAGCCTGAAGGGAAAAGAATATTCGCGATTCGTCCGACAGCTCATTGTATTGAACCGGAAGGTGAATCTGAAACCGAAAGGTGGGGATGGAGATCAAGAAAGCAACGGGAAAAACAACATCATGGACAAGGAACTACTGCAAGCGATTGAAGCACTGGCTGCGTTCGCGGAGATTCGGAACGAGAAAGAAGCGCAGGCCGTGTTCGAGAAATACGCACTACCCGAAACAAGCTTTCTGGCAAAGCGACACACCCTGCGGAACGAAATCAAGTATAGCGGGTGCTATATCAACGGGTATCTCGGTGTGGTGGGCGCAATCGAATACATCCGGAATCCCGAGACGGACACGGAATATCACTATGGCACGGTCGGATTGTCAGCGCCAGTCGGGCTGGAATTTACCCTTCATCTGCATGATTACTGGAATTTCGGACTCCTGTTCGCACCTGTTGACCTGGGAACATTCTTTCAACACAAGTATGGTAGCGATCGTGAGGAGGCTTCCGATCAGGACTGGAAATTCAGCTCGGTGTATGCCCCGGGGGTATTCCTCACGTACGCCATTCCGGAATTCGCGGTCAGCGTGGCGGCAGGCTATCAGATTATCCCGAACTATCGAAGGGTTGATGAAGAGACCGATGTTGACGTAAGGCGCGCCTGCCTCATTGTCGCCATGGATATCCCGATCTTCAGGCTATACTAAACGGCAAGCTCCTTCACGGCGTCTTCCTTGCCATCCACGATTTCGAAGATGGTGGAGAAGCCGGCGATGTCGAAGATGTCCCGGATAGCGTCGGACATCCCGAAGAGGACCATGCGGCTTTCGGTGGATCGTATCTTCTTGGCGGCGAGTAGCAGAACGCGCAGTCCGGCGCTGCTGATATGTTCGAGTGCGGTCATGTCCATCAGGTAATCGCCGTGCGTCTCGATTGCCGGAAGGAGCGCTTTTTCGACCTTTGGTGCCGAGAGCGAGTCGAGCCTGCTTGCTATTTTGAAGATGACGATCTTGCCTTCGCGTTCGATGATCAGTTCCATGAAAACCTCCGATTGATTGCTTTTTACGATATAAGAGAAGCGGCGGAATCCTGTAAATCTTTTTTTCGATCGACATCAAATATCGGGAAACGATCGTCTTTGGGATTGCCGAACATCGAATTTTCTGTGCGCCACACGATAAAAGCTTGACAGAAAAGAAGTAAGATAGTAAATACATGCTTATGGTAACTTGCTGAAGTGTGCGTTAACTATCAATATGCAGGTAAATTGCCATATTTCATCATGTGAATCTGTGGGGATATTATGAAACGAATCGGTCTTTTTCTTCTGATGACGATCGCGATCTGCTTCGCGGCTCAGCCCGTTCTCGAGACAATTTATTACGGCGATTACGGAGAGGTGTGCCGCGCTGTATTGCAGTTTGACAGCAAGCCCGAGTACCGCGTGGAGCGAGACGACGCCGGAAAATACGTGCGAATCGTTCTCGGCGGCGTTACAGCCGGAAGCCGACTTCAGGCGGAACAGGATACCAAAGACAGCCGCGTGCTGGATGAAATCGTGGTGGAAGGCGGAAACAGCGGACTGACCGCAACGTTCCGGACCGACGGCTTCGCGCAGGTGAAGCAGTCGTACCTGACGGGTGACAAGTACAAGATTGTGCTCGATATCTTCAACGTGAAAACACCCTCCGCCGTTCACGAGCGCCTGAGTTTCGCGCGATTCTACTACAAGACCGGATTCTACACCCGCGCCGTCGAGCAGTACGAGGTGATCGCGAAACAGGCACCGACCATGACCGGTATCCACTACTACTGGGGCATGATCCTGAAAAACCGGAAGAATCCGAAAGAGGCGTTGCGGCATTTTCAGATGGTGAAGGATACCGCCTCGGAATACGCGATGACGCAGGATGAAATCAAGAATCTGGGCGGAAAGAGCCCGGCGAAGCCACAGCCCGAAAAGCCCAAGTCAGCGCAACAGAAGGCGGAACCACCAGCCACACCGGTCAAGACGCCGGTCGTGAGCGACGACATTGATTCGCTCCTGGTCAAGGCCGCGAACAAATCCGACAAAAGCCCCGACCGGCTGATGCTCGCCGGCTTGGCATACAAATTCATGGCGGACAACGTCACCCACAATCGCGAAGACTACATGACCGCCATCTCCCTCCTGAATCGCATTCCCGCCAAATCACCCTACAGCTTCGACAAGTACAAGGCGCTGGCCGAGCTCTACGCCGCGGTCGGAGACAGCGAGAACGCCAAGCTCTTCGCGGGGCTCGCGACCGATACGGGCAGTCCTGCCGATTCCCTGTCCTCCGATAGTTTCCTCCAAATCGAGCTCAAGCTGTGGATCGCGCTCCTTCTGATGCTTATCTTCGGCGTGATCGTGTTCTTCCTCCTGATGATCTACTACCGCAACCGTACCACCCCATCCGACGACGATTTCACGCAGCAGGATTTCGAGTATCACGAAGAGCTGATCAAGGAAGAGATCGAGCAAGAGAAGCCGGAAGAAGATACGTTCGAGCCTCCGGTCGAAGAACCCGAGCCGGAAGAAGAATTCTTGCCCGAACCGGAAGAGGAAGCGGAAGATCGGGAATCCGAAGCCAGGCTTTATTTCGGTGACGACTCGAAACCGGAAACCCCGGAAGATATCCTGAGGGAAGAAACCGCACTCACCGAGGACGAAGAACGGGAACTGCTGGAAGACGAGGTGCAGGACACCGGGGAAGAGCCGCGCATCGGCGACCAGGAATACATGCAAAAGATGATCCTCAAACTGTCGCAGAACGGATGGGATGCCGATGCCATCAGCAAGGAACTCAAGATATCGGTGCGCGAAGTCGAGTTCGTTCTCAAGACAAATGAATAGTCTCGAATGATCCGCCGCGTTTCTTCCACCCGGGCGACGAAGCTCAGCCAGACCAGCGTCTCGCGCCTGCGCTCGATCCTGCATGTCGGCGACATCCATCCGGCGAAGATCGTCGATGGACTGGGCGAAGGCCGCTATCTCGTCGAGATCAAGGGGCAGCAGGTACTCGCCGAATCCCAACTGAACCTCGACCACAAACGTCACTATATCCAGGTGCAGGAGCTCCACCCCAAGATCAACCTGCGGCTGGTCTCGTTGCACGACGGCGGAACCACGGAACAACTTGTCCAAACCGCCTCCCGATGGGGCATCCCGCTGAATCTCTTCAACCAGTACGTGCTCGATCGACTCTACCGCCGGAATCCTGGGCGCAAGAAGAATCCCTCCGGTCTGCTGGCCTTCCTGTTCGATATCGCGTCCCTGCGGGAGATCGGCGACCTGGTAGAGTTCGACGACTGGATCGACGTGTTCGACGAGATGGACGATACGGATACACGAAAACTGCTTGATTTCCTTAGAGACTGCCGTGACGCCGGTTCGACGAAAACGGTCGCCGGAAATTTGCGGCAGCTTTCGGAGGAGATGATCTATCTGTTCCATCAGATTCCGGAAAAGGATAACGCGCTGGCATTCGTGAACAATCTGCTGGAGAAGAAGGGCAAGTATATCTACGGCTGGGAGTTCCCCGGGCGGCCCGTCATGATCGAGAAATCGGTGAACAGGGAGCGTCTTTCGACCGTCTATCAGATGAACTACCGGTCGAAAATGCTGGACAGGATTCGCGTTCGCCTTCATTGTCTGGATGGAGAAAGGACCCTGGCGCTCGGATTCACCAACAGCATCGTCGCCGGAGAATTTGGCAGGCGCATCGACGAGATCAAGCCGCTTCTGTCTGATTGCACCATGATCCGCACGGAAATCCTGACGGCGCATATTCCTTCCTACCTGACAGACTCCGGGAGTTTTTACCTATGAATCAGCCTGAAAACGAAGCCTTGATCCGTAAAAAAGAAGAAATTGTGAAAATTCCGCTTGCCGATTTTGCGGTTTTACTGCGAATATGGAAATATATACGCGATCTGGACGAAGAGATATCATGACACAGAAGAACCACAATGAAAACCAGGACATCCTGCTGGATCTGGTCGAGCTGATTCAACATTTCGAATACGAACGTCGTGAAGAGATTTACGACAAGATATTCGACATATTGAATCAGTTTATGCCGCACCAGTACGCCACCATATTCCTCTTGAACCCGGACGAACAGAAAATCCACCTGGTCGCGCAGCGCGGCAAGGCGATCGACCTCATCCGGCTGGTGGAGTTCGAGTTCGGACGCGGCTTCTCCGCCTGGATCGCCAAGGAGCGCAAGACCGTCTATCTGAACAACCTGCACAAGGAAAAGCTCTACCGTTCGAACACCCTGCGCTCGTTCCTCTCCATGCCGCTGCTGCTGGAAAACGACCTGGTGGGCGTGATCAATTTCGGGGATGATAAAGCCGATGCGTTCGATGAGGGAGTATTCCCGCGATTGAGCGTGCTGACATCGCTTCTGGCGGGTTTACTCTCACGCAACCGCATGATCGAGCAGCTCAAGGAGCAGAACCGAAGAATCCTGGAGATGAACCGCCAGCTCGAGGAAACGCGCGAAAAGCTCCTGATGGCGGAACGCAAGGCGGCAATCTCGGCGACGGTCGTCAGCCTGAACCACGAGATAAACAACCCGCTCATGGTTATCAGCGGCAACCTGGACCTGCTGAAACGGCAGACCGAAGACGAGAGCCAGCGGAAGAAGATCGAGATCATCGACCGGCAGCTCGAACGGATCACGACAACGATGAAAAAGCTGCACAAGATCGAAAAACCGCTCCTGGAGGAATATCTGGAGGGTGAATCGGATAAAATGATCTCTGTAAATCACGATGTGAGGGAAAAGGAGCATGAAGATGAACAAACGTGAATATCGAAGGGTTGCGGCAAACGTTAATGTTCGATTCAGCGGTATGTTTCAGGGAAAGCCGCTGGACAAGCCCTCGTTCGAGTATATGGAGGGCGTGGCGCAGAATTTTGGACCGCACGGAATCTTCGTCGAGACGGATCATCCGTTTCCAAAGGGCAGCCTGGTCGTGCTGGATTTCGATCTCCTGAACGAAGACCGGGAAGTCGAGAAAATCCGTGCCAGAGCGCTGGTCAAATGGGTGCAAAAATGGCAGAAACCGCATGGTATGGGACTTCTGATCGTCGAATTCGAGGGAGTCTCGCAACGAGGCTTCGCCAAGTGGATCACACAGCTTTACGAGATGGAAGAGGAAGCCGGTAATTCGGTCTTTCACGAATAACAAACCAGGAGAATCAATGAGATTTTTTATCATCGTGACGATCATCGCCATTATGGCGGCATGTTCGTCCAATACCGCTCAAAAACAGGAAGAGGAGAAACCAATGGAACCCGAATTCATCACCACCGATTCAGGACTCGAATACGCCGTCATACAGGAAGGGGAAGGAACTCCGGCGCAAGCTAGTGATAACGTCGATGTACACTACACCGGGTGGCTGATGAACGGAACCAAGTTCGACAGCTCCGTAGATCGCGGAGAGCCCTTCTCGTTCAAGGTTGGCGCCGGGAGAGTCATCAAGGGCTGGGACGAAGGCGTTGCCGGCATGAAGCCGGGCGAAAAGCGCATCCTGATCCTCAAGCCCGAACTGGCGTATGGCAGGCGTGGCGCCGGCGGAGTCATTCCTCCCAACGCAACGCTCAAATTCGAGGTCGAGCTTCTCAAGGTAAAATAGAAAGCCATGCTCAATGCGATACTCGGCATCCTGCTGTCACTGGCGGCAGGCGGCTCGATCGGATACCTGTACTACCGGTTCATCGGTTGTCGTTCAGGCGGATGCCCCATCACCTCGAACGTCTGGTCAGTCGTTATCTTCGGGGCGCTCATGGGCTATCTGCTGCTCTATCCGTTGTGGAAGAAGCACATCACAAAACCATCAAAGGAGAATCCACATGAATCCAATCATACGCAAACACGCTGAAGTGTTGCTGAAATATTCCATCGACCTGAAAAAGGGCGAATCGATCCTGATTACCGGTGAAGTAGCGACGCTGCCGCTGATCCGTGAATGCTACGCCGTCGCGCTAGAGCTGGGCGGTCATCCGATTACCAGGATCAGCGATCCCACCATCGGCGAACTCGCGATGAAGCTTGCCAGCGACGAGCAACTGAAGTACATCCAGCCCTCCACCAAGTCCCTGTACGAGAGCATCGACGCGTTCATTTCGGTTATGGGAACCTCCAACACCCGCAACATGAGCAACATCCCGGCTGAAAGGATGCGTCTCTCCAGTCAGGCAAGGGCACCGCTGACAAAAATCTATTTCGAACGAATGAAGACCGGTTCCCTGCGCTGGTGCGGAACGCTCTTCCCCACGCTCGGCAACGCACAGGAAGCCAGCATGTCGATCACCGACTACGAAGAATTCGTATTCGGCGCCTGCAAGCTGCTCGAAGACGATCCGATCGCGCTCTGGAAGGAGGTCGATCAACAGCAGGAACGCATCTGCAAGATCATGGACACCAAAAAGACCCTGCACATCAAGTCGAAAGACACCGACCTGCGCATGAAGATCGGCGGCAGAAAGTGGGTCAATTGCAGCGGTCGTGTGAACTTCCCCGACGGCGAGGTCTTTACCGGTCCCATCGAGGACAGTGTCGAAGGGCACATCCGGTTCAGCTTCCCGGGCATCTTCAGCGGACGCGCCATCGAGGATATCCAGCTCACCTTCGAAAAGGGCAAGGTCGTGAAGGCCACCGCGTCAAAGGGCGAAGACCTGCTGCTGCAATTGCTGGACACCGATCCGGGCGCGCGCTTCGTGGGCGAGATCGCGGTCGGCACCAACTACAACATCCAGCGCTTCACCCGTAACATGCTCTTCGACGAGAAGATCGGCGGTACCGTACACCTCGCGGTGGGACGCTCCATCCCCGATTCACTCGGCAAGAACGAATCCGCCATCCACTGGGATATGCTCTGCGACATGAAAGACGGCGGCGAAATCTACGCCGACGACGAATTGATCTACAAGGACGGGAAGTTCCTGATCTGATTATATCATGCATGGGCAGGTCTTCGTGCCTGCCCTTTACCCTCCAACTCATTGCGACATATACAGTAATTCGCTTTCTTCTGTAGGCGTTGATCTCCGAGCGGCGTGCTTTCAACTCATTGTGGCATATACGGCAAGCGCGCAGGTACGACAGAAAGAAGCTTGACACATTTTCATATTATGGTTGTAATTATCATCAGATGAAATAGTAACACCCAACATTCGGAGGCGCCGATGAAAAAGCTTCTACCGGTCTTGCTTCTCCTTCTTGCAATCCAACTGATGGCCGACACCATCATGTTCTACAATTTCGACAATGATTTCGAGTACTTCTTCAACGAATGGAGTCAGCACCGCGTTCAGGGAATGACATCCTGGACACTTGCGCAGGGCGGCTATAACGATCATCCACCCTATGCACACTCCGGCAATCGCAACGCATTCTTCTTCAAGGACGTAGATCAGCAACAAGATCAAATAACCCAGTTGATCACACCGCCAATGGACATCCGAAACTACACATACGTTTATGCGTCCATCTGGCTATCGGGTGAGCCCTGGTTCAGCGATTCCGATGAGCTTTATGTGTATTATCGGGAGTCGGAAGAGGATGAGTGGCACTACTTCTGGAGACCCTATATCACAAGTACAAACGGTGCCGACTACGGTTACAACGAGCATGTGGTGGGAACATTCCCGGAGGCGGACGCATTCCAGCTCATGTTTGAAGGGCACGCTGGAGGCGGTTTCGGAATATGCGTCGATGACGTGCATGTCTTCGGAACTCCGATCGGTCCGGGTATGGCAACCGACCCCATCCCGCTTCGCAGCCAAACAGGTGTCGCGCAGGACACGGGTATCTCCTGGACGAATACCGGCGTCACCACAGAAGTTGAAGTGCTTTTCGACACGGTGAATCCACCGCAGACGATCATCTATTCGGGCGCGGCCATCGACACGCTCACCAGCGCGCAGATCGGCGGTCCATTCGACCTGGGAACCACGATCTACTGGCGGGTCAACTCGATCAACGACACGCTGCAAACCGACGGGATGCTGTGGTCGTTTTGCGTTGCCGAACCACCGCCCGGACACATCGAGGCAAGCCCGGACACCGTTTCGTGTTCCCTCGTCTCTGGAATGCAGGGCACGCAATCACTGTCGCTCACCAACACCGGCGGTCAGGATGTGGATTACGAAGTATCCGTGCAGGGTTCATCCGTCCGCTCGCTCCTGCAAGAGGATTTCGAGAGCGGTGTCTATCCACCGGACGGATGGCAAACCTATCGGCTGGGCGCCACGGACGATCGCGGATGGATCGAATCCACCTATCAATATCATTCTTCTTCCCATTCCTGCGTACATCCCGATGACGACTACAACGGCATGGCGCACGACTGGATCGTCACACCCGCCGTTCAGATCGTTTACAACAGCGAACTTCAGTTCTGGGAGAGGAACGAATACGTTTACGGCTCTTACTACACCTACCACGGCGTGTGGATTTCGACCGGCAGCGGCGATCCCTCGGACGGAGATTTCGTCGAGCTGATGGAGTTCGGAAACGGCGCGGACAATTGGGTATTACGGACGATCGACCTCTCGGACTACGCGAATCAAACGGTCTATATCGGGTTCTATTATCAGGGCGATTACGACTCGCTCTGGCGAATCGACGATGTAACAATCACCGGCGAACCGGCACCAGCCTGGCTGACCGTAAACGGCGCGCAACATGTCGAGGATTCGGTTATGCCCGGCTCGACGGAAATGCTCTCGGTGGAATTCGACGCTACGGGATTAACGCCCGGCACCTATCGGGCAACGCTCCTGACCGTGCCGGACACCGATCAGAATGTTATCTTGACCCCGGTCATCCTGGAAGTCACGCAGTTCGAGCTCCTGCCACCGGAAGACGTCCTGATCGTGACGGACACCGATACCGTGACCCTCACCTGGGACCCCGTCGATGGCGCGACAAGCTATCGTGTTTATTCATCGGAAGAGCCGGAAAACGGCTGGTTACCCGATGAAAGCGGCACACTCGACGGCACCATCTGGACCGCGCCTTCCACCGAAACGAAAAGGTTCTACCGCGTCACCTGTTTGATGGAATAGAACCGGGAATATAGAAATCCCTCTATCGATATCGATGGAGGGATTGTGTTTATGGAAATTGGTCGCTATCTTCGACGGGCAGGAAGCGCCTGTACTTTCCGCTTCTTGTTCTCCAGTAATTCCTTCATCTGCCTGACCGTGACTTCTGGATGCTCCGTTACGATATCTCTCAGAACCCGCAGAGAACCACCATACGCGGTCACCTCGTAAAACATCTTGTTCTCGAGCATGAAATTCAAGACATTCTCATGCACGAAGCCAGTGGAATCACTGATGGAGAGGAAACAGAAATCCTCGTTAGGGCCAGGCTCGTTATTGAAGTAAACCACATAGCAAGTAACTTCGCATGGCGTCCCGCTGACCGTCTGCGTGACCGGCTCCCAAGTAAGGCATGCATCGTTATCGACAAGCGTGACATCGAGGTTTTGCGGTGACACCGGGATATTCAGTCCTGTTTCCAGACTATCGCTCTGTGTACCCACATTATCGACCCAATCCACAGCCGCGATCCGGTAGTAGAGCAGGCAATCGTCGAGTCCCGTGAATTCCGTATCGTGATAGGTTGTTCCTTCCACGACTTCTTTCAACCGGTAATCGACGTCCATTTCTCTCCGGTAATATACATTGTATGCCACTACGCTGTCGGAGACTACCGCAGCATCCCATGTCAGGTCGAGCCAGTTCACCCCGATTCCGGATGCTGTAAGACCCGTTACCTGAGCAGGCGGATTGAAATCGACATGAAGCGTAACCGGGATTATCAGCGTCTCACCGGTTTCCGGCGCATGCGTATTGATATTGACCGACGCCTGATACACTCCGTCGGCCAATCCGGAGCCATCAATACTCAGTACCAGATCCACCGACGCAGCGCCGGCTTCGATCCGGGCTTCGGTCACATCCAGCGACAGACAGCCATCCAGTTCCACAGGCGCGACGATCTCTGCCGTGAAATCCAATCGGCCATTGCCGGTATTACCGATCGAGAGCGTCACATCCCGAGTCTGCGATGCCACATTCAGGTCTATCTGCACTTCTTCGGGATCGACGACCGCCACAGGAGCCTCGACCGTCGTATTCACCACGATCAACTCCTCGCCGACACTCGGGTCCGTCTGCACCGTGAGAATATTGTTGTACTCTCCCGGCGCCATCTCTCGCGCATCCACCAGCACCTTCACATCCACCGACTCACCCGGCTGCAATGTGCCTTCGCTCGGGGTAGTGGATAAATAGGCATCGTGGTCAGCAAGTTCGGCAATTTCAGATGGTGTAAGTGGTCTATTATACATTCGTACTTCATCGATGCTGCCATCAAAGAAAAAATCGAAGGAATCGCCATGATGATTACATCCAATACTGACATATTGACCAGGTACATTGATCGTCGTTGTATTGTTGTCAGTCATGCTTTGCATCAATATGCCATCTTTATAGAAACGATACTCGTCTTCTCCTGTATCGCGAATCAAAACAAGGTGGTGCCATTTATTATCGTGAAAACCTTGCTCGCTATGAAGTTGATGACCTCCGCCATGGTTTGCATAATCATTGCATCTGCTATAACCGTATGCCGATAGTTGCATGGTTGGATCCGAGCTTGAAGCAGATACACCCCCAATGGTTATTTCGCCTTCTCCACCCCGTTCGAAACCGATTGCCGCAGTACGGCTTTCATCCGGCTCAGATTCAGGTTTGGCCCAAAGTGCCCATGTGTAGCTGTCGGAAGTAGTGTAAACTGGCGAGAGGTTTTCAATGTCGATTCGACCTGATGAACCGTCAAAATTATAGGCTGTATTGGGCAATCCATTGACACCTGCCGCGAGCTCGACTCCTCCATGGATCGTACCCTCATATTGATTTGAGGTTACATCATGAGGTGAACCGTCAAACGGAAAATACGCCACCAGCCCGTCTTCCAGGGTGGTGCGGGTGGAAACGCGGTCATTGCCGGTCCAGCCATTTTCGTGGTACAGGGCGAGGATTTCGTTGTGACTCAACTGTCTATCGAACATCCTGAAATCATCTAATTCGCCATACCAGAACTCTGATGGCCCCGACTCATCCCATTCCTGTCCGATACTGACATGACCCACCGAGGCCCAAGAGATTGGATCATCCTGCGATACATCAGCCATCAACACACCATCGATGTAAATTTGCGATAACGATTGCGAATCTGTCTTCAGAAGGACATGATGCCAGAGTTGGTCGTTGTAACCCGAACCGGCGGAAAGACTGCTGTCGCCCATTCCATCATTCCAGTACCAGATTTCGCCATCGAGCGTTACACCCATCAGGAGAGTATTTCCCAAACTCGTATTATTGCATGCAAAGAAGTATCGAAGAGCAGACAGTCCTGCATCACAATTGAACCAGCCGCTAATTGTAAACTCTTCCAGTTCATTGACCTCGTCACACAATGTATCGATCTCGATCCACTCATTCGAGCCGTTGAAACCAGCGGCTCTTACACCCTCACCGAAGCGATTCGTGGTTGCATACCCACCATGGTTTACACCGGTATTTCCATTTCCACTTCCATCAACAGCAAGTTCCTGATCATTTCCATCCATTGGGTAGTAGGCAATCAAACCCTCCGTCGGAATCTCGTACTGGGTCGGGATACTCCACTCCATCGGCCAGTTGCCGGTATTGGAGATGGTGACGTTGGTGGAGTCCTTGTAGCCATACCCGACGTTGAAATTGATGTCGGTGGGCGTCACATCGAGTTGCGGCATCAGGTGCGCGGAGTCTTCTTCGGAGTAGCCGCTTTCCTGTTCATCCATGCTTACCGCCGTAACGCTGTAGTGGTAGGTTTCGCCGGCGAGGGCTGTGTTGTCGGTGTAGGTCGTCTGGTCACCGTCAACCGACGCCAGGAAGGTAGTTGCGGGGGACGATGTATCGCGATAGATGTTGTAGGTGAGGAATTCCTGTTCTTCGACGGCCGTCCAATTCAGTTCGATGTCGTTCACATGCCCGGTTGCGGTTAGATTCTGTGGCACAGAAGGCGGCGTATCGTCATAGACGATGAAGTTATCGACCCACTGGATCGCGTTCGTACCGAGCGTTGCCCGGAACGACCAGTACTCGACGCCGGTTATCGGATTGCCTGCGATGTTATCGGCGACAAGCGAATCGTCTATCCATATCGAGAATGTATCTGTCTCCGGATCGATGTATATCTTGAACGTGAACCACACATTGAGTCCAATATTTTGTATGGTATGGGAATTCGAGTAGTTCACCGTGTTGTCGTAACGAAGATTCCCATCGTTTTCGTATAGAATGTAGGTGATCGCGTCGTTGGGATAGGCGTCGATACGCCAGTCGTTGGCTTCGATCATCCAGTCGAACTGGATATAACAGGCTCCGGAAGTTGGTAGCACGGGACTCTTTATTCCCTGATTGTAAGAAGATTCGATGCGCATCATGCCACCGGAGATGGATGTACTTGACGGGCCGATGTTTGTCCACCCGTTTCCAACCGCTCCGTCCGCGCGTTCAAAGTTATCGTGGTAATTGACCATACCGCCCAAATGAGCGATTGCAAAGATACATATCATCAAACACATGGATATCGATTTCATGATTCCCCCTTTTGGATATTTTTCCACAGAAGTATTATGCAATCGTTATGCCAAAGTGTAAATGCTTATTTTCAGGGGATTTGATAATGCTGCATGGTTCAATTGTTGCGGAATCGCTACAAATTGTGGCAGAGTTGCGACATCAAAGAATGGGCAGGCACTGCGCCTGCCCATGTTCCATTACTCCCGTTCGAGCGCGAAATTGCCGTAGAAATCCTCCGCGCCGTTGAGTCGCACCTGCATGTTGTCTTTGTCGATGGCGCAGACGGCCTCCACGATCGCGCCCTTCGGCGTGAAGAAGGTCAGGCGAAGGACATTGCCCATCAGCACCAGGTGATCGATCGCGAGGCGTTCGCCGTTGTCGTTGATGATCACGTATCCCGTGACCGCCGCTTTGTTCGTATCCAGCGCGATCACCAGTTCCTTGTTCTTTTCCTTGCCCCAGACTCCCTTCAGCATCCGATCCGCGATAACGCCGTCGTCATCGATGCGGTTCACGAAGTTATCGACGCACGCTTCGGCTGATAGTTCTTTCGAGAAAAAATTGTCCGGCAGCTTGGTCACGAGCTTCTGCATCATGAACGATTTGTCGGCATCTTTCGTGTAGGCTTCGAATCGGTCTATCGTGTCTCCGCCGTCCGGCTGATCGATGTCGAGCATCAGCGTGGGCGACTGGTTGGAAAAATCGATATCGCTCAATTTCAGTGTTTTGACCGCGGGGTTCAACCGCGTGCGGAAATGGATCGTTCGGCTATCCTCATCGTAGAGAACCGACCACTCCGGATCGTCATGCACCCTGAGCGTCTGCATCATCGCGATCCCGTAATCTACCACGTTATCCGAGGGCTTCATCTCGCGCATCAGCCTCATGTAGCGCACGAATCTCGGTACGCCCGGATCATCGACCTCCGTGGAGTAGTTACCGCCGAAGCCTTCGTAGTAGCGTGCCAGCTCCATCTCCCAGTCGTAGGGTGAATTGAACATCGCGGGTACGGGCATGTCTTCGCCCGAGTGGACGACCGGCTTGCCGTCGATGAAGTGGATGGATGCCGTCTTGCCGGTAGCATCGCCCACGAAGTAGTGCCAGCCCCAGCCGTCGATGGTCACTTCGTGCGCCCGGTCGATGGCGTCCTCCACGTAGAGGCATGTGTCCAAAATGTACTGCATCCAGTTCATCTGGTTCATTGCCGGCTTCTCGGGATCGTTCGGATACTCGACGTCCTCGCCCATCTCCCAGAGGAACAGCCCCGCCTCGTTGACACCACCGTCGGGTAAATCCCGTCCGAAGATGTTTACGGTGACCGATCCGTAGCGTGAAATCCAGGCGTAATCCGTCGCCAGCGTGGGATTCGTGGTGGTGAGTTCGTCCCAGGTACGGCTCTCCTTGAGCATTCCGCGCTTGTTGATGAAGACCATCCCGGGAACGCCCAGGTCGCCCTGATTCATGTTGTGCGCGTAGGCGATGTGTTCGGCTTGCTGAACCTTGAATGTCGAGCAGCCACTTGCGACGCCCGGCGCTATGATCATCAATAAAATTGCGATCGTGATGAGTAGAATACGAAATGAAACCATTGGTCCCCCTTGTCCGTGAATTTCTCATGTTTCTTGATGCAAGAGCAATGCCATATCCGTTTATGCTTATTTTGCAAACAATTACAGGTACGAACGCATGGATTTTCAGTTCATCGGGATATAAGAAATATGCGAAAATGATATGGAAATCGACTTCCGAATGTGGGGGTGTTTATTGAGAAGAGAACGGGCATACACAGAGGTCTGTACCCTACCGCAATTGTCGGTCGGGTGTCGGTGCAATCCATTTGTCTTGCCCATCTGGAAAACCTACAAGTAGCTTCGTATTAAAGAAAAAACCGCCCCCGTAATTGAGGGCGGTATTCTTTATCTTGTTATCGATCAGTTCTTTGCTTTGACCTGGAAGTATTTCATTTCTTCGGTAATCATGCTCGACCACACGGTGATGTTGGTTTGCCCGACCTGCGTAAACGGTCCTTCCGGTGCCGGTGCCGCGAAGATCAGGTAGCTGGTCGCGTGGGTCGTCGAAGACCATGTCAGGTAAGCGGTGTTGCCCGATATCTGGATGCTGAGATCGTCGATCGCATACGGTTCGTAGTTCACGTGCATGTTGATCTCGATCTCTACGACCGGTTCGTCGGGATCGTTGCTCTGGATTTCGATTATCGCCTGATAGTCGCCGGCAACCATCCCGGCAGTGTTCACGGTCGCCTGAATGACCTCATACGATCCCGGGACAATCGTGCCGGAGACCGGATTGCATTCGAGCCAGTCGGTACGGGACAGGGCTTGACGCTTGCTCGCATCGCGCAGGCTGGCGGTTTCGATATTCATGGCAGTAACGTCGCTTTCGGCGATAGTGTAGTTGAGTACGCCTTCACCGCTATTGGATATCGTGAAGTTCTTCGCGCTCGAGGCATCTGGATCCAGCGTATAGCTCAGCGCGATCGGCGATACTTCGACATCCGGGAAATCGACATGGATACCGTTACCGGTGACCGCGAGGTTGTTGCTCGGGTAGTTGGTATCGTCGGACGTGATGATGATATTGCCGGCGTACGTCTGTACCGCCGCGGGCTCGAAGGTCAGATCGAAGGTCTGCGACGAGAACGGGGGGATCGTGTAATCCAGCGCGTTTCTGGTATTCGTCGCGTTTTCCGATTCCTTTCTGGCGGCGGTGTTTCGCGTTGTCGCCATTTCACTGACCGCGTAGCCTTCGATGGTGGTGATGGTACCGTTCATCTCGGCGCTACCGTTGTTTTCAATGGTGAATTGCAGCGTCTCGTCGAGCTGGACGGCGACATCGCCGAAGTCGAGCGAAGCCGGGGTCAGGTTGAACTGCGGATACGTCTCGATCGTGAGCGATACCGGGATGACGACCGTTGGTTCATCCGGATCGTTGGAGCTGATCACGATGTCGCAATGGTGCGTTTCGCCATCGACCATATCGCTCGTATCGATCTCGAAGCCGAGGTTGTCGGGACCACCGTAGCCGGGGAGGGTTCCATCGGTATCGGTGGTGAACGATATCCAGGTCGGCATATCGCGCAGCTCGACCGCGTAGAATGTGTCCGGATCGGTCTGGGCGATACCGCAAAGTGCGATTTTCCCGGGGATCAGATCGGTGCAGAGGCAGCATCCGCCAGCCTCTTGTTCGACCGTAGCCCCATACAGCATCGGAACCACGATCGATTCGCCGGTCAGCGCTTCGGTCGCGATATCGTAGTGATAGATCGTAATCTGTTGATATTCATCCGGACCCGAGATATCGGTCAGCCAGAGGGTATGATCGCTGGGGTCGTAGGTAGAGCCATACACGTTGGATATCGTTGACGGGAAGTTCAGCTCATCCAGAAGAGTGCCGCTGGCGTCGAACACCTTGAAGTTTCCATAGCTTGCACGCCAGTTACCCGCGATGAATCCCATCGAGGGAACGTAGGAGAGCGAGCGGATACAACCGAGCGACAGGTTGCTGCTGAAGAGCATCGTTTGGGCTCCGGTTGCGGGATCGATCCGGTAGAATCCGTTATCGTCGCCCGCGTAGAGGTAGGTACCGTCGTCCGCCATATCGCGCATACCCCAGGTAGATGTTGTAATCTGATCGTACGTATTGAGCAGATTACCATTGGTATCGAACCGGTAGAGGTAATTGCTGTCTCCATCGGAGCTGGTGAGACCACCCGCGGTCGTCCAGATCGATCCGTTAAAGACCTCGCAACCGAGGTGCAGAATCGAGCCGGAGGGTGTGCTCAAATCATGCTGTAACAGAAGGTCACCCTGCGCGCGGACCCCGTTGAAGCTTGTCCGGCGAGATGTCGTGAGCGGAACGTCGGACATTCCGTCCTGTGTTCCGCCGCTGAAGAATCCCGTGTATCCGGCGTTTACCAGTTCTCGGGCAACGTTCGAGTAATTCGCGCTCCAGGTCATTTCGCCAGCGTCGAGGTTCGAAATCTGGATGGTTCCCTGATCGGTGTGATCGGGCTCCATGGTGAAGTCGAACGAGAGCGGCGTCACATTGATTTCTGGGTAGTAGATCACGTAGCCCGTACCGGTAACCGCGAGTTGGTTGCTCGGGTGGTTCGGGTCGTTGGAGGTGATGGTGATATCGCCTGCGTATGTCTGTTCCAGAACAGGCTCGAAGACCAGGTCGAATGTCTGCGAAGAGCCTGTCGGGATATTGTAATTCAGCGAATTCCGGCTGAGCATGACCGGTTCTCTTCTTGCGGTCGTGTTACGCATGGTTACGGCTTCCGAGACCGAATAGCCTTCGATGGTGGTAATCGTACCGACCATCGTGTCGTTGCCGGTGTTCTCGATGGTGAATTGCTTCGTGTCGCTTCCATCGACGAGCACATCGCCGAAATCGAGCGATGCGGGTGTCATACCGAACGCCGGAAGCGCCTGGACAACAAGGTTTGCGGGGATGGCCTGGATAGTATGATCGGGATCGTTCGAAGTCAGCATAATGATCCCGTTGTAGCCGCCTCCCTCGAGACCATCGCTGTCGAAACCGACCGTGATGACATCGTCCGTGCCGCCGACCACGATTGCGCCGTTGACAGTCTCGACGCCGTTCAGCGTGAGCCAGGTGGGCTCCTGCGAACCTTCGTCACCATAGATTTTCACGTTATCGACAGCCCAGTACCATTCGTAATTCGCGTTGTAGTAGTGGAAACGAACCTGCAACGCGTGATTCGCGTAAGCCGTGATGTCGTAGGTTGCGTGAACCGGCGAGGTCCAGCTTCCGACGTCGGTGCCGGTCATATGCAGGATATTCACCCACGCATCGCCGTTCCAGACATCAACGTCGGCGATCTCGGTCTGGTAGGCATTGAAATAGTGGTCGAACTCGAGCGTCAGGCTCGTATAACCATCGACATTCAAGGACGGTGTCGTAAGCGTCTCGTCCATATCGACTTCGCCTGCGCCGTCGCTATCGACAAACGCGAACGGCGTACCGTCCAGAGTGTTGGTAGATTCATAGTTATCGACGATTTCCCAGGTATCGGCGGTAGCACCGCCGTCTGTGATAGACCAGTTTCCGGGCAGACCGCTGTCGAAGTCTTCGTCGATGAGATCGGTACGGCTGCGACCGGGGTACTGCACAGTTGCGGTGTAAGTCAGGTTTTGCTGGCCGATGTTGCCGATGGTCAGGTTCTGCGAGGTTTGTGTATCGTCCGCCTGATAGGAGATAAACGATAAGGGGTCCCAGGTGATTGACGGCTGCGGTATCACGATTCCGGTACCGGTGATGGCGATGAGCACATCGTCACCGGCGTTGTTGGTAATGGTCACATCGCCGTTGTAGTCCTGCTCCGCGGTCGGCTCGAACATAAGGTCGTAGGTGCTGATATCGCCCGGCTCGATGCTGAACGAAAGCGTATTGCGGGTTTTGGATGGAATCCTTTGCGCAGTACGGCTTCGAGTAACCAGTGTTGCCGTATAGCCTGCCGGAGTTGTGATGTTGCCGGTCAGCGTGGCGAGACCGATATTCTCGATGGTAAACTGCTGACTGTCGCTCTGACCGATGACCACATCGCCGAAGGCGAGGCTGGCCGGATCGACCGAGATCGCCGGTTCCATCCCGGCAAGGACGTGCAGCGTGACAGGAACGACGATCGAAGACTCGTCGGGGTCGTTGCTGGTGATGGTGATGTTCTTGTAGTAATCGCCTTCCGCCATGCCGCTGGCGTCGAATTGAACGGATACTTCCGTAGCGGGATCGCCGGGCTGAATGGTTCCGCCGGTCGTACCGAGAGTCAGCCACTCGATATTCTCGTCGATGCTAAGCGATACGTTGTCGATTGCCCAGAAGAATCCCTGTGCGCCGAAGTCGTTGTACATGAAGCGAATCTGCAAGTTTGCGTTGGCGTATTCGCTGATATCGAATACCGGGTGCTCGTAGGCAGCGAAGCTGGTTCCCTGGGAGGTGTTCCAGGTCACGATCTCCTGCCATTCGGAGCCGTCGAACACGGAAATCTGCGCGAATTCGCTGGACCGAACCGTGAACAGGTGGTCCAGCTCCAGCGTAAGTTGCGTCGCGTCTTCGCATGAGACTTCCGGCGTGATGAGTTCTTCGTAGAATGTGACGCCTGCCGGGTACGCGCCGCTGTTGACGATCATGAAGTTCGTACCGTCGAAGGAGTTTCCGTTGTATTGGCTGACATTGCTCCAGGTGAATCCTTCGAGACCATAGTCGTTGATTGTCCAGCCCGAGGGAACACCGTCGTCGAAGCTGGCAAAGGCGATCGAGCGCGTTTCGGGCTCGGTAACGGCTGCCGTCCATTCGAGCGCGAGTCCGCCTTCGTTCGCGATGTTGAGGGGCTTTGTATCCGTATCGCCGGAAAGCAGGTTTGCAGTGATGGAAGCGGGTGTAACAGCGATATCGGGATCGGGGGGCGTATCGGTCACTTCCAGCGACACGGGGATAGCGATCGATCCGTCGCTCGGGTCGTTGCTGTCGATATAGATGGTCGCGGTGTAGGTGCCCAGGCCCAGTTCGGTCGAATCGAAGCCGACGGTGATATCGACGTCCGATCCACCGGCGGGAATGGTACCGGAAGCGCTGGTTCCGCCGTTGAGCGAGAACCATTCCGGGCCACTGGGATCGCCGGTAATCGTCACGTTATCAACCGCCCAGTAGAGGTCAAATTGTGCGACATAATGAAAGCGTACCTGAATATCGCTGTTGGCATACGCGGTGATATCGATATGCTGATGGTCGGGGGTAGTCCAGCTTCCGGTACTGGCCGTCTCCGATTCCCAGACCGTGTTCCACGTGGAACCGTCCCATACCATTACTTCGCCCTGCTCGTTGCCGTATCCATCGATATAGCTGAAGTACTGGTCGAAATCGAGGTACAGGTTCGTATAGGCAGAGCAATTGACCACGGGTGAGGTCAAGGTTTCGTCTGTCGAGCTACCCGATCCCGCGGCGTCGCTGTTGACGAACGCGAAGGGGGTTCCGTCCAGCGAATTCGAATTGTACTCCGTCTCACCGTACCATGTGTCGGTGGTCGTACCGCCGTCATCGATCGTCCAGGTTCCCGGGATGCCGGAATCGAAGTCCTCGTTGAGCAAGTCGTCGCGACTCCGGTCGCCGGTTGAATAGGTAACGTTGTAGGTCAGAGCCGCATCTCCGTCGTTACCGAGCGTGAGGGTGCGATCCAGGGTTTCATCCTCGAGCATCGTCTCGTTGAAGGATGTCGGCGTGAAGGTGATGTCCGCCGGATTGATACCGGTACCGGTCACTGGCAGAACGTTCGACGGATGATCCGGATCGTTGCTGCTAATCGTGACGTTGTTGCTGTATGTATTGGCCGTTTGCGGCTGGAATGTCAGGTTGAAGGTTTGGGCAGTTCCCATCGGGATGGAGTAGCTCAGGGTATTCCGGGTCGTGCGGGGGTCGAAGTCCCGGGTAGCCGCTGCCACGGAGAAATCGTACGGGGTCGTGATCGATCCGCTGAGGGTTTCCCCGCCGTTGTTGGTGATCTGGAAGGTCTCGGTCGAGGACTGTCCGATCTCGACATTGCCGAAGCCGATCGATGTGGGAGAAAGAGCGAATTGCGCAGGACCGGTCTCGGTCGGCAGGAAATAGATATAATCGATCCAACCGCAGTCGGAGCCGTTGCTTTCCGATCCGTCCTTGCCGTAGGTCCAGCGGAAGGTGTGGCTTCCGGCAGAGTTCACGTAATACGCCTCGTAGGTCCAGTCCTCTTCGCCGCACCACTGGTCCTGTTGAACGTCGTCAACGTAGAAGCGCAGGTAGTCGTAACTCGGTTCGGACGATATCTTTCTGTAGAAGGAAATCGTTCCGCTCTCGCTGCAGTTCAGCGTGATCGACATGGAAGTTGACTGGTCGTGTGTAATCACCCCCGAACGGGCGCTGTAGCTTCCGTCGTAATGTGTATTGCTGTCGATGATCCAGTTTGCATTACCGGAGAAGGTCCAGTCCCATTTGGTGAAATCGCCCGTTTCGAAGTCTTCGTCCGCCGGAGAACCCGTGGTGAATCTCCAGATCGTGCCGACCGCGTCGCCGTTCGCGTTGTGTGAATCGACTTTCCAGTAGTAGGTGGTTTCGTAGGACAACCCGGAAGCCGATATATATGGCGCTGTGGTGGTTTGACCGTTGATCAGGTTCCAGGGCGCACCGTTGTTGGTTCCCACATAGACCGTATAGGATGAAGCTCCGCCGCCGTTGGTCCAACTCAAGCCTGAGGGGACGCCGGTGGTGGTGGAACCGTTCGATGGATCGGGGTTGGTTGCCACGTTGGGCGGATCGGTACCGGCGGGAACGGCGTTGACTGCCGCGAGGGCGTCCACGCGACCCGATCCGAAGCTATTGTTCTTGGAGGCTGCCAGTTGCACGGAATTTTCTTCGAGTATCTGATCGATCTCCGCCGGTGTGAGGTCCGGGTTCTTGGATAGCATCAGGGCAATGACACCCGCGTTACATGGCGTCGCCATCGAGGTTCCGTTCCAGCCGTCTTCGTAGCCGGATGTATTGGCATAGTCGAGCGATTTGATATTGTATCCCGGCGCGGAGATGTCCGGGCGAATGATGCCCATGCTGCTTCCGCCGTTATATACGTAGTCGCCGTAAGCGGATTCGTCTTCCCAGGTACAGGGTCCGAGGCTGGAGAAGTAGGCGAGGTTGTCGCTGCTGTCGGTGGCCCCGACGCAGATCACGGAGGAGATACCGCCGGTGAGGGTCTGGTCGGGGTGAAGCCATGGCGGTGGGCAATCACCCGGTGTGCGCACGTTATCCGGGATCGGATAGCTGCTCTGCTCGTCACCTTCGTTACCTGCCGCGACGGCCGCGACCATGCCGGCTGCCAGGACGTTGTTGAAATTGTCGCGCCAGGTCTCGCGATCGACACCCCAGGAGTGCTGCCAGCCGAGAGACATGCTGATGACATCCGCGCCCTGATCGACGGCGAACTGGATCGCGTTCCATACGCCGGACTCGGTACCGCTACCGCTGTTATCCAGCACCTTCAGCGCCATGATGGTCGCTTCGGGAGCAACACCGGTCTGCGAACCGGCGGTTCCGTCACCCGCGACCGTCCCGGCACAATGGGTTCCGTGGCCGTCGTCGTCCATCGGGTTGTTATCACCGTTGACGAAGTCGTAGCCGTGATAGGGATATGATCCGTGTGTCCACATGTGGTCCTGAAGGTCCTGGTGGTTGTAGTTGACGCCGGTATCGATCACGGCGACAAGCACACCCGCACCGTAGTAGCCCTGTGACCACACGCTCGTCGCGCCGACGTGCGAAACGTTCCACGTGATCTCGCGGGAACCGGGCTGACCGGGGACCTGCACGCTGTTCTCGCGCTCGCGCTCGTCGATCATCTTGCGCATCTCGTCCAGATCGATGGACTTCACGTCGGTCCGCTGCGCGATCTGACGGATTGCCTCCGGGGTCGCGCGGCAAGTTACCACATTCGATATCCAAAGCGGGTTGATGTCTTCAACGCCGCCGGAAGTTTTCAGAATGTTCAACAGTCCCGATTGATGGTACGATGCAAAGGCCTTCAGCTCGGAAACCACATGGTCCCGTTTCTGCATCTTGCTCATACCGCGGGTTGCCTGGTGCAACTCCTGTACATCGTATTGATCCTGAAGTCGGATATTCACTTGAATCAGCTCGCTTCTGGCGGCCGATTCCATTGCTTCCTCGAGAGGTGCGGTAATCGTCGCCGCGGAAAGCGACAACGCAACCATGAATATTAGAAATACACACAAGCGCTTGAGTTTCATTTCTGTCTCCTTGTATTCTTTTATAATATCGTTACTTACATGAATTGTAAAAGCGGATGAGTTCCTGACGTACTTCCTCGGGAAGCGTGTGCCACCGAACTCTTCGGGCAGCGCCTTCGAGCGCGTAAAGACGTGTGCGGCACGAATCAGGTTCGTTCGCCAATACTCGTAAAAATGCCTGGCGACTTCCGACCCGGTCGAACTCCTCGACGGTTTCGATACCCGCGTTTCGTAAAGACTGTTCCATTTTTCTGCCGATATTGGGCAGTCGCTGTAGATTCCCCATATTCTCCCCGATTTTCTGTGTTAATTCTCTATTATCTTTATTCAAAAGGTTTTGTCAACAAAAAGATTCTCCGCTTCCGGTGCTAAAGCGAAGCACAATCGGATATGCAGATTTTTGTTTTTTATTTCGCAAAAAAGAACGTAGTTCAGAAATTTTTTATTGACATATCGGGTAAAATATTGCTGAGTTGATGGTTATGGAGTTTTCATGGAATTTTGCGAACTACCCCACAGCGAATAAAAGGAGTTTTACTTATGCGTATCAAGTTTCTGTTGTCATTCATTCTCGTCTTATCTGCCCTCTATCTTGCCGCCGACACGATCTATTCGACACCTGAAGGCGGTGTATGGGACAACGTCAACACCTGGGCCGGCGGGGAAGTCCCGAGTAACGGCGACGACGTGGTTATCGTCGGACCGGTTCAAGCCATCAATACAATATGCGCCAATCTGACGGTTAGCAGCGGTGGTTACCTGATGAACCAATCCAACGGCAGCCGGACACTTACGGTCAATGGCAATGTAGAAAATCAGGGTATTATCGGTAATCACCCTTCATATAACGTCTTATACCTGAGGGTGGGCGGTAACATCACCAGCAGCGGAACGATCCGTTGCCAGACTGTTTACCTCATCAATTCGGACGACCAGATTCTGCATTTCACGAGTCCGTTCTCGGTTAATTCTTTCTATAATGAAAAAGACGGAGGTTCCGTCGCTGCCGATTCCGATATCAATTTCATTGGCACGGACGTCTATTTCTACGACAACGTGCTGGATGCATCAGGACACGACATATCCTTCGAGCAAGGCGCGATTGCCGATAACCTCTATCTTCACTGCTCGACACTTTCCTTTGACGGAAGCGGATACCTTCAGTCTTGTCAGTTCTGGTGCGATACCCTGGAAGGTTCCTTCTATTTCTACCAGGACAACGTCTTCAACACCGATATCGTGAACAACGCGATTTTGCAGAACCAGAGCAATTCTTCCCAGACCGTGCAGTTCCTGGGAAACCTGACCAACAACAACATCATACGGAATAACGTTTCATACAATACTCTGAGATTGAATTTTCAGGGAAATCTGGTGAACGACGGGCAGATAACCTGCTCCGCCGTCGAGCTTATCGGAACGGATCAGCATGTATCGGCTACCGATGGCGCGCTGATCGACGTTGGGCATTTCTACGGCAATACCGATGCAAATACCCTCTATTTCGATACGGACATCGATCTCAACGGATCAGTCGATCTGAACTGGAACACGCTCGTCCTGGCACCTGGAACAACCCTCTCCATGGATGGATCAAGCCTGTACGAAGGAACCATCGAGGGGCAAGGATCGACGATTAGCATGGTCAATGGGTCATCAACCTGGGAAACGACCTTCGACAACGCGGTTGCGGACGGCCTCTGGCAGATCAACAGCACGGTAATCTTTACCGGAAACGCGATGATCGAGGGGATTCTTCAGAATCACCAGAACGGTTCACGCAACGCGATATTCGATGGAGATTTGATCAACAACGGCGAGATACGAAACAATCTTTCATACAACGTATTGAATGTGGAATGCCGCGGAGACATCACCAACAACGGAGTCTGGAACACCAACAGTCTGCTCCTGAACTCCGAAACGATGGACATCGAATGTGCGCCGGGATCGAGCTTCAGTGTTACGACCGTTTCGGCCGCGACGGCTTCGCTGACTTACAACCTGAATTCCGATGTCGCGTTCATCGGCAGCATGGTCGATCTCGACGGCGGAACATTCAATATGGCGCCCGGCACGACCCTTACCCTGAGCGGCTTGCAGTTCTACGACACGAATGTCGATGCCAACGGCTCCACGATCGATTTCCTGAACGGCTCCCTGATCACACAATCGACGATCGACAACGCGACCCTCGACGGTCTCTGTCAGATTCGCGACAGCAACGTTTATTTCACGGGCGACACCACGCTGAACGGCACCATACAGAACCATCAAGCCGGGAGCTACAACACATATTTCAATGGCCCGTTCACCAATAACGGAACGATCCGGAACCACCCATCCTACAGCAGCCTCGGGGTCTATGTCAACAACCAGTGTACCAACAACGGCGTCTGGCAGAATTCCTGGCTGTATTTCGGAGACGGTGTCTATGTCGGAGCCGCACCTGAAGCAACATTTGACGTATCAAACGTCCAGATTTCCGATAACGGTGTGAACGTCAACTTCATCTCCGACATGGCGTTCGTGGGAACGACCTTCGATTTGAATTTGTCCTCGATTCACCTTTCTCCCGATCTCTTGTTCTCCATGGACGGCGGTACACTAAAGAACGGAGCCGTCGATGCGAGCGGCAATACACTGTCCCTGCAAAACGGCGTGACGCTCTCGGACATCACGATCGACTACGCGACACTCGACGGGATCATCTATATCTATGGTGGAAATGTTCACTTCACCGGTGGATTGATCCTCGATGGCGACATGATGAATCACCATTACGGAACATGGCATGTGAATATCGACTGTGATTTCGTCAACAATGGAGCCGTCGCGAATAACCCGGCCGGCAATGGCTTGTATGTCAACCTCGCCGGCAACGTTCGCAACAACATGATCTGGACAAATGCACGCAACTATTTCACGGGAAGCAATCAGATTGTTACTGCCGGATCACCAACAGCGATCTATAATGTCGGCTACGTAGAGGGTAACGGCGCAGGAAATCAGCTTACCTTCGATAGCTACATCGTGCTGTACGACACCGACTTTAACCTCAACGGCTGTACGGTCGTGGTGAGTCCCGGCGAGACACTGCATGCCCACAACACCCACCTGAGGACTGGAACTCTCGATCTGACACAGTCGGACATCGAGATGCAGACCGGATCCTACTTTCAGAACATCACCGTGAACAATCCCACCATTCGCGGACTTGGCTACGTGCGTGAAGGTGTCACATTTACTGGCATGACCGTCCTGGAAGGCGCAATCCAAAACCATTATCAGGGAAGTTGGACCCTCAATATCCAGGGAGACCTCATCAACAACCATAGCATGACCAACAATCCCACCGGAAACGCACTGTATGTCAATCTGACGGGTGATTACTATCACGATGCGGGATGTGTGTGCAATATCGGCAGTCTGACCCTCAACGGCACCGAACAGCAGCGGATGGTCTTCGCCGAAGGAAGCTATGTGCAGGGCCCGGTCAATTTCCTTTGCGACGTATCCGCCTCGACCTACCGGTGGTACTTCGACGGTGAAATGATCCCGGATGACGATCCCTATACATCAGGGGTCACATCCAACAACCTACACTTCCCCAACGGCGTCTCCTACAGCTTCGACGGCACCTACAACTGCCACACGAACGCCGGGAACTCGCGCAATATCATCATCGGAGAGCAGGATCCCTACAGCGGACTGGTCGCCTGGTATCCGTTCGAAGGAAATACCGACGACATGAGCGGCAATAACCACCACGCGACTGCCCACGGCAATCCGCAGTTCGCGCTCGATCGCTTCGGCAATCCCGACTCCGCCATCGATTTCGACGGCATCGACGACTACCTCAACTGCGGAAACTGGTTTACCTACCAGAACTTCACGCTCTCGTTCTGGGTCAATCAGGATCAGATCAACAGCTACTACGTGGATATCATCGATAACAGCCATACCGATAATATCAACTGGGTCGTTCAGTACAATCAGCCGGACGGACAGTATCACCTTGGTACCGCGCCGCAGGGAAGCGCATACTTCGATCCCGGATTCCACCGATGGACGCACGTGGCGGTCATGAAAGACGGCAACGTCCTGCGCACCTACGTCGATGGGATCATGGTCGATGAATTCACCGCCACCAGCAGCAATATCAATTACGTCAGCCCCATGCTGAATATCGCGCACTGGAACAACGGCGGTCGCTACTTCGACGGACATATCGACGACATCTACATGTACGACTATGCCCTGTCCGACGCCCAGGTCATGGTGCTCTTCACCGAGGACAATCCCTGCCCGGAAGCGCCGTGGGACATGCAGATCGTCGAGAACGGGAACAACTTCGTCATAAGCTGGACGACCGTCTCCGGCGCTACCAGCTACAAGGTCTATTCCGACACCGACCCTTATGGCGACTTCTCCACCTTCGAACAGGAAGTGACCGAAGAATCCTGCACCGTACCACGCACAGGAGCAACCAAATACTTCGTCGTGAAGGCAATCAGATAGTCCATAGACATAAACGATGAGGGGTGGGATTCCACCCTTTTTTTTACGGTAAATCACCGACGCATAATTATTTATGGCACTGTTGCATGTTTGGTGGGTGAGTTGATTTTCCCCACTCGGTTTGCAACGGAGCCTTATTTATTGACAATGATTCAAGAATGCGTACGATTTGCCATATACACAATAGCCCTCACGGGAGGGCCGAAATGAGACGGATTCTTTTCATTGCGAGGTATCACTAATCAAATGAACTACGTATTCAGCACCAATCGTTTACGCGTTCGCGTCGCGTTGCCGGACGATGGCGACATCGACATCCTGCACAGGCTGTGGAACGACCCCGTCGTGATGCGGTTTGTCGGATTCCCGGAAGGACTGTTCATCACCCGCGAGCAATTAAAGAAGCAACTGACCATCGATCGCGACGACCCATTCAATCGCGTGCTCATGGCGGAGCGGAAATCGGACGGCACCGTGGTCGGTCAGTGCAAGCTGGGCTCGACCAACGACGACAACGTGGCGCACACGGACGTCAAGCTGCTGCCGCAATTCCAGGGCATGGGCTACGGCACGGAGATCAAGCGCGCGCTGGTCGATTACCAGTTCAGGCACACGGACTGCCGCGCGGTGGAGGGCTCGCCCAACAAGGACAATGTTTCGTCGATCCGGATGCAGGAGAAAGTAGGTGGCGTGGTGGTTGCCGAGGGCGTATTCAAGGCGCCGGAGAAGAGCGATATCCCGCGCTGCGACGTCCCGTACCTGCTCTACCATGTTTCACGGGAAACGTGGAAGAAGAACCAGGCTACCGATCGTGCCGGAGATTCATAGCAGAGAACAGTACCTACAGAAGAAAGCCGACTATTCGATTTACTGCCTGTCGTTCCTCCGGGACTTCACTCCCCTTTTAAATCCTGTACCCGGCACTTACGTACCTGTAGGATTTCAGCTTGCTGACAATCCTGAATCCCCACGGCTAAAATCTGTCGTCCTTCCAGGACTCAGGATACTCATCACGATATCCACCCACTCGATTTGAATGCAGTCCTTTTTAATCAAAATCAACGAATCCGAAAAACATGAATCTTGACGAAAGTGGTATCGTTTGGATAATCTGATTATCTTATCTTTTGGAGGAATATGATGTTTCAATGTCGAATCGAAGACGGAACGCTCATCTGCACCTTTCGCGGAAGGCAGGACACAATAACCTGCACCAATTGGCAACCGAAATATAAAGACATTCTTGATGATTTCGAAGGAGACGTGGTGTTCGATCTCGCGGAGGTCGATTATATCTCGTCGCTTTTTCTCAGGATATGTCTGGAAACCGCGAAGAATTTTCGGGTGAAATCGCTACGCATCCAGGGCCCGACAAACGAGGTCAGGAAGATGTTCGAGATCGCCGGCTTCGACCGGATAATGGAGATTGGATGATTTTTATCGATTTCCGTAGCAAATGGGTGAAGATTCTATTTGACAAAATACGTGGAAAAAAATTTCCTGATAGACAGGGAGATGGAAACCCATGCGATATTTGAAGGATAATCAACAGAAGCTTACTATAGAGCAAGCATTTGTCTGTAGCACGACAAATGCTTTTTTTGTTTCATGGGGGAGATTTTGAACGTCGGTGAGATCGTCAGACTTGCGCTCGAGGAAGATATCGGGCACGGAGATATCACCACCGAGAGCCTCGATTTCGGGCACAAGAGCGCGCAGGCGTCGCTGATCGCGAAGGAAGAAGGTGTTCTTGCGGGTCTCGATGTGGCGCAGTCCGCGTTCAAGTATCTCGATCCCGGCTGCAACTGCATTACCTACTACAAGGATGGCGATATCCTGAAGAAAAACGACGAAATCGCGCGGATCAAGGGCAAAGCGTCCAAGATTCTCCAGGCGGAGCGCGTGGCGCTGAACCTCTTGCAGCGCATGAGCGGAATCGCGAGCCTGACGCACCGGTTCGTGGAGGCGATCAAGCCATATCCCGCCAAGCTGCTGGACACGCGCAAGACCACGCCGCTACTGCGGGAGCTGGAGAAGTACGCCGTTCGTGTGGGCGGCGGTTTCAACCATCGATTCGGTCTCTACGACATGGTGATGCTCAAGGAGAATCACATCCGGTCGGCTGGATCGATCACCGAAGCGGTCGAGCGGGTACGTCGGCGAGTGGTTACCTACAAGATCGAGATCGAGGTCACCAATCTGGAGGAGCTCGACGAGGCGATGGCGTGCGGCGTTGACCGTATCATGCTGGATAACATGAAGCTGCCGGACATGGCGAAGGCAGTGGAGAAATATAGAGGACAGGTCGAGTTGGAAGCATCGGGGAATGTCAGCCTGAAGACGGTGAACAAGATTGCCGCGACGGGTGTCGATTTTATTTCGTCGGGTATGATTACCCATTCCTATTCATCACTCGATATCAGTTTATTATTCAAGGAGTGAAGCATGAAAGAAGATTTGCGTATTTTACTGGAAATGCAAGCGTTGGATGCCGAAATCGGTAAGCGTGAAATATTGAAGAAAGATTTGCCGGCGGAACTGAGCAACCTGATCGACAGTGTGAAGAATACCGAGGACGATCTTACCGCCGCGAAAGATCGCCTGAATGAGAACCGCAAGAACCAGAAGCTGAAAGAGGTCGATATCCAGACCAACAACAAGACGATCGGCAAATACGAGGATCAGCTTCTCGCGATCAAGAACAACAAGGAATACAAAGCGCTCAACAGCGAGATCAACCATCTGAAAGAAAAGAATTCGAAGATCGACGACGAAATTCTGGAGCAGATGGAAGTCGAGACGAAGCTGAAGGAAGAGCTCAAAGAGGCGGAAGAGGAAGTCAAGAAAGCGAAGGCCGAGCTTGTGAAAAACGAGGATCGGCTGAAAAAACGAATTAATGAGCTTGACTCCGAAATCGAGGAACGCAAGAATGAGAGAGGTGAGCTCGCGAAGGGTCTGCCCCGGACGCTGGTCAGACGGTATGTGTCGCTGATCAAGGCGAAAGACCGGAAGGCAGTCGTCTTCATGGAGAATAATGCCTGCGGTGGATGCGGTTTCAAAATTCGTCCTCAACTCATAATCGAGATCGAACGCGGAAACAAGATAGTCTCATGTGAAAGCTGCGGTCGCATTGTGGTTCGCAAACCGGAGAATCTCGAATCCTGATTGTCTTTCTGAAGATCATTACATGATGATATCGTGTCGGAGAAGATAGCATGTCTGCTCCCGTATAGGGGGAGGAAAGTCCGAACACCACAGGGCGGGATACTTCCCAACCGGAAGCTTCGGTGACGAAGAGCAGCTCCACAGAAACAAACCGCCCAGCACCTAAATGTGCCGGAAAATCGATGAGCGTCATACGATTGCAAGGGCATATTCAGGTGCTGGGTAAGGGTGAAATGGTAGTGTAAGAGACTACCGGATTCCGGCGTGAGCCGGGATGCCGGGAATGCCTTATCCGGTGCAATGCCAAATAGGGGAAGAGGATCGGCCCGGTCCACTCGATTCCCGGGTAGGCAGCACGAACCGGTCGCGCAGCGATCCCCGTCGGGAGTCGCAAGACCCGGTCCAGATAAATAGACATAACACTGCCTGTTACGCAGTGTACAGAATTCGGCTTATCGTCTTCTCCGACAGCATTCCCGAATCCGCGGGTCGGGTTTCTTATTATTTGATATAAAATAAAAAAAATACAGGTTATTATGGAAAAAAGATGGCATCATGCAAAGGACTTGACCGATGAACAACTTGAACTGAAAAGGTCAATCGCAAACGAAATTCACGCACCCGATATCGTAGCCGAAATCCTCCTGAGGAAAGGTATTACCGATATCGATGAAATCCACAGATTCTTCAATCCACACATGGATCATACCCACGATCCGTTCATGTTCAAGGATATGGACAGGGCGGTGAAGCGCGTCCGTAAGGCAATCGAGAACCAGGAGCAGATCACCATCTACGGTGATTACGACGTTGACGGCACCACCGCCACGGCGTTGCTGTATCTCGGACTCCAGCGGATCGGCGCAATCGTGAACTACTACATCCCCCATCGGATGATCGACGGCTACGGTCTCTCATTGAATGGCGTACAGCAGCTATGCGACGAAGGTACGAAGCTTATTATAACCGTCGATTGCGGTATCAATGCAGTCGATGAGGTCGATGAGATCACCCGGCTGGGCATGGAGTTGATTGTCACCGACCACCACAACCCCAAGGACATCCTGCCCGAAGCGCTCTCCATCATCAACGCCAAGGTCGAAGACAGCGGCTATCCTTACGCGGACCTCGCCGGTGTCGGCGCCGCATACAAGCTGATGATGGCGATTTACCACGAGATGGAGGTGGCGACCGACGAGAACATCATGCGCTTCCTCGATCTGGTCGCGGTGGGAACCATCGCCGATATCGTACCGCTGACCGGCGAGAATCGTATCTTCGCCAGCGTAGGGCTGAAACACCTCTTCCGCAAGCGTAACCTCGGTCTGACCGCGTTGATCAATATCTCCGGCCTGATCAACAAGGAGCTCAACACCACCGATATCGTTTTCGGTCTGGCACCGCGCATCAACGCCGCCGGACGCATGGGAAGCGCGATGCGGGCGGTCGAACTTCTGATCTCGGAAGAACGTTCGCAGAGCGAGGACCTCGCCCGTGTGATCGAAAAGGAAAACACGCTACGGCAGGAGGTCGATCAACAGACCTTCCAGGAAGCTTGCGACATTATCGAGCGTAAATACAACAACCTCAACGATGTACATTGCATTGTAATCTCGTCCGAAAACTGGCATCCCGGCGTCATCGGCATCGTCGCGTCCAAGCTGGTCGAGCGCTACTATCGCCCGACCATCATGATCGCGCTCAACGAGGGTGTCGGTAGCGGTTCCGGACGCAGTATATCCGATTTCGATCTGTTCGAAGCGCTCTCCAGCGTCGAGGACATGCTCGAGAGCTTCGGCGGTCACAAATACGCCGCCGGACTGTCGATCCTGCCCGAATACCTGGATCAGTTCGAAGAACGCCTGAACGCCTACGTGAAGGAAAACACCTCTCCCGAGCAGCTCATCCCGCCGCTCAAGGTGGAATACCAGCTCGAACTCTACGAGGTAAACGACAACCTGATCGAGTGGCTCGAGAAATTCGCCCCCTTCGGACCGGGGAACATGCGTCCGATCTTCTACACGAAGAACGTCACCGTGGTGGGCTACCCCTATCAGGTGGGCAGGAACCATCTCAAGATGAAGGTGAAAAAGGACGGCTGCGTGCTGGATTTGATCGGCTTCAACATGGGCAACCTGCTTCCCTTCCTGCGCAAGAACATCATGATCGACATCGCCTATTCGCTCGAGTGGAACACCTGGCAGGAGAAGACCTCGATCCAGGGCAAGCTGAAGGATATCCACTTTGAAAAGAGGAGGTAGCTGGCTCCTCTTCCTGATCGTCCTGCTTTCGGGATGTTCCTGGATGCAGGATCGGCCCATCGTCGTGCCGGTGAACTTGCAGGAAACGGAAAGCCTCGACTTCCAGAAGCCTATCCGTAAGTGCTGCTTCGATACCATTACCCGAACCATCTACATCATGCCCGAAAACGAGAACGCCATTCATATCTACCGTCAGGGTAAGGAAATCAATACGATCGGCAGACTCGGGTTCGAGAAATCAAATTTCAGCCGACTTGACGACATCACGCTCGCCACGGACGGAAAGATTCTCGCGCTGGACAGCTTCAGCCGCAAAATCAAGAAGTTCGACAAGGACGGGATGTGGATTGCCGATTACGATCTGAGCTTCCTCAAGGAACCGATCCGGTTCGATATCAACGACAACGAAGAAATCTATATCTACGACAACTTCAGCAAGGACATCTGCGTCGTTCGCAATTCCAAAGAGAACGAGCATTTCACCTTCGGAAAATTCCAACTCACCAGTCCGCAGCGGATCACCGCCAGTCGCGATTACGTATGGGTTTACGATCGGGCGGAGGACCAGACCCTGATCTACAACGCGATGGGCCAGCACCTCGAGGACGCGCCCGGATTTGTGCAGATGGATCGATTCGACCAGAAATTCAAGATGCTGCCGAACGCCATCGAGCAGCTCAACACCGGTACGAAACTCGCGATCGGCATCGACCGGAACCGAAGCTTCTTCATCGAGTCCGGCGTGTGGGTCGTCGTTCGTGACGGAAGGATCACCCTCTACGAGTCGAAGTATGAGAAACGGCCGAGCATATAACTTCTTCATGACCTATCAGGAACCGCTCCTGGCAGCGTTCCTGCTCGGCTTGTCGCGCCTGAACTGGCATCTTGGCTTCCTCGTGTTCTTTGCGCTGATTCCGCTCTTCTCGTTCTTCCAGAACCGGCATCGCAGCGGCGCGCGCATCATGACGGCGGGAATAGTGTTCGCGACATTATATACTCTGATCGCCCTGCACTGGGTGGCCTTCACCGCACAGCACGCCATGGTACCGAAGTGGTCGGAAATCCCGGTCGGGATCGGCATCTTCGTGGGCATCACCTTTCTGTTTTCGCTCTATTTCACCATCCTGTTCAGCCTGATCGACGCGATATGGCAGGGCGCTCGCGGCGTTCGCATGCTGGCGATCGCGGGACTGTGGATCGGCTTCGAGTGGCTCCAGAACTTCGGCGATTTCCGATTCCCGTGGCACAACCTGGGCTACGCGCTCTCCGAATACACCATCCTGCTGCAAGTCGCCGAGATCGGAGGTGTCTATCTGGTCTCGCTGCTAATCATCGCGGTCAACTGGATGATCTATAAGACCTATCGCAGACCGGTGAAATACTTCATTCTGCTGGGTATCCTGCTTACGGTGTGGCTGGTGTACGGCGGGATCAGACTCTACCGACTCCCGATGCAGAAGACCGACACGAAGGTTTCGATCGTGCAGCCGAGTATCCCGCAGGAGATCAAGTGGGATCGCGCCTATCTGGACAGCACGCTGTCGGTTTATCGCACCATGACCGAGGCCGCCTGGCGTGACAGCGCCGATCTGGTCGTCTATCCCGAATCCGCCATTCCGCTGCACCTGATGAGAATCCGCAGCCAGTATAATCCCGTGCAGCAGCTTTGCGACCGGCTCGACATGCCAATTTTTACGGGTTTCCCCCACATGGAGCCGATCGAGGATCACCGCTACATCGACGAGTATCACTTCAACGCGTGCAGCCAGTTCCGGCCTAAAAAAGCCCCCGACCCGGTCTATAAGAAGATCGCGCTGGTTCCCTTCGGCGAGCGGACACCCTGGCTGGAGACCTTCCCATTCCTGTGGGGCATCCAGCTCGGACAGGCGAATTTCCAGCCCGGCGATTCCACCTGCTATTATTCTGTTGACGGGCTGCGATACGCCCCCTTGATTTGTTATGAGATAGCCTTGCCCCATCTTACGTGCGATATCGCGCACGGCGGTGGGGATTTCGTTGTGAACCTGACGAACGACGGATGGTTCGGGCACACGGTGGGCACCTACCAGCACGCCATGATGACCAAGTTCCGCGCGATCGAGACCAGAAAGCAGTTCTTCCGCACCGCCAATTCGGGCATCTCGATGATCGTGTTGCCCAACGGCAGGATTGTTCAACGGCTTGGGCTGTTCAAGAAAGGAAACCTCGAGTCGCCGGTCTATCGTCATACGGCAAAGACGCCGTACTGTAGCTGGCTGTTTCTGTTCCCACTGTTTCTGGGGATCATCGGGCTCCTGATCGGTCTGTATTCGTGGGTGCGAAAATACACGCTGTCCGACTACCGGGCGCTGAGAAAAATGCCATGAAAAAGTACTATTACACGATCGGCGAGGTGAGCAACCTGCTCGACCTCAAGCCGCATGTCATCCGCTACTGGGAGACGGAGTTCCGGCAACTCCGTCCGAACAAGACCAGCGGCGGAAACCGCAAGTACAGCCAGAAGGATATCGATCTGCTGACCCGCATCAAGGACATGCTGCACAACCAGAAATACACCATCGAAGGCGCGCGAAAACGACTCGCCAAAGAATCGAACACCCCAATCCAGAAAGAGATACCCTTCCCCGACGACCACAGCGCCATCAAGAAAAACATCGTCCAGGAATTGAAAGATATCAAGAGCCTGCTGAAGAAAGCGGGTAGCTGATATATGATGTAAAAAAACCCGGATCGTTGCATCCGGGTCAGCTTCTGAAAATCACGCTACAGAGTAAAGAATCCAGCATTCACCACCAGATATTCCTTGTCCTCTTTCGGCTTCTCCTTCACGATATCGGCATCAACAACTTTACCCTTGTTCTCCCGAATGCGAGCTCGAAGCGCGCCGCACATATCGCCATGACAGACGATCTTGCCGTGATTGACAATGAATTCGATGCGGTCGAAGAGCGTCTGTGCATCGACGTCCGGCTCGATGGAAAGTTTTCCCGACACGAATAACGCGAAAGTCCCCGCACGGAACTTCAATTCCGCATTCGAAAGCGTCTGGTCACCATCGACAATGATGAGATCGTTGTCGTACGCGATCATCTCGGGTTCGTTTTCGCAAGCTTCGAGCACCGCGGGACGCATATCCTTGCGACAGATGATGAGATCGTCACATTTCAGCGAAGCGATGTGCGCTTTGAATTGCTCGGGGGTTACGTCGTGGTTGAAGCGGATGCGGCTTTTTGTCCAGATGCGCGCTTTATTCCAGCGATTCAGGGCGATCGAGTCGATCTCGATATCGTCGTCGAGGAGGATCGCGTCGTCCGGGATGATCTCGATTTTACCCATCGTTTCGATGCGGTCGCCAAGGACATCGGCGTAACGCTGGCGCAGTTGAATTTTGCCATACACCTTGATCGACCGTATATTCTCCAGCAGCGCGATATCGAAGTCGTCGAGCATCCTCATCGCGCCGAGAACCAGATAGTTAACCGGCTCGGCAAGAGTCTTCAGCGTGGATTCGATCATGTCCAGTGATTCGTACACGATTCTGTAATCATCTTCGATCGGCAGGATCTGACCGTTCACCATTACGACACGTTCCCGCACTGCCGGCATACAGTTTTTCGGGCAGAGGATAAGACCGTTGATCCACAGCTTGCCGAGACCTCTCTCGATGTCTTCACTCGTAGCGTCAGCGCCAATGACGATCTTGCCATTGACGAGGTAACTCAGCGGTTTATCGGCATTCACGAGAGCCTGATGATCGATTTCGACGAGTCCGTTCACCACGCGGGTATCCCTTTCCACCTCGGTCATCGATCCGACATTCTTGCATTGCAGCTCAGTTAGAAGCGGTTTGTTCTCCTTGCAGTACAGCAGCATACCTACGTTGCCCACGGCTGCGATCTTATCGACCACTTCCTTTGTTGCGCCGCGGAAGTCCAGGACGCCCACGTTCCCGATGTACTTTTTCTTTTCCATTGTTTCCTCCTTGTTTACCATTGTCTTGCGAGTCTTTTTTTCAGCAGTTCGTGCGCCGATTTCAGGTGGTGACGCACGGTGGAAGGAGGCATGTGCAGGTCGGCGCCGATCTCGGTCGAGTTCATGCCCAGCCAGTGGTGGCGATAGACGATCTCGCGGTAGTGCTCGGGCAGTTCGTTCAGCCGGCGTTCAACTTCCGCGACGAGTTGCAGTGGCGGATCACATAGCGGTGGTTCCTTTGGCTCGAGATTGTGGTGACGCTTTTCCGCGCGGCGGGAATCGATGATAAGGTTGCGGATTGCGGTGAACAGCCAGCTTCGTCGAGCCTCCGCCGACAGAATCTCGAGTAGCGGGAGATTTTGCCTGGCGCGCAGCATCACCTCCTGCACGATATCGTCCGCCTCGGATTGATCCCGCGCCATGGAACGGGCAAACCGACGGCAGTCCTTGTAGTACAGGTCGTGCAGATCGAGCCAGGTCATCGTCTCCTCCAATGCTTCCTTCTACCCATAAGACGAACGAGAAGAACGAAGTGACGACGATTTTTCACGGAAAATTCAATGGTGTAAAGGGAAATAGGAATTTCTCTATAAACGGATGATTCATATACAGGAGTCGATTTCATCGATAGAGAACCTGTGAATATCGAGTTATTTACTTGACATATCCCTTATCCCCTCGACATTTATCGATGACTTGAATTTCCAATGGAGGCACAATGGCCCTAACACGAATTTACTGTGAACACTTTACCGCATTCGAGAAGCTCGATATCGATTTTTCTCAGGGATTGAACGTCTTTGTCGGTGCAAATGGCATGGGCAAGACCCATCTCATGAAGCTGGCCTACGCTTCTTGCGATATCACCCTCAAACAGCGATCATTTGCAGAGAAGATCGAAAGCGTCTTCCTGCCGAGTGAACATGCAATCGGAAGGTTGGTCACCCGAAAGCAGGGTGTTGCTGCCTGCAAGGTGTCAATCACAAGAGAAGATAATGTTTCAATAAATATTGAATTCACCAGTAAAACGAGGAATCAAGGAAATGCCAAAGTGACTGGCGAAAAGAAATGGATACAGAACGAAATTGAAAGTGTCTATATCCCTGTCAAAGAAATGCTTTCCATGTCACCGGGATTTATCGAACTGTATGAGCGCCGGGATCTGAACGTGGAAGAGATTTACGTCGATATATTGAAAAGGGCAAGCTTACCACCACGAAGGGGACCTAATCCAAAGAGTAATAAAATGCTCAATATGTTGAATAAGAAAATTGACGGAAAGGTCGAAGTGAAGAATGAAGAATATTTCCTGAGAAACAAACAGGGACTACTGGAATTCACCCTCGTTGCCGAAGGTCTGCGAAAGCTTGGACTTTTGTGGAAATTGATTCAAAATGGAACGCTGATCAACGGTTCCGTATTGTTCTGGGACGAACCGGAAACCAATTTGAATCCATCCATGTATAAAGTGCTGGTCGAAATACTTCTCGAATTGCAGCGGAATGAGGTGCAAATCTTCATTGCAACACACGACTACGCATTTCTGAAAGAAATTGAAGTGGCTAAGAAGAATGATGACGCAGTATTGTACCATGCCTTATACCATGGCGAGAATCGAAACATCCTCTCTCAAACAACGGATGAATATATAGAAATTGATCACAATGCAATTGCCGATGCCTTTTCTGACCTGTATGACCGGGAAGTAACAAAGTCCCTCGGAGTAAAAAAGTGATTCTCCGTGAAGAGGGCTTGCAGATCAAGTTTCCTAACGGCACCAATGTGAGGAAATTCGACGACAATACTACGCATGGACTATCGCATTGTATGAAGGCTGTTGATTTCATTGTGGAACTACCCGAATGTTACTACTTCATCGAATTCAAGGACCCCGACAATCCGAATGCACCGGAAAAGGAACGGAGAAAATGGGATATGAGATTAGAAAAAGGGGAATTACTCGAACTGCTGAAGTACAAGTATCGCGATTCGTTCCTTTACCTTTGGGCTACCGATAGTATTGACAAGCCTGTTTTCTATCTTGTGCTACTCTGTCGGGAATCCCTGACGGAATATGAAATGCTGCACCAAAAAGACAAGCTTGCAAAGATACTGCCCACCGCAAAAACATCCAAACACCTTTTCAAACGTAATTTCGTGGAAGATTGCGAAGTTTTCAACCTGAAGACCTGGAACAAACGCTTTCCCGAATACCCAATTTCCAGATTCACCGAATAAGCGCCTCCCTCTGCATCCCGACCAACTCCCCGATCGCGTCCTTCGCCAGATTCAGCAGTTCGATGTGCTGTTCGAGGGTAAACGTGTCCTTCTCGCCGGTCGCCTGGACTTCGATGAACTTCCCCGACTCGGTCATCACCACGTTCATATCGACGTCGGCGCGGGAATCCTCGTCGTAGCATAGATCGACCACCGGCTCTCCCCCGACGATCCCCACGCTGATGGCGGCGACCATCTCCCGCATGGGATTCTCCGCGATCTTTCCATTCTCGATCATCCATTCGAAGGCATCCTGCATGGCAACGCAGGCGCCGGTGATGGCGGCGGTTCGGGTTCCGCCGTCGGCTTGCAGCACATCGCAATCGAGCTGCACGGTGTAGCCGGGCATTTTGGACATATCGACCACCGCGCGTAGCGAACGACCGATCAGACGCTGGATTTCGGTGGATCGTCCGTTGGGTTTGCGGGAAGGCCCGGGACGGCTGTTGCGGGTGTTGGTGCTTCTCGGGAGCATGCCGTATTCGGCGGTGATCCACCCCTGTCCGCTGTCTCGGAGGAACGGCGGAACGGTATCGAGCACGGTTGCGGTGCAGATCACCTTCGTGTCGCCGGTCTCGATGAGGACGGAGCCCTCGGGGTGCATGAGGTAGTTACGGGTGATTTTCTTCGGTCGGTTTGCCATAGTTTGTTCCTTTCGTCAGTAGAGCGGCGCGATTTTGTTGCCGGGCATGCGCTTGATCACGCCCTTGAGGTCGAGTCCGAGGAGCACGGTCGATAGCTCGGAGATTGGCATTTCGCAGAGCACGTACAGGCTGTCGATATCCATCTCGGGCTTGTGCTCGACCAGGATTTGGTACACCGCCTCCTCGCGCGGATTCAGCTCGGGAAAGACGTCGATCTGATCGTCCGCGGAAGGCAGGATGCCGTAGTGTCCCATGATGTCTTCCGCCGAGGTGACCAGGGTCGCGCCCTGCTGGATAAGCTGGTTGGGACCTTCCGCCTGCACACGGTTGATGTCGCCGGGCAGTGCGAAGACGTCGCGATTCTGATCGGTGGCGTATTTCGAGGTGATGAGCGCCCCGCTCTTGCAAGAGCCCTCGATCACCACCGTTCCCAACGTCAGGCCGCTGATCACGCGGTTGCGGCGCGGGAAATTCCCCTTCGAGCCGGCCGATCCGGGCACGAATTCCGAGATGAGCGCACCACGGTTCATGATCTCTTCGGAGAGCTCGCGGTTGCCTGCGGGATAGATGTGATCGACCGGCGTACCGAGGATGGCGTAGGTTTTACCGCCGTTTGCGAGTGCGGTTCGATGCGCCACGGTATCGATGCCGTGCGCCATCCCGCTGACGATCGTGAAGCCGGCTTTGGTCAGTCCATTGCACAGCTTTTCCGCCATCATCTTGCCGTAACTCGACGGTCTGCGTGTACCCACGACCGCGAGGACCCGCCGGAAATCGTCCTGCCTCAGTTCGCCGCGATAGAATAGGTACGGCGGTGGATAATATATCGATTTGAGAAGCGACGGATAATCGTCTTCGAGCAGGCTGACGAACCGGATGTCCATCTTCTCGATCAACCTGGACTCCTTGCGAAATTCACTCGGCTTCAGGGGCTTCGCGAGCTCGGCAATGGCTTCCGGATTGAGGAAGTCGCACGACTTGAACCGGAGAGCCGGGCTGCCCAGAAATTCGATGGGTTCGCCGAACATTTTGACCAGTTGAAGGGCTTTGGTCAGTCCGATCGAAGCGATCGAGGTCAGTTTAATCCAGGCGAGAATCCGCTTCATCCTGCTTCCGGATGGTATCGTACAGGACGCGTTTCAGTTTGTCCGTATTGATGTGCGCCACGGCGGAGATGGGGATGATCTGCTCGTGGAGCTTGGACTTGAATTCCTTTGCGATCATGGCGGATATATCTTCCCGATCCTCCTGGGGAATGGTGTCGATCTTGCTCAGCGCGATGATGTGAGGCTTCCTGTCCATGTGCGGATCGTACAGGTGCAGTTCCTTCTTCAGGGTCTGGTACTGTTTGACCGGGTCGATCTCGTCGATATCGATCAGGAAGAGCAGCACGCGCGTTCGCTCGATGTGCCGCAGAAACTGGATACCGAGCCCTTTGCCCTCGTGCGCGCCTTCGATGATACCCGGAATGTCCGCCATCAGGAAGGACTGGTAATCCTGGAGTTGGATAACGCCCAACGATGGTTCGAGCGTGGTGAAAGGGTAGTTGGCGATCTTGGGATGCGCGGCCGAGATCGAGCTGAGGAGCGTCGATTTCCCGGCGTTCGGGAATCCGACCAGCCCCACGTCCGCCATCAGCCGCAGCTCGAGTTCCAGGTCGAGGAACTCGCCCGGGCGACCGGAATCGGCACGGCGGGGCGCCTGGTTGGTCGCGGTGGCGAATCGGGTATTCCCCCTACCGCCGATACCGCCTTGCGCGAGGACGATCTCCTGCTGATGATCGGTAATGTCCGCGAGCTTCTTGTGCTTCCCGTCGGTGATGTCGTACAGTATGGTTCCCAGCGGGAAGCGAAGCACGACGTTCTCTCCCGCGTGCCCGAATTTGTTATTGCTGGAGCCAGGTTCCCCGTTGCCGGCTTCGTAGAGCTTCGAGAATCGGTATTCGATGAGGGTGTTGAGGTTCTCGTCGCCGACAGCGATCACATCGCCGCCCTTGCCACCGTCGCCGCCGTCGGGGCCGCCTTTGGGAACAAATTTTTCGCGCCGGAAACTGATAGCTCCGGCACCGCCGTCTCCTGCCTTGATCTTGATTTTAGCGAAATCGATGAACATATTTTTTCCTTCTTTGTGATGATCGATTCATAGGATATTCGACTCGTGGCGTCAATGTAATTTTCCAGAACTCCATCCGACGGTGGCGTTTCGAATCATGCCTGTGGAAAATTTTTTCAGCTCGTTCTCATGGCGTGAAGGATTGATTCTCGTGCGGAGACGGGTCTCGCAGCTTGTTTTCCCTGAATAGTGTTCACCCGATACCTATGCGGCAGGAGTGGATTCTCTTCGCTATGCCGGAATGAGAAGAAGTATAAGTTATTAATTTTAAGGGATTTAATGGGTATGACAGATTGTTGGAAACAATGGCTGTTCTCAAATGTATTGGTTGACAATTGGCCTGTTTCGTTCTTATTATATCATGAGGGAAATAATTGATAAGGACCCAAATGCATGACGCATGATTCTGATAATAAGCACTTGAATATAGTGAGTTCATTGGTAAATCGATGTTCCGAGCTTGAAGCACAATTGAATGAATTGAAAAAGGAACTTTCCGAGAAGACTCAAACGAACATGACACCGGAATTGCGCACTTTCTTCGAACAAAGTCGAGACGGAATCGTAATCATCAATCTCCAGCGGCGAATTCTGGATGCGAATCAGGCCTTTTGCAACATGCTCGGCTATACGCTGGAGGAGCTGATCAGTATCGAAGAAATCCTGTTGATTACAGTTGAGAAATGGCGTCAATGGGAGATCGATGAAATATGGTACAAACGATTGAAGAATAACGGATATTCCGGACTGTACGAGAAAGAATATATACACAAAAACGGTTCCATTGTACCGGCGGAAATTCAGTCGTATGTAGGATTGGACAATGAGGGGAAACCGAGTTACCTCTGGGCGATTGTCCGGGATATTTCCGAGCGCAAGGCGAACAACCTCGCGCTGCGAGAACGAGAGGAGAAGCTCCGAAGCTATTTCGACAACGCACCGCACGGTGTCTTTATCACCAACGAAAAGGGTGAATACATGCAGGTCAACCCTGCTGCATGCAAAATGACCGGATATTCGGAAGATGAACTGCTCGGGATGAGCATTAAGGATATCATCCCCCCCGATCAAGAGAAGGAAGCATTTCAGCACTTTCAGCAGCTCATTGATCAAGGATATTCCGATGGAGAATTGAAATACCAGTGTAAAGTCGGAGAGATACGCTGGTGGCGGATTGCTGCGGTTAGTTTGTCCGACAATCGCTTTCTCGGGTTCACAACCGATACAACAGACAGGCATAAAGCGGAAGAGAAATATACGACATTGTTCAATGAGATGCTCAATGGATTCGCCCTGCACGAGATCATCTGCGACGAGAACGGAAAACCGGTCGATTATCGTTTCCTTACCGTGAATCCCGCATTCGAGAGAATGATTGGTTGCAAAGCATCGGATATCATTGGCAGAACGGTTCTCGATGTATTGCCCATGACAGAGGATTCCTGGATCGAAACCTACGGAAAAGTGGCCCTGACGGGTGAAATGGTCAAGTTCGAAAGATACTCCGGCCAACTGGATGAATATTTTCAGGTAACCGCGTATCAGACTTCGCCCGGACAATTTGCCACCATCGTCGAAGATATCACGGAACGCAAGCAAGCGGAGAAGAAACTTAGCGACAGTGAACACCTTTATCAGTCTTTTATCAACACCCACGAAGACCTTATCTTCATCAAGGATGAGAACTTCAAGTATGTAGTCGCCAATCGCGCGTTTCTCGATCTGATCGACAAGGAGCGCGATGAGGTTATTGGAATAAGCGATGATGCCATCTTTCCGCCACATAACGTGGAAATCTGTCGGCAATCCGATCGTGAAGCACTGCGCCTGAACAAACCGATCAGGAATATTGAGATCATCAACGATCGCATTTTCGAGGCGATCAAATTTCCGCTCAAACTCCGTGAAGGGAGTATCGGAATCGGCGCGATCTTCCACGATATCACGGAAGACCAGAAAAATGTCCAGATGATCGAACGTCTGAACGAGCGTTTCGAGCTCGCGGCCATGGCGGCCAACATCGGCGTATGGGACCTCGATGTGAAAGCCGATCATCTGATCTGGGACAAGCGAATGTGTGAGCTCTATGGGATATCCCTGAACCCATGCGACCGGAAATTCGAGGATTGGTGCTGCTGTGTCCATCCGGACGATCTCGATGCGGTCATGACGAAAATCATGCTGTCGAAACAGGAAGTCAAACCACTCGATATCGAGTTTCGAATTATTCGCCCGGATGAATCGATTCGCTTCCTGAAAGGAATCGGTATCACGCTTGTCGATGAGAACAACGAACCCTACCGCATGACCGGTATCAACTACGATATCACCGACCGGAAAGAGATGGAAATCGCTGTCGTCAAACGCGAGAACTACCTCAATCGTATCATCCAGACTACGGTCGATGGGTTCTGGGTTGCGAGTATCGAAGGACTATTTGTCGAGGTCAACGACGCCTATTGTGAGATGATCGGATACTCCCGTGAAGAGCTTCTCGCGATGCGAATCGAAGACATCGAAGCGAGTGATGATTACGACGAAATCGTCCGGAAAGCTCAGGAAATCATCCGCGACGGATCCAAGATTTTCGAAAGCCTGCAACGAAGGAAAGACGGTCGCCTGATACCGGTCGAACTTTCGATCTCGTACCTTGAAGAACAGGGGGGGCAATTTATAAGCTTCTGTCGCGATCTCACGGAGCGGAAGAAATCCGATGAAGCGCTGCGCCAGAGTGAAATGCTGGCACGCACCGTGATCGAAAATTCACCGATCGGCATCTCGGTCCGAAGTACCACAGGACAACTGCTGTTATACAACCAGGCGTGGCTTGACGTCTGGGAGATGACGCCGGAACGACTTCAGAAAGATTTGCGGGAACGCAAAGCGCTCCAACTGAATGAGCGGGACGAGTACTTCTCCGACTACCAGAAAGAAGTGCGACGGGTGTATCGAGAAGGCGGTACCTACCTTATTCCCGAGATCGAGACAACCGGCGTACGCTCCATATCCGGAAAAAAGAGGTTCCTGAGTCAGCATTTCAGCGGGATCAGGAACGAGAAAGGCGAGGTGGAGCGTGTCGTGATCCTGACGATCGATATCACGGAAAGAAAGCTGGCAGAAGAGGAGCTTCGCAAGAGCGAGGAACGATTCCGCTCCTATGTCGAAAACGCCAGCGATATCGTATTCGCGTTCAACCCGGACGGGACTTTTTCATACATATCGCCGAACTGGATCCACTTTGTCGGAGAGCAGGCGGAAAACGCGATCGGACAATCATTCGAAACCTACGCTCATCCCGATGATCTGTCCCGATGCTATCAGTATTTTCAGGAGATCGTCACCAGCCTTGATAAGGTAACGAATTTCGAGTTTCGCATCCGGCATCGGAACGGCAGCTACCGATGGCTTGTCTCCAGCGGCGCCCGTATCAAGGACAAGAACGGGAACATCGTCAGCATCGTAGGGATTGCCCGTGATGTGACCGAGGCAAAGAAAGCGGAAGCGGAGCGTGAACGGTTGATCGCCGCGATCGAGCAGGCGGACGAGACGGTCGTTATGATGGACCAGGACGGTATAATCGAATACGTTAATCCAGCCTTCGAGAAAGTCACCGGGTATCCCCGGGAAGAAGCAATCGGAAAGCGGCCGACAATGCTGGACGGAGGAGAACACAGTAAGGAATTCTATGAAAAAGTCTGGAATACAATTTCCAGTGGTCATGTTTGGAAAGGCCGATTTGTTAACAAAAAAAAGAATGGCACGATTTTCAATGAGGAGGCCAGCATTTCTCCAGTCCGTGATATGGACGGACAGACCATCAACTATGTTGCCGTAAAGCGTGACATCACCCGCGAACTCGAGCTGGAACAGCAGTTCATACAGTCTCAGAAAATGGAAAGCGTGGGAAGACTCGCCGGCGGAATCGCCCATGACTTCAACAACATGCTGCTGGTCATTCTGGGTCACGCCGAATTGATACTCGACGAGGCAAAGCACAACAAGGAGATGGTCGATAGCGTACGTGAAATCCAACACGCCGCACAGCACTCCGCCGATCTCACACGACAGCTTCTCGCCTTCGCACGCAAGCAAACAGCATCTCCGAGAATACTCGATATCAACAAAACCGTCGAAGGAATGCTCAAGATGCTGCAACGGATGATCGGCGAGAGCATCGAACTGGACTGGCAACCGGGGGCAGATGTCTCGGCAATCCGGCTCGACCCAGCACAGCTCGCGCAGATACTGGCAAACCTCTCCGTAAACGCTCGGGACGCGATTGACGGCATCGGTAAGATCACGATCGAAACCGCCAACATCGAAGTCGATGAGGAAACCTGTAAGAATCGAAGCGGATGCCAGCCAGGAAAATACGTGATGCTCACCTTTTCCGATTCGGGTCACGGGATGAATGATGAAACGATAAAACAGATATTCGAGCCCTTCTTCACGACCAAAGAGGTAGGGGAAGGAACCGGTCTTGGTCTGGCGACTGTGTATGGGGTCATCATGCAGAATCACGGTCACATTGCGGTTGACAGCGTCGTTGGCCAGGGGACGACTTTCCACATCTATCTACCTGCGCATTCGATAAAACAAATTTACATCAAATCGAACCTGGGAGAGGATCTGCCGTCGGGCAAGGCCGAAAGAATTCTGCTGGTCGATGACGAGCCCGCGATTCTCAAGATGGGCCGGACCATGCTGGAACGCCTGGGATACAATGTCATCATCGCGCAGGACCCAACGGAAGCGATTGAAATTGCGAGTCAATATCGGGAGAGCATCGATCTGCTCGTTACCGATGTCGTCATGCCGGAAATGAACGGCGCCGATCTCGCCAGATTCCTAACGGAGATGAATCCGAAGATGAAGTACCTGTTCATGTCCGGCTACACCGCCAACGTCATCGCGAAACAGGGAATTATCGAGGAAGATGTCCGGTTGCTCCAGAAGCCATTCTCGTTCCACGACCTCGCCACCAGTGTCAAGGAGACGCTCGAGAAGTAAGGTCTCTTACTCCAGTTCGATCAGATAGACCTCGTCCAGGTTCATGATGGCTTCGGGGTAGTCGATGATCGTATCGTCTTGCAGGACGATCCTGAAGGAATAGGATACATCGTAGATGTCGTATGAGGGAAACAGCCGACAATACCAGGACGTTCCCGGATCGATATCGCCATCGAGTATCTCGACATTGGTTTGCTCCAAGAGTCCATCCCGGTATCGATTGTAGGTCACCCGAGTTACGGCAATATCGCTCTGGTTGACGATTTTCACGCAACCGTGGGAGGGTGCCGCATAGACATCGAGTGTCTTGCCGTTCTCGATATCGACCTCGGTATAGGATGTATAGGAGTTGTTGTAACTGTCCCAGATCAGGAACGTCTCGCCCTCCATGAACAGCACGTACCCTTTCGAATCCGTCTCGAAGATTTCCCAGTCGTTATCGACATCGAGATCGACCGTATGCGAGGTTCCACCCGCCAGTTCGTAGGTTGAGCCATCGACGGAGAAGGTGAGCATGTTCTGTGTGCTGTTGATGATGCGCAGCTCACCGGAGCTGTCACAGCCTGCCAGAATGAGCGCCAAAACGAGTATCGGCAAAGTCCATTTCATGGTTATACTCCCAGGTATTTCTCGAGTTTGGATCCGAGCTTTCCTCCCGACACGGAATCGTTCATCGTAATCAGTCGGGAATCCTTCAGGGCCTTCAGCAGCTTCATCTCCGATTCCTTCTGCGGATAGACGATGATAAAGGTATCCTTGAGATTGTTTCTTCTGCGAACCGTATTGACGATCGAGAGCGACATTCCGCCGCGCCCCAGCATTCGAATGACGATGACGCTGATCTTCGTATCGACCTTGTCGCGTATCATGTCTTCCATGGTGCGGAAGTGCCGTGCTTCGATCTCGCGACTTCGCAATTCCGTTTGCAGTTCGTGGCTGAATCCCTCGTCGTCGGAGCATATGTAAATCGCTGTATTCTTTAAGTCGAAGGTCGTTTTTTGCTTGCTTCCGATGACCTGATTGAGCTTTGCGACCAGCTTCTTCGAATCGATGGGCTTCAGGATGTATCCCGAGACCCCGAGTTCCGCCGCCTCGTTGAAGGTTCGCATGTCGTTGTAGGCCGTCATGAAGATAATGGGAATACGAGCCGTAATGCGCTTCTCTTTCAGTAACTGCGCCACCTCGAGTCCGCTCATCTCCGGCATCTTCTGATCCAGCAGAATGACATCCGGCTCATGCTCGATAACCAGTTCCATCGTCTTGGTGCTGTCGTTGGACACGATCACGTCGTAATCAGTCTTGGTTTCCAGCATCTGGCGCACGATGTCGGTCACCACCGGCTTGTCGTCAACCAGAAGCACGACGCTGCGCTGTTTATCCTGAGCGGGTTTGTTCTGCTCCTCGGCCTTCTTGTGTACGTCGAAGTGCAGGAGCTTGTTCTTGTCGGTGAAATCCATCTCCGCGTACTTGAACAAGACGCTGCGGACAGCGTTATCGTTCATGTGTTCTTCGAACGCGTATTTATCGTCCTTTACGTGCTGGAACACCCCCGAGAACATGATACGCTCGAAAGGAAGCTTCAGCTCCAGTCCATTGATCTCCTTCCCGTATTCTGCTCGAAAATGGTCGTAGTTGCCGGTGAAAACCAGCCGGTCCTCGGTTATCTCTTCGATCCTCCTGAACTGCGGCATATCCTTCAGCCTGAATCGAACCGCCACGTTGTCCGCCAGCAGGGGTCTGATCACGTAGCGGGACGACTTGGTATCGACCAGTTCGGGTACGCTCAGCCGATATGCCTTGGTCTTCTTGAAGGTCGTCTCTTCCAGCAGTTCCGTTTTAAATGTATGATCGAGCCGCTCGAAGCCGATCAGTTCGGAAAGCTTCATCGTAAATTCGGAGAAGTGCTCCAGCAGGTTGTTGTACATCTTCGGTTCGAACTCCGAGATGAGGATCGAATCGTTGTCGAGGTGCATCAGGTAGGAGGATACGTGATAATCGACGATACGCAGATCGATCCTGTGCGGTTTGACGATGATTCGCCGCAGAATTTTCAGTGACTTGGTTCGCTTGTCTCCCATCAATAACATTGCTGTACCACTCCAGTATTTATCTATCGTTCAGGGTATGCCGTGGACAATTCCAGGATACATGAATAATATAGGCGAATTAATCCCCCCAGACAAAGCCGAATTTCATTCCACGGTAATCGTCGGTGCAGTCGGCTCAGTAACCTGATTTTCCATTTGAAAAAGCTCTCATCGTCATCCCGTCCCGGACAGGATTCGAATGAGAGCTGAATTCAATGCTTTATTTCGTTCGATATTCCACTACAGATTGTAGAAAGCGCCCTTGCCGAGGTATTGCGCCGCGGGTCCGAGTTCTTCTTCAATACGCAGCAGTTGATTGTACTTGGCGATGCGTTCGCTGCGGCAGATCGATCCGGTCTTGATCTGACCGGCGTTCACGGCGACCGCGAGGTCCGCGATGAACGAGTCGCAGGTCTCGCCGCTACGGTGCGAGATGACGTTGGTGAAGTTGTGCCGCTTGGCCAGCTCGATGGTGTCGAGGGTTTCGGTCAGCGTACCGATCTGGTTGAGCTTGATCAGGATCGAATTGGCGGCCTTCTCTTCGATGCCGCGCGCGAGGCGCTTGACGTTGGTCACGAAGAGGTCGTCGCCGACGATCTGAATCTTGCTTCCAAGCTTCTGCGTCATCAGCTTCCAGCCGTCCCAGTCGTCTTCAGCCAGGCCGTCCTCGATGGAGACGATCGGGTACTTGCTCACCAGGTTGGCGTAATAATCGACCATTTCGGCGGACGAGAGGCTTGCGTTCTCCGCCTTGAGCTGGTACTTGCCATCCACGAAGAACTCCGACGATGCCGGATCGAGCGCGATGAAGATGTCCTCGCCGGGCTTATAGCCGGCAAGCTCGATCGCCTTCACGATGAAGTCGAGCGCTTCTTCGTTGGACTTCAGGTTGGGCGCGAAACCGCCTTCGTCGCCGACCGCGGTGCTGTAGCCGCCCTTCTTGAGGAATTTCTTGAGCGCGTGAAAGACTTCCGCCGCCATCTGCAAGCCGGTCGAGAAGTCAGGCGCACCCAGCGGCATCACCATGAATTCCTGCAGATCGACGTTGTTGTCGGCGTGCTTTCCGCCGTTCATGATGTTCGCCATGGGAACCGGGATCACCGACGCGTTGGTTCCGCCGATGTAGCGGTAGAGCGGCATTCCGAGCTCAAGTGACATCGCGCGCGCGCAGGCGAGTGAGACACCGAGGATAGCGTTGGCGCCCAGACGTCCCTTGTTCTCGGTACCGTCCAGCTCGATCATCAGGTGATCGATTTCTTTCTGGTCGTGGGCATCGTAGCCGATCAGCTCGGGTCCGATGATGTCGTTGACGTTCTGAACCGCGGTGAGGACACCCTTTCCGCCGTAGCGATCGGGATCGCCGTCGCGCAGTTCGACCGCCTCGTGCTCGCCGGTCGATGCGCCGCTGGGAACCGCCGCGCGTCCATAGACACCCGAATCGAGCATTACTTCTACTTCGATCGTCGGATTCCCGCGGGAATCCAGTATTTCTCGTGCATATACACCAATTATTTCTGACATATCAACCTCCTGTTGATTGCTTCATCTTCGCGGAACCGGACTTCACAATGAAGAACCGGCCTGCGTATTTTCGAGAGAATGTAAATAATATAGCCGTCAGGAGCGCAAAAGCAATCACCTGAATGAAGGGATTCAGGAATCGAAGCGAGATCAACCCGGCGATAATCGATGCGAAACCGAGGCTCAGAAGAAGGTATCCGCGACCGACGATTTCGCCGATCAGAAACAGTATTCCGAGCAGAAACCACCAGATTTCGTTCAACGCTATTCCTTGTCTTGATCCTTTGTTTCTTCGTCCTTGTTCTTGTAGATGCGTTTGACTTTACGACGTCTGCCATAGCTGCCGTAGCCACCGTAGCCACCGTAGCCACCGTAACTGCCGTAGCCCTTCTTGTTGTAGTAGTTGTAGCCGCCGGAACCGCTGGAACGCGAGGTATGGATACCGAAATAGGACATCAGCCGCAGAATGATGGCGAGACCGAAGTAAATCAGGAAGAACAGCACGGTCAGGAAGATGAACGCGAGAACGAAATTCTTCACGAAGGAGAGGACTTTCTGCAGGACGGTCGAGCCTGCGGATGCACTGATCAGAACCTTGACGAGCGCGGTTGCGGTCTCTTTGTTGTTCAGATAATGCTCTTCCACCCGGTTCAAGCTGTCGATCGACGCCTGCACCTTAGACATCCGGACTTCGAGGCGAGCAAGATTATCCGCCGTGGTGGTCATTTCCATGCTGCGCTGAAGACGCTCTTTCATGAATTCGTAATTGAGCTTGTGGTCTTCGATGTTGAGCGGTGGGGGGGTCTTCTGAGTTTCGATCTGAAAATCGTTACTGCCGGGAATATCACGTAGTCTCGCGATAACATCCGTTGCGACAGAATCCGGGAAATTGAGGACGGTAATACAGTATTTCCCCTTCTCGTCATCGAAAAATTCCTCTTCGACATCGAATTCACTCTTGATCTCGTTGATCTTTTGCGTAAAATCCTTGTAGTTTCTAACTTGGTAGGAAATCTCTATCTTCCTGAAATTCCCCTTCTTGTCGAAGTTTTTCGTCACTTCCAGTTTATCGAAATTCGTTACCTGTTTCTTGCCAAAGACATCCATGACATTGGAGAACCTAAGGGCAATAAAGATAGAAAGCAACACGATACCGATCACGATATACATCTTGTATTTACGTCGTAAACTGATCATTCTTTCCTCACATTATTTTTTGTTCGTAATTCCCTTGCATGCTGGAGCGCAAGCGCACTCCGGTCACCGGACAGCATACGCGCAATCTCGCTTATACTGCCATCGGTATCTAAAATTCTTATTTGAATCTCGGTATGTTCAGCGTCAATAACTTTTTCGATAGCAAGATGCTTTTCTGCATAGGATGCCACCTGCGGAAGGTGCGTAATGCAGATGATCTGGTGGTAATCGCTGATGCTCCGAATGTATTCGCCCAGCACGTCGCCCGTCTTTCCGCCGATCCCCGTATCGACCTCGTCGAAGATGATTGTCTTACCCGCGTCCTTCTCCGCCAGTATCTTCATAATCGTAAGATGCACGCGCGACAGCTCGCCGCCGGACGCGACGTGTCGAAGCGGATTCGGCTCGACCCCGCGGTTTGCAGAGAAGAGGTATTCGATGCGATCGACGCCGGTTTCCGAATAGTCGTCGCAGTCATTGAATTCGATGCGGAACACGGCTTCCGGGATCGCGAGTCGTTTCATGTTCTCTTCGAGCTGGAGGCAGAGATCCTTCGCCACCTTCTTCCTCGACGCCGAAAGCTTTTGCGCCTGCTTCTTCAGTCGATCGAGGACGTTTTCGAGCTTGCCTTTCAGCTTGTCGATTTCGTCGGTGTGGGTAGCGTAATGCTCGATTTCGTTGCGGATATTGCCGAGGTACGCGAAAATACCGTTCAGGTCGCAGTGGTACTTGTGCTTGATGCTGTTGATCTGGTTGATGCGATTTTCCACATCGGAGAGCCTCTCCGGATCGGTATCCAGTGAATCCCGCACCACCCGCATCTCCTGCACCGCGGCGTCGAGGTTCGCGAGCGCGTCGCGCATGGCGATGTTGGCGTTCGCGATTCCCTGGTTGTCTTTCTCGTAATCGACGAGCTCCCGAATGTAGGATTGCATGCGGTCGAACACCGAGTTCTCCGATTCGAAGACCTCCTGCTCGATCTCGCCGGCGATCCGTTCGATCTCTTCCGTATGCAGCAGCAGGTTCAGCTCCGCCTGCAACTTGTCGTCCTCGCCCTCCTGAAGCGCGAGCGATTCCAGCTCTTCCGCCTGGTAGCGATAGAGCGCGATCCGCTCCCGCTGAAGCTTCTCCTCGTCCTGCATACGCTGTAAGTCCTTGCGAAGCTTTTGCGCGTTGCGGAAGGTTTCGAGGTAGTCTTCGCGCATGGAGACGAGTCCGCCGAACCGGTCGAGGACATCGAGCTGGTGCCGTGTGTCGAAGAGCAGCGACTGGTCGCTCTGTCGGCTATAGTCGATGAGGCAGTCGTGGAATTCACGGATGATGGCGGCGGTAACGCGACGACCGTTGATGAAACTCTTGCCGGTGCTCTTGACCGATATCTCCTTGCCGAAGAAGATTTCGCCGTCGGAGAGCTCGATCTCGTGTTTTTTCATCAGTTCGAGCAGCTTCGTGTCGTCCGGGTCAGGCTCGAAGGTGGCTTCGAGCAGGGCCGGGTTTTTCGGGTCGAAGAGCATGCCCGTGCGCACGGGCGAACCCATGATCACCGCGATGGCACCCGCGATCACCGATTTACCGGCGCCGGTCTCGCCGGTCAGCACATGAAGCCCTTTCTCGAAGTGCAGCTCCATGTCACGAACCAGGATGAAATTCTTGATACGTAATGACTTGATCATACTCTACCCATGTGCATCTTCTTGCGCAATATCTGATAGAACGTCTTGTTGGATAGCTTGACGAAGCGAACCTTCCTTGCCGCTGTGCTGATCTGGATGGCGTCGCGGTTCTTCAGTTCGAGAACGTTCTGACCGTCCAGTTGCAGCATGCTCTCTCCCTGGGAACGTGCCAGACGGAAACTGATGGAATCGCTCGCCGAGAATAGGAGCGGCCGGATCGACATCACGTGCGGATTGAGCGGCGCGACCACAATCGCTTCCATCACCGGCGAGAGGATGGGCCCACCCGCAGAGAGCGAATAGGCGGTCGAGCCGGTCGGAGTGGAGGCGATCATGCCGTCGCAACGCGCCTCGAGCACGAACCTGCGATCCACACTCAGGCGGACGTCGATCAGCGTGGGGTTGCGGCCCTTGTGTACGATCACGTCGTTGAGCGCCAGTCCGCGGTAGATGTTCTTGCCGTCCCGTCGAACGACCGCGCGCAGCAGCATACGCTCCTGGATGGTGTATTTACCGTCCAGAAGCTTCAATATCGACTTGTTCAGCTCGTTGAGCGAGACGTCGGACAGGAAACCGCGCCTACCGAGATTGATGCCCAGGATCGGCGTTTTCGTCGCCTGAGAGAAATGCATCGAACGAAGGATGGTTCCGTCGCCGCCGAACACGAACACCCAGTCGATGGACAGCTTTTTCGCCTTCTCGACGGTAATCGGCGGTACGAAATCGGGAAGCAGGTCGATCTGCTCCTCGAGTCCGTATAACTCGAGCGAAAAGTCTTCGACAAGCCTCTTCAGCACTTCGATGATGCCCGATTGCTTTGTGTAGTAAGGATTCAAAAAAATACAAACACGTTTTTTCATAACGATTCCATAATCCTCAAATACGATTCATAGCGCGACTGCGGGATGTCTCCCCGCTCGACCGCTTCCCTGACCCCGCATTCTTTTTCGTGCGTATGGGTGCAGTCGTTGAATCTGCATCCCACCGCAAACCGGGCGAATCCCGGGAATACGTGCGGCAGAACATTCTGATCGTTTCGGTGCAGCGCGAAGGTCTTGATGCCGGGTGTATCCACCAGGTACCCGCCGAACGTGAACGGGATCAGGCAGGTGCGGGTGGTCGTGTGCCGTCCCTTTCCGGTCGATTCGCTGATATCCGAAACCAGGGCGTCGTAATCGGGATGCAGCAGGTTGATCAGCGAGGTCTTCCCCACGCCGGAGTGTCCCGAGAACACCGTCTGCTTGCCGATCAAGAGGCCGCGCAGCTCTTCGATCCCGATCCTCTTCTCCGCCGAGGTGAGATAGACCGGATAACCGCTCTGCTCATAGTATTCGAACGTATCCCGAACCTCGTCGAGCGAACCTGCCAGGTCGATCTTGTTCACGCAGATCACCGCGTCTATATCCGCAATCCCAGCGCTGCACAGGTATCGATCCAAAAGCCCCAGACGAAGCTCCGGTTGCGTCCACGAGCAAGTGATCACCACCTGATCGATGTTGGCCGCGACGACGATCTCCTTCTGGAATTCCTCTTCCGAGAACCGCGACAGCGAGTTTCCGCGCGGCAGGATTTCCTCGATGCGGGAATCCTGCGAACGATCCACATGCACCCAGTCGCCGGCGAAGACCAGATTCCGGGTCTCGAAATTCAGGTTCTTCAGCCTGCCGCTGATCGTACATGGTAACGGTTTTCCGTCAAGTTCGACGATCGCCACGTGGTTCGTCAGCACCTCGAGTACCCGTGCCTTTACGAGCTGAACATCCGATTTTAGCGTCTGCTGTCCCTTCTCGGGCGCCTTCTTGGTGGCGCGCTTCTCCTCGTGGATTTCCTCCATGTAGAAGGCGTCCAGATCGTCCGCGTCCAGATTCCTCAGCCGGATATTCTGCCTTGAGAACTTCTTTTTGTCGCGTTTTTTGTTCATACTTCTTGGGGGAGGACGTTCGCGTTCCTGAAAACCGAACTTCCGAATGTCCCGAAGGGTCTTCTGAATGTTCGGTTCAACATGGTCCGTAACGAGTATATTGGCTTCGGTTGAATTCCAACATTCGGAAGAGTCTCGCAAGCTCGACACATTCGGAAGTTGGAATTCTCTATCCTGTTCATTTTCTTCATCCTGTAAATCCTGCTTCAGACAAATAATCCCACACCGGCTTCGGAACCCATTGCGCGATATCCTTTCCCTCTTTCAGTCTTCTGCGAATCTCGGTCGATGAGATATCAACCGGCTGCATGGGGAGCATGATCAGCCTGTCGTAATAGTCGGGTTTCTCGTCGGGAGCGTCGTCGGTATTGCGTGTGACCACCGCGAAGGTGATCTCGTCCAGAAGCTCCCGGTAGCGGTACCATGTCTTCAGCGACCGGATAATATCCGCACCGATGATGAAATAGAATTTTTCGTGGGGGTAGTGTTTGCGCAGTCTTTGCACCAGATGCCAGGTGTAGCTCTTCTCGCCCTGCGTGTTGTCCAGGTCGCTGACTTCGAGCATGGGATATTCCCGGATGGATTCTTCGATCAGCCGGTAGCGCACCTCGAACGGCAGCAGCTTTTCATCTGTCTTGTGGGGTGGATTGCTGCCGGGCAAGATGACGATCCTGTCGAGCCGGAGCTTCTCGATCGCGTTCAGAGCCGCAGAGATATGACCGTTGTGAATGGGATTGAATGTACCGCCCAGGAAGCCGATCTTCCCCGGGGTTACGGACTTCATGGCTTTCTACGTATCCTTTTCCAGCAGACGGGCGAGCTTCTTTTTCATCTTGCGTGCCTCCGATGAATCGGGGTAGCGCTCGACCAGCCTGTCGATCGTGATCTTCGAATTGAGCCTGTCTTTACGCTTGATATAAATCTTCGCCTTGTAATACCATGCCTTGCGGTCCAGCTTGTCGATTCTTCCGGCGTCGGTAACTTCGTCCAGATACATGATGGAAGCACTGTAATCGTACATCATGTAGTAGATGTAGCCGTTGTAGTAGGTCTTGATCCAGAGTTTATCCTGGCATTGCGCGATGTAGTCCTGCGCCGCTTTACGGCTTTCGCTGAAGGGGTATTTCTCCAGATAAATTTCGAAGGCCTCGATAGCGCTTTCGGTCTCTTCCTGCGTGTAATGCGGTGTCAGCGATTCTTCGTAGTAGCAGACACCGATATTGAAAAAAGCCGTTTCAAGATCACGGTAATCCGGAAAGAGCCGGATCAGTTCTTCGTATTCGAAACGGGCATCTGTGTATTCTTCCTGGAAGAAATAGCAGTTTGCCAGCTTGAGCTGCGCTTCCGGCGTGAATGCGGCGTTGCGTTCGAACACGACCGACTTGAAATAATCGATGGCGTCGTCCCAGTCCTCTTCCGCGTATTCCTCGTTACCGTAGCGCATCTTCTCCTCGACAGGCATTCGCGCGATCTTGTCCGCGTTGCTGCAACCGATCAGGATGCCGACGACAACGATGAGCAATGTGAGTTTTTTCAGCATATTGTATCCGTTGTATTATTGATTTCCATAGTAAAACACATAGATCAAGCCACCGACGATGGTGGTGATGATGATCGGATCGTACCAGCTCATGGCGGAGGATTCATTCTCATCGACCGCGTTCTCCACGTCGAACGAAACATTTTCGATCTGGAGAATCTTGCCGGTCGCGTTTTCGGAGAGCTCCAGCACGAAGTTCATCCGGTCGGCTCCCTCGTCCTCCGCGAAGACGAATCCGGTGTGACGGATATCCAGCATCACGCAATCGTCGGAAGGACGGTTGACGACCTCGTATCCGATCGTCATATAGGACTTTACAAAGCCGGAGTAGATCGCGTCCGAGTACGCTTCGGCATCGACCTCGAGATAAAGCGGATACTCGGCGGGAGCCACGATATTCTGCACATCGAGAAGACGCTCCGCCACCGCATCGACATCGTTCACATCGACGGGTTCCGCAGCCGTGAGTTGCGCGAACACCAGCAGCGTCAGTACGATCATAAACGTTTTCATCAAAAATCCTCGAGAATCTTGTCGATCAGGGCCTTGCGCTCGTAATTGGGGTACATCTTCTCGATGCGCTTGATTTCGAGTCGAGCCTGTTCGACCTTTCCGAGCTGTTTATAACAAAGCCCCACCTTGAGCTGAGCGTCGGGCGCTTTCTTCGAGGTGGGGTAAAAATCGATCACTTTCTGGAATTCGTCGATCGCCTTGACAAAAGAATCGCGGTCGTAGTAGCACTCGCCGATCCAATACTGCGCGTTGGCCGCCAGATCGCTGGTCGGGTAGTCGCCGATAAGCTCCTGGAAGCTCAGCACAGCGGCGTCGTACTTGCGCTTCATGTAGAGCTCCCGCGCCGCGTTGTAGAGTTTCTCGACCTGCGATACCTCCGGCTCTGCGCGTCGCTCCACCTTTGGCAGGGCAAGCGGTTGTTCCACCGTTGTTTCCTGCTTGGGCTCTGGCTGCGAGAACCGCTCGAACGCGTCCGTCTCCCTTGATTTCATGGTGCGAATCTCACGCTGTAGATCGACGATCTGCCTTTCGAGTCGCTCGATGCGATCCGTCAAACGTCCCACCTCGTCCGGTCTGATTTCCGACTCCGGTGTTGCCCCGGGTTTGTCCAGCTTACCGATCTTCATCGTATTGTCGCTGACATCGACCCCGAGGTTTTCCAGACGCTTTTCGTTTTCGGCGACTCGCTTTTCCAGGATCGCCGATTGGGAACACCCGGTGACAATCACCAGGATCAGGAGGATCGCAAAGCGTGCGTTTCTCACATCAAGCCTTCTCGTAGAACACCTTGTAGGCGCGGTAGGTGGAATAGACATCCGCCTTACTGGTCAGCTCGTACAGCGCGTGCATTCCGAGCACGCCCGGACCGCAGTCGAGGACGTCCGAACCATAGTCCGCCAGCTTGCGTGCGATGGTTCCGCCGCCGCCTTCATCGACTTTGCCCAGTTCTCCCGTCTGCCAGAAGACCTTCTCCTGGTTGAAGAGGCGGTTGATCTGCGCGACGAATTCGGCGTTGGCGTCGTTGGTGCCAGATTTACCCCGTGCGCCGGTGTATTTCGCCATACCCACGCCGTTTCCGAGGTGGATTGCGTTGTCGTGTTCGAGCACGTTCGGGAAATTGGGGTTGATGGCGGCGTTGACGTCCGCAGAGAGGAACCGACTGTTGATCAGGGTCTTCCTCAGCGTCACACTGTCGCCATTTTCGCCGGCATACGCCAGCAGGTCGGAAATGAAATCCAGCAGGTAGATCGAGTCCGCGCCGGTGTTTCCCACGTTGCCGATCTCTTCCTTGTCCACCAGATAGACCATGGCGGTGTGATCGGGGTCCTGCGCGTCCAGCAGCGCCGTCAGCGAGGTGTATGAGCACACACGGTCGTCTTGTCCGTAGGCGAGAACCAGGCTGCCGTCCAGACCGCAGTCGCGCGCCTTTCCGGCGGGAACCAGTTCCAGCTCGGCGGAGATCAAGTCTTCCTCGGTGATGCCGTACTTCTCGTTGAGCAGCACCAGCGCTTGAAGCTTCACCGCTTCCTTGATGTCGTCTTCGTCCTCTTCGGTCATGAAGGGGATCGAATTGAACACCACGTTGAGCCGGGAGGCGTCAACCGCGTCGGCCATCTTCTTGGCATACTGTTCCTTGCTCGCCAGATGCGGGAGCAGGTCGGGCATCACGAATACCGGATCGCCGTCGTCTTCGCCGACAGAGATACGGACCTTCTCGCCATCCGCCTTGATTACCACGCCGTGAAGCGCGAGCGGAGTGGAGAGCCACTGGTATTTCTTGATTCCGCCGTAATAGTGCGTTCTGAGCATGCCGAATCCGCTTGCGCCGTCTTCATATACGGGGCATTGCTTCAGGTCGATGTGCGGGGTATCGACGTGCGCCGCCACGATGTTGAGTCCCTCGGAAACCTTCTTCTTTCCAAACCGGACCGCGATGATGTTCTTCTCTCTGGAAACGCCGAAAACCTTCTTCGCCGATTTCGAGTTGTAGATGTCCTTGAATCCGTTTTCGCGAAGCACGTTCTCCGCGAAGAGAACCGTCTCGCGGGTGGTCTTGCAGTAGTTCAGGAATTCTTTGTAGCCGCGATTGAAATCGAAGGCGTTTTTCCGTTCCTCTTCCCCTGCTTCTTCCCAGAAATTCTTGCGTGCGTATTTCAATTTTTTTGCTTGGTCTTTGTCCATGTTTCTATCCTTTACCATATTTTTAATATTTTCATTTTGCGATCGCCGACAGGTGCTTTCACGACGAACGATTCGCCCTTCTTCTTGCCGACCATGGCTCTGCCGATCGGAGACGCGACCGAGATCAGCACCAGATCGTCCTCGGTGTCTTCCACCTCATCTACGCCCACCAGCCGGTAGCGGAGCTTGTCCTGGCTGTCGCAGTCTTCCACTTCGATATAGGCGCCGAAGCGAACCGCGTCTTTGGGGATCGTGTCGGGATTGATCGCCTGCAAGACGGAGAGCCGCCTGCGTATGCGTTCCAGTTCGGCATCGATATGACGCTGCCGTTCACGCGCGGCGTGGTACTCTGCGTTTTCGCTGAGGTCGCCCATCTCACGGGCAGTCTGCACCTGCTTGATCACTGCGGGACGTTCGTTTTCCATTAGATTGCTCATCCGGCGCCGCAGTTTTTTCATTCCTTCTTCTGTAATATATTCAGCCATATTTACCTGTCATTTCTTTCGTTTCAGTATCCGTTCCGCCGAGAGAGCCGCCTTCTTGAGCCGTGCGTTCCCGCTCCTGACCCAGAGAGCCACCGCTTCTTCGATCACCGGATCGTAATCGACGATCGCGCCGGAGAGTATCTCGACGAACACGGGGTTGCGTGTGTTGTGGTAGTGCCTGAAGACGTCGATATAGAAATCCCGGTCGAGCTTGTAAACCGCCTTGAGGAACTGGATGTTCGCCTTGACCATCTCCGCGTCTGCGTAGAGCCAGAGGCTTTCCAGTCGCTTGAAGACCGGCTTGATCAGCTCTTCGTCCTGCTTGCAAAGCTTGATCAGAAGCTTGACGACCGCTTTCTGCGAGACGGTGTTTTCAAACTTGAGCCAGCGGATCGCCCGATCCAGATAGGCTTCAGGCTTACTCTTCAGAAGCGGGAAGAGGGTCTTGTCCAGAAGCAGGTTCACGTCGTGTTCGTTGCGGGATTTCTCGACCAGCTTTCCGGTGTAGTCGAGGAAGATATCGGGGTTCTTCTTCACCGCGCGTGCCATGATGTAGCTCAACGCGGTCCTGCCGAATTCACCCTTGCTTTTCCAGAGGTAATCGTAGAAATCCAGATACTGCTCCGGCTTTCGCGCAAGCTTGCCTGCCAGCGTCTTGGCGACGAACGTGATAACCTCTTTTGGTATCTTTCCGTCGATACGTTCCGGGTAGGCGTTGTAGATGATTTCGATATCGAAATCGCCCGAAGGCAGTTTCCGTTTGAAGAAATCTTCCGTGTCTTCTTTCAGTCTGTATTTCCAATCGAGTGATATCATTCATGCTCCTTTCCTGGGCGGATTACCGGATCACCGAAAGGGTACCCTTCTGGCGATCGCCGCCCATCTTGATAACGTAGAAATAGACCCCGGATGCAACAGCCTTCTGAAGATTGTTCGTGGCCGGCCATGCAAAATAGACATTGTTGTCCTCGATCTTCAGGGATGATGAGTTCAGGGCTTTTTCATACACCAGGTCGCCATTCAGATTATAAATCCATATCCTTCCGGTCTGATTCGCCGGCAGATTGTCAAACTTCACCGCGTAAAAATCCTTTGCGTAGAAAGGATTAGGATAAACGACCATATGATCAAGATTCCGCAGAGGCTCCAGGTCTGTCAAGCTGAAAGCCTGAATATCGCTATCGTTCGGGAGATCGTTGCCGTAGAGGTCTTCGATGTTCCGCATGACCAGTTGATACGGCTGCGAGGTATAGACCAGATCCTTTTTGAAATCGACGGTGACCACGCTGTCGGAATGGCTGACGGATTCGATTCCGTTGTGCTGATCGACCGAAGGAAGATTCAACGTGTAATTGCCCATATTCCCCGCCGAGGTTGCGACGACCTCCGTGAACACCACCTCGACCCGGTTTCCCCGGACGATGCGAATTTCCTTCACGTTGGGTGGTTCGACATCGTCAACGAAGTCGAATGAGACCGATTCTATCTCGATCGGAACGCCCGACTGCCCCGTCAGTTCCTTGATCGAGAGGATGTAATCGGGATAATAGGTAAACACCCTGTTGAAGCGAAGCAGAACGCCTTCCTGCTCATCGGTCATGATCGCCGATTCGGGATTTCCGACCTCGTGATTCACCTCGTAGTGTCCCACGTTGATCGCGTCCAGGTTCAGCTTGCGGTCGAACTTGAGCCGGAGGCTGGTAGGCGAGACCATGCGCACCCATTCGAGCTGCGGCGGTACATCGACCGTGACCTCCTTCCAAAGGGTCATGCGCGATTCGCTTGGCACTATGCTCTCATCGACGCATGTAACGGCATATTCATACGTCTTACCGGGATTGAGTCCCGTATCGGTGTAGGTCGCGATTCCGGGCTCCGCAACGATCTCGATCTCGCCATTATGCCTGCGATAGACACGATAGTAATCGATCGGGGAACGAACCCAGTCGAGGCGCACGGTCGATTGGTCAACCGGCGCGACGCGGAATCCCTGTGGCGTTGCTGGGCCGGTGAATTCCTCCGCCGGAAATCCGAGGGCCGCGAAGTCCGTGTCGCTCTGAAGATTGTTGAACAGGAACGTCGCGGGTTCGGTATCGGTTGCCGGGAAAGCGACCGTGTTGTAGGATTTGAACGAAGAGCCGCGCCAAATGGGAACGAACCGTCCATCGATGTAATCCACAACGTAGATGTTGGGTGAGAGCGAGAAGATCAATTCGTCGTTGCCGTCGTCATCGATATCGAGGGACGTGATGGAGTTTTGCGATTCCACCTTCGTGAACATAAGCTGCCCGACCGACTCGAACTGGTTGTTGTTTATACCCTTGAAAATCTCGAAATACCAGAAAGTCTTGTTGGGATCGGAGGTATCGGACTGCGAACCGCCCACGCAGAAATCGGTGTGACGATTCCCGGTAAAATCTCCGATCGCAAGGTAGTATGTTTCGGTGATGGGCAGGCGTGTGGTCCATATCTGCTCGAACGAGCCGGTATTGTTCTCGTAAATAATGACATCGCCATCGATGTCCGCAGCAAGGATATCGGGATTTCCGTCATTGTCGAAGTCATCGCAGAACACGGTCGGAACGAACATGTTTCTGGAGAGGGTCGTGGTTCCGTTACGAATCTCATCCACTTCGTTGAAATTGGCGCCGGATCGTTGATACAGCTTCAGCACCCTTCCGGAGGCGATATTGGTGACCAGGATGATGTCATCGACTCCGTCGTTGGTAAAATCGGTGAACTTACCGCCCGAGATGTTCATCTGATTCCACATCGGGATGTAGGCATAGGTTTCGGGAGACGCACCGGGTGCCTGTTCGTAGAGCGTTGCCGTGTCCAGGCGAAGCCCCAGCACCTCGAGCCGTTCATCCTCATCGGTGTCGCCCGTCGAGAGCGGCCAGAACTGATCGGTGAAGCTCGATCCGGGAATGCTGACGACCTCGTTGTTGACGATCTGGTAGAACTGCACCGGCCCATAGCCCGATGTCATGGTCATACCGACGAGCTTGCGCTCTTCCGAACCCCTCACGGGAATCGGCACCAACCCAATCCCGGAAATGCTCTGGGCATATTCGTGGATATCGATCGAATCGAACTGGATATCCGCAACGTTTTGGAACAGCGCGGAAGTGGCTCTGAGTCCGGTGACATTGGTCGCGGTGAGCTGGATGTCGATCACGCCTTCGGGGATGGTTTCGGGTATGCGAACGATTTGCAGCGAGTCGCTGTAGTCGCTGAAGAAGGTATATTCCTGTCCACCCTGGGTGAAGCAGGACGCTTCGAGGATAACCGGTTCGTCATAGACAGCCTGGACGTAATAGGTCGGAATTTCATCCTCGTAGCGGACGAAAATGCCGAATTTGTTCATGTCCAGCTCCGGCGGAGACTGGTCGATTCCCACGGTACGGCGATAGCTGAATCGCTTTCCGTCGGTGGTGAGAACCTCGATTTTGATCAGGTAGTTCCCGTCCGGGAAGAGGTCGAGCACGTTGAAGCTGGCGATCACGTCGTCCTGCACTTCGTCGTAGTGGAAGGAGGGCGTGTTGGTGTGGTTTTCCACATCGAGCCAATCCATTTCTTCCGGCAACAATTGATCGGTGTACATGACCGAATAGCGGAAGAAGTTGGGCGCGGTAACCGTTCCGATGATGTCGAAGCTCTCGTTGAGCCCCATACTCTCTTCCGGGTACGTGATCTCGATCAGGGGCAGGTTCTCGTACTGCACCAGTCTGTGCACGTTCAGAACACCGTTGCCGTAATAGTTGTCGAATCCTTCCTCACCATAGTCGTCCGCGGATTGCGCAAGCTTGGCGCGGACCTCGTGGAAGTTCAGATTGGGGTCCTTGGAAAGCAGCAGTCCGACGGCTCCGGTGACGAACGGCGCCGCCATCGAGGTTCCCGACTGCATCTCGTAGGTTCCCACGCCATCGACGATATCGTAGGTACTGAGAATCTGCTGTCCGGGTGCCATCAGATCGAGGTTGGGCCCGTAGCTGCTGAAACCGGTCAGGTTGTAGTAGCTATCGACCGCGCCGACCGCGATGGTGGTGGAAAGCTTTGCCGGATAGCTGAGTCCGGGCACGGGGTCGTTACCCGCGGACGCGACGATAATGGTGCCATGGTCGTAGGCGTACTGGCAGGCGTCGGCGATGATGTCGGAGTAGTTGGTGTCGCCCCAGCTCAGGTTGACCACATCGGCGCCCATGTCGGCGGCATAGACGATCGCCGCGGCGCTGTCGTCGTCCTGCAGGTAGCCATAGCCTTCGGTAGTACGGAAACCGGCGCGGATAACCATCAGCCGGCAACTGTACATTATACCGGCCACGCCGAGGTCGTTGTTCGTGTCGGCACAGATGATACCGCAGACGTGCGTTCCGTGCTTGTTCTCGTCCGTGGGATCGTTGTCCTGATCGACATAGTCTCCCAGCGCGATGCTTTCCAGTTCGGGCGCGTCGGAGAAGTCCCATCCCCGCCAGTCGTCGATGTAACCGTTGTTGTCGTCGTCGATATTGTTGTCGGCGATTTCACCGCTGTTGATAAAGATGTTGTTCTGGAGGTCCGGGTGTTCGAACAGCATACCCGAGTCGATCACCGCCACGATAATCTGATCGTTTCCGGTGACCGTTTCCCATGCCTGCGGAACCTGTACGAGATCGAGCTCCTGATTGACGAAATAGGGATCGTTCGGCGTGACGTAGAGCTTGTTGATATAGTTTGGCTGAAAATAGTCGATGCCGTCGAAACGCCGTCTTTCCGAACGAATCTGCTGCCAGTCGATTTCTTCGTCGAAGGTGGCGACGAAGTACCGGTTATCCGCCTTTTTCAACACCGGTTTCAGGTCGTTGATCCGCTTCGATTGAAGGTAGGTGTCGAAGCTGCTGAGTCCAAAGCCGTTCTGCCTTGTGGTGACCGGCTCTGTCGTGCGGATGATCATCTGACGCGGCGTATATTCCAGTGAAAACACTAATACCGCCTGAAGCAGCATGAGGGCAATAACGATTCGTCGTACCACGAAATCTCCTTTCTATTGAATCATTCGGTTGGATTAAAAATCATAGGTAAGGCCGATCATATGGACATCCCCGATCTCTTCCTTGATCGGCAGCCAGGTATAATCGACGCCAAAATTCTTCCAGTGGACTCCGATACCGGCACTGATGTCTTCGATATCGTAATTGACCTTGTACCCGGCACGCAGCTTGAGGATTTCGAGAAGCGTAGCCGCGAGTCCGATGTTTGCCTTCATATTGTCGTCGTCCTCGTACTTCTGGAATCGCACATCGCCCTGGAGGAGGAAGCTGCTGAAATCGAAGTCCTTCGCCAAACCCAGTTCGTAGCCAATGGGCAGCTTGATCGATTCGGATTCCATCTCCGATGTGACGCCGATGTTCTTCACGGTGAAGTAGGTCTTCATGCCTTTCAGAGGGGTCAGCCATGTGTAGCCGATATCGGTCGCGACGCCGTAGCTCGATGCGGTGTTGATCTTTTCGTAGAGCAGATTGACGTTGACACCGGCGTAGTGGTTCGGGTGCAGGCGGAAGCCGTAGTTGGCCATGATATCCAGGTCCATCGGGTGGTATTCACCGGTCTGGACGGCCTGGTCATCGCGGTTCTCGAAATCGCCGTAGTCCAGGTAACGCAGGGTCAAGCCGATCGATGTCTTTCCATTGGAATTGTTCACACCCAGATTGGTCATCTGCGTATCGAACAGCCATTGGTTCGAGACCAGCGAGATTCCGCCGATTCGATTGACCACGCCAGCGGTCGGATGCGCCTTGGTCGCGAAAACGTCGTTGGTGAAGAACGCTCCGGTTCCTCCCGTTCCGGCCACGGCGGCACTGGTGGGTATTTTGAGCATCTGGAAACCGTATTCGCCCGATTTCCCGTCAACTTTCGCAGCAAACAGGGGAATCAGCAGCAGCAGCGCAATCCCCAGCACAATATATTTCCTCATGGAACCTCCCATGGTTTTCATCATTTTTCAACTCCAAAATTTAACTTTTTCACATCTCCATCCGCTTCTACAAGAATGAAATAGAGACCTGACGACAATCGGGATGCCTTCAGATTGAATTTATCGCGATTCGGCATGTTCGCATCGCAAAATGCCGATTGATCGTAGATCAGATTGCCGGCGATGTCGTACATACGAATCCTGACCTCGACATCCCGCGTAACGTTGATGTTGAAGGTCGGATCGCCGGGATAGACCCTGTTCACCGGATTGGGGAAGACATAGACCCCACCTTTGGCGAATACACCCCCGGACGCGGGCGGTACTTCGACCGGAGGACCGATCCAGCTCGCGGTACGGTAATTATTCCCATACTCGCTGTTCCAGACCAGATTGTCCAGCGCCGATTCGTTCGCGTTCGGCAACCGGTAGCGGAATATCCTGCCGTAATCGGACGGGATATACGCCATCAAGCCGCCGTCACCGTCGGGCGCTACGATCGGACAATTCCTGCTGCGGCTGCTGTACGATTTCGAGCCTTCCAGCGCGTAGTAGTCGCCCCAGACGCAGAACCGGTTCAGCGAAAGGCTGCCGAGTATCTCCAGATCGTTGTCGCTGTCGATATTCAGCGCGATGGGCTGGGCAGCGAATCCCAGCGTATCCGGCATCTCGATCGACTGGATGGGCGCGTTGAGGAACTCGCCGTTGTATCCCGCGACCACGATAAAATTCTCGCCACCGAGTACGATGTCCAGCGTTCCGTTGACATCCACGTCCGCGATGCTCGGACAACCATATGCGGATTCCGGTAGTGTCAACGGGAAATTACGTAATGTCGTACCGTTTTCGTCAAGAAGAAACAGACGATCATCCGAACTCAGCAGAACGAATTCGTTTCCACTGATCGCGGAATCGATATCGGAGATGAGCGCGTATTCGATCACCTCAACGCCATTGAGCGCTGCGACCGGGGTATTTGACGGATTGTTCGGATCGTTCAAATTCCGCTTCCGCATCATCCACGATCCGTCCGCCTTCCGGTGGAACGTGATCAGTGTATGGTCATTTGTATCGTAGATGAGGTTGGAGTGGAGCGAATCGCTATCCAGCCATGCTTCGGTGACCTGCCAGTCCGTGTCCAGAGCCACGATCTCGGTTCCGTCTTCGCTGTGCAGCGGCAGCATCGCCTTGTAACCGTTTACCGTCTCCGGCAGGATCACCGGGTGACCCGCCCAGGTTCGACCGGTAAAAAACTCGGTATATGTGATGGTCGAATCCCGCGGCGTGAAGATGAAGGAGTAGGTCGGGCCCATGTTGACCTTGCACGGCACCACGAAGATATCGGATTCTTCGTCGTAGGCGTACAACTGATCGACGGTACCCTGAAACATCGTGTCGTCCGGGAATCCACCTCCGACCAGACGTTCGTCGTCTCGCCAGAAGTAGAGCTCACCGTTGGGCATGGGGTAAAAAATCTCGATCGCGCCGTCCTCGTCGAAATCGCCCACCTGCGCACTTAAGGGATTGCTTCCCGCGTAGCCGGTGTCGAGGTTCCATTCGAACCGCACCGAGAACTGCATCGTCAGGCCCGAGGGCCCGATGTCCATCACTTCCATCGACGATCCGCCGTAGTTGCTGTCCGAGGTGGGCAGCGAACTCATGCCGGTGTCGGGATTGACGGATTGCCCGAAATAGGTGTTGTTACCCTCGCGGAATGCGTCTCGCGGCGAGCCGGTTCGTACCGGATCGGGGTAGTAGGAATCCATGTGCTGGACGCCGTCGGCCTCTTCCAGATCGACACCCTTGTGCTGCGCGGTCGCGTTGACCGTGTTGTATTCGAAATCGGGCGTGAAGCTGACATCGATTACGTATTCATCGATATGCCAGATCAGGATGCCCGATCCGTCGATAATCTCGTTGTTCACGTCACCTGTGACGGGGTCTGTCACCGGCACTTCGGGTCCACCATAGCCGGGCAGGTAAAAGTCCCATTCGCAGCCCAGATAGGAGTTCTCGATCCAGTTGAACCTCGGGTCTCCGGCGTGGTCGTGTCCCTCCGGATAATAGTCCTGGCCCTCCGCGAGAAGCGGAAAGGTGAAGCTCGGTTCTCCAGTCGCCTGCGAGGTGCTGTTGTCCGGATTCTGCTGCCGGTTTTCGATCAGGAAATACTCTTTGTCGGAGATCGGTATTTTATAGACTTTGGTCGTCGCGGGGTCGTCCGACAGGATGTAATCGACCTGCGCGTTTTCGAAATTCTGCGTGATCTCGATCGCCGTTTCCCAGCCCAGATAGTAGCGACTCCACGCGCACGGCATGGGCGGAACATATCCCAGCGCGTTCCAGGCGCCGGTTCCCATCACGCCGAAATTTCCGATACCGGAGGATTTGCCGTTGCCGGAGTAGTTGTCGTACAGGGTGGGAAGTCCGAGCTGATGTCCGAATTCGTGAGCCATGACCCCGAGGATGCCAAGGATGGGGTCGGCCACCGTGAAATCGCTCTGCCACTGGCTTTCCGGTACGATCGAGAATTCGGTCATGTAGCGACCGTCGTTGGTGGGGATGCCCGGGAAATCGGGGTTTTCGTCATCCGGATCGTAATAATCCTTCATGTCCCAATAGTTGATGAAGGTGCTCCAGATGGTTTCGGTGTTGGTATCGTTGATGTCCGATTCCTGCCCGGCACCTGCGTGGAAGATGATGTAGGCGTCGTACTGGTTGAAATCGATTTCGGGATCGAGCGCGACGACGACCTCTTCCACCATCTCGACAATCCGCTCGCGGTAGTTGTCGTCGCCGTAGTAGCCCATGTTTTTCGACAGTACGACCCGGTCGTATATATCATAATCGAAGACGTACGCTCCATGGGAGGCATCCTGCCAGAACTCCTGAAGGTGACGAATTCCGGCATCGACGAACGTCGAATCGTGCACCATGTTGTCCGGGTAGTCGGCGACATCGTCGAACTTGACGTCGGCGTACTCGACCATGATGGCTAGAACCGTCTGCGGAATGCCATCGACTCTCGATTGGCTCCTGAGCGGCGCATGGCGCAACGCGTTGTGGTTCGGATAGCCCGAAGTGTCCTGCTTGAGTGGATGCGGCGGCATGCTCCATAGCGCGGACGCAAGAAGCGACACCAGCAGTATCCAGTATGCTTTTCGAGACATGAATCCTCCTCTAAGAGTATATAACGCACATCTTCGGGTAAAATTTCAGAAAAGTACGTTTTGTGGCAATTAATATTTTCGTGAATGGTTGGTAATACAAAACTTTCCCTTTGTCGAGGGTGACGATGTGAAAACATGAGAGATTCTCAGTCGGTTGGATGAGCAGGACCCGAAGTTGTGTGAAAATAAGGCATGACTGGTTTCAGAAAATAAAAAAAAGGGCGGTTAATCGCCGCCCTTTGGGGGGAATTGCCATCAGTCCAGTGCGTTTGAACCGGGCAATCAATTGACCCTCCACGCGTCTACCCTATCCTCCCCGACTGTCATCGTCGGTGCCTTGTGCGCGTTTCTTTCTATGTCCCCACATATGTTTAGAGATTATTTCAGCAGGATCATCTTGCGTGTCAGCGCTTGATCCTGGGTTTGCAATCTGTACAGATACACACCGCCGGAGACGTTCTTTCCGGTCTCGTCGGTACCGTTCCAGGTAGCGGTGTTTTCGCCCGCGTCGCAGTGACGATTGATGAGCGTCTTCACCTTCTGACCCCGGATGTTATAGACGCTCAGCTCCACGTTTCCGGGCGTTGCCAGGCTGTAGGAGATGGTGGTCTCGGGGTTGAAAGGATTAGGATAATTCTGGTTCAGCGAGCTGGTATAGACCGGAGTGTTTTCTCCGCCTTCCTCGCTTCCCTGGTAGGTGAAGGTGACATCGATCGACATGTAGGATATCTCGCCGCCGTCGTTGGAGCCGTTGTCGGCAACGGAGGATCCGTACGAGTTATCGTCGTAGAATGCCAATCTCAGCAGTCCGTGCTTGTGCCCGCTGTTGTCGGTGTAGAGATATTCGATCTCGTCCGCGGGGTAGATGTAGCATGGGCTGAGGTCGGCGAGCTGCGGGACGTAGTTGCCGTCGTCCGCGTTCTCGTTGTTGTGCATGCGGATGGGATCGGACCAGGTATTTCCGGCATCCTTCGAGATCGCTATGCAGATTTCGGATTTTCCCACCCAGTCTTCGTATCCGGCGCTGCCGTCGTTCGAGAGTTTACAGTAGAGCGCATCCTGCCATACAATCGCCAGCCAACCCTCTTCGTCGTTCCGTGCGATTTTCCAGTTGTTCTCATCCCATGCGTCGTCCGGGTCCCAGTAATAGAAAGGCCAGCCGAGTTCCATCTGAACGTTACCCTCTTCGTCATACTCATCGACTGATCCATCTTCATCCAGATCCCAAGGAACCATCGGCGTATTGTCTGCGGGATGCGCTCCCTTTGGATATAAATCAGAGAAGAAGAATTCCCCGCTTGTCAGATCGAAACCATATACCTTGGCGTATGTCAGATTCAAAAACCATGTGAATGTGTTGTCTTCCGTATCTCGTCTCAGCCCCATGTTTCCCGGGAAAATAATCCTGGAGTCATCAACAAGCGTCGAATTGAAATTCGTACACTTGGTGAATGAGAAGTAGAGGTCTGTATAAGGCTCCCCGGGCTCATCTGTGAATACCCATTCTCCGTTCTGGTCCTGTATGTTGTCCTGCGGGAATTTGAAGTCCTCGGTATATTCGGTGAATTCTCCTTCTCCATAATTGTCGTTTATGTAGGCGTAAATATTCTGTGTCGAGTTCGAGTAGCCCACGAATCCCACGGTACCGCTGTTCTGCGTGGCGAAGAACGTGTGGTTTCCCTGGTTGAAGTCGGGGTCGGGAACATCCCATGCATTCATCTGCGCTATGGTGTTGTAGCTCCACACCAGGTCTTCGACGCTGAGGTTCGGATCGCTGGTATCGTAATCCGCGTAGGCGATAATTGGATTGTGCGCCGCGTAACCGCTTTCGTGGACGGCGTAGTTGTTCGCCACGACGTACAGCCTCCGGTGGGGAAGCCCGTTCGGTGACGGCCCGATATGGATGTAGGGCCAATTGTATTCGTTATCGACCCTCGAGTAAACCTCGAAACAGGCGGGAATATCGTTGTCGATGATGACCTCAGGTACCTGCAAGAGGCCGGGCGATCCGAGCAGGTGAAAACTGTCTGTGGTAATCAGTATCTCCTGCATGCCGTCGTTGTCGATATCCGAATGCCATACGATGAAGGGGTCCGCCATATCCGGATCGATTGCCACACTCGGATAGCCTTCCTTAATGTCCTGCTGACTGCAATAGTTGGTTTGTTCGATCCCCTCGTCGGGATTGACCCACGAGGCATAGACCCTGCGTGTCGCAGCAGCGGTCTCTTCAGCCTGAAACGTGAAATACAAGCCGTCCGCCGTGAAATTGGTGTTTGTCATCTCGGGCTGCATGCGCAACGGGCTGCCGTTGTAGCTCCCGGGCATGTAGTCGTAATAGGAAGTCTGAAATCCAAACGGTTCGGTTACAAAGGTCCATTCGGGAGCACTGCGGTCTCCGGCTGCACGCTTGAAACAGGCATAGTCCTCATATTCGGCCTTGCCGGAATGAGAAACCTCGTTCGCCATAAGCACAGACACCAGTACCACTGCCATCAGGGTGAGCAAAATTCTTCCGTAGTTCATACTATCTCCCTTGTTATCCATTTTCCGGTTTGGTTCCGATTATGAACAGACGTGCCGCCGACCCGAGTCCGTCTTTGTAAAGCTTTTTCTTGATGCGATCCTTTTCCAGGCCGAGCTTCCCGTAATCGGGATGATCCTTGATCCTGTCATGGTACGGGTCAAGTATGGCGACCGTCTTTTCGACCACCTCTTCGGGCGCTTCCTGTGTATAATTGATCTCGTATATTTCCAGGTTATCAATGGGCAAATTTCTGGCGAAACGCTCCAGCCTGTCGCGCGTGTAGGTCAGACGATGCGGGATACCCATGCGGCTGTCGATGCGCGCGCACCAGTGATGCATCTGGATATGGCTCTTCTGGGCCGGTGTCTGCTCGCCGTCGCGGTACATCTCCGAAATGAAGATCAACCCGCCGGGCTTGAGTACCCGGATCATCTCATCGACGACCTTCTTCGGCCGGGTCATGTGATGAATCGAATTGGAGATGCCAGCGATATCGAAATCGCCCTCCGCGAAATCCATCTTCTCCGCGTTCATTCGAAGCGCTTCCACCGGCGCATCCTTGAACTGCTTCCGGCAGAAATCCACCGCACGCTCCTCGCTGTCGATGGCGACGAATCGCTCGTATCCACCCAGATTGGGCATCAGCATCGCGATGAATTCACCACGACCGGTGGCCACATCGAGTATCTTCTCTCCTGAAATGCCTTTCAGGCGCTTGTCGAGGCGCTGAAGATCGCTCTTTTTCATCGGGTGCTTCCTTTCTCTTGACAAACCTGTACGCCCTGTCCCATTATCGTACACATATCTACGGCAAAATGACTGGAGGCGAGCAGGATTTCTTCGGGATTCAGCTTGATATCGTCCGAATAGTGGATATTCGAGTCATCCGCGAACGCCAGATTCTGTATTGTCGTCGGTTGCTGATTCAAAGACAAAAAAAAAGAAAAAGGGAGGAAATCGATAACCGGCAAGCTTTGTGGTCCCAGATATGTCTTGTTTTTTTTGATCGTAATGCTTGCTGGCTTCATCGTTTCCTCCGTTTCTTGTTCCGGCGCTTTCATAAGATGCACGCCCCGTGCCATTGAATGGGGTTCATTTTTATGTCCTTGTTTATCAGTTGGTTAGTTGATTTACGATTCAATATTCTCATGATTTCAGGTTGAAAGCAGTCTGAACGATCGTTGATTCTTTACATTTTTTCCCATATATGAGAATCCGGGGATATCAAAATTCGTGTTTCCTGATAAAATCCTGCCCGGATTCCATTTTATTTACAGGTTCCACAATCTCGAAACAGTTGCCAAACACCATCATAAAAGGGTGATTCACTATTTACTATCCGGAAAACGGATATCGGGCCATTCATTACATTACGAATATTTGCATTTTGTCCCATATTTGGGAAAATCGGAGACATAGACGGGGACAACCGCGTTCCAGAAGAGTCGGCGTCGATCTCCGAGCGGCGTTTTCTTCTGAAACGGCAGATACGGACAGGCTGTGCGAAAACGAAAAGCACTATTTCAATCGCTCGTTGCCAGATGTATCTTGTCGTAAGGGCAGGTCCCCGTGCCTACAAAAGAGAAGAGAAATGCAGCCAGGGGTGGCTGCGTACCACAAGAAAGATGCAATCAGGGGTGGCTGCGTACCAAAGGGAAGATACAGCCAGGGATGGCTGTGCTCCACTGCGACCGTATCGGGATGGATGAGTATTAGCGGATTTATTGAATAGCATCAAAGATTCTTCCCAAATATGGGAATATCTATTTATCCTTCTTGTTGGCCAGCAGCCGGTAGAAGGTCGAGCGGGTCATGTCAAGCTCTTGCTGCACCTTCTTTGCCGAGCCGAGGCAATCCTTCCGCCACTTCAGGTACGCGGACACGAGGTCATCCACCGACGCGATGGTTTCGGGATCGATCTCGAACCCGTCCATTGAATTGTCGATCCTGTCGCGGCGCGGCATGAGCAGCACCTTATAGACGCGGTTCTCCAGTTCACGGATATTGCCGGACCAGTTTTCCTTCAACCATTGGCCGATGGTATCCTCGGGGATTCCGGTGACGATGATGTCCGGCTGCATTTCCATGAAATTGCGGGTGAAGTTGCGAACCAGCAGCGGAATATCCTCGATGCGCTCCCGGAGCGGCGGGACGTTGACCTGGAATGCGGAGATGCGGTAGTAGAGGTCTTCGCGGAATTCGCCCGTCTTCACAGCCTGGTAGAGATCGCGGTTGGTGGCGAAGAGGAAGCGCGCGTTGGAGCGGTGTTCCTTCTTGGCGCCGATGGGATAGTAGGTCTTCTCCTGCAAGACGCGCAGCAGCTTGGTCTGCATCTCGAGCGGCAGATCGCCGATCTCGTCGAGAAACAGGACGCCGTTTTCCGCCAGCGCGATTTTGCCGGGCGAGTCCTTGATCGCGCCGGAGAAGGAGCCCTTGGTGTGACCGAAAATCTCGCTTTCGAAGAGGTCGCGCGGGATGGTGCTGACGTTGATCGAGATCAGCTCTCCCTTGTAGCTCCCCTCTTCGTAGATCGCGCGGGCGACCATCTCCTTGCCGGTACCGGTCTCGCCGGTGATCATGACCGGAAACGGGACGTTGGCGAGGGTGACGATCTGCTTGTATATCTCCTTCATGACCAAGCTCTTCCCTACGATGCCGTGGAAGCTCTCCTGCACGTCGATATCGCGCAGCCTCTTCTGCATCTCCTTCTGATTCAGGTGTTCGAGGAACACGCCGAGGATGGATGCCAGGTTCTCGATGTAGCGGATGTCCTCCTCGCTGAGCGAGTGATCGCGCTTGACCGAGTGCATGTAGATGGTTCCGAGCAGCTTCGCGCCCACGACCATCGGCACACAGAGCGCGCGGTAGATACGCATCTTCTGGATACTGTCGTTGCGGAAGCGCGTCGAGGAATCGTATTGCAGGGTATGGTAGGCGTCCTGCGTGTATTGCAGGAGGATGTTGTTGCTGTATTCGAGCGCGCGATAGCTCTCCTCGTCCTCGTGGATGATGTTTCGGAAGGGGACGAACCGACCGCTCTCCTCGTTGTAGATGAAGGGGATGACGCTGTCGAACCGGTAGGTGAGCTGGAAGAAGCTACCCAACTCCCACAGGAATTCGTCCAGGTGCGAGATGCCGGAGAACTTTTCGATGATGTCGTTGATATCGAGTCGGCTGATCTGCCTGCGACGCAGCTCCCAGTCTTGCAGCAGGGTTTGCGCGTCCGCCGAGCGCGATTTGAGGCCCATGGCGTTGAAGGTCTCGAGCGCGTTTTGCATGAAGTCGATGGCGAGTTCGGGGTTACCCATCCTCTCGAGGGCCAGTCCGGTCCAGTAGTAGGATTCGGCGCGCTCGTAGCCGCTCTTGGATTCGATCTGTGTGGAAATCCTGATCAGTTCCTGGTAGCGCTCGTTGAAGAAGAGCTCGATGATCTTCTGGTAGGGCTTGGTGGCGGCGAACCGGTTTCCGTTCCAGCCGAACCTTGCGGAGTAGCGTTTCCGAACCTCTTCCGGCGCGAACCGAAAGACGATGTAGAATGTGTTGTCGTCGTCCTGACTGAAGTAGGACGAGAGTTCGCGCGCGTTGTCGTCGATCAGCTTTTCCATCCAGGGTTCAAAGGTAAATTCGTGGTCGTAGAAGCTGCAAATCAGGAAGACCTGGATCATGTAGGCGGTGGCGTAGCCGTGCGACTGCCGGATGCGCGCGATAATCCTCTCGCGGCAGATGTCGTAGCGCTCGCGCAGCATGTCGTGATAGACCTGCACCGAGGTGAAGTGGGTCTGCATGACCATGGGCAGATACTGGATGGAAATCTTCTCGTAGAAGTTGAGGATCAGTTCTATATCCTTCACGCTGCGCTGCCCGGTGTAGTAGAGGTAATAGAACAGCAAGCGCCCGATCTGGTATTCCGATCCGATCAGGAGCGAAAGCACCAGCAAGTAATCGAGAAACTCGTCCGCCACCTTCAATCTCGGTTTCGCCTTGGCGAGGGTGTTGAGCAGCTCCTCCGGATTCGCGTTGGAGGCGATGGCGTTGGACAGAAGCACGAATACCTCGCGGTCGAACGCCTCCGGCTTGATGTAGCACAGGACATCGATGTAATGATAGACCATGATCCTGGCTTCGGGATAGAGCTTCTCGTTTTTGCAGAGCCGATTGAGCGCTTCGAGGTCCTTGCTCCGGTAGTGCTCGCGCACCTTCTCGATCTGGTTCAGCACCGACCGCGTGTCGTGGCTCATCAGCTGCCTGATCTCGGGTGTGAGCGGGAAGGTATCCAGCGGAACGATCTCGGAGAGGACGTTTGCGAGGTGGATATGGATGCGCAGCTTGCCGATCTGGTCCGGCTGCAAGTGATCCTGCGACGCGTAGAGCCGCAGCAGCCTCGCGGCCAGGGTAAAATTGCGGGTCAGAAGGAAACGGTGCAGCGCGATGAAGTCGTCCGCCGGCATCGTGCGGATATCCTCGAGCTGATTGTTGCCGGCGTAGCGTAGCCGATTCAGCAGATCGTTACCCAGTTGCACGTATTGATCGAAGTCCCAGGCGGCGAGAGCGGTCCGGAGAATTTTTGCCGCGGCGAGAATGGACAATTCCAATTTCGCAACCGGTTTTTCCAGACCGGGCAAGTGCACCTTGCCGTTTTTCCATCCCAGACCGGACTCCTCGATGATCTTCCGCAGCGAAACATCGTGATGGGCTTCCACCTTGAAATGCTCGATGTGATGCATCCTGCGGAAGGGCTGAATCAGGCAGTAGTTGCGGTAGAGTTCGAAGGTCTCCCGATAGCTGAACTGGTCGGTGTAGAACATATCGGAAAGCCGCTGATGGAATTCGAGGTAGTTGTGATAGGGTTCGTCGTAGGGCAGTGTAAGTATCTTATCGTGCTGTGAGAAACGCGCGATCCACTCGTCCAGGTCCTGCTCGCGCGACCAGGGATCGCAGGTCAGAAACTTGTGCGCCAGCCGGAACAGCGGAGACGACTGGGGTAGATGGATTGTCCGGCCCTGCTCGATCTTCTCCTTGATCTCGTCGGCGCTGGAGTAGAGGGATGTGAAGATCAGCGCGATGGTGAAGAGGTTCGAGCGCCAGGACATCCGTCCCTTGAGCTGCTCGGGCGCCGCCCACTGCGGGGTGATACGGCTCTCGTGCGGCGTGAGATCGATGATGCCGATCACCAGCCGATCGTCTTCGCGACGTACACGGATGTGCTCGGGCTTCATGTCGCCGATGAAGGTGTTGTGATACTTCAGGTAGCGGACGAAGTGGAAGAGCTTTTCCCACAGGATCGGGATGTCCTCGGGGTGTCGCTCCATATGGATGTTGATGGGCAGTCCGTCGAAGTACTCGTATTCGAAACGGGCACTCTTCTCGTCGAAGCGGTGCCGGACCAGCGGAACGAAATAGGGATGCCGGTATTGCCGGAAGAAGTCCACCTCCGCCTGAAGCTGTGAACTGACCAGTACCCCGGGATTCGTGTAGTACTTGACGATCCGCATCCCCTGAGCGGTCTTTTTCCGGTATATCTCAACCGTGTCTTTCTTCTTCAGGTAGTATTTCATCCGCATATCCATTTTACGATATTACATGAATATGTTTTCCCGATGTTTCGTGTCAAAGCTTTTTCTCATATATGGGAAAATGCGGTTGTGAAATTCAGATTTTTATGGAGAGAATGAAAGAAAGGGATGCCGACATTGACGGAGGAAATCTACTTCCGTATGGCTGATCGACACCCCATGATACGATGATGAAAGGTCGTCTATTGTTTCTTTGGCATATTGCGAATATCGTTATCGATCTTCTCGCGCATTGCCTGGGGAATTTCATGACCGGTCCGAACGATTCTGCCGCCGCGCATCTGGATGGTCGCTACCTCCCACCATGCTTCCGGATTGCTCCCGTTGCCATCGTGCGTGGTGAATCGATGCGGTCCGTAGAACAGCGCGTTGTTTCCGGCGCGGAGAATCTGCACCGAGCAATCGGTATAGTTATCCATGTCCAGGCTGTAGGAGTTGATCATGATCACGTAGTCTCCGTTCATGGCGGTAGGTGCCTCGAAGGTCTCGGGTCCGTATCCTTCCGTGTCGTCGATGTCCAGCGAGCCGTCGCTGATCGTCATATTGCTGTAGTAGCAGTGTTCGCCGTTCGGATTCCACACGTGCAGGTCCATGTCAGCGGTCGGCGTTGACCAGGTGAGGATCGCCGCGAGATCGGGCACGGCGAAGTTTCCATAGACTGTCAGTAGTTCGCTGACGCCGGTATCGCCCTCGGGGCTGTTGGCACGAAGCTGGATCGTGTTCTCCCCCGAGGAAATGGAGATCGTTTCGCTGAAGTAGCCGTAATTCACTTCGATCTCCTGATCGACGTCATTCAGCGACAGGATGGCGTGATCGCCCGTGAAGTCGTATTCGTTCCCGTTGTTGTCCTCGAGGTGGACGCTGCCTTCCACGTAGATGACATTGTCGCTGAAACTCTGTTCGTCGTAGGGCGTGTCGATGACGAAGACCGGGAACGGCGGCTGGGGTTCTTCGAGGTCGATGTTGTAGGTGAGGTAATCATCGCCGTTGTAGTCCAGATTGATGATATGTTCGTTGTATCCCGGCTTGTACAGTCGAATCGCGTGAATACCCGCCGAAACTTCGGTCAGGATCGTCGGCGTCACTTCCGTTTGCAGCATACCGTCGAGATAGATCGACGCGCTTTCCGGGTCCGTGTTGATCTCGATACCCGGTCCGGTATAGATACCGCTGTCGGTCAGGAGCGAGTAGTAGAATTCGTAGATTGTATAGTCGAAGTCTTCGATATCGAAAATGTCGGAATTCAGTCCGATGTCCGCCCACATACCCACGCCGAAGTCGTAGGACCAGTAGATGTCCCGCGTATGGACATCGGCGGTCAACTGCGTGTTCGGATAGACGGATACATACGGCCCCATCAGACCGTAGAGGGCGACTTCGATGGAAGGCTTGATATAGACGATCGTCTCCGAATTGGCGGAGAATCCACCCTCGATCGGATACGCGATGAAATTGGTCTCCTCATCCTGAACCAGGCTCCATCCCTCGCCATTCTCGTATATGTAGCCGAACTTGAGATCGTAATCGCCGTGGCAACCGGCTTCGAAGGTTCCCACGATATCGCTGTTAGCCATGAATCCTGCGCTGAAAGAAACGGTGAAGGTCTCGAAAACGGGAAAGCCGCCGATGAACTGCACCTGCGTGAAGCTGTGACGGAAGACTTCCACTTCGTACTGGTATTGAAAGGAAGCGCTGGAGGTGAGGGTCGCGTAGATATCGAGATCGAGCTGACCGGTCGCGATGACGCTGATCTCCTGAAGCTGATTGTTTTCAATGTCGAAATCGATGTTGAAGTCCGGCTCGAAACCGATGCTCCCTTCGTTGAGAACAAGGGAAACCTGTGAACTTCCCGCCGTGCCTTCGAAGATGACCGTATCGTCGAGATTGATCAGATCGTCCCGGAGCGTTACGCCCTCTTTCATGTATTCGATCTTACCGTTGCGCTCTCCGAGGTCGATCGAGACGGTCTGGTGCATCTCACCGTTGATGATGGCTTCCGTGAGCTTGCCCTGCACGGTGGCGACGGAAAGTATGTCTCCGTCCAGGTTGTAATCGATTACCTTGCGCAGATAGCTAACACTGTCCGCTTCACCGACGAGAATCGTTCCGATTTTGATACCATGATTTGCCGCGTTGTCATACACGATCCCATTTTCCGTAATTTCGACGAGAACAAGCTCGGTTTCATCGACAACCTGAACATCATCACTAAGCTGAACGTCCGTGATCTCATCATCGTCCGAGTCGTCATCCTCCGAACAACTGACCATGACCAGTGTCAAAAGGACAGCCATTAATACAATGAACCAGTGTGATAATTTACGATCCATGGATTCCTCCTTCGTATGCCTTACGAATATCTTTACAAGTCACATAGGATACTCTGATTCGAGCGGTAACTTACAACACCTAACCATATTACAGCAGTAGAATAATTGTTGTCAAATCAAGTTTTCCCGTAATTGCACCGAGAGACATCCCGGGTTCCCTTCGTGTTCATGATGATCAATTGGCACCGATTATGCAATCATTAATCCTTGTATTCGAGACCATGTCGGCTCGATGCCTCTTACCGGGGGGTGATGAGGCAAAACCGGTACTGTCTGTGCGTCAATTTGAGATAATGCCATAAGAAATTGATATGAACGCATGCGATTCATAATTCCTGCTCGATTCGCTGCCGGATTGACGCATACCACGATCCGGCAGCATCTTTGTTTATAGAAACCGAATCCAATTCATCTGCTGTCCGAAACCGTGCATTTCCATTTCATAATCGAACGGAATACGTCTGATTCCCTGTACTCAGCCTGGCATTCCCTTAGATAAAATGGCTTCGACGATTATTTTGAGATAAAGACGGGCAGGCTTTGTGAGAATGAAACTTGCCTGGTTTTCGTTCAATGTTTCCAGCCCCCCTTGTTACAGACTGTATGAAAACGCGAGGCCGATTCTCTTCTCTAGTCGTAGGGGCAGGTCCCCGTGCCTGCCTTTCTCTTACTGGAACGCGGACGTCCCCGTCCGCATCTCAACCGGGCAGGCACGGTGACCTGCCCCTACGACAGAAAAACATCTGCCATCAAATAAAGCTACCGTGCCGTATTTTTTTGCACAGTCTCTTAAGGGGGGTAGTCTCTTCTATAAAGCACGAATATTCGGAACTGGTACCAGACATGCATTGATAAAAAGCGGAGAGATGAGGAAATTCAAGGAACGAGGCTATTACACTATGCTTGCCAAAGTATTGATAATCGGTTTCAGGAATCTATTGAAAAACAAAACCTTTTCCCTGATCAACGTCATCGGACTCGCCGTCGGACTGTCATCATGCGTATTCCTGATCCTCATCGCGAACTTCCATTTCCACTTTGATGACTACCACACGAAAATCGATCGCATCTACCGGCTGAACGACCGCATCGTGGGACAGGGAAGCGTCGATCACAACACCGCACTCACGCCGCCCGAATGGCCGTATGCGATGAAAGAGGAATTCCCCGAAATCGAGAACTTCGTCCGATTCGAGGATGGAAGCGTGAATATCCGACTCGGGGACGAGGTCAACAACTACTTCGTCATGTTCGCCGATTCGACCCTCTTCGATGTCTTCGATTTTCCCCTCATCGCGGGAGACCCGGAAACCGCTCTGGACGAGCCCTATTCCATCATCCTCGGAAAGGACTACGCCGAGCAGTTCTTCCCCGACGAAGACCCCGTCGGGAAAACACTCTTCGCTGTTGTCGATAACCGTAACTATCTGGTGACCGGTGTCATGGACGAAATGCCGTTCAACACTACAATGTACCTGCCGGCCATCGCTTCGTACAATACCCTGAACGCGGACAACTACCAGTACTACCGCTCCTGGTACTACCACGCGACCACGAACTTCCTGCTCCTGAAACCGAACACCGATTATAAAAAACTTCAGGCAAAATTCTCCGGATTCATCGACGAGCACATGGACACCGAAAAGGTAGGACGCTACAAACCCTTCCTGCAACCGATGAAGAACTACCATCTGAGGAAACGGTTCATGCGTAGCGAACGTGGAAATTTCATCGATCAGAACATCGTGCTCTTGATCGGCGGAATCGGTCTCCTGGTGATCATCCTCGCCTCGATCAATTATATCAATCTGTCCAGCGCCATATCATTACGACGATCCCGCGAGGTGGGAATGCGGAAAATCTTCGGTTCCCAACGCAAACAGATCATTATGCAGTTCATCGCCGAATCGCTCATCCTCTCGATCCCGTCCGGCATCATCGGCACCATCCTGCTGGAGCTCATCATCAATCACCTGAACGCTGCCTCCTTCGACAACATCTTCCCCACGTCGTACTACTCCACAGGCTATATCTTCGCGACCACGATGATCATCTCGGTCATCGTCGGACTCCTCGCCGGAATCTACCCATCCTTCGTCCTCTCGTCCTACCGTCCCGCAGCCGCGCTCAAAGACGGCTCGACCAAGGGTCTGAAAGGGATGTGGTTTCGCAAACTCTTCATCGTGGTGCAGTTCTTCCTGGCGATCACGCTGCTGGTCATCAACATCAACTTCTACCGCCAGGTCAAATACATGGAAACCAAGGACTACGGTTACAGCCCGGACAGCCTGTTCATGATATCCAACCCGATCGGTTCGCGCTACGAACGCGCCGAGGTTTTCCGCCAGAGACTGCTCGATATCGAGGGCGTGAAGGAAGTCGGATTCTCCGCCAACACGCCAGGTCTCGGCTACTGGTGGGGTCGCTTCCTGCCCGAAGACGCTCAGCAGGAAGACGGACGCATGTACAAGGTGCTCTTCGTTGACGACCGCGTTATGCAGATGATGGATTTCAAGCTCCTCGAAGGACGCTTCTTCTCCACCGAATTCGCCACCGACAGCATCAATACGGCGATAATCAACGAAGCCGCGCTGCGGGAGTTCGGATGGGACACCGCAGTCGGAAAGACGGTTGATTACATGTATCAGGAGTTCGGCGACTCGACCCGCACGATCATCGGCGTGGTCAAGGATTTCCATTCGGACAGCCTCGTCGAGCCCATCACGCCCATGATCATCATGTTCAATCCCAATTTCATGAACATCGCGAACATGAAATACGATGTTTCGCGGCGCCAGGAGATCAAGGACGAGGTGGTCAGAATCTGGAAGGAGTATCAGCCGGATCAGCCAATCAACTACGGTACCTTTTTCGAGGACATCCTGATTCGCCGAATACAGGGCATCAAGCCGTTCGTTCGCATGATTTCGATGTTTACAGGTCTATCGATTTTCATCGCCTGTATGGGCTTGTTTGGGCTTGTATCGCTGGTTGCCGATCAGAAACGGAAAGAGATGGGCATCCGCAAGGTGTTCGGCGCATCCGGCGGAAGAATCGCCTACGAAGTGTCGTCTTACCTGCTCAAATTCGTGATCGTCGCCAACGTCATCGCGATCCCGTTCGCGTGGTTCGTCATGAAACAGGTGACAAACAACATGGCGTACGTGGTGGCTTTCGTGGCGTGGCCGTGCATTGTGGCCGCAGTTGCCACCCTTTTGATCGCGCTTTTCTCGGTGGGATGGCACGCGATCAAGACCGCACGCTCCAACCCGGTGGAATCGCTGCGATACGAATAATGAATACCCCCTGAATCTCTCAACAGGGATTAAGGGGGGTTTTCCCTTTTACAAAACGAATCGATACAGGATTTGCAGGATGATATTGCTGATCGTACCCGCCATGAGATCGTCGGCGGTGATGCCCATGCCACCGGTGAGTTTTTGCAATTGTTTCACGGGAAACGGTTTCACGATATCGAAGAATCTAAACAGCACGAAGGCCAGCGCGGCGGTGAGGATCGTCTGCGGAAGCATCAGGGTCGCAACAAGATAGCCGCAAACCTCGTCGATCACGATACGCCCGTCGTCATGACCGAGCACACGCTCGGCAATATCGCTGAAGACGATGCTCACGAGCGACGTACCGACGGCGATGATCCAGAGCGTTGTCTGTGTCGCGCCGACCATGCGCGAGGAAAGGATCAGGTAGATGCCGGCAGTGATCAGGCTTGCAAACGTACCGGGTGCCACCGGGAAATATCCCGTATAAAAGAATGTCGCGATAAAAACGGACAGTTTTTTCATCGATTTCGTTCTACTCTTCGAGGAATACTTCTACGTACTTGTCTTTTTTCAACTGCCGGATCAGGTCTTCGTAGATTTCCATCTGCTTCATGTTCTCCACGTAGCCGTACAGTCGTTCCTGGATTTCCGTGTATTCGTAGGGTCGTTCCGGGACTGTCTTCAGCTTGCCGAAGATGTACAGCAATTCGTCCTGCCGGATCAAATCGGTGTACTCGCCGTAGTCGAGCTTTACAAGCTGCTCCTTGAACATCTCCGGATACTCATCGACGGTGAATTCTCCCATCACGCCGCCGCGAACCGCGGTCGAGTCGTCTTCGGAATAGACCTTCGCCAGCTCGTGGAAATCCTCGCCCTCGCGCAGCCTTTGCAGCACGTTCTGCATCAACTGAATCTCCGCATCGACGTCCGTCTCCGACGAGACCACCTGCTTCAGGATATGCCGCGCACGCACGTTCGTGCCGTCCCGTTCTTCCACCTTGATGATGTGGTAACCGAACTGGGTCTCGACCACGTCGCTGATCTGCCCCGGGCGCAGCTCGTAGGCCGCCTTCTCGAATTCGTGCACCATCTGGCCAGGGCCGAAGAATCCGAGATCACCGCCCTTCTTTCCGCTGAGGCAATCGCTTCGTTCCTTCGCCAGTTCCGCGAAATCCGCGCCCTCGCGTAGCTCGTCCAATATCTCGCTGATCTCACGCAGCGCCCTCTCGCGGGTTTCCTCGCTGGCTTCGATCTTCCGCATGATCATGCCGATCTGATCCTTTTCCGGGCGCAACGGGATATCGTCGCGGTTCTCTTCGTAGTATTCCTCGACCTCCGCCTCGGTGACGGTGACCTTGCTGCGGATTTCCTGCTGAAAAATCTGCTGTTTGAGTTGCTCCTCCCGGATACGATCCTGATAGATTTTCTTCAGATCGTAGTAGGTGAGCCCGGCTTTCTGCATCTCGCGTTCCATCGCCTCGCGGGACGGAAACTGCTCTTCCACCTTGTCCAGTTCTTCCTGCGCCAGCATCTTGATCTTCGAATCATCGACCGAATATTCTTCATCTCTGGCTTTTTGGATGATGAGGCGCGACTCGATCATCTGATCCAGGACATCCATCTCGGTCATGTCCGGCGGCATCATCTTCATGCTCTGCATCTGCATGATCTGCGTCTGAAGTTCACTCTCCAGAATGATTTCCCTGCCGATCTTGGCGACGATCCGGTCCAGAACTTCCGCGCCGGCGGATACGCTCAAAACGGCCAGGATCAGTGTAATCCATAGTATGCGTGCTGTTCTCATTCGACTGCTTTCCTATTTTCTTTTATACGTTGGTGACGATATTGGCTTTCTTTTCCAGTTCGCGGATGAACTCGTCCGTCTCGTTCTTCATCTTGTCCATACGGAGCTTCTCTTCGATCTCGGCCTTGACATCTTCAAAGTCCGCCGCCTGCGACGGAACCTTGCGGCTTCTGTAATGCAGGATAAGGTAGTATCCGTTATCGACCTGAACCACGGCATACTCCCACGGGTTCCGCTTCATCAATTCGTTCCAGATTCGATCGCCGAGTTCCTTGCGCGACTTGAAGCCGGCCCAGCCGCCGTTCTTGCCGATCGCTTCCTCGGAGTACGCCGTCGCAGCGTCGGTAAACTTCATGCCGCCGCGGATCGCCTCCTGCACCTCTTTCAGCTTCTCGCGCGTCTTGACGAAGATACGCTGAATCTTCAGCTCGGTCTCCTCGGTCAGATAATTACGCTTGTAATACTCGAACGCCTCTTCCTCCGACACGTCGATCTGCCGGATTCGCTGCGCCAGTACCGCGTTGGACAGGACTTTCATCCGGGCGGTGTCCAGCTTCATACGGACGGCGGGATGCTGATCGAGCTGCATGTTCTTCGCTTCCTGACTGAGCAGCGCCAGCCGCTTCCACTGGTTAACGACTTCCTGCTTCTCCGGAGTCGGGAGCGCATTCCACGCTTCGGGCGAATACTCGGACTGCAAATCTTCCAGCAACAGCACCGCGTCGTTGACCTGCGCGATGACCGTTCCGTTGGGAGCAGTCTCCTTCTTCCCGCAGGAAACGATCAGAAGGGTGATCACCAACAGGAAAATGATGTAGTTCTTCATATCAGAAATCCTCGACGAAAGGTCTGGTGAATTTGATTTCGAGTTGGGGTTCGGTTGTCGAAATGATGCGACCCAAATCGCGATCCTCCTCGATGGAACGAATCAGGAAACCGTAATTGACGGCTCCTCCCGCCATGATCGCCTGAATCATCGAGGTGACTTCAACCCGCAACTGACTTGTATTCGAATCGAAATACGATACGCTGTTGCCGGAATAGTACTTGTAATCTTCGGTATAGACCAGCGGGATCGACGGATTGTCGTTCAACATCATGTACGCCTGCACAGCATAGGTTCCATCCACCATGTACGACTGGTCCACATCGATGTCGAAGATCAATTCGGCCATGTTCACGGTCGTCAATCTGTAATCGCCCGCATCCATACCGTTCATTCCGGCATCGGTCAGGGCCCGGTCGAATACCTCGTGGTCGAAATCGAGCTTTATCACCGTTCGATAGGGATACATATTGGAGATGACCATTCCGTCGAACGCTTCACCCAACGTGTTGTCTTCATCCGGATCGTTGTAGATGGTGACATCGTCGATTGTCGTGCTCGAGTAGGTCAGGGTATCGCCATCGACGATGTAGTCGAATTGCAGTACAGGACCGTAATCGGAATCCATCGTATAGATTTCCATGAACTGGTCCGGGGTATCGGAGAAGAGGACGATACCGAAGTTGTTCGTCTCCACTTCGGAGTCGTTGTTCATCCCGGTAACATTGTCCAGCCAGTCCTGGAGAAGTTCGAGCGGAAAATCGACCGACACGGTATCGGATTCGGGAGAATAATCGAGGGTGGCGATCGATTCGTACTGGTGATCGACATTTTCCCACAGCACGTCCGAATCGGTATAGGTCCAGGTCACCTCGTCCTCGCTCCAGTTTTCGTCGAGTCTGGCGATCTCAATATTCATGGCGTCCGGAGTGTGGGTTGTCGATGGCTTGATAGTCAACGTCGCCGAAAGAGCCTGCGCATCCGAGGGAAGACTTCTCCAGCGCATCAGGGTAAGCAAACGGATGTTCCGGCTATTGCCCACAGTGGTGACGGTAGCACCGGAGTAGGTTTGCACGGTGTCGCGGTAATTCCAGATATTATCGACCAGGTTTCCGGAAACGATGACGTCTTCCAGCTTCAGGATTTCATCGGTGTATCCGGTGTGATTCGAGTTATTGGTGCATCCGGCACCGAGCAGAACGACTGCGATGAGCAGCGCGAGATATCGCTTCATACATATTCCTTATACGATTTCTATTTTATACATAATACATAGAGATAATAATAATAACAAGGGCTGTGGATATGGTGATAACCCTGCATCAGTAACGGTGAAACCGCTACCGTGTTACCATTTACAATATCACGGGAAATGTGGATAACCCGTGGATTACTCTTGAATAACACGTCACTTATCCACGATCATCGAATTTGTCAAAGGAATTTCAATCGTTATCCACAGCGATCGACACCTTTTCATGTGGATAAGTGGATAAACGCTTCGACCCAAAAAAAACACTGCGATTTCAAGACTGGTAGTTCGTTGAAATGCAGTGATATATAAAATCATGGAAACCGGATCAGGGATTCTTGATTTCCTTGATCAGTAGCTCGATCTGGATGCGGAATTTGTTGTCCGAACGGAACTGGTTCTCGATCATCTTCTTGGCGTGCAGGACCGTCGTGTGATCCTTCCGCTTGTAATATTCTGCGATTTCCTTCAGCGACGCCTGCGGAATCAGGAGGTTGGAGAGGTACATGGCGACCTGCCTCGGGAATGCGATGTTCTTCTTGCGCGTCTTGTCCATCAACTGCCTGGGCGTGACGTCGTACATGTCGCAGACCTTCTGCATGATCGTATCCAGATTGATATCCCGTATCTTCTCGGAGATCAGATCGGATAGTATCTCTTTCGCCAGTTCAGGATCGATGTCCTCGGTATTGAGGTTGTTGTAGGACGCGTACGCGAGGATACGGATCAGCGAGCCTTCCAGCGCCCGGACGTTGCTGGAGACGAATTCGGCGATAAAGCCGACGACGTCCTCCCGCAGGAAGATGTCTTCGTTCTCGGATTTCTTGCTCAGGATGGCGACGCGCGTTTCGAAATCGGGGCTTTTCAGATCCGCCATTAGTCCCCACTCGAACCGCGTGACCAGTCGCTTCTCCAGGTCGTGGATGTCCTTGAGCGGTCGATCGCTGGTGATCACGATCTGCCTTTTGTTCTCATACAACGCGTTGAAGGTGTGGAAGAAGGTTTCCTGCGTGCTCTCCTTGCCGGCCAGGAAATGGATATCGTCCACCAGCAGGACATCGACGTTGCGGAATTTGTTCCTGAACTCGGTCATGTTCTTGGTCTTCAGCGCGTCGATCATCTCGTTTGTGAACTCCTCCGCCGTGGTGTAATAGACGCATCTCGAGCTCTGTTCCTCACCCAGGAAGTTGCCGATCGCCTGCATGAGATGGGTCTTGCCCATGCCCGATTCGCCGTATATGAACAGCGGATTGTAGGCGGTTCCGGGCGACTCGGCGACTGCCATGGACGCGGAGTGAGCGAAGTTGTTGCTCTTGCCCACGACAAACTGGTCGAAGGTGTATTTCGGGTTGAGCTTGCCGCTGCTCTGCTGCTGGTTGCCGTTGAGCCGGAAGCTGCCGTTCTTCTGCTTTTTGAGCGGGTAATTCGTAAAGCGAACCTTGTATTCCTTTTTGTAAAGATTGTAAGATATCTCGGATAACAGAATGGTGTAATTCTGATTCAGGAAGTCGGCGGTGAATTTCGTCGGTACCTGTACCAGCAAGATGTTGTTATCGATATCAATGAGCTTGGTATCGCTGAACCAGGTCTTGAAACTCTTCGGATTTATATGATCTTCCAGTGTATTTAATACATTTTCCCAAATGTCCTGATCTCTTTCCATTAAGACTCCTCGGAATGTTTCTTCAAATTCTCCGGGCAAGTTATCCACAAACTTATCCACACATTACCGATGGGACTTGGAATACCTTAATTTCAATAACAACAACAGATTCAGATCAACGTTCCTTCTGGCACCCCTTGATTTATCCACATCCAATAATTTTGGCACAACAATCCCGTGTTTGCGATTTCACCCGATTTCCGGCATCGGTGAAATCCGTATTGTTGGCAGTTGTTCATTGTCCAACCTTCCAAGATTCTACACACGAAGGATATTTGTCAAGCCGCGTTTGTTTTCCGTAAACCATGAGAGCTGAAAATCTCGATGTTTATAATTTGATATTTATCAATGTATTATGCGCTTCACCCCGGGATTTCTATTTTGTGGAAAAGTCCATTATCGTAATGCGATACATGGAAAAAACGGATTGTGAGGAATAGGGGTAAAAAAAATTTCCGGCACGATAGACTTGGGATGAAATTGATTCGTAAGATATTTTATTGCATGTGTTTATGTGATGTGTTAAGGAAATCGGTGCGGGGGATGTATGGTAGTCTCCTGTAAAATCTGAAGATGGGTGAAATGTTACAATATTTTATTATAATATATGTATTGGTTGTTGTTTTTTTATTGTATGGTTGTGGATTGAGTCTGCGAGTCCGTGATGAGACTGCATCATTGTTTTCGTTCAATGTTTCAAGATGAAAAACCCCCTTATTCCCCCTTTGTCAGGGGGGTGAGAAAGGGTTACTATCCTTTACAGCACGATCATCGGGAAACGTACAACCTCGGGTAATTTGCGGATCAGTAGTCCAGCGGGAGCGCGACCTTGGTGCCGTTCTTGGCGGAGCGGTAGATTGCGTGGATGATCTCGAGCGATTTTCTGCCTTCGCGTCCGTCGGTATGCGGTTTGGGGCTTCCCATCAGCGTGTCGATGACATTCTTGAAGTACGGGATGTGTCCGAAGCCGTAGATATTGGGCGGCTGGTAGTTCGATTCGGAGATGATTCGGTCGTCGTCGTCGTAGTTTTCGAATTCCCATTTTTCGATCTTGTTGACCGCGATACCGCCGATTTTGACGGTTCCTTTTTCGCCCAGGATGGTGATGGAGCCCTCGAAATTCTTGGGGTAGGTTAGCATGGTGACGTTGATGGTGCCGATCACGCCGCTACGGAACTTGAGGATAGCCGAGCCGGTGTCTTCGGTCTCGATTTTCCGTGCCATGGTGGCGGTCTCGGCGAGAACGTGATCCACTTCGCCGATCAGCCAGTGCAGGGCGTCGATGTAGTGGCTCGCCTGGTTCATGAAGGCACCGCCGTCGAATTCCCAGGTACCGCGCCATTTCGCGAGGTCGTAGTATTCCTGTGGGCGTTGCCAGAACACGTTGGACTGGACCATGTAGATGCGTCCGAAGCGGCCCTTGTCGATCGCCGATTTGAGCAGTTGCATGGTGGTGTTGAGCCGGTTCTGTTTGACGACGTACAGCATAACGTGGTTGCGGTCGCATGCCTTGACGAGGTTGTCGGCGTCCTCGAGCTGGATGGCCATCGGCTTTTCGGTGATGACGTTGATTCCGCGGTTTGCCGCCTCGATCCCCATTTCCGGGTGGAGACCGCTCGGCGTGCAGATGATGGCGGCGTCCGGTCTTTCCTTGTCCAGCATCTCGAGATAGTCCGTGTAATAGCGGTCGATTTCGTATTTCTCCGCCGTCTCTTTCGCGCGGTCATCGACGATGTCCGCGCACGCGACGATCTGTCCGTGTTCGAGCTGTTTGATCGCCTCGAAGTGGTTCTTCGAGATTCGGCCGCATCCAACCAGTGCAAATTTGATTTTTTTCATCGTTATTTGATCCATTCGAGTAGCGAGTACAGGTACTGCCCGTACTGGTTGTTCTTCATTGTTTCCGCTTTCTCTTTGAGCTGTTCCCGCGTGATGTATTTCAGACGAAAGGCGATCTCTTCCGGGCATCCGATCTTGAGTTCCTGCCGCTCTTCCAGCGCCCTAACGAACACCGACGCATCCGCCAGCGATTCGTGGGTTCCGGTATCGAGCCAGGCATAGCCGCGACCGAGAATCTCGACCTTGAGGCGCTTCTGCGCGAGGTATTCCCTGTTCACGTCGGTAATTTCGAGTTCGTTGCGCCAGGAGGGCTTGATATCCTGCGCGACCCTGACCACGTCGTTGGGGTAGAAATACAGTCCCACGACCGCGTAGTTCGACTTCGGCTTCTCCGGTTTCTCTTCGATCCCCAGGACGATGCGGTCCTCGTCGAAATGAACCACGCCGTAGCGTTGCGGGTTTTTAACCCAGTATCCGAACACAACCGTACTGCGATCGCTTTCCACCGTCCTGACCGCTTTGAGCAGATAGCTGTTCAGCTTGTCGCCATAGAAGATATTGTCGCCCAGAATCAGGCACACGTCGTCGTCGCCGATGAAGTCCCTGCCGAGGATGAACGCCTGCGCGATCCCTTCCGGCCTGGGCTGTTCGATGTAGCTGAATTTCAGCCCGAATTCGCTGCCGTCGCCGAGTAGTTTCTGGAACATCGGCAGGCTCTCCGGCGTCGAGATGATCAGGATATCGCGGATACCGGAAAGCATCAGCACCGATAGCGGATAGTAGATCATGGGCTTGTCGTGAACGGGCATGAGTTGTTTGCTTACGGCCTTCGTGGCAGGATACAGACGTGTCCCGCTTCCACCGGCAAGTATGATTCCTTTCACCTGGCACCTCCAAATCAGTCCTCAATACCGATACACAGGATCGGAACAAACATGTCCAGAATTTTTTAAGAATCGCGTGGGGATGGTAGTAAACTTATTCTATATGATAATTGATGGGTCTTTATGTTTTCGAAAGCCAGTTCTCAAGCTGCTCAAGCATTTCATTTGTCGGCATGTAATTTTTATCTTTAGGTGTACTGTACCCCTGTTTTTCTCTTACGCTCCATATATATGAATTAAAATCATTATAATCATTCCAGATTTCCTTGGATCCTTTTCTTTCTTTTGTCGCTTTTGCTTCGACAAGCCAATCCCTGACAATCTCAACAAGTTTATCAGTTTTGTTTTCATGGGCGAATATATCGTTTCCGGATAAATCAGAAATATATTTGTCATACTCGTTCTTTTTCTTTTCAAGAATCAACATGGATTTGGTGGATAATTGATCATTTCCGGAGCTCTTGAGTCCAAAGTCAATCCCCAGCTCAAGAGGCATATTCATTCTACAGTACTCTTTTTTCGATGATTTGTTCAATGATAAATCGTGTATTCCATATTCTGATTTTTTCATGATTTCAATGATCTTCATTAGTCTCGATTCGGAGCAGTCAATCCTCATAGGGGCTAATACAGGTCTTAAATTAAGTATTCTTACTGTGAAAATGATTGCTCTTTGTAGGAGGTAAAATTTCTCTTCGAAGGGACAGTTGATGAATACTTGATTCACTTAGGCGTATTCTCTCTAATTCCTATCCTTGGGTGGACAAGGGTCATTCCCATAGCTATTCTTACTTAGAATTCGTCCATCACTTCCATGAATATATAATTCGGATTTCTGATTCTTGCTAATCTCAATAGCTCTACTGATTGCGTTGGCTTTCCTTGCGTAATGCTTCGTTGCCCGTTCGGCTCCGCCGCGCAAAACATCCCATCCGCCGTTGGGATTCGGAATAACGTGCTGGGTTGATCTCCTCATAATTCCTCCCTTCAAAGATAAAATAATTTTGCTGTATTTGGATGTCAAGGACAAATTCAGCCAACGATCACGTATAATATACGAAAAACTCCTTAACATATCAATGGTAACATTGTGTCCAATCGTTCCACCTCTTCCACCTCGAATTTGACCGACACCACGACAATCGGAACGCCCGTTAGATCGAGTCCTTTCAGCTTTGAGAAATCCTTTTCAGTGGTGAGGATCACATCGCAACCGGTCTGCTTCATCTTCTTGCGCAGATCGGGAAGAAACGACGGCTGCGCGTAGTCGTAGTGGTCGCCGTATTTCAGGTGATCGACGAATCCGATGCCGCTTTGCCGCACAGTCTTCTCGAAGGACGACGGATTGCCGATGCCGGACAGCAGCAGGATTTTCCTCTGACCGAGCTCGTTCATCGACACCTCTTCCCCATCCATCCGGTAGAGCCTGTCGATGACGTAGTCGCCGCGGACGACGGGTTTGTTCCAGGGATTGCCGGGCAGTTCCCAGCCTCGCCCGTTGATCACGACGCAATCGGCGTGGCGCAATGCGGAGAGCGGTTCGCGCAGGATTCCGGCCGGCAACACGAATCCGTTTCCGACACCGCCCGTGGCGCTGAACACCACGAACATGACGTCTTTCTTCACCTTCAAGTGCTGAAACGAGTCGTCCAGCAGGATGCAGTCGATCTCCGGCATCCGTTTCATCAGCATCCGGATCGAGAGCCTTCGGTTTGCGCCGACCGCGATCGGTACGCCGGGGAGTTTCTCCGCCAGCATGCGGGCTTCGTCGCCGGCGTGTTTCGCTTCCGGCAGGATTTCGTCGAACGTCGAGATGACGCGGTTGTCGTGCTCGAATCCGCCGCGGTAGCCGCGTAGGCAAACGGCGGGATGTTTTCCCTGCTTCTTCAGGTGGTTTGCCAGAAAGATGGTGAACGGCGTCTTGCCGCTGCCGCCGGATACGATGTTGCCGATGCCGATGATCTTCGGCGAGCCGGGGATGTCGTCCGGTCGGCAGAATTTTCGTCGGACGCCCTGGATACCGCCGTAGAGCAGCGATAACGGGTAGAGCAGGTACGAGAGTGGGCTTCTACTGTAGAGGTGCCTTTGGATGAAGCGCTGGTTCATCAGTGCTCGATGCCTTCCCGGGCGGGTATGCCGTTGACGTAGTAGTGCTTGATTTCGCGCATCTCGGTGACCAGGTCGGCGCGGTCGATGACCTCCTGACGCGCGTAGCGACCGGTCATGACAACCTCGCTGTCGGTCTCGATATCCAGCAGTTCGAGTTGCTTCTCGACGGGCAGCAGTTTCCACGCAACCGCGACGTTGATCTCGTCAATGACGACGATGTCGTAGCTGTTGCTCAGCAAGACTTCCTTCGCCTTGTTGAAAGCAAGTTCCGCCTCTTCGAAATCGATGGGTGCGGGATTGTTCGGATCGATCAGCTTGTCGGTGCCGAACTGGAAGACATCGATGCCAGGCGTGTTTTGCAGGAACCGCATTTCGCCGTATTCCCAGTTCTTCTTCATGAACTGGATCAGGCAGACTTTCTTGCTGCGACCGAGCGCCCGAATGCAGAGTCCGATGGAAGCGGTGGTTTTCCCTTTTCCGTTTCCGGTGTAGAGCTGAATCAAGTTATCCCTCCAGGTAAAATCACCGGGCACCGGAGTGCCCGGCAAAATTGTCTCAGTTATCCTTCAGAATTTCTTCGTCGTAAATCTTCTCGAAGCGGAGCTTGTGCTGTGCTTCTTCAGCGGCGATACGAAGCAGTGTGGCGGCGAGTTCCGCATCGTCGATTTTCGAAGCGATGTTCTCGTATAGCGCTTTGGATTTCTCTTCGCGCTTCATGGCGGTGATGATGATATCCTGGTAGGTCATCTGGGCGGTCGGCTTGGCGGGTACCAGATAGTCGCTGATCTGGAGGTCCGGCACGCTCGCGACGGCCTTGTCGGTATTGCCTTGTTTGCGGATTCCTTCAAGGACCCGGATGTGACCGCGTTCCATATCGGCGAGTTCACCGAGCATCACCTTTTGCGCGGCGAATTTTGCGATTTCCTGCAAGTCGGTGTAGAACTGCACGGCTTCCTTCTCGCGCTCCACGGCGAAGTCGATAACATCGTGGAATTCATTGATCGTCATAGGTCTGTTCTCCTTTATGGTTAAAAATTCATCGATCTCGTAACCGATTCGATATCACGATTCCGAACGATTCTGTAAATGTATTTTTTTACATTACTACCTGTAGGCGCCGATCCCTGAGCGGCGTTCTCTTGAAGGGTCAAACACAGAGGTCACGCGCTACGGTGCTACATTCCAGCATTCAGAAGACATTTCGTGACATTCGGAAGTTGGAATGGAGATACAGCAACCGCCGGCTCTCACCGGCGGCTGCAAGATTCGGGAAATTAGTCGATCGGACTGAACATATCCTTGCCGACTCCGCATTCCGGGCAAACCCAGTCTTCGGGAAGGTCGTCGAAGGCTACGTTGTCGTTTTCTGCGGGATCGTAGATGTATCCGCACGCGTCACAGACGTATTTCATGGTTCCTCCTGTATTGGCCGAGCCGGATCAATAGTTCTCGATCCAGAGCTCGAAGTACTTCTTCGGGTGCAGGCATACCGGACATTTTTCCGGTGCCTCGATCGATTCGACGATATGGCCGCAGTTGAGGCATTTCCAGAAGACCTTGCCGTCTTTCTTGAAGACCTCGTGATTCTTCACGTTGGCGAGCAGCTTGCGGAAGCGGTTCTCGTGACGAACTTCCACCAGCGCCACCATCTTGAAGACATGCGCGACATCCTTGAATCCCTCTTCCTCCGCGATCTTGGCAAACGTGGGGTAAAGGTCGGTCCATTCTTCGTTCTCGCCGTTGGCGGCCCATTCGAGGTTCTTCATCGTGTCGTCGAGGCCAACCGGGTAACCGGCGTCGTTGATCACGATCATCTCACCGTTCAAGCCGTGCTCGATCAGCTTTTTGTAGAACACCTTGGCGTGTTCCTTCTCATTCTCGGCGGTTTCCATGAAGATATTCGCGATCTGCAGGTAACCTTCCTTCGTTGCGGCTTTTGCATAGTAAGTGTAGCGCATGCGTGCCTGCGATTCGCCGGCAAACGCTTTCATCAGATTCTCGGCAGTTTTTGAACCTTTGAATTCCATCCATCATCCTCCTGTATGTCGATTTATACTTCGTATTTCCAGAGACCGTGAACGTTGCACCACTCTCTCGCCTTGACGATATCGGCCTTCTTAACGGGGAAGAACGCTTCCGGGGCATCGCCGGGATTCAGTTCCGCGACGCATACGCGGTCTTTCAGTTGCACTTCGATGAACTTGATGTAGTGCTTTTCGAGCATCGGGTGCGCGGTCTCCTTGCCGACCTTCACCAGAACGCCGCCCTCGACTTCCTCGACGTACGGCACGTGCTTCTCGGTCGTGGCATCCTGACTCTGCTCTTCCAGTTTCTTCATCGGCTGTCCGCAGCAGACCAGCGCGTCGGCGCCTTCGTTGCGGATCGCGACGACGTTACCGCATACTTCGCAGTAGTAAATATCTCTCAGCTTTGTCATTTCGTTTCTCCTCTGTTTGGGTTATTCCGCCGCCGGCGGAGTGTAGGTTCGGGACGCGAGTTCACGGTCCAGCATCAACATGCCGTGACCCTTGCCGCCGATGAATTTCAACTGACCGAGGATCGCTTCCATGGAGTTTTCCTCTTCCACCTGCTCATCGACATACCAGTTCAACATACTTCGGGTCGCATGATCGTTCTCCTCGATCGCCAGGTCCATCAGTTCGTTGATCGATTTGGTTACGAATTGCTCGTGTTTGTACGCCAAGTCGAAAATCTCCTCGGCCGATTCGAAATCGACTTGCGGTTTCTCGATCTTGTCCAGTATTACACGACCACCCCGTTCGTTGAGGTAGTTGTAGAACTTCATGGTGTGGAAATGCTCTTCCTGTGCCTGTACGACGAAGAAGTTCTCGAAACCGGGCAGGTTCATCGATGCGAACCACGCCGCCATGCTGAAATATAGGTATTCCGAGAACAACTCCCTGTTGATCTGCAGATTGATTCTGTCTTGCAATTTTTCGGAAATCATGTTTCCTCCTGTTTTTTTTCGTTTCAAAGGATGCTCGCCCGGAGGTCGAGCGCTACAATCTCTAAGGAACGCGGATGTCTGTAGGTTTTGAGGAACGAAAAACCTGAATCCCCAAAATCGTCCGCATCTCTTCCTTACCTATCTAACACATCTATTGTTCTACGTTACGCTCGAATCTCACAGCATTTCAGCTCACATGCGAGATGATCATTGTGACATTTTGCAATCAATGATATCTGACAACGTAAGCTTGATAATGCCAAATGTCACTTTTTGAGATTCTCACGGATTTTCTGTTTCATTTCATTGAGCGTCGTTTCGTCCGGGATATACTGGAGACGGTGCATCGGCATCATCTCGAATCCGCACGACTCGAGCACATCGTGGACCAGCCCGATGCTCTGTCCGCCCCATCCGTAGGAGCCGAACGCCATGCCGTAGCGATCCTTCGGCGCCAGACCCTTCATGTAGGTCAGGAATGCGGCGACGGTGGGCAGCATGTTGTTGTTCAGCGTGGGTGAGCCGACGCAGATATACTTCGCGGTGGTCAGGTGCGTCATGATGTCGGAGATGTGGTTGTGCTGGAGGTTGCACATGCAGGTGTGGATTCCCGCATCCTCGAACACGCTCTGGATCGCCTTCGCCATGGTTTCGGTCGATTTCCACATGGTGTCGTAGATGATAAGCGCCTTCTCCTCGGTCTCGTTCGCCGACCACTTCACGTACTTTTCGACGATCGCCGGGATGTGCTTGCGCCATATGACGCCGTGGCTGGGGCAGATCACCTCGACGTCGAGCTTTCTGACAACTTCGAGTGCCTTCTGCACCTGTTTTCCGTACGGCAGCACGATGTTGGCGTAGTACTTCATCGCCTCTTCCATGATGATATTGAAGGGAAATTCGTCGTCAAAACGCTCCGAGGACGCGATGTGCTGACCGAAGGCGTCGTTCGAGAAGAGGATTTTCTCTTCCGGGCAGTAGGAGACCATGTTGTCCGGCCAGTGGACCATCGGGGTCTGAACGAATTGCAGCGTGCGCTTGCCGAGGTCGAGCGTGTCGCCCGTCTTGACGGTCACGTATTCCCAGTCCGCCTTGTAGTGCTTGGGCAGTCCTTCCACGCCTTTTGGGGAAGCGTAAATTTTGGCGTTGGGCGCAGCTTTCTTGATCATCGGTAGCGAGCTGGAGTGATCCATCTCGATGTGGTTCTGTACGATGACGTCGATCTTCGAAGGATCGATGACGCTGCTGATGCGCGACAGCAGTTCGTCCGCGAGGTAGTATTTCACGTTGTCGATCAGGGTGATCTTCTCGTCGATAATCAGGTACGCGTTGTAGGTGGAACCGCGCTGTGTCAGGTAGCCGTGGAAATTCCTCAGGTCCCAGTCAACTCCGCCGACCCAGTAGATTCCTTCCTTGATCTTGATAGCCTTCATGTATATTCTCCTTTCTCAACTTTGACATTTCGGACAGAGATAGCTCGAGCGTCCCGCCTGCCGGATGCGCTGGATCGGTGTCCCGCAGGTACAGATTTTCTTGCCATAGACCCGCAGGAAATCCTGAAACTCGCCGGTCTTGTCCTCGACGCTCCGGAAATCGGAGATGCTGGTGCCGTTTTTGTCAAGCGCTTCCCGCAGAACCTTTCTGATCGCCCTGTGCAATCGAACGGATTCCGTTTCGCTCAGGCTGTTGCCTGGTCGCTCCGGGTGAATCCCGCTGTGGAACAACGCTTCGCAGGCGTAGATATTACCCAGTCCCGCGATCAAACGCTGATCCATTAAAAGATTCTTCACGGGCACTTTTCTTTTCGAAAGGATGCCAATCAGGTATTTCCTGTCAAACGATTTACTCAAAGGTTCCGGCCCGAGCGTGCAAACGCCTTTGATATCGCTATTCGTATCGCAGATGGAGATGAATCCGAACGTCCTTGGATCGATGAAGAGCAGAAAAATTCCATCCTCGAAACGGAAGCTGGCGCGCAGGTGGGGATGGTCCGTGGGCAGCGTATCGGAGACGATCAGCTTGCCGGTCATGCCGAGGTGCGCCACGATCGTCTTTCCGCCCGAAAGCCGCATCAGGATATACTTGCCCCGTCGGTCGATCCGCTCGATCGTTCCTGCACCGTCTCCCTTGACCGTCCCCTCGCGGTAGCTCGCGATCTCGATCAAGCGATGCCCGGTGATCTTCTCTCGCAATCCGCGAGCGATGGTTTCCACTTCCGGCAGTTCTGGCATTTATCTAAAATCCTTATTTTGCAATCTTTTGAGACCGATCGTCGTGTTGTCTATCCCGTGTTCTCCAAACAATATATCTGAAAATTCATTCACAACAAAAAAAATATTACACGCTGTGAAATAATTTCGATCCTGTTAACGATCAAAGGTAGATACGATATATTGCGCGTTGATCTTGATTCTGTCGCACCTCCGGCTGCATCTTCCCCATGGTACGCAGCCACCCCGGGCTGCTCTCTATCTTCCCGTTTGTCGGATTTTTTCCTTTACAAACTTCAACCCGTCATCGTATAAATTCCATCGACACGGTTCAGGGCAAAAAGGCAAGGAAGGTAGCATCATGAGAGAGATACGCACACTGATCGACAAGGACATCGAGCCATTCGAAGACATCGTACGCAACGCGTACCCGGGCTGGGCGATCAACTCACCCGAACAACGAAAACGCTTTCGCGAGTCGTTGATTAAAGACCAGAAGGAGTGCCCGAACAAGCAGATGTACGGGCTCTTCGAAGATGGGAAAATGCTGGGCGGTATGCGCATCTTCGATTTCGAGATGAACTACCACGGCACCATTGTTCCCACCGTGGGCATCGGACTGGTCGCGGTCGATCTCATGCACAAGAAGCAAAAAGTCGCGCGCGATATGCTGAGGTGGTACCACGAATACGGCAGAAAAAAGGGCGTCTCCTTCTCGATCCTCTATCCCTTCCGGCCCGATTTCTACTACAGGATGGGCTACGGACACGGCATCATGCTGCACGTGTATCGACTCGAGCCGAGCCAGCTTCCCGCCTCGGAACTGCGCAAGGGTGTCGAATACCTCTCCATCGACAACCTGCAAGCGGTGCAGGGCTGCTACGAACGCGTCCTGAAACAGCGCCACGGCATGATCCGTCAGCAGAAATACGACTTCGAGAAAGACCTCAGGAATCCCAACATCCGCTGGATCGGGTACCGCAAAGGCTCGAAAATCACCGGCTACTGCATCTTCAGCTTCGAGAAAATCGGCAAGAATCCGCTGACCAACCAGATAAAAATCTTCGTGATGCTCTACGAAAACACCGAAGCCTTGCGCGGCATGCTGGCTTTCATCCAGTCGCAACTCGACCAGATACAGGAGGTCATCCTGACCACCTTCGACGAAAACCTGCTATTCCTGATGCCCGACGCACGCCACATCGGCCGCGACCTGGTCATGCCCGTCTATCACGAGACCTATCACACCGGCACGGGATTCATGTATCGCGCGCTGGACGCGCCCCTGGCGATTATGCAGAGACCATGGAATGAGGTCGATTGCGCCATAAGGTTTCGTATCGAGGACGACTTCCTGCCGCGCGCGAAAACACGCTTCGCCATCCGTTGGGACAACGGAAAACCCTCGATCACCAAAGCGCGCTCTGTCGATGCGACCATCGAGATGAGCATCCAGAATTTCTCGTCGCTGATGGCAGGATCGATCACGCTGGAAAAATGCCTCGAATATGGCCTCTGCGGAAGGCAAAACGCGAAGAGCGAGCGTGTTTTGAGGAGGCTGTTCGTTCAGTCGGAACAACCCTGGGCGACGACGCAGTTCTGAGATATTGCCGGGACGCGGACGTCCTTCGTATTTTCTTTCTCTTCACGGTTGAATGATTCGTAGTCGGTGAGAAATTCGTTTCCACATTCGACACATTTTATTAAATAATTCGCAAAATACCGCTTGACAAAAATTAATTCCATCGCATATCATTCATTTATATCGGTTAGATATACCGGCTGCCGGGGTGACAACTGGTATTCCCTCCAAACATGATCAACGAAATCAAATCCGGCTGAAAACGATGCCGGCATGACATCCACCATCATATCCATGAAAAATGGAAAGGAGTACGATCATGAAAAAGGCACTTTTTATCCTGCTTATTACCATCTTCACGGTAACCACGATCCACGCGGAATGGAACGAAATCCAGAAGCTCCTCGCGAGTGATGGGGGATCAAATGATCGATTCGGTTATTCGGTTTCGATCTCAGGTGATTATATGGTTGTTGGGGCTTATTGTGATGATGACTTGGGTAATAATTCTGGTTCTGCATATATTTTCCATCGTGATATTGTAGGCTGGACACAACAAGCAAAATTGACTGCTAACGATGGAGCGGCGAACAATATATTTGGTTTTTCTGTCTCAATTTCTGGAGATTTCGTGATAGTTGGTGCGTATGGTGACAACGATTTTGGTAACAATTCAGGCTCGGCCTATATATTCCAAAGAGATGGTTCATCATGGAATCAACAAGTAAAACTAATTGCATATGATGGCGCCGAGGAAGACAGGTTCGGTTATTCCGTATCTATATCAGGTGATTATGCGATTGTGGGTGCCTATGGGGATGACGATTTAAACTTCTCATCCGGTTCAGCATACGTTTATCATCGAGAAGGAACAGAATGGAATCATTATGAAAAACTTACAGCCGATGATGGAGGTTTGGGTAACACGTTTGGATGGTCTGTTTCAATCGATGGTGATTATGCGGTTATTGGTGCTGCAAATGATGATGATTTAGGAAACATGAGTGGTTCGGCATATATATTCTATAAAGAAAGTACAATATGGTCTCAACAAGCCAAATTGAAATCAGATGATGGCGTAGAATGCGATTATTTCGGCAGATCAGTATCAATTTGTGGTGATGATGTAATTATTGGAGTACCTGGTGATGGTGATCTTGGTGCAAGCTCCGGCTCAGCATATATTTTCCATCGAGAAGGTTCAACATGGACTCAGCAAACAAAACTGGTGGCCAATGATGGAGCGGAAAGTGACTGTTTTGGTATTTCAGTATCTATCTCTGGTGAAGATGCAATTGTGGGTGCATATCTTGATGATACCCTCGGTTCTAATTCCGGTTCGGCATATATATATCGGAGAGAAGGAATAGCATGGGCTCAGGAAGTTAAATTGATAGCGAGTGATGGAGCTGAACTAGATTATTTTGGCTGGTCTGTTTCTATCAATAGTGAGTATGCAATTGCTGGCGCATGGGATGATGGTTATGGCTCTGCATACATTTTTCAAGCTCCAATTCCCGGCACCGGCACAGCGAACGGCACCCCGGCGGACGACGATCCGCTGCCCGTGGCTGTCGAGCCGCTCGATCCGTACGACTACAACGGCGGCGGCGCGGTGGTGGTTGATCCGGACGTGGATATCGACCCGGAAGAAGTCGGCGCGGCGATCGCGGTGGATGTCGTGGTCACCGTCGGCAACGGCGATGTCATGATTCCCGTCAACGCATGCCTTACCTACGAAGTGACCGTCACCGGCACGATCCAGCCTGTGGAAATCGTGCTGCACTTCGACGGACTGCCCTTCGAGCCGGACGAACTGGTCTGGAACAACGGCGGGGTATGGGTAGCTGTCCCCGGCGTGGTGTGGAACTACGTCGATCAGACCGCGACCTTCACCTGGACCTTCGATTCTCCGCTCCGCGACGGCGGCGAGGAATTCGTGATGAACGAGGGCGACGGCTCCACCCTGCCGGTCGAGCTGTCCAGCTTCTCCGCGACCGTCACCTCGCAAAATTTTGCGAAGATCGAGTGGGCGACCCAGTCCGAGTGCGATATCGCGGGTTACAACCTGCTGCGCGCGGACAACGACGTTCTCGACGACGCGATGCGTGTCAACCTTCAGCTTATCCCAGGAGAAAACGCCTCCGACGGCGCAAGCTACCGATATATCGACGAAGATGTGACGAAGAATTCCACGTACAACTACTGGCTGGAGAGCGTGGAGCTGAACGGCTCCTCGACCCTGTTCGGTCCCGTCTCGGTGACCATCGCCGAAGAGGGCGGATTCAATGAGCCGCCGGTCGTCACGTATCTGACCGAGTTCAGCGGTGTCTATCCCAATCCGTTCAATCCGGTGACCACGATCAGCTATTCGTTGAAACAGGATGGCAGGGCGAGATTCACCATGTTCGACATCAGGGGCCGCAAGGTGGAAGAACTGACGCCGAACGGCAAGAAGGGCGACAACACCCTCACCTGGGACGCGGAAGGTCTTCCGTCCGGAATCTACTTCATCCGCATGACCGCCGACAACATCGACCAGACCCGCAAGGTCATGATACTGAAATAGTGACATTTGATGCCCTCGCTCACCGGGTGGGCGGGGGGTTCATTTGTTTTAAGGATATCCCCGATCCGTAAATATTCGTCTTGACGCAATGACGCGGCTGCGATTATCGTTCTTCATGGAAAAAACGATGAAAACGAAGTGGATCGTACTATTTCTTCTGGCGATAGCCGTCACGGCGTGCACACCGGGTTACCTTCCCATAGGGGACGAACATGTGCATGTCCATAACGACATCGGGTACATCGAGACGCCGGTGTATTCGATAGCCGTGCGTCCTTCCTACTGGTCGTACAAGCCGGATAACCTTTCCGATTACTACACGGCGTTCGAGGTGCAGGTCGAGAACAAGACGCATCGCACGATCAGCGTCCTGGCCAAAGATGTCGTGCTGCTCGATCAGAACCGGAGACAATACGATCCGGTATCCACCGACGAGATTATCCACCTACTGATTGACGAATCGCCCTCGTTGCGGCATTTTTCCGACACGCCGGTGACCCTCCGGGAGGAACAGGAGTGGTATTCGGATCAGTTGGATGCCCGTCAGAAGCTCATGTCGCAGTCGTTTCATTTCGGCGATATAAGCCCCAAGGCGACCAAGTCCGGTTTCGTCTTCTTCCAGAAGGTACCGGTCCGAAACATTAACCTGGAATTTCTCTTCAAAGATCAGACGATCCGCTTCACACGTGAAAAACCCGAGAAATGATCTGGAGCCAACATGAAGCATGAACTCGCATTGATCCTCGATTTCGGTTCCCAATACACGCAGTTGATCGCCAAGACGATCCGGCGCATGAACATCTACTCCGAAATCGTGCCCTACAATACCTCTTACGACGAGATTGTCGCCAAATCGCCGAGAGCCCTGATCCTCTCCGGAAGCCCGTCCAGCGTCAACGCGCCGGGTGCGCCGATTCCGGACGAGCGCATCTTCGATCTGCATGTCCCGATCCTGGGTGTCTGCTATGGTATGCAGCTCATGACCCACACGCTCGGAGGAACCGTGATTCGCTCCGATAAAAAGGAATACGGTTATGCGCGGATACACGTCGAGAACCACGAATCGCTGTTCAAGGGGCTATCGCAATTCGAGGATGTCTGGATGAGCCACGGCGACGCGGTGAAGGAGCTCCCCTGGGGATTCCATCGCATCGCGTGGAGCGAGAATTCGCCCTACGCCGCCATCGCGCACGACGAGAAGCCGATGTACGCTTTGCAGTTTCATCCCGAGGTGACCAACACCACGCATGGCTATGAAATGCTGAAGAATTTCTGCGAGATCGCCGGATTCTCGCACGACTGGACCCCGGAGTCGTTTATCGACGCGTCCATCGACGCGATCCGGAGGCAGGTCGGCGAGGACAAGGTAATCCTCGGTCTGAGCGGCGGGGTCGATTCCTCGGTCGTCGGCGCGCTGCTGCACAAGGCAATCGGCGACAACCTGATCCCGATCCTGGTCGATACGGGACTCCTGCGCATGAACGAGGCGCGGGAGGTTGAAGAAGCGTTCCGGGAGGCGTTCGGCATGGAGCTGATCGTTATCGACGCGGGCGAGGAGTTTCTGCGTCGTCTGGAGGGCGTGTCGGACCCCGAGAAGAAGCGCAAGATCATCGGCAACACGTTCATCGAAATCTTCGAACGGGAGTCGGTAAAGCATCCCGATGCGCACTATCTGGCGCAGGGAACGCTCTATCCCGATCTGATCGAGAGCGTTTCGTTCAAGGGACCGTCCGCGACGATCAAGTCGCACCACAACGTGGGCGGACTGCCCGAGAAGATGAACCTGAAGCTGGTCGAGCCGCTTCGGGAGCTCTTCAAGGACGAGGTTCGCGAGGTCGGCAGGGAGCTCGGTCTGCCTTCGAAGCTGGTCGAGCGGCATCCCTTCCCCGGACCCGGTCTGGCGATTCGCATCATCGGCGATGTCACGCAGTGCAAGGTCGATATCCTGCAAAAGATCGATGCGATCTTTATTGGCGAGCTGTGGGAGCAGGACTTGTATCATACGACGTGGCAGGCGTTTGCGGTGCTGCTGCCGGTGCAGTCAGTCGGCGTGATGGGCGATGAGCGTACCTACGAGAATGTTTGCGCCTTGCGTGCGGTCGGTAGCTCGGATGGTATGACCGCCGACTGGACGGAATTGCCTTACAATTTCCTCAAGCGCGTCTCGAACCGTATTATCAACGAGGTTCAGGGAGTCAACCGGGTGGTCTATGACATCAGTTCCAAGCCGCCCGCAACCATCGAGTGGGAATAGTATGCGAAAGATATTCGTCGCCTTGATTCTTCTGGGAACGCTGTGCCTGAACGCGCAGGTCGTAGCCCGGGTTGGAGAGCAGTACATCACCGAAACCCGTCTGGAAGAGGAGATCGACTACCTCTTCGACTTGCAGCGAACGCCGAGCACCTACTACGCGCTTCGTCGTCAGGCGCTGGACAATCTCATCGAGGAAGCGTTGATGACCAGTTTCGCCGGCGAATACGGCATCATCGTCGATAGCAGCGAGGTCGAGGCTTATTTCATCAACGAATACGGCGACCACCCGCAGTTTCAGGAAAACGGCGCTTTCAGCTATTTCAAATTCAAGCGGCTCCTGAGAAACCCACGCGTCAAGAAGGTCTGGCAGGACCTGTACAAGGACTTGCTGCTGAGCAAGACCCGCTCGATCATCGAGGAGAGTTTCGAGCTGACGGACGCGATGATCCGCGATCAGTTCGTGACCAGTAATTTTCAATTCGACATCGGTTATATCACCATCGAAGGTGAGCTCCTCGACGTCCCGCAGAGCTGTACGCTGGAGGGCGCGATGGCGTTTTACCAGAAGCACTTCCAGCGATACCGGTCGCCGAAAAGGGTGCGGCTGGAGTTGTATGCCCTTCCGGACGATGAAATCGAGCTGCCGGCGAAGGTCTCGGAATCGGCTTTGATGCAGCTCTATATGCCGCTGGCATCCGTGCGGCCTTTCGACGAGGTGCGAGACAGCCTCACCGCCGTTCTGACGCACCAGGCGCGGCATGGCATGGTGCAGGATTCGCTGGAGAGTATCCGGCAATCAGTGAAGGATAACGAACCTGTGGCCATCTCACCGGTGCTGACAGACTATCTCGAGTACTCGAGCACGATCGGCGGGTTTGATCAGGCGAAACGGATTCTGGCACGGGCGTTCGAGCTGCGCGAGAAAAGCGTTTCGGAGCTGTTCGACATCGGTTTCGGATACCTGTTTTTCCGCGTTCTGGATATGGAGGAACCGCACAGCGAACTAACCCCGGAAGTGGGCGAACGCGTGTGGAAAGACTATGTCGAGGATGCCCGAGCCATGCAGTATTCGGGTGATTTCCTCGATTACTACTACAAGAATATCGATCGTTTCGTCGTTCCGGCTGCGTACGTGACGCGCATCGTGATCGATCCGGAGAAGTATCGTGCTCTGATCGATATCCCGGAAGCGGCGGTGCGTCAATACTACCGTTCGAACCGGCAGGAATTCAACCGCAGCGGTAGAACCATGTCATTCACGGATGCCCGTGAGACGATTTTGACCAAATTGCAGGACCAGGCGATCCAGGAGCGGCTGGAAGAAATCCGCGGCAACGTGCTGCCCGTTCTCCACGACGACCGTACCTTGAAGGCGCTGCAAGTCGAATACCGCTTCGACATGGACAGGACGATCGTGTTCCTCGACCGGTTGGAGAACCTCGAACCGATCGATAACTATATCGCCTATGCCATAGAACGGAGCGATAACGCTGCCAGTGGTGTGGTGACCTACCGCAATCGTCTGGTGATCTATCGCGTCGATTCGGTCTTCCCCGAGTACATTCCATCCTACGAACAGGTGAAGAATCAGCTCCCGCGGATGAGCGAGGAACTGGTGCCTGCCGACACATCCGCCTATCGCCTCTTCTACAATCGCAATCAGACCTATTTCATGACGCCGGACAGTCTGAGCATCGGCGGGGTGTTCTATCCGATCGAGACCGATTCGGTGTATGTGACGGACGACGAGGTGACAACATATTTCGAGAAGCACAAGAAGGAATTCTATATGTCGCCGCGGGTGACGTACGAAGCGTTTTTCCTGCCCGATTCGGACGGCACGCGCCGGAAATACGTCGATCTGCTCTATCGCTACGCCAATCGTGAGAAGAATCTCGAATTACTACAAGAGCTTCTCGGAACGGAGTACAAGGTTCCGATGTCCGGCAGCGCCTATCTGGACGAGCTTCCCGTCGAGATGCGCGACGCGCTGGAGGATATCTATCGCGGGGAGGTGTCGAATCCGGTCTTTGTGGATGGCGGATGGCTGATGGTGATGAAAACAGCTCAGAAACCGGCAGGCGCGGCGAAGCTGGAAGAGGTTTTCGGCGAAATATCCCGGAAGCTGGAGCTTCGCAAGGCGGACAGCCTCGCCTACGACAAGGCGCGGTTCGTTTTCGACAACGCGAACTATTTTGCCGACGTGCTGACCCTCGCGGATAGCAATTATGTCCACGAGACGGCCTTGCAGTCGATCAACGATGAATTCGAACCTTTCGGCAGCATCGAAGACTTCCGGCAGCGCATCATGCAGCTCTATAAAAACGAGAAATACACCAGTGTCGTCAAGAATCGCAACGGCTATTCCGTGATCTTCATGCGCCGAAAGCTGCCCGGAAAGCAGGTATCCTATGAAGAATCGCTGCCGCAGATTCACGCGATGTACGAGGAAGAGACCCGTCGCAAGAATCGCAAGGAGTTCCTGAATCTGCTCATCCAGCGGCTCCGCAGTGGCGAAAGCAACGCGTCGCAGCTCGTATTCCTGGGCGAATGGAAGATGGCGCACGACCTTACCGTCGATGGAGAAATCCCCGGGATTGAGTATTCCGAATATATCCTTGCGGATGCGGTGAAGAAGGCGAACGGAGAATACAGTTACCCCATCCAGCTCGAGGACGACAACTACCTGATCTATCGCGTCGAGAATGCCCATCAGGCCGATCGGGACAGCATCGAAAGAGACCTGCAAAGCTTCAAGGAAGCGCTTCTGCGCAAGAAATTCGACGACTGGATGCACGAGTATCGCGCGACGGTGGGCGTCGAAGTCTATTAACGTCGTATGAACCCCTGGAGTGTGGAAGTACAGTATCTTTCGGGTGTCGGTGAACACCGTGCCCACCTGCTGGCCAAACTGAATATCCACACGATCGGCGATCTTATCGAGAGCTTTCCACGCGCCTACATCAATCGCAAGACCATGCTGCGGGTCGGAGACCTCGAGATCGATCGGCAGAGCGCGATCATCGGCAAGGTTCAGGCGATCGACGAGCATCGCACATCACGCGGCAAGCGGCAGCTCAACGTCTCGGTAACCGATGGCGAAGCGGTGCTGATGTGTACGTGGTTTCGCTACGGCAAGTGGCTGACGGAGCAGCTCGAAGAGGGCGCGTCCATCTGGGTTTCGGGAATGGTGAGCGGATATCACGGCATGCCGCAGATCATCCATCCCGAATTCGAAATCCTCGACGCGGAGGACGCACCCGACGACTTCTGGAAAAACCGGCTCATCCTGCCCATCTACCCGCTGACCGACAAGCTTACCGTCACCATCATGCGCAAGCTGGTGGTCGCCGCGTTTCAGAAATTCCACGCCTACATCCCGGAAACCCTACCGGAACACATCCTTCAACACTACGATTTCCCGCCTCGAAAAGCGGCGCTCGAGAAGATGCACTTCCCGGTGCCGGAGACCGACATCGAGAAGGTCAGGCAGCGGTTTATCTACGAGGAATTCTTCTACCATCAACTGCTTCTGGCACGTGTCTATGGCGAGCGGAAGAAAAACCCGACCGGCGTTTCGCTACCCGTGCAGAAAACCTTTACCACGCAGCTTAAAAACATCCTTCCGTTCCGGCTCACCAAGGCGCAGCAACGGGTGATCCGCGAGATTGTTCATGACATGGAATCGACCAGTCAGATGAACCGGCTCCTGCAAGGCGACGTCGGCTCGGGCAAGACCATCGTGACCCTCTTCGCCATGCTGCTGGCGGTCGAGAACGGCTATCAGGCAGTGCTCATGGCTCCCACCGAAATCCTTGCCGAACAGCACTTCCACAGCGCGACGAATCTGCTCGAAAACCAGCCGGAACTACGTATCGCGCTGCTAAAGGGCGGTAACTACAAGGGCAAGAAAGCGACGCTCGAGAAAATCGCGGCCGGCGAGATCGACCTCGTCTTCGGAACGCACGCGCTGATCCAGAAGAAGGTGCGATTCCACAACATCGGCTTTATCTGCATCGACGAGCAACACCGCTTCGGCGTTCGACAGCGCGCGCTGCTCAGCGAGAAAGGCGAGAGACCGAACCTCTTGCACATGTCCGCCACACCCATCCCGCGTTCGCTGGCCATGACCGCGTTCGGCGACCTCGATGTCAGCGTGATCGATGAGATGCCGCCCGGACGCAAGCCGATCCACACCGTGCACAAGAACCAGGAGCACAAGTTTCAGATATACAACGAGATGCGCAAGGAGCTGCGGAAGGGGCGTCAGGCGTATCTGGTTTGCCCGCTGGTGGAGGAATCGGAGAAGAGCTATCTGCTCGATTCGGAGACGCTCTACAAGGATGTCTCGGAGAACATCTTTCCCGAGTACGCGTCGGCGCTCTTGCACGGCAGGATGAAGTCTCGCGAGAAGGACGAGATCATGCACGCGTTCAAGCAGAAGGAATTTTCGATCCTGGTGGCGACGACCGTGATCGAGGTGGGCATCGACGTCCCCAACGCGACCATGATGGTGATCGAGCACGCCGAGCGCTTCGGGTTGAGCCAGTTGCATCAGCTACGAGGCAGGGTCGGGCGCGGCGCGGAGCAGTCTTCGTGTTACCTGATCTACTACCCGCCCATCTCGCACAACGGCTGGGAGCGCATCTCCACCATGGCAAAGACCAACGACGGATTCGATATCGCCGAGAAGGATCTCGACCTGCGCGGTCCGGGCGACTTCTTTGGCACGCGGCAGTCCGGCATGCCCGATTTCCGCCACGCGAATCTCTTACGCCATCAGGAGTGGCTCAAGCTGGCTCGCAAGGACGCATTCGACCTCGTCAGTAGCGACCCGAAGCTCGAAAAACCGGAGAATCAGACGGTGAGAGAGCAGTATGATGCGTTCTATCTGGAGCGGGAAGAGTTGATTAAGTATTAGTGACTTCTTCCGTACATTTTTCTAAGTATTGGCATCTCTCTATCGTCATGAATTTTACTAAATTCAGGACCAACTTGAACACGGTATTTTCGGCACCCTTTTGAATAATCTCTGGCCTTATTTCCCAAATTCTCCAGAAAAAGCTGGATAACTCTAACTCCTGGATACAAGTACAACGGAGATTCCCCGAGATTAGTTAATTCAAGTGTAATTGTGCCTTTGAAGCCTGGATCTATTGCACACGCAGTAGCAATAATTAGTCCGTGTCTAGCCCAAGACGATCTACCATCAATTGATCCTGAATGGTTATTGGGCATTGAGACAAACTCCAAAGTTGATCCTAATACGAGTGTGTTGGGGTGTAGAATAAATGGTTTATTTGGGGGAACAACGACATATTTTTGATATTTTCTAATTCTCTCTTTACCCTCAGATGAATCAAGAAAATCTATATGACACAATGAATCAGCATTGAAAACAATAAATTGGTTTGACAATCGTAAATCGATACCTATATCTCCAATGCTTTCCAAATCCAATTGTGGCGTAATGTATAGAGCATCTTTTCTATCTGGCGGCAAACTCATTAATTCGATAATTCTATCGCGATAAACAGGCATTATACATATCCTTATATCTTATTCCATTGAAAGTAAATTTAATTAACTTATTCATGGTTTCCATTTTCTCACAATAGGAAACAGGATTCTTTTCTTTGCGAATTATCTCGAAATATACATAAAAAAAGGCGGCAAGAAAAACATCTCCAATTTCGGCAACGTTTCCATTCTTGAGTTCTACTGGTGGAATATCGTGTCTCAATTTATTGAGCAAATATTCGATATCAGTACGGGAAGCGCCAGAATAAACTAAACCATCGAGTCTTTTCTTGATATCTGGTTTGACTGCTTCCATAATTGCAATAAATATCCTGTATGCTATATCAATATTTGGTTCGGTGGAGCTGTATCTAGCTATTGTTTCTTTGTGTGTGTAGTCGTTACAATCACTAAACGGTTTCAGTCTGTAGTAGCAGCCTTGATACTTCTCTTTTATGTCTCTCTTATAATAATAGTCATAAAGATATGTTAAGCGTAATGCAAGAGGAGGGTGCGGGTATGTTGGTAGTGACGACCTCTTTATAATATCTGAGCACTCCTGTTTTGTTGGCAATTTATCGCTTCCGTTAACTAAAGAGTAGTTTTGCGCTGTGAATAAACCAATAAAGTATGCTGGTCCTACGAGGAGATATGCCACAACATCTGGGATAATTTCCTGTAGGAGCATGTTGATGTAAACGGTTATCTGCCTGGCATTCATGTCGTCATTATCATCTTTTCTATTCTTGTCATACATCATTTCTGAAAGTTTCTTGGGGATAATGTTATCAAACATTTCTTCCTGGATAAGATGTCCAATTTCGTGAAAAAAAAGTATGTGTGCGAGATAATTATCTACTTCCATTATTGGAAAGGAAACAAAACGAATTTTTCTCATCATCTCGAGTTTATTACACTCATCGATTATGGTGGGATCATTAGCGCACATGTATGCTAGTAACTCAGAGAGTTTGATATTCATCGGCTTTGTGGCGATTTGATAATGCCATCGCCATTTTGGCCTAATAACGATTCTTTGATCTTCATATATCTTGCCTACAAGTTCCTCTAATAATGTTAGCATGCTCCACGGAGTATATTTTGTTTGTGATCTTTGGATGTATCGCAGGCTGGTGGAGATGCCATTAACAAGAATATTATGGATTTCGTTACTATGTTTCGGTATTAGGTCTGATGGTTTAATATATTGAAGCCATCCGTATAGTGAGTTCAGTGTCAATCTGTAAGCATCCAATAATTCAACGATACTTTGGGAATGGTAATCTTTTGCGCTCAATTCCTCGATAAACTCAAGAATGGACCTTACGCACCTTAAGAGCTCATTGCGTCTAATTGATTGGGAAAGCATATGTTAGTCGTCGAAATTATCAATTATATCACTTTGAATGTCTTCTGAGCTCTCGGCTTTTTCGTGAATTTTATAAAAGTAATCAAAAATCTCACTCAAAGCCTCTCTGCTTTCTTGTTTTACAGGTTTCATTTGTGAGACATCGCTGATATAATCAACAATAAAATGCAATGTTGAAACGGGATTGTACTTCTTGGTGTATGATTCTTCAATCTTGATCTTCTGTAAGCTGCCAATGCTCGGAAATGCGCATAAGCTGGAAACGGTATTATAGGTAACCTGATCACCAGAATTCCAAGCTGACACTCCGGCTAAATATTTCTCGAAATATTCCCGCAAATTATTGAGATAGAACTTCTCAATGCTTTTCAACGGTACGGAATGTTCTCGCTTGACAATATCTTTTCCGATATTGAACATCGATGAGTATCTTCCATTTGACTGGAACATGGTCACCTCCTTTTATGGGATAAGGAGATTCATGTGTAAACAGCATGTCAAGTTTTTTTTGTTTTAGTCATTATTTAATATAAATCAAGGCGCTGCAGAAGCTAATCATCTCTTCCCCATTCTATTCAACCTTCATTATTATGATAATGAAAATCAAGGTTTATGTCAAGTAAAATAACCGGTCGAGACGATTTAGTGTTGGATTTACAACATTTTGTTTCATACCTGATTCCCCACCCGATAACCATGTCTGGTTCAATGGTTTCTACCCTCTTCGCGAAAAAAAACTTGCCCTTATGAACGCAAAATACTTTTTTCTATCGGATAGAAAACAATAACGACGGCTCGCCGTGCGCGGGCTATGACAAGAGGTTTGAATGAGTACGGTAAAAGAGAAAATCGAACTGCTGGAAAAACGAATCGGCAAGACGAAAGAGATGGGCGGCGAAGCGCGCATCGAAAAGCAGCACAAGGCGGGAAAATTATCCGCCCGCGAGCGCATCGACATGTTCTTCGATCCGGGTACCTTCCGCGAGATCGACATGTTCGTCCACCATCGCTCCACAAATTTTGACATGCCCAAACACGATATCCCGTCCGACGGCGTGGTCACCGGCCACGGACTGGTCAACGGTCGTCCGGTGTTCGCCTATTCGCAGGACTTCACCTCGCGCGGCGGATCGCTGGGCGAGAAGCACGCCGCCAAGATCAGCAAGATTCAGGACCTGGCGCTGAAATCCGGCGTTCCGATCGTCGGCTTCAACGATTCCGGCGGCGCACGCGTCGAGGAAGGTATCGACTCGCTCAAGGGCTACGGCGACATCTTCTTCCGCAACGCGCGTTCCTCCGGCGTGATCCCACAGATCACCGCCATCATGGGACCTTGCGCGGGTGGCGCGGTCTATTCACCCGCCATGACCGACTTCGTTTTCATGGTCAAGAACACCAGCTACATGTTCATCACCGGCCCGAGCGTGATCAAGACGGTCACCGGCGAAAACACCACTTTCGAAGACCTCGGCGGCGCCATGGCACACAACACCAAGAGTGGCAACGCGCACTTCGCCTGCGAGAGCGACGAGGACGCCATCGAGCAGGTCAAAGCGCTGCTGAGCTACCTGCCCAACAACAACATGGAAGACGCGCCGCGCTACCAGCCGACCGACGATCCCGGACGTCTCTGTCCCGAGCTCGACACGATGGTACCCGACAGCGCGCGTCAACCCTACGATATAAAGGACATCGTTCGTTCGATTGTCGATAACGGCGAATTCTTCGAGCCGCACCAGTTCTACGCGCAGAACGCTATCATCGGTTTCGGTCGCATGAACGGTCGCGCGGTGGGCATCATTGGCAACCAGCCGCTGGTTCTCGCCGGCTGCCTCGACATCGACGCATCCGACAAAATTTCCCGCTTCATCCGGTTCTGCGACGCCTTCAATCTGCCGATCATCACCTTCGTGGATGTCCCGGGCTACCTCCCGGGCTGCGAGCAGGAATGGAACGGCATCATCCGGCACGGCGCCAAACTCCTGTGGAGCTACTCGGAAGCGACGGTTCCCAAGCTTACCGTGGTCACCCGCAAGGACTACGGTGGTGCCTACATCGCGATGAGCTCGCAACACCTGGGCGGCGACATGATTTTCGCGTGGCCCTCCGCCGAAATCGCGGTGATGGGCGCGCAGGGCGCGGTGAACATCGTGTCCGGCTACCGCAAGCGCCTGAAGGCGTCCGAGAATCCCGCGGAGCTTCGCAAGGAGCTGATCGCCGAGTACGAAGAGGCGTTCAACAATCCGTACAACGCGGCCGAGCGCGGGTACATCGACGCGGTGATCCGTCCTTCGGAAACGCGCGTCCGGCTGATCGACGCCCTGGAAGTCCTCACCACCAAGAGCGAATCGCTGCCGCCCAAGAAGCACGGCAACATTCCGGTGTAGGGGGTATCGATGCAGCGAGAGAAGAAAATCCGCGCGGCGATCGCCGGCGTGATGATGCTGATGGAAGAGGAGCAGTCGATGCGTAGCCGCGTCGAGCCGGTTCCGGTGAACGTGCCGGTTCCGTGGGCGCAGCATGGCAGACGCACCATCATGCAAAATCGAGAATTACTGCAACGAAGAGTTATCAAGAGATAGAATATACGGAGGATATAAGGAATGAAATACGACAAGCACGGGGCGCTCGAACTGACCGACATGAAGTACGGCCAGGATCGCCCGAAAGCAGCCAATCCTGTCAAGGTGCAGGACTTGACCTTCCGCGACGGACATCAATCCATCTTCGCCACGCGCGGCAGAACCGAGGATTTATTGGAAGTCGCCGAGCAAATCGATCAGGTCGGCTTCTACTCGACAGAAGTATGGGGCGGAGCGACCTTCGACACCATGCATCGCTACCTCAACGAGGATCCGTGGCAAAGGATTCGCACCCTGAAGAAGTACATGAAGAACACCCCATTCTCGATGCTGCTTCGCGGCCAGAATCTGGTGGGTTACCGCAACTACGCGGACGACGTGGTCGAGGCGTTCGTGCAGCGTGCCGCAGACAACGGCATCGATATCTTCCGCGTGTTCGACGCGCTCAACGACTTCCGCAATTTCGAGACCGCGGTGAAAATCATCCAGAAGAACAAGAAGCACTTCCAGGGATCGATATGCTATTCGCTCACCGAGCAGCGCATGGGTGGCGACGTCTATAATCTCGCGTACTACCTCGACAAGGCGAAGGAGCTCGAGGCGATGGGCGCGGACTCGATCTGCATCAAGGACATGGCGGGTCTGATCGCGCCGTATGACGCCTACAACCTGATCAAGGCGCTCAAAGAGACCGTCAAATGCCCGATCCATCTGCACACGCACTTCACATCCGGGATGGGCGATCTCTCGATCTTCAAGGCGATCGAGGCCGGCGTCGATATCGTCGATACCTGCCTGGCGCCGTTTGCCTACCGTACCTCGCACGCGGCCATCGAACCGCTGGTGGTCAGCCTCCTCGGCACCAACCGCGATACCGGATTCGATATCAACCTGCTCAGCGACATCGACAAGAAACTCGAAAAGATCGCGCCGAAATACATGCACTTCCTGGACAACACCAAGCTGTCCGTCATCGATATCAACGTAATCCTGCACCAGACGCCGGGCGGAATGCTCTCCAACCTGGTCAACCAGCTTCGCCAGATGGAGCAGCTCGACCGGCTCGAAGACGTCTTCGAAACCCTGCCCAAGGTGCGCAAAGACCTCGGCCAGGTGCCGCTCGTGACTCCGACCAGTCAGATCGTCGGCATCCAGACGGTGAACAACGTCCTCTTCGACAAGGAAGAAGGCGAATACAACCGCATCACCGAGCAGGTCAAAGACCTCTGCTTCGGTCTCTACGGGAGGACGCCGCGACCGATCGACAAGGACGTTCAGGCGAAGGCCTTGAAGGATTACCCGCGCGGCGAGGAACCGACCGACGTGCGCCCGGGCGATGTCCTCGAACCGGAACTGCCCAAAGTGAAGGAAGAGTGCAAGGGTCTGGCAAAAGACCTCGACGACGAACTGATCGTGGCGCTCTATCCGGTCACCGGAAAGCGCTTCCTGAAGTGGAAATACGGTAAGGAAGAGCCTCCGAAAGACGTGATGCCCAAGACCATCGAGGAGTGCGAAGCGGAGCGGAAGCTCGTTCACAAAGCGCTGTGCGGCGAGCTGGTCGAAAAGCCTGTCAAAGAAGCACCTCCCAAACCGGAGAACGTGCGCAGCTTCGACGTCTATGTTGATGACGAGTACTTCAAGGTCGAGATCGGATCGGACGGTATGCCGGCGGTCGCACCGAGTGTGAGACCGGTTGCGAGACCTGCTGCTCCGGCTCCGGCTGCGAAACCCGCACCGAAGAAAGAAGCGCCCAAACCACAGGTTGCCGTTGCGGAAGGCCAGCATGTCGTTACGGCCCCCATGCCGGGCATGGTGATCGAATACAAGAAGCAGGTGGGCGACAAGGTTGCGGTCGGTGAAACGATCCTGATTCTGGAAGCCATGAAGATGTACAACAACATCGAAGCCACTTTCGAAGGCACGATCAAGGAGATTCCTTTCGGCGCCGGTGACAACGTTTCCAAGGACGCCGTTCTCTGCGTGATCGAATAACGAAATCGAACAAAAGAGATAGATGGGAGGCTCGTATGAGTCTCCCTTTTCTATAGATAGGATAGCGGGAGGTTCATGAGTCGATCTATAGAAATAAAAGAAGAGTAATACACAAAAAAACTCGGAAGGGGTATTAAGGGATTGTCGATTCTGAAAAATAAGAAATCAACGATAATGAAACGACTTGACACGATGGGATTTCTTGCTAAACTATCAATAGGAAAAACCTTGTAATCCATGGTGTCCCGTGTTGAGTTGATATTGGGCTCTTCTGGGCAGAGGTGGATTACGTAAATTCGTAACGATTGGGCGATTGATCTGATCAGAAAGGGAGAATCTGCAATAATGAATAGCCCGTTTCCATCAATCGCAATATCGGGTGTATGTTGCCTGTCATGTTTTGTCGAAATGAGTATGATATGGGTAAATCAATATTCGTGTTTATAGATAAAATCATGATGTCCCGGAGCGTGCGATGATATCTTCGAAGATACCGCTCGAGCCTGGAGATTTTGTATTACTTCGTGAGTATATCCAGAAAGAATTCGGAATTGTAATCGGTGACGAGAAGGCTACCTTTATCGAGGGGTACTTGTCGAATCTGGTGATCGAATGCGGTTGCAAGACGTTTCGTGAGTTTTATCACAAGGCGAAGATGGACACGACGGGCAACCTTCGAAACAAGATCATCGATGCGATCACGATATTCGAGACGTCCTGGTTTCGCGATAACAAGCCCTGGGGGATCGTCGATGAGCTGATCGTTCCGCGGTTTATCTCTGACATCCGCTCGGGCAGGAAGTCACAGATACAGGTGTGGTCGGCCGGCGTATCGACGGGAGAGGAAATCTATTCTTTTGCCATGATTCTGCTCGAAGCGCTGACGCGTTATCCGATGATCAATCCCTCCACCTTCAGCATTCTGGCGACCGACATATCGCCGAGTGCTCTCTATCGGGCGATATCGGGACGTTATAGTGTGCAAGCGATGCGGAAAGGGATGATACCGCATTTCCGGGAACGATATTTCACGGAAGAGGATGGCATCAGCGAGATATCGAAGGATGTCCGGGATATGGTAACTTTCAGTCCGTTCAACCTGCAGCTCGACTTCATCAATATTCCGTCCTGCGATCTGATTTTTCTGCGCAATGTGGCGGTGTATTTTCCGTTTGAATCCAAGAAGAAGCTTTTCGACAAGATGTTCCACAACCTGAATGACGATGGGTACCTATTGATTGGCGAGTCGGAATCGCTGGACGGTATTTCGACGAAGTTCCGGAAACACGAGTATAAAAAGAGTGCGTATTATGTTGCGAAACGGTAGGTCATAGGATGAAGATACTGACCGTTGATGACTCCCGGTTGATGCGGGCAATGATTCGCTGCACGATCGAAGCGCTTGGTTTTGAAGCGCTGGAGGCGTCGAACGGGTATCAGGCGCTCAAGATTCTGAGGAATCATTACGAGGACACAAGCCTGATCCTTCTCGACTGGAATATGCCGGGTATCAGTGGTTACGATCTGCTGCTGAAACTGAAGGCCAACAAACTATACCAATCGATTCCCGTAATGATGGTCACGACGGAGAGCGAGTGCAAGCATGTGATCGACGCGATCCAGCACGGCGCTCAAAATTATCTGAAGAAACCCTTTACACCGGAGAGTCTGGTGGATAAAATTGGTGAAGTCCTGGGCGAATTGCCGCAAGATTTTTCGGACACGGACGAAGTACAGCTATAGAGGTTTGAATGTATCGGAACACGATCCTGGAACGCCTGTCGAGAATCGAAGAAGCGCCAACCATGCTGACAATCGCGCTGGAGATTGATCGCTTGTCGAGAAATCCCGATACGTCCGCAGGTCAGATCAGCAGCATTATTCGATTGGACCCGGCCCTGACCGGTAAGGTTCTGAAGATCGCCAATTCCGCGGTTTATGCATCACGTCAACGGATTGTCAGTCTCCAGCAGGCGATCGCGCGTCTCGGCTTTTCCGAGATCAGGCGCATCACCATCTCCATCGCGGTCATCAACAGCTTCAAGAATTTCTTCGTCGATTACGAGAAATTCTGGATTCACTCGATCTCGACCGCCTATCTGGGCGTCGCGCTGCACAAGAAAGCGGTGCAGCAGACGGAAGAGGACGAAGTCTATATCTGCGGTATCCTGCACGATATCGGCGTCCTGATCATGGATCAGTATTTCACCACCATCTACAAGAAAGTATTCGAAATCGCCGAGCGCAGACGTTTCGACTTGCCGATCGTCGAGGAGAAGCTTCTTGGAATCTCGCACGCGGAGGTGGGCGCGTTCCTTCTGCGTAAATGGAAGCTGCCCGACACGGTGACCGATGTGATACTGAATCATCACATGCCGCAGAGGGCCAAGATCAATGCCATCGCGACGCGCCTGGTCTATCTTGCCAACTTTATTTGCAACAATCGCGGAATCGATAACGGTTGCGGCTTTTTCCCGGAAGGTTTTTACGACGATATCTGGGATGAGCTGGGGCTGCGTGTTGACGAGATTCCGTCCCTCATCGATGTGGTCATGAAAGAAACCCAGAAGGCCAAGGAAATACTCCGACTGGGTGGTCGATAATGTATAGAGCCGTTTTTATAGGGATGGATCACCACGTCGAGAGGAAGAGCGATCTCGAATCCGCTGATCTGGCAATCGATTTCAAGACCTGGGAAGAACTTACGGACGACACGATCATCCAGTACAACCTGGTCGCGATCCATCTGGAACAATCCCATGTCGATCTCATCCATTTTATCCGACAGAAATTCCATTCTCAGCCTGTGGCGATTCTTGTGTTTCTCTCGGAAGCGGATATCGAAGCGGCCTCCGACTTCATTGCTTCCGGAGCGGATATTGCAGAAGTGCTGCCCACGGCTCCCGAGGGATTCCTTCCCATCTTGGAATATGCTCTGGACTTGCTCGAGATTGACGGTGTGCAGCACGATTCGATATCCAATTCGATTACCGAATCGGTTCAAGAGGTGTTTGCGACCATGGTCCGGATGTCCGTCAAGCTCAACGAAATCAGCCATGAGAAGCTCCGGATGCCGGATGACGATCTGGCGGTCTTGATGCATGTCGAGGGCGAGATGAAGGGATTTATCATACTGCTCATGTCGTACGATCTCGGAGCGAGGATTATTTCGAGAATCCTCTCCATCGAACCGGAACTTCTTTCACACCCCGATATCGAAGAGGGTATTTTCGAGATACTCAACATGATTGCCGGCGGTACGAAGGCAAGGATCAGCGATTTCAACCGGACATTCACACTCACACCTCCAAAAGCACTTGATGAAAAGAATAAAGATGACCATATTGAGAAAATCGGTACCGTTCTCCACCTTGAAAACGATGCCCAAGACCAGTTTTCCATTTTCTATCACTTCGAATAGCGTCCTTCTGGCGATCGCGCTGATCCTTTTCGTCGGCATTCTCGGCGCCGATGACTACAGCGTACAGATTGATTCGCTCCGGCAGGAGATCATCGGGCGGGGCGTTCCGGAAGCGTGGTTCGACGACCTTGTATCCCACGAGAATTTCCAGATTTACCCCTCCATGAACGACTACTTCGAACGCATGGCGGAGCATCGCGTCGATCACAAGCAGGAGAAGGATTTCGACTGGTATCTGAACTTCTTCGGGGTGCCGCGAAAGATCGAGCTGGGCAGAGCGTTCATCGAGGAAAACCGCGAAATCCTCGAAAAGGTCGAAGCGCGCAACGGCATCCACTACGAGATCGTCGTGGCGATCATCGGCATGGAGACGAATTTCGCCCAGAAACGCCACCGTGGCAGCTTCCACACGTTCAACACGCTGGTCTCGCAGTACGTGCTGATGCCGAGGCGACGCAGGTTCGCGATGCGCGAGATCGAGTCGCTCTACAAATTCTCCGAGCGCACCGAACGCGACGTGTGGGAATTCATCGGGTCGTTCGCTGGTGCTGCGGGGTGGGGGCAGTTCATCCCCTCGTCCATGCAGAGCTTCTTCATCGACGCGAATGACGACGAGACCGATATCGACATCTTCTCCGTTGACGACAACCTCTTCAGCATCGAAAACTACCTCCACAAGCACGGTCTGAAACGCGAGAATATGGGTAAACGCCAGTCTCGCTACGACGCGGTTTACGCCTACAACCACAGCGAAGCGTACGTCCGCGCCGTGCTCTACATCTACGAACACCTGCACGCGGATCGAACCGGCGAATAGTCCACAGATCGCGGCATCTTCGTCCGGTCGCGCCCTACGACGTGGATATAACGCGCATTTTTACTACCGGACATGAAATGAATGCGCGTAACACCACGCCTTCGCGCGCGAAACGAACGAATCTGCTCGCGATCCGGTACCCATTGAAGCCCTCATCCCCCGCCTTCTCCCGCAAGCGGGAGAAGGAGCTAAAGGGTTGCTTGCCCGGAGAATGCGCGTGCAGAGTAGAGATGATCGGTCGCGTCTTTCTATATCCGTTCTGCTGATTTCCGCAATCCTGCCTATCCTGTTTCAGACATAGAAATCAACATTCGGAAGTTGATTTCCCAGAGAACGCCGCTATTGGGGGGGGGATTCGATTTATCAGACTTCGTCTGAAAATCTCAGGAGATCGGCGCCTACAGAGGGGAAATGATCGGGGTCGGCATATTCTCCTTTCCCTTGTAGCGCCCATTCCTCGAATCCCTTTATCCCTCGTAGCGCGTGACCTCCGGGCGCGCCCTTCTATCTCCATCCTGTCAATCGTGAAAATCCTGAAAATCCTGGTTCAGACAGAAGAGTAGAGATACAGACGGGGACGTCTCAGACTGTTGACAAAGATGACCGTCCATTTTCCGTGCGGGATTTACAGCACATGAAAAAGGTTGTAAATATAGCATAAAACGCTTGCCATCAGAGGGATGCGCATTATTGTTGTCTCATATTTGAGGTAAATAATGCTGAAAAAAGAAATCGATTTTCAACCTGAGATGGAGTTCGTTAACATCGAGGATTTGGTTCCGAAGAATCACCTTCTGCGAAAAATCCAACGCCACATCGACTTTTCCTTTATCCTGAAGAATACAGCTCATCTTTATTGCGAAGATAATGGCAGGCCCCCCGTTCATCCGATCCGATTGTTCAAAATGCTGTTGATTGGGTATCTATTTGGCATCCGTTCCGAACGCCAGCTTGTTAAAGAGATCGAGGTAAATGTGGCTTACCGCTGGTTTTTGGGGTTTGGGCTGCTGGACAAGATACCGCACCATTCCGTATTTAGCCAGAACAGGCGCAGAAGGTTCACCGATAGCAAGGTGTTTGAGGAAATCTTTGTTGAGATTGTCCGGCAGGGGATTGCGAAAGGTCTGGTCGAGGGAAAGATACTCTATACGGATTCGACCCACACGAAGGCAAACGCTAACAAGCAGAAGTTTAAGAAGATTGTGGTGGAAGAAGAGCCGAAAACCTATCTCAAAGAACTGGATAAAGACATCAACGATGACCGTGAGAAAAGGGGTAAAAAACCTCTACCGCCGCGAAAAGAAGATGATCCACCCACCAAAAAGATCAAGTCCAGCACGACGGATCCGGACAGCGGATACATGGTTCGAGACGGCAAACCCAAGGGCTTTTTCTTTCTGACTCAGCGCACGGTTGATTCCAAATGTAACTTCATCACGGATGTGGATGTATTCCCTGGCAATGTCAATGATTGTATCCCTTATCTAGCGCTGCTCGATCGGCAGATCGAACGGTTTGGATTCGACGTCAAAGCCGTCGGTCTTGATTCGGGATACAATACGTACTATATCTGTAAGAAGCTGCACGAACGAAAGATAATGGGAGTGATCAGCCCACGTCGAGACTCGGGTCACAAAGGACTTTTCAGAAAATGGCGGTTCGACTATGATCCCATAAACGATTACTATGTCTGCCCAAACGGGTGTATTTTAAGCTATCAAGGAACTAATCGGGATGGCAGTCAGGCGTATATATCCAACCCTGAAGACTGTCGTAAGTGTCCACTTCGAGATAAATGCACTGCGAGTAAGAAATGTCAAAGAATCGTGCATCGTCATGTCTGGCAAGACTATCGAGACGAGATAGACAGAAATCGGAAATCGTTCTGTGGAAGAGAAATCTTCAAGGGACGAAAAGAGACGATTGAGCGGAGCTTCGCCAACGCGAAGCAACTACACGGATATCGATACGCAAGATACAGAGGATTGGAGAGAGTGAAAGAACAAGCCTACATGACCGCTATTGCCCAAAACGTGAAAAAGCTGGTCAACAGGCTTTTTCGTCTTTTTTTCGCTGGGGGCATATACGGCTTCCGATGCCCAATTTCAGCCTGAAAATCGTAAAATAGAACCGCTGTATTATGATTACAAGTGCACACGTTGCCGCAGACCATGCTTGGTCAACAGCCTGAGACGGGGACGTCTGCGTACCCAGGGGACACGGTATTCATTGACAAATGCGGTGTAGTTAAATGTTTTGGAGTGACTACGAAACACGAGGTTTACGATGGACATAGAAAAACAGATCGAGATCATCAAGAACGGCGCCGAGGAGATCGTTCCGGAGAGCGAGCTGAAGCAGAAGCTTCTGCTGGCGAAGAAGGAGGATCGTCCGCTCAGGGTGAAGATGGGGATCGACCCGACCGGGACGGACGTGCACATCGGGCACATGGTTCCTATCCGCAAGATGCGGGATTTCCAGGATATGGGGCACACCGGTGTGATCATCATCGGCGATTTCACCGCGCGCATCGGCGATCCGACCGGGCGTGACGAATCGAGACCGCCGCTTACCGCCGAGCAGACCAGGGAAAACGCCGCGACCTACATGGAGCAGCTCTACACCGTGCTGGACAGGGACAAGACCGAGATACGGTGGCAGTCGGAGTGGTTCGACGGACTGAATCTTGCGGACGTGATCAATTTGCTTGGTAAATTCACGCTGGCGCAGTTCCTGGCGCACGATACCTTCCGCAAGCGCTACGAGAATGGACTCCCGCTTGCGATGCACGAGCTGATGTACCCGGTGCTTCAGGCGTACGACTCGGTCGCCATCGACGCGGATATCGAGCTGGGCGCCACCGAGCAGAAGTTCAACCTGCTGTGCGGACGAGACATGCTGCGCTACTTTGGCAAGCCGGAGCAGATCGCCATCATGTTTCCGATCCTGCTGGGCACCGACGGCGTGAACAAGATGAGCAAGAGCATGGGCAACTACGTCGCCGTGTTCGACAAGCCGTCCGACAAGTACGGTAAGGTGATGTCCATCCCGGACGAGATTATCCTGAATTATTATAAATACGCCACGCGCATGACGCCGGAGGATATCTCGGAGATCGACCGGCAACTGAAGTCGGGCGAGAACCCGAAATTCATCAAGCAACGTCTGGCGCGTGAAATCGTTACATTGTACGACGGGGAATCGGCGGCGAAAGAGGCGGAGGAAGAATTCAACCGCGTATTCAGCCAGCGCAACATTCCCACCGATATCGAGGAATATGTGATGGATGGCTCCATCTGGATCGTGAAGCTTCTGACGGACAGCGGGTTGTGTCAGTCCAGCGGCGAGGCGCGTCGCATGCTCAAGCAGGGCGCGGTGAAGCTCGACGACGAGAAGCTCGACGATATGGATCTGAATCTGGAGATCAATCACGAGACGATCCTCAAGGTGGGCAAGCGCCGGTTCCTGAAACTGGTTCCCAAGGAGTAGCGATGAATATTACCGAAATACTGGTGCTGGCGCCGATCCTGATCATCAGCCTCAGCGTTCACGAATTCAGCCACGGGCTGGCCGCGTACTGGCTGGGCGACGACACCGCCAAGCGAGCCGGACGTCTGACCCTGAATCCGCTGTCGCACCTGGATATCTTCGGTCTGATCGCGCTGTTCATCATCAAGATCGGCTGGGCGAAACCGGTTCCGATCAATCCGTACAACTTCAAGAATTTCAAGCGGGATACGGCGCTGACCGCGGCCGCGGGCCCCGCGTCGAACTTCATCATGGCGATCCTCTTCTCGATCGTCTTCAACGGCTACATGAAGGTTTTCAACGACTCGATGATCATGGGCAACACAGTCACCCTCTTCATCGGGCGCATCCTGTTTCTGACCATCTTCTTCAATCTGGCGCTGGGTCTGTTCAACCTGATCCCATTTCCACCGCTGGACGGCTCGAAGATTCTGGGGGGATTCCTGTCCGATCAGGTCTATTTTAAATACACGGCGCAGGAGCGAAAGGGTATGATCGCATTCATGGCGATCATGCTGCTGTCCTATGTGCTCGGGATTCCGATTGTCAGTTACATCATCATGCCACCGCTGAATTTTCTCATGAAACTGCTGACCGGATTGACGCTTTGATTATCGGAAAACCGGTAAATTCATTGACAAAATCGAAATGGATCATATGAAGGAAGTTCGCAAAGTGTATCGAGATAGAATAATCGAGGAATCAGTCTGTAGAGCATGAAAGTCATTTATCATTACGCAAGCGCTTTGACGCTGCCGTTTCTTTTTGTGTACGCGCTGACACCGTTCATTATACGGCTGGCGGTCGCGACGAATTTCATGGACAACCCCGAGGCGCGGAAAGTCCACAAGAAGGCGACGCCGCTGATGGGCGGTGTGGCGGTATTTACCGGTTTCATCCTTTTTGCGGTCTATCACATCGCGCTCTGTTCGGAACGGGCGTTCAACCTGCCGGTCATCGGCTATCTGGGCGGTGCGCTGATTATCACGCTGGTGGGGCTGATCGACGATCGCTACACCATGTCGCCCAAGGTCAAGATGCTCGGGCAGCTCGCCGCGTGCGTCGTGTTCATCGTTTCGCAGCAGCTCTACTATGGGAACTTCCTGAACATGTTCCTCTCGCCGTGGCTCAGCGTCCCCATCATGATCTTCTGGATGATCGGGCTGATGAACGCGCTGAACTTTCTGGACAACATGGACGGCATTATTTCGGGGATGTCGGGCATCCTTGCCATCGGATTCTACGTACTCAGTGTGTCCATCAAGACGAGCTCGCTTGCGCCGCAGACCAACTTTATCGGCCTCATGTCGCTGACCTTCGCCGGCGCGATCTTTGGTTTCCTGCCGCACAACTTCCGTCCCGCCAAGATATTCCTCGGCGACGCCGGCAGCATGTTCATCGGCTATTTTCTCTCGACGATGGGCATCCTCAGCGGGCGGCTGGCCGTCATCCACCGCAGTAGCGAAATCTACTACCTGTTGCCCGTGCTGATGCTCAGCTACGCCATCTTCGATATCTCGCTGGTGAGCATCACCCGGAAGCGCGACGGCAGACGCATCACCCAGGGTGGTAAGGACCACTCCACCCATCGTATCGACAACGCCATGGGCTCCGCGCGCGTCACGGCACTGATCATCTACCTGATCAACGCCATCATCGTCATCTGCTCCATTCTGATCTATCGCATGAATTCGATTATCCTGCTGATAGCATCAACCGTATTGTTTGCCGCTTTCTTCCTCTTCTTCGGACGAAAGCTGGATCAAATACCCGTAATGATTCCCGCCAACCAGATCAAACCTAAAGAGGTCAAAGCATGAAAATCAGAATACTCGGTTCCGCTCCAGGCATTCCCGTTCCGGACAAGAACCACTCGGCGCTCTGGTTTTACACCCACGGGAAGAACATCCTGATCGATTGCGGTGAGGGCGTATCCCAACAACTGATGAAATACGAGCTCGACGGAGACGTGATCGACTACGTGATCATCTCGCACTACCATCCGGATCATGTCGCCGGCTTCTTCATGCTGATCCAGATGATGTACTTGCAGCACCGTGTCAAGAACCTGACCGTTTTCCTGCCGGAAAGGGTGAAGGATTTCATCGATACCATGCACATGTTCTACACCATCCCGGAGAAATTCCACTTCAGCATCTTTTTCAAGCCGATGGAGGAGCTGAGCGAAACGCTGCCCTTTATGACACCGCTGGAGTCCGATCACCTGCAAAGCTATGCCAAGGTGGTACGCGACAAACATCTTGCTAATGAGATGAAGAGTTTTTCATTCGTGGTGGAGGAAGAAGAGATCGAGTTTGATAAAAAGGTGATCTACACTTCGGACATCCTGAAGCTGACATCCCTGGGAAATCATCTGGTGCGCACCGATATCCTTATCGTGGATGGACTGCACCCGAAAGCGGAGGACCTCTACGCTCTCCGCGAAGACGAAATTGCACGAATCATTTTGACACACGGAGTCTCGCAGGAACTTCAGAAAATGCTGAAAGAGCGGGAAAACGAAATATTCGAGATAGCTGATGAAGAGAAGGAAATCATACTTTAGTTTCATATTCGCAATCATCGCCGTTGCGCTTGTTATCACCGGCTGCACGTCGAATTATTCGATCGCGCAGAGCCTTCAGGCTCGAAGCAAGTACGCCGCCGCGATCGAGCGATACGACGACTTTATCGCCGTCGCCAAAAACGGCGCGAAGAGGACCGAAGCCGAACTGGCACGCTCCGAGTGCTACTACCAGTTGGGAATCAAATCGTACAACACCGATAAGTGGAAGCTGGCGATCCGATTCTTCTTCCTGGCGAATTCGGACAAGGCCGACGAGGTGATGGACAATTGCTACTTCAGCCTCGCGCAGGCGGCATACGAGCGCAAGGAATTCGATATCACGCTCGCGTACTACACCATGATCGTCGATAACCTTCCCGGCTCGGAGCTGATCCCCGAGATACTCTTTAACCGGATCCAGATATTCATGGACCTTCGAAACGACGATGTATCCGCCTGGGAGAACTACGAAATCCTCTTCCAGCGTTTTCCGGACAGCGACTACATGGCCGCCGCGCAGCCGTATATCGATCGCTTCATGGATCGCTACATCGACGAGGCTGTCGAGCTTCAGTATTCGGAAGATTACCGTCACGCGCTGGAGCGACTCTTTTACCTCGAGCGGTATCCATCCTCGTTCAAGGATCGTATCTATCTCGAGCTGAGCGACCTCTACATGAAGCTGGCGGAGAAACAGGTCGAAGAAGGCGAATATGTGAAGGCGGAAGAGACCTATCACTTCGTCGTCGAATTCGATCCAACCAAGAAGGATATGGTCGATGCGCGGCTGATCGACATCTGCTCGAAGTTTACGGAGAAGGGCGACGAGCTTCTTCGGGAGCGCCGCATCGACGAGGCGATCGCGATCTACGGTCGTTGCTTCAACATCATCGCGGACTACGAGCCAGCGGCAATCGCCATCTCGGAAGCGAACATCCTGAAGCAGAATATTATACAGGCGAACCGGCTCAGCCTCGAAGGACAGGAAGCCGAGAAAAAAGAAGAATGGGCTACAGCGCTTCAGTTCTATCGTCGGGCGTACAAGCTGGATGCCTTGAACGCATACAAGGACAAGGCGTTCCTGATGTCCAACATGATCGAGATCGAGAAGGACCCTGTCGCGTTTGCACGCAGAATTATCAATAACTACCGGAGCGGACGGATCATTCGCGCCGTCAGCCAGCTCGAACAGGAATTGCTAATGCAGTACGGAGACCTGCTCAGCTCCACCGGATGGCGCTATATCCTCTCGGTGGGCGAGGCGAAATACGAGGTTCTGTACGATATCACCACGCCGGACAAGAGCTATTTCCTCGGATGGCTGGTCAACCTCAAAGATCGATCCGTATCGCCCTTGAACAAGACAAGCGACGAACTACTGGAATAGGGATGACCCATGCGGAATACACGGCTATTTATGGATAAATACATGAAACGAACGATACTCATTATGGCGTGCCTGTTCTCGATCCTGTTCGCACAGGATTTCGATCTGGAGAAGTTCACCGACCCACAAAAGTACGGTTGGGATGACTTCGAGCAGCGGAACGAGGCGAAGATGGACCTTCAGGAACGGCAGCGCCTTCTGCAAATCTATCGCATGAACAAGCTGACCGCCGCCGGAAGTCTGGCGAAATCGGCGCTCATTCCCGGCTGGGGACACTTCTCCGCCAAGAGCTATACCAAGGGACAGATTCTGCTCGGTATGGAGGTCGTCCTGCTGGGAAGCTCGCTCTACTTCTACGATCAGGCGATGGACAGCTATGACAAGTACAAGAATTCCGACCAGATCGACGAGATGAACCAGAATTACAACGATGCGCTCGAGCCCTATCGCTATTCGCAGGCGTTCCTCGGGCTGGCGATCCTCGTCTGGGCCTATACGCTCTACGACACGGTCAACGTTACCGAAGACTACAACAGCAACCTGTGGAACGACATCATCCGCGAATACAACCGCCAGAATGTCATTATCACGCCCACAGGCATATCCGTGAGGTTCTGATCATGAAGAAGCTATTGTTTGTCCTGGCAGTCGTCGCGATTGTCGCTCTGTCATGCGATCTGGAACGAAGCAATCCGCTCGATCCGGAGAACAACGGTAACATCGACGTTCCCAGCGAAATAAAGATCGAAGACATCACGGCTTCCGGCTCCGGTTCTACTTCGAAGTGGGTCGAGGTCGAATGGAACAAATCGGAAGGCGTGGATAACTACCTGATCTACAGGGCTCTCGACTATAACGGCTCCTACGAAAACCTTTTCCCCGACGGAATCCCCAACACCTCCGATTCGACCAGATATACCTATCGCGACAACAGGGTCTATTCCGGTAACTACTACTGGTACCGACTCGCGGGAAGGAGCGAGGAAGGATTGATCGGACCGCTTTCCGCACCGCAGGGAATCCGCGTTGAATGATTCGCTGCTACGCGATCTGAATTCGCGCCAGCAGGAAGTCGTACAGGCAGTTGACGGACCGGTTCTGGTCCTCGCCGGCGCAGGGAGTGGAAAGACCCGCTCAGTGATCTTCCGTACCGCCTGGCTGATCCGGGAGAGGCGCGTCTATCCCAATCACATCCTGATCGTAACCTTCACCAACAAGGCCGCGCGGGAGCTTCGGGATCGTCTCGAATCCACCTTCCAGCTTCAGACGCGCAACCTGTGGGTGGGAACTTTCCACAGCATATGCAGTCGCATTCTGCGCTACGAGAGCGACCGGCTGCCTTTCAAATCGAATTTCGTGATCTACGACGCCGACGATCAGAAGACACTCGTCAAGCGCATCATCAAGCGGCTGGATATCGACAGCAAGGCCTTTCCGCCCAGCAAAATACACAGCCTGATAAGCTGCAACAAGAATAACCTCATCCGCCCCGAGGATTTCTTCGAATTCCAGGACGAGAACCAGTGGACGAAAGTCTTTCACAAAATCTACCAGGCATACACGAGCGATCTCTTGAAAAACAACGCGCTCGACTTCGACGATTTGCTCCTGCAAACCGCGTTTCTGTTCGACCGGGACGAAGAGGTACGGCAGAAATACGCCGGCCAGTTCCGCTACATCATGATCGACGAATATCAGGACACCAACTACGCGCAGTTCAAGATCATCAACCTGCTGGCGAAGGATCACCAGAACCTCTGTGTGGTGGGCGACGACGACCAGGCGATCTACGGATGGCGCGGTGCCGACGTGGAGAATATCCTGCGCTTCGAGAAGGATTACGGCAGCGTGAAGACTATCCGGCTGGAGCAGAACTATCGTTCCACGCAGACGATCCTCGACCTCGCGAACAGCCTCATCAAGAACAACAACGGCCGACACGTCAAAGACCTCTGGAGCGATAAGGGAAAGGGCGAGATGCCCGAGCTTTCGATCTTCGACGACGAACGGAAAGAGGCGAAGGCGATCGCGGACCGGATCGAGGCGCTACGAGGCAAAGAAGCGCTCTCCGATATCGCGGTGCTGTTCCGCACCAACGCCCAGTCGCGCGTGCTGGAGCAGGAATTCGCCAAGCGCCAGCTTCCCTACACGGTGGTGGGCGGAGTCAATTTCTTCCAGCGCAAGGAGATCAAGGACATCCTCAGCTACCTGCGCGTGCTGGTGAATCCGGACGACGGCGAGAGCCTGGTGCGCATCATCAACTACCCCTCGCGCAAGATCGGTAACACGACCGTCGGCAGGCTGCTCGATTACGCCATCAAGTACGAGATGAACCTCTACCGTGCGGTGCAGGAGGTGGAGAAAAATCCACTTCTGAGCGCTTCCGCTATCAAGCATGTGAAGGAATTCGCCGAAATGATCGAGAAATGGCGTGTCCTGGCGGAGACCGAGCCGGTGGCGAATGTGATCGAACGGGTCATCACCGAATTGGGATTGATCCGGCTCTACGAATCGACCGGCGATATCCAGGACGCTACCCGCGCGGACAACCTCAAGGAACTCATGGCGGCAGCACGCGATTATACGGAAGAATTTTCCATCGACAACGAGAATCCGCCGCTACTCGGCGACTACCTGCAAAACGTGACGCTCCAGACCGATCTGGACACCGCGTCGGACGAACAGGGCGTGGTGCAGCTCATGACCATGCACAACGCAAAGGGACTGGAGTTTGACCACGTACTGATCAGCGGTATCTGCGACGGACTGATTCCGCATCGTCTGAACCTCGACGACGAAAAAAAACTTGAAGAGGAACGACGACTGCTCTATGTTGCCATTACGCGCGCGAAGCGTTCGCTGTGGCTCAGCTACAGTCGCTGGCGGCGGGAGTACAACACCATCGAGCCGACGATTCCGAGCAGGTTTCTGAAAGAGATGGACGAGGAGTATCTGCACCTCGCCGGTTCGGATTTCTACGAGGTGAAAGCTAGCCCGACACGGGTCTCTCCAAGGAAGGAAGCCAGCAAGGCGGATGTGATTCTCGAATCGCAGAAATTTTACAAGATCGGGCAAAAGGTGCTGCACAAGAACTTCGGCAGGGGAACGATCCTGAGTGTGGATGGTACGGGCGAAAACGCCAAGTTGACCATCTCGTTCGAGGGCGGCGCACTGAAAAGAATTCTGGGGAGTTTCGTGCAGACGGCTCCGGTAGAAATGAAACGCTGACATCGCGAAAGCGTTGTATCGATAAACACATAGGATGAGGTGATGATGAACGGGGCTCTCAAATGGATGCTGATAATAGTTGTGATGGGTGCGGCCACATTGCATGCGGAAAAATACGCCGGTGAGATATTTCGGATGGGCGCCGGTGTGCGTAATTACGCCATGGGCGGTACAGGCCTGACGGACAGCGACTCACCCGCGCTGGCATACTGGAACGCGTCCCTGCTCACGAAGAAGCAGAATACGCGCGTCGAGCTGATGCACGCGGAAGAACTGGGCGAATTCCAGTACGACACCGTGTCGGGCGTGGTCGGTTCGAAACATCCCTTCTCGATCGTCATTTCGCGCATCGGTATCGACGATATTCCGTTGACCCGGAAGGAGAATCCCGACGATACGCTCTCCGCGAACAACAAACCCTACGAATACGACAGCGTGAACAACGCGGACTATATTCTCTACGCCGGATTTGCGACCCATGTGGGCAAGATTCCTCTCGGCATTACCCCGAAATTCGCCTACCGCGTTCTGGCGGACGAGGGCGGATACGGGTTTGGCGCCGACCTTTCCACCTGGTACGAGCCCACCGGTTACCTGACTGTCGGCGCGAAGCTGCGCGACTTCTTCAGTACGCAGATATTCTGGGAGAACGGTACCCACGAGACGGTCAATCCCGGGCTCGATCTGGAGACGAACCTGCACTTCAATCTGCCGTGGATCAAGTGCCCGGTCAGTCTGATTGGCGGGATCGAAACCTACTTCGAAGATCGCGAAGAGAGTGCGACCACCTCAGTGGGATTCATGAGTCTCGACTACCATGCGGGCATGGCCGTTCAGGCACACGAAGTGTTGGCGCTGTTCCTCGGATACGACGTCGAGAACGTCACCGCAGGCGTGACACTCAGCCTGCTACCGCTCGAATTGCACTACGCCTTCGAACAGAATACCGAACTCGAGGATTCGCATCGCGTCTCCCTGGGGCTCCAATTCTAACGGGCAATCATGAAGAAGAAAATCGCCATTCTGGGTGTTTCGGGATCGATCGGGACATCGACAATCGACGTCGTCCGGCACCACCGCGATCGATTCGAGATCGTCATCGCATCGACGCACCGAAACCTCGACAACCTCATTGAACGCTCCATCGAATTCGACATCCTGCACCCGGTCATCACCGACGGCTCCATCGCCGGTATTCCGGAGGGCATGGCAACCGGCAGCGAAGCGCTGCTCGATCTGCTGCGCCACGCCGATTACGATATCGTGCTCAACGCGGTATCCGGTTCCGCGGGACTGATCTACACCATCGAAGCGGTCCGACGCGGCAAGGATGTCGCGCTGGCGAACAAGGAATCGCTGGTGATGGCGGGGCATCTGGTTACCGAAATCTGCCGCGAGACCGGCGCGCGACTGATCCCGGTCGATAGCGAGCACAGCGCGTTGTTCCAGGTCATCGGGCAGAGCCCCAGACGCGAGATCGACCGACTGCTTCTCACCGCGTCGGGCGGACCGTTCCGCACGATGCCGCTGGATCGATTCGACACGATCACGCCACAGGACGCACTCAAGCATCCCACCTGGGACATGGGCGCCAAGGTCACCATCGATTCTTCGACCATGATGAACAAAGCGCTCGAGGTGATGGAGGCGCACTGGCTGTTCGGCATTCCCTACGACCATATCGAAGCGCTGATCCATCCGCAGTCGATCGTCCACTCGATGGTCGAGTTCATCGACGGCTCGATCCTCTCCCAGATGAGCACGCCATCCATGAAGTTGCCCATCCTCTACGCGCTGGGCTATCCGGAGCGGATTCAATCGGACCTGGTTCGCACGAAAGCCGCCGATCTGGCCGAATTGACGTTTGAGACGGTCGAAAAGGAGCGGTACCCGGTGTTCTTTCTTGCGCTGGAGGTTGCGAGAAAAGGGGGATTAATGCCCACGATTCTGAACGCTGCGAACGAGGCTGCCATCGAGCTTTTCCTGACCAGGAAGATATCGTTCCGACAGATCGAGACCATCTTGCGAAATTATATGGATCGTTGCGACAACGTAATTCATCCCGATATCGAAACGATTCTGGAGACAAACCGCATCGTATATCGTGAGGTGATAGATAATTACAACTCTCTTACGTAGATTCGACACAAATCGATTGGAGAGCGCTGCCCGACGCTTCTTTTCTTGACAGATTCAAAGGCGCATGGAACCTGACCAATCATGAAAGAGGTAAATGCATGAACGTCAAACAACTTGATTTGCTCGATATCCTGGAGATTCTCGCCAGGCATAAAAAGTTCATAATATCGTTTGTCGCGATCGCCAGTATCGCGGTTGTAATCTATGTGATGCTGGTACCCAAGTACTGGAAATCGACTGCTGTGATCTACCCGCTTGAGGCAACGGACACCGGTATGCTCTCATCGCTTCTGGGCGGCTATTCGTCGCTTTTGGGCGGGGCCTCGCTCGAGCAGGAAGAGCTGGTGGCGATCATGACATCGAGGACATTCGCATACAAGATCATCGAAGAATTCGACATGATCAATCTGCTCAAGATCGAAGAGACAGATACCCTGAAAGCGCTGGACATCGCGTATCTGTTGTTGTACGAAACCATTATCCAGATTTATTACGACATCGACAGCGGATTCATCTACATCAGCGCCGAGACGGAGAACAATCAGCTTTCTGCCGATATCGCCAACTACGTTGTCGAGCAGCTCGACCAGTACAACCGTTTCGATCGTCGTTCGCGCGGTCGGGACAAGCGAATATTCATCGAGACGAGGTTGAAAGAGATCGAGGCGGAGATGGATTCCGTAGCCTCTCTGGTTCAGGATTTTCAGGAGACCAATAAAATCTTCGATACCTCAGATCAGCTTCAGGGGATTATGGGCGTCTATACGGAGCTTGCGTCCAAGCTATTCAAGACCGAACTCGAGCTCGACTATATGCGTGAATACGGTCGTGCCGAAGATCCCGCGACGCTCTCGCTCCGGGAACAGAAAAATGTCCTCACACGCAAGCTGCGAGAGATGGAAACGGGAACCGAGGATATGGACGGCAGTTCGTATCTGATCGCGTTGAATTCGCTGCCCGAAAAACTGAGAAAATATACAGAGCTCAGGATGAAGCTGACGCTGCTGGAGACAACCTATAAATACCTTCTGCCGGAATTCGAGAGCTCGAAGATCGAAGAGGTACGCGATCTGCCCACGATTCAGATTATCGACAAGGCGTACGTGACGGGAATTCGAACCAAGCCGAGACGGGGACTGACCTGTATTGTCGTCTTCTTTGCTGCCTTGATGTTCTCGAGCATACTCGCGATTCTGCATGGGTTGATCGACGACGATATCCGTAACCGACTGAAAAAGATATTCAGGATTCTCCTGTATGGTAATCGAGCAAAGGAATAGACCGGATTTCCTGGTCCGGATCCTGCTCCTCGTAACGTTCGTTTACCTGCTTTACAGCTTTTTCCAGTCGTTCTTCCATGTTGGCAGAATGATCAGGTACAACCTACTGACCGGCTTGTTTCTTCTCGGCATATACATGCTCGTGACCCTGGGACGGCACGAAAAGCACAGTCTGTCCCTGACGAGCATCCTGATTGTCGGACTGCTGGTGATCTGGGACTCCTATGTCCTGACCGGCGTGCTTTGGGCAAGCGATATCAGGCTGGCGCTTCTGAACGGTTTTTTCAATTTCGGTTACTTGATCTTCGTGCTTCTGATGCTGTTCATGATCGACCGGATCGAGCGCGCCTGGTTCCTGTTGTACTTCTTCAATTTCATCCTGCTGGTCTTCATTGCCATATCCTGTTGGGAAATGATAACGTTCAACCACTTCGAAACCTCCAGCGTGGCAAGGCTGGACACATTCCCCTTCGTGCCCAACGGACCGTTCTACAACGTAAACGATTTCGCCTCGGCGCTGCTGATCCTCTCGCCGTTCATGTTCGCGCTGGTAAAGGCGCTACGGAATCGCTGGTTCAACGCGCTGGCGTTCGTCGTTACCATCCTGATCTTCATCACCATGCTGCTCGAGGGCTCCCGGCTAAGCCTGGTCGCGTTCATTGGTGAAGCTCTTGTCTTCTACCTTCTGTTCGTGAACTGGAAGGCGAAGATTGTGATCGCCGCGCTGATCTGGCTTCTGTTCGCTGGATTCATCCGGATGTACCCCGCCGAGTATCAGATTGTGTCTAAATTCTTGGACCGCGAGCTGCTCTCGATCCAGCAAGAAAGCAAGAGCCACAAGCTCGAATCGATCGAGACCCGCGTCAACCTGCTCAAGCACGCCCTCGAGATCACGGAAGAATCGAACTACACCGGCGTGGGATCGGGCAACTTCTCCCGCTACATGCGAACACCGCGATTGAAGGACACCGCGCAAGTGACCATCACACATAATTTCTTTATGGAAAAGCTCGCCACGGACGGACTGCCGGTCTTTCTGTTCCTGGTCTCGCTGATCGGGTATCTGGTTATCGGGAATCTGTACTACGCCATCAAGGTCAAGGGAAAGCTCCGGTGGCTGTATGCGGGTTTTGCGGCGGGTTCGGCGCTCTTCGTCGTGTCGGCTTCGATACCGAGTTCCATCAGCAGCCATATCTATTTTTGGGTCATCCTCGGCGGTGCGATGGCGCTGCTCAATATCTCATACGTCTGGAAGCCTTTTGCGAAGGAATCGTCACCGGTAGAGAGCTTAATGGAATAATCCCCCTTAATCCCTGTTGAGAGATTCAGGTTTTCCTTCGTCAAACCTATACCTTGTCAGGATGGCTTTCTCACCCCCCCTGACAAGAGGGGATTAAAGGGGGTTATTCTCTGGGATCGGTTTGCATCGTGGCGATGAGCGTAACATTTTTCATTTGCCAGATTTGATCGAATATGATACAGGGCAATACGGGACAAATGGTGGAAATCCAGATCACAGGAGGAATATGTGAATTTTGCAGAAATCGCAATGGAAAAGGCGAAATCACTTGGTGCGAGCTATGCCGATATACGCATTCAGCACTCGCAGACCGAGTCGATTTTCCTGCGTAATCTGAGCCTGAAGAGCACGATGAACTCGGTGAAATACGGCTACGGAATACGGGTATTGAAAAACGGCGCCTGGGGTTTCGCGCACAATAACATCTTCACGGCGGACGCGATCGCGGAGACGGCGAAGAAAGCCGTCGAGATTGCGGAGGCTTCATCTCGCGTCAAGGTCGGCGACGGAATCGAACTGGCGTACGAACGCGGTCATATCGACACCTTTAAAACCAGGGTCGAGAAGGATCCGTTCCAGATTCCACTCAAGGACAAGGTCGAAATGATGCTCGAGGTGAACCGCACGATCATGAACTACGAGCAGATTCGGCAGGCGATGTTCGTGATCCGCGCGGAGACGAACCGGAAGCAGATCGTATCCACCCTGGGTACCGATCTGGATATCCAGACAACGTATATGGCGCCGATGCTGTTCGCAACCGCGGTGGCAAACGGCGACAGCCAGTCGAGGTCGTATCAGATCGGTGGACGCAACATGGGCTGGGAGATGATGGATCAGATGGATTTCCCGGGTAACGCGTCACGCGTCGCGGAAGAAGCCATCCAGAAATGCTACGCCGGCGAACTGGGCGAGGAGACCCGCCGCGACCTGCTGCTCGATCCGCAGCACCTCTCACTCACCATGCACGAATCGGTAGGACACCCGACCGAGCTCGATCGCGTGCTCGGGTGGGAAGCCGATTTCGCGGGCATCTCGTTCGCCACGCCAGAGAAGCTCAAAAACTACCGCTACGGCTCCGAGATCGTCAATTTCTTCGGCGATAACACGCTCGATACCGGACTCGCCACGGCGGGATACGACGACGACGGCGTCCCCAACCAGAAATGGCACATCGTCAAGGACGGTATCCTCAACGAGTACGGCACCACGCGCGATACCGCGATGCGCATCGGTGAAAAGATGAGCCGTGGCTGCTGCCGTGCGACCTACTACTACGATTTCCCCATCAACCGGATTCCCAACCTCTACCTCCAGCCAGGCAAAAAGGAACTCACGCCGCAGCAACTGATCTCCGACACCGAGGACGGCGTCTATATCGAAGGGCAGGGATCGTTTTCCATCGACCAGCACCGCGTCAACTTCCAGTTTGGCGGCGATCTGTTCTGGGAGATCAAAAACGGCAAGAAACACCGGATGCTGAAGAAGGTGATCTACCGCTCGAACAACCCCGAATTCTGGAACAGTTGCGACGCGATCTGCGACGACCGCTTCTTCCGAACATTCGGTGTGATCAACTGCGGTAAGGGACAGCCCAGCCAGTCCGGACGTATGACGCACGGAGCCTCCCTGACGCGGTTCCGTAAAATCCGCGTAGGAGGTTCACAATGACCGATACAAGATTCAAAGAGAAAGCGATAGAATACATCCGCAAGCACTGCAAGGCCGACGACTATACCTTCATGTTCAACCAGACGGACTCGCACGAGACCCGTTTCGCCCAGAACATGATCACCCAACACATGAACGGAAGCCACTACTCGCTCATGCTGGAGGTCTCGTTCGGAAACAAGACCGGTACAGCCGTGGTCAACCAGCCGGATGAAGAGCATCTTGGGCACATGATCGATACCGCCGAACAGATGGCGAAGCTCAACCAGCCGGACCCGGAACATGTTCCCAGCCCGGCGAAGCAGAGCCTTCCGGATGTGCAAAACTACTCCGACGCGACCGCTGCGCTAACCACGGACGACATGGTATCGGTGGTCGAAAAATGCGTAGCCAACGCGAAGAAAATCGACGCGAAGATTTCCGGTATGACCTCGCGCTACCTGAGCCGGTCGTGCATGATTACCAAGAACGGCTTTGAAGGCGAAGACCGCTCATCCTCGTTCGATCACTCGATGACCATGAAGCGCGACGACGTGGAAACGAAGGTATCGCGCGGCGTGAAGGATTTTGCCTGCTTCAGCATCGATGACGAGCTCGAACGCCTGAACGGGCAGTTCTCGTCCCTCTCCAAGCCGCAGCCCATCGAGCCGGGAAAATACCCGGTCATCCTGCGTTCGCAGGCGGTTGGTAACTTCTTCCAGTTCCTGAACTACATGATGGACCTGCGCAGGGCCGACGAGGGGACATCGCCCTTCTCCGACCAGATCGGTAAAGAATTCTTCGGCAAGGACTTCACGCTCCGCTCGACGATCGGCGATCCGGACCTGAATGCTCCCCGCTACAACTACGAAGGCGTGCCGGCAAGGGAAATCCACTGGGTTCGCAACGGTGTGCTCGAAAACATGCCCGTCGCCCGTTACTATGCGGGCGTGAAGGGGATCGAGCCGTGCCAGGCGTACAACATGCTCATCGAAGGCGGAGACGCGACGGAAGAAGAGATGATGAAAATCGCCGGCAGTGGGATCATCGTCAATCACCTGTGGTACATCCGCTTCGTGAACGCGAAACGCGGCGAACTGACCGGCATGACACGCGACGGCGTGCTGTGGTTCGAAGACGGAAAGATCAAGCACCCGATCGTCAACCTCCGCTTCAACGAAGTGATCCACGAATCGACACGGCGTATCCTGGCGCTCGGAAAACCGGAAGTCCAGTCCGATTACGCCAAGGTACCCTCCATGCTGATCGACGGCTTCAATTTCGTCGATACGACGTCGTTTTAACGTCCCTATCTGGAACGCAGGCACCCTTGCCTGCATCTTGGGAGAAAACATGATTTCAGACGAACAACTTATCGAGCAGGCGAAGGAAGCCTCGAAGAAGGCGTATGCGCCGTATTCGGGCTTCAAGATCGGTGCGGCGCTGCTGTCGAGCAAAGGCAATGTCTATATCGGCTGCAACGTGGAAAACGCGTCCTATTCGCTGACCATCTGCGCGGAACGCAACGCGATCTTCAAGGCGGTCGCGTGGGGCGAACGCGAATTCACCAAGATCGCAATCTACGCAGATTCGGACGAATTCTTTCCGCCATGCGGGGCTTGTCGTCAGGTGATGTCCGAGTTCTCCGGCGACCTGCGAATAATCATGGCAAACCGTAACAGGGTAGAAACTTCCACACTGGACGAATTGCTGCCGATGCGGTTCGAACTCGATTCGTGACAGAATGCAAAGCAAAATATTTGACAGTGTGAAATAATTCGGTAGTTTGTCTCCAGAATTGATTAAAACGAATTTGGAGGAATCATGAATTTCGATTTTCAGAAAATCGACACCGGCGAAGCGGAAGTGGATACGAAGAAGACCGGTGAATGCGTTAAATACGACGTGGCGATCATCGGCGGCGGTCCGGCGGGACTGGGCGCTGCGATCTATGCTGCACGCGGCGGACTCAAGACCGTCGTGTTCGAGCACGGACTCTTCGGCGGGCAGATCGTATTGACCACCGAGGTCGAGAATTACCCGGGCTTTGTCGAATCAATGACGGGATTCGATCTGATCGATAGGATGAAGGGGCAAGCGGAGAAGTTCAAGACCGATTTCCGCGAGGAATCCGTGATCGCGGTCGGACTGGAGGGTATCTGCAAGATCATCGAGACCGAGAACGGTTTCTACCGCGCCAAGTCGATCATCATAGCGACCGGCGCCTCACCGCGAAAGCTCTCCGTGCCGGGTGAGGAACGTTTGACCGGACGCGGTGTATCCTACTGTGCGACATGCGACGGCGCGCTCTACCGCGACAAGGTGGTGGCGGTGATCGGCGGTGGCGATTCGGCTGTGGAAGAGGGACTCTTCCTGACCCGGTTTGCCAAGAAAGTCTATCTGATCCACCGGCGCGACCAGCTCCGGGCGGTCTATACCATCCAGCAGCGCGCCTTCAAGAATCCGAAGATGGAGATTATTTGGGATTCCGTGGTGCAGGGCGTCGAGGGTGAGAACAAGGTCGAGAATCTTGTGCTGTTCAACCGCAAGACCGAGCAGGTGAGCAACCTGAAAGTCGATGGCGTCTTCGTCTATGTGGGCATCATCCCGAACAACAAGCTGTTCGAATCACGCGTCGAGCTGGACGAGCAGGGATTCATCCTTACAGACGACAGCCAGCACACCAACATCCCGGGCATCTACGCGGCGGGTGATATCTGCCACAAGGTGCTCCGGCAGGTGGTTACCGCTGTCTCCGACGGCGCGACCGCAGCATTCTCGGCCGAGAAGTGGATTCAGGAGCATCTCGAAGAGTTTTAGACTTTATAATGCGCGCAAAAAACCGGCGGTCGGTCACGGCTGCCGGTTGGAGCGCAGCCATCCCTGGCTGCTTTCATCCTCATTTCATCAACAGCATCCTGCTCGTCTTCGTCGTCTCCCCCGCCTTCATCCTGTACAGATAGACGCCGCTGGAGCATGGTTTGCCATTATCGTCGTCACCCGTCCATTGAACCGAGTGCTCACCTCTTTCCATCCGCTCGTCGAGTAGCGTCCTTACCTTCTGACCACGGATGTTGAACACGTCGAGCGTGACACGGCTGTCGGTCGGGATGGAGAAGGCGATGGTAGTGGTCGGATTGAACGGGTTGGGGAAGGCGGTCATGGTTACTACATTATCCGATTCTGCATTTACATTGTCATCTGCGGAGGTCGCATCTCGAAAGGTACACAGGATATGTGGTCTGTAATCTTCGCCGCAGCACTCGAATTGGAGGAGGTCATCGTAATCGTCCCAATCTGCATTGTTCTGCAATCTCAAGCGATACTGTGAATACATGCGGCCTTCTTCGACGTCGTTAATGACGAAGTCTTTTACATCGATTGCAAACCACCCGTAATCCATCCAGTTCTGAAGGTAAAGTGGCTGATCCAGTTGACTCGGCGGAATATGGATATCCTGTTCATCAAGGCTGATACCATAGTCGATGTGATCGAGAATGAGGTATGGATTGAAGTGTCCGCCATTTGGGGAGTCGAAGATCGGGTATGTGGAAGATTCGCCGTTACCGATAATCGCATGGCAGCATAAATAGAGGAAGGCCTCTTCAATCTTGTATCCTTCAGGTTTTTCCGGACATGGAAATGTGAGATATGTATATGCGCCGAAATAATAAAACTCGAAGGCATTCCAGCCATCACCCACACAGTATGACATTGGAAATCCGAACATCCGGATCACATTGAGCTGTTGATCGAAGTCGATCGTTCCGGATATTTCGGGTCTTACGCCAAGGGTATCGATTATCGTCGCTCCCCATATGGATGCGCAAAATACTATAAGAAGAATCGACAGCCTTATCCTCATGAGCTTTCTCCTCTCATTTCATCAACAGCATCCTGCTCGTCTTCGTCGTATCCCCCGCCTTCATCCGGTACAGATAGACGCCGCTGGAGCATGGTTTGCCATTGTCGTCGTCACCCGTCCATTGAACCGAGTGTTCGCCTCTTTCCATCCGCTCGTCAAGCAGTGTTCTGACCTTCTGGCCGCGGATGTTGAACACGTCGAGCGTGACGCGGCTGTCGGTCGGGATGGAGAAGGCGATGGTGGTGGTCGGGTTGAACGGGTTGGGGTATGCTAACATCTCCTTCGTTTGAAACTTCGACGTGTTCTGGTCGGTATTGTAGTAGTCGTAGGTGTTGCGGGTTACAATCGCGCTCTCCAGGCTCAAGTCTTCATACGTCGCAACCACTTTGATGTTGTAGTCCGTTTCTCCCGCGAGATTCTCGATAATGAAATCGTCGATTTCCGGGTCGAGATCGAGTTCGAACCACTCGGTTTCCGAAGCCTGTCTGTAGCACATAGTAAGGTCGTCGGGCGTGGTTCCGACATAACAGTCAACATAGATCGATTGTCCGTCCGGCATGCCGGACGTATGGACGATGCCAGGCATCCACGGTTCGCCGTCGAACATCGACAGATCGAAATCGCTTGCATAGAATGCCTCCAAATCGTCGTTGATATCGATCAGACCTCCCTCGGAGTCCGACAGAAAAATCGCCACGAAAAAGTCGCGGGTCTCGCCAGGTTCGAGGTTGAAGCTGTTCTCCGTCGGATTGTCGAATCCCTGCTGATCTCCGCAAACTGTAGAAAGAAAGCGAGTATCGCAGGGATTATCTATTTGAGCTAGCGGGTAATCGCGTATAGATGTAAACTTTTCTATGTCGGGATTGAGACATGTTTGCAACCAGTATTTCTCATTTGCTGAACATCTTCCGAAGTGAATAAGATCAAGGGGATCAGAATCGTCAGGTCCATCACCTAATGCCCATACCCAACAAGCTCGATCACAATTAGTTTCACCGAGGATGCTGACAGCTAGAAGCCCCGGAGTCTCTCCATCGTCACTGTCGGCATCAAAGGAGTAGGCAATTTCATAATCTTCTGAGCATAGATACGTGCTCACGTCGTCGTCGTTGCCTTCAGAACCCATATCGAAAGGCTTGATATCGGCGTCGAGGTAGTAGCTCAACGCATAGTCATAGATGGTATTTTCACCGACGTTCGTGATCTTGAAGTGCAGGATCATTACGTTGGCGAGGCTCAGATTGTTCCAGAAATATGTCCGCTGCTCGATTGAGATTCCGAGCGGAAAATGAATGCTACTGACCATATTGCTTCCCCAATCCCGATCGACAACTGGTCCGAAGGGACTGATATCGTAACAGTAACCGACACCGGTCTCAAGACCAGGGTAACCGCCGTCCTCGTCGGTCCGTCCATCGCCGTCGTCGTCGCAAGGCAGGCTGAAGCAATAGACGCCGTCGGGATCGGGATACACGAAAGCTCTTCCAGGCGAATCCTCATCGATCAGCCCGTCGGCATCGTCGTCTTGCCCGTATATATTCAGGTAAAAGATGCGCAGCACGTCGAATTTATTGTATTCTTCGAACAGTTCGTCGAGATAACTCTCTTCCAAAGGATTGTATGACGGAAGCAGCTCAACTAAATCTAAATCGCCGTCGGTCCCGACCGAAGTCAGCGTATCAACGACGTAAGGCAAGCTGGCATTCCAATTCGGATCGTCTTCCGTGATATAGTCATCCTCATCTTCGGGTGGCCAATGCCCCCAAAAGAGAATCTCGCCGTTTTCGTTCGTTCGATGAACTTTACCGCCGAACCACAGCGCTCCCTTGTAGAGGTAACTGATACCCGATCCGCGAGGCCACTCCAGAGACGGTATATCCTCGTTATCACCACCGATGATTCCGTAATTCGTAAGCCGGAGCGCGATGTCTCCGAAGCGATTGATTTTACTTGCATCAAGCATGCGATCCGGTTCATTCGACGCTGTTGCGCATACGGCAACGTTGATAATAGTAAGAAATGCCATACACAGTACGATCAATCTCATCTTTTTCTCCTCTACTTGCGATGCTCGCGAAAATCTCGATAAAACGGAATACCCCAAGCAATTACCTGACAGGTCTGATTAACTGCACCGAATTATGAAATATTACCGGAAAACTGTAAAGTTTATTTTCACATTTGCATCAATCACATCTCGGAAAAGTTACTGCTGGGGCAGTATAACATCAACCGCAATGCTCGATCTTATTAGCGCCGTAGAAAAACATTGCCGAAAAACGTCTGCCTTCAAGAATAGGATCATGCTGGAACATTGGAAAACATTCGTGAAAAACTACCGGCTCAGCCGGGGTCGCAGGCTCTTGATGAAGGGGCAGGCGAAAAAGGCGCTGGACTACTTCGAGAAGGTCGTCCTGGAGGACGCAACCGAGGGAAGTCTCTTCATGATGGCGCTGGCGCTGGTGGCGTTGAACCGCTACAAGGAAGCCGAGAAGCATCTGGAGACGGTCTATAACACGTACGATCGCAATGAACTCGTCCTGCTTTCGTACGCCGAGTGCCTGACCATGTTGCGCAAGTGGGACTCCGCCGAGGTGGTCTTCGCGCAGCTATCGAGGCTTCAGCCGAACTACAAGCGATATCAGGAGTATCTGGACATGGTTCGCGACCCTGTGAAGCGCGACCGGTTCGTGATATCGAAGGAATACTACGCGCAGGCGCAGCTCGAAGTCGAAAACAAAGAGTACACGAAAGCGCTCGAGAATTTGAAGAAGGCGCATGAGATCGATCCGGATAACGCCACGGTTATCAACAACATCGGTTCGGTCATGCTTCTGATGGGACAACCGGCAAACCAGGCGCTCGACTGGTTCGAGAAGGCGCTGGCGCTCGATCCCGATAATCCGCGATTCCAGGAAAACCTGAAACACCTCAAGCGCAAGACTTGATCCGCGTATGAAACGTCCGTTTGTCAGATTCGTGCTGGCGCTTCTTCTCATCATAATCCTGATTGTCAATCCCCTATCGACGCGGCTGATGGCGCTGGGCTTCGCACTGCTCTACAAGCTGGAACCGGTGTACTTCTACCGGCTGATCGGCGCCGAGAGTTCGTTCCTGTTCTGGGCACACTCCCACAAGGACGCTATCGGACTCGGCCAGATCAAGGAAGAAACTGCCCGGTATATGTTTCCGGGTTTCCCGCGATTCCTTTTGTGGGTTCCGCCCACAAACCTCCATATATCCGCCATGTACATCCGTTACCTGCTCAAACGATATAACCACAACTGGAGCATAGCTTTAGCTGCATACAACTGGGGCGAGACCAACGTAGATCGAAGGTTGTCTGAACGCGGCATAACCATCGAAAAATCAACGGATTACAGATATCTATTTTCGGACATCTCAGAGACGACGAATTTCCTCAATCGAATCCTGAAATAAGCTCCCGGACGAATGGTCTGAGAATTGCATCTACATCTGAAAAATCTTCTTACGGAAGATAGAAAGGTTTGATGAACGGAATGTAAGGATTTGTCATGGCGGACGAAGCACAAGAAAAAACTGAGAAACCAACTCCGCGACGGAAAAGCAAGGCGCGGAAGGATGGGAACGTTGCCCAGAGCCCGGAGGTGCATACCGCATTCTTTCTGCTCCTGATGGTGCTCTATTTCAGTATCATGGGCGGCTGGATGATGTCTCAGTTCATGGCGAATACCGAACGAATGCTCCGCGATATCGGCAACCCTATCAGCTTCCTCAGCATCCGCACCACGTATGTCGAAGCGCTCAAATACCTTGCGATCGTGTTCGGTCCCATCGCCGTGCTGCTTCTGGCGTCAACGTTCACGAGCTCCTTTGTGCAGTTCGGCTGGCTCTTCGCGCCCAAGGCGTTCAAGATGAACTGGAGTCAGGTATTCCAGTTCAAGAATCAACTGAAGAACGTGTTCTCCATGGAGGCGTTGCAACGCCTTGTCAAGAGCATCCTCAAGCTGGTCATCCTGCTGTTCATATCCTGGATGACGGTTCGACCGAGGCTTCACGAATTCATGGGTCTGCCGAACATGGAAGTGCAACAGATTTTCGCGTTTGCAGGCGGCCTGGTAATCAAGCTGCTCATCAACATTCTGATCGCCTTTATCTTTATCGCGATTGCCGACTTCGCCATCACCCACTACCTGCATATCAAGAAGCTCAAGATGTCCAAGTCCGAGGTGAAGGACGAACGGCGTCAAATGGAGGGTGATCCGCAGGTCAAGAACAAGATTCGCCAGCTTATGTTCACCGCGTCGCTCAAGCGGATGATGAAGGACGTGCCCAAGGCGGACGTCGTGATCACCAATCCCATTCACCTCGCGGTGGCAATTCGCTACGACATGAAACTGGACGAAGCGCCGATCGTGATTGCGAAGGGCAAGCGCCTGATCGCGGAACGGATCAAGGAACTGGCGCGCGAGAACAATATTCCCATCGTCGAAGACAAGCCTCTGGCGCGGTTGATCTACAGCTCGACCGAAGTGGGCCAGCAGATCAGCGTCGAGCTCTACAGCGCCGTGGCGGAAATCCTGGCGTATGTCTATAATCTGAAGAACAAACGAGTGATGTAATATGGTAGATACGAAATCACAACTCCAGGCGGCCCTCGCTCGCAAGAGTGATATCATGGTCGGTGCCGGTATCGTCTTGATCCTTCTGGTCATGATGGTTCCGATGCCTAAGCTGCTGATCGACATCCTGCTGGTGTTCAACTTCATGATGGCGTTCATCATCCTGCTGGCACCGATCTATATCCTCAGACCGAGCGAATTCTCCGTGTTCCCGGGCTTGCTGCTGGTCATCACCCTATTCCGGCTCTCGCTGAACGTCGCCACCACGCGGCTGATCCTCGGCGAAGCCGACGCAGGCGCCATCATCAACGCGTTCGGGTCTTTCCTGATTCGTGGCAACTACATCGTCGGCCTGATCATCTTCCTGATCCTGTTCATCATCAACTTCAAGGTGATCACCGCCGGTTCGAGTCGCGTCGCGGAAGTGGCCGCGCGTTTCACATTGGATGCGATGCCCGGTAAGCAGATGGCGGTCGATGCCGATTTGAACAACGGCATTATCACCGAAGCCGAAGCCCGTAAGATGCGCGACGATATCCGACGCGACGGCGATTTCTACGGCGCGATGGACGGTGCCGCCAAGTTCGTCAAGGGCGATGCCACCGCGGGCCTGATCATCACCTGCCTGAACATCATCGGCGGAATCATCATCGGCATGGTCCAGATGAAGATGCCGCTCGTCAAAGCTTTGCAGACCTACACCATCCTGACCGTTGGCGACGGTCTGGTCGCGCAGATTCCCGCCATCCTGATCTCGTCCGCCACAGGTATCATCGTGACCCGCGCGGGAACCAAATCCGACCTCGGCGAAGAGCTCATCACACAAGTTTTCAATGAGCCCAAAGCGCTCTACGTGTCCGCGACGGTCGTCGTTCTCTTCGGATTCGTGCCGGGAATGCCCTGGTACCTCTTCGGCCCGATGGGACTCGGCTTGGGACTGTTCTCGTGGTTCCTCCAGCGATCAATGAAGGCCAAGGAAGCTGAAGACGAGATTATCGAAGAGGAGGTAGTCGAGGAGCCGCAGGGACCGCCGGACATGAGCGAATACTTGCAGGTGGATGCGCTGGAACTGGAGATTGGCTACAGCCTGATTTCGCTCGTGGATGAAAACCAGAAGGGCGACCTGCTGGATCGTATCACAAGCCTCCGTAAACAGATCGCGCTCGAGATCGGCATCATCGTTCCGCCCATTCGGGTGCGCGACAATATCTCGCTGGTTCCCAACCAGTACCTCATCAAGATTCGCGGCGAGCAGGTCGCGGCCGGAGACTGCCTCGTCAACCACTTCCTGGCGCTCGATCCGGGGACCGTCGAGAAGCCGATCAAAGGGATCGAGACACGCGAGCCGGCGTTCGGACTTCCGGCAATCTGGATATCCGAGGATAAGAAGGACATCGCCGAGATGCACGGCTACACAGTGATAGAACCCGCCGCGATGATCGCCACGCACATCTCGGAGGTCGTAAAAAGCAGCGCCGATCAGATCATCACGCGACAGGACGTCCAGAAGCTTCTGGACAACGTGAAGAAGGACAATGAAGCGGTGGTCAGCGAACTGGTTCCGGGTATGCTCTCCGTGGGCGCCGTGGAGCAGGTCTTGAAGAACCTCCTGCACGAAGGCGTCCCTATCCGCGACATGATCACAATTCTCGAAACGCTCGCCGATTACGCGCCTTTCGTCAAGGACATCGAGTCGCTTACGGAGTACGTCCGCTACGCGCTGGCAAGGACCATCGCGCGCAAATTCATCGCCAGCGACGGCACCGTCTATGGCATTACGTTATCGCCGCAACTGGAGCAGCTCGTTACCGACGTGGTGCAGCGCAACAAGCAAAAGCCCGGGCAGGTCAGCATTCCGCCCAACATCGTCAATTCGATCTACGACGATCTCGCCGAGGCGGTCAAGCAGATGAATCGCACCGGATTGCAGCCGGTTCTGATGGTCGCGCCGGTGATAAGGCGCTACGTCAAAAGGTTGATTGAACCCGCCATCGCGACCCTGCCGGTGATCTCCTTCAACGAGATTCCGACCCACATTCCGCTGCAATCGCGTATTCAGGTCGATATCGATCCGAAGGCGGCGTAGGAAACCAACTTCCGAACGCTGGATTAGTTGAACGAGGTAATGTTGCGCATCGAGAGGATAAATACCACGCAGCCGATGCGCGTCTGTGCATTAATTCTGGCACTGTTGCATATATAGTGGATGAGTCGTTTTTTTCTGTAGGCGCCGATCTCCGAGCGGCGTTCTTTTTCAAACTGTTCTGTTTCATCGATTTATACAATATGGTGATTCCGCATTCTCAATCGAATAATCATAGTTGAGAACGCCGCTATTGGGGGATTCGATTTATCAGACTCCGTCAGAAAATCACAAGAGATCAGCGCTTACAGAATGCGGACGGGGACGTCCGCGTTCCATGAAGAAGGGCAGACACCAAGGTCTGCCCCAACAATTTGTTCGAAACGAGACTATTTCAACATCACCGCTCGTCTGACCTCGGAATAGCTTCCGGCCTTGAGCCTGACCAGGAAGATACCGGAGCCGACCGACCGATTGTTCATGTCGGCGCCGCTCCAGGTCACTTCGTGCCATCCGGCCTTCACACGACCCTGATCCATGCGCTGTACGAGCTGTCCGCGGACATTGTATATCTCCAGCACAACATGATCTTCCTGCGCTAGCCCATATTTGAAAGTCGTCGAAGGATTGAACGGATTCGGATAGATACCCGCGAACGTGTCGTTTACTGGAATCATATCTGCGCCGGAAGTTCCCTGCCACTCGAATTCAGTCTCGATGGGGTCGGATTCGCCGGTTGTATAGACGCACGCGACGCCGATAGTGTGAAGTCCCGCCGACGGGTTCTCCCATAGGTACTGCGCCTCGGTGACGTTCTGGAGCAGTTCGTCGTCCAGATAGACGTTGAAGCTCAAAAGGCTTCGATTCCAGGGCAGTTCCCAGGTAATCATCGCGCTGTTATCCACGACGTTCACCGCGAGGTTTATCGGCGGGAAGAGCGTCTCGATCAGCTCGATGTCCACCTCGATATCTTCGCTGACCGCGATATCGCTCTCACCGTAATCGTCGTATCGGTCGAGATCGACCGTGAGATCGTAGGTGCCGTGAACGACATACGGGAAGATGATCTCGCCACTCTCGGGAGCTATCGCGGTATAGACGTGATTGGGGTTGCCGTCCTGGTTGGTGAAGGTGAGTTCCGCACCCTCGGGCGACTCTTCGCTGTTGAGTGAGATATTGAACATCGCCAGACTGGCTTCTTCAGTGGAGACGGTCAGGTTGATCGGAATCTCGACAAGCGGTGTGGCGGGATCGTTGCTGGATATCTGCGCGACAGCGTGATAAACGCCCTCGATCATGCCCGTTGTGTTGAATCCGAGATCGATGCCGACCGATTCGCCCGGCGCCAGGATGCCCGAAACGGATGTCGATTCGACCCATCCCGGTCCGCAGGAGAATTGTAGCGCCAGATCGTCGGAGACGTAAGCGGCGTTGTAAACCACCTGAAGTCCATCGGTACCTGTCGCGTTTTCGATTCCGACGGTCGCGCCGTTTGTCGCTCCGGTCATTGATTCGTACAGGACGGTGATTCTTCCGCCCCGACGAAGCCTGAGTTGGAGCGTGATGCTTCCTTCTCCGGAGTAGTAATGCCAGTCGTCGAACTGGATCACGAACTCGTTACCGTCCTGCATCGTATAGACGGTGCCGCCGTTGCTGCCGTCCATATCGGCCCAGAAAGGACAGATGATGTTGTTCGGCACGGATTGGGTGGGGATTACCGTATTGGTGAATGCGGACATGTTGACGTTTTCGGGAAGGAATCCCAGGAAAGCGTTCGAGTTGAGATATACCTGATCGTACATCTGACCGTAGTAGGAGAAATCGAATCCGAGGTCGATCGGGCCTGCGTAGCCTTCATCCTTCGGATCGAAGGACGCCGTCGCCATCCAGTTGGTGACTTCGTTACCCGTTGCCGAGATGTCCTCCCATGCGTAAGTTGGTCCGTCCGGCTCGTCGCTGTCGATCCAGGAATAGCCGAAGTTGTCGGGACCGCCTTCGTCACGAGTTTGCGGCGTGCCGGTACCGAGTTCACGAACGCCTTTCGGTAGCTGCGGCGCCATGGGGGTGTCGGGGATTTCGAGCCGTTGCACGCTTCGATCCAGATCGAGAAGATCGATCAGGTAATCGAGCGGGCTGTTGCCGTCGTTGGTGATGGTAAACGCCTGCTGCTCGACGATCGATTCGGGAGGCAGAAGGACGTTGATCTCATCCGTTCCAGTAGCGATAACCGGCGGTTCCATGCAGTTTGCCGATATCTCGACCACGAAGTCGCCGTCCGGGTCGTTGCTGGATATTGTCAGTTGCTCGCTTGCGTCCGTTGTGGCGTCCGGGTCGCAGGTGACTTCGATTGTGACCGATTCGCCGGTATCGAGTGTCCAGGTACCTGTCTGGTCGATGGAGAAGACGTTGCCCGAAATCGCGATACCGGTGATTTCCAGTGGCTGGAGACCCATGTTCAGGATGTCCAGATCGATCGACTGGGGGTAGCCGATAAAAACGTCTTCGAAATCGATTTGGTTGTACGATGTACAGATAGCGGGGACGTCGCCCTCCGCCAGGAAGGCGTAGTAGCGTGCCATGAGCTGTTCTTTGGTGTTGATATTGAGTCCGTCGCGATATGCGCCGAACATTACGGAAGAGCAGATCGTGCGGTAGTCGTTTTCGCCGACGTTGTAAATGCCGCAGATCGACCCGGTTTGCGTTTCCTGATAGGGTGTTCCGCCGTTTGCGGTCCACACATCGACGAGATAGTCCGCCTCGTCGGCGTTTTCGTAATCGAAGGCGAGGTTGTTCATGAATCCCTGGGATGCACCGACAATATCGGTTACATCGCCAGCGTTGTCACTGTCGTAGTTAGTTCCGAAATAGCTGAAAAAGTTCGTTGCGACATGGTCGGAGCCAAAATCGACTCCCTCGATGTAGATGGCGTTGCCATCCTCCAAAAAATTGACCAGTCTGGTCTGTTCAGCGGTGCCGACCGCACCGGGTGGTGTGCTTCCGCATCCTAAACACCACACTCCCAATGTGATAAAAATCACGTCATAACCAGACAGGTCGGTAGGCAGTGTGCTGACGGTCGTGTAGCCGATACCAAGGTCCGTCAGCGCATTCTGTAAGCCAACCTGACATCCTACTGTGCCTCCTGTCTCGGGATCGACAAGAGTCGAGCCGTTGTCGTTGTCCCAGAGAAGCACTTCCTGCGCACTGCATAGCGCAAAAAGCATCAGAAGACCGAGCAGGACGCCAACACGCTTCAATGTGCGCATTGCGTACCTCCTGTCCATTTGGGTGTGTCATTTCAAGGATCATATCGGAAAATCGTCTTGCTTTCCACGGTTGTCAATCTTATTCCGTGCAGCGACGGCATATTTCTAAATGCACAAATCTTAACGCTTTGCGGAAACGAACATTCGGAAGAGCCTCACTTCGTTCGGCACATTCGGAAGTTCGTTATTACTCGTACTTCAGTGTTCGGGTGGGCGCTGTGAACGCGACCTTGAGGGTCTGCCAGCTCACGGTCAGGACGGCGATCATGAAGGTGATGGCGGTCGTCAGAAGGAACGGCATAACGGTGATCTTCACCTGATACGGATACGATGAGAGGAAATACCGCATCAGGTACCAAGCGATCGGCCAGGCGAAGAGATTCGAGATCAGTACCCACTTGCAGAAATCGAGAATCATGCTGAGGCTGATCCGCGTGATGGACGCGCCCAGCACCTTGCGGATGCTCACTTCGCGCCTCCGTTGCGAGGCGATGTAGGATGCCAGCCCGAACAGCCCCAGGCTCGAGATAGAGAGCGCCAGGATCGCGAAGATTCCCACGAGATTCATGAAACGCCGGCTGGAGCGATACAGGTTTTCGAGCTTTTCGTCGAGGAACTCGTAGCTGAACGGGTATTTGGGATTGTGCAGCGTCGTGACCTTCCGGATGTATTCCAGCGTTTCCGATATCCGACCCGGTAATATTCGCATGATGATGTAGCGATAGGGCGCGCTGTCGAAGACCGAATTGCTCTTCGCATTCATGATCATGAGCGGTTCCATCTCGTGTTCCAGCGACTTGTAGTTGAAATTCTCCACCACGCCGATTACACGGCACGAGATGTCCCGGTAGTAGAGCGTCATCCCGATCGGATTCTCGACGCCGATTCTGCGGGAGAATTCTTCGTTGATGACGATGTCTTCGGTGTTTTCCGAAGCCTTGCCTTCCGGGAAGTAGTTCCCCGTCAGAAGTTCGATATCCATCGTCTTGAGATAATCGCGATCGGCGTTGAGGATCGTCACCAGGAATATCTGATCCTCGCGTCTGCCGTCCCAGTCCCACCCGGAGCTGTTGTACCAGATACCCGAAGGCAGGTGCGATGTGAGGGTGGCACTCAGGATGCTGGGCGAGGCGAGGAGGTCGTTTTTCCAGGTTTCGGCGTGATCGAGGAGGTTTCCCTCGATCGTGACGCAGACCAGATTCTCCCGGTCGTATCCGAGGTCTTTCTGGATCATGAAACGGATCTGCTGCATGAAGATGATCAAGCAAATGAACAGGATCGAGCTGATCACGTACTGGACGATCACCAGCAGCTTTCGCAGCATCGATTTACCGCCGATCTTGAAGTCGGGGTTGTTCAGCACCTGCACCGGGTTGAAGCTCGATAGCAGGAATGCGGGATAGATGCTGGCGAGGACGCCGGATAGCAGCGTGATGCCCAGAATGACGGCGACCAGCTTGAAGGAAAAGAAACTGGCAAAGCTGAACGACTCGCCCGTCAGGTTGTTGAATAGCGGGAGCGAGAGCTCGACCAATAGGAAACTGATCAGGAGCGAGACGAATGCGATCAGGATCGATTCGCCCATGAATTGCGCGACCAACTGAAGCCTGCTACTGCCGTGTACCTTGCGGATACCGATCTCCCGCGAACGCTTGAGCGCACCGGCGGTGGAGAGGTTGGTGAAATTGATCACCGCAGTCAGGATAATGAAGAGGCAGATATACACGAAGACCATCGCCCTTCGCGAATAGCCGTACAGCACCATGTGGATGTCCTTGTAGGGGTAGAGCGTCGGTTCGAGGTCGCTTGCCGGGTACGACTGCCGGCACCGACCCGCCAGCAGGCTGTCGAGCTGGGCGATATCGGCACCCTCATCCAGCAGGACATACGAACGAAAGCTGCAATTGTACCATGTACGCGTGTAGTCCTCCTGCCCGACGTACTCCTCGAGGAATGAGAGCGGCACCACGAAGTCGAACCAGTGGTACGAATTGCCCGGGATATCCTTGAAAACGCCGACTACTTCGAAGCGATAAGTTTCGTCGATCATGACGGTCTGACCGATGGGGTCGGAATCGCCGAAGATCTTTTCCGCCTTCGATTCGGATAGCGCGATGATATAGGGATTGCTCTCCCCCGCCTTGAAATCACCCTTCACAAACGGAAACGAGAAGATATCGAACAGCGACGGATCGAGCATGTCGATGTTCTCCTTGAAGGCGTGATCGTCGGTCTGGATGAGGACTCGATAGGTTCCGGTGCTGAGCCGTCCGGCCTTCAGGATTTGTGGAAACTCCCGCTCGATCGCGGGTGCGAGGGCCGGTGGCGACCCGGGTACGAAGTTCTTCTGCGGTCCGTAATACACAAATGACGAAACCATGTAGATATCGTCGATGTTCTCGTGAAACTGGTCGTACGAGTAGTCGTACTGGATCCAGAACGTGATCAGGATCGCCACGGCGAAGCTGATCGCGAGACCCAGTATGTTGATCGCGGAATGCATCTTGTTGCGGAAGATATTCCTGACCGCGATGACGAAGAAATTACGGAGCATCCGACCTCCAGTATGGATTATGACTCATACGAATGATGCAAGTTGTATGCCATCTGTCAAGACCGATATGGAGCCAATCAGGAATCCCCCCATTTTTTTATATGGTCTTGGTTTTCTGTCAGTATGAGACGATTATTGTAGATTCTGTTGCAAATCGAATGGGTGAATGCTGTAATGCTGATCCTGAAGTCCTGGAGGGACGAAAGATGCTAGCGCGACACGTAAGTGCCGGGAACAGAATTCGGATGAGGAGTAAAGTCCCGTAGGGACGACAGATAGCATGCCGGATCATGTATCTGTCGCACCTCCGGTGCTTTTATGTGTATTGGCTGATATAACTGGGGCTTACGCCTGTGATTTTGCTTGCAAAATCGAATCCCCCCATGGCCTAACATCTGTCATCCCTACGGGATTATTATGGCGAAAACCATTTCACCCACCAAATTCAAAAAATGGAACAGCTATTGTCATTGGAATTTTCAACGGCTGAAAACACGCAATACATAGCAATGTATTGATATACGAGCCAATTGATGGATCCTTTTTGAGGGTATTTCTGCGATATAAAGCCAATGATGAATAATTCAGCGTTCAGAAATGAACAGGATTGTTCGAATGTAATTCTTTCTTGACACATCGCCTTTTGATAAACACAGATTGACATAGAGGTGGATATGACAGATAAAACGATACAACCGCTCCAATTCACATACACGTTCATCTTCGGGAACGGAGAGACGCAAAGCATTCACATCACATTGAAACCGGACACGCTCGAATTGATCCGCGAGCCCCACGAGGAATTGCCCGAGTGGACCAAACTCGAATTCTGCAAGTGCCCAAACTGCACGCTGAAAAAGGAAGATCACCCCTACTGCCCGGTTGCCGCCAGCCTGGTGGATATCATCGATTATTTCAAGAACCTGGTTTCCTTCGAGAAGGCTGAGGTGCGCGTCGAGGCGAAGGAACGGACCTACATCCAGCGCATCGACCTGCAAAAGGGCGTCAGCTCCATGATGGGCATCTTCACGGTGTCTTGCGGCTGTCCGATCCTCTCCACGCTACGACCCATGGTACGGTTCCACCTGCCGTTCGCGTCGCTCGAAGAGACCATGTATCGGTGGATTTCGATGTATCTGGTACGGCAATTCTTCCGCAAGAAAAACGGCTGCGAGCCCGACTGGGAGCTGAAGGAACTCACCGGCGACCTGGAACAGATTCACACCGTCAACACCACGCTCCTCAAGCGCATCAAGAACCAGCGCGCGAAGGACACCCACATCAACGCGCTGATCATCCTCGATATATTCGCGGAATTCATCGCGCAGTCGTTCATACGGGACAACCTGTCCAAGATCGAGTACCTCTTTGAAGACACGATAAAATAGACCCTCAACCCACATCCTCATTGAAAGGGAGGCATCATGAAGAATCTGGCACTGATCATTCTTATCTTTTTGTGCACCGCGCTCGGCGGTATCGAAGTATCTGGAAATCAAAGTGGAACCTGGACAACCGATAACAACCCCTATCAGGTGGTCGGCGATATCACCGTGCCTTCCGGCAGCTCGCTGGAGATTCAGGAAGGCGTCAACGTAGAGGTGATGGGCGAATACCGGATAGCCGCCGAAGGAAGCCTGATCGCCGACGGAACCGAATCCGATCCCGTGACCTTCCTCTCCCCCACCGAGAGCCAGTGGACCGGCATCCGGCTGGACAACGACCAGACCGATAACCATTTCGAATACTGCGTGATCCAGCATGCCGAGAATGGCATCAACATCATCAACACACAGGTGACAATCTCCCGGTGCCATTTCAACAACAACGAAACGGGGATCAATGTCTTCGGACTCGGAAGCGCCAACCCGCCCTCGGTCATGATCGACCACAACCTGATCGAAAACTGCCAGCAGAACGGCATCATGATCGCCGAGAGCAATCCCTATATCATGGAAAACGAACTGCGCCAGTGCGCGCTGGACGAGACCGCGAGAGCCGCGATCCAATTGAGCTGCCAGAGCACCGGCGGGGTCTGCCATCCCACCATCGAGCACAACCACATCCACAACAACGTCTGGCAGGGAATCACCGCCTGGGACATCTACGACTCGGGTTTCATACGCCCGGCTGTTTACGGAAACCTGATCGAAGAGAACCTCACCGGAATCTATCTCTACAACGCGTCGGGCTACTTCGCGGACAACGTGATCCGCAACAACTTCGTGTCCGGCAACGCTAACTCCGGCGCCGGCGTCATGCTCTACGGCTTGACCACCTTCCCCACCTTCGCACGAAATATCATCACCGGCAATTTCTGCGGTTTCTATATCGTAAACAGTGCCAGCGTCATACTCGGAGACCTCGGAGACGGCTCCTACGAAAACGACGGCTACAACCTGATCTACGGCAACATCGACGAATCGAACGACACCTACAGCATCTACTCCACCTCGACGCAGACCATCAAGGCGGAAAACTGCTTCTGGGACTCAACCGATCCCGACGAGATCGATGCCACGATCATCGGCAATGTCGATTACGATCCGCTCTACACCACGGAAACTACTGCGGTGTCATTTATTACGGGAATTGCATCCGGCTTGGCAATGCCTTACATCGTTGCTCATCTGATCGATGCCGAAACGCATGAGTATGTTTCCACGGGATTTTCGACGGAAGAGGGCTCATACTTTCTGCCCGTTCCGGCTGCGGGCGATTACTACGTGTATGGAATCGAAGGGATTACCCGAATGGCCATGCGCGGATTCCACGGAGGCAACCTGAATCCGACAATCCTCAGCATCGAGGAAGCGACCATAACCTCGGGAATCGATATCGAGGAATTCGTCGAATACCTGCCCGAAATCAGAACGATCGAGGAACCCGTCACCTACGGGGAAACCGAGTACTACCCCATCCGATACTGCGAAAGCATCTTCAAGAAGCGCGACTACCTGACGATCCCCTCCGACGAAGGCGTCCAAATCGCGGGATTCTACAACTACAACTCGGGCGGATTGAGCTGGACGAACGACACATGCTGGCTGGTGCGCAATGACGACCCCCAGCCCGGAGACACATGGACCTCGGCCGGGAATATCTATACCGAGAGCATCTATTACTACACAGCCGTCGTAACGCCCTACGGACAGGGCGATACTCTCGTGGTCGATTACTTCAACGACGATGATGATCTTGTTTACCGCCGCAGCTTCGTGCAGAATCAGGGACTCGTAAACGAGAGGTACTTCGTCAACTGGGATATGATCAACGACTGGGATTTGTCGGATAGCGAAATCACGGGTGGGAACGGCTACATGCCAATTGCGGTCGGGAACCGATGGGTTCTCGAAGGCGACACGGACCACAACCGGCCCATGAACCTCACCAAGTGGCTCCAGCATGACAATGTCTATCGACTCATGTGGGATCCACCGCTATCTACTTTTATCGAAGATCGATACTATACGTACTATCGCATCTATCGAAACAACGAGATGATCCTCGAAATTCCCTGCGAAGAGTTCTGGATCGATGTCGAGGTTCCTGTCGGCATAAACAACTACTACGTGACCGCCTACGACAACATCATGGGGGAGACCGAGCCCTCCAACACGGTCACCATCGAATACGAAAGCATCGAGGACGATCCGGAACCACCGGAACCATTCGCGCTGGATATCTATCCCAACCCGATGAACCTATCGAGGCAGGACGGGATGTCCTTCAACATCGCGTCGCAGATCGCGCCGACCGTCAGCCTCTACAACGTCAGAGGGCAGAAGATCAGGTCGTGGAAGCCGGAGAAGGATGTCTCGGGGAAATACATGATCCGTTGGGACGGTGCCGATCAGAGCGGGAAGACGGTCGCCAGCGGTATCTACTTCGCACGCGTCCAGAACAGCCGGAGGACGCTGGTGAAGAAGGTCGTCCTACTGCGCTGAAACGATGAGAATCGCCGACACCATACGATATGTCTTTTACAGGCTGCATCGTGAGTACCTCTACCGGTTTGCGCCCGACAAGCTGGAGGTGATCGGCGCGTGCAAACAGTGCGGCGATTGCTGTCGCAGCCTCATGCTGATCGAGACTCGGGGCCCGGTGCGATCGCGAAGATATTTCCGAAAGCTTCAGCAACGAAACGAATTCTATCGTAACCTCGAGATCGTAGGGAAGGACTCCAGGGGCATCCTGATCTTCTCCTGCAATCTGCTCGGGGAGGACGGTCGCTGCACAAGATACGATGAGCGCCCCGATATCTGTAGCGAATTTCCGACCATCTGGATGTTCCGGTATGGGGGAGAACTGGATACGAGCTGCGGTTACACGCTTCAAACGAAGGTCGATTTCAAGAAGATTCTCGAGAAGAAGATGAAGCGCCGGGAAAGAAAAAACGAAGATCACATCTGACGAACATTTTCCGATGTTGGGGCAGACCTCTCTGTGTCTGCCCTTTTATCATGATACACATGTAACGGTACATGACCTTTATCATGGTACGCAGGCACCCTTGCCTGCATCTCTATTATCTGACTCTGTGCAACCCGAGTGGGTAACTACTACGAAGACGATGCACGCTTGTCTTGAAATTCTGTAGGCGCTGATCTCCGAGCGGCGTTCGCTAATCTGATCATTTCGCCAACATACTGGATTAACAATTGTAGGAGCATCTACAAGGTGGTACAGAAAGGAAAAGGACTCCGCTCGGAGATCGGCGCCTACAGAAGAAAATTGGTTCACCCATTGAATATACAACAGTGTCAGAAAAGAGGCAGATAATTATAAGACGCATAAAGTTGCGGTGCCGTAATATAAAAACCATTATATTACGAAGATGTAATTAAATGGCGCGACCAAAATTCCACCCTGCACAAAACGCCCCAAAACAGCCGTTACCGACGCGATCGGGCGCGACACGTCTTCCGGTATTGCCATGATCGAGAACGCGCGCCTATTGCGGGTATTTGGAGGCGACTCTCCGCTCGATCTCCTCCTGGATTTCCTTTACACGCTCACTCGAATCCATTTTTGAGATCAGGATCGCGTCGTCCGTCTCGACGATCACCAGATCGGAGACGTCGATCGTCGCGACCAAACGCTTGGAGCGGATGTAGCATTTTTCAGTATCGAGCGAGACGACATCGCCGCGCGTCACGTTTTCTCTGGAATCCTTTTCGGACATTTCGTACAACGCGCGCCAGCCACCTACGTCGCTCCAGCCGTAACTCACCGGGATCACGAAACGCTTTTCGGCTTGCTCCATGATGCCGATATCGATGGGAATCTTCGGCATTTTGCGATAGGTGTCCGAGATATCGAAACAGCCGTTTTTCCGTTTCTCCTGGATTTCCTGCAAGAGCGATTCGATGCGGGGGAGAAGGATTCGGAACTGTTTTCGAATGGTGTCGATCCGCCAGCAGAACATCCCGCTGTTCCAGAGATAGTTTCCGCTTTCGAGGAATTCCTCGGCTGTTTCACGGTCCGGTTTTTCCTTGAATTGTTTCACGTGAAACACACCTGTTTCATGCGCGTCGCCCTTTTCAATGTATCCATATCCGGTCGCGGGGTAGTCCGGCTCGATGCCGAAGGTCACGAGGTTTCCCTGGTCCGCGATCTTCTGTGCATCCCTCAGGCTCTGCAAGAATCGATCTCTATCTTTGATGTCGTGATCCGCGGGAAGCACGATCATGACCTCGTTGCCCTGATATTTTCTTCCGAGCTCGAACGCGCTCAGCGCGATGCAGGGCGCGGTGTTGCGTCCGAACGGCTCCACGATGATGTTGCTGTGCGGAAGCTCCGGCAGGTGCTGCTTCACGAGCTGAACCTGGTCTTCCGAGGTGACGACGTGGATATCGTCCCAGTCGATCAAGGGCAACAGGCGTGCGGCGGTCAATCGGATCATGGATTTCTCACCGAGGATGTTCAGGTATTGCTTTGGATTTGTCTTTCTGCTGAGCGGCCAGAATCTGCTTCCGATTCCGCCTGCCATGATAAGGGCGATCATACGTGTACTCCTTCTATAGTCTTTGATCGATCAAGGTTGCCCCGAAGGGGATTTCGAAATGAAAAACCCCCGGCTCGATCTTCTTGTTTATCTCGATATTCTCGAATTGGTACTTCACCGTATTGTTCTCGACGTCGGTATAGCCAACCGATTCGATGGTGCTGGTTTCGGTATCGATTGTCGCTTCGATACGCTTGATATCGCGAACATCTCGCGGCTCGATGCGTATATACAGAAGAGATTCTGAGCGTTCCACGACGGTGATCTTAGCGTCATCACCCGCATAGTACGAGAGGATTCTGTCGGGTCTCAGTCCGGACTCGCCGGTGTCGGGAAACGTGATGATTGCCTGGTTGGATGCGGAATCATAGACGAGCATGGAGTCGGCATCGACCAAAAGGTATTGCCCATCGGGAGACGAATATCGCATGCAGAATTTATGCTTCGCAAAGTACATTGTTCCACGTGAAACCTTCACGACATCCAGCTCGCTCCAGGTGTTCTTTTGCGTGAAATCGGCGGTGAACGTCTCCGCGCTCCCATACTTCTGGTTGATCCGATCGATCCAATGACGCGCGTCTTCCGCCATCAATCCTACTACCATTATCCATATCGCGAGCAGGCTATAAAAGGTCTTCAAGCTCTTCCTCCGTTGCCAGAACTTCTCGTGACTTGCTACCTACATGCGGTCCGATCACGCCGGATTGTTCGAGAAGATCGACCAGTCTCCCGGCTCGTGCGTACCCGATTTTGAAATGCCGTTGCAGCATCGAGACGGACGCCGTTCCTGCGGAAACGACCGCTCGCGCCGCATCGGGGAAGAGTTCGTCGTCGTAGTCGAACGAGCCGATATCGCTGGTGTGCTCCTCGATCATCTCGATCTGGTAGTCCGGTTTGGGCATTCTTCTCAAGTAATCGACCAGATTCTCGATCTCGCCATCGGACATGAACGCCCCGTGAATGCGTTCGCACACAGCCTTCCCGGGTGGCAGGAACAGCATATCGCCACGACCGAGCAGTCGTTCGGCGCCGTTCGCATCGATGATCACGCGCGAATCGACTTTGCTTGATACCTTGAACGCGATACGTGCGGGGAAGTTGGCTTTGATGATGCCGGTGATGACCTTGGTCGAGGGTCGCTGCGTCGCCAGGATAAGGTGCATGCCGATTGCGCGCGCCATCTGTGCGAGTCGTGCGATGGGCTGCTCGATATCGCGCCCGGCGGTCATGATCAGATCGGCGAATTCATCGACGACAATCACGATATAGGGTAGTTCGCAGTCTTCGAGCTCTTCGTCGGCGTTGCGCATGTTGCGGATTTTCTCGTTGTATCCGGCGATATCACGAACTTTGTATTTCTGCAGCAATTCGTATCGACGCTCCATCTCGGAGACGCCCCAGTTGAGCGCGATCAGTGCGTCGTCGGGATCGGTCACGACGTTCTGGATAAGGTGGGGGATACCCTCGTATCCGGAAAGCTCGATGCGCTTGGGATCGACCAGAACCAGTCTGACCTGATCCGGTGTGAGATGCAGCAGGATGCTGTTGATGATGGTGTTGACGCAGACGCTCTTACCCGCGCCGGTGGCACCAGCGATGAGAAGGTGCGGCATCTTGGTTAGGTCGGTCGATACGGGATTCCCGGAGATGTCTTTGCCCAGTCCGATAGGCAGCACAAACTTGTCCTTCTTCATTTCGTCCGAGAGCAGCACGTCCTTGAGATAGATGGTATCGCGCTGCGTGTTGGGAATCTCGATGCCGATCAGTCCACGGCCCGGTATCGGTGCCTGGATGCGTATGCTTTTTGCCTTGATAGCCAGCGCGAGGTCGTCGGTGAGGGAGAGGAACCTGCTGACCTTTACACCCGGTGCCGGCTTCAGCTCGTACTGGGTGATGATAGGTCCGATATTGACGTTGATAACCTGCGCCTCGATTCCGAATTCCGCCAGTTTGTCCTTCAGAATCTGGCTTGTGTTGCGGATTTCCTCTTCGGTTTCGTCGCGGTCCCGACGTGTTGTTATGGCCGGGCTTTCCAGAAATTCATCGATATCCGGAACGATGTAGTGATCGAACTCAGGCTCGATTTCCTCGACTTCCCTCTTCACCCGCTTGCGCTTTGGCTTCGGTTCCACTTCTTCGTCGAAATCCTCTTCTTCCGGTGTGTAGGCGTGGTCGAATATCTGAAGCTGCTCTTCCTCTTTGAAAGATGATTCCTGAATGGCTGCCGGAGTGGGTACCGGCTTCTCTTTGTCCTTCGTTTTCTTTTCTGGCTTCGGTTTCGGAAGCTTCGGTTTGCGTTGGCCGATGCGCTTGAACAAACCGAAGAATCCCTTGAGCATCGCTACGAAGCCTTTCCAGATGGCAATTACGACCTGCTTGAAGAAATCGATTCCGGTAATGAGCAGTAACGAAAAGAAGCTGCCAAACAGTGCGATGATCAGCGTCCCCGTCTCCTTGAACACACGACGTAGAATGCGATAGACGAACGCCGGTAAGGTGGTCTGGTTAAGGGCGAAATATTCCGGATTGCGCAGCAGAATGAGGTTGAGGAAGCAGAAAAGGATGAACAGACCGATCACGCGCTGGTTTACGACGTTGCGTATTTCACGCAGGAAGAGGTAGTTGATGCAGAACAGGAAGATGGTGACGAACAACGCGATGGTGATCCATTTTCCGAGCGACGAAACGAAGATGTATCCCGTCAGGACGCCAAACGATCCAATGGGATTTTCGACCTGCGGCAAGTTCAGACGGATGATCTTGGAGAAGGTCAGGCCGTCGTCTCGTAGGGTCAGCACGTCGTTCAGCAAAGCGGTTTGGTCGCCGGAAGATGCGATAACGATCAGCACGCTGAGAATCATCAGGACAGCCGACAGGACGATTCCCCACGGCTTTGGTTGAAAATCGACGGTGGCTTTACCGGGCATTCCAGCTCCTTGCTTAGACGTTGAATCGTATCATCAGGATATCGCCATCCTGCACAATGTAATCTTTACCCTCCAGGCGGAAGAGTCCCTTTTCCTTGATCGCCTTTTCGGATCCGAGTTCGATCAGATCGTGGTACGTGAAACATTCCGCGCGAATGAAACCGCGCTCCAGATCGCTGTGAATCTTGCCAGCAGCCTCCTGCGCCCGGGTTCCATGCGTGATCGTCCAGGCATGTACTTCCGGCGAACCGACGGTGAAAAAGCTGATATAGCCGAGGAGGTCGTAGGAGTACTTGGTCAGCCTGTCGCAGACCGATTCGTCGATGCCAATATCCTGCATGAAGAGCTCTGCGTCCTCGTCGGAGAGGTTGGCAAGCTCCATCTCGAATTTTCCGCAGACCTCGATGGTCATGGCGTGCGGATCGAGCCTATCGATCAATTCCTGCGAATGACTGAAACGCGATTCCTCTGAGTTGAGGATGATCATCAAAGGCTTTCGGCTCAGGAGCTGGAAACCGCGGATGATCTTCTGTTCTTCCGGCTGAAGCTCGACCTTGCGTAGCGGGATGTCGTTCTCGAGCTGCTCCTTCAAGTGTTGAAGCAGCTTGTATTCCTGCATCTGTACGGCCGTCTTGATTCCGCGCTTGAAGCCCAGTTCGAGCCGCTCGATGCGATTTTCGACGGTCATCAGGTCGGAGAAAACCAGCTCGACCTGTATCGATTCGAAGTCGCCGACCGGATCCGGTTCGTCCTGCGCCTCATCGACGGAAGCGTCCTGGAAATTGCGCAGAACCAGCGCCAGTGCGTCGGCGGTCTTGATCTCCGCCATGGCGTTCGCGGAGAAGAGACCTTGCTTTGCCGAGCCTTCCGCGACACCGGCAAAATCCATGTATTCGATCTGCGCGTGCACGGTTTTCTTGGGTTGATACATATCCACCAGGATGCCCACGCGCGGGTCCATGACGTTTACCACACCGATGTGAGGTTCCGTCTTCACCGACGCGTAGGGCGTGACCTCGATTTCCGCGCCTGTCAGCGCGTTGAAAAGGGTTGTTTTTCCGGAGTTCGTAAGACCGATCAATCCGATTCTCATAATCAATTCCTTTCTTTATTGCGAGCCTGGAAGCGAAGTGACCTGATCTCGTTCGGTTCGAGAAACCGCCACATCCCCTGCGGTATCTTGCCAAGCTTTACGTTGCCGATCTGGGTGCGCTTGAGTGCGGTCACTTCAGCGCCCACCGCCTCGATCATCCTTCTGATCTGCCGGTTACGTCCCTCGACGATGACCATCTTCAGCACCATGCTGCTCGCGTGGGTTTCACGTACGAATACCCTTGCCGGCATCGTCGGGCCGTCGTCCAGCTCGATTCCCCTTCTGAGCCGCATGATCTGCTTCTCGTCGAGTGTGCCCTTGATTCGCACCCGGTAGGTTTTTGGGATTTTTCGCGATGGGTGCATGATCATCTGGGCGAATTCGCCGTCGTTTGTCAGCAGCATCAGCCCCTCCGAATCGTAGTCGAGCCTGCCGATGGGGAAGAGGCGCCCCTTGAACTCTGGCAGCAGGTCGAACACCGTCCGGCGCTCGAACGGATCGTCCGCGGTGACGATGTAGTGCTTCGGCTTGTTCATGATGATGTAGAAATATTCGCGATCGAGTACGGCATTCTTTCCACGCACGTTCACCGTGTCATGCTCGGTGTCGATATCGGTCGCCAGATCCATGCAGGGTTGCCCGTTCACGGTGACGAGCCCGTCGGTGATAAGCTCCTCGACCTTTCGCCGGGAGCCGAAGCCGCATTGGGATAAAAATTTGTTTATTCTCATAATTTACCAGGATTGAAACGAGTGTTCCAGGATGGTGTCGTAGAGGTCGCTGTAGATTTCCTCTCTGGCTTCCTCTTCGGTTTCGGGTTCGGTGGATGTGTCGTCGGTACTTGCGTTTGCCAGGTAGGCCTCTTTCATAAGGAGCGATTCGTCTTCCCAGAGCGTCTCGTTCTTCACGAAGTCCGTCAGTTTTACGCTGAACAGGATTTTGACCTCGTACTCTTTCACATTCCCATTGGTGTCGTAGCTGTAAATGTCGTTTTCGTAATCGAGTATGACGCCCTCGAGCTGGCAGTGAGGTGAGATTTCCACGATCTTCAACTGGCTGTCTCTCTGGAACTGCTTCGTCAGCTCATCCAGCAAATCCTGCTCGATCGAATACTCGATAGTCCGGTTCTCGAATGTTTCGATCCGGATGGTCTTCAAATAGGGGTAAGCTGTTTGATAAACCGAGTAGCTACAGGCAGTTAGAATAACTGCGGCAATCATGATCATCCATAACTTTTTCATACTGTCCGTATAAATCACAAGTTGCCGGTGTCAAGAAATTACTGTTCTGCTTGACAGATTTTGATTGCTTTTCCCAAATTAGTGCGAGATTGTGCAGAGGTGCATAATACAGGAGGATTGCATGGCAACAAAGCTGATCACGTTGAGTGACGCGGCGAAATTTCTTAAAATCAAAGAAGACGTCGTCCTCGAAATGGCGAAGTCCGGAACGTTCAATCTTGTCAAATCCGGCAAAACGAAGAAGATCGACAAGCTCGAGATCGAAGAGTGGCTGGCGAACCTGACCGAAAGCGAGGAAGAACACCTCGCGCTCAAGCGGACAGTCTGCCGGTTTATCGACTATTTCAGCTCGGAGTACATCCTGCTCGACTTTGAAGCGGAGAACAAGTACGAGGCGATCGCCGAGATGTCGAAATTCGCGCGGGAGCTGAAGATCGTTCGGGATCACCGCTGGCTGTACGAGGTGGTCGTCGCGCGGGAGGAACTCGTCTCCACCGCGATGGGCAAAGGCGTCGCGTTTCTGCATCCCCGTCACATGCACCCGACCAAAATCAAGAAGCCCTGCATCCTGATTGGCAAACCCAAAGAGGGTGTCGAATTCGATGCGCCGGACAACAAGCCGGTCGATATCTGCTTCATGCTGCTGCTGCACAACGACAAGCAACACCTATTCAGCCTTTCATACCTCTCACGGTTCATGATGCAGGACGAAAATATCGAGAAGCTCAAAGCCGCAAAAACAGCAGAAGAGATCACCGAAATCCTTACGATGAACGCGAAAAAATAATCGATCGATTGAGGTAGATGATATTAGCACACTCAATCATTACACCCCGTCAAATATTCACAAGAAACTCACACTCGTGATGTTCAGGAGGAAGCGTGCCGCAAGTCAGGGTAATCCTTGGAAGCAAATCGGACAAAGCGCAAGGCGACAAGATCAAAGAGTATCTCGATAAGTTCGGGATCGAATACGACTTCTACTACTCATCGGCGCACCGCAAGCCGGACCAAACGGCAGCGCTCGCCAAGAACGCCGAATCGGACGGCGTGAAGATCATCATTGCGGCGGCCGGCATGGCGGCGCATCTTCCCGGCGTGATCGCATCCCATACGACATTGCCCGTGATCGGTGTACCGCTCAAGGGCAACGCGCTCTCCGGCGAGGACGCGCTCCATTCGGTGGTGCAGATGCCGACCGGCGTGCCCGTTGCGACGGTTGCCATCGACGGCGGCAAGAACGCCGTAATCCTGGCGCTTCAAATCCTGGCGCTCAGCGACGAAGGATTCAGGCAGAAGATGATCAACTTCAAAAAGGAGCTGGCGGACGCATAACAGAATCGAAGGGGATTTATAGGATACAGATTGTCATTCATGTAGTTATTTGTGGCAATCTGTTTTTTCTTCTCAGACACTTCATAGAGCGAAACAATTGATTTCTAAAAACCAGATCGAGTACGTAAGCACTGTCCGTCAACAGACAAGCGATGTCCATATCTGAACGATTATTATAAGCACGAAAGTCTTATCGTGCTGCATCACATATGGATACGCTTCTGGAACGCAAGTTGTATTACCAATTCTGACTGTAAAGCACGGGAAGCATATTGCTATTGTTTGATATCCAGTAAACGCATTGCCATAAGTTCGGAGGCTTCATGTTTTGGAATTACATCACCATGTCCTGGCGTAATCTGTTGAAAAACAAGATCAATAGCGTGATCAACATTGTGGGACTGACGCTTGGATTGGCTTGTTGCCTACTGATAATGTTTTTTCTCAAATCCGAACTGAGCTACGACAAATTCTACCCGAAAGCCGACCGTATCTACCGCATTACGAACGAGAATCTCGACGAAAAAGGACTGCATTGGGCGGTCGTTTCGCCGGTGCACGCGCTCGAGATTCAGAAAGATATCCCCGAAATCGAGATGGCGGGTCGGTTCTCTTACGCATACAAGCAAGTGATGAGCAGCACCGATGGCGATGAAGTGCTTAGCTTTCAAGAGGACCACGTATATTACGCGGATCCGCAGATTCTCGATATTTTCGATTTCGAACTCCTGCTGGGCGATCCCGAGACGGCGCTTTCCGGTCCTAATTGTATGGTCGTGACCGAATCCTTTGCCGAGCGCTATTTCCCTAACGGCAAGCCACTGGGGAAAATAGTTACCACCAGCGGCGAAGGTCGAGACCACACTGTTACAGGTGTCATCCAGGATTTACCCTACAACACGTCTCTCAGCTTTGATTGCCTTATCTCGATGTCCACGCTGTACGATTCGATGGAGCAACGCGGTGCCGCAGACTGGATGGAGTCGCGAGGATGGGCGCATTTCTTTACCTACGTGCTGCTGAACGAGAACGCAAGCATCGAGACTGCCCGTCAAAAGATGCCGACCTTCGCGGAGAATTTCTACAGCGAGTGGTTCGATGACAAGACCGAAGTGCACGACATGATGAAGCTGCACCTTCAGCCGCTTCTGGACATCCATCTCAAGTCGCAGATGGAGCAGGAGATGAGCTCGAACGGGAATATCGTATATGTCTATGTATTTGCATTCATCGTCGTGCTGGTGATGCTGCTGGCGGGAGTCAATTTCGTGAACATATCCACAGCGCGCGCCTTCAAGCGGATGCGGGAAGTTGGCGTACGCAAGGCCCTCGGTGCGCATCGTAAGGATCTCATGTTCCAGTTTCTTACCGAATCGCTGCTGCAAGCCATGGTCGCTGCAATCCTCGCCGTGATTCTTGTCGAATTGAGCATTCCATTCTACCAGTCGATAACCGGTCTCGACATCTCGATCATGCAGATTCTGGAGCTGGACAACATCCTTCTGCTGGTTGTGCCGATGCTGATATTCGGGTTGTTCGCCGGCCTCTATCCGGCGATGTTCATGTCGAATTTCAATACGCTGGAATCCCTGAAGGGGCAGAAGAATCCCAGCGCGTCGGTATCGGGCGTGCGGAATTTGCTGGTGATATTTCAGTTCGTGATTTCGGTGTTCATGATCTTCAGCACGATCATCATCTATCAGCAGATGAGTTACTTCCAACGAAAGAACCTTGGCTTCGATTCGGATCAGATTGTCGCCATCGATATGTACGGCGATCTGTACCGGTCGGTCATGAACAAACGGGAGGCGGTCAAATCCGAGCTTCTCGATTACAGCTCGATCGGGGCGGTGACACTGTCCTCCAACATCCCCGGAGAGCGTTTCAGCGTCGAAGATATCCGCCACGATTTACAGCCCAAGGATGTGGAGGTTGGTCCGATTCGTTATATTCGCGTCGATGAGGACTTTATCGAGACGATGGGACTGACGATGATAGATGGCACAAGCTTCAAGAACTGGTCGAGCGATAACCCGGCATTCATATTGAACGAGACGGCCGCACGGATAGCACAGATTCCGGACCCGATCGGTAAGATTGCCACGAATTTCCGTGAAACCGAGGCCGAGATAATAGGTATTGTGAAGGATTTCAATTTCGCGTCGTTGCAAAGCGAGATTGAAGGGTTGGTAATCGAATACAACCCGCGATGGAGCTCCAAGCTGCTGATCAAAATCACCGATGGCGAGATACCGCGCACCATGGAATTTCTGGAGAAGAAGGTGCAGGAGCTAGCGCCGGGCGCGATTTTCAACTACACTTTTCTCGACGATCGGCTCGAAAGGCTTTATGACAACGAGCGACGCCTGCACACGATCATGCAGGTGTTTGCGGTGCTGGCGATCATCATCTCGGGACTGGGCTTGTTCGGGCTATCGACCTACTACGCCGAATTGCGGATCAAGGAAGTGGGAATCCGAAAGGTTTACGGGGCGAGCGTCATGAATATCTCGTCGCTGCTGACATCGAAATTCGTGCTGTGGGTGATCATCGCGAACGTAATTGCCCTGCCGGTCGCATGGTGGGCCATGATGAAATGGTTGCAGAACTTCGCGTATCGAATCGATATATCGCCCATCGCGTTCATTCTGGCATTCGCATTATCGATCGTTGTGGCTATACTGACGGTCAGTTATCGCACGATCCGCGCCGCATTGGAGAATCCCGTGAAGGCTCTGAAGTACGAATAACTTCCACATTGATACGCTATAAATCATGCCCTGTAGCATACACTACAAGCAGAATGGATTTCACTTGATTGAATCCCGTAGGGATGTCAGAATTTTAGCCCAGTGCGTAAGCGCTGGGTATAAATATCTACATAATGAGGAAAGCGCCGTAGGTGCGACAGATTATTCATTTGACTCGTCTGTCGTCCCTCCGGGACTTATCGCAATATTCTTATCCATCAATCCCCCGAGGCTTACGCCACGGGCTAACATCTATCGTCCTTACAGGACTTCAGGATCGTCATTACCACATTCACCCACTCGATTTGAAAGTGAGCCGATTGAATCCCGTAGGGATGTCAGATTTTTAGCCCAGTGCGTAAGCGCTGGGTATAAATATCTACATAATGAGGAAAGCGCCGTAGGTGCGACAGATTATTCATTTGACTCGTCTGTCGTCCCTCCGGGACTTATCGCAATATTCTTATCCATCAATCCCCCGAGGCTTACGCCACGGGCTAACATCTATCGTCCTTACAGGACTTCAGGATCGTCATTACCACATTCACCCACTCGATTTGAAAGTGAGCCGATTGAATCCCGTAGGGATGTCAGATTTTTAGCCCAGTGCGTAAGCGCTGGGTATAAATATCTACATAATGAGGAAAGCGCCGTAGGTGCGACAGCTTATTCATTTGACTCGTCTGTCGTCCCTCCGGGATTTATCGCAATATTCTTATCCATCAATCCCCCGAGGCTTACGCCACGGGCTAACATCTATCGTCCTTACAGGACTTCAGGATCGTCATACCACATTCACCCACTCGATTTGAAAGTGAGCCGATTGAATCCCGTAGGGATGTCAGATTTTTAGCCCAGTGCGTAAGCGCTGGGTATAAATATCTACATAATGAGGAAAGCGCCGTAGGTGCGACAGATGATTCATTTGACTCGTCTGTCGTCCCTCCGGGACTTATCGCAATATTCTTATCCATCAATCCCCCGAGGTTTACGCCACGGGCTAAATTCTTGCGCCTCTTACGGGGTTTGTAAGCAATTGCCGAAAATGTCTGAAAAATGCTTAGAAACTCACAGAGAATCATCAGGCTCTTCGTCGTCCTCCACCACCGTTTCACGTGAAACCTCAACCGAATCAACCGATTTCGTCCTCTTCGGTCGAAACATATCGGATTGTTCCATACGAAATTCCCGTATCCAGCGAAGCGTCTGGTAATAGTGGTTCGAGGCGTGCCACAGCATGTAGCCGTCCGCCCCGGCTTCCCGTACAGCCGCGATCTGCGAGCGCACGTACTCCGGCGTGTAGTTGACCTTCCACGCGTTCGCCTGGATGTAGGGCACCACGCGGCAGTTCTCATCCGAGTGTCTCAGCGCTTTGACCGTACCCTGAAAGACGATCTGGAACGGCTCGTTCTCGACATTCTTGCGGAAGTTGAAGCCTGAAAAGAAGTGCGACGAATAGAGCATGGGGTGAATCTTGTGCAGGTGCTTTGTCATGCGGGAGAGTCGCTGACCGGTGTTGGCGATGTCCTTGCTTCCCTGCCAGGCGACGATGGCGAAGACGTCCGCAGTCAGCTTCACGCCGTGCCGGTCGCACACCTTGCGACAGTTCGCCACCACTTCTTCGATGATGTCTTCCTTCTCGCGTAAAGAATAGGTCGAGTCCTGCGATAACTTGTCCATGTCTTCGATCTGGAAGGCGAAGAGTGCGGAATCGGCGCGTCCCTGCGTGGGAAACCGTATATAGTCCATCTGAATCTCATCGACCCCCTGCGACGCCACAAGGTCGATGAAATTGTACAAACTGCGCTGCACGTACGGGTTGGACGAATCGAGCCAGGAGGGGCCGTTGCGGTTGTTTTCGACCCACGGCAAGCCCGGTTCGCGCTGCGGACGCAGTGTGCTGTCGGCGGATGCGAGATTCTGATCGTGGAACATCACGACCCGCGCGATGGCGTACATGCCGTGGTCGTGGAGCTTCTTCGTGACAGATCCGATACCGATATCGGCGATATAGTTGTACGGCAGGAAATAGCGGTCGTCCGGCATCGGCGAAAAAACCTTGCCCTCCATGTTCTTCACGTCGAACACCACCGCATTGATCCCGGCGCTGTCGGCTGCCGCGAGAATCGTATCGAACCGGCTGTTGAAGACGGTGTAAGCATTGAGATAAATGCCTTCCACGAATTCCGGGTCGCTCCATGTGCGGTGCTTCTTTGCGGGCAGCGAATCCGATGTGACGTCCGGTACGTCGATGACGACGGGTTTCGTCTCGATGATCGCGGTCGTATCGACCAACGTGGAATCGATCGCGTTCTTCTTCTGCGCAGGCTCTCTCTGACATGAGATCAGAAGCAGCAGCAGTGCGAGAAGCAGAAAAAGTCTATTCGAATTGAAGGCGGTAGAGGTCATAATAAACGCCGCGGCTGGCGATGAGCTGATTATGGGTTCCCTGTTCGACGATCCTGCCCTTGTGCATCACGATGATCCGATCGACGTGCTTGATGGTCGAGAGCCGGTGCGCGATGATGATAGACGTGCGTCCCTTCATGACCACCTTGATCGCCTCCTGGATCATGATTTCGGTCTCGGTGTCGATGTTCGATGTGGCTTCGTCGAGGATGAAGATGGCGGGATCGTACGCCAGCACGCGCGCGAAGGCGATGAGCTGACGTTGGCCCACGGAGAAGGTGGAACCGCGCTCGGTCACCTCTTCTTCGTACTTCATGGGCAGGCTTTCGATGAAGGCATCGACGTTCACATAGCGCGCGACCTTCTGCATGGTATCGTCGTCGATGGTGGCGTCGTTCAGGACGATGTTCTCGCGGATGTTGCCGGAGAAGAGAAAGACGTCCTGCTGCACGATGCCGATGTTCTTGCGGATGTCTTCCAGGCGGTAGTTTCTAAGGTTCGTTCCGTCGAGCAGGATGTCGCCCTTCTGGAACTCGTACATGTCGGTCAGCAGATTTACGATGGAGGTCTTGCCCGAGCCGGTGTGGCCCACCAGCGCGATGCTTTCGCCGGGCGCGACCTTGAAGCTGATATCTTTGAGCGCGTATTCGTCGTTGTTCAGATAGCTGAGCCAGACGTTCCGGAACTCGATCTCGCCCGATACGAGCACCTTTTCATTCTGTTCGTCCCGATAGTCTTTGACCGGTTCGCTCATCAGATGGAAGACGCGTTCCGCGCCGGACATGGCGGCTTGCAGCACGTTGAATTTCTCGCTGATGTGGTGGATCGGATCGAAGAACCGCTCCATGTATTGCAGGAATGCGATCAGGAGTCCGACCGTGATCGCGTGTTTCAGTATCAGTCCGCCGCCGTACCAGAGCAGAAGCGCCACCACCACGTTTCGCATGGTGAAGATCAGCGGCCGGAAGATGGCGAATATCCGCATCTGCTTGAATCCCGCGTCTAGGTACTCGTGGTTGATCGATCCGAAATAGCGGACCTTTCTCGCGTACTGGTTGAAAAGCTGGATGATGCGGAAGCCGGAGATGTCCTCGGAGAGCGTTGCGTTCAGCGCCGCCAGTTTCTTCCGGACATCGCGGAAGGCGACGCGGATTTTATCCTTGAAAAGCTTCAGGTGCAGCACAACGAAGGGCAGGATGGTGAGCGTCACCAGCGCGAATCTGAGGTCGAGGATCAGCATGGCGACGATGATACCGATCAGCATCAGGATGTTCTGTAAAAGATCGATCAGGCCGGCGCTGAGCATCTCGTCGAGTGCGCGGATATCGTTGGTTACCCGCGTTACGAGCCTGCCGACCGGATTGCGGTCGAAGAACGAAAGCGGCAGTTTCTGCAGGTAGCCGAAAGCCTCTTTGCGCAAATCGAGCATGGCATACTGCGCCGCATAGTTGATGAAATAGACCTGGCAGTATTGAAACACGAAGCGGAGGATCACCAGCACTAAATAGACCGCGCCGATGATCAGCAGGCTGTGCAGCGAGTCGGCTCGCATGGTGACGATCTCCGACCGGCTGAGGAACTTCTCTTCTCCGACGAGCGCGAATACCTTCTGTTGTACCGCGTATCTCGAATCGGATATCTGCCGGTAGAGCGTGGGATCGTCGAGCCCGGAAAGGATTTCGGTCGTCTTGTCGTTGACGTCGCAGAGCACGTACTGACCGGGCAGATAGCTGCCGTCTTCTTCGAGCTTCGAGATGTCCTCTTTGAAGATGCGGTTGAGCTTCTTGACCGGCAGCAGCACGAACCCGTTGCCGTCATGCTCAAAGGTGTTCAGCTTCAGCTTGTCGTATTTCTCCACGAAGCCATCGAATTCGTTTTTATCGTCGAACGAGACGAGATTGAGGTCGGATACGATGTAGCGATCGATGGCAATCATGGTCAGGATGGGCATGTAGAGCTGGATTGCGGTCAGCAGCAGCAGAAATACCATCGATACGACAACGTGTCCCGTGTAGGGTTTCAGATAGCGGACAAGCCTTGCCAGCAGCTTGCTGTCGTAAATCTTCCCGCCGATGTCGTCTGTGTAGATGTTTCCTTTCATGTCAACCTCGCGCAATACCACCTTGTTCGGATAGTACCCATAGGGTTGAACCGCGGTTCCCGTCAAGCGTTTTCGTGGGAAACGCCCATATTAGATAGTCTTGAATCAGTATGTATATTGGCAGTAAAGAGAAACTGTTTGACATCTATCGGTTAAGCACATACAATGAATTTTGAAAAACAAATCAGGATGAGGATAAAATGACTGACGACGAATTGAAACAGATGCTCGAAAGCCTTATTTCAACATGGGAAAATGAGGTGATTGAGTTTAAAAATTATAGCCGTGATCCAAAATCTTCTGAGATAGGCAGTTATTTCTCGGCGCTTGCCAATGAAGCGAATCTTTTCGGGAAAAAGTCCGCCTGGTTTGTATTGGGGGTCGATGATAAGTCAAGGGCGGTAACGGGAACAAATTGTTATTCGAGTAAAGAAAGGATTCTCACACTGAAAAACACCATATTCCAGAACACATCACCCCACACTACTTTCAGAAATATTTATGAAATAGACCACACAGATGGACGGGTGATACTATTCGAAGTTCCATCATCTCCCGTTGGGCAACCAATTGCATATAATGGATTTCTTTATGGAAGAGCTGGTGAAAGCCTGGTTGCTCTGGGAACGGAGAAAACGGATCGTATACGCTATCAGCAAGCCATTGACTGGTCGGCGCAAATTATTCCCAATGCTACAGTAGATCATCTTGACGAAGAGGCATTACGCCGAGCCCGTGAGGCATTTGCCCGAAAACCAGCTAATCGATTTTCGGTTGATGTTGTTATGGGTTGGTCATTTATCGATTTTCTCCAACATTCAAGGCTTGCGACAGAAGAAGGAATAACACGTGCGGCACTGTTACTACTTGGCAAACCTGAGTCAACCTACCTCCTTTCACCTCATCCGGCAGAAATAACCTGGAAACTTGAGGCAGAGAATCGTGCTTACGAACACTTCTCTCCTCCTTTCTTCGTTGCGACAACCAGGCTTTACCAGAAGATACGTAATTATAAAATCCGGGTCCAGCCCGAAAATTCGCTCTTTCAGGAGGAGGTCATTAAATACGATGAAAAGATTGTCCTGGAGGCTTTGCACAATTGTATCGCGCATCAGGATTATACACAGAATGGAAGAATTATCGTAACCGAGCGTCCTAATAAGCTTGAGTTCGAAAACCATGGAAGCTTCTTTTTCGGAAATCCCTACGACTATCTCGCAAACCATAGGACACCTGCAAAATACAGAAACCTCTTTCTGGCGCAAGCAATGTATGAACTAAACATGATCGACCGAATGGGATATGGAATACAGGACATGCTGATCCGTCAGAAAGAGAGGTACTTGCCTTTACCCGACTTCGACCTTTCTGAATACGACAAGGTTCGCGTCGTGATACATGGAGCAATCATCGACGAAGCCTATTCAAAGCTCTTACTCCAGAAAGTCGATCTTCCGATTCAGGATATCATTGCACTCGATCGTGTTCAGAAAAGGCTGAATATAGATGATGAGATGGCCAGGCACCTTAGAAAGTGCAAAATGATCGAAGGACGGAAGCCTAATTATCATATATCTGCAAAAATCGCAAGCGTGACCTCGAAGAAAGCAGAGTATATTCATTATCGGGGACAAGACGACGATCATTATATGCATCTAATATCTGTCTATTTGAAAAAATTCAAATTTGCAAGCAGGAGGGATATCGACAAACTTCTCCTGCCAAAGCTAAGCGACTATTTAAATGAGGAACAAAAAATAAACAAAGTTTCCAATCTTCTTACCAGAATGAGACGAAATGGGATAATCACAAATTCAGGACCCAAGTGTCAACCTCGATGGGTGTTTGCAGAAAGGAAAAAAACAAAAATGTAGGTTCTTGCAGAAAGAAAGTATTCGAACTTCTTATACGATATATAAATACGCTTTCTGCGTATCATGTTCTGCAGAAAGAAATGCAGAAAGGATTTTCCCGATATTATCATGCCCAATTTCTGTGCATGTTTTTGAAACGTGCACAAATTTCAGGGATTTTAGTGCGCGTTCAATCCTCATGCACAAATTCCGTGCACGTTATTCCTTCAGCTTCTCTTCGATCTGCTGTTTCTCGTACAGCTCGGCGTAAATGCTCCCAAGTGCCATCAATTCCTCGTGGTTGCCGCGTTCGGCGATCTTACCGTTTTCGATGACCACGGTCTGCTCGGCGTGCTGGATGGACGATATACGGTGCGCGATAATGATGGTGGTCTTGGTGCGCCGGAGTTCGACGATCTGCTCGAGGATTTCCTTTTCGGTGCGCGTATCGACGGCGGAGAGGGAGTCGTCGAGGATTAGCACGGCAGGATTGCAGAGAAAGGCGCGCGCCATGGCGATGCGCTGTTTCTGACCGCCGGAGAGAGTCACGCCGCGTTCGCCGACGGTGGTCTCGTAGCCGTCTTTGAAGCCTGCGATATCGTCGTGGACGCTGGCGAGCCTGGCGACACGCTCGATGTCGTCTCGTGTGGCGTCGGGTTTGCCGAACGCGATGTTGCTGGCGATGGTGTCCGAGAAGAGGAAGATTTCCTGCGGCACGATAGCGATGTCGCGGTGCAGGACGTCGAGCGGGTAGGTGTAGAGCTCGTAGCCGTCGATGAAGAATGCGTTCTCGGGCGGGTTATAGACGCGCAGGAGCAGATTGACGAGGGTCGATTTTCCGCAACCGGTTCTGCCCACGATGGCGAGGGTATCGCCCTTTTTCAACTGGATGGAGATGCCGTCGAACACGGGCGGAAGGTCGTCACGGTAGCTGAATTTGAGGTCTTTGATCTCGATCTGACCGTCGGTGCGGTCGAGCTTCGGATTGGCTTTTTCGTCGGTGATCTCCGGCTCGATATCGAGGATTTCGTTGAGCCGCTTGAGGGATGCTGTGCCGTTCTGGTAGAGGTTGACGATCCAGCCGATGGCGATCATGGGCCATACCAGCGTTCCGAGGTAGGAGTAGAACGCCACGTACTCGCCGATGTTCATGTCGCCCTTGATGGTCGCGGTGCCGCCGAAAACCAGCACCATGCCCATGCTGATGCTGATGATCATGCCCATGAAGGGGTGGAACGCCGCTTGCAGGCTGACCAGCCGAAGGTTCTTCTTCACGTAGTCGCCGGCGTAGTCGGACATCTTGCCGACTTCACTCTCCTCTTGCACGAACGCTTTCACCACGCGGATGCCGGATATGTTCTCCTGCACCATGCCCGAGAGGTTGGCGAAGGAGGTCTGCACGCGTTTGAACGCGATATGGATGCGCTTGCCCATGAAGATGATGAAGACGGTCATGATGGGCAGCGGAACGATGGAAAGCAGGGTAAGTTTCGGGTTGATCGAGATCATCAGGAGGAACGACGCGACCGAGAGGAATATCGTGTCCGCCGCCGCCACGAAGCCGAAGCCGAACATCATGCGGACGGCCTGGAGGTCGTTGGTGGCGCGCGCCATCAGTTCACCGGTTTTCTGGTGGTTGTAGAAGGACTGGGAGAGCTTCATCAGGTGGTCGTAGTACATCTGCCGGATGTTGTTCTGGAATCTCCACGAATTGCCGATGAGCAGGATGCGCCAGACGTATTTGAAGACCGTGGTCAGAACCGCCAGTCCCAGGATGAAGAGCGCGCTATAGAGGAGATGGCGCTGTGTGAATCCGGTGGATTCCAGATTGTTGATCGCGTGCTGGATGATCTTGGGTATGATCAGTTGCAGGGAATCGACGAATATCAGAATACCGATACCCAGCGCGATACGCTTGATGTTTTTCTTGAGCAGCGGCAGGACGTATCTGAACGTATTCATCCGGATTCCTTTCATGATTTACGGCACGGCATCGAAGACTATTTGTTCTGTTCGAACAGGCCCTTTTCGTTCAATTGCTCCGAGTATCTGCGAATCGCGAAGATGGAGAACGGTACGCTGACCAGCAAGCCCAGTCCAACCGGAATCAAGGCGATTACGTTGAATACCGCGAGGAGCACGATCAGGAAAAACTGCTGCCAGCGCGTCTCGGCACACCATTTGTATGCCCAGTAGATCGCCTTGCAGGGCGGTTTCTTAAGCTCGGCAAGAAGATAGAACGACGGTACGATGATCGCCAGCCAGTACAGCACCAGAACGAATCGCACCGGATGCAGAATCGGGTCGGTGGCGTAGTAGAAAAGCGGATTGCCGGTACACAGGACGTTGATGATGAAGAAGAACAGGATCGTGAAGAGCGATATCCCCAGAAGCTTCGGGTAGTACTTCAGATGCTTAACGTATCTCTTCGGCGAGTATTCGGAACCGGAGAAGGTCAGTGGAACCAGTGCGAGCGGCGCCACGAACAGCAAGGTTACATTGTTGATCCAGTAGTTGTCGCGCGTGAAAAACGTCGCCAGCCCGACCGGCACCAGGATCAGGAGCACGTAGAAGATCGCGAACGGGTAGTTTTTCGCGCGGATGCCCTTATAATCCTGCCAGGCCTCTTTCAAGACCAGTTTCGTCGAAAGATTCTCTTTGATGAATCCGGTCTGCCAGCCGCAGTTGGGACAGAATATCGCGTTCTGTTCGAGAGACGATGAGCAGTTTTTGCATTTCATGGCTTTCTCCACTGTAACCCCAACGGTTCTTGTCCGATAAGGTTACACGCACGAAGTCAAACACGAAGCGCCGTTATCTTGTCAAACATTTTCCCTTCATCCCCCCCCGTCGATGTTCTTAGCGCGCGTACTCGACCTCGAGCACCCCGTGGCGGCGTGTGTGCAACGCACACGGGTGATTCCGATCGTTTTCCTCCATATCGAGGGGCTATGTAACCGCTATCGGAATCACCCCGGAAGCCCTTCGTGAGGTCCGCCGGCATGCACAGGTCGTACAGCGCTAGATGGATGGCGAAGGGGTATTGCACATGCCGGCGGAACGAAAGGGCTTCCGACGCCGCCACGGGAGTGCGGATGTCCGGCATACACGGGATGGTTGATCGGAAGACGGGGATGAAGGGAAAGGAAAAAGACGAAGAATGTTTGACGGGAAAGCGCGGTTCGTGTAGCGATGTACTCGATAAACAGCAAGAAATGGAGTAGATATGTACAAGTTGAATGTAACCTCGCACTTCAGTGGTGCGCATGTATTGAAGGGATACGACGGAGCCTGCCAGCGGCTGCACGGACACAACTGGAAGATTCGCGTGGGGATCGCGTGCGATCGCACGGACGAGATCGGTCTGGCAATCGATTTCAAGGAGATCAAACGTCATTTGAACGCGATTCTGGACGAGCTGGATCACTCGATGCTGAACGATCACCCCGCGTTCAAGGACTGCAACCCGACCTCGGAGAACATAGCCAGGTTCTTCTACCACAGCCTCAAAGAAACGATCGATCGGGAGCACTGCAAGATCGCCGATATCGAGGTCTGGGAATCGGACAACACGTCGGTCGTGTATTGGGAATAGACCGTGGGCATACGAATCGTCGAAAGCAGCTTTCTGAAGAGCGCGGTGAACCCGAAGGACTACCCGTCGTCGGAGTTCGCCGATATCGCGTTCGTGGGCAAGTCGAACGTTGGCAAATCCTCACTCCTGAACAGCATCCTGGGCCGCAAATCGATCGCCAAGACGAGCGGCAAGCCGGGCAAGACGCGACTGGTCAATTTCTTCCTCGTGCGGTTCAAGCACAGCGAAAATGACGAACTGGAAGGCTTCGTCAACTTCATCGATCTTCCCGGGTATGGATACGCGAAGGTTAGCAAGGGCGAACGCGAATCGTGGAAAAAGATGATGCGGAGCTATTTCGGTGAGCGCGTTCAGCTTCGAGGCGTTATCTTACTGGTGGATATCCGGCACAAAGCGGACGAGAAGGACCTGGTCATGGCGCAGATGCTGGAAGAGTACAATATCCCCTATCTGATCACCGCGACGAAATCCGATAAGATACCGGTAACCAAAGCAAAAGGCTATCTGGACGAGCTCGCAAAGAGGTTCAACATCGATCGCGGTTCGATTACCGCGGTTTCGTCGCTGAAGAAGAAGGGGATCGAACGTGTAATAGGCTGGATCGAAAGTCTGATTCTGTAGCGGCGAACAAAATATTTATTTACGTTTATGCTGTGTTCTGCCGAAAATGACATGAATCCTTATATTGGAGAAAGTGAAGATGCTTAGCAATCTCAAATGGATGATGGCAAAGAACGATCCGGAGAAACTGGAACAGCTTTATATAAACACCAAATCGATGCGGGAGCAGATACTCGAACGCTTGTTCGAGCTGGAAGAGTATAAAAGGCTCTTAGGGCTCGCACGCAAGGATCCGGGGAACCGAACGATGATCCTCGAAGGCCTGCTGGAAAAAGCCAGCCTTACGCTCCGGGATTTCCAGGATATCCTCACATTTGCCAGCCTGAGCTGCGCCCAGAAGACGATCATCCCGTATCTGGTGCGCAATTTCGAAGAAAAAGAGTTGGTTCGACTGGCGAAGAAGCCGCGAATCGACCGGATCGTGCGGCGCAACCTTCTCAAGCGCCTGGGCATCGACCCGGACAATCCCAACGCACCCCGTAAGGTACGCGAGGACTATCTCAAGCTCAGGATGCTGCTCGAAGAAGCCGACCTCGATCAGATCGTCGAGGAAAGCATCGAAGAGGGTTTGCTCGAACAGCAGTCGTCCGAGATGGATCGCATCAAGCACTACCTCAGCATCCGAAAGAATATGTCCGCGACCGAGGAATACAACCTGATCAAGCAGGAGATGCACTTCTGGGCGGATCAGAAGCGCTTCAACCTCTCGTTCGTGCTGTCGCTTATCAACCTCTCGCGACTCAGCGCACAGGACAAGCTCAAGCTCATCAAAGAGATCGGCAAGGACGAGCTCTACTACCCGGAAAATTTCCAACTGATCACCGACTCCTACGAAATCCCGTTCGAGACATTCAAGTCCTTCTTCTCGATGACCACCATCAACGAATGGATCAAGACCTTTCTGCAGACCCATTTCGTCATCGATTTGATCTACCTCTACCGGTATTACGAACAGTTTCAATGGCTGGAAAGCTATCTCAACAGCATCGGCATCATCCAGAAGACCAGCCTCAGCAGCATCAACGTATCCTATTACCTCACCTCGAAATTCGGCTACCGGCTCAACGAAATTATCCCGCAGGAGAACATACGTAAGAAACTGATCGAAAGCTGTTTGCCCATCCAGCAAGAGATTCTGGAGAACCTTCACCTCGATTCGTTTCCGATCTCCAACCTTCTGAAACCCCTCCTGCTGGTCGGTGGCGAGGAAAACTTCGCCTTCTTCTCCCAACTGATGAACCGCAGAGTGGTAACCGACCCCAAGCGCACCATCCTCGATATAGAACAGAACTACCTCGAACTGAAGCGTCGGATCAATACGCAGAAAGAGATGGAAGAGCTGGTCAGGAACGAAAAGGCTGAGAAGGAAGGCCTGATCTCGGAAGACAAGTTCAACATCATCTCGAACATGTACTTCGAGACCCTTACATCGAGTATCGAGCTGCATCCCGACGTCCGAGACGCGATCCTCAAGAATCTTCCCGATCTGGAGAAATACAGCGCGATAGCGACCATGAACGGCAAGGTGCGCCTCTGCCGCTTCATCGGCATGCTGAAGCTACAACAGTACGAAAAGCTGCTGCTGGAATTCGTGGAGGACGACGACTACAACATCGCCGTGAACGCCGCGATTGCACTGAAGAACTTGGAGAACGAGACCGTCGGCAAGCTGCTGCAAGACCTCGCACAGTCGTCGAACTACATGGTTCGAAAACAGATCGCCACCTCCCTCAAGATCATGTCCGAGAACGTCGATGAAGACCTGATCCTGAAGCTGGCGCAGGACGAGAACCTCGAGGTGTGCCAGGAAGCGATCAAGACGATAACACTGCTGCCGCTGGATACCGCGGTGGAATACCTCGCGCGGCTGATCCCCGCGGCGTATTACAAGAACAGACCCTACATCGCGCAAGCGCTGAGCCAACTGCATACGGTCAAGGTTCTGCCGCTATTGGCGGAACTGCTTCGCGACGGCGGCTCCGAGGAATATTTCGCCGTGATCCGGGCGCTTCCCAGTATCAACAACCCGCTTTGCATCACGTTTCTGAAGAGCCTCAACACCCAACGACGACCGATCCTCGAGGTCGAAGCGGCCAAATCGCTGATCCTCATGGGTGACCCCTCCGGCTGGCAGACGCTTGAATTCTATGCCGACTTCAGCCAGAACAACGTTCGCGACTACGCCCGTCTCAGTTTCCTGCAGCTCAGCACGGGCGAGAACCTCTCCATGCTTCGAGAATTCAGCTTCGATTCGTCTCCGCTGATCGCTTCGCTGGCGACAGGCAAACTGCTTCAATACAGCGAGGACGAAGGCTGGGAGACGGTGGAACGACTCCTGAAAACGGGCAGCACGGACATGAAATTCATGATTGCCCAGCTATTGGCGCATATCCCGTCCGGCAATGTCATGAAGTATCTCAATGACCTCTACAAGAGCGACGATTATGCCTGTAAGATGGTGGCAGCGCTCGTCTTTGCCCAGAACGGAAGAGTGAATTTCCTGCAGAAGATCGAAAGCGAAATCCTCAATCTCGAGCAGTACGCGCACCGCCGCATCATCGACGCACTAAAAGTGTATCCCAGCGAACTAGGTCTCGCGATCGTACGGAAGATCGCGCTGCTGCAAGACCTGGATATCCTGGACGACCTGCTGGGGCTGCTCTCGGACTACAGCATCGAACGCGCGCTGCAACTGATCAACATGCTCTGGCGCAAGGCGGACTGGGAATCGAAAGTTCCCATCTCCCGCGTGTTGGGTAAACTGCGCCACGCCCGGATCATCGAATTCATACGGCAAAACGGAAACAAGCTGACGCCGGAGGTGAAGTCCGAATTCGCCTATGCCCTGATCATGCAGGGAGATGAAACGGGCTGGGATATGTTCAACGAACTGCTGGAGGACACCAAGGTTCGTAACATTAAATCGCCCATCCTGGCAATCGCGCGGGTGAAAAGCACCAAGGCTTTGAAGATGCTGGAGAGACAGCTCGCCAATCCAAATGAGGCAATCCAATCGGAGGTGATCAAGGCGATTGGAGCTATGCAGCTCCGAGAGAGCGTACCCATTCTCCAGAAATACGTGATGAGCACCTCTACCAAAACGAAAATCGCGCTGGCAAAGGCACTGGGAGACATCTACGGCGACGAATCGCTGAAGATGCTCGAAGTGCTGTCCAAGGACGGCGACGAGTACGTTCGTGTGGCGGCAGATATCGCGCTGCAAAAGGTAAACAAAGGAATCGAGCTCGATCCGGTCGATTCGTATGAGCTGTTCCGCTCGCTGTTCGAGACCACCGACTGGCGGCTCTCGGACAACTGGTTCGAAAAGACGCTGCACCACTTCGCCGACTCCTACGAACGATTCGACGCCATTCCGCTCCGCGATTTCGCGGAAAAGATTATCATGAACGAAGACGATCTGGAGAGCAAACGAAACGAACTCGACATGCATCTGTCCGAAAAGCTGATCGGCAGCACCGATGTGGAACAGATCATGGACGCGAAACGAGAGACACAGTCGAAGAAAGACCGGCTGGTCTCACGCGAGCAACTGATCCATTCCATCCTCAAGTGCCATGACGCGGATATGAACCGGAAGGATTGGGACATCCTCGATCAGGCTTTGCAATCGAACGACGAGGAAATTATTCGGGCGATCGTTTTCGCGTCCGCAAAGTCCACCAATCCCGCCTGGCTGGATATCTTCGAGCGTATTCTGGATACGGCGGATTACCGAAGCCATGTCGATCTGATGATCTATTCGATGTTCCACAAGCGATGCCCGAAATGCCTATCGATCCTGATTCGCATCCTCGACTTCGAACGCGCACGCTACTATATCCTGTTCTTCATTAACCGTTTTTCGCTGGATACCGGGGACTACAGCATGGAAGACATCAAACAATGCAAAGCGGTGCTGAAAAATGCCGGAAACCTGACCTCCGACATGGTAAAGGCGATGAAAGCGGTACTCAACTACATGATCGAGAAGATGCTCTGATCGACAACACACAAAACAATTTTGTAGGAGAATATTGTCATGGTACGATTTCGCTCATTTTTCATGGTCTTCATGCTGATGATGGCTTCTGTCATTGGCTGTATGGAACTTGTAGTCTCCGAGACGGGGCAGGGAAACTGGGTCAACGGCACCGTTGGAGAAATGTGGCTTGTCGTTTGGAATGGAAACCAGGGCACGATCTACGGTAACGATTTCGAGGAGATCGAGTCGTTCAACACCGGTTCGGTCGAGCCGTATTATATCTATGCCGCGGGTCGCGATTTCGACGATGATGACAACATCGAGATTCTCTATACGCAGTACAGCCAGACAAACTACACGATGTCCGTCTATCTGCGCGATATCGAGACGGGGGAGACCCAGCTCAGCCATGTGGGCAATTCGAACACGAACTACTACGGCTATTCCTACTATACCGGAAACGAGCGTTTCCTGATGGTGAACCGGATGACCGACAGCGAGTACGACCACTGCTATATCTACCGATCCGGGGTGCAGGTCTCGCTGGACGAGGGTACGGTTCCCCTGCCCCCCGCGTTCGGGCTCTATCCCAATCCGTATTACCCCACCGCGGGACGAGGCGATCTATCTCTGTCGTTTTCGCTCCCCGAGCCGCGCTCGGTCGATGTCGATGTATATAACATCCGCGGCCAGAAGGTGCGCACCGTCGCCTCCGGACTGCACCTGCAAAAGGGCGAGCACCGATTGAATTGGGACGGTCGCGACGAATATGGTAAACCGGTCGCATCCGGCGCGTATATCTTCAGCATCCGGCACGGCGATAACGTTCTGGTGAAAAGGAATATGCTGGTTCGGTGATTCTCAATCGATCGGTGGCTTGATTACAAGCGGCACGCCAAAATCCATGCCAGCAACCTTGAAAGCGCTTTCAAGGTTCTTGATATCGGGCATTTCGGCTATATTTTCCTTGGATATCGCAGCGGAAAGACGTTCAACATCTTCAATGTGAGAACTCTTGTCTCTACCTTTTTTGTTCGAGATGAATCCTTCGAAGAGCCGCCACCGCGCCGGCCCCGACATACCATTTACGCGAGTCTTGCCCCTCGCCATCGACAGCCCTTCCAGTGGGATTGCCGCTCTTGGTAAATGAAACCGATAGCGGGGCTTCGATCATAAGGTTCAGTGGTCTCCTGGTATTCACCTGAATATGCTCGAGAACGAAGTCGGTCATTTCGCTGTAGGTAGCTTCAAAGGCGTCTTGTTCGTTGAATTTGATACCGCAGCTTTTTCTGTCTCTTGAAAATCCCATATCGATAATAAGCCAGTCAACGATGTCATACTTCTCAAGCAATTGTTCTTTGGTTCCTGCTTTGATCATGATATCTCCCTTTTGTTTGTTTGGTGAATGCAAAATACATTGTAAACATCTTTGCGTAATCGTTACGTGCTCGGTTGCAGATCGAGTTGTTGATCTCCTGGTGCGTAAATATAGAGAACGCCGCTCGGAGATCGTCGCCTACAGGAAATAGAGAATGAAGACCTGGATATCTGCCTACCCAGGCAGAGAACGACCTCCTCTCCATCCCGTAAATCATGATAATCCTGTTAATCGCTTAAAGGATTCGAGTTATTACCTCCGGCAAAACTCACAGATTCAGACAAAGAAAACCAACATTCGGAAGAGCTGCAAGCAGCACATTCAGAAGTTGGTTTCCATGCAGGCAAGGGTGCCTCAAGATAGAGAAAAGGGCAGACACGGAGGTCTGCCCCACAATTCCACTAACATAATCCCGATAAATCGGGATTACAACGTTCATGTTTTCGTTTTTGCTAAGCAAAAGCCGAACTTCCGCTAACATAATTTCGGCAAGCCGAAATTACAACACTCATGGGTATCGTTTTCGCTACGCGAAAGCCGAACTTCCGCTAACATAATTTCGGCAAGCCGAAATTACAACACTCATGGGTATCGTTTTCGCTACGCGAAAGCCGAACCTATTTAATCAGCACCATTTTTTGGGTCACGGTCTGTCCATTAGCGTCGAGTCTGTAGAAATAGACGCCACTGGAGACGTTTTTACCCGATTCGTCGGTACCGTTCCAGACAACCGTGTTCTGTCCCTGAATCGTACGTCCGTTGAAGACGGTCTTGATCTTCTGTCCGCGGACATTGTAGATCGAGAGTTCGGCGTTCATTTCATTCGGAACGTTGAAGTTGATGGTGGTCTCGGGGTTGAACGGGTTCGGGAAGTTCTGGCCCAGCGTGATGCTCCGACTGACGGAGGGAGCTTCATCCACCGCGTCGATGACCGACGAGAAATCGATGTCGATCGCCATGTAGGTCACCATACCGCCGTTGTTGTCGCCGAGGTTGTTCTGGGCGTACGATCCGAAGCTGTTGTCGTTGAAGTACATGATATGCAGCTTGGCGTGGTTGTCGCCCATGTCTTCGATCTTGTCGCCAAGGTAGAGGTAGCACGGAATTTGTCCATCGAGCTGCTCGACAAAGTTTCCTTCGGGGTCGTTCGCGTTGGCGTTCATGATAATCGGGTCGGACCACGTCGTACCGTTGTCGCCCGAGATAGATATCATGATTTCGGGAACCGTTGCCCAATCGACATAGTCTTCGTCGCCGGCGTCGTTGTAATAGCGGTTTTTCAGTCCGTCCGACCAGATAGCCGCCATCCAGCCTCTCTCTTCGTTGTACGCGATGTTGAAGTAGTTTTCGTGGAATGCCTGTTCCGCGTCGTAGTAGTATATCGGCCAGCCGCTTACTGCGTTGACGTTACCCTCTTCGTAGTATTCATCCACTTCGCCGTCCTCGTTGACATCCCACGGAATAAAGGGCAGTCCGTCATTCGGGGTAGCGCTTTTGGGGTAGAGGTCGAAGCTCATGAATTCTTCGGTATTGCTATCGAAGATCAGGCTACGCATCTGGAGGTAGTAGGGCCAGTAAACGCCTTCGTCGCCGGATGTTCCGTGGAGCGCGTAGGGAGCCTGAAAATGGAGGCGTCCGCCCGAATCCCAGCGGGTCGTCATGTGACCGGAGTGGGAGAATGAGAAGTAGAGGTCGGTAGCGTCGAAGTGGTTCGAGCCGTCCTGATTCTGCGGATTATCGACGTAAACCTCGGAATTGACCACGTAGTATTCCCAATCGCCTTCGCAGTAGTTATCGTTCAGCAGGACGAAGAAATCGGGGTCCTCTTCCATAAAGTAGTCTTCGCCGCCGACAAGGTATCCAAAGATGGCGAACTTGCCGTCCCAGGTACAGGCTGACGAACAGAAGGGGCGAATCCAGCCCGCGTCGGCGTTCCAATCGTCCATCTGCGGGATGGTGATGTAGTTCCATTCCAGCGTGGGGAAGTGCCCTGATTCGATGTCGGTGGACAGGAAATCGCAATAGGCGATGACGACGTTCTCGGACGGATTTCCATCATCGGAGTGTGCGACGTTGTTGTTTGCCAGGACGTAAACACGGCGCTTTCCATCCACGTCGTAGCTGGGCGCTTTACTGATTTCGACATAGGGCCAGAGGAACTGGTCGTCCTCGAAAGGCGGATCGAAGTCGATCGCGTCCCAGTCGCTGTTCGGGATAACCCTGAGCGGCGTACTGAAGAGCCCGGGTGAGAACAGAAGATGCCATACGTCCATGCCCAGTGCGACATCGTAGGTCGATGCGACTTCGGTTTCATAGTGCCATGCGTAGAGCGGGTCCTTGGTCTCGGGATCGATCTGGATACCGGCGTAGCCTTCATACTGGTCGGTCTGACCGACGTAGTTGGTCGAGTTGATCGAGCCGTCCGGATTGATGTAGGTGATGTACTGGCGGCGTTGGGCGGCTGCTGTCTCTTTGCCGTGGAAAATCATATAGACGCCGCCGTTGTCCTGCACGCGTACCGGTGTTCCGTTGTAGCTGCCCATCATGTAGTCGAAAAACGAACTCTGGACATCCGATGGTTCGACAATGAAGCTCCAGACGGGAGCGTCACGATGAAGGGTCGGTTTGAGCGTACCGTAGTCGTTACGGGCCGTTCGGTTCGAGCCCGGTCTCATCGCGTCGGCAAAAAGCATACCGGCTATCGCGAGAACCAAGATTGTAAATAGTAGAAACTTGCGCATAATTCCTCCTCGTTATTGCTTGAAAGTGATTTCGCATACCTGATGCAAAGAATGGATACCGAAGCAAGATGTTGTCAAAGGAAATTTTAACCGGCCCAGATTGTTTGAATCGAATTCAGGCAATTGAGATCGCGCCACGACGCTTAAAAGATAAGACTTCAAACCTTTCTCCGCACGATTCGTGAGTGCCGAGACGCGCTTGGAGTGATAATTGTTATTGACATTTGGGAATCGATATTCAAACTAATGATTAACCTGTCAATGGGGAGAATGATTAATGAACGATAAACATAGTGGCTGGGAAGAGACTGCATGCCAGCAAATTAAACAACTTCGGCAGAAGGCAGAAAAGACGAAACAGCCCCAGAAGAAGGTCGAGCTTCTCGAAGAAGCGCTACAACTGAGCGAACAGGTAACGCTCAAGTCATGCGAACGCGAACTTCTTCTTCGCGACTACGTCTTCGCGAATGAACTGGTGGGACGAATCGAGCTGAATATCGGCCTACTCGAGAAGGAGATCGAGGCGAACCTTGCCGACGAGGATCTCTACAACGCGGCGCTGTGGATCATCGACCTTTCGAAATACTATTTCTATACGCGAGATATCCCAAAATCAATCGATATCATCCAGCAGGGCTTGCAGTACGCCAAGGACTCCGACAACAAGAAGGCAAAGAGTGCGCTGCTGGTCAATCTTGGGTTGGTCAATGTCGCCATCAACGCCTACGATCGCGCGCTGGACTACTTTCAGCAGGCCGTGGATGCGATCGAGCCTGGAGCCGATAAAAGACTTCTCATATCCGCCTACCTGAACCTGCTCAACGTCAACAACAACCTTGGTATCTATGAGGATGCGCTGAAATACGCCGGGAAAGCGATCGAGCTGAGCAAGAAAAGAGAACGCCCGGGCGACCTCGCCGGTGCGTACATCAACCGCGGTACGACCTACTCGAACATGCACCGGTTCGATGACGCGATCAAGGATTTCAAGATGGGCGTCGAGCTTCTCGAAGAAAGTTGCCTGATGCCGCAGTGGCTGCTGAACGGGTACATCAATCTGGCGAACATCTACATCATGACCGAGAAATATGAAGAAGCCAATGCCTGGCTGCAAAAAGCGTTGCCTAATTCCGAAACCTCCTTCGACAGGAACTTGCAGGCAACCGTGCTCGCGCTCCTCGGAAAGCTGCACATCAGAACCGGTAAATACGAACAGGCGCTCGAATACCTCCTTCAGGCGGATAACCTCATGGAGGCGAAAGACTTGAATAAAAATCGCTCGCTGATCTTCGAGCAGCTTGCCGACCTGTACGGTCACCAGCGGAAATACAAGAAGAAAGCCGAATACCTGCAAAAGATGATCAACACCATGCAGGACGGTTTCCCCGAAGACCTGAACAGCCGCATCGCCAACCTCAAGGTGCGCTGGGAAACCGAGCGGAAGGAACGCGAATCCGAACTGCTGCGGAAGAAGAACCAGGAACTGAAGAAGATGAACGACGAGCTGACCCAGATGTACAACAAGCTGACCCAGGCGCACGAAGAGATTCTCAAGCTGGAACGCAAGAACTCCATCTTCGCCATGGCGGTGACCGCCAACCACGAGATCAACCAGCCGCTCATGATCATCAAGGGCAACGTCGAGATGCTCGAAATGAAGTACGGGTGCCCGGAGATCAATCCCTATATCAAGCGCATCGACGAAGCTACCTCGCGCATCGACCGAATCCTGGGTCGCTACAAGGAGCAGAAAGACTATCGAATGCAGGCATACGCCGACGAGATCGATATGGTCGTGTTCGACGGAGAAAATGATCGCGACGCCGAAGAATAAAGTAAGATATGGCTCTGTTGCATATTAAGTGGTTGGATATCGTTCCGATGATTATCAAGTCCTGGAAGGACGATAGATGTTAGCCCGCATGGGGATTCGATTTTGCAAGCAAAATCACAGGCGTAAGCCTCGGGTATAGGCATATATAACTGTATATTACGCACTTGTATGATTTCAGCTTGCTAAAAACATGAATCCCCTTCCAGCCTAAAATCTGCCATCCTTGCGGGATTGTTATTGTGAAACCCATTCTACCCACCAAGTTTGCAACAGAGCCCAGATATTCACCAATCTATCCAACTACAAGTACAAGAAACAGTTTCTGTTATGGATTCATCCGAAACCTGAAATGTAAGTAATTCGTTAGCAGTGTATTATATGTTGCACGTGTCGAAGAAATGATTTGACAGAAGAACATGCTATTTTAAAATTTCGGAGATGAAATAGAGTGGAAATGTATCTCTTTTCTCATCAACGACTTTGGAGTCGTTACATGAGGATTGTTTTCAAGATATTGGTCAAAGTAAATACATCCACAATCGTAAAACAACAAGGAGAACGAAATGAAGCAAAAAGGATTTATTCTCGTATTCATCCTGCTTTGCAGCATCGTGAGTATGTTCGCTGACTACACAGTGGATTTCGAAGCTGAAAGCAAGGGTTCCTACGGCGCTGGAGATGTTGCTCTCAATGGTATCAACTGGAACCTCAATAATACTCTGATTGGTAGTTTGGCAGGCGACAAGAAAAACGGATTAAAATCTGCGCGTCTGAGACACATTGGGTCAATGACCATGCTTGAAGACAAGTCTGGCGGACTCGGAACCATTACATTCCAATATGCCAAGTATGGTACAGACTCGGTCGCTCCGATACTTCGTGTTGAATACAGCACCAATGAAGGAGTCGATTGGACACAGGTAGGATCGGATTTCGATTCAAACACTCAGGCTGATCTGACCGAGTGGAGCGAAGAAGTAAACGTTGCGGGAAACGTTCGTATCCGTATCACCTCGATCTCCGGAACGGTCGGCAAGCGTGCCAACATCGACGATATCGTACTTACAGACTATGCTTCTTCCACTGAATCCATCGTTACCGGAGCAGTTTCCAACGCTCCGTTCAATCCCGGTGGAACCGGATCCGTTGCATTCACATCGACCGGCACCTTCGCCGCCGGCTGTGTTTTCTCCGCAATGCTTTCAGATGTTAACGGCTCTTTCGCAAGCGCAACCGAAATCGGAACCTACACGCTTGCAGCAGAGACCACAGATCCTTCCGGATCGATCAATTTTACCATTCCGGATCCTTGCGAGGGCGGAACAATGTATGCTATCCGCGTTGAAGCCGATAATCCCGCGGTTCTTGGTAGCGAAAGCGCACCGTTCACCGTCAACGGCGTAACCGTTACGCCAGCCGGGGCTCAATATGTTATGGTTGGTCAGGCAATCACCCCGCTCTCTGTAAACATTGTCGGAAGTCCAATGGAAGGGCAATGGTGTGGTTCCCATACAAGCGGTGGACCTTATGTGGCAACAGGCGTGACTGACAATCCGTTCAACCTTGTTCCGCCATCAACCGGAACAGCTTACCTTGTGTTTGGCGTTTTGTTCGCTGAAGGCTTCATCTTTAGCAACGAAGTCATGATCACTGCTACCGAAGCTCCGACGATCCCGTACCACGAGGACTTCCTGGCATTCCCGCCTGCAGGATGGCAGAACAACAGCAACTGGTATTCTGGCAACAGCTCGTATGCCGGCGGTGTCGCTCCTGAAGCCTCCATTGGTTACAGCTCTTACGCGGTAGGCGACAACCTCGTTTCCTGCCCCATTAATACATCAGGATATTCCTCGCTCGACGTCACATGGTGCCAGAGCATTTCAACTTACAGTGGCGGCACGGGTAGCTTCGAGCTCGGTCTGTTCACTTCCACAGATGGAATAAACTGGGGACCAGCGGTCTGGACGTACACATACACCGGTGCAAACGATAACGAGAATCAGGGCGTTACCATCTATACCACCGATGGTGTCGGCAGCCCGAACCTTTACCTGAAGTTCGAGTTCGTTGCTCAGGATCTCAACCGTCTCTCCTACTGGAACATCGACGAACTGGTCGTGAAAGACTCCGCCGAGAACCAGGACACCGAAGCCGTGCCGACCGGCGATCCGGCGATCGACTTCGATTCCCCTCATACCGGCATAGTAATTCAGTTTGGGGGCGTTACTGCCAGCGGTAACGTAACGGTCATGTTCTTCAACGAAGGACCGATCAACACCAACGGTATCACCGACGAGAATGTCAGCGTTTACCGCTGGAACGTCGATCCGGACGACGAAATAGTCTTCGGCGAGGCTTGGATTGCATTCGATCTCGATTATATACCGCGACCTGGAATTATCGATCCGACCAACGTGAACGTATGGCATCGCAGCTCGGAATTCGAAGATTTCACCATGATCGATGGTGCGGATGTATTTTATGATGGAGCTATGAATGCTATTATTGCGCGCGTTGACGGCTTCAGCGAATTCGTCTTCGGCAGCGACGAAGAGACCCTGCCGGTCGAGCTCTCCGGTTTCCACGCGTCCTACGCCAGCGAAGGCTACGTGTCGCTTCAGTGGATGACCCAGTCCGAAAGCGACATGCTTGGCTACCACGTCCTCCGCAGCGAGACCGACAACGCAGACGAAGCCATGATGATCACGACGAACCTCGTGGTGGCGCACAATAATTCCAACGAGACGGCCTACGAATACGAAGACACGGACGTTGAAATCGACAACACCTACTACTACTGGCTCAGCGCGGTCGAACTCGACGGTTCAGCCACCCTGTACGGTCCCACCGCGATCACGATCGAAGACGACGAAGAAGAGACACCCGACTTCAACTACGTGACCTCGATGTCTCAGAACTCGCCGAACCCGTTCAACCCGACGACCTCCATCGACTTCTCGCTTCAGGACGACGCGCATGTCACCCTGAAGATATACAACTCGCGCGGTCAGCTCGTGAAGACCCTGATCGACGAAGAGAGAACTCGCGGCGAGCAGGTTCCGACCGTCTGGAACGGTACCGACGACAACAACAATAGCTGTGGAAGCGGTATCTACTTCTACAAGCTCGAAACAGGAAGCAGGACCATCACGAAAAAGATGATGATGATTAAATAGGTTCGGCTTTCGCGTAGCGAAAACGATACCCATGAGTGTTGTAATTTCGGCTTGCCGAAATTATGTTAGCGGAAGTTCGGCTTTCGCGTAGCGAAAACGAAAACATGAACGTTGTAATCCCGATTTATCGGGATTACGTTAGTGGATCAATATTGGGGCAGACCTCTGTGTCTGCCCTTCTTCATGGAACGCGGACGTCACCTCAGCATTCTGTAGGCGCTGATCTCCCAGACTGTGTGAAAATGAAACCTTCAAGATGGAGTCGTTCAAAGTTTCAAGAAGGTTAACGATTTTTCTTTACAACTTCGAACCAATTGCCATTCTTCTCAGCGAGGTGGCTATGTCGTTTTTTTCAGAGGAGTTGATATTCATCCATCCTTCGTGCGATGAAAAACAGTGTTGTCTAAAAAAGATGGTCACAGTTTTGCAGGAACGCGGTTATATTGAACAGGAAGGTGATTTCCTGCGGAAAGTGATGGCGCGCGAAGAGTCCATGAGTACCGGTATCGGATACGGTATCGCGATTCCGCATGGCCGCAGTGCGTCGGTCTCCGAGCTGAAAATCATCGTATATATCCTTGACAAGGCAATCGATTTCGACTCGATTGACCGACAGCCGGTGCGTTTGATCTTAATGTTTGCCGTTCCGCTGGAAGGCAAGGACGAATACATGCCGGTTCTCGGTGCGGTGACGAGGTTCCTCAGGGAACGCGACAACCGATCGAGATTGATGGAAGCCTCATCCGCGAACGAGGCGATGGAAATACTTTGTGAGATAAAAATCGGGAGTGAATGAATGCGAATTAGTCGTCTGACAATCCTTGCCGTGCTTTTAATGTCGGCAACCCTCTCCTTTGCGATCCATGACGATGCGGGAACGACCGGATTCAGTTTCCTGCGGATGAATTTCTCGACGCACGCCGCAGCCATGGCGAACGCCTTTACAGCCGACACCGGCACCGCGGACGGAGTCTTTTTCAATACCGCCGGACTCATGAACACCGAAGGCACGATCGCCTCGGTATCGGGCATGAGCTACATCGAAGGCTTTTACGGCGGTTCCGCCGCATTCGTCAAACCGATCCGCGATGCATTCAAGATGGCGGTGTTCACACAGACCCTCTCCAAATCCGGCATCACACGCACCGTCGCGGACGATAACGGCTACTACGGTGGCGAAGACGGCACGTACGACACCTCGGATTTCGTGTTCGGGCTCGGAGCGGCGTTCAAAGTGGTGCCCGTCGTCAACGGCGGTATCAACGTCAAGTTCATCCACGAGTCGATCGACGACAAGAGCGCATCTGCGATCGCCTTCGATTTCTCAGTTCTCCACCAGACCGTCAACGAGAACATCCGGGTCGGGCTGTCCATGAAGAACGTCGGCACGCAACTCTCCTACTACACCGACGAAGAGCACGACGAGGGCCTTCCCTTCGGCTTCACTGCCGGCATGAACTACACCCCCACCAAGAAGATGACCATCGATTTCGATGTGGAAATCCCGTTGGACTACGATATCACCGGAAGGTTGGGTGCGCAATACATGCTACACAAGATGCTGGCGTTACGCGCCGGATACAAGTATGAAGGTCATCAGTGGAAGACCGGCGGTGACAACGACTTCTTCTCCGGTATGTGCTGCGGATTCGGAATCTACTGGAACGATTTCATCATCGACTATGCGGTCAGCTCCTACGGCGATCTCGGTTTCGTGAACCAGGCATCGATCAGCTACGCGTTCTGATAATACGTACAAGTTTTTTTGGGCAGGTCTTCGGGTCTGCCCTTTTTCTTTAGGCCTGATGCAGATCGATTCAAGAAGGGATAATCCCCCCCCTTAATCCGAGGCTGTGTAATAACTTCGAAGTAATGATTGAAACCGTTCAAAGCCTGACGTATTTCTATTGTAGGGGCAACCCTCTGTGGTTGCCCGTCATAACTCTGTAATCCTTTATTCAACTGATAGTTACGGCGTCTATTGCGGATTGGTAAAAATTCAAAGAGGGCAACCACAGAGGGTTGCCCCTGCAATAGAAAAAGGAAAATCTACTGCGTTTTTACACAGCCTCGTCAGGGGGGTGAGGTGTCATTCACCTGTAGGCGCCGATCTCCGAGCGGCGTTCTTTGTTTAACAGTGCCAACTCGTGGATGCTCCTACATTTACAAATACAGTTTTGCTGAAAAATCTTAAGTAGAGAACCCCGCTCGGAGATCGGCGCTACGAGGGAGAAGAGATGCCGAGCTGGAGCTCAGCGGTCCGTGGGAAGAGGTGCCGAGCTGGAGCTCAGCGGTCCGTGGGAAGAGGTGCCGAGCTGGAGCTCAGCGGTCCGTGGGAAGAGGTGCCGAGCTGGAGCTCAGCGGTCCGTGGGAAGAGGTGCCGAGCTGGAGCTCGGTGGTCTAGGGGAAGAAGATTGCTACTTGTCGAAGTCGGTTGATTTATCGAGGTCGAGCATCTTTTCGCTTTCGGTGTAGTCGTCCAGCGCGATACTCGTCAAATTGTTCATCTTGTTCAGGATAGAATCGATGCGGTCGATGCAGTCGTGGATTTTACCGATCCGTTTCATGCACTCCTCACCGCACTTATCGCTGGTTTCGAGTATTTCCACGTGCATCAGCATGATCTGAAGCGGTTGATTCATTTCGTGGCTTGCCGTAACGCTCATGGCCGAGATCGTTTCGAGCCTGTTGAGCGACTCCTTGTTGATCAGGTATTTGCTGTAGATGAAGGTGAAGAACATCAGCATAGCGAAAATGACAATGACGATGATCAGTCTGGAAATCAGGGTTTCTTGCAGAATAAGGTACGGCTGGATATCATGCGCAAACTGTAAGATGTACCCGATCTTTTTTCCGCTGAAGTTCTCGATCGGAATACCGGTAACGAAATACTTTCCCTCATCTGTATCCAGGCAGCAACAGAATGGTTCGAACGTTTCGAATTCCGCGCGGCATTTCTCAAAGATGAGACTATCCTTTGCCTCCGAAGTGATTCTTCTGATAAAATCCATATCGGTGGCCTTGATATCCACGTAGAAATCAGGATTCATGGAGCAGGGTGCATAGAACTCTTTGCGCTGTTCCTCAAATACTGTTGCATCGACGACGTCTTTCGAGATGATGAAATGATAGTCCATTCCAAACAACTGTTTCAGATGTTTCAATATCGCCAGTGCCGACGTGCTGAATTCGACGCTTCCGACATGCTCCCTATTGTAGAATAACGGAAATACATAACGATATCCGCTGTAGATCCGGCCCTCCTCGAAACCTCTTTGAATTGTTTGTTGCCGGTTTGCCTCCCGAACGGTTGGGCGGGCATCCTTCAAAATGTCTCCGTATTTATCCGGTTTGTGCATGCGCAGGAAGCTTTCGGTTGTGGGAAGGTGATAATGAAACAGCCGGAAGTTGTATTTCAACAAGATTGAATACTGTATGACACTCATTTCGAAAAGCCGATAGCGAATCTTTCTCTTCTCCTGTTCCGTTTTTGCGTGTGTAGCCTCATGCATCAGCGCTTCATATTCGGTATTGATGAACAGGGTTTCGAAAACCATGTGAGCCAGTTCAAAATATAAGTTCTCGGTAATATGGATTTTGCTGTGAAGCGTGTCGATGTTGTTATCAACGATCTTTTGTTTCTCTCTTCGGTAGTTCGTATAGATAAAAATAATTGATAGCAGGAACAGCACAGCGAGAATTGTCATAACGAAATAAGCTGCTGACCTTTTTTGCATGAAATCTCCCGACATCCATTTTAACAAATGATATATGCAAAACGGTTGATGTCAAGAGAATTCGGTTCAGCTATCCCGGGGATAATGCGTTTTCTTCACGGACTTTAGAGATACGCTTTCTGTCGTATCATGCCGCCTGTATCCGGTGTTCCGTACTTCGTATTTTCTATTTCAATGGAAAGATAGAGCACGATATCCGTCTCGATGTTGTCGCCTGTTGCTCCGTCATGACCATCTACAGCGATCAGTTCCAGTACAAGGCCGGTTATCGCGGACAGCAGTGTTGAATATCGATGAGTCCCAGTCGTACTTTTTTACAAATCCTGTGTTGCAGATATTTGTATGTCCCATACCCGAGCTTTCTTTGCCTCTTCAGTCAACCTGTTTCAGAATGGAACATAGGAGGCAAATCCGGCAAAAGATGTCGGGAAAATTTTTCTCACACGGAATGAAACACACCACCATTTCACGATAACCTGAAATGCGTTCCATGCTTCTAACCACCGCACAAACAGATGGTTATGATTTGTCGCGCTCGATTGGCATAGCTTCTGCAAAATGGAAGTGCGAATAGAATGTGTACAACGATGGGTTCCACGACGGTGGAATTAGTGTAAGGATGACTGGTTGATTACGAATGACATCCACGTTGATCTGTTGATTACGAGAGACGCAGATTATCGCTGTTGATCACGAGAGACGACAGCATTTCACGACGCCCATCTGGTTCGGTAAATTTTCGGTGCGGGCATATCGTCTCGGCAACGATGTGCCCAAGCGGAAAGACCAATTTATGAGGTGAACAATGAAGAAAACCGTGCTTCTTGCGTTACTCCTGAGTGTTGCGCTCATGCAGGCGCAGGTCCGGTTGAAGGACATCGCCGGTTTCAGCGGTCTGGAATCGAAACAACTGATCGGCTACGGGTTGGTGATCGGTTTGGACGGCACCGGCGACGGCAGCAGCAGTCAGATGACGATCCAGTCCATCAAGAACATGATGGAGCGGTTCGGTCTGACCATCGCGCAGAACAAGATTCGCCCCAACAACGTTGCGGCGGTGATTGTTACCGCGACGCTTCCGGCGTTCGCCAAGTCGGGGAGCACCTTCGACGTGACAGTGTCCTCGGTGGGCGACGCCAAGAGCCTCGAGGGCGGGACGCTTCTGATGACGCCGCTCTTGGGCATCGATGAAGAGCTCTACGCCATGGCGCAAGGCTCGGTGTCGATCGGTGGATTCAATTCGAGCGCGGCGGGAACGAAGCTACGCAAGAATTTCGCGCTGGTGGGCAGAATCCCGGGCGGCGCGGTCGTCGAGAAGGAAGTTTTTAGCCAGATGCTCTACAACGGCGAGCTGCTCGTCAATCTTCACAATCCCGATTTCACCACGGCGCAGCGGGTCGCGACGGCGATCAACGAGTATTTCGAATACCGTCTGGCAGCGCCGGAGGACGCGAGCTCGGTACAGATCGTGGTACCCGATTCGGTGTTGGTGCAGAAGAAGCTGATCGGCTTCATCTCGTCCATCGAGAACCTGGAAGTGGTGCCCGAGCAGCGGGCGCGCGTGGTCATCAACGAGCGCACCGGAACCATCGTGGCCGGCGGCAACGTCGAGCTTTCGGAAGTCGCGGTGGCACACGGAAACCTGATGATCAAGATCAATACCTATTCGCAGAGTCAGAGTGTCGGATTCGGCATGGTCGAAGAGACGACCGAGTACGCGAACGTCGCGGCGATCAACGAACCGGCGCGGGTCATGGTTCTCGAGTCGAGCACCGTACAGGAACTCGCTCGCGCGCTCAACAGTATAAAAGTCACACCGCGTGACCTCATATCCATTTTTCAATCGCTCAAGGCAGCCGGCGCGCTTCAGGCCGAGCTGGTCATCATGTAGGAGAAATGACATGATCGCAATCGAACAACAACAGGCGCTGCAACTTCAGCGATTCGACGCCGACAAATTCAAGAAGCTCGGTGAGAATCTGAAGGACAACGACCGCGACAAGGCGGAGAAGGCGGCGCAGGAGTTCGAGGCGATCTTCGTTCGTCAGATGCTATCCGCCATGACCGAGTCGCTCGAAAACGCGTCCATGCTGGGCGACGCCCCGGGCAGCGACTGGTATCAGGAGATGTTCCTGCAGAAGGTCGCCATGGGCATCGCCGAAAAGGGCGATCTGGGCATATCGAAGCAGATCATGAAGCAGTTCGATTCGCAGCAGAAGAAGCCCATCGAGAACATTCGAGACCTTTCCGAGAAAGATTATATACGAACGACATCACCGGCGAAGCGCACCCCGATCGGCAACACGCTCGCCCAAAGATTGAAAGAATACGAGCCGATCATCGTGGAGGTCGCCGACCGCTACGGAGTCGATGAGAAGCTGGTGAAGGCTGTGATCGCGCAGGAGAGCTACGGCAATCCCAACGCGGAATCGCACGCCGGGGCCAAGGGGCTGATGCAGCTCATGGACAAGACGGCCGAAGGACTCGGTGTCACCGATTCGTTCGATCCCGAAGAGAACATCCGGGGCGGCGTTCGCTACCTGAAGATGATGATGGATCGATACGGCGACGACATGAAGCTGGCGCTGGCGGCATACAACGCCGGGCCGGGAAACGTCGAGAAATACGACGGCATCCCGCCTTTCAAAGAGACGCAGCAGTACGTGCGCAGAGTTTTGGATTATTATCAATCGATGCAATAAAGAAGGAGTCAAGATGGATACCCTGAAAAATGATTTTTTCAACGCCTGGGAAGAGGAGATAGCGTCCTACCAGGAAGTGGCACTGATCCTTTCGGAGCAGAAGTACGCTCTGATGAAGTGGGATATCCGTCAGTTCCAGGAAGTCAGCCAGCGTGCGGCGCTGTTGATCGGCAGGGCGCACAACGCCACCAACGAGCGGAACGACCTCATGGAAGCGATGATGCTGACCGTGGGAGTCGATGTCGATGAGACCTCGCTCAAGAACATCGATCGCGTCTTTGTCGAGCCGGAAGAGCAGGAGAAGGCGCAGGTGTTCTTCAAGGTCTTTGCCAACACGCTCAAGACCATCGACAAGCTCTCCGCGGAGAACAAAGAGCTGATCCGCACGGGCCTCGAGATGGTGGGGGACAACCTGGAAATGATCGCGGATATTATCGATCGCGACCGCGTTTACAGTCGCGTGGGAATGATCAGCCAGAAGAGAAGCTCGATCCTGTTGAACAAAAGGATTTAAGCATGTTCCACATCTGTAAAAGCAGGGAAGTATAGCTATGTTTCACATACTTTCCATAGGGCGTAAAGCGCTCACGAACGCAGAGCAGAATCTGCAAACGGCGGGACACAACATCGCCAACGTGAACACGGAAGGCTACAGCCGTCAGCGCGTGGTTCAGGTGAGCAGCGACGCGAATTCCGACTCGCTGCACTACTACGGGACCGGCGTGGAAGCCGTGCGTATCGAGCGCATGAGAGACCTCTATCTGGACAACAACTTCCGCGAAGAGAACTCGGAACTCGGCTACTGGAGCCGCTCCGCCGAAAAGCTCTCGGAACTCGAATCGGAACTGAACGAGCTGGGCGACTACGGCCTCGCCGTCGATCTGAACGCATTCTGGGACAGTTGGGAATCGCTGTCGGACAACCCGATGGACAATACCTTCCGGCTCGACCTGCTCGAATCGGCGCAAAGCCTCTCCGACTCCTTCTCGCGCGTTCATACCACCATCCGGGACAAGTACGCCGAAGTCGATAAAGAGATTCGGGACATCGCATCGACCGTCAACGGCATCGGCGACCAGCTTGCGACGCTGAACATGCAGATTCAGCAGGCGGAACAGACCGGACCCATCCCCAACGACCTGCTTGATAAGTGGGACAAGCTGCTGGACGACCTTTCCGAGTACGGAAACGTCCGTGTAAACTACCACGACGATGGCAGCCGCGTTGTCTATTTCGGGTCGGATCAACTGGTCAGCCACGACTCCTCGCGCCACCTGCGCACCTACACCGAAACCGAGGACGGACTCGACACGACCAAACTCGTCTGGGACGACACCAACACGGGTATCAATGGACTCCAGACCGGTCAGCTCGCCGGACTCACGAACTTGCGCGACAACCAGCTCACCAGCTACATGGAGAAGCTGGACAACCTCGCCGTCAACCTGGCGCAGCAGCTCAACGCCATCCACCGGCAGGGCAGCGGACTCGGCGATCCGCCATCCACCAATATAGACTTTTTCGCATCCGATATAACCGGCGCCGCCGATTTCAGGCTTTCAGACGAAATCGCCGCGTCACCAGATAAAATTGCCGCCTCGCTGGGCGGCGAAGAGGGCGACAACCGTGTCGCATTGATGATTAACGCGCTACGGTCCGATGCAACGATGGGCAATCAGTCGTTCGGAGAGTACTATGGATCCATGCTTTCCTCGATCGGCAGGGACTCGTCCAACGCAGCGAACCAGAGCGATATGCTTGAATTGACGGCAACGCAGGTCGATAACTACCGCGAGTCGGTAAAAGGGGTATCGATCGATGAGGAATCGGTAAATCTGTTGAGTTACCAGAGGTCTTATCAAGCGGCTGCCAAAATCGTCGAAATGGCGGATGGGCTCTTGGGAACCATCATGGGTATCGTCCGCTGATAACCAGGGAAGGTTAATTGCCACTTGGCATACAAAGGCACCAAGGAAGGTGAAAGATGTTAATATTAACCAGAAAGATTGGCGAGTCGATCATCGTCGGCGACGAAATCGAGATTGTGCTCGCAGAGATGAACAAAACATCGGCAAGAATCGGTATTAGAGCGCCACGCGCGCTTCCGGTATATCGCAAAGAAATTTACGAGAAAATCCTCAGGGAGAACCAGAAGGCATCCAAGGCTGTTATCGATCAGACAGCGTTCGATAAGCTGAACGAAATGCTGAGCGGTAAAATGGGAGGTTAACGTGCGAGTCACAACCCAGATGGCATTCCGGAATCTGTATGGTCAGGTGAGTAAGAACCTGGAGAAATACAGGGAATTGCAGGAAATGATCAGTAAAGAAAGGACACTCATCAATCCGTCGGACGACCCGACCGGAACATCCATATATACACGGTATCAGATCGATCTATCCGCAACGCAGCGGTACCGCGAAAACATGGATGACGCCGACCAGTACCTGACAGCGACCGAGCAGTGTCTGCGCGACCTCAGCACGTTGCTGACGCGAGCGAGAGAGGTTGCCGAGCTGAACGCGACCGAAACTGCTGATTCCTCCGTCCATCAGGTTGGTTCGACTGAAGTTGACGAAATCCTTGAGCAGATGTTCCAGACACTCAATACAAAACAGAACAATCGCTACCTTTTCTCGGGATACAAAACGGATGAGCAGGCTTATCTGGACTACGGCCGCATTCTGCCGGGATACGCCGCGTCAGCAAACACCTACGAAGGCGTGATGACGACATCCGGAGAATTCACGGGCACCACCGAAAAGGAATACCTGGTACGCATCATCTCCGGCGGGGAGCTGGGGACAGCACAGTATCAGATTTCCGAAGACGGTGGCGAGACCTGGGGCAGCGAGTTGACATTGACCGGGAACATTGCGGTCTTCGATGATGTGAATGGAGAGGATCTCGGCGTTCAGGCGGATTTTTCCGCAGGGACGTTCGCCGAAGGCGATGAATTCAAGATATATGTCCGCGCCGGCAGGTACAGCGGTGACGATGGACAAATCGACTTCAACATGAGTCGAAACAGCCGTATCACAACCAACATGACCGGCCTGCAAGCGGCAGAGAATACCGGACTGATCGATACCATGTACAATCTCAAGATCGCACTGGAAAACAATGACACAACTGCCATATCCGCAGCGCTGGAAGACCTCCGCAATGTCCAGGACACTTTCGAAAACGTCCTGGCGGAGACAGGCTTGCGCATGAACCGGATAGAAGTCGCCCGGAATAACATGGTAGCAACCGAAGAGAACCTGATGACCAGTATCGAGAAAATCTCGCAGCCCGACCTCATCGACGCCATTTCGGAACTGTCGATGGTCGAGTCGGCACTCTCGTCATCCACTTCGGTGCTCGGAAGTATCTTAACCGACAGTCTGCTCAACTACATCTAACCAAAGAGGGTAGCTATATGAAGATCAAAACGAAACGATTCGGCGAGATTGAAATCGATCCGAAGACGAAAATCACGTTCCCAAGCGGAATTCTCGGTTTCGCCGACCACAAGGACTACGTCCTGATCGACGCGAACAAGAAGTCGCCGCTGAAATGGCTCCAGAGCTTGGAATCGCCCGATCTCGCTTTCGTGGTGACCGACCCGCTCATCTTCAAGCCCGATTACCAGATCCGGCTCTATCGCGCCGATCTGGAGGAGATCAAGGTCGATGACCCGACGCGCGTCGCGCAACTGGTGATCGTCACCGTTCCCAAAGACCCGGGCAAGATGACCGCGAACCTCAAGGGCCCGCTTCTGATCAATACCGAGAACAACCTCGGTAAACAGGTGGTGCTGGATCACCCCGACTACGATCTGAAGTATCGCCTGCTGTCCGATGACGCCGTCGCCAAGGCCGGCTGAAGGCAGCAGTAGCGGTGCGCACCGCATCAGAATAAAAGATTAACCCAACGTCTGAAACAGGATGTTGGGTTTTTCTTGTTGCTGGGCGCCGGGGGATGGAGGATGCAGGCAGGGATGCCTGCGCTCCGTTAGGGAGATAAGGAATCGCCCCCGACCGGGATTGGCCGGAGGCGATGTGGATGGGTCTATGGGTTGCAGAAATATTCCTATACACTTCTATCATAAAGCATTGGATGCTTTTTGTCAATGGATTGACGTATTCTTGTAAACGAAAATGCGTGATCGGGAAAAGTTTTTGCATCGGGATAACGAAAAAGCCGGTGGCTGCTTTTTTTCGCTTGACGCGGTTATGGCTGTCAAAGGTATTGGTTATGAACGTAATTCATTGTATCTTTTCGACGGAAACACACTTGTGTCGTGAATAAATTTGTCTTGACGTGAATAATAATATTTTGCAGGTTTATCATCACAGAATTTCAAAGGATTCAGAATGAACGCCAACAAGAATATTCAGAGAGTTAAGGAACTTGTCGGTAAGGTACGCGACATCATGAATGAAAAACCTGATGAAGCGCTCGAATGCCTTTCCGAATGCGATAAAATAATCGACTCGATGCCAGACAACACAGCCAAGGGTATGCTGATCGCGATGGTTTATCAGTACTATCTTCAGCTCGACCAGATGGGGTATTCCGATGGCGGTTACAGCAAGGTCCTGGAGATATCCGGAAAGGTGGAAGGGCTGCGCGATATCGCGGTACTGAACAGTAATCTGGGCTTGATTTACAGTCGCAAGGGGAACCTGAGTCGCTCTCTGGAACATTTCATGAACGCGCTGGAATACTTCGAAAAGCATGAAGACAAGCCCATGCTGGCGCAGCTCTACAACAATATCGGCGTGATCTACAGCAACAAGCTCGAATTCGACCGCGCGCTCGAATACATGATGAAGGCCGTCAAAATCCGCGAGCAACTCGACGACATGGCACTCCTCTGCGATACCTATATCAACATCGGGAACCTCTACAATAGGATCGGCAAACCCGAGATGGCGATCGAATATTTTCAACAGGCGCTGGAAGCCTGTTCCGAAACAGACACCAATGCGATTTGCGGTATCTACAGCAACATGTGTCAGGCCAGCATGATGCAGGGCAAGATGCAGGACGCGCTCGATAACGGGCTGAAGGCGCTCGACCTGTACGATAAAATGGAAGACTCACATCCGCAGGCGAGCCTGCTGAACAACCTCGGCAACCTGTATTACAATCTCAACGACATGGCGAAGGCGAAGCTTTTATATAGCCGCGCGGTCGAGCAGCATCGGAACGACGACGAGAAGTGGGGAACCTCCAACGCGCTGACCAGCATGGCAAACTGCGAAATCCACATGCGGCAGTTCGATCAGGCGTTGTCAAACCTCATGGAAGCCCGAGCTATAGCCGAAGAAATCGACGCCATCGATATCCTCTACGCCAACCACCAGAACACGTTCCTGCTGTACATGAATTTCGCCGACCACGAGAAGGAAAACTATCTCAAGCGATCCGGCTATCTGCACAAGGCGCTGGAGGAGCAGAGTTCGCTTCTCAAGCTGCGCGAACGGATATCCAGCGAGGAAAAGACCCGTGCGCTGGCAGAGATGGAGAAGAAGTACGAATCGGAGAAGAAGGCGAAGGAAGCCGAGATCTACCGGCTGAAGAACGTTGAGCTCGCCGAAGCCTATGAGAAGCTCCAATCGGCGCAGAAGGAGATCATCCAGCTCGAACGCAGCAACTCAGTCTCCGCCATGGCGGTCACAGCGAACCACGAGATCAACCAGCCGCTCACCGTTTTGCAGGGTAACCTCGACCTGCTGGAGATCAAGCTTGTCAATTGTACAGATTCGATTAAATATCTGGAAAAGGCGCGTGGCGCGGCGCAGAAAATCCGCGATATTGTAGTTCGATACAAAGACATCGAGAACTACCGGTTCGGAGACTACAGCAAGAATACCAAGATGGTGATCCTGGAAGATAAAAAAGACGACGAATCCAAAGAAAAATAACCTCCCGTTTCCCTCCGCACGCAAAGCGAATTCTCCTCAGTCCACGTTTTTCTTGACGCCTGAAACCATTGCTGTTTTGTGAATTCCAGCGTAACATATCCGCTTGGATATTGTTGAGTAACAAGAAAGAGCCCAGGGCAGGATGCATGCTTGAACGAATCATAACACCGGAGCAGATGGACACGGAGCGCGAATTTGACCGAACGTTGCGCCCGAAAACCCTTTCCGATTTTGTCGGACAGGATCAACTGAAGGAGATACTCGATATCTCGATCCAGGCTGCCCGGAAGCGCAACGAACCGCTCGACCACGTGCTTCTGTACGGTCCTCCCGGACTGGGCAAGACCACTCTCGCGTACATCATCTCGAACGAACTCGACACCGAGATCAAGGTGAGCTCCGGTCCCGTACTGGAGCGCCCCGCCGATCTCGCAGGAGTCCTGACCAATCTCGAACGGCGCAACGTGCTGTTCATCGACGAAATCCACCGGCTCAACCATGTGATCGAAGAATACATGTACCCCGCCATCGAGGATTTCGAGATCGAGATCATCGTCGATAGCGGACCCAGCGCCAGGACCTTCAAGATCGATATCGACCCCTTCACCCTGATCGGCGCCACCACGCGAGCCGGACTTCTGACCGCGCCCATGCGCGCACGATTCGGCATCATCCTCAGGCTCGACTACTACGACGAGGTCAGCATCCGGAAGATCATTCAGCGTTCCGCCGGGCTGATGGGCGTGGAGATCGACCCGGAAGGTCGCGACGAGATGGCGAGAAGGTCCAGGGGCACGCCGCGCGTCGCCAACCGCCTGCTCAGGCGCGTGCGCGATTACGCCGAGATCAGGGGCGATGGCGTGATCACTCGCGATATCGCCATGAAAGCGCTCAAGATGCTCAACGTGGATAACATGGGACTGGACGAAATGGACAAGCGCATCCTCATGATGATCATGGAAAACTACCGCGGCGGACCGGTCGGACTCAAGACGCTGGCAGTCGCGGTGGGTGAAGACCCGGGTACCATCGAGGAGATTTTCGAGCCCTACCTGATCCAGCAGGGATTTCTCGAGCGAACCATGCAGGGGCGAAAGGTGACCATGAAGACCTACCGCCATTTCGGGCTACGACCTTCCGAGGCGCAGCAGGTTCTTTTCGACGAAGCAGGTGGCGAATGAGAGGCTATTTCATCGTAATCCTTATCGCAATCGTGGCATTGGCCTTTGTCTCGTGCGAAGAGAGCTCGTCTCCCGATTCCAATTCCGCATGGATCACGCAGATCGAAAACGGCTTTGTCTGGGGTGACAGCGTTAACATCGCACTGGGCTTTTCCGGCGATACACCGGAAAGCGTCGTGTTTTTCATCGACAATGTCGGCCAGCCCACCGACCTGGAAGCGCCGTTCGAGTTCGGCTGGAACATGCAGGAGATAGAGTTCGGGAAGCACTTCGTGCAGGCGAAGGTCATCTATCCGGACGGCGGAGTTTTCGAGACGCCCGAGTATTCGATTCGCTTCATGCCGTTTACGTTCGAAGCCCGCCTGCTGAGTGATTTCGACGGTTACACGAGGCGTGACGAGAGCGGGAACCTGATCGGCGATGTGGACACGCGTGACTGGCAGCTCTGGGAACCATTTGCAGCGCCGACGCGGGAAGTCGTGTTTGGCGGCGTTGAGTTGTGTTCGCAGGGACGGAAGGTCTTTATCGACTGGGATACCCGGTATGAATACGACAACCAGGGATTCTTCCTTCACCGCGGTATGGATGCGGATGCATGGATATCGCATCGAACCATCCAGTTGAATCCGTATCTGATCACCGGAACTGCGGGAGAGGGCGATACCGTCGAGTACTCGCATATCGATTCGCTGAACATCGAGTACCTCACGTATTATTACTGGTTTGAGGCGATTGATCGGCAGAACGGTTCGGAGGTGTTCGGTCCGTACTCCTGCACGGTCAGCGAGGAAGTCGAATGGGAGACGAGGGTGAATTCCGTGTATCCCAATCCGGTCGAAAGCCAGACCGTATGCACTTTCACGCTGGAACAACCCAGCCGGGTATCGGCGGTTGTCGTTGACGAAGAGGGGGATATCCTCTCGCTGATTTTGCTCGATGTAGCCCTGCCTCCCGGAGAAAATAGTTTCACGTGGAACTGCGAAAGCACCGACTATGGTTTCTACCGGTGCGTATATCACATAGAGAATGCCGATACCGAATTGATCGGATATGGTGACATCGTACATGGTATCGGCGATTGAAACTTTTCTTGACTGTCCTTTTCGACAGGAGAAATTCGACACAATATGATGAAGTCTATCTTAGCGATTGATATTGGAAACACGCACATTGCCTGCGGTATATACCGTGAGGGTGTCCTGACGCACTCATGGCGCATCGGAACCGACGTTTCCAGGACAGAAGACGAATACTTTGTCACACTGCACCGGCTCATCGAGCACGCGGGATATGAAATGGATCGTATCGGCTATGTCGTGCTCGCGTCCGTCGTGCCGTCGTTGACCCGGGTGTTCGATCATATTGCCTCGAAATACATGGATGCCGAGTTTCTCAACGTAAACAGCGCCACCTACACCGGGATTGTCTATCCGGTCGAGGATCCCTCCTATATCGGCGCCGACCTCGTGGTAAACGCCTACTCCGCCTGGAAGAAGTACGAGACGAACTGCATCGTCTGCGATTTCGGAACCGCCACCACCATTCAGCTCGTGGGTAAGGACGGATTCTTCCATGGTGCGATCATTGCACCGGGCGTGATGACGTCCTCGGCAAACCTTTTCCAGAAGACTGCTCAGCTTTCGGCGATCCGACTCGTGAAGCCGACCAATATTCTCGGAACGAACACACGCGACGCGATGCTTTCGGGCATCGTCGGCGGAAGCGCCCACATGATCGACGGATTCATCCGGGAAATTCGGGCGGAATACGATCACCTGGGCGAAATTAAATCGATCGCGACCGGCGGGATTTCCGGTCTGATCGGCGAAAACATGAAAACCCTGGACCTCATCGATAAAAACCTGACGCTCGACGGCCTGTACATGATCAGCAGGAAAGTGTTATTCCATGAATAAAAAACTTCTGCTCGCCCTGCTGATTTCCGTTCTGTTGCTGCCGCTTCTCGCAGAGAATTCCTATCCGGTTCAATACTCGTTGAAGGGCTATTACCCACTGCGGGAGAACAAGATCGACGTCATGAAGTTCACGCGCGGATTGTCGATCAGCGAGCGCAAGGGAAACATCTTCAAGAATTTCAAATTCAACTCCCGCGAAATCGTCGATATCGAGGATTCTCTCGTCGTGATCGTGGCGGAGTATCGTGGGATCGAATTCCCGCAGCAGGTTATCATTACCTTCGATCAATACCTCGAGAACCAGTACGAAACCTCGTTCCATTCGATGCTGCGGAAGCAGGCGAAACAACGGATCGCGGAAGGAGAGCAGGATCTGGGCGAAGGTATCTTCGGGAAAGAACTTTCCATCGACCTGCCCAAGATGGCGCTCCCGAAGGTGGTCAAAGATTTCATGGGCGACAAGGCCGCCCGCCTAAG
>CAXXSY010000002.1:0-16087 GCA_963665015.2 Cloacimonadales bacterium (SeqCode) | reverse complement strand
GCAAAGAGCTGAGCGTAAGGAAGGTGACGCTGATGAAATAGTATTTTCGGCTTTGACAAAGTCAATTGTTGGTTTCGCGGAGCGACAACCTGGAATCCTCAAACGAAAACATGAGCGTTGTGAATTCGCGTAGCGAAATTATGTTAGCGGAGTTGTCTTCAATAATCTCTTTTCGCGAAGCGAAATAACGAAAGTAGATATTAAATTCTTGACAGTCCTTGAGTGAATATTAAAATCCTGAGTGCAATGAGATACATTGTAGGGAGGGCATCATGCGATACCTTACTATAGCCATCTTACTCACAATCTGTGTGCTACTATCCGCAGTAAACGAACTCGAAGTAGTATGGCAGCAACACGGTGAACAAGCCAACGACAATTTTGGTATGAGTGTAATTTCGCTCGATTTCAACGGTGATAACATTGACGATCTGGCTGTGAATGCTTGGAGATATACAAATAATCCTGAATTAACTAACCAAAGAGGAAAAATATATATATATATGGGTTCAGAAGAAGGACTACCGACAGAACCAGATATACAAATTACAACTGTGGTTGACACATCATTGAACTGGAATTTCTCATGGATTACACTTGAAAATATCGGTGATATGAATGGTGACAATTGTGACGAAATTGGTTTTTTGGAGCGTGATAGAATTCCTGATGGCGCTGGAAGCTACATCTACAATGATCACGTAAGCATCCTGCTGGGAAGCACTGTTATGGACACAATTTCTGACTATACATATGAATCTGAATCTTCCTATTCAGACATCGATATCCGACCCCTGGGCGACATCAACGGCGACGGGTACGACGACGCAGGGGTAACGGAATATGATTACCCGGGCTGGCTCACCTACTCGATCATCTATGGCGGCAGCTTCGAGAAGGTGGTGTTCGTGGATAGCATCTATACGCGCAACGGACGTGGCTTTTGCGGACTGGGTGACGTTAACAACGACGGCTACGACGACTTCAGCTATTATTACGAGGGGGATCCGATTCAGAATCCCGATGAGACCTGGACATTCTATCACTACAACCGCTTCTTCTGGGGAGGTGCGATACAAGACACGATTCCTGATTCGTCATTAGATTATCAAACTCCCATAAATGGATGGTATGATATTGTTCCTGCAGGAGATTGGGATGGAGATGGGTACGCCGATTTTGCTTATACATATTACGATGTGAATGAAGAATTTTACGCTCTTGGTTGTCGGCTATGGCGTGGCGGTGAAACCATCGACTGGAATCGGTTTACGTATATCTCCAGTTTCAACGGTCTTTTCCCTGATGTAGGCGATATCAACGGCGATCAGAAACTCGATATTGTCGATACCAATCCTACGGAGTACGGAGGTTTTCTCTATTTCTACATTGGCAACCAGAACGGAACCAAGGATTACAATGATTTCGACGGACATTATGGTTATGGCAGTTGTGCAGTCGGTGATTTCGATAATGACGGCTACGACGATATTGCGGTTGGGGCCTATGGAGAAAGTTCAACCTATCCGTCCAACTGGGGTGATGTCTATGTTTATGGCGGTCATGCGGGGCTTATCGAGCAAGACCTCGATCCGGTCGATAACGAGACCGTGCCGCCTGCCGATATCACCTTCAATGCATTTCCGAATCCCTTCAATCCGGAGATATCGTTCGAGATCAAGACGGATAAGAAATATAACGATTTGAAGATAGAGATATACAATATAAAGGGTCAAAGGGTGGAAACGATTGCGGTCGTTCATCCGGTACTATGTATCCAGGTCCCGATATTATCGGGAATGTCTTCATCGCACCCCCAAATTGGATTGATATCCGTCAACTTGATCTTACGGGAGGCCATGAGCAAATCAATATCTCATCGAATACTTTCTACTGCTCAGAAGCAAGTACATACCCTAGTGTGCGAGCAGTTAATATTGTTTCGAACAACAGAGTTTCACAATTTAGCAACAACATCATCTGGGGATTTCCTATAACGATAGACGATGAATTATCTACAGGACCCACCTTCTCCATCCTCTACAACTGTAGCGACGGCGATTGGCCCGATGGCTACAGCCCCGAAGGCAATATCAGTGACAATCCCCTGTTTGTGGATGTAGCAAATAACGATTTCCGACTTCAGGCAGGCAGCCCATGTATCGATGCTGGCGACCCGAACATGGATGGTGACGACTACGACTACGAACCCGAAGACCTCGAACAGGACGGCAGTCGCTATGAAATGGGCGCGCAACACTATAAACATACCTATAATGTGAAGTACTACCCCCACGAGGACATCCGCTGGGAAGGATTTCCCTGGAATCCCCCTACAGGACAAAGCATGACGGCAGATTTTATGTTCGACCAGTTGGTTGAGGATCATGATCCAACAGGAATAAATATTGTCGGAAAAGATGACCAAACGGCGTACACAGATCCAAACTGGAATCCCGTCAACTACCCCATGACCACTACCAATCTTTTCAAGTGCGATGTCAGTGTGAGTACCGATTATGTTGCCGAACAGCAGATATATGACGATCCCATCGACGAGTACACAGAGATAACCCTTGATCCGAACACAAATGAATATTGGATCACCTATTGGGTTCAAACACCCCAGCGTGTCGATGAAGCGCTTCCGGACCTCTGGGATGATATTGCATCGGTCTCTGCCGAGAACTGGTACTGGTTCAATACTTCATCACCGAGGGGAGAAATAGGGCTGTCATCTCCATCCGGTGATGTCAAAGGTAAATATCTATACTACGGTAAAGGCTACGTGGTGAAATTCCGTAACATCCCATCCACGTTTTCCTGGAATGTGCCAAGCATCTGGGGTACTTCTGGGAGCACGCAGAATCGCAAGACGACGTACTTCGAGTATGATGAAACAACAGAATATATGGCGCTCGATGTACTCGATATTCCAGCCGGGGTAGAAGAGATTGGTGTGTTCCAGAACGATACCTGTATCGGCGGAGCAGTGGTTGACAGCAGTTCCGCGACGATACTTTGTTACGAGCAGCCAGTCGAACGGACACAGTCCTCTCTCACCATCGAAACATGGGGTTCTCGCAGTGCATCTTCTGTGGACTACGAGCATTACAACAGAAATACGCAGTCATTCGCGAGCAAGAAACTGATGGCTGGAAGTCAGGATTACGCATTGGTACGCATCATTCAAACGGGGGAATCCGCGCCGGGTATCGTGGAACTGATGGGGAATTACCCCAACCCGTTCAACCCGACGACGACGATCAGATATAACCTGCCGCAAGATGGTAAGGTAACCATCACCGTTTACAACGTTCGCGGACAGCGCGTCGTGACTCTATTGAGCACAAAACAGACGGCAGGCGAGCATGAATTAACTTGGAATGCCCAGGATCAGGCAAGTGGCGTCTATCTGTTGCGCCTCGAAGCTGCGGGACAGACGAGAACCAGTAAGCTTCTTCTGCTCAAATAGGTTGACATGAATGGTAAAGGGGATAGGCTCAATCTATCCCCGTTTCTTTGGAGGACGAATGCGACAGGTCTTGCTCGTATTGCTTTTGCTGATTTCCGCCTGCTTATTGCCGTCACCCAAACGGTGAAGCTGGACGGAACCGGTGACTACACTGTTATACAGCAGGCGATTGACGCCTGCGCAGACGGCGATACCGTGCGCGTATGGCCGGGAACCTATTACGAAAACCTGATCATCGACGAAATGAGTATAACCCTTACCAGTCTCTATGAGCCGGGCATGAGCGATTCCTTGATCCTCAATACGATTATCGACGGTATGGCACAATCCAACGTGATACGAATTATGTATTGCGATTCGGTCATCGTGTCGGGATTCACGATTACGAATGGGTACGCACATGGAGAGACTGAGGAATGCTTTGGGGGAGGAGTATATGCGCATTATTGCAATATTGCAATCAATTCTTGCTTCATCAATAATAACACTAGTGAACTTGTGGGAGGAGGAATCAGTTGCAGAAGAAGTCAATTGCAGTGTATCGATTCAATTATCTGTTTCAATTCATCCAGACTTAGGGGAGGGGGGGTTGATGTAATAAGCTCAGGTGCCGATTTTATAACCGATCCGGACTATCGTTGCTCGATTTATGGAAACCGCTCGGCTGTCGCTTGTGATATATTCCTCAATCTCGAGGACAACACACGGGCAATCTACCTGGATACGCTTTCCGTCCTTGATCCATCTGTCAATGAAGTCTATTTCTTTGAGAATCAAACCTTTTTCTTCGACTATAATCTCGATGTACTTCATGGCTGGCTAGAGCGCATTCCTTCTGATTTATACGTAAGCCCGGACGGCGATGACGACAACGATGGAACCTCACCCGATTCAGCTTTTCAGACACTTGATCACGCCCTGCTCATAATCGATGTGGATGAGGAGCATCCGCGGACGATCCATCTGGCTCCGGGTGTATATTCAGCCGGCCAGAACAACCAGCGCTTCCCTTTCGGCTTTCGCGACTATGTGACCATACAAGGCGCTGGCATAGGACAGACGATTCTCGATATGGAGAATCTGACCCCAGTTCTTCGCTGCACGATTCCAGAATTCCATGTCAGTCTCAAGGATATGACGATTATCAACGCGAGAAACGAATCAATGCTCGCAGCTCTATTATTTGATGTGCGCACTCCAGAGGCTTCACCACTATTGCTTGAGAACATAGAGATTGTAAATTGCCATAGTGATATGGAGCTGTTTGATTCAACATATGCCAATATGACCGCACGGAACATCAGAATTAAGAACTGCACATCCGACGGTCAAATTATGGTAATTCGACGCTGGTATGAATCCAACATCGAACCCGTAATCATCGAGAATTGTTTGATCGACAGTTGCGGTCCTTGGGATGGCCCGGATGTAGATGGCCCAATTGCCCTTTCTGTTTCGGCCAGCGGCGCGGAAGCAACAGACTACCCCGTTTACGTCACCGGCATGCAGATCACCAATTGCTACAACAACAATGACTTCTGGCCTACCACAGCAAGCGCGCTGGGTGTATTCGACAACATCCATCTCTACCTGACCAACAGCACCATCGCCGACAACAGGGGAAACGGAAACGGCGGAGCCGTCGAAACCGATGGAGAAAACGTACATCTTACCATCAACAACAGCGTTCTGTGGGGCAACACTATTTTCAACGGAACACAATCGCGCCAGATCCTGGCTGGAACCAATACCCGTATCGATGTTTGTCACAGTCTCGTGCAGGGCGGGATGACAGAAGTTGGCAACTACTGGAACTGCGATTTATTCTGGGATCATAACATCGAGGAGGACCCTCTCTGGTCTTCATCAATACCCTTTTATCCCAGCTCGGTATCCCCTTGTATCGACACAGGAGCAACCTTGCCCGACAGCTTGCTTGTTTATCTTCCTGACAACGATCTTCTCGGTGATCCACGGATTTACGGAGACCAAATTGACCTTGGCTGCTACGAATGGAATCCGATGGAGATTGATAACGTGGTCAATACAAGTTCGCTGCTGTCATTCACGAACTACCCCAATCCGTTTAATCCGACCACGACGATCTGCTTCTCGGTGCCGGAAGCAAGCAAGGTGGAGATGGACATCTACAACATCAAGGGCCAGAAGGTGAAGAGGCTCGTGAACGACGATTATCCGCGCGGTAATCACAAAGTCCAATGGCAAGGTGTAAACGAAACAGGACGGCAGGTTTCGTCAGGCGTTTACTTCTATCGCCTCAAGGTTAACGGCAAGTCCATCGGCGTGAAGAAAATGCTCATGCTGAAGTAATTTCGGCTTTGACGAAGTCAATTGTTGGTTTCGCGGAGCGACAACCTGGAATCCTCAAAACGAAATCATGTTAGCGGAACACCGATAGATCATGTAACAACGGGAGAGCTTGTTACGGCTCTCCCGTTTTCGTATTAAGGGTCATTTCTTCGTGGATTTGTCTGTCTTCTTTCCATTCACAGCTTCCAGGATCAGCTGAACGACCTCCAGGGCGATAATGATCACGTTCTTTGGTATTCTCATGGGTGCCTCCTTATGCGGTTTTGGGGATGGGTAGAGCGAGGACGTCGCGGTAGTAGTGGCAAAACAGGTTCACGGCGCAGTAGTTCATGCAACGTTTGGGCGTGTCCTCGCGGGTGACGACATGAAGGTTGGCGGCGTCTTTGTGGCTGTGGGCGAAATCCTCCGCTTCCTGCATGGTCGGGAAGACGCGCAGAGCACGCTTGCCACCGGTCTTATAGACGGCGTATTGCGGCTCGGACTGCCATCGTTCTGCGGCGGTGCAAGGCGGGATGATATCGTCCGGGAACTGCATCGCCTGGCGGATATCCTCGATGCGGGATACGATAAAGGCACGCGTTCGATCGTCATCCCACATGGCGATATCGATGGTCTCAACCTGCTCGGGATAGTCGGCATCCTTCTCGCACCGGGCACGGTTCCAGTCGCGGAAGATGGCGACGACCTGGAGTTTCTCCACCGGAAATCCGTTCTGCCGGTAGAGGTAGGCGTACATGTTGAGCTGCTTCTCCCACTCCGCGATCCGCGACGCTCGGCCGTGGTTCCATACGCCGGTGAACTTGAAATCCGAGATCACGCCGTCCTCATAGAAATCGATCCCACCAGCGATGACTGCGCCATCGATCTCCACACGCAGCCTTTCCTCAGAGAGCGAATTAACGTCCTCAGCAGCCTCGATCACCTTGTGCACGGCAGAGCCCAACAACGACCAGATCATGTCGCTGGCGTCCTGTTTGAGGGCTTTGGCATGGCGCTTCTCGAGGATAAGCTGCTTGGTGGGCTTCAAGAGCTGGGTCACGGAGGCGAAACGTTTCTCGCCCTCGCCGGAGTACCAATTGCTCTCGATGGCTCGCACCAGCATGTCCGGCAGCCCGTGTTGATTCGTGAGGTTCATGCCGCCTCCTCTGCTCCGCTTTCATGCAGGAGCCTGCGCACCGACGACGCGTTCTTCGATGTCGCGCTGAGGGCAGCGAGATAGAGCTCGCGTTTCTGGGCTTGTGGCATGGTGGGGTGGTTCAGGACGTTGGTTTCCCACAGCTCGATCAGCTCAAGCTGGGCTCGGATCAGCTTCTTCCGTGCATCCGATGTGTGCGGCGACGACAGGATCGACACGAATTGCCCGTGCTTGGACTCGGTCAGGAGCTGCCGGTCGAGTATATCGTCCAGCTTCGCTTTCAATGCCTTATCCACGCCGGTCTGACCATGATCCTTTTCCGGCAGTGCCCAGTCGGGAAGGACGGGTTCCAGCCACCAACCGGTGACGTTGTCGGAGTTGTGGTAGTGGGCTTTGCGGTCGCTCTTGGGGGGACGTTCGGGCAGCACCTCGACCCAATAATCCGGCAGATCGTACAGATATCGACCGATGCCGAACTTGACCCCGGCGCGTTTGAGGGAGTCCGAGAACGCCCCTTTGAGCGCTTCGATCTGGGTGAACTGCGCGACGTCTTCCTTGGTGATCCACGCATCTTCCAGGCGCACCGTCAGCCGACATTTGACGCCACTGTCCAGCACCTCGTACTCGTCCCGCCAGCCATCGATGCCGAAGACCTCGTCCAGCCGCCGCATGATCCCTCGTGCCGTGATATACGCCAGCACGTTGGCTTTTTTTGTTCGTTGCGATACGCGGCACACCCGGAACTCGATGTCCGTGCTCGGGAATGGCGCGCTCAGCCCTTTCTGAATCTCGATTGTACACATGATTTCCTCCTTGGTTTGGTCATAAAAAAAGCCCCGCCGAAGCAGGGCATGTGTATTTCTCTACACTATCTTATGACGCATTTTTGGGGGAAACGCACTGGAGAGGACTATTCTTGCTTGTCCTCCTCCGGCTCCACCAGCATGGCGCGGTACTTGGCGGCTTTCTCTTCGTCGCCGGCTTGCTCGTAGAGTATTGCTATTATCTCGAAAGTTCTCTGTGTGTTTGGATGCTGATTACCTAGTTTTTTCCGGGCAATATCCAATGTTTGTTTTAGATATTCCAGTGCGAGGTCGTATTCTCCTTTTTTATTGTGTAGTAGTCCTAATGCGAATAGAGTGCCTGCTGTATCTGGATGCATTTCTCCAAGATTCTCTTTTTTTATTTCCAGGGCTTGTTGCAGATATTCCTGTGCATGATTGTATTCGCCTTTACCTCCATATACTGCTCCGATAGCGTTTAAACAACTGGCAGTATCGGAATGTCGAATCCCAAGGTTTTCTCGTTGAACCCCCAAAGCTTGTTGTAGATACTCCAAGGCGCGGTCGTAGTTACCTTTGCTCTTGAAAACCAAGCCAATTTCATAAAAACAGCCTGCAGTATCGGGATGATAATCACCAAGTTTTTCACGATGAATATCCAGGGCTTGTTGCAGATATTCCAGTGCACTGTCAAAGTTACCTTTACTCCTGTGAACTAAGCCGATAGCGTGTAAACTATTGGCTGTATCAGGATGCCGATTACCGAGTTTTTCTCGTTGAATATCCAGAGCTTGATGAAGATAGTCCAGTGCATGATCATTTTCGCCTTTGTACACGTAAACACCACCGATAGTATAAAAAAGCTGGCTGTAACGGGATGATGTTTCCCCTGATGCTTTATGCTGAGTTTCATCCCTTTCTCATACATAGTCAGGCTATCACAATAACGAATTTTTCTCTGTTCATGGAATCCCGCAATATTGTACCAATTAATTGACTCTTTGAGCTCTTCAGCCATCTCATAATGCATCGCTATCCCCCCTGCATGCTCATCGAGATCATCCCTATAAACCGCTTCCATCGCCTCTGCGGCGAGCTTGTGGAGCTTTTTGAGTTTGTCGCTCATCATGCGCTGATAAACGATATCGCGGATCATGATGTGACTGAAGATATAGCGCAATTCGTCGAGATCGCGCCAGATGCGGCTTTTCCTTCCTTCTTCCAGCTCGACGGAAGGCTCGTCGGACAGCATCTGTGTGAGCACTTTGATGTTGAACTCAGCGCCAAGGACACTGGCGGTGTTCACGCACTCACGGACTTTTTCGGTTAGTCTGTCGATACGGCTTCCCACGATATCGTTGATGCTGAAGGTGCTCAGGTATCCGGTCTCTTTAACGATCTCGCCGCAGTCGTTCAGGATGGCGTTTTCCTGCAAGAATGCCGCGATCTGCTCGATGAAGAGGGGATTGTGCATCGACTTCTGCTCGATCAATTCGAGGGTGGCTTGCGGAACTTTCTTGATGCGCAGGATGGACGCGACGAGTTCGGTGCTTTCGCTGTCGCCGAGTCCTTCGATCTCGAAGTCGTGGCGGCGGTGGTTTTCGAGCTTCAAATCAACCTTCTCTCCACTCTCCAGATATCGGCAGGAGGTGATGATCTGCACAGGAGCAACTTGCTTCTCACTGAGCAGTTGTAAGAAATCCCGGCTCGATGCGTCGATCCACTGCCCGTCGTCGAGGTGGATGAGGATGGGTCTGATCGATGCAAGTTTCTGGAAGAAATAGAGAAGCGCATTCCGAAGCTGTGACGGCTTCTCCTTGTCGGGTAGCATGCCCCATATGGAGTTTTCCCACTCGTAGCCCAGCATGGACGCGATGATCGATTCGATGCGGATCATTTCAGGATCATCTCCCGCCAATGGGATCCACAAACTGCTGAACATGACAGCCCCAGCCTCCTTCGGCATGGATTCATTGTAGAAAAAATAGGTTCGAAGGATTTGCCGGAACACCATCCATAGTGTTTGAGTGATCCCATCGCAACTGGCGAAGAAAACAAAATACTGTCCCGTATGAACCGTACCGGTCACTTCCCGCACCAGGCGCGTCTTGCCGATGCCCGGATCGCCCGAGATGTAGATGACGGCGTTGGTTCGATCGGCGATGTTTTGTTCGATGATGTTGCGGATCTCCTTCAACTCCTGCTTTCGTCCGACAAACTCGTTCTCGCGGTATCCGAGCGCGCCTTCGATCCTGTGCTCGAGCCGATAGAAGCGCAACGGCTGTTCGATGCCTTTCAGATTGAGTGTTCCGAGGGCACTGAAGAGGTATTGTTTATTCAAATTCTGCCATAGATAGGCGTCGGCGAGGACTTCTCCAGCTTTGGCTTTGCTCATCAGCCGTGCTGAGAGATTCATCGGGTGGCCCAGCGCGGTGTATTCGCGTGTTTCACCGCTGCCAGTGTAGCCTGCGAACACCGATCCGCAGCTGATTCCCAGCGCGATGTCGGGAACCGATTCCGTCACTTCCAGCGCGAAACAGCATATCCGTTCGAGCGTCTTGCCTTCCGTCTTGGGCAGTCCGAACAGCAGGATGGCGATCAGACCTTTGTCCGTGGCGTCGAGCTTGTTGACGAACCCGCCGTAGGTGTCGGCGAGATGCGCGATCGTAGCAATGGCGTTCTCGCGTTGGTCGTCCTCGACCCCCTCCAAATTGGCGAAGCAGTAGGCGGCAGAGCGGATTTCGTTGCCGGGATGTTCATTGCGGATGGATGCGCGCACGAAGGGATCGACGGTCGCTGGTGAATAATCGTAGCTGAGTGGTCGCGGCTCGGCATCGATCCCGATAGCGTTGTCCTTCAGTCGGAAACCAGTTTCCAGTTTCTCTATATAATCCTCACCGACAGCCTTTCCCGCTTCACCGGAGAGCATCACATCGACTTTCAGACCCGACAGTTCCGCCATCTCGCTAATGGTATCGCCGAAGAAGACGTACTCGTTCTGGGTGTCGTTGCTGAAGATTTTCCACATGATCTTGCCCACCGTGACCGTTAACCGTACCTTCACATCGAAGCTACCGAACTCGGTATCGAACCTGCCGTGCTCACGGAAATGATCGCGGATATCGACCACCGCTTTCAGCACATTCTCGGGCTTTCCATCGGGAAACAGTACGCACACCGCGTCGCCTGCGAACACGCTGACAAAGCCGCCGTTCCGTTCGCTGGCATCAATCGGCACATGGAAAATATCTTCCAGGAAGCGGGACAATTCCTCCGCGCCTTTCTTGCCCTGCTTCTGAAGCGACGTCCCAATCTTGGTGAAATCCGCGATGTCAAACAGCAACGCGAAGCCCTCGAAGCTTCCTGAGAATACATTTTGCTCGTAGTTCTGGAGGATAAACGGCGGTATATGACGGATCATGTGGATATCCTCTTATTATGATATACCCTATGCGCTAGTTATTGCGAAAAATGTCAACTTTTTCGGAAAATATCGACACCACTGCTCGACTCGATCTATCTTGCGCTTGTGTACCGCATGACAAGGCCATATCGCGAATAGGGCACCGTGGGGGTACCCGGTCAACATTTTCGAAAGCACCTGTGTTTAGAACTCCAGACCCAATACCGACGTGCGATAGACGCATTCCCTGACCTCTTCCGTTTCCTGAACGATAGGCGGACTCAGGGGGGGCATTTTGCTCACGCGGACCCTGACCAGTTCCCCATTATAGAACGGCCGGATCTCTGCGCCTATGATGTCTCCCGTTACGATGATGTCTCTTTCGTTGTTGAACTCGCCCCATTTCTGTATTGACTCGGCCGTTACGGCCAGCAGGGGCTTCTCCCTGCTCTCGTGGGACAAGACGGTGCAGCAATGCTTGCTCGTCACGATGTCTGCGAGAGCCGCCGCCATAGACCATATGTCTCCGCTTTCCTCAACAGCGTTATGCCACGTCTCCCGCTGTTTACTCGTGTATGTCATTACCTCTCCTTTTTCCTCAACCCGCATGCTATCTCCTGCTTGCGGTTGGCCGCCTCTCGCTCCTCCGGGGTAAGTTTGCGGGCTATCTCCACTCTTGAGCCCGAAGAGCTCTTGGAGGGACTTTTCTGTCGCTGCGCCATATTCGGCACTACTCCAGGAGACGGGGACTTCCTTGTATGCTCCTGAGGGTTCGGCGGGATAAAGTCTGCGGATAGGTAGCCCTCACACCCCTTCTGACGACCGAAGAAGGTCATGATGTTTTTGGGCGGGTAGCCGGTTATCGAAATCTCACCCTCATAATTCGCTATGGCCTCAAGGATTTCTACGTAGGAGTATTCCTCCAACAAAATGGCCGCTCTTTTCACGACCTCCTTCCTTGACCCTTTGGTGCCTATCCTAGCCCTGTAAATGTCATACAGCGCATTGGCTTGCAGGATAAACCTTCGAAGTTTCTGGGGTAGTTCTGATGCCGGTATAGGCTTTCCTCTTCCCGTAATCTCAGATAGATCGTCGTAGTATCCGGTGACTTTACCTGCGTGTACCCCTTTGTTAGAGGTAAGCTCTACAATGGGCACGCTAAGCGGTGAGGATGGTTCGTATCTTTCGGTGGTACTTTCGCTGTTATTATGTTTATTATAAGATAGTGTGTCTTGGATATGTCTCTCTTGCCCCCCCGTATTGTCCCCAGGGACTTTCTCTCCTTTTTGTTTCCTTGCCTCTTTAGCGATGTTTGTGACATGGAATGACTCTGAATCGTATGGGGGTATCCGATGTTCAGGCGGGACATCGTGATTGTCTTCGATTTTACTGAAGAGATCGTCATTGGTGCCCGGAACTTTCTCTTTCGTTTCTTTTTTCTTTGCATTCCCATAAGGGAATTTTTCTTTTTTTTATCTTTCTCTTTGTTTCTAGTGGTGTCGGGCGCGCACGCGAGGGATTCGTCCTCATTCTCGTTCATGCTGCGGATAACGATCTCAAGGTTCCGCATGTCACGGAATACGCTACGTCCGGTACTACCCTGAGACTGATAGTTACGCCACTTGACGATCTCACACATGAGCTCGGCATCTTTGCGGTATAAGCGGATCACGCCATACTCCAACTCGAGAACAGCCAGCATGATAGAGGCTGTTCTGAACTCGTCCTCGGTACCACCCACACGAAGCAGATCGCCACATACAAGACACTTCCTCTCGTGGTTCGCCGAGAGCAACAACGCGACCATCATCTTCATGACGCCAGGATTCTCGAACACGCCGTTATGGAGAAGCTTTCGATACAGGCGCACATATCCGGCACTGGAGGCGCGGTCGACGGCCTTCTTGTCCGGTATTGCCAGCTTCGCAAGATACGGCTCTATAACGTCCCATTTCGCAACGATATCCCGCACGGTGGTGTTCTTGGGCTGAAGGGATAGGAGACTACTCACGACTTCGAGGCGAGTATCCGTGGCGGAGATTGCTCCTGTGCCGGCACAGTTCCGGCTTAGTGCCACATAAGTCCCGGAACAGTTCCGCTTCAGTGCCGCTTCAGTGCCACGCACCGTAAGCTCCTGAGGCTTTCGTGTCGGGCGTTTCGAGCCTTCGTCATTTGAATCAGTGCCACTACGGTTCCGCATCAGTTCCTCTTCAGCGCCATCTTTGTGCCGACACAGTTCCGCTTCAGTGCCGCGATATAGGGCTGCAGAAAACTCGTCTTCATTAAACTTGCTTACCGTCTCTTCATACAGAGGAGAAGAATAGGGCATTATTGCCTGCCCGTTGCCAATCATGACGATGAGCCCATCGCGACTGTTTCGATATACAGACGTCTTCGATAAGCCCGAAACGTCCATGTATCTAGCAACATCCATAAGGATAAACGGGGGCTCGACCTTCGAATGAATCTCGGTCCCCGTCCTTTGAACATAGAATCCAGCCGCATGGCCGAATGATTAAATGGCGAATCCCGCGGTATGCAAGTATTCAGCGATCGTTACGTTTTCCATTTATCCTCCTTCATTGCAAGAACCGTGTCATACGGTATTAGCTCTATTGCTTCGGTTTTTTTATAGAGGACACGGGTGAAAGGAACGATGGCAACACGCTATGACAGCGTCTTAGTCATATACTCCGAGTTGGGGTTACTTGTTGATGGATATCGTTGTTCCGATTGTTGTGGTCAGTTGTGTCTTACGGCGGGTCTGTTCCCTGATCGGGATCCGGCATTCCCAAGATAGGAGTTCGCCTCGAGTTCTATCTTGTCGTTCGACTTGATGCGGTTCTTCTCCATGTAGGCGATGACATCCGCTCTGGCGAAACGTACGATCTTGCCGTTAGCCCGATAGCGCGACAGTTCTCCGCTCGCGCTGATTTTGTAGGCGGTTGACTTCGAGACGCCCAGCATCTTGGCCAGACCATCAATGCCGATGTACTCGGGTTTAGCGAGTTTCTCCAGGGTGATGATGATCACGTTTTTCGGTATTTTCATGGGTTCCTCCTATGCGGTTTTCGGGATGGGTAGCGCGAGGACGTCGCGGTAGTAGTGGCAGAACTGGTTCACGGCGCAATAGTTCATACAGCGTTTGGTGGGCCGGAAAATGGTGAGGGGATCTACGCTATCTCATGACGCATTTTTTTAGAAAATGCTGAAGGGCGCGGGGTGCACTTTATATTGATTGACAATAAAATACATATACATGTAATGATAAAAATGGAGGTACTATGGGTCAAAGACATAGAGGTGGAAAACGCGGTCGTCGTTTTCGAGCCGGTGATCGCTCTGAATATCTTGCTCAATATCTTCTGTCACGTTTCTCTTTTTGCATGCAGATAGACAGGCAGGAGGATTTCGGTGTCGTCGATTTTCACTGTGTGCTTGGACGTGAAGAAAAGGATCTAATTTTCCCGGAAAATGAGTTTTATGTACAGATAAAATCAAATGAGGAAAATATTGTTTTCAACAAAGATGCAACGAAATGGATATCAAATCACATGCATCTGCCTTTGTTTATCGGCGTAATTGATAAAGCCGACTCACGCATGAAAATGTACTCAACCTCGATAATGTGGTTAGGATTATTCAAAATGCATCAGCCCGATAGGCTTATATTTCAATTGAATGGCGATACTGCACAATGCAATGCTCATGTTGATCGAGAAATACGCGAAATCAAAGTGGAAGTTGGTGATCCGATCATGAATTTGACCGTCGATGAGATCGAGCAAAATCCCGATAAATGCAGAAAGATATTAAAACTTTGGATTGATCTTGAGAAATTGAATATTGCGCGACGCAGTATTGGGAGGATTTTTTGTGAATGCTATATAGACTGGACCCCAAACCAACCGCCTAAACAAGTGATACGTCAGTATGTTATTGGCCCAGAATTTTCAAAAGCTGAGAGCGATATCGCCCCCCTGCTTACAGCATTGGCACAGAACTATTCTCGATTCAAACAAGATGAAAAATACCAGCGCACGATTCAGCTTATGAAGCTTATCGAAAAGCATTTAGATGATTACGGGAAAAGATTGATCGCGGGTGAACGTAAGAAAGAGGGCGAAGATTCGTGAAGAATAAAAACAGGCTCCGGCGGTGAACCGGAGCCTTCTATCATGGAGCTAAAAGGGGGATTCGAACCCCCGACCTGCTGATTACGAATCAGCTGCTCTACCAACTGAGCTATTTCAGCATCATTATCATGCGTTCTATCGATAGCCTTCGATCAGGATCGGTTGATTGACCGATGAGAAATCAAAAACTGTACGATTGAGAATCTTGTCAAGTTCTTCGACGTCACCATCGCTTTCTTCGCAGGTGATTTCGAAGTGGCTGGGCGCTACAACCTCGATATAAGTCGGCATATTTTCTTGCAACGCAGAGGGATACCAAAATCCGCTGCCGTCCATAACAATCTCGTCGTCGGTGACGCTGATGGTCTCCAGCATATCGTTGAGCTTGATGTTGTATTTGATCTCGACGGTAACGGGCGAATTGCTGCCACCCACATTGCTGAAGTCGAGACTGTATAGCCGGGCATATTTTCCGATGCGGTACCAGTCGTCCTGGGTCAGGCTCTCGCCGAAGTCCTCTCGGTAGATCTTCAGGATTTCTTGCGGCTCGGTTTTCCTGCCGTTGATTTCGACACTCTCGATATAGGCGTACTGGTTGATCAGGAAGCGGCTGGTTTCCGAGTCCCGAAACGCGTTCCGATCGATCTTGAGGGTAGCTTGAAAGAACATCAGGTTTCCTGTGGGCTGGATCGTCGCCGTGAAGGCTCTTTCCAGTACCGGCATCAGGAATGAAACCTGTTTCCCGGTTTTATTGCTTGCGCACGAGGCGAGTAAGATAACTGCAATCGCAATCAGCAGAATCTGTTTTGTCACGATAATCTCCTT
>CAXXSY010000001.1:0-19990 GCA_963665015.2 Cloacimonadales bacterium (SeqCode) | reverse complement strand
TCGCACCCCGGAAACCACGCTTGGTACTCGTACGAGTATAGATGCTATCAACGAACACCACCTTCTCGAAGCTGCCGCCGTAGATGATCGAGTAGGTGAGCCAACCGGGGTAATCATATTCCGTTACCCCTGCATCGTCGTACCCGTCGCCGTTAATGTCGCCCAGGGGGTGGATTTCTGTGCTGGAAGAATTCACCTCGTATTCGTAATCGGGAATAGTGTCCTTGACTGTGCTTCCCAGAAGGATTCTGCAGTAATGATGGAATGAATACTCACCGTCATACATTCCATAGCTATAACGGTAACCGATATCCTCAAATCCATCTCCGTTCATATCACCAAGTTTTTGCGGTAACCACCAGTTATCAATGTACGTTTTTGTTGAGTCGGTAAGTGTAGAAACTGTCATATCTGGAGTATCAGATAAGCCGTTATCTGAACCGAAATAAATATAAAGTCTTCCCTTTTGATTCGTATGTTCTTCGTCAATGTAATATCTATATGCATTCACAGCCAGATCGTCAATGTTGTCACCGTTAAAATCGAGCGAAATTACACTCATACCAAAATTGTCGTTGGCTTGTTCACCGTGTTGCTGCCATACTACTTCGAGTTCGTTTACTGCGGATAGTAGCACACAGATTGTGAGTAAGATGGCTATAGTAAGGTATCGCATGATGCCCTCCCAAATTGATAAAACATCTATGCAGGATTTTAATATTTCATTATACCCGGTCAAGGTTTTTTCGGTTAATCGAAAGCTTGTCCTGCCTTCGCTATCAGCCCCATCGCTCGGAACCATCGCCGTCCTGATCGATACCAGCGGCTCCGTCAACCAAAAGGAGCTCGACCTCTTCGCTTCAGAACTGCGATCCATCCTCGCATCCTACCCCAACACAAGCATCCATGTCGCCTTTGTAGATAGCCACGTAGCGCACCACCAAGAACTCACCCTCCACGATTTCCATCTCGAAGCCCAAGGCGGTGGCGGCACCGACTACCAACCCGGCTTCACCCATCTCGAAGACAACCAGGTCAATCCCACCTGCATCCTCTACTTCACAGACGGTTACTGCGACTCCTTTCCCGATTCATGCGATACTCCGACTCTCTGGATCGTGACGGAGAGAGAACGCTTAATGCCGCCGTTTGGGGAGGTTATTCATATGGGTTGTGAGGAACGATAAGGCAGGAGAATTCCCTGCCTTTTTTAGCTATTGGCAAATCATTCTTGACATTGCCACAAAGGACTAGCCACCTTGACGGTAAATATATCGAAATCTCACATCTTGAGCGCCCGATTCACGGTATATACTAAGCCTGAGATAGATGCTACATAGCATCCGAACCTCAATATCTTCTATTCTCTTGAAAGGAGACGCCCATGTGCTCAAACGATCAACGCTACAATCTTCTCGGTGAGAAATGGTTACCTGTCCTGACGCTTCGTGGAAAGAATGAAAAGCTTGGCATCATCGAAATGCTCGAACAGGCTGCTTCAATCCGCCAGATCGCCCCCAGCAATCCCATGGACCGGTTCGCGGTCTTCCGCTTTCTGCTGGCTGTGTGCTATTGGTGCGCAGATCGGACAGGGATTCCATTTCCTGCAAACGGTAATGGAATACCGGCGGAGTGGATCACCTTCCTTGAAGGGCAACGTGATTTCTTCAACCTCCTGGGAGACGGGAAGAGGTTTTATCAATCTAAGAATGGGCATGAGCAATCAATAACCTACTTGATTCATGAACTCCCATCAGGTACAAACCATGAGTTTACCAGGCATGTTTGTGATGATCGCTCAGGTTTATGTCCGGCATGTTGCGCACTTGGATTGATTCGATTACCTGTATTCACGACAAGCGGTGGAAGAGGCTATTCACCAGGAATCAATGGCACCCCCCCATTGTACATGATTTCTTGGGGTGATAATCTGTATGAATTGCTTCGAGCAAATTGGAGAATATCTGAAAGCATTGGCCATCCCTCATGGGATCCCGGCATTCAAGCAAGCATTTCATCAGAAGATATTCCATTACTGGCAGGATTAACCTCACTTCCTCGATATGTTTGGCTGAAGGAACCAGATCGTGACGAGAATAACGGTATCTGTTGTTTTTGCGGTATACGTACCGATAAACTTATTTCACATTGCGAATACAGTCCGGTAGCAGGAGTTTTCTCCGAGAGTTGGAACGATCCTCACATCATCGATATCAGTACATCATCGAAACATAAGTCGCTCATGGCATATAATCTGAAATCCCCAGGCAAGTTCACATTCGATAGAAGGACAAATGAACAACTACCGATGAACCCATCTTGTAATAAGATGTTACTCATTGGTTTCTGTGCCGATAAAGCTGAAAACGTTGATGTCTGGGAAAAAACCATTACTCTGTCGTCATCATCCTCTGAGGAAGAAATGGGATATGCCTGGAACATATCAGCAAGAGAAATCACGAAGAAAGTCAAAGCTCCATTCATTCTTCAAAAAGCAAGACCTCACGTCGAGGAGCAAGTCGCCAATCACATGTCCGACCTGCTATCGGGCAACGGGAATTACACATGGGACGACGCAGCAAACGAATACGAGCGTTTCATGGAAGCTGCTGCTGCATCGCTTGCACCAGATACGACCATCAAGGATGCCCGAAAACGCAGGGAGATCAAGCGGTTACGCCCCAGGATCCCGAAGGAGGATAAGTAATGGCAGATAGTACCGTAGAATTTATCAAGCAGCTTTCTAACCTCAAGGAAGGCGATCTCAGTCTCTTACGCACCCATGCAGATCAAGGCCTCGACGAGAGCCTGCAAGGTTTCGACATCTTTACCGGCATCTGGTGGCCGCTCAGGCAGAAGAATCAGCGTGCTCCTCGCCGAAACGTAGCGTGGCTTGTCTGTAAGCTCTACTCCGTCGCACCAATACCTTTCGAAAAAGGCGAACACATCATGACGCTACTTGCCAAGCGACGAAAACAGTTAGATAACGATAGTAGAGATCGCTTCGACAAGCGTGTTGATGAAATGCTTACCCAATCGCTCGACACCATCGAGTCGCTCCTACGCTGGGCCTTGCGCGAGATCGCGAAGCTCGGGATGCCGCTCGACTGGGCACAGCTTACCGACGACCTTTCCATCTGGGAAAGACAGACCACCCGACAAAAATGGATCAACCAATATATCAATCCGCAATAACAGGAGGAACCCATGCTTATCGAGATTCACGCCATCCAGAATCATGCGCCCAACAACCTTAACCGCGACGACCTCGGCGCGCCCAAGACCACCATGTTCGGCGGCTACCTGAGAAGCCGCATCTCCAGCCAGTGCCTGAAACGGAGTATTCGTACCAGCAATGAATTCAAAAACCTTCTGGGCGGTGTACGGACACGTAGGTTAGCTCAACTGATCGAAGAAGAGATCAATGGAACCGAAGAAGAGAAAACCAGTGTAAGAAAACAGGCTATCAAGATATTGAAGAAAATCGGAATCGCAGGCAAGAAAGAAGATGACCCCCAAAGCTCTATGCTCGTCTACACGACAAAAGATGCAATCACGAAAATAGCGACAATGTTACTCGAATACCAAGGAGACGAGAAAGACATCGATGAATTCTTCAAGAATCAATTCGTTACCCTGATCTCTTCGAGCACTGCCGTTCCAGATATGGCGCTATGCGGTCGAATGCTGGAGCCAACCGGAGATGTATGGAAGAAATGCAACAATACCGTCGAAGCAGCCCTGCAAGCCGCGCACGCGATTTCGACCCATGAAGCGCGTCCAGAGATCGATTACTATGTCGCGGCGGACGATGTGAAAGGCGAGGACGCGGGTGCAGGATTCGTCGATGAAGCCCTCTATTCCTCCTCCTGCTTCTACAAGTACTTCTCCATCGATTGGGAGCAGCTTGTCGAGAACCTCGGCGGACAGGTCGATCTTGCGGCGCACACCGTCGGTGCGTTTATCAAAGCCATGGCGCTGACCACGCCGAGTGGCAAGCAGAACAGCTACGCCGCGCACAACCCGCCGGACGGTATCCTCGTCGAGATCAAGCAGAACAACACCCCCATAAGCTACGCCAACGCCTTCGTAAAACCCGTCAAACCCGGCCAGCGCGACCTGGTGGAAGAAAGCATCGCACAACTGGCGCAGTACGTTTCCGAGCTTGACGAGGGCTTCGGCGTACAAGGCGAGAGGTATTGGTTCTCGCCGGGCGGACGTTACAAATTCAAGAATATGGACTGCCTTGGCAACTTCGACCAGTTTGTCACGGCAATCATGAAAGAGATGGGGTTCGACTGGAAAGCGGTGCAAGAAGTGATTGTGGAGAAGCATGATGCGTGACAACACCCTGTTCCTGCGTCTGGAAGGACCGATGCAGGCGTGGGGAAGCCATGAATCGAAGTTCGTGATCCGGCGCACGAAAGATGCGCCCACCAAATTCGGCGTGATCGGCATGCTGTGTGCTGCGAAGGGACTATCCCGCCAAAAAGCGCAAGAAGGCTGGCTCGAAAAGCTCTCGAAGCTTGAAATGGGCGTGCGCATCGATCGCCCGGGCATCCGCTGGTGGGACTGGCATACCGTGGGAGCAGGAATGAAGATGGCTACGGCGGACGGCGGTCAAAAGGACGGCCCTATGCTCACTCGCAGGGAATACCTCTGCGACGCGAGTTTCCTGGTTGCGATTCGTGGTGATGAAGACCTGATCGCGACCCTGTCATCCGCGCTCGAAAATCCCGTCTGGGCACTCTTCCTGGGCCGCAAGAACTGCCCCATGTCACGCCCGGTCAACGAACACGGCACAGGCGCATTCGATTCGCTCGAAAAAGCCCTTACATCAATTCCGTGGCCGCAAAGGCACGAGGAGTTTACCCGCAAACCGGATCACCTCGACCTGATCCTCGACTGGCGTCCATCAACTGATCAGCCCGAAGCTCCTGAAGAAGCTGAGGTCTGGTACGATGTCCCCTTCACCTTCGATCCGCCGTCCCACAGACCGCGTTTTGTCGTTCGATCATCGTTAACGGTCGGTGAAAAGGGCGAGGTAAGATACAGTGACGCGAAACTGGGCGTAAAAAAGGTGTATCCTCCGCCGCGTCACCAAGCAGGTTACGATAATCCCAAATTCCGCAAGAAACGCGCGGAGCGACTGGCGCAGGACGAAGGTCGCTGCACATTCTGCGGTTCGCCGGCTTCGACCGTGCAGCACATCACCTATCGTCGTGCCGGAGGAGACGAATCGCTCGATGACTTGAAATCGCTTTGCCGACTCTGCCACGACGCCATTACCATGCTCGAATACGGTGCCAACATGGGCATCGACCGCATCGATCCAGAAGACCCCGTATGGCGCGAACGTATCCTCGAAAAACGCGCCGAAATCGTACAGTTCCGTAGCAAGAAAATCCGTAAACGCAGATTCAAGGAAAAGGAGGGCGACGATGTACCTGTCCCAAATACTGATCGACACGGGCGGTAATCCCGATCGACCGCGCCCGGGAAGGATGTGGCTCAACAACATTTACCACGTCCACCAGCGTCTCTCGATGGCGTTCGGTAAGAAAGAAGATCAAAAAGCCATGTTCCTTTTCCGCATCGACAACCACATCAGCTCCGACGGTTCTCGGGCAATGATCCTGGTGCAATCGGAGGAAAAGCCAGACTGGCAGCACGCCTTTCACAACGCCCCCGATTTCCTGGCGTCTCCACCGGAATCTAAGCCCTACGAACCCGTCTTCCATGAAGGCGATATCCTGCGCTACCGGCTGCTGGCGAATCCCACGAAGAAGATCACGGTTACACGGAAAAAGCAGGATGGACAGTGGATCGAATGCGAACCGAGAAAGATTCGCGTTTCGGTGGGTTACGATATACAAAAGCCTGGGGAGCTGGATGAAAGGCACAAGGAATGGCTTGAAAGGCAGGCAATACATAGCGGCTTCGACATCAAGAACTTCGAGCTGCAACGCCTTTTTCGGGTCGTTGGATTCAGACCTGAAATAGAGGCCTCATACAAAAATGGTAGCTGGAACCTCGACAAGAAACGCCTGACCTTCAACGCCGCACTGATGGAAGGTGACCTCGAAGTGACCGATCCGGATCAATTCATGAATACGATTCGAAAGGGCATCGGGTCCGCAAAATCTTTCGGCTTTGGGCTGCTCTCGGTGGTCAGGAGGTAGGAGGTGAACCATGCTGACAAAGGATTATCACGAAGTCCCCAAGGTCCGTGACAAGTGGAGCTGGATCGAAAACTCAACCGCGAGGTGCGCATCTCGCTAAGAGGAGAACTGACCCGATGGCTGCTCGAAGTTAAAGCCGGTGTGTTTGTCGGGAATGTCTCCGCGATGGTTCGAGACCGGCTCTGGAAGAAAGTGTGCGGCGGCTCCAAGGGCGGCGCTTGCATGATGCTGTGGTCAACCAACAACGAGCAAGGTTTTAATGTTGACTTCTGGGGCGCAAACAGTAGAATCGTCACGGACTGGGAGGGACTTAAGCTACTGACAAGGCCCTCGAAGCCCGATTGAATCAAGAGTATTCCCCACGCATGTGGGGGTGAACCGCTCGATTCCCCGGTGGCCGATTGCGTCCAAGAGTATTCCCCACGCATGTGGGGGTGAACCGAGTACGTTTCAAACGGTCAATCGCTCGAAACCGTATTCCCCACGCATGTGGGGGTGAACCGATCACACCCCAAGGCCAACTATACTGTCCGATGTATTCCCCACGCATGTGGGGGTGAACCGCCGTTCAGCGTGGATAGGTATATAAGCTGATCGTATTCCCCACGCATGTGGGGGTGAACCGGCAGCGGGATTCTGCAAAGCCGCGATGGATTCGTATTCCCCACGCCTGTGGGGGTGACCCGATCATTGCCGGCGTTTTGAAGCATGTTCCAGAGTATTCCCCACGCCTGTGGGGGTGAACCGTTGTTCGTGGGATATTGCTTTCGAAAAAGACCGTATTCCCCACGCATGTGGGGGTGAACCGTTGATGATCCTTGATCTTCGCTTCAAGGGCTTGCAGTTCGGCATCGTTTTGTTGGTCGGCTTCTCGGGCTTCTTCTACCTTGCTCGATACGGATTTATTTGAGCAGGAGCATCTTCTTTGCGGAGACCTGCCCGCCCTCAACCTCCAGGCGATAGAAATATATCCCGGACGAGACCGGGTCACCCGATTCGTCCACGCCAAGCCAATGCGTCGAGTGCCTGCCGCGCGGATAGATCGAGTCCGCCAAACGCTTGACCCGTTGTCCCCTGGTATTGAATACTTCCAGTTTCACGTGGCATGATTCCCCGATCGAGAAATCGATGGTGGTGGATGGATTGAAAGGATTGGGATAGTTGTTATGCAGAAGCGACCCGGTGAATTCCGGTGTCAGCGTCGGATTGCTCGTGGGTACGAAATCGGCGATCGCGGGATAGCCTCCGTTAACATCCCCGGACTCGTCTTCGAGCCAAACATGATCGAAGTCCCACCCGACATAGGTGTTCGTAGCGTAAGGCCAGGTCATTTCATCGGTCGTCCGCCCCTCGCCGCCCTGGCTTTCTTCCATACCGGATGTCTCGGTATTCCAGTAGCACGACTCAATGTCCAAATCCGCCCGGACTCCAACGAAGCCACCGACACGGCAACAGCAATCCACATGTCCGGTCGCGAAACTGTTGCGGACAATACCCGAAATGCCGTCCCCGATGAATCCGCCTACGTTTGTCGAGCCCGAAACGTCTCCCGTCGCGTAGCAATCCCGAATATCGCTCCCCGTCATGTACCCGATGAATCCGCCAATTTGCGTCATGCCCGAGACGTCAACCTGCGAATAGCAACTATCGTAATTCGGATTGCTCGAATATCCAGAGAATCCACCGGCTACTTGATCCGTGCCGACCACCGTACCGCTGCAGTAGCACAAGCAGAAATCCGTGCTGCCTGTCGCACCGACAAATCCTCCGATTCTCAGGTCTCCTTCCAATTCTGTTGCGCAGCTACAGGAGCTGACTTCGCTTGAGTAAATGGTGCCGACGAAACCACCTGAATAGTCGCTCCCCTGTAAAGTACTATTTGAAGTACAATCCGTCAGCAGGCAGCTCATACCGTGTCCAAGCAGCCCACCGCTCACTTGACCATTGAATATTTCAACCCTTGTGCTGCAACAACGGATGATGCTATGCTCCGCTTCCCCGATCAAGCCGCCCTGACTGTGCGAGTTCCGAAGCTCGCTGATGGCGGTACAGTCTTCGATTATTAGTTCCCAGGAGAATCCGATCAAGCCACCGGAGCCGGCACCGCCTTCGACCGTACTCTCCACCGAGCAATCTCTTATTTCGCTCGAGGATGCCCATCCGATCATTCCACCGACATTACTGCTTCCACTCGCCTGCCCGGTCATGCAGCAGTTCTCCAGCGTAGATTCATCCATCAATACACCGGCGAGTCCGCCCACACACCTGTCACCCGTGACGGAGGCAAAGATCAGATTGACATTGCGAATCTCCGCGCCTGTCACATATCCGAACAGACCCGAATAGCTTTCACGGGGGCGGTTGATGTACAGGTTCGAAATGGCGTGGTTCTGTCCGTCGTAGCTTCCGGTGAACGGCATATTGCCCGGATCGTCGATCCCGACATACACACCGATCGGCAACCAACCGGTATCCTGAAACCAGCCGTATGTCTCCGCGGCATCGATATCATCAGTCTGAATGAAAGCCTTGTCCCAGTACTCCTCCGAGCAATAGGCCCAGAAGAGGTTCTCCATGGTTTCGATTTGGAACGGATCATCCACTGAACCATCGCCTGCGGAAGGAGGTATCGCGTTCTGGCAATATAACGTGAGGTAAGATACTGTAATCAGTACAAATAAGAGCGTGCGTTTCATGGCTGCCTCAGTTTTCATTTGATTGTTCTCCCCTATGCACAGATAATCAATATGACATTTGGCACTGACCTCTTCACGATGCCAAATGTCGCTATTTCATCAACGTGATCTTCTTGCGGGCGACAACTCTGCCATCCGCTTTCAGGCGACACATATAGACACCGGACGCGAGGTTCTCCGGCTTCCATGTTATCGACGATGCATGCCGGTTCAGTTCGATCGAATCGACCATCTGCCCTCTGATATTGAAGAATTCGAGATGCATAGAACGGCACTCGGGGGCCTTGATATCGAAACATATCTCCGGGTTGAACGGATTCGGGTACGCGTTCATCTCCACCGAAACCGGCGATACGGTTTGTTCTTCCGCTGCTTCCGGGTCCTGCTCCGCAAGACCGGTATTCCCCGCAAAGACAAACGCACTGCCGATGTGGTCGTCCCTGCAAGGATCGTATCCGATATCACCGGCCGCGATGTCGTCGCAGCCATCGCCGTCGAAGTCTCCGATGGTCAGGACAAGGAAGTTGGCCTCGGCCTCGTTATAGCGTATGTATAGGTCCTCCGTGCCATTCTGTCCTCCCAGATACCCCTTGATGTTATCACCAGACCGATAGATGATGTCCGAGAATCCGTCGCCGTTCAGATCGCCATGCAGTGAGTAGAAGTCGTACCATTCGTATTCCAGATACGAATACCAGTCCCAGTGAATTTCCTCTCCACCGCGCCAGAGCGGAATGCCGGAGTAATCGCCATCTACATTGTCGGCAGTCGTACGATGGAAATCGTCGAATCCGTCACCGTTGAAATCACCCGCGGCATATAACAAGTACCCATACCGGCTGCTCCGAAGCTCCGTGAGATGTACGTCCGGTATCGTATCCTGTACCGCCGCGCCATAAAACACATAGTCATGGTATGGATATTTTGATCCCCCGTTCGGCTGGGGAATGCCTTCTCCCGTAAAGTGGTAGTAAAAATCGTCAAATCCGTCGCCGTTGATGTCTCCCAGTCCGCGCAAGTCGCTGCCACCTCGATTGTAACGATCAACGGTCAGCGGAAATGTTTCGAAAGTATTGCCGTAGAGGATTGTGTATGACACCTCATCGGAACCGGAATCGATGATCCCGACGTCCGTGCAGCCATCGCCGTTGATATCGCCCAGGGGCTGCATGTCGGGCAGAGAATGAGCCGTCCTGTACGCGAAGTCCGGTATTGTATCGTAAACGACCGATCCAAACAGAATCCCGATGTAGGAGAAGCTTTGATATGGATCCGATATCCTGTAACCATATCGATAACCCAGATCCTCACATCCGTCTCCGTTCATATCGCCAAGGTTTCTCAGATTGAGCCAGTTATCGGAAAAGCGCAATGTCGTATCCACCGCTGTCGTGATCGTGTAGTCGCAGGTCTCGGAAAGACCGTCCTCGCTTCCCCAATAGAGATAGAGCTTCCCCCTGTAATTCGAATACTCCTCATTCACATGATAATAAGGCGCCGATACGGCAAGATCGTCGTATCCGTCTCCATTGAAGTCCAGCGCCGCGAGATAGTACCCAAACTGGGCGTTCCATTGCTCGCCATCGACCGTCCATACGATATCCATCTCGTTATCCGAAAACAGGCACAACGCCAGTGCCAGCATGGCGATGAAAGTCACGATACGCATCTCACCCTCCCATTCTATTTCATCATGAGCATTTTCTTCGTTGTGATCACATCTCCTGCCTGTATCCGATACAGATACACGCCGCTTGAAACGGGCTTGCCTTCCTGATCGTCTCCATGCCACCGCACGCGATGTTCACCCGTCTCCACCCGTTCGTCAATCAGCGTCCTGACCAGTTGTCCCCGGATGTTGAACACTTGCAGCCTGACGGGACCGGATTCCCCGACCGAGTACGATATCGTCGTCTCGGGATTGAACGGGTTCGGATAATTCGTCAGTGTTGCTTCCGGCTTCGGAACCGTTTCACTCTCGTCCGTTCCGACCGCTTCGATCCGGAGAACATTGATACCGCCGTGCAGGTTGTTCAGAATAAGATAATCGTCCTGCAAGAACATCTGGCTTGTGGATTGATTCCAGTAGAAGACGCTTGTCAGCTCAGGAGATTCCGGACTCGCGATATCGTAAAGCAGCAGGCGGTTCCACTGGTTGTCCGCGACGATGAGTGAATTCCCCAGAATGCTGGAAGCGGCAAACCGGTTCCCGCCGTCCGCCGTGATCGTCCCCACCGGATTCGGCGTTTCGGGCTCGATCAGGTCGTAGATTTTGATCCCCGCCGGGGTTGTGACATACAGGTAATTCAAATTGGCATCGACATCGTGGACAACTCCGGGAAGGATCGTGCAAAGGCATTCCGGATCGGAGGATTCGCCGATGTCGAACACTTGCAGGATATTTTCCATCGACCACGCATAGAGAAACTGGTTGGCGATCATGATTCGATCAAACGTAACCGCCGTCTCGACCGAGCCAAGGAAATCCGGGTCGTCGGGTTCGGAGACATCGAGCCGTACAATGAAGTAGTCCGAGGTTGCATACATGGTCTCGCCCACGAGTTCCATGTCGTAGAAATGGTCGTACCCATACGGCGAAAAACTATTCAAGACGATACGAGGTTGCTCGGGATCGCTGATATCGTAAAGCCTGATCCCATAATCGTACTCTGTCAGATACGCGATGTCGTCGATGACTTCAATATCCTTCGGCCAGCTCCTGTAGGTCAGACCGCACAGCAGCTCGGTATCTGTCAGATCGGAAAATTCGGCGATCCAGAAATCACGTTCTTGCAGGATGAACATCTTGTCACCGATCAACTCGCATCGATTCTCGTGAACGTTCTCCGATACGACATCGTAGTCCATGAACGTGCCGACAAGACGGTCATTCGACGGATCGGACAAATCGACGTACCGCAAGAAACCGTCGTCGAGTATCATGATCTGCCGATCGTCCACCTCGATAACACCATACACATCGGATGCGAAATAGCCCATGAGCTTCAGGTCGCTCGGATCGGATATGTCGATGATATCGCTGTTGTTGCCATGGTAATATCGGAGCATCGCAATATCGCCAAAGCATTCCAGATATCCAATTTCGACAGAGATATCGTCCAGCCTTTGCGGATTCTCCGGATCGGAGATATCGATCGATATCAGTTTGTGTTCGTCCCAGCTCGAAGCGAAAAGGTAATCCCCCTGTATCTCGAGAAACCCATCGGCATCGACCTCCGAAACAAGGGTGGCGTCGTTCGGATCGCTGATATCGAATACATACACGAAGCCGTTTCTTGCAATGAATGCATAATCGTCTTTGACCGCGACATCGTCAATACCCGCACAGATACCATTCGGGAGGTGTTGCGGGTCTGTCGGATCGCTGATGTCCCAAAGCTCGCTTCGGTAGGTTACATCGTAACTCCATTCATCGTAGTAATCCCAGTAGAACAACACATACTCATCGGTCATTTCCACCGCGTTGAACTCGTCGTTTATCTGTGGAGCCAGGCTCCCGTTCAACGTCCTTTCGATAAGCAGCACCGGATTGTCCAGATCGCTTATATCGACCACGAAGAGATAGAACCTCTCAACCGCGACCAGGTAATCTCCGTTGATAACGGCTTCGAAGTATTTCATTCGGGCCCAGTCGATCGGCAATCTGCAAAGTTCCCGGATGTTGTACGGATCGGACACATCGAAGAGGAAAACGTCATAAATCGATCCAATCGTGGCAATCATCCGATCGCCCTCTCGATAGACAATCTCGTGAAAATCCGATTCCTGATAGCCGATCTGACGAAAAACCGCAGAGAGGCTCATCGATAGCAGGCATAGAACAGCAAAGATCATTACCCTTTTCATTACTCCCTCCCTCACATATTTTCAGCTCATATACACAGATTATCATTGTGACATTTGGCTTTCTCAAACATCTGACACTGAACTCTATACGATGCCAAATGACACTATTATTGTTCTCCCCTATGCAAAGACTATCATTGTGACATTTGGCTTTCTCAAACATCTGACACTGAACTCTATACGATGCCAAATGACACTATTATTGTTCTCCCCTATACAAAGACTATCATTGTGACATTTGGCTTTCTCAAACATCTGACACTGAACTCTATACGATGCCAAATGACACTATTATTGTTCTCCCCTATGCAAAGACTATCATTGTGACATTTGGCTTTCTCAAACATCTGACACTGAACTCTATACGATGCCAAATGACACTATTATTGTTCTCCCCTATACAAAGACTATCATTGTGACATTTGGCTTTCTCAAATATCTGACACCAAACTCTATACGATGCCAAATGACACTATTTAATAAGGATCATTTTCCGGCAGGTATCGACGTCGTTGCATCTCATCCTGTACAGATACACGCCGGATGGCTGTGCCGCACCGTCGTCATCCTTTCCGTCCCAGGAAATCCGGCGCTCACCCGCCTGCGCCCAGTCGTCGAGAAGCGTTCTCACTTTCTGCCCTTTGATGTTGTAGATCGTCAAGCCGGCATGCCCTTCCTCTGGCAGGTTCATCAGGATGGTCGTTGTCGGATTGAACGGGTTCGGGTAGTTGGTCAGGTTGAAATCGGGTTTCGGTACATCCTGCGGATCGTTGTCGATCATCTGCAAATCGATTATGCTTATAGAAGGATCACCGTTTGTCGCATACAGGCAGTCGTCGATAATCTGCATTTGCGTTGTGGGGCGATTCCATTCATAGGTATGTGTCAGCTCGGGATTTTGCAGATTGGTTACATCGTAGATGAAGATTCGATAACACCGGTTGTCCGCAAGCAAGAGTCTGGTTCCGTCAAACAAGCCCGTCTCGAACGAGCTCCCGTCCACCGGCTCTATGGTACTCATGAGGATCGGAGCTTCTGGATCGGAGTTGTCGTAGAGCTGTGCCCATGTGTCTCCGATGATCGCAAAACCGGATTCGAAAAACGCGACATCGCGGATCGTGCCCGGCTGGATGGAGGTTATGAATTCCGGGACGACCAGATTTTCGAGCGTGTAGATGATCAGACCGTTGTCCTCATCCCACATATACAAAAAATCGTTAACAATACGCATATGGTCGTTGGGACCGGCAATGGGCATCTCCGTATGCAGAAGCGGATCTTCGATCGTGTTGATGAAAATGATGCTAAGGTTGTTGTCGTGGGTGTAATAGACGTAATCGCCACGGACTTCGATATCCTTAATAGTATCGAAGACTTCAGCATGGTAAGTCGCAATTCTCAGAAAATCGGACAGATCGCTTATATCATGGATTGCCAGGCTATTTACCCCATCCAAGCAATCCGAAATGAACAGATAGTTTCCATCGATTTCGTACTGAGGCGTATCACCATAAAGGGATACACATTCAATCAGATGGTGTGATCCAATATCGGAGATATCATGAACGTTTAATGAGCCATAAACCAAAGAAAACAGATATTGATCCACGATATCGAATTTTGCGATATGGTTTGATACATGGGCCAATCCTTCTATCTCACCGATTATACCAATGTTTTCCGGACTGGAGAAATCGAATTGTACCCAGTATCCGTCGATCTCGATGTAAAGAAAGTCTCCGTCAATGACGCACAGGTTTCGAGGCAGCGTAATACGCCCGACGAATTCGAGTGCTGCGGGATCCCGGACATCGATCAGGTCGCACGGATCGTTATAATGTGCAGGGCCCTGGAGCAGGACGCTGTTATCCTCCCAATGGATCGTCCTACCCGTTACCTCGATCTGGTCAAGCAGTGCAATGGAACCGGTCGATGTAAGTTGATACGTGGATAGCATTTCGGAGGTAACGGTATAGAGTATTTCTTCCCGAATGCACATATCGAGTGTGGAGTATCCCAGCGTGATTGTGCTTTCAAGCGCCCAATCAGGCTGTGTTATATCCTGAACCGTGATGACGGTGCTGTAGAGGACATACGCCCTGTCATTGTAGAGCTGAATCGATCTCGGATCGTCGTTTGTGGTCTCGAAGAAGGTTGTCAACGAAGGTTGTTCGATGTCCGCCAAATCCCAGCACAACCAGCGGGTACGATACTCATCGCCCTGATAAATTCGGTAGATGTACGCCAGTCGTGAATTGAGAACTCCGAAAAATTCGATAATCACGTCACTGGAGTGGCTGCCGATATCAATCGTCTGCACGATTTCAGGTGCCGAGGGATATCCGATATCCACCACAAAAATCTGCTCCGGACAATCCAGCACATAAAGCAAATCACCCTCCAGCGCCACACGATGATATTCTGCGATCGCAGGGATGGATGATATCTGCACCGGGTTCATGAGATCGGAAACATCATACAGCGCCAAGGTCCCGTTTTGTGCGCTTGCGATCAGCAGATCACCCTCATGCAACAGAATCTCGCCGATATCCGACGGGACGCTATTCGACACATGAATCGCCCCGAACAGTCCGATAAACGCGAACCAAACCAACGCAAGAAACAATGCCCTTCTCATATTCCGTCTCCTAATCGATTGTGATTCGATATTGATAAAGAAAATTATTCATGTCAATTTTTTTTTAAAACAAAACAGGAATACCCCCATTTTTTCATATGGTCTTGGTTTTCTGTCAGTATGAGACGATTATTGTAGATTCTGTTGCAAATCGAGTGGGTGAATGCTGTAATGATGATCCTGAAGTCCTGGAGGGACGAAAGATGTTAGCGCGACACGTAAGTGCCGGGTACAGAATTCGGATGAGGAGTAAAGTCCCGTAGGGACGACAGATAGCATGCTGGATCATGTATCTGTCGCACCTCCGGTGCTTTTATGTGTATTGGCTGATATAACTGGGGCTTACGCCTGTGATTTTGCTTGCAAAATCGAATCCCCCCATGGCCTAACATCTGTCATCCCTACGGGATTATTATGGCGAAAACCATTTCACCCACCAAATTCAAAAAAATGGAACAGCTATTGTCATTGGAATTTTCAACGGTTGAAAACAAGCAATACATAGCAATGTATTGATATACGAGCCAATTGATGGATCATTTTGGGGGCATTTCTGTTTTTTAAAACAAAACTCCTGTATCATGCAATCGAATAACAATTCCTGCTCCACATTTCCGAAATCAAATCCCCGGCAAAGCAGACTAAGGTCGCCTGGATTCGAGCACGTAAGCCGCCTTGTAACCTTCACGATATCCTGCCTGTCGATGTGCTCTTCTTTCTGGGAAAATCCTCAGCTATTCATATCCGCATTGTTTTTTTCATTCTTAGTACCCCGTCACCAATAGATTCATCGCTGGGTGGTTTCTGGTAGAAGCAATCCTTTTGCGCCCGGAGGTCATGCGAATATTCTCCCCGCTGCTGGCGCCGATGTCCCAGACTGTGTGAAAATATAATCAACACGGTAGCTTCGTTCGATGCCAGATGTTTTCTGCTGTAGGGGCAGGTCCCCGTGCCTGCCCTTATATACCTGATAATCATATGCGTATCAAGCGTTTGCATTGTCAGGCAAAGAATTGAGAGGGCAGGCACGGGGACCTGCCCCTACGACAGAGATAAGAATCCAAAACGCGTGATCCGGCTCTTCGAAGGATTCATCTCGAACAAAAAAGGTAGAGACAAGAGTTCTCACATTGAAGATGTTGAACGTCTTTCCGCTGCGATATCCAAGGAAAATATAGCCGAAATGCCCGATATCAAGAACCTTGAAAGCGCTTTCAAGGTTGCTGGCATGGATTTTGGCGTGCCGCTTGTAATCAAGCCACCGATCGATTGAGAATCACCGAACCAGCATATTCCTTTTCACCAGAACGTTATCGCCGTGCCGGATGCTGAAGATATACGCGCCGGATGCGACCGGTTTACCATATTCGTCGCGACCGTCCCAATTCAATCGGTGCTCGCCCTTTTGCAGGTGCAGTCCGGAGGCGACGGTGCGCACCTTCTGGCCGCGGATGTTATATACATCGACATCGACCGAGCGCGGCTCGGGGAGCGAAAACGACAGAGATAGATCGCCTCGTCCCGCGGTGGGGTAATACGGATTGGGATAGAGCCCGAACGCGGGGGGCAGGGGAACCGTACCCTCGTCCAGCGAGACCTGCACCCCGGATCGGTAGATATAGCAGTGGTCGTACTCGCTGTCGGTCATCCGGTTCACCATCAGGAAACGCTCGTTTCCGGTATAGTAGGAATAGCCGTAGTAGTTCGTGTTCGAATTGCCCACATGGCTGAGCTGGGTCTCCCCCGTCTCGATATCGCGCAGATAGACGGACATCGTGTAGTTTGTCTGGCTGTACTGCGTATAGAGAATCTCGATGTTGTCATCATCGTCGAAATCGCGACCCGCGGCATAGATATAATACGGCTCGACCGAACCGGTGTTGAACGACTCGATCTCCTCGAAATCGTTACCGTAGATCGTGCCCTGGTTTCCATTCCAAACGACAAGCCACATTTCTCCAACGGTGCCGTTGACCCAGTTTCCCTGCCCCGTCTCGGAGACTACAAGTTCCATACAGCCAATGACAGAAGCCATCATCAGCATGAAGACCATGAAAAATGAGCGAAATCGTACCATGACAATATTCTCCTACAAAATTGTTTTGTGTGTTGTCGATCAGAGCATCTTCTCGATCATGTAGTTGAGTACCGCTTTCATCGCCTTTACCATGTCGGAGGTCAGGTTTCCGGCATTTTTCAGCACCGCTTTGCATTGTTTGATGTCTTCCATGCTGTAGTCCCCGGTATCCAGCGAAAAACGGTTAATGAAGAACAGGATATAGTAGCGTGCGCGTTCGAAGTCGAGGATGCGAATCAGGATCGATAGGCATTTCGGGCATCGCTTGTGGAACATCGAATAGATCATCAGATCGACATGGCTTCGGTAATCCGCCGTATCCAGAATACGCTCGAAGATATCCAGCCAGGCGGGATTGGTGGACTTTGCGGACGCGAAAACGATCGCCCGAATAATTTCCTCGTCGTTCGATTGCAAAGCCTGATCGAGGATGTCCCAATCCTTCCGGTTCATATCCGCGTCATGGCACTTGAGGATGGAATGGATCAGTTGCTCGCGTGAGACCAGCCGGTCTTTCTTCGACTGTGTCTCTCGTTTCGCGTCCATGATCTGTTCCACATCGGTGCTGCCGATCAGCTTTTCGGACAGATGCATGTCGAGTTCGTTTCGTTTGCTCTCCAGATCGTCTTCGTTCATGATAATCTTTTCCGCGAAATCGCGGAGCGGAATGGCGTCGAATCGTTCGTAGGAGTCGGCGAAGTGGTGCAGCGTCTTTTCGAACCAGTTGTCCGAGAGCCGCCAGTCGGTGGTCTCGAACAGCGAGCGGAACAGCTCATACGAATCGACCGGATCGAGCTCGATTCCTTTGTTTACCTTTTGCAGCGCGATATCTGCCGCCACACGAACGTACTCGTCGCCGTCCTTGGACAGCACTTCGAGCATCTTCAGCGATTCGTCGCCGTAGATGTCTCCCAGTGCCTTTGCCAGCGCGATTTTCGTTTTGGTAGAGGTGCTCATCACGTATTTCTGGAGAATGGGTACGCTCTCTCGGAGCTGCATAGCTCCAATCGCCTTGATCACCTCCGATTGGATTGCCTCATTTGGATTGGCGAGCTGTCTCTCCAGCATCTTCAAAGCCTTGGTGCTTTTCACCCGCGCGATTGCCAGGATGGGCGATTTAATGTTACGAACCTTGGTGTCCTCCAGCAGTTCGTTGAACATATCCCAGCCCGTTTCATCTCCCTGCATGATCAGGGCATAGGCGAATTCGGACTTCACCTCCGGCGTCAGCTTGTTTCCGTTTTGCCGTATGAATTCGATGATCCGGGCGTGGCGCAGTTTACCCAACACGCGGGAGATGGGAACTTTCGATTCCCAGTCCGCCTTGCGCCAGAGCATGTTGATCAGTTGCAGCGCGCGTTCGATGCTGTAGTCCGAGAGCAGCCCCAGCAGGTCGTCCAGGATATCCAGGTCTTGCAGCAGCGCGATCTTCCGTACGATCGCGAGACCTAGTTCGCTGGGATACACTTTTAGTGCGTCGATGATGCGGCGGTGCGCGTACTGCTCGAGATTGAGGATTTCGCTTTCGATCTTCTGCAGGAAATTCACTCTTCCGTTCTGGGCAAAGACGAGCGCTGCCACCATCTTACAGGCATAATCGTCGCTCTTGTAGAGGTCATTGAGATACTTCATGACATTGCCGGACGGGATATGCGCCAATAGCTGGGCAATCATGAATTTCATGTCCGTGCTGCCCGTTTTCAGGAGTCGTTCCACCGTCTCCCAGCCTTCGTCCTCGCTGTATTGAAGCAGTTTGCCTGTCGCCAGCGAAGCGATCAGCGGAGACGAATCGAAGCTGAATTCTCGAAGCATGGAGAGGTTCTCGCCCGTGCTGAGCTGCAGGAAACTGAGACGGGCGTAGTCGCGAACGTTGTTCTGGCTGAAGTCGGCATAGAATTCAAGCGTCTGCCAGCCGGAGGGGTCACCCATGAGGATCAGCGATTTGGCCGCTTCGACCTCGAGGATCGGTCGTCGTTGGGTGTTGAGGCTCTTCAGAAACGTGATGCAAAGCGGGTTGTTGATACTGGGAAGCGCCCGGATCACGGCGAAATATTCCTCGGAGCCGCCGTCGCGAAGCAGTTCCGCCAATAGCGGCAGAACCTTGACCGTATGCAGTTGGCTCAGCGCTTGCGCGATGTAGGGTCTGTTCTTGTAATACGCCGCGGGGATCAGCCGCGCGAGGTATTCCACCGCGGTATCCAGCGGCAGCAGTGTTATCGTCTTGATCGCTTCCTGGCACACCTCGAGGTTCTCGTCCTGCGCCAGCTTCAGGATCAGGTCTTCATCGACGTTCTCGGACATGATCTTGAGGGAGGTGGCGATCTGTTTTCGAACCATGTAGTTCGACGACTGTGCGAGGTCTTGCAGCAGCTTGCCGACGGTCTCGTTCTCCAAGTTCTTCAGTGCAATCGCGGCGTTCACGGCGATGTTGTAGTCGTCGTCCTCCACGAATTCCAGCAGCAGCTTTTCGTACTGTTGTAGCTTCAGCATGCCGATGAAGCGGCAGAGGCGCACCTTGCCGTTCATGGTC